>JANWVC010000021.1 GCA_025057755.1 Limisphaera sp. | reverse complement strand
CTGGCCAACTTCTGTCCCCGAGACCTCCCGCATCTGAGCCGGGAGGCCCGGCGGCAGTTGCGGCGCAGCCAGCGGCGTCCCGGTTTGATTCGGGCCTTCTGGCAGCAAGCGGAACTGTCTTTGTAACCCTGTGTTACCCATTTATGCAAGATTCAATAAGACGCCTTCAGCAGCACAACCTTTTACAAGAATTGGACCGGAATCCAGATGTTGTGGAGTTTCTCCAACAACTGGAGGCAATCGAGATTGAAGGGGACCGATTGCTGCTCCGGCCGTTGAGCACACTCCCATGAGATGTCGGCCGCATTTGGTGATGCATCGAGGTCCTGACCCCGTCAGCAGTTCAGGTTGCATCGGCCTTGAAGCACCATTCGCCCCCTCCTCGATGTTTCGGCGCCCGGAGAGAGGGCCTGAGTGCTGTGTCGCCGACCTGGGTACAACGGCTGGTGGTGGAGACGCGATGCGGTCAGCCGCGTGAGTGGAAGCAACACCCTTTTCAAAGTTGGCTTTTAGACTGGATGCACCCACGTCGGTCTTGGACACACTCGCTGCCTCATTCCTCAAGTTAAAGATGAGCCCGTCTCGGTGAAGCAGGGCGTCAGCTGCATGGCTTTCTTGAGGTCTGCTCTCGTGGGCTTTGCCCGGCGACGCCCTCACCGCACCGGTGTGAGCGGCTTTAGGAACAGTTGGCTGGATCAGACGCAGCGACCGTTTTCTCTTTAGTGGCTCGATTGGATTGTGGGAAGGATCGTGCCGTATTGCCTAAAGCGGGCGGCTGAGAGGCACGCCCGAATTCAAGCGGGCCATCAGGCTCAGGCAATGGCTTGAAATGAGCCGGGCCGAAGCTCCTTGGACGGGCGGACCCAGGATCCATCCCTTGGGCGCTTTCCTGCGTGCACTCGTCCAAGCAGGTCGTCTGCGGGTTTGGTGATCCGTCACAATGCGCTGCGCGGGGACACCGGCCTAAAAACCGCGCCAGAACCGCAGTTCTTGCCGCAGTTCCTCGATTTCCCGCATGAGGCCCATGAGCATTCGGATCAGTGATGGTTTGAGACCGCACACTTGGTAGAGGTGGTCTACCCGTCGCAACGCCTGAAGGCCTTCGTCATTGAAGAACCATCCGCCCATTTCTGGATCGTGCACGGGCGAGACAAGGCCATAACGGTAGTATAACGCGATGCGTCGGCGCGGAATACGCGTGAGCTGCTCAGCGCGTTCAAGGGAGCACAGCAGGTCCGGATCGGGTTCGTACAGCTCGACAGACAGATTTGCGAATTCATGATGGGACGGATTCATAGGGAGCGGTTCACCGGGCTCTGAGTGTTGTTGAAGTCATCGATGCAACCCTCAACCCCGCGGCCGTGGGAAGAGTGTTACGGTTACCATGGGATGTCTTCCTCCTCATAGTGTCGCCGATAGAAATGCTTGACCTTGATCACGCTGCACAACAGAGCTCCGAAGACAAAGCCGCCGATGTGGGCCCACCAGGCAATGCCTCCGGCTGCCTCTGGTTTAGACAGCAGGCTCAGCGTTCCGTTGAAAAACTGCAAGATAAACCACCAACCAAGAAACACCACAGCAGGGACGACGAAGTAAGGCCCCAGAAAAAACGGAGGAATCATCATTTCGACCCTGGCATGGGGGAACAGTCGAAAGTAAGCACCCATCACGGCCGCAATAGCACCGCTGGCACCGATGGTGGGAACGGTCGAGGTTGCATTGGTGTAGACGTGTAGCCCACCTGCGGCCAGGCCACCCGCCAGGTAGAACCAAAGGAACCGCCAGTGACCCAGCCGATCCTCCACGTTGTCGCCAAACACCCACAACGTCCAGAGATTGCCAATCAGGTGAGTCCAACCACCGTGCAGAAACATCGAGCTGAAAAAGGGCAGCACCTGTTCGGGCCAGCTAAACAGTTGGGCAATCTCGGCTACAGTGTAGCGGACAGGTACAATCCCGTACACCAACAAGGCGTCACTCAGGTATGGCCCCAGACGCAATTCCCACAGAAACATCACCACGTTGGCAAGAATGATGAGGCGGGTGACGATAGGGCGACGTCGGCTGGGGATATCATCTCGCAGCGGCAACATGGCAGTGGAGGGGCATCCGTAGCTAAACTACAAATATGGCGCAAACAATCGCGCAAAACCATCGCGCAACTTAATGGGCAAAGCGCGGCTGTCCAGTTCGGTTTTGGTGAGCAAACGCGCCTGCGCTCGGACCTGATCAAACAAGCCGGCCATTTGCGTGCCGAGTGTGGCATCATAGCACTCGACGTTCAGTTCGAAATTCAGGCGCAGACTGCGGGCATCCCAATTTGCCGAACCAAAGCAAATCCAGCTTTCGTCAATGACAAGCAGCTTGCTGTGATCAAAAGGCGGTGGCCGTAGCCACACTCGACACCCATGCTCCAGCACTTGCCACAATTGCGCCATGCAAGCCCACTGGACCATTGCGTGATCCAGCCGTTCTGGCAACAGAATGTCAACCGTTACACCCCGCAAGGCAGCGGCATTGAGGGCGGCAATCAAGGACGGGTCCGGGACAAAGTATGGTGTCCAGAGTCGGACCGAACGACGGGCCGCATTCAAAGCGCCCAGAAACACCCAGCGAAGCCGGTCCAAGCTTTCATCCGGCCCCGCCTCAATGGCCCGGGCGGGGGTAGATCCAGCCGCCGCTGCCCGCAACTGCCAGGCCTCGCCTCCCAACGTCTCTCCAGTGGCAAAACGCCAGTCTTCTTGGAACACTTCGAAAAGTTGGCTGACCACGGGCCCTTCAATCCGAAAGTGCAGGTCTTGAAACGCTGCCGCCGGCTGTTCAGGCCGCCAGTAGGGCCGATGAATGTTCATGCCGCCGGTAAAGCCGACTCGCCCGTCCACAATCAGCACCTTGCGATGGTTTCGCAAATGAGCTGCATGTAATCGCGCGGGAATCAGGGGAGGATTGAACACCGCTGTCGGCACGCCCGCGCGCACTAACGACTTGTACGCCGAACTGAACGAGAACCGAACGTAAACATCGTCGATTAACACTCGGACTTGCACCCCCCGGCGAATTAGCTCGGCCAGAGCTCCCACGAATTCCTGACCGATGCCCTTGCCGTCGAAGATGTAACTGGCCAGACCTACGGAGAGCTGCGCCTCGCGGATGGCCTGCAACATCGCCGGGAAAGCCTTCTCCCCGTTGACGAGCGGTTCAATTCGGTTGCAGCCAAGCAACGGTTGGCCTGTGACCTTTTTCACCAGAACAGCTAGGCCCCGCAGGTTCGGCTCCAATCGGTCCTCGCGGGGCTCGTGGTAGACGGGCATGGTGGCCGGCGGCTGCCGAATTCCCAGCCGATCCTCGCGCAGAGCAGTCGCCCGACGCCGAACACGGTTAATCCCTAACAAGTAGTAGAGAATCGGCCCCGCCGCCGGCATGAGCCAAATGACAATCACCCACAAGGCTGCGGATCGGGCGTCTCGTTTGAACACCAGCGCATGGCCGCTGGCCCAAACCGCGACGGCCAGAATCCCAGCACTTGCCAAGGCAGACAACCAGGTCCAAAACGGTTCAGCCGCCCCTGCACTTGCGATTACCCCCAATGGGGATTCCATGCATTCACCAGTCGTCGTGGCCAATTGGGCAATCAAAACAATTAACAAAACCCGCGATTACAAGCGAAACCTTCTTGCGGATCGTTTGACTTTGCCGGGATGTAGCCTGCCCGAATTTTTAGGAATACGCTCGCGCGCGACCATGCAGCCTCGTACCAGTGGTAGCCCGTGGCCCGGAAAATCGCCTCTGAATCATCGAGATCGGGGTTGGAAGCGTGCGATTTTGCGCAACTGCTCCCACAGGTTCCGTTCTTGCAGTGTCAGTTCATGGGGCTCCGGCACCGCAATAGTAACCACTGCGTAAAGATCGCCGCGAGTGTCGCCTGCCTGCGGCAGTCCTTTGCCCTGCACCCGCAATTGGCGGCCGGAGCTGGTTCCGGGAGGCACGCGGATGGTGACCGGCCCATCGGGGACAGGGATGTTCACGGTGCAGCCCAGCACTGCCTCCCAAGGAGCTAACGCCAACTCGTAATAGAGATCCGCGCCTCGAACGCGAAATTCCGGGTGAGCTGCGAATCGCACGCGCAGGTACAAATCGCCGGGTGCACCGCCGCCTTTACTCTCGGCTCCTTTCCCGGGAACGCGGATCATCTGGCCTTCTCGAACTCCCGGAGGGATGCGAACCTTGAAAGTGTCCGTTTGTGTCTGTCCCGTAAGCGGATTCACGCGTTGCACAGAGATGGTGCGCACCGAACCGTGGAATACCTCGTCCAAGGTGACCAAAAGATCCCCCTCAATGTCAGCGCCACGCCCCGAAAACGGCCGCCCGCCTGCGTCCGCCTCCAGTTCCTCTTCAATCCAAGAGTCAAACCCGCGAAAATGGCCGCCTCCAAAGTAACGTTCGAAGAAATCGCTAAATCCAGTGCCGCCGAAATGGAACTCAAAGTGCGCACGACCGTCCGGACGAGTCCAAGAGCTTGGTTCCCACGGCGGCGGCGTGAAGGGTTCACCGGCGCGGCCATGGACCCGTAGGGCATCGTAGCGCTTGCGCTTTTGGGGATCGCTGAGGACCTCGTACGCTTCGTTGATTTCCTTGAACTTCTCCTCGGCCACCTTTTTGTCTGTGGCTACATCCGGATGGTATTGGCGAGCCAACTTACGAAAGGCCTTTTTGATATCCTCCTCTGTGGCATCTTCGGGGACGCCGAGGATGGCGTAATAGTCTTTGAACTCAACCGCCATAAAGTTGATTGAAGTTGGATCTATCGAGCCGTCCTATTCGGCCCGCGGCGACCCGTCGGGCACGCGGACCTTTTTGGCCGGGCGCTCTATCCTTCGGTGGTCGCAACGCGGACCGCTGTAGATCCTTTCCGATCCGGCTCCAGCCGATGGCACGGTCCCCTCCGATCCAATGAAAGGGCGCTTGGTCACAGCAAGGCTTCTCGGAGCCGTGTCTGCATTTTATGAATCAAGCCACAGCCTTGCGGCGGCGTCAACCCCTGGATCATGGCGAACTCTTCCGGTTCGAAGCCCTCGACGAAATCAAGCTCAAAGGTTTCGCGTTCCATGCGGGGCCACTGGTTGACCAGGCGCCGCATTTCGGCCAGCCGTTCCCGACGTGCTACGGCATCGTCCGGGGAAGCGACCCGCAGATCTGACATTTGAGACTCTGCCAACACCACCGATGGCGTTAGGACTAGCTCGATGATGTCTAGAGGCTGCTCAGACCGTACCCCTCCGCGAAATGTTCGTGGGGAGTCTACACGTCGACTTCCATGGATGCCGTTTCCGCTTGCCGAGCCTTGAGGTCTTTATCTTGGCGATTCAACTCTTGCCGGGCCCGGTCGAAGGTCCACAACAACCAACTTATTTCGGGCGGCTTTTCCTGCAACTGACGCGACGTACGACGCGCAACCTCGTTCACAATGGCTCGTGGATCTATGCCCCACCCGGGAGATCGCCAGCGCTGATGTCACACCAGAGCTGGCGCCGTACAAAAAGGTAGCAATCGTTCACGATGCCCTGCTCGCGGTGCCTGAAGAAGACGCCCGAGATTTTTGCGGTCTCTGTCCCGGAGGCTGCGGCTCGTCCGCAAAACGGGCTTTTCAGATCCTCTGCAGTTCGGCCCGACGGGCTTTACGTTTCCAAAACGTTTCCCGCCTCAACAGGGCCTTCAGCGATTCAAGCTGGCGCAACAAGGTCCGGACGGGCTCATCCAGAGCTTGGGATGACATCCTTTTCTGTTTTCTCCGCTGGAGGACGTTTGAAGGACCGTAAGGCCAAAGCGACCACATACTCTTCCCGTTTGGGATGTTTCTCCGAAACCACCAGCAAATGGACTGTGTCGCGTGGAAACTGCTGGACATGCCGCCTCAGTTTGCTGGTTTCTGCAGCCGCTTTTTCGGCAGCAACTCGTGACCGTGCAGCCTGCGGGTTGCGAGATTCCAAGGGAGGGTCAAGGTACGGATATCGAGTGGATTCGGCATCATGTCTGTAAGGCTAGGGCTCAAAGTGGTCACACTTGCAGGACCGAGGGCTTGCGCCAAGCAGGTCGCGCTCCGGCCGGACGCAACGAATGCACCAGCATCAGTTCCCCGACATTTTCCGGCGTGATTAAACCCACAAATCGTCCGGAGCCGTCGACCACGGGTACAGCGGGGCAACCACACTCCTGCATGCGGCGAAAGGCTTCGGCAAAGGGCGCATAAGCGTACACCACGGGGAGATCCTGCCGCATCACTTGCGTCACGGGAACGCCCGGCCCTTGCTGTTTGAGGGCAGCAATCAGATCATCGCGGGTCAAGACCCCGAGGAGCCGTCCGTCGGCGTCCAGCACGGGGAATTCGTGCTGTGCCGTTCGCAACAAAGCTTCCACAGCGTCATCCAACGAGGCGTGCGGCGGCAGGGTGACCAGGTGTGTAACCATTGCCTCTGCCACAGGCAAATTCGAACTGATGTCACGGATCTGGGCTGCGGCTGCTTCCTGTTGGGCGCCCAGAAACACGAAAAAGGCGATGAAAATCAACATCGGGTTGGTGAACAAGCCAATGAATCCCAACACAAAGGCCAACCCTTGTCCGACCGTAGCCGCTATTTGTGTGGCCCGACCATAAGGCAGAGCCATGGCCAACACGGCTCGTAGCACACGGCCGCCGTCCATGGGAAAAGCCGGGATCATGTTGAAAAGCACCAGCATGAGATTTACGGTCGCCAGTTTAGCCAACAGAGCCGTGCCCGGCGCGTTCAGTCGTTCCAAATGCTCCACGGACATGCGTTGTCCCAGCGCAAAGATCAGGATCGCGGCGATCCCAACATTGACCAGAGGACCTGCGACCGCCACAACCAGTTCTTGCCAGGGCTTTTCCGGAATCCGCTGCAGACGGGCGACACCGCCAATTGGCAACAAAGTGATGTCCGGCGTCCGAATTCCAAAGGCCAGGGCGGCAAAGGCATGTCCAAACTCGTGCAACAAAACGCAGCCAAACAGCGCCAGCATGAAGAGCACCCCCTGCCATGCCGCCTGAGGCCCGCCTAAGTAGTAGTAGCTCAGGCCGATCCACGCCAAGAACAGGAGAAAGGTGATATGAAGCCGAACCTCGATGCCGGCAACCCGCGCGATTCGTACGGACCATCGCATGGCTCCAGTCTCACGGATATCAAGTTCCTTGTCGACTCCCAGATGCAAAAGCCCGCCCAAGTCGGCATCGGCGCCCATGGCGCGCCGCGCTGTGTCCCCCGGTTCGCATCAAACACTCAGCTTTCGCGTAGTCGAGGAAACGCCGCCAACAACTCTCGCTGGGGAGCTTTGACGAGGTCGCGTGCCAGACTGGCCTCTACCCGTGTCCGGAGGGCAGTCGGCAGTCCTTCCAAAACCAAGTGATTGATCTCAGCCGGAGCAGCCAACCAAAGTGGAAGATCTGGGTGTGCCTTCATCAGCTTTGTGATGCGCTTAACAATGCCTTTGACAATTCGGCGCCGTGTTTCAAGCTTCAGGTTGTGAGCGTCGGCCATCGGCGCACCCCAATGCTTCTGACTCGGCGAGGCATGACGACCGGCCAAATCGGTCACTTTGTCCACCACCCGATTGGGATAGGCTTCGAGCCGTACTTCCTCCAACCATTCCAGTCGTGGCGTGCCCCGGGGGGTGGTTTCCAATCGCGCCGCTCTGAACTGTCCGAGGTCTGTGACAACTACCAGTCGAGGTATTTTCATGTCAGCACATGCTGGGCAAGGAAACGGCTTATGAGCAAGTCCTTGTTCAAAAGCGTCCGCGTCGGCCACAAGACCGTCGCTGCTGGAGGTCCAGTCCTATGCCAGCAGACCCTCCATGCCACGCAGGCCGTGTAGAAATGGGTCAATCCCGTTGGTCAATCGGCACGTAATGACGCAGCGTTGGACCCGTGTAAATCTGGCGTGGCCGATAGATCTTCGATCTCGGAGCGAACAAGATTTCGCGGAAGTTCGCAATCCAGCCGGGCATGCGCCCGATGGCAAAAATCACAGGGAACATTTCCTTCGGCAACCCGATGGCTCGCATGATAATGCCGCTGTAAAAGTCCACGTTCGGATAAAGACGACGTTCAATGAAGTAAGGATCGCTTAAGGCAGTTTCCTCCAAACGCCGGGCGATATCCAATAACGGGTCCTCGATCTGCAAGGCGTTGAGCAGATCGTCGCAAGCCCTTTTGATGATACGCGCTCGGGGATCGTAATTCTTGTACACTCGATGCCCGAACCCCATCAGGCGCCGACCGCCTTTTCGACTCTTGACTTCTTCAATGAATTCACGGCCGTCGCCACCCGCGGCATGGATCGATTCCAACATTTCAATGACGGCTTGGTTTGCCCCTCCATGCAGAGGCCCCCACAAGGCGCAGACCCCGGCTGCGGCGCTGGCAAAGAGGTTGGCCTGGCTGGAAGCCACCATCCGCACGGTGGATGTGGAACAATTTTGCTCATGGTCAGCATGCAACAGGAAAATCAGGTCCAGCGCCCGCACCACTTCGGGGCGAAGAGGATAATCGTCATACACGTCCGAAAAGAGCATATGCAGGAAGTTGGCGGTGTACTTGTACTTCTTGCGGGGGTAGATGATGGGAAGTCCGCGCGACTTGCGGTAGGCAAAAGCGGCAATCGTGCGCACCTGAGAAATCAATCGGGCAGCATGAACGTCGAATCGTTCCCGATTGGCCGGACCCATCAAACCGGGGTAGAAGCAACTACTGGCATTGATCATCGCCGAGAGGATGGCCATGGGATGAGCCGTGGCCGGAAATCCTTCAAAATGATGTTTGAGATCCTCGTGAAGGTCCTGGTTCTCGGTCAGCAGTTCCGAAAACCGGTTCAGCTGAGCCCGGGTCGGCAACTCTCCGTAAATGAGCAGGTAGGCAGTTTCAATAAACCCGGATTTCTCCGCTAGTTCCTCGATGGGATAGCCTCGGTAGCGCAGGATGCCTTTCTCTCCATCAATAAATGTGATAGCACTGGTGCATGAACCCGTGTTGGCATAACCGTCGTCGAGCGTAATGCAACCGGTGAGCTCTCGCAGCCGGCTGATGTCGATGGCTCGTTCGCCTTCACTGCCAACGACGACCGGCAGCTCGTACACCTGTCCGTCCAATTCCAACCGGGCCACGCCGGATGCCTGTTCAGTTTGTACGGTTGTTATCATAATACTCGACTCGCCTTAGCGCGCGCCTGGCTCTGGTCCCGGCCGGCGTCGGCGCGCATCGCAACTTGTGCCGGGGGCGATCTCTGTTCAATCCCAACATCTTAACCGATTGGGCGGCTCAACGGTCCCTGCGTCTATTGAGGCAGTCATTCCTCTTGCGAGGGCCTCTGCAGACTTGTCTTCAAAGCCGCATTGTCCGGGTCGCTTTGAGGCTGCCTCATCCGCACGCCGTCCAAAGAGGCCTGTTGGACTTATACGCACCCAGATGTACGAGGCGATCCCGGGCAACCAAAGAGTAGGCAGCAAACTTGGGTTGTCAAACTTCCCCCGTCGAAGGCCGGATCGCCAAGTTGCCGGCCGACCTCCTGTGAAAAGGATGCGAATTCGATCATAAGGAATGGGGGGGAACGCATCCGGCTTGAAAGTTGGACGGGATGCATAGGCGGATGAAAGGTGTCCGGTTTAGGGATAAACTTTTTGGCCGGACACAAAGGTCATCACCACTTGGCCCTTCAAGGGCCATCCGTAGAAGGGGCTGTTACGAGATTTGCTGACAGTGCTTTCCGGCGTGAAGATCCACTCGCGGTCCGGATCAAAAACCGTGATGTCGGCGTCTGCGCCCGGGCTTAATGTGCCTTTCTGCAATTGCAGGATCCGGGCTGGTCCCACTGTGACACGCTTGATCAACTCAGAAAGAGACATTCGTCCACTATGATAGAATTGCATGATCGCCAGCGGCAAAGCGGTTTCCAACCCCGTGATGCCAAAGGGAGCGTAGTCAAATTCCACATCCTTTTCGAAACTGCAGTGAGGCGCATGATCCGTGCAGAGAACTTCGATGGTGCCATCAGCCACGGCTTCTAAAATGGCCAGACGATCACGAGCCGAGCGGAGGGGGGGATTCATCTTAAAGCGGGTATCATACGCCGGCCATTGAGGCAGGTCGCTCCGACCGCTCATGCCCCAAACGTCGTTGCCGTCTCGTGACCAGAACTTCTCGCTGCCGGCTAGGGCTGCGTCCGTCAGTACGCAATGGTGGGGACAGGCCTCCGCCGAAATGGGCACGCCTCGGCGCCGGGCTTCGCGCACCAGCTCCACACTCCGCGCCGAACTCAGGTGCTGGCAATGAACGTGGCACCCGGTAAGTTCAGCCAGCAGGATGTTACGCGCCACCATGATTGCCTCGCCCACAGCCGGCCATCCGCGCAAGCCAAGCAACGTGCTCCAAAGACCTTCGTGGGCCACCCCGTCGTTGACGAGGCTGTAGTCCTGGCAATGGTCGAGAACCGGCAGGTGGAACATCCGTGCATATTCCAACGCTCGCCGCATCAGCTCGTGGTTTTGCACACAGTGACCATCATCGGTGATGGCGACCACGCCGGCGTGTTTCAAAGCTCCGATTGGCGCCAGTTCTTCCCCTGCCAAACCTTTGCTGATGGCGCCGGCTACGAAGACGTGAACCCGTGCCTGCTCAGCGGCGCGTTGCCGAATTAGCGCCACGGTGCCGGCGTTGTCGATGACCGGCGAGGTGTTGGGCATGCAAACCACGGAAGTGAAGCCCCCCCGGGCTGCTGCTGCTGTACCACTGGCGATCGTCTCCTTGGCCGTTTGTCCGGGCTCGCGCAAATGGACGTGCATGTCGATCCATCCAGGGCTGACCACACAGCCTCGCACGTCCACCCGCTCGGCATCGGGCGGTGCCAGGGCGGCGGCCTCATCCCCCACGGCAACGATCTTGCCATCCTGCACCAACACATCGGCAAGCCCATCCAGTTGGTTGGCAGGGTCGATCACGCGGCCCCCAATGAGCAACCATGCCTTCATGAACGCCGGCAGCGTAGGATTGACCCGTTGACAAAGCAAGTGCCCGGGTTAGGATTGGAAATGTGCCTGGGGGGCGGGCGTAGTTCAGTGGTAGAACGGGAGCCTTCCAAGCTCCATGCGAGGGTTCGATTCCCTTCGCCCGCTCCAGTTTGCCTTCTGAGTATCCAAATCTGGTCGGCAGCGTCTTGGATTAAATCTGTACCTCCGGTTCGCGCCGGATGTGTTCCGCTTTTTTCGTGACGCGGATATTGGCATCTTTTTGCACCACCAGGGAGTACGGAGGCACACTGGTGGTCAGAAACACATTGGCGCCTATGGTGCTGTGTGCACCCACGACAGTGTCTCCGCCCATGATCGTGGCTCCGGCGTAAATAGTGACGTGGTCCTCTATCGTGGGATGGCGCTTCAGCCCCTTCAGGGCTTGGCCTGCCGCCAACGACCGGGCCACAAGGCCGACGCCCTGGTACATTTTTACGTGATTGCCGATGATCGCCGTTTCGCCAACAACGGTGCCAGTGCAGTGATCCACGAAGAAATGGGTACCAATTTGCGCACCCGGGTGAAGATCCATTCCGCTGCGACTGTGCGCCCATTCGGTCATGATACGAGGAATCAAAGGGACCTTGGCCAAATACAGTTCATGCGCCAGACGTTGGACGGCGATTGTTTCCACAAAGGGGTAAGCCACAATCACTTCTTCGCGGCTCAATGCCGCTGGGTCGCCGTTGTACGCGGCCTCAATGTCTGTGCAGAGCAGCTCCCGCAACCGCGGCAGGCTTTCCAAAAGGCCCAGTGTGATCGATCGCGCTGCCTGGCGCAGACTTTTCTTCGGATACTCGGAGGGAGGCATGTACACGAGGCTCCGATGAAGCTCGCGCTCAAGGGCTGTTGCCACCACGCGCAGTCGGCGGGCGGTAAGGGTGCGAACTTCGTCGGAGCGCAGGGGACGCTCTTCGAAGAAGCCCGGGAATAGCAGGCAGAGCAACTCTTGCGTGATTCGAACGATGACCTTCTTCGACGGCAGGTTTTGCCCATCCAAGTGATTGATCGCTCCCACCTCCCGGTAGGACGCGAGCAACTTTTCGGTTAACGGTGCAATGCTATTCTCCACGGACAGAGTATTTGTTTTGAACGGGCGTCCTGGCAAGCTGGCATCCGCGAACACTGCGTTCCAAGCTGAGCGGTTGCATCTTGGGGCGGTGCGGAGTATGTATTGTCTATGCCGATTTACGAGTTTCATTGTGAGAACTGTCATCGCGACAGCGAGGTGTGGGTGCGTTCTACCGACTGGTCAGGCACGCGTTGCCCGCATTGTGGTTCGACGCGTTTGACGAAACAGCTTTCCGTGTTTGCCTCCGCGTCGGGAACTGGCGGAGAGGAGAGTTGTTGTTCAGTATCCGGTTCATCAACTGCCAGCGGTGGGTGCGGTTGTAGATGTGGATGCGCCCACTGAAGCCTCAATCGAGCTTGGTTAAAGGGAACTCTACTCAGTTCTAGGAAAGCTTGCCAAGGCTACGCTCGCTGTCAATGGGTCGGCTCGACCGCGGAAAAATTTTCGACGCGCGGTTAGAGGCGCTCGACGACTACCCATCCCGCCTTGATGGGCACGGGTCATCGACTCCGGATGGGGTGCAAAGCGCCTGCTTCCACGCGCCAGCACAGCGGCGAGGGCACAATTTCTCGGAGCTGGCCCTCTTCAGTGGCTGTCATAAACACTTGGCCACGGCAAGCATAGGCACGGTGAAGGAGCGGCAGAAATGCGGCTCGTCGCTCAGCGTCCAGCTCACCCATGACATCATCAATCAGCAACACGGGTGGCGTGCCATGAACCTCCGCAAGGTATTCGGCTTGGGCCATCTTGAGGGCGATGGCCAGAGACCGCTTCTGTCCCTCGCTGGCAAAGGTAGCCGCCGGTTGGTCGTTCAGGAGGATTTCTAAATCGTCCAAATGGGGGCCGGCTAGAGTGGTCTTTCGCGTCAATTCGCGCAGGCGAAGCTTCTGCAGATCCACGTTCAGATCACCCGTGCTCGTTGACACGTAGCGGAAGAGGACTGCCTCCCGACCTTTGGCAAGCCGATCGTAGGCCTGCTGCGCCAGGGTTCCCAACCTTGGCACCAACTGCTTGCGTCGCTCGGAGAGAATCCGTCCCGCGGTCACCATTTCCGTCGTGAACGCCTCCAAGGCTGTCAGGTCAAGCAGTGTCTGTTTCAACAGTGCATTCCGGGCGCGCAAGGCACGCGTGTAACGCTGCCACCAGGCGAGATAATCGGGTTGAGTTTGGCTCAGCACAAGGTCGAGAAAACGTCGGCGAAAGCGGGCTGAGCCTTTGATCAGATTTAGGTCCTCCGAGCAGAAAATGGTGACGCGAAACGTGCCCAGGTAGTCCACCAAACGCCGGATGGGTTGCCCATCCAGGAGTAATTGCCGTTGTTGGGATGACCAATAGATCCGGACCTCATGCGGCACGTCGCTGACGATTTGCGCGGCCACCTGATAGGCACTTTGACCAAAGCGGACCAGGTCGGCATGCCCTGCGCCACGGAACGAGCGCAGCGTGGCCAATAGGTAGATCGCCTCCAACAAATTGGTTTTGCCCTGGGCGTTGCGGCCCAAAAACAGGTGCAATCCCGGGGCAAAAGAGGCGTCCAGCCGGGCATAGTTTCGAAAATCTCGCAGCCGCAAAGCGGTCAGATGCACAGCTCCTCATCATGGCAGCCGACCTCCTCGCAGCCAAATGTTTCTGCTTGGGCTCGGGTTGGTATGTAAGAAGGAGACGATTACAAGACCGACGGCTTTTCGAAGAACGATCGATCTCAACCTGTGAAGTTCGGATCCTTGCAGCTGATCGGCCATTTTACGGCTCCGGCTTGCACAATGCGGAGGCAGTGGCTTGCAACGCGGTGCATTCAGCTGCAAATGACGAATTTGCCGTGGCTTTCCATTTGACCATGTTTTTAAGCCCCTTACATGCTATTGGGGAGGTGGCTTTTCATGGGTCGTGAGTTTCGGAGTGTGAGACACAACGGGCTAACCGTCTTTCTCGCCGTTGGCTTGGCTCCGATCTGGTGCGGAAATCATGTGCCGGCTGCGTTGATGGATCTGCGAGTTTTTCAGGGCATGTGTGACGCCTCAGCCGTGGAGGGTCTAGACGAAACCAGATTCGTAGTCGCAAATGACGAAGACAACCGGTTGCGGGTGTACGACTGGACCCGTCCGGGCTTGCCCTTGCGGGAGATCAACCTGCGGCCGTTTTTGCCTGCAGATTGGGGTAAGGCTGAGATGGACCTAGAAGGTGTGGCGCGCTTAGGCGAAGACCTTTATTGGATCAGTTCTCATGGTCGCAAGGCTGCCGGGGAACCAGCCCCGCAGCGCCAGGGATTGTTGCGAATCCCGCGCTCGTGGTTCCTGCAGGGGATACCTGTCCGTGACCGGTTACCGCTTTGCACGCGCCTGCTGGATGGATTGTTGGCTGATGCGCGTTTTGCTGCGTTGGGCCTGGAGGAGGCTGCAAACCGGGCGCCGAAAGCGGCTGGGGGCCTCAACATCGAAGCACTTGCGGCAGGACCAGACCGTTCTTTGTGGATTGGATTCCGTAATCCGGTGTTACAAGGCCGGGCTTTGATGGTGCGTTTGCTGAATCCTGGTGACGTAGTCACGGGCGCCACGCCACGCTTTGGGTCGCCTGTGCTCTTGGATCTTTCCGGTCACGGACTGCGGGGTGCCGTCGAATGGGGCAAGGGTTACCTGCTAATTGCAGGCCCAACAGGGGACGGGGAAACTTTCCGATTGTACGCATGGTCGGGCGATCCGGCAGCAGCACCGCAGCTGTTGCACCAATACGACTTTCGGGGATTGAATCCCGAGGGAATCACAATCTGGCCTGGGAAAAACCCGCCCAGACTCTGGATGGTCAGTGATGACGGGAATCGGCAGGTCGAGGGCCAAGCGTGCAAGAATGCGCCTATGCCCCAGCGCAGTTTTCGTGCTTGGAGCATAGAGGCCCCCTCTGATTGAAAGACCACGGGCCGCTGCGCTGCGAAGCTGTATTATTCACGCCACTGATAAGCCCGGATCGATCCAGGTCGGCCCCCGCCCGCGGAGAGGGCCACGTAAAGTCGGCCATGCGTGGGATCGTAAAGCGCTGAGGTCTCACCGGTTGGAAGCTCCAATGGATCAAGCGGCACGAAGACCGCATGGACATCGTAACGCCACAGCTGACATCGTCCCCGATTGGTCCCGGCGAGCAAACGTTGTCGGGTCGGATCAGCAAACAGCCACTGTACCGAACCATGGGTAGTGAGGCGTGCGATCTCGCGTTTTCCTTGTGTTTTGCAAGCGATCACTAACGGCTGTGTGGCCGAGCCTACGAAAAGCAAGCCACGATCCTCATCCAGGGCCATGGTCATGTTGTCTTGCATGCCCTCCAACTCCCAAACTTCCGTCATCTCTCGGCTCAGGCGATCAACCACGGCCACTGCGTTGGAGCGCGGCACATTGACGAAAATCCGGTGCCCGGTGCGTTCGATCGCGAATTGACCGGGCCGGGCTGGTAACATGACGGACAATGTGTGCACACCAGTATCGGCGTGAATGACCGCCAACGCGCCCTCCCCATAGGTGGCATACAGTCGAAACGAAGCAGTGTCTCGCAGGATTTGTACAAGGTCGGGCACGTGACCGATCGTTTTGAGAGTCCGCCGACTTTGCAGATCGAGGATCTTGATTTGTCCGCCGTGGGCAACTGTGCCGACGTACAGGAGATCCGGCCGGGCCTCGTACCACAAAACATGCGGACGTGGCGCTTGAAGAGGACGGCTCCACCGGCCATCCTGCAGATTCAAAATGTAGATAGCTTCCTCACCAGGTACCGCGACGAACAGCCGAGATCTTTCTGCATCGAAAGCCAACCCACCCAATTGCCTTGTGGATGTAGGCAGGGGCCAACGTTGCTCTTCCTCCAGGGCGGGGCTGACTGCGCACTGGTTTTTCGTCGGATGCCCCATCAAGAACATCGCCAATCCGCCCAAGCAAAGACGAAGCTTCCGTAAGGAGGTTTGCACGAATCGATCGTAGCGGCATGCGTAGGTCCTGTCAGTAACCAATCAGACCCAGGTTTCTCTGGGCTCGGCGTTTTAGCATGTTTTGATCTGGGAGCGGCACAGGTTTTGTGCTCGGGACGCGCGAGGATGGCGGATGGTGGTGAGTTCGAGTGCGCGATTCAGCAGCGGCACGGTAGCTTCCAGAGTGTGCAGGGTCTCGACTTGCGAACGTGCCTGCCTTGCCAGTTTCTGCGCCCACATGGGGTTCTGAAGTAGGCTCTGCAAAGCGTGGCCCAAAGCTACGAAATCCTCTCGGGGAACGATTAACCCAGTTTGTTGATGTTGAACAACTTGGCGAGGGCCGTCTGCGTCAGTAACCACCAGAGGCACTTCATGGGCCATGGCTTCGAGCATGACCCGAGCGAAGGCTTCTTCGCGAGAGGGAACACACAAGACGCTGATTCCATCATAAAAGCTGGCGCGATCTGTGATCCATCCCGGAAATTGAACCTGAGGATCCAAGCCTAGCTTCGTGGTCAGTTGACGTAAGGCTCCAGCCCATTCGCCATCACCAGCCAACACCGCGCGAAAGCGGATACCGCGTTGCTTGAGCCAGCTCAGGGCTTGCAGGAGCACATCGAAACCTTTCACAGGATGAAATCGTCCCATGGCACCGATCACCGGAGGGTTCAACGGAGGACGGCTTTTGCGCGCGGGCAGCCTGGGCAACATGCTCGGGATGTGGAAAATCCGCTCCCTTGAAATCCCGGCCTGTTCCAAGGCCTCTACCTGACCGGGCAAGATCGCGATGAATCCGTGGCATGCCAGAATCCGACGGAACCGGAAGTTGGGTAATCGAGCTAACACGGGCCACCGATCCTTCGAAGCTCGCAACAAAATCCGCCCAGCGCGATTCCCGTGACTGACGATCACGTCCGGGCGCACGGCTTTCAGCACACGCCCCACACGCCAGACAGTCAGCGGATCCCAGTGCGTCCAAATTCGCACTGGCTCCATGGTCACATGCAGCGCCTGAATGGCCTCTCTCACGGCTGCCCGGGGATCAAACATCGAGATGACTTCGTGGCCGCCGGCTTGCAGCGCTTCATGGTAAACAAGGAAGCTTTCTTCCAAGCCCCCTCGGCCCCGGCCGAACATGGCGTTGACCACTCGCATGACTCTGAAAAGCTCAGACTAAACACACGGCTTTGCCTCGGCAACCTCGTGCTCAAAGCACCGAATAGATCCTGTGGCAGCGTGAGAGTGCTCCCATGGGTTCCCAACACGAATCCGTTTAGCCAGCAGTGGCGAGCCAGATCCAGCTCCACCCATGCCAAGAAAGAAAGCCGGCTGTGAATCAGGAAAGAACTCGATCCGCAGCGCAGCGCCATTTAGTAATGATGCCATGGAACGGCACACGAACGGGACGAACGAGATCTCCCGCAGAGCTTTTCTTCAGACGACCTTGGCGGCGACCGGGCCGTGGATCACAAGTCTCCCTTCTGTATATGCCGCGGCGACAACTCCCGCGGTGGCGCCATTAAAACTTGGTTTCGACAATTTCGCAATCCGCGCCTATGGCTGGAAGGCACGGCAGCTTCTTGAGTATGCGGCGTCGCTAAAACTCGACTCTTTGTTTATTAGTGACTTGGATGCCTTCGAGAGTCATCAGGCGACCCATCTGCGCGAGATCCGAGACCGGGCGCGAGACCTTGGCTTGGAGTTGTACCTGGGCACTTGGAGTATCTGTCCCACCTCGCGCGTGTTTCGCGATAAATGGGGCACAGCCGAAGAACACCTCGCACTGGGGATCCGCATGGCCCGCGACCTGGGCTCGCCCGTGCTGCGCGTTGTGTTGGGCACGATGGAAGATCGCCATACTGCCGGCGGGATCCGCGCTCGGATGGAGGATACCCTCAAAGTGCTGCGCACCTGTCGGTCCCGTGCCTTGGATGCGGGCATTCGGATCGCAGTGGAGAATCACGCCGGTGACATGCAAGCGCGAGAGCTGGCCGAGCTGGTTGAGGCGGCGGGCACCGACTTCGTCGGCGTGAATTTCGACTCCGGAAATGCTTGTTGGACCTTGGAAGATCCCGTGCGCAGTTTCGAAATCCTCGGCCGTTACACCGTTTGCACCAGTTTCCGTGATGCCATGGTGTGGGAGTCGGAGCACGGCGCCCACGTCCAATGGACCGCCATGGGCGAAGGATGTGTGGATCTGCGAACCCTATTCCAGAAGTTCACCGAGGTGTGTCCTGAGGTGCCGGTTCATATCGAGACAATTTCCGGCTTTGCGCGTGAATTCGCTTACCTTCGTCCGGGCTTTTGGGAAGCTTATCCGGACACACGCGCAGCGGATTTCGCCGCGTTCTTGGCTTTGGCCAAGCGCGGTCGGCCAGTGGCCCCACGGCGTTTTGCCAGTCCGGAGGAGGAACGTAGCTATCAACGCGAAGAGCTGGAACGGAGTTTGCGCTATTGCCACGAGAGTCTGGGAATGGGGCGTCGCACGTGACACGGATTGGCGCACAAAAGCGGGCCGCTTGTGGAACCGGCCACGTTGGTACCGCTTCGAATCTTGTTTACCTTTGGGTCTCCTTGCCAACGTTGTCGTTCAGTTTGGAGCTTTTGTCCACTTCTTCCAACAGGGTGTCCACTGCTCGGACCACGTCTTCCACGGGCAAAGAACGGATGCCACGGGGGCATTGGACCAAACGCACTCGTGTGCCCAGTGGTTGCCAGACTGCCACAGGGGTATCCGGCCAGAGCACGACCATGGGCAATCCCACGGCAGCGGCCAGGTGCGTGATGCCTGAATCGTGCCCCACAAAAGCTGCGCAAGTGTTCAGTCGGCGCGCCAGGTCGGCCAGAGGGAGACTTTGGCAAACTTCGATGCGGGACAGGGGAGCTGCCATAGCCAAACGATGCAAACGATCTGCTTCCGCTTCCCCGCCCACGAGCATAAAAGGCCTGCGATTGGTCCGAAGTAGATACTGAAACAGGTCGGCCCAGCGCGCTTCCGGCCAATTCTTGCGGTCGCTTCCACTGCCCGGATGCAAAGCCAGCGGCGCAGACTCCCCTCGAGATGCCCGCGGTAATTGAAGTCGCGGAATGGGATCCGCGTCAAAGATTGCAAGTCGCTCTAGAGGCTGGAGAAACACCCGGGTGGCATGCATCTCGCCGCGCTCGTCCGGACGGTGAGGTCCCGCCAGGAACTGCGCCGGCGAACATCGCCGCACGTTCTCTTCAAAAATTCGGTCGGGATCGTACAGGTAGGAAAGAATCAGATCGAATTCAGAGAAGTAAACCCTCAATTCCTCGGACAACTCACCGTTTCGTGCGAAAAAACCCGCTAACGCCCGTGCCTCAATTGGGCGCACGGCATCGGCCCAGCCCCCCACCAATGCCAGCTGGGCGATGTGTGGATAACCGAGCACCTCGAGGTGGGCCATTGGAAACCGCTGGCGCAAAGCTGCAATCGCCGGCAGGGTTAAAATGAAATCTCCAATGGCGCCGCCTCGAATCACCAGGATTTTGCCGGAGGAACCCACAAACGCCTCCTTGTCTCAGGGCGGCAGCTCTCGGTAGGCCGTGACCGACAATAGAATCAGAGCCGTACCTAACCCGAGCGCCGCCATTGACATCCCTTGGAAACGCCTTTGATTCTGCGTGCACCAGTAGATCCAATCGCGCAGCCGAAAGGGCGAAATGGTCACCCAAATGCCAGCAAGGATAAAAAGATAGGCCAACGCTTGGTTAACCAACACCCACTTGGAATCCAGCAAATAAGCCCGACCTGTATCAAGCATCAATTTGGCCAGCAGCAGCCAGAGCACCGCCAAACCGCGCGCACCCAGATAATCCTTCACAAACAAACATGTGCCGAGCCCAATGACGCCGAAGGCCAGCATCAAATGCGGTTTGATCGGGGCAAAATCCGCGATGTTTTCCAACGAGACGTAGTACAGAAACCACCCTGTCGCCAAAAGCATCAAGGCCGTGCCCCACGGCACGGAACGCGGAAAACGTCGTAGAAAGGCACCGGCTGCAGCGGGCCGACGCCAGCTCAGCCAGCCGCAAACCACGAATAGCATTCCCAACCCGAAAGACAACCAGCTCAGTCGCATCATGTGCCCGACCTTACGGGCGCGTTGAGCATGCCGCAAGCCGGTGACGATGCAAGCCCCAACCCGCTCATTCATGGCAGCCGGTCGCGCGAGGCTAAAGTGGGTCTGAGTGCAAGGCTATGCAACCACAAGAGGAACACTTGGTCGCATGCATGCGGGTTTCCAATTCCCTGTGCACACGAGAGCATTGTTTCTCAATCTTTGTTTGAAAACGCCACAGTGCGGCTCGGAGACAGGTTGCAGACATGGCTTATGAGGGCGCAGACCAGCTTCAACCTCCCACGCCATGGCTGTTCCAGGGATGCCTTGATTGGTACCGGGCGTCGGCGCTGCCGTATTTATAATGATTTCTTCCGGATGCATTTGTTTCCGATCGGTCGACGCGCTGGTAAGCGGGAGGCGCGTGATGCGGCTTGTACGAGGGACAGTTTTAGGGCCAGGATGAAAGCGTTTAGGCTCCTGACTTCGTGCTCGGGGCCGCTCCAGCGATGGCATCTGCCGTTGAGTCATGGATGGCGTTACAGGTTCGGGCATCTGGATATCGGCCTTTGCCCTAGGCTTGGCAGGCAGCCTGCATTGCGTGGGTATGTGTGGGCCCTCGGTTTTGGCGATCTTCCTTTCGCGATCTGCCGGATTACCGTGGTAGGCGGGCGGAATCATTTACCATTCGGGTCGGGTTACCACCTGCGTCGGTTTGGGAAGGCTCATGGGCCTCGTTGGACGCAGCTTCGCTTGGGCCGGTGCACGATGGCGGATAAATCCTACGGCAAGTAGCTTGTTAGTGGCCGGTCCGACCGGCCAATTTTCCGCATGTCGCGCCACAACACACAGGAAATGAATCAGCAGACTTCCAACGTCGTCGTGCGCCCTGGACTACTGCTAACACAGACGGATCCGAATCCATGCCGCGATGTCCTTTGAAGATTGGATATGTTACCTCTGGCATCGGAATGTTGATGCCGGGCCGGATGCATGCCCAGCGCCCATTCGAATGATGTAGCTCCAATAAAGCCGGAGCTGCTTTGATGCCTTTGTGCAAGTCGTTGAACTAGGGATTCTCATGGTGCAAGGCTAGCTGCAGCGCTTTCCCCCACCAGATTGTGCAGCCGGGTGTCGATCCTTCAGCGTCTTCCTGCAGCGCTTTGTGAGGTTTGATTGTGGGTCGATGTAGAAGTAGGTGTAAGCGACTTGGCAAATCAACTTCCCCCATGAGCAACAGAGCCACCGGTTCCTAACGGGCCATGATCGCTGAACGCGTACCTGACCGCCGAGGGCCATCTGATGAATCAGTTGAGCGGGCTTGCCGGGTCAATGCGACTTGCAGTTCCAAGACTGTCTTCGAAAGTCTGGGATACGACTCCCAGATGTTCCGGGTGGCTTCCCCTGACCCTCGCTGATCAGCAGGAGATGAGGCTGTTGCGCGAGCTTACCTGGCCGCGCCCGGGCGCAGTTGCTCCAGAGCTGCCACGGATGCGGGGACGATGCTTCCAACACAGTTTGGGATCCCTCCAGAGGTCAGGTGCAGGAGTAGGCAGTTATGTGTTCCGTGCGGTTACGAAGTCCTCAAGAGAGCACCGGCCGACACCAGATTACCGCAACCGAGATTGCTACAACGGGGCTGGCTAAAAACAAACATCACGAAAACAATCCCATTCGCTTTCCAGATGTTGTCCGACCGCGTCATGCGGTCGGTGGCCGGGCTTCCGGCGTGCAGGTCCAACCCAGTTTAGATGTGGAGACTCGTCAAGCCCGTGTAGCCCCGGGTCTGGCATGCAGGGCCTGCAAGATCGTCTGAACGGAAGTCTCGCAGCTCAGTTTGCCAGTGTTCAGAATGAGGTGATACAGCAAAGGGTCCTCGATATCCGCGCCGTAGTAGCGCTTCCAATATCGGGCTCGCCCACGGTCTTCGCGGCGAACAAGTTCCTCGGCTTCTTTCCGGCTGACTTTGCGGTCTATTCGAACCCGATCGACTCTCTCTTCGAAAGGCGCCACCAGTCGCACGTGCAAGACATGAGGCAACCGCGCTGCGACCACAGCAGCCGCTCGCCCGATCAGAATCACGTGTCCAAGCATAGCCAGACGCAAGATGGTTTCGGCGGTTTCCTGAACCAGCGTCCATGAATCAGGGCGCAACCCCAGCAGGTCATCCAGAATGTCCTCCAACTGGGAAGCGGCGTCCTCGGGCAAGTGCCCAGCCAAACGGGCCGGCAAATGATGGTCCTTCAGTACCTGCTCAATCAGATTCCGATCAAACACCGTCCATGGAGGTGCATCTTTGGGAGCTAGCGCCTGCAAACATTCTGCCAAACGAACCGCAATGGCATGACCACCTGCTCCCGTCTGTCGGGAAATTGTGATCGCCGCACGGGAATGCAGTCCAGATGCGACCTTGATGCGACGCGAGCTGTCCCACTGCCAGTTCAGGAAAGCCATGCATTGTTCGAGAGTCAGTTGTTTGCTCATAAATCCGGTTGATTCCTTACTGGATGTGGTATGAAGTCGTATGATATTCTCCATGGCAATCTACCGTAAGAGGCGGGGTTCTGCCAGCTCCGGTGCATTACTTTGGAAGAAGAGCTGCGCCAGAAAAGCTTTTGACCCTGCTTCCAGCACGCAAACGCAGAACCACGATCAGATTCGGGAAGCAACCGTACCGTGCGGGCAGACTGACGCAGCAGAGCCCTGACAGTCTTCGGTTGGACACGGAGATCAAACGACCGCTTGGGTCTAAAGTCGGCTTGCCTGGGCCGATGCCATGTCGTGGAGCTGCTGCATCGTGCGGGCGAATACTTCTTCTCGCGAACCCTCTGCGGGCACGGAAACCAGCAATCCGCGATGGCGGTAGTACTCGAGCAGAGGTTTCGTGCTCTGTTGATACACCTGCATGCGAACGCAAATTGCTTCCGGGCGATCATCCTGACGTTGCACTAGCTTGGCGCCGCAATGGTCACAGACTCCCTGTTGCCGTGGCGGCCTCGTTTCAATGTGGAAAGCCGCTTGGCACCGACTGCATACGCGGCGTCCGCTGAGCCGCCGCACCACCGTTTCCAAGGGAAGCTCGTAGTCAACGACTGCGTCCAACCGCAACCCCTCTTGGGATAGAAGTCGGTCCAACGCTTCTGCCTGCGGCACGGTTCTGGGATAACCATCCAGCAAAAAACCGCAAGGCAAGCGGAGGCAAGCTTTTCGTTCCTCAACCAGACGAATGACCAGATCGTCCGGGACCAGTTCGCCCCGGCGCATGTAGCCGAGCGCCTCTTCCATCGCGGAACTGCGCTTTTCTGGGGGCAAGCTCGCAATCGCTCGAAAGATGTCCCCCGTCGAGAGATGTACGGCGCCGAGATTTTCTGAGAGCAATTCTGCTTGTGTTCCCTTGCCGACACCGGGCGCGCCGAGCAAAACCAACCGCCAAACGCGGCTTGGGATTGGCATCGACGCTGCATCTAGACATTCCCCCCCTTGGATCCATGCTGAGATGATCCGTTTTTGTCCCATGGCAAATGTCCCCTTTCCAATGATGCCGGCCCCGTCCGACATCGCGCCCAGTCCAACCACAGATGCAAAGGAGGGTCAAGCACCAAACCCTGTCCGTGCCTATGATGGCAGTGTGCCATAATGGGCCCGGTTGAGCAGAGGCCAAAACGATTTGGGTTCTCTTGGACTCCGGAGTGAAACCAAGCCCCCGTTCCTCACATCTGAGGATCAGTCGCGGTCATTCCCCCTCAAGGGGCCGGGGTCGCCCGATAAAACCGTGACGGGAAAGTGGCAAAATCTGGATCCATCCACGTCAGGTTGTTGGAAGATAGAACCACCTGTGTCCATGAGCTCCAATGATACAAATCAGAAGACACCCATAGCACGTACGTGTGTCCGGGCTGCCCCATGCATTGTAAAAGCGGCGGATTGCCGGCCACGATCTCTAATCGAGGCAAATCCACGATGCGTCGTAGATTAAGTCGCCCCCCGGAACGACACCTGCCTTGAAAGGCGGGTCGCACATCCACAGCATCCCGTAGTCGTCGGACAATCTCCTGGGGGTTTGCTTCTGGGAACCTCTGGATCGTCAAGGCGACCGCGCCGCTGACCACGGCGGCAGCCATCGAAGTGCCGCTTAACGAGGCATACGCGCTATCATGCGCCGAGGCTGTAGAATACAAGCTTACCCCCGGCGCATACAAATCCACGGTTTGAGGTCCAAAGGCGGATGTGAGGTAACGATCATCCGTGCGCGTGGAGGCGGCTACGGTCAATTGGCATGGCAGCCGCAGGGCCGCAGGCCAGACTGGGAAGAGATCCAAATTCGCACCCGTGTTGCCGGCGGCGCAAACCACGACCACACCAACCTGGCCTGCCTGCCATAACATGTTGGAAAAGGCCAAAGAGTTGGTCGTACTGGTCCAACTGATATTCAAGACTCGAGCGCCATTGGTCAGCGCAAAGTCCAGTCCGATCAATGCATCACTGAACAGCCCGTTTCCGGAACCGTCCAGCACCTTGATGGCCATTAAACGCACGCGCCAGACCACCCCCGACACGCCCTTGCGATTGTTTGCCACAGCACCAATTAGCCCCGCCACGTGCGTACCATGGCCGTTGTCATCCCATGGATCATGCGTACCGGCAATCGGGTTAAGTCCGGGTGAACCGTCGCGGGGATTTCGCCATACATTGGCCCGTAGGTCTTCGTGCGTCCAGCGGACTCCACTGTCTAGAACGGCAACAATGAGGTCGGGCGCCTCGCGAACCACGTCCCAAGCTTCCGGTGCATCCACGTCCGCATCAGGGATTCCGCCGTCTTGGCCGTAATTGTTCAGATGCCACTGGGCACCGCTTTGGAAAAATGGATCGTCGGGTAGGGTCATAGCAGCCTGGATGGGTGCGTCCAGCTCCACCTGTGCGATGAGACCTGACTGCTGGTACTTTTGCATCACGGCGGCCGGAGCAACTGTTCGGGGTAACTCCACCACCTGCCAGCCGCCGAATCGCTGGGAGGTGTGCAGAACCCGGCCACCGAATTGTTCATGCAAAGATTGCAATTCGACTTCTCGGCCGGGCACTGCTCGGAGCAATAAACGCGGCAATCTCCCGAAAGCGTCTCTATGAGCGTCCGGCGCGACTGCGGCAGCACCTGGGGTGGCAGCATAAAACAGCCAGATCGCAAGACCAACCCGAAGAGGCCGTTGCGCTCGCGACCCGAGCTTCGCTTGGTGCGGCCTTGGGTTTTCAACGGAACACATGACCCTCAGTGTACTCGCTCCACACTAAAACGGCCAGCGTCCGACCGCAGGCGGGCCGTTGGCTCCTGCGGAGTCCTCCACCCTCTCGGAGTCTGTAGAAATCCGGATGCGCTTTCGGCATTACTGCGGATAGCCGTTTTCGTTCGAATTGGTTCTGATTAACCTGCAGGGGAAGAGATAGATCGAGGCCCAACCTTGTCAGAGGGGCGCCTTGACAGCCTTTGTATGTGGGATGTAGTTGATAAAGAGACCCTATGTTAATGGTCCCACTTAGGTACCATGAAGCACTTGAACATACTGTGGCGGATTGCTACTTCCGCGTTCAGGCATCCAGCGGATCATGTGCAGGGTCTCACCAAGGGACGGTGGTTGGGGGCACGGAGGCGTGTGGGGTCTGTTTTTCTCTTCTAATGGTTTTTGCAAGGGTTGCCCTGGGCGGGAGTGGAACCCCTGCAGCTATCCGAGGCCACCCCGGGCTCGAGCTGGTTCGTAGCCGGGGTTACCAACGCGTTCGATGGCGTGGGCACTGCCAACGCAGACGATTGGCTCTTCGAAGCTGAGGCAGGCGATCGTGTGAACGCGCGAATTGAGAGCGCCGCAGGCGGTGCACGTCCTCGTTTGCGCATATTGAATGCGGCAGGTCAAACTGTGGCCTCGATTGATGGCACCACTGCTGGCGTGGCTGAACTTTTCAATGTGGTTCTGGTTAGCCCGGGTACTTATCGGATCCGTGTGTACACGGATCATCAGGTTTCCGGTTACAGGCTTCGGATGGACCTTTCTCGGGGCCCTGACCTGGAAGTTGAGCCTAATGATGCCACGAATACTGCAAATGTCCTGCCTGCGAGACAGCTACCGGGTGGATTTCAATTTCGCGTGGTCGGCACATTGACGACCAACGATGCTGCGGGCGACTGGTTTGGCCTGGGGACCCTTGACCCTGGCAACTCGGTGTCTTGGGAACTTTTCTCGGGTCCCTACAGCACACTGCGGACTGGCGATGCCCAGTTTTCCCTCTTTCGTCTGGGGCAGACCAACGCCGTCATTGCCACGAATGCCAGCTCGCAGTACGTGATTGTCGAGCGGGGAGATTATTTCGCGCGCGTCAGCAGCTCGACCAACCGCGACTTGGTCGCTCGGTACTTGTTGAGCGTGTCGGTGGGAGATAACGTGGGCCCCTCGGTACTGAACGTCACGTTGCCGGCTGAGGGTGGAACTTCGACGGATATTATTCAAGGCCTCACCATCACATTTTCCGAACCTTTGCACCCTGTGACTGCTACCAACCCCGCTAATTACTTGCTTCGTCAACCTGGACCGGATGGTTCTTTTGGCACCGGGGATGACGTGATTTACCACCTCGCAGTGGGGCCGTACTCGACTGGCAACACACTGACATTGACTCTCGTGGACGGGCCGGTCCAGCTGGGACTGACCCGCTTCGGGATTACCGCTTCGGTTACGGATCGCGCTGGCAATCCGGTCAGCCCCGCATTTACTCGCAGCTTTAGCATCGAGCGTCTGGGCCTTTTTCAGATGGAGAATCGGAGCAATGATGGGGTATTGGGGGCGACGTCGTTGGGGGTGTTGGGTGGAGTGGATGGGTCGTTTCGGGTGGGTGGCAGTTATGGTGGGGGTCGGAATCCGCGGCATGTGTGGTCTGGGGATTTGAATGGGGATGGGTTATGGGACTGGGTGGTGGCCAATTGGGGTGGGGACAGTGTGAGTGTGTGGTTGGGTCAGGGGGGAGGCGTTTTGGGGCTGCGGCGGGATTATGGGGTTGGGGATGGGCCGGTTGGGGTGGTGGGTGGGGATTTGGATGGGGATGGGCTGAGGGATTTGGTGGTGGTGAATTACAACAGTGATGATTTGAGTGTGTTGAGGGGTGTTGGGGGTGGTTTTTTGGGGGGGTTGACGAATTATGCGGTGGGGCGCAATCCGGCTGGGGTGGTGGTGGGGGATTGGAATGGGGATGGGAAGCTGGATGTGGCTGTGGCGAATTTTGGTAGTGGGACGGTGACGGTGCGGTTGGGGTTGGGGGATGGTTTTTTGGGTGGGGCGAGTCATGTGAGTGTGGGGGGTGGGGCGGTTGGGTTAGCTGCGGGGCATTTGAATGGGGATGGGCGTTTGGATTTGGTGGTGGTCAATTACCATGCGCAGACGTTGAGTGTGTTGTGGGGGTTGGGGATGGGACGTTTGTGGTGGGGACTAATTATGGTGGGTTGAGTTATCCGCGGGCTGTGGTGGTTGGGGATTTTGATCGGGATGGTTGGGGGGATGTGGGGGTATTGAATAGTGGGAATGGCACGGTCAGTTTGCTGATGGGCAATGGGGATGGGACGTTGCGTGGGGCGGTGAGTTATGGGTTGGGGAGTGGGGATCCGTATCAGATGGTGGTGGGGGATTGGAATGGCGATGGTTGGTTGGATGTGGCGGTGGCGGATTATTGGGGGAGTGTGCGGGTGATGTTGAATGATGGGGCTGGTGGGATGGGGGGGGGTGAGTCGGTATGGGGTTGTGGGGGGTCCGATTGGGTTAGCGGCTGGGGATTGGGATGGGGATGGTGGGGTGGATTTGGTGAGTGGGAATTATGATGGGGACAGTTTGACGGTGTTGTGGGCGAACCGTGGGGAGTGGTTGGTGGAGGATCCTGTGGGCAGTGGGGTGCGGACGGGTGCGGGGCGTGGGAATTTGTCGGGCAGTGGGGATGTGGATTATTGGAGTTTTAGTGGGCGTGCGGGGGATCGGCTGGTGGTGGCGGTGGAGACGCTGGGGCATGTGGGGGGCAGTGGGTTGTATTATCGGGTGGAGCGGCCGGATGGGGTGGAGTTGGTGAGGTTTTATGCGGGGGCCAATGGGACGGGGCAATCGGCGCCTGTGGTGTTACCGGTCAGTGGTCGGTATGGGGTGCAGGTCAGTTCCTATTATAGTTACTGGGGGGAATATCGGTTGCGGGTGAGTTTGGCATCGGCGCCGTGGCAGTTGGAGGCGGAAGACAACAACACCGTCAGTCAGGCCAATCAACCGAGCTTTACATGGGAGGCGGGAGTGCAGCGGGCACAGCTTCTGGGTTACATTCGTCATGGGGATCCGGCAGATGTGTTTCATTTGGGTAATTTGTCGGTCGGCACAGAAGCGCGAATGTCCTATGGGAGGCCCACCAGCAGTGGATTGGTGGGCGCGCTGAGCATACTGAATAGCTCCGGCCCGGTAGTGGCTTCAGTTCGGGCAGGTCTTACCAACCTAAGTTTCACTGTGCCTGCGGGCCAGGCCGGTGCCTACTATGCCCGAATTCAAGCTGGCACCGCTGGTTACTCTGCCGTTAAAGAGTGGGCACTTCTCTTCGACGGGGTGGACGATTACGTGGACATCGGCGCATGGTCGCCCGGTTCGAACTGGACTGTAGAAGCGTGGGTGCGACCGATGAGCTTGGCCGCCGGCCGACGAACGATTGTTGGCGGAGTTCAAGAGTGTCGGGACTGGGGGATCACACTGCAGGATGGTCGGTTCGGCGTTGTGATTCGGCAGCCTGGAGGTTGCAGTCAGACCATTTTGGCGCCCGAGACAGCCACTGTGGGCGCTTGGTATCATGTGGTGGGTACGTGCGATGGGCAAACTGCTCGGCTGTATGTAAACGGCCAGCTCCGAGCGTTTGGTCCCGTTGAGTCGAATTATGTGGGGACCACCGCAGGAACTCGAATTGGCGGCGAAGTATGCTGCAGCGGCAATAGTTTTGCGGGATTCGTCGATGAAGTAGCCATCTGGAATCGGTCATTGACCGGGCCGGAAATTCAAGCTCGCTTGGCTGGGCCACTTGCCGGCGATGAGAGCGGACTGGTTGGATATTGGCGTTTTAACGAGGGTCAGGGCGGTACCACAGCCGACGCCAGCCGCGCGGGGCGCCATGGAACGCTGGTGAACGGTGTCACTTGGGTTTCATTGGCACCTGCCTCTGCCAGTGAGCCGGGTCTGATGAGCCAATACCTATTGACCTTGGAATTGGCTGATGCATCGCCGCCGACGATCGTGGCCGACACACTGCCGCTGGAGGGTGCCCAAGTGTTGGATCTGGTTGATCGATTTACTTTAACATTCTCCGAAGACACGTTGGCCACCACGGTAAACAACCCTACCAATTATGAAATGCGCAGCGCTGGGCCTGACGGTTTGTTTGACACGCCGGACGATATGGTATGGCCAATCACCGTCAGTCCGGCCTACAGTTCGGGCCTGACTGCCAGCTTCCGCCTTGCAGCCGGCGCCTTGCAGCCAGGACAGTATCGGTTCACAGCCACGTCGGCTTTGCAGGATCGCGCAGGGAATAGACTGGCTGCGCCGTTCCAGCGCAGTTTTGTCGTGATTCAATTGAATGGTTTCGCCACTGAGACCGAACCAAACAATACTCGGAGTAATGCGACAGCTCTGCCGTTGACGAACAGTCAGCCAGGTTTGATCAGCGGAGCCGGACGAGGGTTCTTAGCGGATCAGAATGACGTTGATTTTTGGGGCTTTGAGGCTCGAGCAGGCGACGTTTTGGTAGTGGCATCGGAAGTTCCAGGCAATCCCAGTGGAAGCAGACTCTATTTTGAGATTTACAACCCGAGTGGCACGCGCCTGGCCAGCCATTATGCTGAGCCCAACGGGCTACTTCAAACAGCGCCGCGAGTGTTGCCCGAAACCGGCCTTTACACGATTCGGATCAGCTACAACTGGAGTTATTACGGCGAGCACCGCATTCGGGTCTCTCTGTATCGTGGCGGATTACCCGTGGAGGTGGAGCCTAATAACACCGTGGCAACTGCCACACCGCTGGTGTTCACCAATCATGGGGTCCATCGGACGGCTGTGGTGGCCGGATATGTCCAAACGGCAACCGATTTTGACTACTTCAATTTAGGCGTCATTGAAGCGGGTAAGACCGTCTTCATCAGTACGCGCGAGCCGACTGGCAGTCCGCTGGTTCCGGTCGTCAGCTTGTACAACGCGGCTAACGTGTACCTGCCGGAAGCTGGCGGCGGACGGCCCTCGGATGGGGTGGCGGAGGTGCGGATTGAGCAGACCGGAACGTATTACGCATTGTTACGTGCTGGAGCGGGTTCGGCCGGACTGATGAGTGAATACTTGCTCGACGTGCTGGTTCTCCCCACGGCCGATGTCGTCTTTCCGAATTTGCAGGTCCTCGATTTAGTTGTGCCTGTAACCACCGGCTTGCGCAGTGGCGATATCTTCAGCTTCAGGTATAGTGTGACCAATGTTGGCTCACTCCCCACGCCTGTAAATCGCTGGTTTGACCGAGTGGTGCTGTCGAGTGATCCGGCCGTGTCGGCTGATGACATCGAGCTGGGGCTCTACCCACATGATGGCGGATTGTCGCCCGGTCAGGGTTACGCGGTAACTCAGACTGTCCGCCTGCCTGATGGCCTCAGCGGGAGCTTTTATGTTGTAGTTAAGGTGGATGCCACCGATACGGTAAATGAGTTCCTACTGGAGGGTGACAACGAGTTGGCAACGGATAATCCTTTTAGCATCGGGCTGGCGTCTTACCCGGATTTGCGAATCGAGAACCTTGCATTGGTAGGGCCCGATACTAACCAGATGTACCGCGTGCGGTGGGACACCTTCAACCGCGGCACTGCCCCGGCAGCAGCTGGCTTTAAAGATCGGCTTCGAGTTCGCAACCAGACGACGGCCATAACGATTTTCGACCAGAGCTGGACAGTTGCTCCAGAGCTAGGCCCGAACAACTCGATCTCGCGTGAAGTGAGTTTTAATGTCACGAATGCGGGCAGCTACGTGGTCGAGGTGACAACGGATTCAGATCGAGTTGTTTACGAACATGACGGAGTCAGCCACCTGCGGGCCGAGTCGAATACAGTTACTACAAACTTCGCCGTCACCCGTTCTGTCACGCTCACGTTGCAATCGGCTCCGCCCGGCGCCGGCATCTTGACCGGTTCGGGTATCTATCCTGAAGGCACGGTGGTCACGGCCGTGGCCATACCCGTGACCAGTCGGGCACCTTACTATTTCGTGCATTGGGCTGAGGAGGGTCTAATTCGTTCGACTTCTTCGAATTACACGTTTGTTTTGCGGGAGGACACGACCTTGACCGCGGTTTTCGGATTGCCGACCTATCAAATCTCCGTGACCAACAATCCCGCCGGTGCCGGGACGGTGGGGGGAACGGGCTCCTACGTTTGGGGCACCACCAATACCCTCACCGCGCAACCGACCTTTGGTTACAAGTTCAGTTACTGGTCTGAACATGGCGAGATCATCGGCACCAACCCTGTGCTGACAGTGGTTGTGTACAGCAATCGATACTTGGTCGCGCATTACGCGGAGGCACATTTGTTCCATGTTGTTAGCACGGCTACATCGCCCGAGGGGCTTGCAACCGTGGCTGGCGCGGGTGTTTACACCAATGGTCAAACTGGCACAATTCGCGCCCCTCTTACCATAACAAATGCGCCCCCTGATTATTACATTTTCAGGCGATTCCTTTTGAACGGAGCCTTGTTTGGCACCAACAGCACCTTCCAAAAGACCTTTGCCACGACGGATCCGACCAACATGCATTTCGTGGCCGTTTACGAGCTCGTTGATGCCACGCCGCCGCGCATTGGTCCCATTACGGTTCAGCCCAGTGTGGCTAGCGCGTCCCTGAGCTGGACAAATAGCGAGCCGGTGAGTGCCATGGTGGTTTACGGCACCAACGCCCTGTACGGATTCACTAATATGGTTGCCCAGCTTCGATCGCAGCATGCGTTTGTACTGTTGGGCTTGGTGCCGGCTACGACCTATCATTTCCGGGTCATGGTCACGGACGCGGCCGGCAATCGAACCGTGTCTGAGAACGCTACCTTCACGACGTTAAGTCCGCCGGATCTGGCTGCGGGTGAGATTCGTGTGCCGGAGTCGGCCTCTGCCGGGACGGTGATTCCCGTAATCTTTACCTTCACGAACTTGGGCCCGGGCACGGTGCGTGATCCTTGGCAGAATCAGGTGCTGATATCACCCAATGCAGATGGATCGGGCGCTGCCTCGCTCGGGTCAATACGATTCGATCCGGGTCCGGCCGGCTTGGCTCCCGGCGCCACTGTGACCGTCACTCAGCAGGTGATTGTGCCTGCCATTGGGACGGGTCCGCGCTGGTTGGGAATTCGTCTCGACAGCGGGGATGTGATTGTCGAGACGAATGAGACGAACAATACAGCATTTGCGCGCATTCCGTTGCATATCGTAGCGACAGACCTGTTCGTGACCCGGGTGGACGCGCCTTCGGCAGCCCGGTTTGGTGAGACGATTCGCATTACGTACGTTGTTACAAATGCAGGAGCAGCCGGTGCCCTGGCTTCTTGGAATGATCGGATTGACCTTTCAACGGTGAGCGATGCGCCAGGAACCCTCTTGGTTACGGCGCCTGCCGGTCGCGTTCCCCTGCCTGCCGGGGCAGCGTACACGAACTGGGCGGAAGTTAGACTGCCCTTGTCTGGCGTGGCCACGTCCGGAGTGTACTATCTGGTGGTTTGGACTGACTCGGAGAATGTGGTGCCTGAGGCCAGTGATGGGAACAACCTACGATCGGTGTCGGTGGTCATGACACTGCCGCCGTTGCCGGATCTCGTGGTTACGAACGTGATAGCGCCCACCAATGCGCAGCCCGGGGAAAGGGTTCCAGTGGTTTACACGGTCGTCAATGAGGGATCGACTGATGCAGGCCCGCTTTGGTGGGAGACGGTGTATCTGGGTACGAACGCCAGCGGAGCGGGCGTTGTGGAGTTAGCGGCGTCGGCTTACACGAACCTCCTTGTTGCAGGAGCGACGCTGGTCCGCACGCAATGGGTGACCATTCCGGCCACTGGTTTGGTGGGCTCGTGGTGGTTCACGGTCTGGGCGGATAGCCGGGATGATATCATTGAGTCCATCGAGACAAATAACTTGGGTGTCGCGTCCGTTGCAACGGTGGTGCCGGCCAAGCTGACGTTGCAGTTGAGCAGCACGCAAATTAGTGAGGGAGCCTCCCAACCGATATTGGCCACTGTACTGCGCAACGGCAGTCGCAGTGGGCCCTTACCCGTCGTCATTCAAAATGGAGATCCGAGTGAGATTTCTGTGACGAACCAGATTGTCATACCGGCAGGTGCGTCTTCCGCACAGTTCCAGGTCGTTGCCCTGTTGGACGGTGTGGCGGATGGACCGCAGACGGTGACCTTGGGCGTAGCGGCCTCAGGATATGAGCCTGCCCAGGCGCAATTGACGGTGTTGGATATTGACCGACCCAGGTTATATCTGAGCTTTGGTACGAACCGGGTGTGGGAAGGCGGCGCCTTGCAGGGAACTCTTTCCCGGGATGCAGGGACGGAGTCATTAACCGTGAGCCTGGTGAGCTCGAGTCCCGGACAGTTACTGGTTCCTTCCACCGTCACGTTGCCGGCTGGGCAAAGCAGTGCCGGTTTTGTTGTGACCGGTGTGGACGATACTGCGCTGGAGCCTCCCATGAGCGTGGCGATAAGCGCCTCCGCTCCGGGATACTTTGGCAGCACGGCTGACATCTCAATGTTGGACGATGATTGGCCTTTGGTGATGTTCGAGGCTACCCCGCCGAGCGTCAGTGAAAGTGCCGGACCGCAAGCTGTGCGCGTGCGAGTGGATCGACTTCCTTTGTCGCCGCGTGCTCTGGAACTGGAGCTGGAGAGCAGCCATCCAGAATTAGTTGCAGTGCCTGCGCGTTTGACGATCCCCGGCGGCGAGACGAATGCCGCGTTCTGGTTGGCCGTTCACGACAACGACACAGTGGAGGATGAGCGAGAAGTCACAGTACGGCATTGGGTCTTAGCGACCGGAACCCGAACACGGCTAGCGGAAGGCGTGCCCTTGACGGTCAGGATCACCGACGATGACGGCCCGGCACTCAAGCTTCAACTGGATCGTGTCCTGGTGCCGGAAGGCCAAACAAATGCAGCTCGGCTGACCATCCGGCGCAATGCCAGTGTCCAGGCACCTTTGGCGGTGGCTCTGACTTCAAGCCATACGAACGAGGCACGCGTGCCGGCCCAGGTTTTCATACCAGCTGGAGCTGTGAGCGTGACCGTACCCGTGGAAACGGTTCAGGATGGGATTACGGATGGCAACCAGGTCGTGACCTTCACTGCAACGGCGATCGGATTCATTGCTGGCACGATTACTTTGGTCGTGTCGGATATCCACTTGCCAGATTTGATTGTCAGTGAGGTCGTGGCTCCCGCGGCAGCTGAGACGGACTCTTATGTAGACGTGACCTATACCTTGCGCAATCAGGGGGATGTGGCCGTGCCGTCGAATGCAGTGGTGCAGCGCGTGTACCTCTCCAGCGACGCGGTGGCAGGCGATGACATCCTGGTGGCACAGTACACATTCCACGGGGCACTGCCAGCCGGCGGGCATTACACGCAGATCTTGCCGGTCCGCGTCCCGCAAACCCCGGGCGCGTATTGGCTGATTGTAGTGGCGGACGCACAGAATGGCGTGGTAGAGGTCCTTGAGGACAACAATCTTACGTTCTCGTCGACGCCTCTTCGAGTCAGTCCGGCCTACTCGGCCGTGGTGTCGACTTCTCTGGAAGTGGCTCCGGCTGGCACGGCGGTGCCGATGTCTGGTGAAGCCCGCCGCCCAGGCGGTCAGCCGGCTGCTCACGTCGTGGTCGGCATTCATATCAAGGTGCGCGACACCATCCGAACAATTGCAGCCTTGACGGATTCGATGGGTCGGTTCCACCTGACTTGGCAACCATTACCCGGGGAAGCCGATTTCTATGAAATTGCTGCTGGGCATCCTGGGGCCCCCATGCCCCCCCGCACAGGACCGCTTTTCATTGCTCGGATTGAAGGCGACGCCGACGCAGCCCGCGGTTCGCTTGAGCGAACGCAGCAGCGCAGGAGGCGTGGTAACCTTAGAGAATCTCGCAGAGATTCCCATGAGCGGATTAACCGCTGCAGTGGTCCGTCATCCGCCCAATATCCAGGTTAATCTAACGCTCCAGACGAACTATCTGGCGGGTCGCGCGACAATCGCGCTTGGCTACGGAGTGTCGGCGTTGGACGCGCGGTACACCTGGGGTTACGTGGAGATACGGATTACCAGTGCTGAGGGAGTCTCCTTTGACCTGCCCTTGCGAGTGGACATTGATCCGTTGGTGCCGCGCTTGGTGGCTTATCCCGGCCGATTGGATGGCGGTATGAAGCGGGGCGCGGCGCGGACGGTCTCCTTCCAGGTGGTCAACGAAGGCGGCTTGGAAACAGGTCCATTAAGCGTCTCGATGCCGCCTGTACCTTGGATGCGCGTTTTGTCGCCCAATCCAATGCCTTCGCTGTTA
>JANWVC010000025.1 GCA_025057755.1 Limisphaera sp. | reverse complement strand
AGTGGACGAACTGGTGGCCGAAATCGCCGCCGCCTCCCAAGAACAAAGCCAAGGCATCAGCCAAATCAACGCCGCCGTCAGCCAAATGGACAAAGTCACCCAGGCCAACGCCGCAGCCGCAGAACAAAGCGCCGCAGCCGCGCGGGAACTGCAATCGCAAGCAGAAACATTGCGTGCAGCCGTGCAACAATTACAGGCGATGGTCGGCCGCAAGTCAGCGACAACTTCTTCTGGGGCCGCCTCGTCCACGGTGCCGAATCCTGCAGGAGGTGCGTCTCTCAAACCGTTGCCCCGGGAAAGTCAAGCCAAACGGACTCGGTCCCAACACCTCCCGCCCTTGGATACTGATCAACTGGAGCGTCAGTTGACGCGGGCCATGGCTGCGCACGGTGCATGGAAACGTCGATTAGAGGAGGCCATCCGAAGTGGCCAGTCGGATCTGACACCTGAACAAGCGGGCGCTGACAACCAATGCGAGTTTGGCAAGTGGTTACATGGTGCACCCGCTGAGATTCGCCAGTCCGAGCAATGGCAGCAGGTGCGTGCGCTTCATGCAGACTTCCACCGCGAGGCCGCTCGGGTCTTGAGTTTGGCCCTTTCCGGTCGTAGCGCCGAAGCGCGACAAAGTATGGAACACGGGGGCCCATTCACAGTTTGTTCGGGCCGGCTCATCGAAGCCCTTCGACAGTGGAAACAGTCTTGTAAGCACAACGGTAGTTTCAATTGCCATGAAAGCCGAAAACCCACAACCCTGACTGCCGCAGACCTGGACGGGTGTTTTGTGGATGATCCCATCCCCATGCCCCCGCCGGAGGCCAATCCCATCCCCCGGTTCCGAACGTAAATGCCCGAGCGCCGACTCGTGAGGCATGGGGCCGACGAAGCTCGGCCCCATGCCTTAATGCCATAGAGGTAGTCAAAACATTACCGCCTATCTGGTGGCCTCAGTACAAGGGGAAAGCCACACTCCCACGAAATTTTCGCCCTGAATACGATGCCGAAGGCGCTTGCATTCAGCGGATCCCATCTGTTGGGCGAGGCGATCAGGGCCACGCAAAGGGTAAAATTCCAAGTGCGTCAGAATTACCTGTCGCACCGAGTGGCATCTTCAGGTTTTCTGGGATCGGTTTTGCCCCTCGTGCAGCAAAACCGGCAGCGTCATCCCACGATGTGGAAATCGCACATCGGCGATTGCCCCGCAACAGGGTGGCATCCTAGACTGCCTTTCGGCATGAAGTGGCTGCTGATGCTTGGATTGCCTGTGCTTCCCTTGAGCCTGATGGCGGAATCGGGGTCAACCATCCTCTTATGGCCCGACGGTGCCCCCGGTGCCCAAGGAAGCGGTGAAAAGGATAAACCGTCTCTCACAATATACTTGCCGCCTGCTGAGCAAGCGACCGGCGCCGCCATGGTCATTTGTCCCGGAGGAGGTTATGTCCGACTGGCGCCACACGAGGGTGAACATTACGCACGATGGCTGAACGAATTGGGAATCGCGGGTTTTGTGCTCCGTTACCGACTCGGATCCGACGGGTATCGTCACCCGGACATGCTTCACGACGCTGCCCGAGCGGTTCGGTGGGTCCGCGCACATGCAGCCCAGTACAGATTGGATCCCCATCGCATAGGAATTATGGGCTCATCGGCAGGCGGACATTTGGCCTCCACGCTCCTCACGCGGTTCGACCCGGGACGACCCGAGGCGAGCGATCCCGTGGAGCGAGTAAGTTCTCGTCCCGATTTGGGGATACTCTGCTATCCGGTCATCCTGATGACCGGTCCTTATGCACATCGGGGATCTCGGGAGAGTCTGCTCGGTCCCAACGCGTCTGAAGAAGCGGCGATGGCGGTCTCGAGCGATCGCCACGTCAGGCCGGACACGCCTCCCTGTTTCCTGTGGCACACCGCCGAAGACAAGGGCGTGCCGCTCGAGAACAGTGTGGCCTTTGCCGAGGCCCTCCGACAGGCTGGCGTTCCATTTGAATTGCATATCTTTGAAAAAGGACCTCACGGAATTGGTTTGGGCAGCCGGGAGTGGGATCCCCAACAACGTCACCCGTGGACAACAATCTGCGCCCATTGGTTACGCCAGCGGGGTTTCGCACATTCAACGGAGGTCCTTGCCCCAAACCAACCGGCACGGCCTTAGGTTCCTGCTCCGCATGCCCCATGTCTCTATCCTGTTGAAGTGTGTGCGGCTGGACGCCAACCAACCCACCGACACAAAATGGGTGGAGAAACGCGGCCGAAGATCAGATCGAGCTGTCCGTTCCCAATGGAGCCTAATCGCTCTGGTCACGGGGATCCTAATCCTTTCCGTTTTTGCAGCCGCCCAATCCTTGGACACGAATAATTGGACGCAGGAGTTTCGCGTCTCGCCTGGCTTCCAGGTTCAACTGGTCGCAGCCGAACCGCTGGTGTATGACCCTGTTGCAATTACTTTCGATGCGAATGGCCGCTTGTTCGTTGCTGAACATCGGGATTTTCCCGAAGCAGACACCGCCCCGCCGCACTTGGGACGCATTCGCTTGCTGACGGACACCGACGGCGACGGTCGGATGGACGTAAGCCACGATTTCGCTGAAGGCTTGGCAGCGCCTTCGGCATTGTACTGTTGGCGGGATGGGATTCTGGTCGCAGCCTCGCATCAAATCATTTTTTGTCAAGACACCAACCGAGACGGGAGATCGGACCTTCAGCAGGTGGTTTACACAGCGCCGACAGCGCGATTCCGCCGGAGTTTCGGCAGCATGACCATTCGCTCCTGGGCATGGGGCTGGGACCAACGGCTCCATGCTGCCGCGCGACCGTTGGGACTCCAGCTACTTCCGGCCACCACGGAGGACCCCCTGAGTGCAGGTCTGGACGAACACGACCTGGCGTTTGACCCTCGAAACGGATGGGCAGCCGTCGAGAGCAGTTTTGGGTCCAGTGCCGTAGCCTTTGATCGAACCGGCTGCAAACTGGTGGCTCAACCGCAGCGGCCGCTTCTACAGGAGATGTGGCGAGCGAGTCACGTGGATCTAGCGGCCAACTATGTTCTGCCACCGGCGCTGTATGACCTGGCTGGGCCCCTGGCGGGGCAGGCATTGCAGGTTCCCAGCCGCAACTCGACGGTTATGCCCTCGAGACGCCCGCGCCCGCGCAGCCCGGTCTGGTTTTCCGAAGTGACCGCTCTGACCGTGTATGGAGGCGCATTGTTTCCCCGCGAATATCATAATGATGTGTTTGTGGCAGACGCACGCGCCGGAGTCATCCGCAGATACAAGCTGCTCGGAGACGGCCCGGAACGATCTGCCATGCCCGTGACGACCAACCAAGGGGAGTTTTTGTCCGGCACTCATCCCTGGTTCCGACCCGTTCATTTAACGTTGGGACCGGACGGGGCCTTGTACGTAGTGGACTTGCACCGGGAATTTGTCGAGCCCCTCGATCAATTGCCCACAGAACTCCACGACCGGGCGCGGTTGCGCCGCGGGTTTGATCGAGGCCGAATTTACCGAATCGTTCCTACCGGCTACCGTCCTACGCCGCCGCCACGTTTGGAAGAGGCGCCCGTGGTTGAGGTCATGCGCGCGCTGGCCCATTCCAATGCATGGCACCGCGAAACAGCAGCGCGGCTTTTATGTCAGCGGGAGGAGAGCGCCCCTTTGATCCCCTTGTTGAGCAACATGCTGATGGTGGCTCGCAGTCCGCTGGCCCGGCAGGGCGCTCTGAATGTCTTGGGGGGGCTCCGTGCGCTTAATCCAACGATCCTGAGCCGGGCCCTGCAGGACACCAATGAGGGCGTGCGGCTTCAAGCTGTACGTTGGCTGGGAGTGGCGGCCGAACCGGGCAGCCGTTTGCCCGAGAGCTTGTGGCGCCCCCTGCGTCGGCTTAGTGCCGATCCATCACCGTGGGTTCGATATGAGCTGGCGCTCCTTTTGACCCGATACGACGCGCCGCAACGGGAGATTGCCCTTGTGGAGGTCCTGCGCCGACTACCTGAGAGTCCCTACACACGCGCAGCCGTACTGCTAGCACTGGCTCGAAATCCAGGGGATGCCATGGCCCTGGCCACCTTGGACCTAAGACTAACCCGCAGTGCAGGCGGCAAGGCCTTTCTGTTCGAGCTGGCCACGCTCATCGGACGGTTGCAATACGAGCCCGCCATCCAACAGACTCTGACGTTTGTCCAACAAACGGACGATCTGGAGCTAGGACTCGGGCTGCTGGCTGCACTGCAGGACGGTCTGAGGGAACGCGGCGACAACCTGGCCCGACACATAGCCGAGCCGGTGTTCCGACCCATCTGGGAGCGGGCCTTGTTGGCTGCTGACAACCGCAGCCTGCCTGTTCCCGTGCGCATGCAGGCCGTGCGGTTCTTATCGGCTGCGCCGTTCTTGATGTCTCGAGAGGTTTTGGCAGCCCGTCTTTTACCTGCAGAGCCCCCACCTTTGCAAAGCGCCGCCCTTTTGGCCCTACATTGTTACGAAGGATCTGAAGCCGCCTCCTTGGCTGTTCAGTACTGGCCTACTTTGGCGCCGGAGGCGCGCGCGACGGCATGGCGCCTGTGGTTGGCTCGTCCGGAATCTGCTTTGGCCCTCTGCGATGCCTTAGAGCATGGTCGGCTACCTTTAGGCGCATTCCCAGCGTGGGAGCTGAACCGTCTTCGGCAATATCCTTCATTGACCGTCACCACGAGAGCTCAGAAGATTCTAGGCAACCTGTTGGGGACAAACCAAACACCGCGCACGTGGATTGAGCTCACCAACGTGCCCGCATTGGGCATACCGCAACGAGGACGGGTCCTGTTCGAGCAACGTTGCAGCGCATGCCACCGATTCCAGGGCCTTGGCTCAGCTTTCGGACCCGATCTGGAAGCTGCGGCCATGCGCGGCCGCGTTCATTTGCTCGAACGCATTCTCAATCCCGACCAAGAGCGATCCAAACGCGCGGAACTGCGGTGGATCGAAACCCAAAATTCGGAGTACTGGCTGGGAGCAGTCGTCGCGGAAAATCCGGCCGGGATCTGGTTTCGCTCCGTCGACGGGCAGACATTGCCCATCGTGCGAGCCCAGCTTCGCTCGATCAGCTCCCTCAATCGGTCGATTATGCCGGAAGGATTACTCACCGGCCTCACGATCCAACAAGTGGCTGACCTCCTTGCCTTTGTCCTTGCTTCCGTCCCGTCTCCTGAAGAGCTGGAAGCCATTAGGCGCTAAATGCGGACTCAGTTCGCAGCGGCGCGGCGCAGCCATAAGACGGTCAAAGCAGCTTCCGGGATCTCCGGCCTCTGTTGTAACCAGTGACAGTCTGAACCAATCCCGTCCATGCATGGGCCACATCTGCCTCACGGCAGGCCCGGGCCGGGCCCTGCTAAATGCCCCCTTCCAAGCGATCTACCACACACCTCCAAGCCACGCTCTTGTTCGGATGTGGAGATTTATGTCCGCTGACCTGGGTTGACCGAAGTATCCAGGCTAACATCCCACAAGCCCGGGCGCCCGTCGCGTAAGGGTGATCACCAATGCCGGGTTGACTTGAGAGTTGGTTGTATGAGGCATCCCCCAGTTGGGGGATAGGCGGACCGAGTCGAGACCTGGTAGAAAGGCAAACGAACGTTAGTAACCGAGCCTAGGATCCGGTTTGAGTCAACTCATTTGTATGCATGTAGCCGTTCGCAACACGACCAAAAGGACACGCTCCTTGAATCATCTCAGCCCCCCGCGGCACAAACTCCGAGACTGTTCCCTTATCAAAGGCGGCGCACGTGGCTTTCACAAACAAGCCCCGAAGCCGACAGATCGCAACGAAACAACTCTGGTTTTCGATGCCAGGGATAATTGCGGCAGGCTTAACCCCGTTGACAGATCATTCCAGAAGACCAAGCGAATCCAATCAAAAGAGCGCAGTACCATGAAAAGTTCGATCATCTCGGTCTTGTTGGCAGGCGGATTGGCAACCTCGCTTGCCCAAGTGAACATTTACAACCATTCCTTCACCGGATCCGGCGGGCCGTTAAATGGAACCCCGGAAACGGCCAGCGGCCTTCTGTGGCAAGCCGGTCCTCTATTTCTCGACAACGGCGTTGTCCAGACCCTGGTGGCGCCCTCGGCGAACGGTCAGGCTGCTTGGTTGCCATTTACGCCGCAGAACGGCCTGATTTACACCGCTACGGCGACCATCCTGAACAACCAGCCGAACTGGATTGCCTTCGGCTTCATGCCGACCAACCCGCCCGGCGGCTTACTGTGGACCAACACAAACTTCCAAGTCCGTCATTCCAATAACGGGGCCTATTTGTGGGCCCTTACGCGGAACAGCCCCACGGCTCAAGATCAGCAGGCGTTTGTTGGACCCAATGCGACTGTGCCGCTGACGAATTTCAACGGGGACCTTGTTGATCCCACACAGCCAGTGACCATTCAAATCGTACTCGATACCACCGCAACCACGTGGACCGCTGAGTTCTTCCTTAACGGAGTCAGTCGTCAAACGGTGAATGTGCCAGACGCAGCCAAAACAGCCATTGGCGGCATCGGATTCAGCCGGGACCGCAACGCATCAGACAACACAGGCGGCGTTATTCAGTCATTCACCTTAACAGTAATCCCTGAACCTTCCGCTGGTGCCCTATTGATCTTGGGATTGGCCCTGCTCGGCCTTGATCGCGTTCGTCGCGTGGGCTGCGCGCCCAAGTGCTAGCACCTAAATTGCACCTAAATTGAATTGGCAAGACCGTTTGGTCAGCAGCACACTCCAAAACGTTGCCTGCGGGCAGCCTTTACGCCCAGGAGCGGAAAACCCCTTTGCTCTCGCTTCCTTCCGGACAGGAACGGCAGAACCTGGATGACCTCTGCTCCTGCTCGCAGATCGGTTTTGACCTCCGATCGCTTTCGCTCATCGAATCCGCCCTAAACATGGTTGTGCTACGCCTTGCCTGAAAGCGAGAAGGCCCCAGTTCTCCTGCGACATGGGTGGGCGGGTTTGCGAACAACCATGTACGCATCCATCCGTAAACTAGGCAAAAAACGGAGCATGCGACGTATTGCGGTGTCCACGGTGCAAACGCGAAAGAACTCTACCGCAACCTTGAGACATCGGCTCCTTCGGCCCATGGTGCCGACCCTGAGTGTCCAATCAACATCGTCACAACGGGTGCCAGAGGACGACGTTCCTGTTCCTACCCGACTTTCACAATGTCCTGGGTCTGCCCAATGGAGGGTATATCCTCCTTGCCAGACACACGGCCATGCCCGGCGGCCTCCATGGGTGGTCTGGTTATGCGTGCTAGGCCTATGGGGGCAAATGATTGCAACGAATGCGCATCCTCTCTACTTAGAGGCGCTTCTGGACTTTGAACGGTATGCGGAGACCCATTGGCACGAGGCCACGCACAGCGGCCGGCCACCCCAAAGCGGTTATTGGGGCGACGGTAATAGCAGCGGAAACGGCGGTATCCGCGGTTCCTGTGGTGTCGCGGTCGCCTACGCCACGTTGGTCTATGCGCTGCCCGAAGCGCCTGAGACCCGACGCAGGCTCCAGCGACTTCAATCCGCACTGGAGTATGCGGCACAAACGCATGTGACCGGCGCCTACTTTGCCCGAGACGGCCGGCGATGGGGCCGCGGGTGGCAAACGGCTGAATGGGCCGGATCCTTGGGGCTGGCCTGTCTATTGGTCCAACATCGCCTGTCGGCAACGACGGTGTCTGCTGTACAGAGAGTGATAGCAGATGAATGCAACTACCGAGCCTCCATCCCGCCTGCCTTCGGGTTACATCTCCGACACCAAGTCTGAAGAAAACGGCTGGAACAGCAACGTCCTCAGCCTCGGTGCCGCATGGATGCCGCAACATTCAAATGCATCCACTTGGTTGGTGGCAGCCAAACGGTATCTGGCCAACACGTACACAGTGGCCGACACCAACCCAAACCCTCTCGCAGGTTGGATTTCCACGGTCACCCTCTATCCGAGCTACGCGCTCGAAAACCACGGCTTTTTCCATCCCATCTATCAAATGGTGGGAGGCATGTCACTCGGGGATTCATTCTTGATGGCCAGGCTGGCAAATCCCGTCGTGGCGGAGGCCTTGCGTCCATTTGCCGAACATAATGTGCGGACCGTGTGGACACGTGTGCTTGCGCCGTTGATGCTCGACTCGGGCGATTTCGCATATCCGGCAGGACTTGATTGGGAACTGCGCGATTTTGAGCACAAAAGTTACCTAGCGTGGCTGGCCACGCATTTTGATGAGCCCCTGGCCCGCTGGGCACACGAGCAAGTAGCCCGTATGGTACGACACCGTCAGCAGATCAATGGCGATGGATCGTTTGTTGGTCCAAGCAGCGGCGGCTTTTACCGCGAAGCCGTCGAGGCACGACGAGCTGCCATCGCGTGGCTCCACAGCCAATCGGGCCAGTTCCCCAGCGGTCCGGTGGAACCGCCCGGTCCGGCTTTCCTGCACTTGCCAGAAGTCCACGTCCTTCACCAACGCTCCGGGCGCGGCTCCTTCTCTTTGAGCTACAAGTCAGGTCGAGTGATGGCCGTGGTTGAGGCCAAGGCCCGACGGATACCCGATCAAGCCTTCCTGACGACTCCCCGCCTGCCCGGCCTCATTGGCTTGGGCGGGCTCGGCCCCCCCACCGAAGCGCGCTTGTTGTCCCTGACCAACTTTCCAGAGGGCTTGGAGGCAACCTTTGCTTTCACCAACGGGAACACCGGATGGACATACGCGCAGATGCGGTGGGATGGGGAAAGCTTCGCATTGATCGAGGTGCCCTATCCGTGGACCACACCGACGGCAGTAGACACGGCCAGTTTTGTAACGGGCATTCAAAACGATCCTCTCACTGGTGGAGTCCTCGGCTTGCGCTGGGGCGAAACCCTTCGTTGGATCACAAACCGTTCAGGAGTTACGGTGCATGTGACCAATAACTGGGTTTGTGTGGGGGATTGGATGGGCATGGTGGCCGGCCCTGCAGGGCGGTTCGAGTATCTCGCCGCCGATCGCTACAATATTTTGGGTGCCGCGGAGGACCGCTTGCAATTCGTCCCTGCTTTTCCCACAGGCCCGCGTTACGCGATTTGGTTGCCTGCGTGCCCGGCTTCCGAGATGGTCAGTCTGGCACCTCAAATCGAATGGACCCACGCAGACGGAGGTGTTCGTCTACGCTGGCCGAACCGCAAGGGCGAACTCCAAACATTGTCAGCACCGGTACCAACTGCAGGATACTATGTCCCCTATCTTGTTCGCCCATCCCGCGGCCGGGCTTCCTCGACTCAGGGAAATTATACCTTTGACCGAGTCCTCGACGGTCGCACTGATACCTTTTGGGTTTCGCTCCACGGTCCTACCAATCGGGCCGAATGGCTTTGGCTGGAGTGGGACCGACCAGTGGCATTGGCGGAAGCGGTGCTCTTGCCCAGGACCGAAAATGGCGGCTACGGTCCCAGCGTAGCGCGACTGATCGCAAACTTGCCCGGGCCGCCGTTAGCCGGCCATGTGCCGGCTCCGGCGCAAACCCTTTACGAGGGATCAGTCCCGCCCACTTCCCCTTTGCGCGTGTGGCTGTCGACTCCAGTAACCACAAGTAACGCGCTCTGGATCTTCTTCGGCGCCTATGACCGTGGCTTGACGAACCAGCCACGAAATGTTCAGGTCGTGGAGGTGCAGTTTTGGGAACGAGCGCGACCAGGTACATACGGCGACTGGGTGTTGCGCACTTGGGCAACAGGAGCCGATGGAACGGTGGTAAGTCCGGCCGCGGATCCAGATCGCGACGGTGCCCCCAACCTGTGGGAATTCATTGTTGGGACCAATCCCGCCAATCCGCAGCAACTTGGGCTTGGGTGGGAATTTGGCCATGCTGGCGAGTTGGAAGTGCGATGGAGTTACCGCCGACGAACGGACATAGTGGGCGTGCAAGAAACCTTCCTGGCCTCGACAAATCTTACGGACTGGATTGCAATTCAACCTTCGTGGGTACGTTTACGAGAAGTGGTTGCGGGCCTCGGCCGATATGAACTGGCGTTCTCCATTGAATCCAAACAACGCTTCTACCGTCTTCAGTATCGTCTTTTGAGTGATCGCTAAACGAGCGGCAGGGTCATGAAAGGCAAACACTCCGACCTCCTGGCAACGGACGCCCCTGACGCACTAAGTAGACTCAAAACGTGCAGGCGCGCGCCCCAACTCTTTCACCACCGGCGCCATGTGTGGACAGCCCCAGGGCATGCTTGGCTCACTATCATGTTCATGGTTGCCACCCTACAAATAACGGGCGCAAATTTCTCAGATCTAGAGTCAGGATTCACGCATCCCCCTCCAGAAGCCCGTTTGCGGGCCTACTGGTGGTGGCTCAATGGCAACGTGACAGCCGAGGCTATCACCCGAGACCTTGAGGAAATGAAGGCCAAAGGATTTGGCGGCGCAATCTTGTGCGACGCAGACGGATCCGATCAGGACGGCAATGCCCGCGTCCCACACGGCGCCACGTTTCTGTCCGAGCCCTGGCTGCAGTTCTATCGCCACGCCCTGGACGAGGCCGCTCGGCTGGGGTTGGAGATCAGCCTAAACATCCAGAGCGGGTGGAACCTTGGGGGACCGATGGTAAAACCAGAGGAGGCACCGAAGAAATTGGTCTGGACAGCTCTGCGCGTCCAAGGACCCACAAACGGGATGTTTACTCTAGCGCAACCTGAAAGCAAGGACGGATATTACCGCGACCTCTATGCACTAGCTTATCCACTTCGAACCGCTCCGACTGATGCCAAAATTCATGTCGAAGCCAGCTCCTATCAGGGATCCTACCTCCCGCAGAAAGCTTTCGATGGCGACATTGCAAGCTGGTGGGTTTCTGAGGGTTCCACCCCGGGAGACGGCCCACAACCGGATCGCCCGGAATGGCTGGAATTACGCTTTGACGAACCGGTTCTGGTCAACGCATTCGGCCTCGTGCCGCGACCTGGCTACGGACCGCGCGAGGTTGAGGTGCAAGTTTCGGAAGGCGCAGAGCCTTTCCGGTCTCTTGGCCGCTTTCGAGTCGGCCGGGAGAGCACCACCCGACGGGAGTTTCCCCCCACCCAGGCCCGACGGGTACGGTTGGTGTTGCAGCAGTCGCGAGATCCGCGCTTCCCTGCGGCCAGCCGCAACGTACAAGTGGCCGAAGCATGGCTGGAGGGTCCCAACCGTCTCTACCCGGCCTTTCCCGGACAGGCCCGACCATTGAAAAACTGGCCAGAAAAAGCTATGCATCGAACGCTGGAACCGTTCTCTGCTCCAGATTCCCGCCCGCTGTTTGACGAATGGCCGGCACTGGCCGACGAGAAACATTTGCTCGCACACGAGGTTCAAGACTTAACCGATCAAATGGCGTCAGGGGGTCGGTTGGTGTGGACAGTACCTGAGGGAACGTGGGAGATTCTGCGACTGGGCTACACCTTGAACGACCATTGTTATGTCTCCACCTGCAGCCAAGGATGGGAAGGCTACGCCATCGACCCATTTGACGAGGCAGCCTTTCGACGATATTGGGCCACGGTCGTGGAAAAACTTCTCACGCATGCCGGTCCTCATGTTGGCCGCACGTTGAAATACCTTCACACGGACAGTTGGGAGATTGAAGTTGCGAACTGGACTCGCACGTTGCCCCATGAGTTCCGACAGCGGCGCGGATACGATCTGAAACCTTGGTTGCCTGTTCTGGCCGGACGCATCGTCAACAGTCGCGAGGAAAGCAATCGTTTCCTCAACGATTATCGACGCACGTTTGGGGACCTGGCGATTGCGCATCACTATCGGCTGTTCCGAGAGGGTGCCCACCGACGGGGCATGTTGATCCACCCGGAAAGTGGAGGCCCCCACGCCGTCCCGATCGACGCGCAACAATGCCTCGGCTTCAACGACGCACCCATGAGCGAGTTTTGGGCCTGGTCGTGGCGACACCGAGTGGGAGATGCTAACCGGTTCTTCGTCAAGCAACCAGCTTCCGCAGCCCACACCTATGGACGCCGGCTCGTCATGGCCGAGGGATTCACCACCATTGGACCGCACTGGCAGGAAACTCTCTGGGACAATCTGAAGCCGAGCTTCGACAAGGCATGCACGGAGGGGCTCAACCTACTGGTCTGGCATGCATTTGTTTGTTCGCCAAACAGTGAGGGTGTTCCGGGCCAACAATATTTCGCTGGAACGCACCTCAATCCGTTGGTCACGTGGTGGGAAAAGTCCAGGCCTTTCTTCGATTACATCAATCGGTGCCAGTTTCTATTGCAGCAGGGTCTGTTTGTGGCCGACGTGGCGTTCTACTACGGAGATCACGTCCCAAATTTTGCCCAGTTGAAAAGCAGCGACCCGGCCGGGATCTTGCCGGGTTACGATTACGACGTAGTAACAGCGGAGGTCCTGCTCAATCGCATGGAGGTTCGCCAAGGTCGGTTTGTCCTGCCCGACGGAATGAGTTATCGCATCCTCGTGCTTCGAGACCTGGAAGTGATCTCGCCTCCTGTCCTTGGACGTCTCGAAACCTTCGTGCGTCAAGGGGGCATCGTCGTCGGGCCACGGCCACGCAGCCCGGGGACTCTCACCGGATACCCGCAAGTGGACAAACAGTTCCGTAAATTGGTCGATGAACTCTGGGGAACAGCCGATGCACCGCCTCCGCGCCTGAGCCCGCAAGGGGTGAAGCCCCGGCGCATCGTCAGCCACCTGACCGCCCGAGAAGTGCTCCGCGAGCTGGGAATTCCCCCTGATTTTGAATGGATTTCCGTGAAACCAGATCGTCCGGCTGACATCGATTACATCCACCGTCGTACGCAGGAGGCAGATCTTTACTTCGTGTCGCACCGCGGCACAAATGCCACTTCCATCCACGCCACGTTCCGTGTAGCCGGCAAAGCACCGGAATTGTGGGATCCCGTCTCCGGCATGCGCCGGGTCCTTCCCAATTACGAGGTTAAGGACGGCCGCACCTCGCTGCTCCTGGAGTTTCCACCGTGCGGATCCTGGTTCGTAGTTTTTCGGCATCCAGCTGAACAGTACCCTCCCACCGGCCAGCCAAACTTCCCGCGTCTCCAACCCGTGCATAGCATCCCAGGTCCGTGGACAGTCCGGTTCGATCCCAAATGGTCTGACCTGACAGAGATCCGCATGGATTCCTTGATCAGTTGGACAGATCATCCCCATCCGGACATCCGCCACTACTCCGGTACGGCCCAATACGAAACCAAATTCCTTTGGAGCGCTTCCTTTGGTGGAACCACGCAGGAGGTCTGGCTGGACTTGGGCGATTTGCGTGAATTGGCAGAAGTCCACATAAACGGCCAGTCGTGCGGCATTGTCTGGACACCGCCTTTTCGGGTGCGTATCGATGGGCTGTTGCAGCCGGGCGAAAACCAGCTTGTCATTGAAGTCGTCAATTTCTGGCCCAACCGGTTGGTCGGAGATCTTTCGCTGCCACCAGAGAAACGCCGAACGCGCACCAACATTCGAAAATTTACGACCCAGACGCCCCTGATGCGTTCGGGGCTTTTCGGTCCCGTGCAATTATTGGTTGCAGAGAACGACGTCAGTGCGCCGCCGTCGTTAAGGCATTCACCCAACTAGGTGCAATCCGCATCCGCCGGCAGCCCCGTCTTTCAAACAAGCCGACAGCGCAAGACCGTACGGCCCTTGTGCAGACGATCCTACCGAGGCCATATGAATCCCGCCCCGATCACTGTTTCGGGGGCGAATCCGCAGACGTTCGAGGCTGCCCCTGGCGTTCCTGTAAAAGCCGCCTTCGACGCTGCTGTACGGCTTGCCGCAAGAGGTATTCGATCTGTCCGTTTACACTACGCAATTCTTGTTGTGCCCAAGCCTCCAATTCCTTGAGCAACTCGGGGTCCACTCGCAGCAGAAATGCTTTTCGACCTGACATCAACGAAGCGTATGATTGGATCCTCTTTCAAACCCGAGCGCACGTACAAAGGCTTCCGGATCGTCCGGACTGACCACGATTGTCCGATCCGCAAATTCGAGAATCACACCGCGGGATGGATCCGTTACCCACGCACGAAACCGTCCCAACCGCTTGCTGGAATACCACCCCAAATAAGCCATGAAACCCGCACAGCCCCAGAGGCGAATCGCCCCTCGGAACGGCTGCGGCTCCACGCGGGCTGAGATCAGTCCGGCCAACGGAATTCGCGTCCACCAAAAAGAGCGGCGGATCCAAAGGGCCCCTTCCCGCAGCGCGTATGCCCGTACACAAAAAAGTGCCACAGCTCCCAAGATCAGCCACACCAACCCCACCCCAACCCATGCCCATAGACGCGATCGTGGTTCCGGCACCCGGGCAACAAGTGCAGGCAAAAGTCCCATCCATGCTGTCAACAACCAGGTGAAGATCTTATTACTCCGACCCCACGGCGCGCCAAAGGTGCGAGCCTGATTATGAAGTGGCCCATGTGTCATAGGTGAGGTCCCACCGCACGCGAACCTTGTTGAACGCACCGTCCCGCCTCAAGTGTACAAGGTGCCGGCGTTGATTACCGGCGTAACACCGGCCTCCCCACAAAGCACTACCAACAAATTGCTAACCATGGCTGCCCGCCGGTCATCGTCCAGGTCCACCACGTGACGCGCAGCCAGATCGTGCAAGGCCATTTCAACCATGCTAACCGCTCCCTGCACAATCTTTTGCCGCGCCGCAATCACCGCCTCCGCCTGCTGACGCCGCAACATTGCTTGAGCAATCTCTGGCGCATAAGCCAGGTGCGTAATGCGCGACTCCAGTACGACCACACCGGCGATGGCTAGACGCCGCTGCAGTTCCTCCCGAAGCGCAGCGGCCACTTCCGTCGCATGACTGCGCAATGCCACTTCCTCCTCTTCCATCGGATCATAGGCATATGCTGAGGCGATCTGTCGCACCGCCGCTTCACTTTGCACATCCACATACTGGTGGTAATCCTCCACATCAAACAGGGCCTTAGCAGTGTCTTCCACCTGCCAAACGACCACGGCTGCAATTTCAATCGGATTGCCCCGCTTGTCGTTCACCTTGAGCTTCTCCGTAGCGGCGTTGTGAGCGCGCAGCGAAATGGTGGTCCTCCGACTGTAAAACGGATTGGCCCAATGGAAGCCGCTCTGCTTCACTGTGCCACAATAGGCCCCAAACAGGATCAACACCCGCGCCTGATTCGGTTGCAACGTGAAGTGGCCGGAACACATCAGCCCTGCCACTCCGCACAACAACACACTCCCGATGAAGGATCCGAAAGAGAACGATCCCTGCACACCGGTTCGGATGTTTTCAATTAGCCACGCCACGGCCCCCAACGCCAACAACACATTCAGTCCCAGCATCCACCAACCACTAGGCACACGCACCGTTCGTTCCTGACTGGTGCGCCGCAAAGTGGCTTGAATCCCCGACGCCTGCAAAGGCTGATTTGATTCCGTTTTCATATCACTATGATATCAACTTGTCTCTAAAGCGCAAGTCTGGGATGCCGAGATCGAATGGCGAAAAAGTTCGGTTGATGGCCGGCATGCGTCGCATGCCCGCTGAGCGAGCAACCAAATGCAGCATGGGCCCTTATCCAGGATGCAAAAAGGGGCCGGTTAAAGCCTCCCAAGGTTGCCTTGGCTTCCTGGAGTCAGCGTGGCTCCTCTGTGGAACGCCGGCGGCCAGATCTTAAAAGTTACACGTCCAGCTGCTGCATGGAAGGCGAATTGAAGGCAAACCCAGCCCTTTGCGCAGGCAACCTTCTGGGTTCACACTTGCGCATGGATGGTTGATATGGTCGGATAGTTCCGTTGTTTTCTTGTGGGCGGGCATGCAAGCATACCCCAAGCATTACTGTGGCGTATTCGGCGTTTTCGGACATCCGAAAGCAGCCGAGCTCACCTACTATGGACTTTTTGCGCTGCAGCACCGGGGGCAGGAAAGTGCGGGAATCGTGGTGTCGGACGGCAATCGGTTTGACGTCCATAAGGGCATGGGTTTGGTCCCACAGGTCTTTGACGCCCAACGGCTCCAGTCGCTGAAAGGGCATTTGGCCATTGGTCATACACGCTACTCCACCACGGGTTCCTCGCAGGTTCACAACGCCCAACCGCTGACGGTCGATTGTGCACGCGGCAAGATTGCTGTGGCACACAATGGGAATCTGACCAACGCAGCAGTTCTCCGGGAGGAGTTGGAATCCGCCGGTTCCATTTTCCAAACGACGGTGGATAGCGAGATTGTGCTGCACTTGTTGGCTCAACCAGGTCCGAACGGTTCAGCCAATTCGTTGGTGCATGCCATCCGGCGTCTGGAGGGGGCTTATTCGTTGCTCATCATGACTGAGCGTGAGCTGATCGCCGCCCGGGATCCGCATGGGTTTCGCCCGCTTGTTTTGGGCCGCGTCGATGGCGCGTGGGTCGTGGCCAGTGAAACGTGCGCATTCGATCTGATTCACGCTCATTACGAACGTGAGATTCAGCCCGGCGAAATACTCATCATTCGGGAGGGCGGATTGTTGAGCCTCCAAGCATTTCCCGAGCACCGACGCCGGGCCTTCTGTGTCTTCGAGTATGTGTACTTTGCGCGGCCGGACAGCGTACTGGAAGGGCGCAATGTCCATCTGGCACGGGTAGAAATGGGTCGGCAGTTGGCCCGTGAACACCCTGTCGCCGCAGACCTGGTAATTCCGGTCCCGGACAGTGGCAACTCGGCTGCACTGGGGTACGCGCTGGAATCCGGCATCCCTTTTGAGATGGCTTTTGTGCGCAACCATTATGTGGGACGCAGCTTCCTGCAGCCGTCCCAACTGATCCGGGACTTTAATGTGCGGGTCAAACTGAACTTGATCGGCGAATTGGTTCGCGGCAAGCGGGTGGTGGTGGTGGATGACTCGATCGTGCGGGGCACCACTTGCAAAGCGAGGGTCAATACATTGAAAGAAGCGGGTGCCAAGGAGGTGCATGTACGGGTGAGTTGCCCCCCGCACATGTTTCCATGCGTGTACGGGATCGATTTCCCGGATCGCAGCAAGCTCATGGCCGCCAATCATTCGCTCGACGAAATCCGGCATTATCTTAAAGCAGATTCCCTTCAGTACCTGTCCCTGGAGGGTATGGTGAAAGCGATCGGAAGAGCACGCGACACTTTTTGCCTGGCTTGCTACAACGGAGATTACCCCGTGCCTTACGATCCTTCCCTCGACAAGGAGATTATGGAGCGGCGGCGGACGCAACGCCACTCTTTGGTGGAAGCGTTATTGCAGGACCAGGCACAGGGACGACTGCTGTAAAAGCCAGTGCGGAAGCTGCACTTTCCAGGGCCGGCCTAGCTCGGCGAAGGATCTGACGGCGCTGTGGCAGCAACACGGCAAGCGTGCGGGGGTGGAGCTGGGTGAGTTTGCATCCTCTGGATCTGTCCATATTGACCGGGTACCTGGGTCTGATCCTGGGAATGGGTTGGTTTTACGGCCGGCGGGTGCAGGATGTGCGGGATTACTTTTTATCGAGTCGGCAGGTCCCCTGGTGGGCCGTGCTCGGTTCGATTGTCGCCACGGAAACTTCCACTGTGACCTTCCTGAGTGTGCCGGCTTTTGCTTTTGCGCCAAATGTTCGGGGCGAAGGCGGTAACTGGACGTTTTTGTCCTTGGCCATGGGCACAATCTTGGGTCGTGGGCTGGTCACATGGCTGTTTTTGCCCGCGTATTTTCGAGGGGAATTATTCACGGTCTATCAGTTGCTGGAACAGCGCTTCAACGGGTTTCTTCGGCGAGCAGCCTCCCTTATGTTTGTCACCACGCGCAGTGTGGCGGATGGTCTGCGCCTTATGGCCACAGCATGGGTGTTGGTAGCCATGACCGAGTGGAAAGACCCTACGGCCATTTTGATGATCGGCACGGTCACCATCTTGTACACATGGCTGGGAGGTATGCGGGCGGTCATTTGGACGGATGTCGTTCAGTTAGGGCTATACTTGGCGGGTGGCATGGTTGCCGCATGGGTGCTGTGGCAGAGAATCCCAGGTGGTTGGGAAACAGTGGTGTCCCTGAGTGCGGGTGGGGCCAAGTTTCAGATCCTGGATTTTCGCTGGGATTGGGATCGCAACTACACCTTTTGGGCCGGATTGATCGGAGGCGCTTTCCTTACGCTGGCCACGCACGGAACTGATCAGATGATGGTCCAACGCTACTTGTGTGCTCGGGATCGGGCCGAGGCTGCCCGGGCAGTACTGGTCAGCGGCTTGCTAATCTTCGTACAATTCTGTCTGTTTTTGTTGATCGGTTCCTTACTGGCTGCCTTTTACGTAACCGTGGAGCCGCTGCCCGAGACCGTGGCTAAAAACCCGGATCGCGTGTTTGCCCATTTTCTGGTGACCCAGATGCCCGTCGGTTTCCGTGGATTGGTGGTCGCCGCAGTCTTTGCCGCAGCTATGAGCACATTGTCTTCATCGTTGAACTCGCTGGCGACCGCAAGCTTCACCGATTTCGGGCCACGGTCGCGTACCTCGAGTCAGTTGAAGCCGCAGTCCTTGAAAGGGGCTCGGTGGCTGACGTTGTGGTGGGGTTCTGTCCAGATCGGAGTAGCCTGCGGTGCAGTAGGTCTGCCTTCCCGTGTGGTGGACCAAGCTTTGGCTCTAACCTCCTTCACAAACGGTCCGGTTCTAGGATTGTTCTTGCTAGGGCTTACACCAGCGCGGGTCACCGCCCCTGCTGCAACAGCAGGTCTTTTTACGGGCCTGGCGGTTGTGGCTCTGGTGAGCCGCACCGGTTGGTTGTCCTGGCAATGGTACACCCTGCTGGGCGCGGCAACCACATGGGCTACCGGGGTGCTGTTCACACTCGGAGGATGGCTTCGTTCCCGGAAGTATCGCAGCTTCATATCAGCAAGGAACGAGAATCCAGCCAACCAATGAGACGGCAGCAGGCAGGTCATTTAAGTCATTTACCAATGCAAAATCGGCTGAAAATAAGGTCCAACAGGTCCTCGGTAGCTGTTTGACCCACAAGTTCACCCAGGGCGTCCGTTGCCGCTCGCATGTCTACGGCAACGAGATCCAAGGGTAGGCCAGCGCGCAACGAGGTCAGCGCATGAACCAACGATTGTCGAACCCGAAGGAGCACGCCCTGATGCCGCTGATTAATGCAGGCCTCCGAGGCTTCGTGCGTCGGTTGGCGACCGGACCAGATTAAGTTCTCAAGCGCACTTTTGAGGTTTTCCAAGCCTTCACCTGTACGACAGGAAATCTCCACGCGGGGCTCGCTCGTTTCGGGCAGCACCAGCCGCGCTGGCAGATCAGCCTTATTGAGGACCACTAAGCGGCGGCGACGGGCAAACTGGGTCCACAGCTGCTGATCTTCCGCTGTCCACGGCTCGGATCGATCCAATACGTGCAACAGAAGATCGGCATGCGTCACGGCTTGGTGACTCCGCCGGATCCCCTCCTGTTCGATCTCATCGCGCGCCTCTCGCACGCCGGCCGTATCAACCAAAACCACCGGGATGCCCCGGATGTTGGCGGTTTCCTCAATCGTGTCGCGCGTGGTACCAGGCCGGGGCGAAACGATCGCACGCTCTTGGCCCAGCAAGAGGTTTAAAAGGCTGGATTTGCCCACGTTGGGGCGACCGACAATGGCCGCGCGAATCCCTTGGCGCAAAATCTGGCCTTCCTCAGCAGTCCGAAGCAGCTCTTCCACCCAGCGCAGCCCCGCCTCCAGGCGAGCGATAATTGCCTCGCGCGTATCAGTGGCAAGGTCATCCTCGGGAAAATCGATCTGGGCCTCGACATGCGCAAGCGCCAGCATGAGCTCGTCCCGCAATTGGTGGAGACGTCGGGACAAACCGCCGCCCAATTGTGCCCGTGCGGCAGCGAGCGCTCGCTCCGTGCGCGCCGCAATGAAATCCGCCACAGCCTCCGCCTGAGTAAGGTCAAGCCGCCCGTTTAGGAATGCGCGACGGGTAAACTCCCCTGGTTGAGCGTGTCGGGCACCCGCTTCTAACACGGCTTGCAAGACCAGCCGAGTTACCAAAGGCCCGCCATGGCAGGAAATCTCCACCACGTCTTCCCTTGTGTAGGTACGCGGCCGCCGCATGACAGCCAACAAGACCTCGTCAATGCGTTGCCCCTGCCGGTGAATATGACCATAGTGCAATGTATGGGTTGGGGCTTCCGACGGTTTGCAGCCACGTTTGCCCGCCGGATGGAAAATCCGGTCAGCAATAGCGAGTGCCTCAGGTCCGGAAATACGAATCACAGCCAAGCCGCCCTCGCCAGGAGGCGTTGCGATGGCCGCAATGGTGTCGTCGGTCATGTTGCCAAGGTTAGGAACGGCTGTCCCAGTGTCGCAAGTGTTCGCAAAAGGCTCGGAACGCTCTGGCGAGTAGGCCATTAGGGAAGGAGCAAGCAATCACGAGCGGCGCGCTCATCCCACGAATCGTCTTAATGGCGTTAATCCCGTTCACTCAAGAACTGCCAGGGCCAGCCCCGGGCACGGTTTCTCAAGCGCAACTTTCTTTCCCAAACCGATTGCGCCCTCAGGGAGTCGTGCCCGGCGGTCGAGTCGTTTCGGCCGGAGCAATCGCAGGCGTGTCTCCGGCGGCGAGATCGGCATCGTTATGGGGCGTCGGCTTCAGTCCACTGGCGGCGCTGTCCCCTGTCGACTGCAACAGAGAGGATTCCGAATCACTTGAGGAGGTCGCAACCTCCGGTTTGATGGGTGAGTCACAGGCCGTGACCGAGCTGCCGCAGATAGCGGCTAAGGTCGAACCGGCAGTGGCGGACTGCGTGGATTCGCGCACTTCGTTTGCTCCGCCAGCTTCGATCTCACCGGCAACGCGCTCGGTGCCCGTCTCGGTCGCATTGGGCGCGGGCTGCGCCATGGTAACGCCGGTTTGCGAGCTGGATTCGGCCGGCGCCCCGATGGCACCGGTTCTCTCCTTGCCCTGAGCTTTCGCCACAGGAGCCGGCTTTGGAGCCGGCTTTTTAGCGACCTCCAGCCGTCCGTTGGAGAATTCAATCACGTGCCCCTGATGGATGAGCCAATGTAAGTCTGCAATCAACTGGGTTTGCTCAGGGGTTGGTGCCGGATAATGCAACTGGTCGGCCTGCCCAGCCGCAGTTTCGTTGGCCGGAGCAACTTGCGGAGCGCTGGGGGAAGCAGCCGAGGTTGGTTCGGTGGCAGAAGGTGCCGGAGCGCCACTAGGCGCCTCCCCTTTCGGTGAGGGCGCCAAAGCCTCGATCAAATCCCGCCGATTACATCCGGGGTGTTGCAAGATGAACTGCACAATCTGACGGACATTCAGAGAAACCGGCGTGGTCTCGATGTCGAGATAATGCGGCCGGGCCACCGATACGTGAGTGATGGTTCGGTTGACCTTGAAAAACTGCAGGCCGTGTGCGGCAAACTGCTGGCTCAATGCAGTAGCGATTTGCAATGGGAATCTTCGTTGCTCCTCGACTGCGTGCCGAACCAATCGTGCCAGAGGACGACACGGAATGTCCTGCACTTTTGTACCCGGCAAGGTTACCAGCTCGACCTCCCGCACAAGGGTTGGAGCATGAACTTCACGGAAGTGGCGCTCCACTGCTTCACGGCTACCAAGGCGCAGCGGTTCGGGCACATTCAGGCAAATGTATTCTGTTTTCCAACTTTGCTCTTCCAACCATTGCTTTACCACGGTCTCGTCGCGCACGATCTTGACGCGCGCCTTATAGGTTTCAAACGGGATATGCGCAAACCGCTCCGCGTGCAGCTGGCGCAACCGGTTAGGATAGTCGTGATGATTGGGAGGACCAAGAATCACGCCACTGTAACCACATTGGGCCACAAAAGTGTACTTGCCCTTGGGCGGTTCCGTGGGCGTTCGCTCCGCTTGGTAAAAGGTGTCAAAGTGCTTTTCCAAGACGTGAGCGACCACTTCGTCAGCCGATAGCCACGCAGTGTCATCCAGGGCGCAAAGGAACAAAGGCTGACGCACGGTTCCGTCCGACTTTTTTTTGACCCGGATTTCGATGCTATAACGCTCTGGCCTTTCCAGAAACAGCTTTGCAATGTCGAACAAGGGGAAGGCGCGTCCAGTGCTACGAATGCGCCGTGCCACGTGTTCCGCCCCTTTCGGATCCGGTATCAAACGCACCTCCAGGTCCGGGAGCGGCTGTCGCCCAGCTTTGCCGCCGGGCACCGCCCCGGTCGGTTTGCTAAAAGCCGGTCCCGGAGCCGAACCTGTTGCGGGATGGCCCGGAGTCGTTCGAACCGCCTTGGTGCGAACTCGATCCCGATTGCGCCGGAAGCCCTTTCGCTCGCCCCCGGGCGCATCCTCACGGCCTCGGGCGCTCACCGGCGGCTTGGGCGGCTCTGTCGCCCAAGCAGGCAGAAAGAGCTTTTCCAAATCGAACTCGTGTTCCGGCAACGTGCTCATGCTGGTCTTCAAACCTCACGCCCTCGGGAGCCACATGCAGGCAGTCCCGTACTGGCAGCATGCTGAGGGTTGAACCCGAATGCAAGCTCGCGCTCGGTGTTTCCTTGGACCTGACTCCCTCAGATGGACGCTGAACAAGTTGGGGAAATCAGCTGATCACCTTAAGCTTGATCCCCGAATTCCAAAACTTGATGCCTCCCTCAACTCAAACGAACGATTTCACGGCCGGATCGGCCAAACCACACAACAGTTGGGACTACTTTTCCTAACTAAAGGGCGCGGCAGGTCAACCGCCTTCACCTGTTCCCCAGTCACCCCGTGACACGGGTCACCAATCGCATAACATACTGCACTGCAATGAATTACTGAGATCTAGAAGAAGCTGAGCCTCTTGTGCACCCACTTGGGAAACTTATCCCTCACCCTATTTCCCCACACTAATCACGGGCGCCCCTTAACACCCAATCCCGTGTTTTTTTCCATCCCTTTTTGCCCTCACGCTCCCTTTCTCTTGGTGGCGATGCTCATGAGAAAACAGGTGACTGCCTTGCCTCTGACATGTTCGCGCCAGTCGCATGCAGAGGCGATTCTGTTTTCGAGCGGAGGGGCCATTGGTGTTTGAAACCCTGTAGTCGCCCATGGCAGGCACGACCTGCGGGACGAAGCTGGCAGCTTTCACGCCACTAGCATTTCCAGTGTCCTCGTGGGCGCTGGGCTGGATAGCGGGTCGGAGGGTTCTGAGGTTAACAACTGCTCATGCTGCGGAACCGGTAAGCGATCGAATGATCCAAATGCGTTCGCCGCATTCAGCACTCGTTGCAACTCCTAGCCTGCAACCGTGCCATGGCCGTGCGCGATAGGACCCCACGGTTGGGTCTGCTTCTGCCACGCTGAAGCCCGCGCTCACGGATCGGACCTCGGACTGAAATGAGGTGGCGAAAGCGTGTGTCCGGTGTGTTGCAAGAGACAGCCGCAGGCGGCGCGGTTCCCGAGCGGCTGCATCGCCAGCTGATCTGGCACTCGATTGGCCCGATGCATCGTTCAAGCCGCGCACGATTCAGCCTCCTTTCGGGTCCAGTTTAACGCTTGACTTGACTCGGTTAGATCGTAAAGTGGTGATACAATGTTGTGGCAAGTTCGACAAGTAGCCGTACTGCGGGTCGTCGTTGTATCCGGCGGCGCCGCCGTTGGCTCTTGTCGAAAGTGAGCGTAGTTTGGACAAGGACCCACGGCTGGCGACGGTCGTGGGTTTTTTGTTTGCTCCATGACCGCTCCGGCCGACAACGAGAAACAGCTATGAGTACTCAGACCATCATATCCGAAACAACGGTGACGCGTCGGGGTGAGTTGGGCCCCATGATGACCGGCAGCGAAATCTTGGTGGCTGCCCTGGAGCGGGAGGGTGTGGATACGATCTTCGCATATCCGGGCGGGGCCAGCATGGAGGTGCATCAGGCGCTGACCCGCTCGCGCAAGATTCGCGTCTATTTGCCCCGACACGAGCAGGGGGGCGGCTTTGCGGCAGAAGGTTATGCACGGGCCACAGGACGCGCCGGTGTGGTTATGACCACAAGCGGTCCAGGGGCGACCAACCTGATCACCGCCATCGCAGATGCGTACATGGATTCCGTTCCTCTGGTCGCTATCACCGGTCAAGTTCCGACACACATGATCGGCCGCAGTGCGTTTCAAGAGACCGACATGTTCGGCATCACGCTGCCTATTGTGAAACACAGTTACTTGGTCACGGACATCAATGATCTGGCCAGGATTGTGAAAGAAGCGTTCTACCTGGCGCAGACCGGCCGTCCAGGTCCGGTGGTCATCGACCTGCCCAAGAACGTGCAGCAAGCCCGGACGCAGCCCTTCTTTCCAGCCGAGGTTAAATTCCGCGGCTATGACCCGTGCCCGAAAGCGTCCGATCTTGAATTGAATGAGATTCTCGGGCTGATCGAGCAATCGGAACGACCAGTGCTCTACGTGGGCGGGGGGATTATCAGTGCCAATGCGGCCGCGGATTTGAAAGAATTCGCAGAGCGAACTGGTATTCCCGTAACCACGACCTTAATGGGCATTGGCGCCTTTCCGGAGGACCATCCGCTGTCGCTCCGCTGGCTTGGCATGCACGGCGCCGCTTATGCGAATTGGGCCGTTAATGGAGAGTACCGACCCCGAAGGAGTCCGAACGAACCCATGGTCAAAGTCAAGGATGGGGCGGATCTGTTGCTGGCCTTCGGCGTTCGTTTCGACGATCGCGTCACCGGAAAGGTCGAAGAGTTTTGCAAGCACGGCACGATCGTCCATATCGACATTGACGCGGCCGAGCACAACAAGAATCGGAAGGCCCATCTGCCCGTGCACAGTGACATCGGATACGCGTTGCGGCGGCTCAACGCCATGCTGCGGGAGCGACCCATCCAGAAGCGGTTCGATGCGTGGCATGCGCAGATTGCCGAATGGAAACGGCGGGCTCCGTTCCGGTACCGAATTACCGAAGAGGTTCTCAAGTCTCAACACATGCAGGATCACTTGCGAGGCATGGAAAGCGAGGTGATTCTGCCTCAGATGGTGATCGAAATGCTGCATGAGCTCACCCGCGGCGAAGCCATCATCACGACGGGGGTGGGCCAGCATCAAATGTGGGCTGCGCAATTTTATCGGTATAAGGAACCTCGCCAGTTCATCACCAGCGGAGGACTGGGCGCTATGGGTTTCGGATGGCCGGCTGCCATCGGAATCAAGGTCGCTCGCCCGGACCGACAGGTCATTGACATTGATGGTGATGGCTCATTCCTCATGAATGTCCAGGAGCTGGCTCTGGCTCACATCGAGCGGATCGCCGCCAAGGCAATTATTCTGAACAACCAGCACCTCGGCATGGTCGTGCAATGGGAAGACAAATTCTATGGCGGCAACCGCGGTCATACTTATCTCGGCGACCCGGAGAATCGCCGTCAGATCTATCCTGACTACGTGCAGATGTGTGCCAGCTTCAACGTCAAGTGCGAGCGGATCATGTACAAACGCGATCTCCGGGCTGCCTTGCAACGCATGCTGGTTGCGGAAGAGCCTTACGTGTTGGACGTGGTGGTGCCTTACACCGAACATGTTTTGCCCTTCATTCCCGCAGGCCGCACGGTAGCTGACATGATTTGGGAAGACTAAGGCCTTGTTCGGGCAAGCTTTACCGAACGGAAACACCAGGCCGGGTTGAATCCGCCCGGCCCTGATTTTTTTCTAAGTCATGGATCACGTTCAGAAAGTCCGTCGCACACTGCATTCGGAACGCCACAAGGCGATGGACCCTCTGGGTGTCCGCAAAAGATGCCTGCCCGGACCACCCTTGAGCCATGGGGCCGAGCAGCTCCGACAAAGGCGTCCTGCTTGATGGAGGCTTCCCCCTAGGATGAGGCCTCGTCAGTCCAGCTCCAACGCCCGATTTAGGACTTGGGAAAGGTAGTTGACCAGGGCCGCGTCTTGAACCACCAGCGTGGCACCGGCCTCTTGTGCCTGGCGGGCCAATTCTGGCCGCTGCGCGCCGTGGAAAGCCAAGACTGGCACGTGAGACGTCGCAGAATCGGCGCGAATTCGGCTGATGGCCATACATACATCGCCCCGAGTGCTTTCAAGGTCAGCGACAAGGAGCAAAGGCTTCCAGGCGACCGTAGCAGCATGCAACTCCTCCGGCGCACTCACGATCTGTACCTGGTAACCAAGATCTTGTAACCGATTCACCAACTGGGTGCCGGGCATCAACCGTTCGTAAAACAGGATCAAACGCGGTTTGTCCACTCGGCCAGCTTGGGAAGTCGGGGCTTGATTGCAACGTCATTCTTGAACGGAGCATGAATTCCGTTCCACTTTTGAAAATACAGTACCCGGGCCCCCAGGGCCGCCGTGACAGAGGATGATCCACTCGCCCGCGCCTTGAAGCAGTCAAAAGAACATTTCGTGGGTTCCCATGCGCCGGCGTTTGGTATCGGGCATCCATGCGCAGCCAGACATGGATCGCAGACTCTATGCACGCATCTGCTGGATGGCAGAAAACCTCGCTATGCGGCCACGAATGCTCCTGGAGGCATCCCTGAACTGACCTGAAGAAAAGAATGACCCCGCAACGTAAACGTTCCAAGGATTCAGGGTTACATCACAACCACTGATCGCAATTTGAGGTGACTTCAGAGCATGCCCTAACCTAGCCGCGTCATGTCCCAATAAGCCGCAAGTGTGCATGCCGACTCCGCGGTCAAGGGACAGGGAGGATCAGCCTCTTGGAGGGCGCGAGGTTCATTGCGGTGCGACCTTACCCGCTCACGGGAACCCCCGCGTGGCCTGGGTATGGACAACCGGCGTGTGCTGCGTAGGGTGATGGGCCGATGCGTAAGCGGAAACAAGGTGCGAGCCAGAATGCGTCCGAGTTGTCGAAGAACAACGCATCCGGCCACCCCGAGGAAGTCACACGACGGTGGACCCGTCCCCAGACGGCGGTACAGAAAGCAGCGGACATGTTCAAGCCGAGTCAGTGTCAATGCTGACCCGTCCCCCATTTGACCCCAGACGCGTGGATTCTCCGCTGCATCGGAGGGTGAATCTGAATTTCCTGGAGTACGCCAGCTACGTGATCTCCGACCGGGCGCTCCCGGCGTTGGCAGATGGCCTGAAGCCGGTTCAACGACGGATTCTCTGGGCATTGCAACTTTCGGATGACGGCCGGTTCACCAAGGTAGCCAAGGTCGTGGGCGACACGATGGAATTTCATCCGCACGGAGACGCTTCCATTCATGAGGCGCTCGTAGTGCTGGCCAGCAAGCGTTACCTGATCGAAGGCCAGGGCAACTTCGGTAATCTCCTGACCGGCGATCCGCCTGCGGCTGCGCGGTACATCGAGTGTCGTCTGACAGACCTGGCACGGGAAGTACTGTTTTAAGGACGCAATTACGGAACTGGTCCCCTGGTAGGATGGTCGAAACCGCGAACCGGTGGCTCTGCCTTGCAAATTGCCCCTGCTACTGATGTTGGACCCAGAGGGCATCGCCGTGGGTCTGTCTGCCCGCATCCTGCCGCACAATTTTGCTGAATTCCTGCAGTCCTAGATTACCATTTTGTAAGCCAATCCGTTCAAATGCCTGCCAGACTTTCCTACCGGCGGACTCATGGATGCGCGGGAGTACCAAGGTGGGCGGGGCAGCGTGAAAGTCCGCGCCCGGATCAAATCAAGGATCTCCAAACGGTCGTCATCACTGAAATCCCACCTGGCACCACCACTGAGTCATTGATCGCCTCGATTGAAGAGGCCGTTCGAGAGGGCAAACTCAAGGCACGATCCATCCCTGATTACACGTCCGACTCGGTCGCCAATGAGATCAAGGGACCGCCCCGGTGTGCTCGCCGAACGGCTGGTAGACGCGTTCTATGCCTTCATTGATTGCGAGGTCACGCCAGCCAGCCGCACTGGTAGTCATTCAAGACCGCCGGCCAGTGGAGATAACTGTCAGCGAGGTCTTGCGGGCCAATCACGGCTCAGTTGGTAAAGTTTCTGCGATGCGAGCTCGAATTGCCGCAACAGCAACTCGAACAGGAACTCCATCACCGTACATGGGAACGGATTTCCATCGAAGAGCCTTTGTACAAGCGGATCGAGCAGTGTCGGACAGCTGAGGCCATTCGCAATGCGATCGTGGACGGTTTCAAACCGTTCCAGGCCGCATTGACCAAACCGCTCACAGATGAAGACATTGACCACCTGCTCCCACTGCGCATTCGTCGAATCTCTTTATTCGACATGGAGCAACATCGTCAGGAAATGGAAACAGCTCGGACTGAGCTGGCTCAGGTTCGCCGGAATCTCAAAAACCTGACTGCTTACGCGATCGCCCATCCGGAAAGCCTGTTGGAACGATACGGCCCCCAAGTTACCCGTCGAACCACCCAATCCGCACGGCATACAGAGGTCGATACCCGAGCGGTAGTATTGAAGGCGTTCACGGTGAGTTATGACCGTGAGAGTGAGCACCTGGGCTACAAGGTCGCCGCAGACGAATTCAAATGCGAGTGCACCTGTTACGATCGGATGCTGCTGGTGTTCAGGGATGGAACCTACAAACTGGTAGAATTGCCCGAGAAACTCAGCGTGGGATCGGACCTCGTTTGGTGCGGGCCACCGGATCGAGCCCGTGTGTTTACCTGTGTGTATACAGACCGCCGGGCGACTTACATAAAGCGCTTCGTTTTTGGCGGCATGATTTTAAACAAACTGTACTCGCTGTTGTCCGACAAAGGACGCATTTTGTAACTGGCGCCGGAAACCCCGCAACGGCTGTACACCCGATACTAGCCGGCTCCGCTCCAGAAGATTCATCAGCAAACGTGTGACCCATCTCGAGTGGAGGTCCGATCTGCACGCATTCGGGATCGCCAACTCTCGATCAAGAAGATCGCCGCAGGTGGTGCTCAGCCACCTCGAGGATGGGATCCAGATGCCGTGACCACGGAGGTCGTTTCGCCTAAGGCTGCTCTAGAGGCTGGATTTCAGTCTGAACCGCCCGACCAAAAGCGCTCAAGACCCTCAACAGGTCCGGAGTCGCATGCACGTCTCCGGTTCGACTAAGGACCAGCATGACGTCCCCGTACAGGTTGCGCGCACAATCAATCGTGCTCGCCTCATACCGCCAGCGCAACCGTTCGGGATACACCCGATGAGCAAGCAGAACTTCATACGCGTCTAACACCGTCCGCCCAGCATAATCCAGCCATGCGCTGGACAAGTCGCGAGATTCCACATCCACAACAACCGTGCGATTAGAAAACCGGATAGCACGCAAGACCACGCCGGGCTGGGGAGGCAATCCACGCAGCCATGCCGCCCAACGTTCCGGCGGCAGGGGCGACGGATCGGACTGCCTCTTCAGCCCCGGGTTCGCCTCAGGCGGTCCAAAGGCCAGCATGATCGCACGGCCCGGGCGCAACAAAATGACACGCCGACTTTGCGCCGTGACCATCTCCAACCGGTCAAACGCACCAAATTCTCGGGAAGGAGTTAAGCGGCGGGCTTTTTGGGAGACAAATTCCATGATGTTGACCCAGGCAGCCCGATCGGGACAATCCCACTCGTACAAGACCGAACCACTCTCATCGCAGATCAGGACCTCACGGGCCAGTGCGGGCGGGGTCGCTTGAGCCTCTTCAGCCCGGCGCTGCGGCTCCGGCGTCACCGGTGGCATCCCAGTTGGTCTGTCTTCGAGATCCACGACGACGTGTCGCACCCCTTGCTTGGACTCCGCTGTTGGCTCGCTGGATGTTGCGCAAGTAACCATGGGGTGATCGTCCTGGACCTCTGGAGCGGCCACGCTGCCGACGGCCGAATGACCCGCCATTTCTGCCTGCAGTTCGTCATGTACCCTGGCTGCTTCCATCAACAAAAACTCCCAGGAGTTCTGAATTGTGCGTTGGGGAACCTCCTGCAATGGATGCACAACAAACTGCCCGCCCGGCAGCGCCAAAATGCGCTGAAAGGCAGATTCACCTGTGTAAGGGCCCAATTCCGCATGGACGATCTGGCCCTGCTCTACGTAGATTCGGCCCTTCCGATTTCCTGCGACCACTTCCAGAAGCGAATTGCTACGCCCCAGGCATTCCATTTGGAGAACTTCCGCCAGGCCCACCCGTCTCAGCACACCCCGAAAACCCCGCTCCGGCGGAAAGTCGAGCAACTGTTGCAGGGCCGCATGGATGGACGCCCAACCTTCCGGATCGGTCGGTTTTCGCAGGAATAGCTCGGCACCTTGCGCCAAACAAGCCGCGCGGTAGTTATCGGTGGCGTAACCGGTAAGGACCGCTTTTTGCAACTGCGGATGGCTGCGGTTCAGCAGGGACAAGACCTGGACGCCATCAATGGCCTGCATTTCAACGTCCAAAACCACTAAATCCACCGCATGCCGTTGGAGCAGCTGAAAGGCCTCGCTTGCGTTACCGGCCGTCAGGATCTCCCATCGCCCCTGACTCAGCGTAGCCATGAGGTCCCGAACGGTCTCCAAAAATGTGGGATCATCATCCACGAACAAGACCGTGGACTGTTTCTCAGCAGATCGAGCCGTGGGACGTTCAGCCAGCATGGCAGGATTGCAACGCTTCATGAGCCCGGGCGGCTACCCACGGGTTCGGATCAGCGCAACGCGCTTCCAGCACGGGAACACTCCTACGCAAACCCAATCGGCCCAAAGCCACCACCACGGTCAGTCTGACCTCCGGATCCGGGTCCGAAGCAAGCTGTTCCAAAACTGCAGCCGCTGCCTGATGGCGCTGGGCCTGAGAAGCGGCGGAGTCACGTTGGGCCAACTCAGCCGGCGTGAGACCTGTAATTTGGCGAATCAACCCAGCGGCGGCTAATTGAACAGCCGGGTCAACATGCTGCAGGGCCGACTGAATAGTTGGCAACAAGGATTGAACACGTGGGGAGCGCTGCCACCCCGGGTCGATACGATGCAACGCTCGTGCGGCCGCCTGCCGCACACCGCTGTGCGGATCCATCAGTGTAAGCACAAGCTTTTCCAAGATGCTTTCATCCCCCACCACGCCCAAGGTCTCTGCTGCCTGTTGGCGCACCTCTTGTTCCTTGTCATCCAAGCGAGCAACGACCGATGGAAACGCGCGACGGTCGCCGACACGCCCCAACGCTTCGAGCGCCGCAACCCGCACTTCCCAATGAGAATCCTCCAGTGCCGTGATCAAGGGCTCGACCGCCGCCGGATCGCGCAATTGCCCCAACGCAGACGCCGCTGCAGCACGGACCAACGGAGCGGGATCTTTCAATGCCCGGATAAGTGCCGGGGCGGCTTCCGGCGCGTGACGCAACGCCAAACCATCGGCAGCTGCGGCCCGCACCGTGGCATCGACGTCCTTCAAGGCCTCAGCCAACACGTTCGTGGCTCCCGAGGCAGGACATTGGGCTAAGGCTCGGACCACAGCCAATCGCTCTGAATAATCTCCCTCCCGCAAGCGCCGACTTAACCACGGCAGCCCCGCTGTCCCGGCGGCAGCGACACGTTCATAATCCCCATGAGCAACCGCCCAAGCAAGCTCATCCTCGGCCCGGCTCGGTCGCCAACCCATGCTTTCCAGCGCTTGAGCCGCTCGAAACTGCACTCGACGACTCCCTTGCCCCAGGGCAGCAACCAAGGCTCGCACCGCCTCAGGTCGGCCCAAACGCTTGAGCGCGGCCACGGCCGCCTCCTGCACCTGTTCCTCCGGATCCCGCAAAGCGCTCGTTAAGGTTGCCACGACCGACTCCGCTTGGGATTGAGCCAGGGCAAGCAACGCAGCGCAACGCACCTCCGACGATGAATCTTTTGCTGCTCTGGACAACAAACGCAATGCAGCGGGATCGTCCCGGCCCGTTAACTGTTCCACTACACGGAGCCGAATGGACACCGAACCCGCAGTCAAACGTCGCTCCAACCACCATTCCCACACCACATCATCAACCTGCGTCAATTGAGCCGACTTGTCCACTGAAGGCACACCATGGATGGGAGAGCGGCCCATCCCGACGCAGCCTGCCCGTAAACTCGGGCACGCACAGCAACGATGAGAGGGACCCCGGATGAACCGGACTTCGCCGTGGGCGGGCAGCAGGGAATCGCCATTTGGCAACCAACACAGTGGCGGCAGACCCTCCCGACCTGTCCCACTGCCGGAGTGAGCCGGTTTTCACGATTCGGGTCTAACCAGTTCCTTGGTTCAGGTCCCGCATGGCCTGATCGTCACCGAGCTCTCAACTCAAATTCGGCCCACCCGATTTTGCCTTGGCCACACGGTCTTCTTGACCTTTCATGATGCAGAATGCCGCACGAATATGTTTTGGAGCCGTTCTATGCAGGGAAGCGTTCACGAATCGAGTACGAGCGGGCCTTAAATCCGCAGCAATTGGCAGCGGTCACCTCGCCGCACGGTCCGGCGCTGGTCATCGCAGGCGCAGGCAGCGGCAAGACGCGCACGCTGACCTACCGGGTGGCGTTTCTCCTGGAACAGGGCATTCCCCCCGACCGACTGTTGCTACTGACCTTCACAAACAAGGCGGCTCGGGAAATGATGCAACGCGTGGAACAACTCCTGGGCCGATTGCCCGGGGCGCTCTGGGGCGGTACGTTCCATGCCATCGGTCATCGCATCCTCCGGTTGCATGGCGAGCGACTGGGCTACAAATCCGGCTTCAGCATCCTGGACCGCGAGGATTCCCGCCAGCTTTTGTCTGCCTGCATTCGGGAGGTTGTGCCCCAAGGAGGAAGAAAGCGATTCCCCAAGTCTGAAGTGTTGAGCGAGGTGTTTTCCCTTGCGGCCAACTTGCAATTAGAACTGTCTGCGGTGCTGAGCAGGTTCTTTGATTATTTGCTGGAGTTCCAAGATTTCGTCGAAAAGGTCCATCAACTGTATGAGGAGCGCAAACGCTCGACGCAAGTCATGGACTTCGATGACCTGCTGGTCCTCTGGCTGAAGCTGCTGAAAGAACACCCGGATGTGTGCGACTACTGGCAGAGAAGATTTCTCTGCATCCTGGTGGACGAGTATCAGGACATCAACGGGGTGCAGAGCGCTCTCATAGACCTCTTGGCCGCGCGGCATCGGAGTTTGATGGTCGTGGGCGATGATGCACAGAGCATCTACGGCTGGCGAGGCGCCGATTTTCGGAATATTTTGGAGTTTCCCCAGCGCTACCCCGATGCGCGGATTTTCAAAATTGAGACCAATTACCGCAGCACGCCGGAGATTCTTGAGTTGGCCAACGCAGTAATCCGGGCCAACCAACATCAATTCCCCAAGGTGCTCGTAGCCGTCCGGCCTTCGGGGCCGCGACCAATCCTGCTAGCCTGTGCGGACGAGACCCAGCAGGCAGCCTTCATCGCTCAGCGGGTGACGGAACTGCGTGATGCTGGCACGCCCTTGGAACGGATGGCCGTTTTGTATCGCGCGCATCATCACGCATTGGAACTCCAACTGGAGCTAACGCGCCGACAAGTGCCCTTCACCATCACCAGCGGGCTGCGATTTTGGGAGCAAGCCCACATGAAAGACGTGACCGCTTATTTGCGTCTGGTGGTCAATCCATCCGACCCCGTGGCGTTTCAACGCGTCGTGCAAATGTTGCCGGGCATCGGCCCGCGGGGTGCAGAAAAGCTCTGGGCAATCTTTCGGCAGAGCTCATCTCCTGTTACTGCCGCACACCCCCCCCACGGCGCGGCCCCCGACAATGCAACGGTCTCGGCGCGTCTGCGCGAGTGCCGAGCCGCCGTGCCGACAAAAAGTCAGCCCGCCTGGGGTGGTCTGATTGCCATGGTGTCGCAACTGGAACAGCCCGAGCTGCGCCGGCAGCCCGGAGAAATGATTCGGGCCGTGCTCCAAGCCGGCTACGATGAGTATCTGAAAACAACCTATCCGAACTACCGGTCCCGTCGCGAGGATCTGGAGCAACTGGCCGCGTTTGCCAATCAATTTGAGGACGTGCTGGAGTTCCTGGCTCAAACCGCCTTGCTCACCAATGTGGAGGCCGAAGAAGACCGGCCCGGGTACCCCGAATCCGGTTGTTTGCGACTCTCCACGGTTCACCAAGCCAAGGGCCTAGAGTTCGACGTCGTCTTTGTGATCATGCTATGTGACGGAATGTTTCCGCTGGCGCGAGCACTCGCGGACGAGGGCGGGGCGGAAGAAGAGCGGCGGCTGTTCTACGTAGCTGTCACACGCGCTCGAAATGAGCTTTATTTGACCTATCCCCTGCTTGCGCGGACACGCGGCACTGCCGAAATCCCCTGGCGGCAGCCATCTCGATTTCTCCAAGAAATCCCCAAAGAATTGCTGGCAGAGTGGACCCTGCGAACCTCCACCTGGCCGGGCTAGGGAGCCTTCCGGGCAGCGTCTGCGAATGCCTCATATTCGTAACCCAAACTGGATGCAGCCAAATGGTGAGGGGGCCTTTGCGTCCGAATCAATTCTGCGCGCTGCGTCGCTCCAAACAGGCGTAAGCATTGTGATTGTGGATGCTTTCGTAATTTTCCGCTTCGACCCGGTACCAAGTAATATCCGGATGCGCGTTCAGGCGCTGGGCCACGTTTCGTACCAGATCTTCGACGAAGACCGGATTGTCATAGGCATGTTCGGTGACATACTTTTCGTCCTGTCGTTTCAACAGCGCATAAAGCTCAGAGCTGGCCGAGTTTTCGATAATGCCAATCAAATCCTCGATCCATACGGGTTTGCGAAACCGGACGGCCACGGTAACCGTGCCCCGCTGATTGTGCGCGCCGCGGCTGCTGATGGCTTTGGAACAGGGACACAGGGTCGTCACGTTGGCTTTGACCGTGAGCACAAAGTCAATCTGGTCGCCGCAGGCAGCCGCATCAAACCGGGCGGTGTAATCCATCAGGCTAGGCAAGCGCGACACTGGAGCATATTTGGTCATGAAGTAGGGGAATTCCATCTCCAAGTGCGACGTCGCGGCATGAAATTTCTTCTGCATGGCAAACAGGATGTCAGGGATGTTCTCCACATGCACGACATTGCCGTGGGCATTCAAAACTTCGAGGAAGCGGCTCATGTGGGTGCCTTTGAACTCCTTGGGGAGATCCACAAACATGCCAATTGTGGCCACGGTGTGCTGCCGGGCGTGAGCTTTGTCTCGGACTTCAATGGGGAAACGAAGGCCACGGACTCCCACCTTGTCAATACGAAGCTCACGATGGTCACGCTCGTTTTGCTTGTCACAAAGTTCGGGCGTCCCACTCACTGCCACTTGTTGACGCGCGGATGCCCCGGCGCCTGCTCCTTTCGATGCAACGGTCTTGGCAACCATGTCGCAAAGGTAGAATGCAGAAGGTCGGTTGCCAAACCCGGACACGATGCCACTCGATTCCGTTGGCCTGTTTCGCCCGAAACCAAGGCACAAAAGGCGCCCGTCTGCCTTCAACCGTAGAGAGTCCAGTGGTTCTGCTTTCCGTTTCCGATTGCCGGTGAAGACAGCCAAAGAAGAATTGCCGATGCAACATAGAGGTGGCTAGCATGATGACATGCTACGGGAAACGGGCAGTGCGCAGGCTGCGCTGGCAGACGCGTCGTTTCAAGAGCTCTGCCGCCGGGCCTATCGCTTTATGCTGCTGGCCCGGTTGGCGGAAGATAAGCTGGCCAGCCTGTATCGCGCCGGCAAGATTCACGGCGGCGTTTTTCTCGGCCGCGGGCAGGAAGCGCTGAGTGTGGCTGGCGCGATGGCGTTACGCCCGGGTGACATTTACGCACCCCTGATCCGCGACGCGGCCGGTCGTCTGGCCTTCGGAGAACCGCTGATTGATCTTTTCCGCACTTATTTGGGATCCCGATTGGGCCCCATGCGCGGCCGCGATGGCAACGTGCATCGGGGGGATCCCAGACGCGGTTATCTGGCGATGATCAGCCATCTGGGTGCGATGATTGCTGTGGTGAACGGCGCCCTGTTTGCACGGCGTTATCGAGGTCAGACAGGCGTCGTCGGATTGGCCAGCCTCGGGGACGGCGGCACTTCGACCGGGGCCTTTCACGAGGGCATCAACCAGGCAGCAGTGGAGCGGCTGCCCCTAGTGCTTGTCATAGCCAACAACCAGTATGCCTACTCCACTCCCACGAGCCGCCAGTTTGCATGCAAGGATCTAGCCGATAAAGCGCCGGGCTACGGCGTAGAGGCGCATCGGGTCGACGGAACCGATTTGCTGGCCTGTCTAACCTGTCTGCATGAGGCCGTGTCCCGCGCCCGCGCCGGGGGCGGACCTCAACTAGTGGTGGCCCAACTACTCCGACTGTCCGGGCATGGCGAACACGACGATGGCGCCTACATGGATCCTCGGCTACGGGAGCTCCCCCTGGGTCGCGATTGCCTGCCCTTGGCTGAGAAACAACTACTCCAAAGAGGTTATGTCACTACTGAAGAACTGCACCGTTGGCGATCTGAAGCTCAGCAAACTGTGGAAAGCACTGCCGCACGAGTGCAGCAGGAGCCAGCGCCGGACCCGTTGCTGGAGGATTGGTGCGCCTTGTCCTGCCGCGACATGGCGGAAGCACCTCATGGCTGGGAATCCCTGGCCCCCGGAGCCAAACCTGGTGCTTTGGTATGAGTATTACTTATTTAGAGGCCATTCGCGCCGCTCAAGCCCGTGCTCTGGCTGAGGATCCTCGCGTGTTCATTTACGGGCAAGATGTAGGCGCTTTCGGCGGGGCGTTTAAAGCAACCAAAAACCTTGCTCGGGAGTTTCCCGGCCGCGTGATCGACGCACCCATCAGCGAGGATGCGATCGTGGGCTTTGCCGTCGGTGCGGCCATTGAAGGGTTGCGGCCCATCGTGGAGATGCAGTTTGCGGATTTTTCCAGCGTGGCTTTCAACCAAATCGTGAACCAGGCGGCGACCTTGTATTGGCGCACGGGTGTCCCCTGCCCCATCGTGATCCGGCTTCCCAGCGGCGGTACTTCGGGCAGTGGCCCTTTCCACAGTCAGAGTCTAGAAGCCGTTTATGCGCATTTTCCTGGCCTCGTTGTAGTGACACCTGCCACCGTGGAGGATGCGTACAGCTTGCTGTTGGAATCGGTGGCACTAGATGACCCGGTGATCTTTTGCGAGCACAAGTTTTTATATTACCATCTCAAGGCCGATTCTTTACCGACGGAGGCACTTCCGTTAGGCAAAGCACGAATCGCGCGCGAGGGTCGGGATCTGACAGTCGTGGCCTATAGCGCCATGGTGCACGAAGCACTCGCAGCAGCGGAGGAATTGCAAGCGGAGGGTTGGGAGCTTGAGGTGGTGGACCTCCGATCGGTCAAGCCCCTGGATACAGACACAGTCATGGCTTCGGTTGCGCGCACGGGACGGTTATTGTGCGTGGGCGAGGCCTGGCCGTGGGGCGGTGTCACGGCGGAAGTGGTGGCCCGGGTCGTCAGTGAAGGGCTCTCCTTATTGGACGCTCCCCCGCAACGGCTCAATGCCAAGGACACGCCGATTCCCTATCATCCGAATTTATGGGCTGCCCATCGGCCCACTGCGCGCACCATTGCCGTTGCCGCACGTCAGCTTTTGCAACTTTGAGCGCTTGCCATGCCGGAGATCCCCATCATCATGCCCCAATTGGGTGAGTCCATTGCGGAGGCCATGATTGTCACCTTCCTGGTCCGGGAGGGCGACCGCGTGGAAGCCGACCAGGACATCATTGAGGTTGAGACAAACAAAGCGGCCATGAATGTGACGGCGCCCTGCCGCGGCGTGGTGCAGCGATTGCTCGCCAAGGCGGGTGAAAGTTATCCAGTGGGAGCCGTCCTGGGTTATCTGGACGTGACGGCAGAGGAAGCCGCCCGAGCGGGTTTACAACCCGTGCAAGCCGGGCCTGCGCCGTGCACCGCGCCGCCCACGGCTCAACCTGTCACCCCAACAGCCACGGATCGAGTACAGCCCACCGTTCGCGGATTGCCAGTTCCCGCTCACGCCACAGGTGCCAGTTACATGTCGCCCCGGATGAAAGCCCGAATGGCCGAGTTGGGATTACACGCGGCAGATCTAGCAGGTGTGGCCGGTAGCGGTGCGGGCGGTCGGGTGACCATCCAAGATTTTGAGCGCTTTTTGGCCAGTTTGGAGCAACACCGCATCACGCCGGCTTCGCCCATGCGAGTAAGCGTGGCGGACGCCATGCGCCGAAGCTGGACGCGGCCGTTGGCCACGGTGGGTTTACCGTTGCGGCTCGATCCAATCCTCGCACACCGGAAACGGAGCGGCTTGAAGGCAAGTCCCACCCTTTACGCAATTCGCGCTCTGGCCCTGGCGTTGTCAGAAAACAGCGCACCGGCAGGTCGGCTGGTGGGTAACCGCATCGTGCATCCACGTTCGATTGACATCGGTTGGGCGGTTGAAGTGGAGGACGGAGTGCTGGTGCCTGTCGTGCGGCAAGTGGACCAACGACGATTGGCAGAGTTACTGCCGCAATATGAACAGCTGGTGGAGTTGGCGCGGCAGCGCCGATTGCCAGCCGAGGCTTCCGGCGGCAGCATTGCGACGGTAACCAATTTCGGGACCTTTGGACTGACGTGGGCCACACCGATTCCTTTGCCGGAACAGACCCTGGTACTTGGCGTCGGAGCCGGCCGGCGGGTACCACACTGGAGCCATAGTCGACAACAGTTCGTCCCGGTTTGGGAGGCCAATTTGACCCTGAGCTTTGACCATCGGGTCTTGGATGGAGGAGCCGCCGGACGTCTGCTGACGCGCGTCGCCGAATGGCTCGGACAGCCAGAGAAGCTTTGACCGGTATTGCACGGTAAGTTCCGGATCAGGGGTATCCATCGGCAACCTGCCGAGGGCTCAGAGCCGGCGCTCGATCTGTTCCAAGATCTGACGCGAAACGGTTTCATCTCCCCAGGTGCCAACCCGGATCCGAACCTCCGTAGCTGTGCCGGTGATTTTGCGGAGGCGCAGGGTGACCTTGCGATCCCCTGCGGCTCTGGCGGTGATGTGGCCGGTCAAACCATCTTTTTCCTGTTCGGTAATAACCATGTTAAGATCCGCAAGGGCCCGCCGGGTAACGGACCACACCTTCTCATAAGGGCTGTCTAAGGTGGCCTGTAACTCCCCTCGCACGTACGCAACCGTGCCGGCCCCAGCCGCGGCTGCACCCCCAACGAGTAATAGCGCACAACCAGTCAAAACCATTGGAATCAACAACACCAACCCAACCCACGCTCGGCTCAACGATTGCTCGCTCTCTGTGGCCTGCATGACCCCACAAAACGGGACATGGCGGCTGATGTCAATCCAAGCTTTAGCCTTAAGGAGGTGCCGGCTCGGTCCTGCATGCACCCCTCGCCCGCACCGGGCTCAAACTCCATTGAGTCGGGGCCCGCCCGGCCTCAGAATGCACTCATGGCGGCTGCGTGCCTCACAACGTTTCTGTGGGCGTTATCGGCGGTGTTTGCAGTGCGATCCTCACGACTGTTAGGAGGGACCGAGGCGAATTTTTGGCGTCTGACCATCGCTCTGGTGGTGCTGGGTGCGTGGGCGGCTTGGCGAGGTGAGGTTATCGCAAACGCCAGCTGGCACTGGTTTGCATGGAGCGGCCTGCTGGGCATCGGTTTGGGCGACACCGCCATGTTTCAGGCTTTGCCGCGGTTGGGATCCCGCTTGACTGTCTTGTTGGTCGCGTGTGTAACGCCTCCCTTGGCAGCAGGGCTGGAGTGGGCCTTGTTAGACACTCGTTTAACGGTTGAAGCGATTTTCTTCGGATTGTTGGCACTCACGGGCGTAGGAGTCGCTCTTGCACCAAGGGGATCTAACGGAGCGCGCGATCATCGGGCTGTTGGGATTGCTTGGGCTCTCACCTCCGCCCTCGCCGGTGCAGTGGGAGCCGTGGTGAATCGGCAAGCGTTCGCGGCCGCCGCCGCCCAAGGCATGGTCCCCGATGGCGCTACTGCGGCTTTTTTGCGTGTTCTGGGAGGCTACGGGATCGCGCTCGTTGCCTGGCAGCTCGCCGCGCGCGTTCCTAAGGCCCAGCGAACTGCGGCTTCAGAGCCTCGACTAAATCGGCTCCAAAAATGGCGAGCGATTCCCTGGGTCTTGGGCAATGCCATCTTCGGGTTGATTCTAGGCGTCAGTTTTTATCAAGAAGCCTTATCCGAGTTGCCCGCCGGGGTGGTGCTGGCCGTGACCAGCCTGACTCCTCTAACTGTGATCCCTTTGGCTTGGTGGTTAGAGGGCGATCGTCCCACAATCCGCTCGCTCTGGGGAACCATTACCGCTGTTTTAGGGGTCATCGGACTCGTGTGGACCTGGTGACCCCCGGCTCCTCACGCCAAGGCCGCTAGCGGGCGTGACTCGAAGACCATAGCGCAGCGCTTGATAGACCCACGGGGCTGTATGGCCGGGTGGTCTTTTTGAGACCGCTTCTCGAATTCTCATGGTTCGCCGCTCGGAAAGGCACGAAAAGGTATGCGCAGCACGACTTCTCAATCACCCGCTTCAGCGCTTCGTTCCAAATCCTTTTCCAAGAGCCTCCGAAGTACGGCAGCGGCATAAGAAGCCGCTTCGGGCTCGGTACTGGCGCGAGGGCCCGCAACGTTCAGGACACGAATCCGATTCTGTCGGAGGAAATGGGTTAACTCCGCCACCGCTTCCTCGATGCTCCGCCGTGCACGGGCCAGGTGGAGGCAGGGCTTGCAATAACGCAGGGCCATGAGGCGCGTGTAAGCAGAGCCACCGGTCAAAGCCGGTGCGAGGCTGAAAATCACTGTGCCATCCGAGTCCCGTACATTCCATTCTGTGCGCTGTTCCGGAGCCTCTGAGGGAGTTTCCTGCAAAGGGAAACGATTTGGGATAACACCGTCTTCGGCCCATCGGCCACGAGGACACCAGCCGCCGACCGGCATGCCCATCGTCATGGCGACCTCAAGGGCGGCCCTATCCACACCGGTCTGGCCACCAGAAATGATTCGCGCCAATTCCGTAGATTGGCCGGACGTCAATTGAGGCCCCCGTCCTGTCATGGAAGGTATTCTCAAGGCCCCGGAAATCATCCGCAAGAAGCCTTTTTGGGTGCCACCCTTGGACTCTCTGCAACGGTGTACGCACAAGTCCCAATGAATAGCCCTCTTTCACGAGTGCTCTCGCAACGCGGTTTTCCCACAATTCTCGTAAGTCAGTGAGACGTCAAATTCACTCTCAAGCGTTCATGTCGTCTCCGATGGCCCTGCGCCGGATCGAGCGTTGACGGGATCGAGACGGACCAGGCTTGACCCCGCCAGCCAAGACGGTCTGGAAATGGGGTGGTACCTCTTCGCGAGCCACCACGGAGACTTCCACCTGTTGAAAGCCCGCCTCCTCCAGCCAGCGTTGAAGTTGGCCTTCGGTGAAGCCCAACCAGCGGTCGCCATATAACTCGCGAGCCGGTTCAAATCCGTGTGCCAACAAGTCAAGGATCCACAGTTGCCCGCCCGGCTTTAGAATCCTCCATCCATTGAGCAACGCGCGCGGTGGATCCTCGGCGTGATGCAAAGCCTGACTGAGTAGTACCACGTCCACACTGGCCTCTGCGAGAGGCGGATCTTGCAGGTCACCCAGCCGAAACTCGAGATTTTTCAGCCCCATGCGCCGGGCACGAGCCTGGCCGTATGCGACCATCCGTCTCGAATTGTCCACGGCAATCACCTTGCGACAACGACGCGCCAACAGTTCGCTAATCAAGCCTTCGCCTGAACCCAGGTCAGCAACCACAAGGGGCGGAACAATACGCAGCAAAAACTGTCCCAAAGCCTGCCAAGAACGCCCCGGTCCATAAACGCGGCCAAACCGGCCAGCCACGTGATGGAACGAGGTCTGGGCCTGATCCCGACGCCTTTGTAGAATCCGCTCCAGGTTAACCCGGTCGTCTCCAGCTTGAGGCAGCTCTTCCGCGCCTGTTAAGGCGGATTTGATCAGTGTGGCGGTTTCGGCATCCGTCTGGGGCACCGCCCGATAAAAAGACCGGCGGCCTTCTCGACGGGCACGAACCAGGTTCACTGCAGACAACTGGCCCAAATGCGTGGAAATGCGCGATTGGCCCAAACGCGTAATCTCTTGAAGTTCTTGCACCGACAACTCCTCCCGATGTACCAACGACAGCAGTCGAAGCCGGGTTGGATCAGCCAGTGCCTTGAGGATTTGCAAAGTTCCTCTCATGCAAACACGCCGCTCCGCCCATGGCTCTACTCCGGGCTCACGCCCCTTGGTCGCCAGCACCTCGCTCCCGGTGCGCAGACGCAGCCCGGAGCTGATGGGCCTACATACGTATCCGCTTCCTGGAATCAGATGCCAAGCGACCTGCAAATGACGATTGACGGATCCTGGCGCTTTCATATCTTGTTATCCGGATTTGTCAATAAAAAGCCGGATTCGACAGGCTAGGAGATCATGAGTACCAATTTTATTTTCTCTTCGGAATCGGTGGGTGAAGGTCATCCGGACAAGGTGTGCGATACTATTTCGGATTATGTGTTAGACGCCTGCCTGGAAGTAGACCCGATGAGCCGGGTTGCTTGTGAGTGCTATGCCAAGTCGAATGTCCTCATCGTGGGCGGCGAAATCACCATTCCAAAAATCGGGTCAGCTCATCCCAGCCAGGTGGTGGACTTCGTGCACGTAGCCCGTCAGGCCATTCGGGATATCGGTTATACGCATGAGGACCTTTTGTTCAGCGCCGACCGAGTCTTTGTGCATTTGCTGATCACAGGGCAGGCCCCGGACATCGCCCAGGGAGTCGACGCGCGAAGGGTCAAAGGCAAAAAGACGGCCAAACAAGGAGCCGGAGACCAAGGGATGATGTTCGGCTACGCATGTGACGAAACGGAAGAACTGATGCCGGCTCCCATCATGTTCGCTCATCGCCTCGGACGGGAGCTGACAAGAATCCGCAAAAGCGGAAAGGTCCCGTGGCTGCGGCCAGACGCCAAGTCGCAAGTTTCCGTCGCTTATGAGAAAGGACGGCCGGTGGCGATCACCAATGTGGTCATCTCCACGCAACACGCGCCCGACGTGGAACATGAGGAGGTTGAAGATTTTTGCATTCGTCAGGTGATCCAGAAAGTGCTGCCGCGCGAATTATTGACGTCCAAAACCACCTACCTCATCAATCCCACCGGACGGTTTGTCATCGGGGGCCCCGAAGGCGACACCGGGTTAACTGGACGCAAAATCATTGTAGACACTTACGGTGGCATGGGACGTCATGGCGGTGGTGCCTTCTCCGGCAAGGATCCCACAAAGGTCGATCGCAGTGCGGCTTACATGGCCCGATGGGTGGCCAAGAATATCGTGGCCGCCGGCCTGGCACGGCGATGCGAGATTCAGCTCGCTTATGCCATAGGATACCACAAGCCAGTCAGCGTGAGCCTGGACACTTTCGGAACGGGCGTGGTTCCCGAAGACCGGATCTTGAAAGCGGTGCTGAAAGTGTTCTGCTTCGAACCTGCGGAAATCATCCGGCAACTGGACCTGCGTCGCCCCATTTACAAGAAAACGACCAACTACGGGCACTTCGGCAAGAACGATCCGGATTTGACCTGGGAACGCACGGACAAGGTCGAGGAACTGAAACGGGCGGTTTCGTAAATCCTTGGAAGGAAATCTGAGCATGAGCACGACGGTTCGAACTCCGGCATCGCGCAGGAAGCTGAGCAACCGGCCCACAGCCGGTCCAGGCCGATCCCCAAAAGCCACTGATTTCATGGTCAAGGATCTCTCACTGGCGGAATTGGGCCGCAAAGAGATCGAGGTGGCCGAACATGAAATGCCCGGTTTGATGGCCATCCGCGCCAAATACGGACCGCGCAGGCCGCTGGAAGGTGTGCGCATCTCCGGGTCGCTTCATATGACCGTAGAGACGGCCGTTTTGATCGAAACGCTGGTGGCCTTGGGGGCCACGGTGCGATGGGCCAGCTGCAATATCTTTTCCACCCAAGACCATGCGGCGGCGGCGATCGCGCGGGCCGGCATTAGTGTCTTTGCCTACAAGGGCGAGACACTGGAGGATTATTGGGACTTCACGCTGCGGGCCTTAACTCACCGGGATATGAAAGGCCCGCAACTGGTCGTGGATGATGGCGGCGACGCTACCCTGCTGCTTCACAAAGGCTACGAGATGGAGCAAGGCGACGATTGGGTGCATCAACCAGCCGGTTCGCGAGAAGAGCAGGTGATCAAGAATTTGCTGAAGCGTTGTGCGAAAGAACGGCCCGGATGGTTCACCCGGGTCGTCCACGAATGGAAAGGCGTGAGCGAAGAGACCACCACGGGCGTGCATCGCTTGTACCAGATGATGCAACAAGGCCGTTTGCTGGTGCCTGCTATCAATGTCAACGACTCCGTCACGAAATCTAAGTTCGACAACCTGTACGGTTGCCGCGAATCACTCGCAGACGGGCTCAAACGCGCCCTGGGCGTAATGATCGCCGGGAAAACCGCTGTGGTCTGTGGCTACGGTGACGTCGGTAAAGGCAGCGCACAGAGTTTGCGCGGTTTTGGGGCGCGTGTGATTGTTACGGAGATTGATCCCATCAACGCATTACAAGCCGCTATGGAGGGATACCAAGTCACCACGGTGGAAGAGACGCTGGGCGTGGCTGACATTTACGTCACCGCCACGGGCAACTGCGATGTCATCACGCTCGAGCACATGCTGCAAATGAAAGATCAGGCCATTGTCTGCAACATCGGCCACTTCGACAACGAGATTCAGGTGGACCGGCTCAATGCCCTACCGGGCGTGCGAAAGGTCAACATCAAACCGCAGGTAGACCGGTACGACCTGCCAAATGGCCGAAGTATCTATATTCTTGCAGAGGGACGCTTGGTGAATCTCGGCTGTGCGGAAGGTCACCCCAGTTTTGTCATGAGCAACAGTTTCACCAATCAATGCCTGGCGCAGATGGACCTTTGGGAAAACCGCGACCGATACAAGCCCGGGGTCTACCGGCTTCCCAAAAAACTTGATGAAGAGGTCGCCCGACTTCACCTGGATAGGCTTGGTGTGAAGCTGACCCGGTTAACCCCGAAGCAGGCAGCCTACATTGGCGTTCCCATTGAAGGGCCTTATAAGCCCGAGCACTACCGCTACTGACAATCCCCGTAAAAGCCAACGTGGGTGCCGTACCGAGCGCTGCGGCCCTGCAGCACTGAGTCATCCAGCACCCGGTCCCCGGCTAAAAGCCTGAAGGGCAGATCCGGGGTCTCCGCGAATCCGCTCCACACCCTGTAACGGCCCCAAGATGTCCCTTCCCAGCAGATGATAGAAAAGTCCCGGGTGCATCAATTGTACCACTGCAAGGCAGATAGGATGCGCCCACGGATCAGTCCAGCAAAACGGCCTGTCGCCTCGTACCACCAGCCCAACTGCATCCCGCAACCCCGACACAAACAATAGCACCATGCATAGCCGGGAAACCATGAGTGAAGATCGGAAGGCGTCCCAACTGCGCGTCCGCCCGGGCAATCCCGAAAAAGGAGAATGCGGAAACGTTGTCCCTCCGGATTTCGAAACTCCAGCTCCGGCGGCCCTTGATGCACCAGCCGGTCGGCCTCCCTGGCCACTTCGCGGAGGCACCGTACACAATACCACTTCAGATCCGCATATGGTCCTGCGGAAACCTGTGCAGCATCCAACGAGGCCTGTCTTTCACCTACAAAACCCTGCTCCATTTGTCTGATCCCAAGGCAAACTCACCCACGCGCTGGATGCCCGCGGGCCCCAAACTGTCACGGAGTGCTCGACACACGGCAATGGAGTCAAACCAATCCCTCCCACTCCATTTCATTCTCTCAGTTGCACAGAATCTGAGAGCCTTGCTTTCCTCAGAGGGTCTTCCTCGCGGACAGATCTGCTGAGCACGATGCAGCTCAGGCTGCAACGCACGTGGACGGGTGACTCTCAGGTGGTAAATGCCGCGACGGTCGGCTTGACCAAACGTTCAAAGTCTGACCATGTTATCTGAATCACCTCCGTGTGGGAGCCCGCATTGAACGCGATACGAGGATTCTCCCGCAAAGATTCCGCGGCATAGACCTTCATGCCGTACAAGTTACCAAATGGCGGCATCGCTCCGATCTCGCAATCTGGGAATCGTGCTTGGAAAGTCTCCTCAGGGGCAAATCGGGCATGCTCACATCCGGTTAATGCCCGAAGATCCTGCAACACCACCTTGCGTGTTGCCGGTAGAACCGCCATGACCAACTCCCCGTCCAAATCTACAATGACCACTTTGGCCATGGATCGACCGGGGATGTGCGCTGATGCGGCGACTTCCTGGGCTGTGTAGGCCGGTGAATGGCTGATGCAGAGGTACTTAACGCCGTGGGCATCGAGAAACTCTTTGAGTTTGTGGATGGGCATGAGGCGCTCCTTTCCGTGTAAACCTGATGGTCCATTTTTGCTCTAATCCCACCCTACGCGGGCATTCGAAAAATGCAAGGGGCAAGGTCTTTTGTTGCCGCAGCGAACAAGCCCGGGCCAACTGAAAAAGGTGGCACGGATGAGGCCGCCATCTTCTTTAAAGGGCGACCTCGCATGAAGGTGCGGACACGAGGAATTAGCTGGATCCCACGTCATCAGCGGGGCGGTAAAACGACGATATCGCGCATGCGATCCGGAGGATCCACGCGCAGCCGCGTGAACTTTCCGTTGAGCCATTGCCCCTCGACGACCGTCCGGCCAGGCGCGTGGAGTTTGAATTCGAGGTTCCAATCCCGAGGCCAGGCGGGCAACAAGTAAATGCTTGAACCGTCCGACTGCAAGACCATGGCCTGAAATGCTCGCATCAACACGGCCCCGTGGCATTGGTCAGGGGTCCAGTCGAAATTAGGCCCCCAAAAAGCTGGAAACCGTTCCTTGGGGTCCCGGCGCCACGCGCGTTCGACGACCGCCCGCTGCGTCTCGCGTGTCAAGCCCAAGTATGCCATAAACAGGTCGTCCTGCCGCCAACCGGCATGACCACGATCGCTGCGGTATTCCAGCGCATGAAACGCAAGCTCGGCATGAGGACGGTTAAAGGCATAGAGTCGAAACGGAAAGACAGCATAGAGCTCCGGATTCTCAGTATTGCGCTTATTGGAGAAGGACTCCGCCGGCGCTAGAGCCCATTTTCCCTGGATTTTGTGCAGGGGTACGGGCGGCAGTTTCAATAACAGCCGGTGCGCCAGTTGCCGATCCGACTCCGGTACCAGGTTGGGCGGCAGACGCAGTAGCCGTTCGCTCACAGCCCGGCAACCGACCACTTCGGGGGCAGCATTGGTGCAATCCCACCACGTTTCCAACGCTTGGGAAGGATAGAACACAAGCTGTCCAGAAGCATTGGTGGGGTAATGGCATTCAAAGAATTTTAGGACCTCGCGGCTTACGGGTAGTGCCCGCCGGTGAAGGAACTCCGTGTCAAGCGTGTGCTCGTAATAGTCCAGGGCCAACCAAGCCAGCTCCAACCCGCCCACCCATTCCCACTTGTGCCAACGACTGACTTGCAATTTGTCGCTCCGATTGGCGAAGGGCTCCCATCCATAAGTCTCGCTAAAAATGGCACCCCAAAACATCATACATTCTGGGTAGAAGGCGCCTTCATGTCCGAGGTACATCCGGGTGCGATACAAGCACAGCGGCAACAAGGCATCGATGTACATTCGAAACAACGGTTCCATGAGATCGAAATCACCGGCGCCACACATGGCGTAATATGGCAGCCGTGTGTTTTGCCACCAATAACCCGGGCCCCATCGTCGATAGTCCGGATCCTCCTCGGTGGGACCGGGAGGCACCGTGAACAAAGAGCCGTTAAACTTGATGGGATAACGTCCGCGTCCGGCAGCAGCCGTGAGAAAACGCTGCAAATGATACATCTGGCTGACCCAAAAAGCTTCATCGGTGTCCGCTTGCGGGATCCCTTGCGTTTCCGCTTGGAGCTGCCCGTCCACATATAAACGGCAGCGACCGCTCACTGGATCAGCCACGGCAGCGACATGAGTCCACTGACCTGCTGGTGCACCTTTGGGAACTCGCAGTGTGTGCGCTCCGCAAATCAGCCGAAGGCTATTGCCTGGCCATGTATCGAGCAAAAAACCGTCATCTACACCTGGCGTAACCCTGTCCACGATCCGTGCCCCGCCGATGCCAAAACGATTCGGGCGAATCCAAGCCTCCACAGTGAGCCCGTCGGAGAACTGCCAATTAGCTGAATCGGGCAGCACCTGAGGATCGGGATGACGCAGGTGCACCAAGGGGGCTGGAAGCCCTGCAAGGTCCTCAATCCATGCAGTGGTTGCCAGAGAGGTAATCGAGTTCTCGTCCAAAGGCCGGTTCCATATTGTAAGCCGACCAATTTGACCAGACCAACGGTTGCCTCCATCCCGGTCCATCCCCACGCGGACAGGGTGCGTATTCGAGGGCACCAGCGCAGGCAACACCGGCTTGGCCCCCGGCGCGCGTTCAGCACGAATCCAACTCCTTGCCCAGAACTCCTCCCACCATGCTTCGTGCAACATTCTACGTCGGTGCAGTGATTCTTGCTCCAAACGATCGAGGAGCGACTCGGTAACGGTCTGCCACGCTTGCGGAGAACTGGGATGCAAACCCGTAACCGCCACCCGAAACAAGTGGTGGTGATCTGGACCGCTTTGTATTCGATGGTCGTTCAGTCGTACACCCTTCTCAGCTTCCACAATGGCTCCGAAAATACGATGCAACAACGGGTCGGTCTGCGGAAAGCCTTCCAGGCCTTGAAGGCGGGCCATCCATGCCGGTCCAACCGATTTCTGGTTGTAATGATACCATCCGACGCGACGCCCGAAATCGCTCAGGACGGCGTCTGGCGTCAATTCCATCCGGGCTTCGTCGCTGTCCGGTTGCGGATGATCCCGGAGCACGTCGCTAACCTCAAACTCGGTTCGAAGCTGCCGGTTTGTACGCCACAATTCGATGGTTGCGGTCACCGTGAGGAGATGCGATGACTCGACGGTCATGAACACAATGGGCAGATTTGCATCCACCCAGAGACGCAGCCGCGTCGGCTGCGTTTTGCCCATGACAATCTCCATGGTGCCGGACCGAAGCTGGAGTTCTTGACGAAACAAGTCGTTCGGGCGAAAAGGGTTGGGCTCAAGCGTCCACCGTATCTTGCCCACTTTCACCAATCGGCCGTACTCATCCCAAGCGTCCGATCGCGAGAGATAGCAGTGCAATTGACCGTCGGATGTCATCCACGCGTTCACTGCCACCTCTCCATTGCCGAGGGGCATCGAACCGTGGTGATTGGTACTGGGGGTGTGCCAAATCACATGGTACCGGCTGACAGCATCTGCCTCCTGAGACGCAGACAACTTCGCCACGAACAGGGCTCCGGCCCAGAGTCCCAGCAGACAGGCACCAAAGCGCCCCCAGCCGCCGAACGGGCATAAAGACATCCTCTCTCCTGTTAAGTGGGTGCGTACCTGGGCTGGTGCCGGATCCACCTTATCGATCTCTTTTCTTCCGGAATCATCCACGCTCACGGAATCCATGGTCGTCGTCCAGCAAAGCCCGGCAAGTCGGAACGGTTTGAAAAGCGTCTCCTAACCTCCAAAAGGCTCAATCAAGTCCGGCTGGTGCTTCCCTGCCCACCTTGAAGAGGGATTCGCAAGGCTTGCCGGTTGAGCGCTGACACCACTAGGTTGGACGCTCTCGATGGGTGAACGTCGCCGAGTGTTACTTTCAGCATACGCATGTGAACCCGGTCGCGGTTCGGAGCCGGAGGTAGGTTGGCGCTGGGCTACAGAACTGGCCCGCTACCACGACATCACGGTCGTGACCCGTGCCAACAACCGCATCCCGATCGAATCCGCATTATTGGAATTACCGCCGCCACACCCGCAATTCCTCTTTTTTGATCCACCGGGTCCATGGGTTCGATGGAAGGCGCGTGGGTTGCCGGTGGCCCTTTTTTATGCGATCTGGCAGTGGAGCGTGCGCAAATATCTACGTGCCAGACTGCGCACGTTTGACCTCGTCCATCATCTGACCTTCAATTCGTTTCGTCAGCCAGGTTACTGGTGGGATCCAATTCCGCCGGTGGTGCTTGGTCCTCTTGGGGGCGGGCAAATTTGCCCCTGGCCGTTTCTGTGGCATTTCGGTTCGCGGGTGGTGCCCGAATTGTTGCGCTCGCTAACGGTGATCAGTGCCCCTGTCCTACCCCATTTGCATCAGAGTTTCCGGGCCGCCGCGCGGATTCTGGTAGCCAACGCCGACACGGCACGGCGGATCCCGGCGCGATACCGTGACAAGGCCCGCTCCCTGCTGGAAACAGGCGTCATGCCAGACCAGGTCCTGCCGCCTCGACCAGCACGGACGGACCACGGAGTCCGTGTTTTATGGCTGAGCCGCATGGAAAAGATCAAGGCCGGGACTTTAGCAGTGGCTGCGTACGCCCGGGCGTTACGAGCCGAGCCCCGGTTGCGTCTGAGCATGGCCGGGGACGGTCCAGATGGCGGAGCAGTCAAAGCCACCGCCGTGCGGCTGGGAGTAGCCAGCGCCATTGATTGGCACGGTCGTGTTCCGAGGGAAATGCTTCTCTCCCTGTTTGCGGCGCATGACATTTTTCTGTTCACGAGTTTACGCGATACTTCGGGTAACGCCCTATTAGAAGCAATGGCTGCAGGGCTGCCGGCAATTTCCTTGCTTCACCACGGGCAGGCTGAGATTGCAACCGATGAAACCGCCATTCGCGTGCCCCCGATCCACCCTCAGCAGACGATTCAAGCGCTGGCAGACGCCCTGGTTCGACTGGCGCGAGATCCGGAATTGCGCCGGCGCATGGGCGAGGCTGCACGACAAAGGGTGCTGGACCTTTACATTTGGCCGCGCAAGGCCCAAATGATGAACCAGATTTACGAAGAGGTCTGGGCTGAGACCGGGTTCCGGGCCGCCCCGGTCCACGCAAATACCGAAAGCGCGGTTTGACCCAGCCAACCACGCCAAGCCCACGGATCCACGAGGTCGATTCTGCTTGCGCAGCAAGCAGACGATTCAAATGCTGGCATTGGCCTATGGGCGCAAAGAAGAGCAATCGAGTCTCTTCCGGCAAAAGGAGTGCTGCCAAAACAAATCGGACGGTGCGTAAGCGCACGCGGCAGGCCCGCTCCACCAAGCCCAAGCCTGTATCCACAGGGGCGCTGCCAGTTGAGAGCGCACCCCACACCTCTTTCCTCGACTCGGCGATGCCCCACGCGGTTTCTGAGGCACCTCCTCCCGAGGAGCCCCGCTCCGATTCGGCATTGCCCGCCGCTACGGGCATGGACGACACCTTGGTATCCGCGTCTGAAGAGGCCTTGGACCGGCCGGAATGGGCCGACCGCGATTCGGACACGGCCTTTCGACTCTATCTGCGCGAGATTGGGCAGGTCAAACTGCTGACACCAGAGGAAGAAATTGAGCTGGCGGCGCGGATCAAGGCAGGCGATAAAAAGGCGCGTGAACACATGATTAAGGCGAACCTTCGCCTCGTGGTCAAAATTGCGCGTGACTATGAAGGGTTGGGCTTGCCCCTCTTGGATCTCATTAGTGAGGGCAACATCGGCCTGATGAAAGCCGTGGAACGGTTTGATCCCAAAAAGGGAGGCAAGCTGTCCACGTATGCGGCCTGGTGGATCAAACAAGCGATTAAACGGGCACTGGCGAACCAGGCCAAGACCATTCGACTACCGGTTCACCTCGTGGACAAGATTGCGCGCATGCGGCGCGTGGCCATGGAGCTACAGGAGGAACTGGGCCGCGAACCTTCCGACGAGGAACTCGCACTCGAGCTGGGAACCACCCCTACACGAGTGGCCCAGATGCGCACTGCAGCCATCCGACCTGCCTCTCTTGATGCACCCTTGTCCGAGGAAGAGGATGCCAACAGTTTCGGGGAGATCGTGCAGGACGAATCCGCTCACACTCCCTATGAGGAACTGGAAGAAAAAACAGTCACCGCAATGCTCCGCGAGTTGCTGGCTCGACTCGACAATCGAGAGGCTCGAATCTTAACCCGGCGCTTCGGTTTAGACGGTAATCCGCCTCAGACTTTGGAGGAAGTCGGTGCAGAATTTGGCGTCACGCGCGAGCGCGTGCGCCAGATCCAAAACATCGCGCTGCGCAAGCTGCGGCGCATGATCGAAAAGCTGGAAAAAGTCCGCGATTGATCACGACCCAGATCGAACCATGCCCTTAATCACCGCTGACGAAATCCGGCAGGTCATTCGCAATGTGCCGGACTTTCCTCAACCCGGCATCCAGTTCAAGGATATCACCCCCCTTTTGGCAGACGCCCGGTTGTTTGCCGGCAGCATCGAGCTGCTGACGGCCGGATTTGAACCGGGCGATGTGGACGCAGTCGTCGGCATTGACGCTCGTGGTTTTATCTTCGCAGCCGCAGCTGCCTACCGACTCCGTGCCGGCTTTGTACCGGTCCGCAAAAAGGGCAAGCTGCCCTACCTCACACACGAGCAAACTTACAACTTGGAATACGGCACAAACACCATCGCCATCCATATTGACGCCATCCAGCCGGGCGCGCGTGTATTGCTCATGGACGATCTGCTGGCCACAGGTGGCACCGCTGCAGCAGCAGCAGAGCTAGTGCGGAAAGTGGGCGGGCAGATTTTGGAAATCGCCTTCTTGATCGAGCTTACTCACTTACAAGGCCGCACGCGTTTGAGTGGCCATTCCGTGCGTGCCTTGGTAGCTTATTGAGGCCGGGTCCCCCTGCCCTATTGGTAATCCGCACGCCTAATTGCCGTGGTCATTCGAGGGAACGGCCAGCGTGGCCGGGCGGAGCATCGCCATGGATCAGGACGCTGCCTGGAAAGCTTGACCCGCAAGCTCGCAAACCGGACCTTGGCCGGCAATGGCAAAAAGGCCAGGGCTTACAGGTTTGAAAGCATGGAGGTGCCACCAACAACACGGACCGTCATGGTTTTGGGAGTGGGCAGCTTTGCTCACAGCACGGCCCAGATCTTGAAGGACGACGGCGCGCGGATCTTGACGTATCTGACCCGGGATTACGGCCATTGGCCTCCGTCTTTGGCCGGGCCGACTTTTCGCAAGGACCGGTACCCCAACCCGGTCTGTCTGATTCGGCAGGAACGGGTGGAGCTGGTGATTCCCCAATCGATCGACTGGGCTCAAGCCACGTGGGCCAACGAGCTAGTTCTAAGTGGAAGCGCACTGCTATGTCCCACCGGCGAGGGCTTGCGGCTGGAGCGCGAACGGGACTTTGCCCGCGCTCTATGCGAACGGATGGGCATCCCGTTTCCCCGTTCAATGATGGTACCCGATCGACAAGCAGCGCTGGCTTGGCTGGATGCAAATCCCGGGGCTTATGTGATCAAAAATCCACTCTGTGGACCTTTCAGCCCTGTGCATACGATCGTGTGTGAAAGCCTCGAAGCCACACGGGCATGGGTAGAACAAGCGAATGATCGCGAGGGGCTGTTCCTCCAAGAGTACGTGGGCCGCGCCGAAATCGGTCACATGGCGCTCGTGAGCGCAGGGGAGATTTGGTCGATCGCAACGAACCAAGAATACAAACGTGCATTTACGGGCAATATGGGCGTCGTAGCAGGTGCACCCCTGGGCGGCGTCGTCGAGGCGGATCCAGACGATCGTTATGGCCTCGCACGAAAGCTGATTCATCCGTTATGGCCCTGGTTACGCGAGGTCAATTTCCACGGGCCGTTGCAAGTAACGGCAGCCTTTCATCAAGATCGTTGGTGGGTCCTGGAGTATAACGTGCGCATCGGTGTCACCTCCGGTGCAATGTTCCTCCGCATGCTCCACAATCCCGGTGAAACCTTGCTTCGAACCGCCCGAAATCAGAAATTGGAACCCAAGTTTATTTCGCATCGCAGGTTCGGATGTTCGGTTACTTTGGCTGGATATGGCTATCCATACGTGCGTCTGACCGGACCTGAGGTCCCAATCCAGATCATGGAACCGCTGGACATGCATGAGGCAGATGTTTGGTGGAACGAAGTACGCCAGGATGAGCATGGCCGCCTTTGGGCCACAGGGCATCGGTTGGCGGATGTGATCGGGTTTGGAAATACGCTTGCCGAGGCTGTGGATCGTGCCTACCGCAACATTCGGCGCATGTGCAGTCCGGGCAGTTACTATCGCACCGATATTGGCCAGTGCCTGTGGCCACCGGGCTGCGTCTAATCCTCCCGAACCATGGTTTGCGACGCATGAGTTGCCATTTGACAACACGCGAATCGGCTTCGAAAACGGGTAACACCGACGCGTTCGAAGCCGCGCGCACGAATTTGGGAGCTGCCTCTTCAACCGATCCAGACCTGCTTTTGCCCCAACCGAGTGCGGACCCGCGTCCTCCGCGGCCAGCCTGGGTGGAGGTGGATTTGGGAGCGATCATGAGGAACTACGCCCGCATCAAAGAGGAGGCACCTTCGTCACTGACCCTGCTAGCGGTGGTTAAGGACGACGCCTACGGACACGGGGCGGTGCCTGTGGCGCGATTGGCCATTGCTGCCGGCGTCCGTTTTCTGGCTGTGGCTACCTTGGAAGAAGGTATCCGACTGCGGGAGGCTGGTTTGCGTGTGCCGATCTTATTGCTGGGAGAACGCGAACCAGCCGAGTTCCCATGGGCCGTACGCCATGACTTGACCTGCGTTTTGGGCGAACCTTCATTGGTCAGGATTTTGGCCAAGGTCGCCGCCGAAGCTGGCAAACGCGTGCCAATCCATGTCAAAATCAACACCGGGATGAACCGATATGGTGTGCGGTGGGACGCAGCCCTGGCCATGGTCGAACAGGTCTTGTCCGAACCCGCGCTAGCTTTGGAGGGAGTTTTGAGCCATTTTGCGCAGTCCGACGAGGCTGATAAAACCTTTGCACGACTCCAGTTACAACGTTTTCAACAGGTCCTCTGCGAATTGGAAGCTCGGGGGATCCGCCCGGCGTGGCGTCACTTGTGCAACACGGGTGGGTACTTGGACCTGCCAGAAGCGCATTTTGACCTGGTGCGCCTGGGCCTGCTGCCCCTAGGGGTTTATCCATCGCGGGTCTGCCGGCGTCTTGCAGGTTTGGAACCTGCCATGGCGGTAAAGGCACGCATTGTCGCGATTCAGCACCTTCGGCCGGGTGACACTGTGGGCTACGGCATGCATTATCGCGCTGAGTCGCCCCGCCGTATCGCAGTGCTGCCTCTGGGCTACGGAGACGGGTTTCCGCGGGTTCGCAATGCCGGTTATGTGCTGATCCGCGGCCGACGCGCCCCGTTGGTAGGTGGTGTTGCCATGGATGCATTTGCGGTCGATATTACTGACATTCCAGAGGTGTCCCTGGGCGATGAAGCCGTGATCATGGGCTGCCAGGGCACGGACCGGATCACAGCTCGGGACCTCGCTGATCTCCGCCAGTCGGTCGTTTACGAGGCGTTGGTGAGTTGGCAACCGAGATTACCCCGCGTGTACCGCATCAGTCCAACCGCTTGACCGATCCAACGAACCATGAAGCTACTCTTTTCGGAAGCCCGGCCAGACTACGACCACTATATTTTTCCGTACGCTGTCTGGGCGTTTCCTGAACCTGGAGAAACCCCGGCCGACCTGATGACAGCCGGGTTTTTGCCTTCCTCCCGACAACTGGATCGGTTCTATTTATGCCGTCAGATTCGAGTCTGTCTGGAACGATACAAGGCTTCCTCGGAAAACCGCCGCATTCTCCGTCGAGGCGAACTATTTCAAGCCGATCTGCAACCTCGGGCCTCCTTTAAGTGGAATGCTGCGCATCGGCAGCTCTGCTTGGCTTGTGCCGAAGCGCGCTTTGGCCCGGGGAAAATGACCGAAGACAAGCTGGATGAATTGTTTCACGCCCCCCTCACCACCCATGTATTACACGTGCGGCTGCGACAGGACGGCTCCACGATTGGATTGGCCACGCTGTATCTGGAGGGCACTCGATTAGGATTCTATTCTTATGGGTTCTATGACCTAAACTGGCGCACCCACCAATTAGGCATGTTCATGATGACCTATGCGGTCGACAGCCTCGCACGAAGCGGCGTTCGACATCTGCACTTGGGAACCTGCTATACAACCAAGGCATGGTACAAGACGCAGTTTGCCGGGGTGGAGTTTTTTAATGGTTTCCGATGGTCCGACAATCTGGAGGAGCTCCGCCACCTATTGGCCCGGGACCAGCGACCAGTCCTCACGGAGCATTTATTGGAGAGTCCAGAATATCGGCAGGCTTTCAACATACCCAATCCGGCTGATCTGGCCTGCCGTTGGGGAATGTGCACTTCGCTACCTACAGATCCCGCCGCGCAGCGTGCACTGGTCCGCTCCCAGGTTCCGCGCATTGACGCTCCGTGCTGAGCATCAGTACCTTTCTGACGAGGGGTTCGGACAATGCTTGAATCACTAGAAAAGCTGTTGATCCTGCAAGACCGTGACCATCATTTGCGGCGGGTGCGGGAAGAATTGGCACAACTGGAGCCGGAACGCGAGGCGTTGCGCCAGAGGCTGCAAAGCGCCCAGGCAGCCTTGGAGCAGGTCCGGCAACGGTTGCGACAGCTTGAAAATGAACGGCGCCAACTGGAGTTGGAGGTTGCAAGTAAACAACAACTGATTGACCGTTACACCCATCAACAGATGCAAACCCGAAAGAACGAAGAATACCAGGCATTAAGTCTTGAAATCGAGCGTCTCAAAGCGGCGATTCGCCAGATTGAAGATCGTGAACTGGACTTGATGGAGCAGGCGGAGCTGGGCCAGAAGGAGATGGCAACTGTCCAAGACACACTGCGTCATACAGAAAACTGGGTACGGGAGCAGCAAACCCTGCTTCAACAACGAGAGCAGAATCTCCGCCTCGAGTATCAAAAACTCAGTGCCGAACGCCACCAACTGGCCAACGATTTGGAGCCCTCTCTGCGGCAACGTTACGAGCGTCTTTTAAAAAGTCGAGGCGGCAACGTCGTGGTGGGTATCGCGCATGGCGTCTGCGGGGGATGCCACATGCGGCTTCCCCCCCAGGTGGTCGTGGATTGCCGGTCCGATCAAGAGATTGTCACCTGCCCCAATTGCGGGCGGATCCTCTACTACAAGCGCGAAATGGACATGGAGGTCGTGGACTGAGATTCCGTCGCCAGCGTTTCTCGAATCGCCCCGAGTCGCGCTGGTTCCTCCGTGAAGAACTTGGGGCCGCTACACTAAGTCTTATGCAGCAAGCCGGCCTTCGTGTGGCACTCACTTAGTCGATGAAATCCCCCAAGCCGCCGTACCAGTCCGCTCCGGCGCCCCAATCCGAGGTTCGGCCTAATCCGGTGAGGGTGCCGCTGCAATCTGGCCCCCGGCATTTTATCAATCGGGAGTTGAGCTGGCTTGAGTTCAACCAGCGTGTGTTAGAGGAAGCAATGCGGCCCGACAATCCGCTGCTCGAACGGCTGAAGTTCTACTGCATCGTGAGTAGCAACCTGGACGAATTCTTCGAAATCCGCGTAGCAGGCCTTAAGCAACAGGTGGAAACGGGCTCCACGGAATGCGGCCCGGACGGTTTGACCCCACGGCAGGCGTTGGTTGCGATTCGGCGCCGGGTATTGCGGATGGTCCGTGACCACAATGCCTGCTGGTCCGAACAACTAAAGCCGGGGTTGGCACGACACGGGATTCGCTTCCTGGGACCGAAAGAATGGAACGAAGAGGATCGCGCGTGGTTGGAGCATTACTACCGTTCCGTGGTACGCCCCGTGCTCACCCCGCTGGCCATTGATCCAGCTCACCCTTTCCCCTTGCTGGTGAACCGAGCATTGAACCTTATTGTTCGCTTGGGTGTCACCCGTCGTGATCGCCGCCTGCCGCGACTGGCGGTCTTGGAGGTCCCCCGAGTCTTGCCACGGCTAATTCGGTTGCCCCGTTCGGAGGCTCGTTGGGATTACGCTTTTTTAGGCGAAGTGATCGGCCATTTTTTAACGGATCTTTTTCCCGAACGGGTGGTGCAGGGCTGGTGGCCATTCCGCGTGACGCGCAATAGCGAACTATACATTGATGAGGAGGAAGTCGCCAACCTGTTGGCGGCGGTGGAACAGGAACTGCAGCGACGCCGGCGCGGCGCAGCCGTGCGACTGGAAGTGGCGCGACATTGCCCGGCCGAGGTTCGAAACGAGCTGCTGCAGCAATTAGGATTGAGTGCCGAGGACCTGTATCTTGTTGATGGTCCGCTCAATCCGGCCCGTTTGATGAGCCTATACGAGGAAGCTCCCTTGCCGGGTCTGCGCTATCCATCGTGGGTAGCACCGATCGCCCGACCCTTCCAAAACCAGACCGACCTGTTTGCAGTGATCCGGCAGACAGATGTGCTTCTGCATCACCCCTACGAGTCCTTTGAAAGCGTTGTCACGCTCCTGCAGCAAGCCGCGGCGGATCCCGATGTACTGGCCATCAAACAAACCCTCTACCGAACCGGTGGGGATCCTCGAATCGTGGGAGCACTCATGGAAGCAGTGCGCAATGGCAAAACTGTGGCAGCGGTGGTGGAACTTCGTGCGCGGTTTGACGAAGCCAACAACATCCGTTGGGCGAGGCAACTCGAGGAAGCGGGCGTACATGTGGTGTATGGATTGGTAGGTTATAAGATTCACTGCAAAGCCACCCTCATCGTCCGGCGTGAGGGTGACACCATCCGCCGGTACGTTCATCTCGGCACGGGAAATTACAACCCTGCCACCGCTCGACAATACACCGACCTGGGAATGCTCACCTGCCGCCCAGAAATCGGCGAGGACGTCACCGATTTGTTCAATCTGTTGACCGGCATGACCCAGTTTCGGCCCCTCCGGCAGCTCTGGGTAGCGCCGTTTGACTTGAAGTCGCATCTCTTGCGGCGAATCGAGCGGGAGGCGCAGCACGCTGCGGCTGGCTTGCCGGCTCGCATCATCGGCAAAATGAATGCACTGGTGGACCAGGAAGTCATCGAGGCGCTATACCGTGCCTCAGCCGCAGGAGTGCAGATTGATCTCATCGTCCGGGGGATTTGTTGCTTGCGGCCTGGCCAACGCGGCGTAAGCGAGAGCATCCATGTCCGTAGCATTGTGGATCGTTTTCTAGAACACAGTCGGATCATGTACTTCGAAAATGGAGGACAACCCGAGGTATTTCTCAGCAGCGCAGATTGGATGCCGCGCAACTTTCACCGACGCATTGAGGTAGCATTCCCCGTGCTCGATGGAAACTTGCGGGATCGAGTGATCCACGAATTGCTGGCCCTCCCACTTGCGGATAATGTCCGTGCGCGAGTTCTCCAAGCAGACGGCACCTGGCGGCACGCCCGGCCTGCGCCAGGCGAGCCCGCACGACGGAGCCAGTTCGAATTCATGGAGCGAGCCCAGGTCAAGGAGGCTGTCAGCCTCTCGCCGCGCAATACCTCGGGCAAAATCCCTTTGCGCCCTCGCCCCGTCCAAGATTAGATTCCCGGGCCCGTCGCCTCTGTCTCCGTACCAAACCAGTGCCGCCTGAAATCCAACATTGAACCACCGGGCGTCAAGTGCCGGAACGGCTCTCGTCCACACCCGTCAGTGCGTCATTCGCATGGGGACAGACCATTTCCAAGCCCAGGATGCACGCCATGCACAATGCGGCGGTTTGGCTGCGAAGGACGTGGCGGCCTAGCACAACCGGCTCAACGCCCGCGATCTCCAGCGCAGCCTGTTCCCGCTGCGTGAAATCTCCTTCTGGACCCACGTAGATGGCCGCAGAGCGAGGAGGCCGACCAGCATGGGTTTGGCGAAACCGTGCCAGCCTCTCCGGCAGCAGCTCGGCGCCCGTGCGGAGTGCCCCGTACATTTGCAGTTCAAAGCCGGAGGCCCGGGATAACCAGCTAGTCAAGGGCTCCGGTGCACCTACTTCAGGCAGCCATGTGCCTCTGGACTGCTTCAAAGCGTCCACGGCAATCCAGCGCCACCTCTCCCGCCTGGCAACTGCATCTTCCCCGCTGAGCCGCACGACACTTCGCTCCGTAAAGACCGGTCGGATCTCAGTCACCCCCAACTCAGTAGCTTGCTGAACAATGCTGTCAAAAGCACCGGCCTTGGTGATCCCAAAGATCAGAGCCAGACGGTAAGGGGGAGGCGGCTCCCGACGCCGCATCAGAACTCGTAGTTCCACCCTCCCGCGATCTGCCCGGATAACTTCCGCCTGCAACACGGTCCCAACCCCATCGATCAGCTCCACCTGTGTGCCTCGGCGTACCCGTAGCACATGCAGCGCATGATGCGACTCTCGGGGACAAAGGGATACCAGCGGATCGCTCGACCGATGGGGCGTCACATAGAATCGATCCATCCCGATTTGCACCGCGCGCGTCCTCTCCGGCCCGGCGCCGCGTATGGTTGCTGGCGTCCTCACATTATGCGGCTTAAACGATCCAGTCATACGGAAGCGCCACCGTCGAGGTAAGGCTGCCAGCCTGTCCTTCCAGGCAATTGCCCAAATCGTGTTAGCGGACAATTGCCGGGCGGTCCTACGAGCGCGCTCAACGGAAGAAACGTTTGGCCTTCTCGAAAAATCTTTGCATTCCCGGGGTTTCCTGGCCGCTGCACAGGGACGCAAACTCCTCCAACTTTGCTCGCTGGGCAGCAGTCAACCGGGTGGGGACCTCCACCACCACTCGGACATGGAGGTCGCCTCGGCCCAAGCCCTGCACATTAGGAACGCCCTTCCCCTTTAATCGGAAGACGGTGCCGGACTGGGTTCCCGGTGGGATCTTAATCGTGGCCTTGCCATTCAACGTCGGCACCTCAATCTCCCCACCCAATGCAGCCTGCACGAAACTGATGGGCACTTCACAGAGAAGATCGTCTCCTTGCCTGTGGAAAATTTCATGCGGCCGCACGTGAATAATGACGTAGAGATCCCCCGGTGGGCCCCCTCGAAGCCCCGCTTCACCATTGCCCGCCGAGCGAAGTCGGGCACCGGTGTCCACACCGGGCGGAATCCGTAACGTGACACGCGTGGTACGCTCGCGGCGACCTGTACCTCGGCAAGCACGACATGGCCGCTCAATCACCACTCCGGCACCCTGACAACGAGGACAAGTCTGGGCGATACTGAAGATGCCCCGGCTCGTAAACACTTGCCCGCGCCCGTGGCACGTCTCGCAAGAACGGGTGTGCGAGCCGGGCTCGCGACCCAGGCCGCGGCACGCTTCGCATCGCTCAGGCTTGGTGATGGAGATTTGCTTTTCACAGCCCTGAATCGCTTCCTCAAAATCGATTTCCAAATCGTAGCGCAAATCATCGCCTCGTTCCGGCGCCAGTGGGTCCGAGCGCGTTCCCGCTCCAAAGAACTCATCAAAAATGCCGCCGCCAGCCGAGCCAAACACCTCACGAAAGATCTCAAACGGATCGTGAAATCCGCCACCCCAGCCGGCCCCGGTCCCGCCAGCTCGCGCGCGCGGGTCAAATGCAGCGTGTCCCATCTGATCATAGGCCGCGCGTTTCTGGGGATCACTCAGGACTTCATACGCCTCAGCAATTTCCTTAAATTTCTCTTCCGCAGATTTGTCTCCCGGATTCCGATCGGGGTGATATTGCAGCGCCAGCTTCCGGTACGCCTTCTTGATCTCATCCAAGGAGGCGTTGCGACTGACCCCAAGCACTTCGTAGTAATCGCGCTTGGCCATGCTTCAACAGCGCTCAATGCGGGCGGTCGTGCCGGTCAGACCGCGCAGGGGAATGCGCCACGACCACGCTGGCAGGGCGCAGCAAACGATCCCGAAGCTTATACCCTTTGCGGATCTGACGAATGACCTGCTGATCAGGAACGTCTGCACGTTCTTCCACGGCCACCGCCTCGTGAATCGCAGGATCGAACGTTTGACCCGTGGCGTCGATTTCCGTCAAACCCGCTTCTTGTAAGACCGACCGGAATTGCTGCCAGACAAGCCGTACGCCCTGTTCCAACTTGTCCCGAGCCGGGTTATCCGGCGAACTCAAAGCCGCCAAGGCCGCCTCAAAACTGTCCAAAACCGGAATCAACTTGGTCAGCAACGCCTGGTGCGCATGATCCAGCACTTCCTGTTTCTCCCGGACAGCACGCTTGCGGAAATTGTCGAAATCCGCCGCCGTGCGCAGCAGTCGATCCCGATATTCCGCCGCCTGGCCAGCCTGCCGTCGCAACTCTTCCCATTCCTGTGCGCTCAAGGTGACTGTGGCCGCAATGTTGCCCGATGCCACCTGCGCTTGGAGATTCTCCGTTTCCATCGCGGAATCGGGTCTTTGCGAACCCACTTCCGCAGTGGGAACCTCCTCCGTGTTACACGGTCGCACTGGCTCCGACACGCTATTCCGTTCTGGTTTCTCCAGTTCTGGTTTCTCGCTTCGCATGGCTGCCCACACTCAACCCTACACGCTTCATGAGCATAGGCTATTGCCGGCTCGGGAGCAACCGCGGCTTCTGCACTATTTCATCGTCGTTGCCAAGCGCCATTGGAAGCGAAGTGCCAGGACGTGAAGCGTGGTCTGAGCCGAAATCCTCTCCAGCGCCCTTGCATCACTTTGAATTCCGGGCATCTTAAAGGCCGTTTGTATGGAGGATCTTCAAATCAGCGCGTGTCGGATTGGCCAGGTCCCCTTGAGTCCGGAGCCATGTTGTATCGTGCTCTTCGGTGCAAGCGGCGATTTGACGCGGCGGAAACTCGTGCCGGCTTTGTTTCATTTGTTTCTGAGCGGCCAGCTGCCAGAGCCCTGCCAAATTTTTGGCGTGGCTCGTCGGCCTTACACAGACGAAAGTTGGCGCCAGGGCCTTTTGGAGGCAGTCCAACGTTACGGGCGCAAGCCGCTGCCCACTGCGGAAAGCTGGGCGCGCTTTGCTTCTCGCCTCTTCTATTGTCAGGGCGACTTGAGCGACCCGACCACGTACGGACGATTGGCAGATTATTTGACTCGAACCAAACCGGCGGAACTCCGGCATCGTGTGCTTTACTACCTGGCCACCAAACCCAGCCAATTCGCGGAGGTAGTGGAACATCTGCACCGAGCCGGCTTGCTTCGGCCTAACCCAGAACCTGGCTGGCAACGGGTGGTGGTGGAAAAACCGTTCGGCCATGACTTGGCCTCGGCCCAGGCCCTGAACCGGAACCTGACCCAATTCGTCTCCGAACAGCAATTATTTCGGATTGACCATTACCTCGGCAAAGAAACCGTCCAAAACATTCTCATGTTTCGCTTTTCCAACGCCGTCTTCGAACGTTTGTGGAACCGGGATGCCATTGACCACATTCAGCTCACCGTCAGCGAAACAGCCGGTGTGGGCGATCGGGCCGGATACTATGAGGAAGCCGGTGCATTGCGCGACATGTTACAAAATCATCTGCTTCAAGTGCTCGCTTTAGTGACGATGGAACCGCCGGTCTCACTCGACGCCGAAGCCATCCGCGATGAGAAGGTCAAACTGCTTCGCTGCATCCGGCGATATACACCCGACCAAGCGGGTCAACACGTGGTCCGCGGTCAATACACCGCCGGCGAGATGGACGGCCAGCCTGTCCCCGGTTACCGGCATGAACCGCGTGTGCGACCCGACTCGCAGGTAGAAACCTATGTCGCAGCGCGGCTTTATCTGGATAACTGGCGGTGGAGCGGTGTGCCTGTTTATCTGCGCACGGGCAAGCGATTGGCGCGGACCGTTAGTGAGGTTCGCATTCAGTTTCGATCCAGCCCGCACGTGTTGTTCGCTGCGCAATGCAACCCCACTCCGGCCGCTAACGCGGTAACCTTGCGTTTGCAGCCGCGAGAGGGCATCTCACTCCGGTTCAACGGCAAAGTGCCCGGCCTTGACTTGCGCGTCCGACCGGTGCGCATGCACTTCGATTATAACGCGGAGTTTGGTGCGTACACACCTGAAGCTTATGAGCGCCTCTTACGCGATGTCATGATCGGAGATCCCACACTGTTTCTACGGGGAGACGAGATCGAGACGGCTTGGGCCATCGCCGATTGCTTGCGAGCAGGCTGGCAAGATCGACCTCTTTCCGAGGCGGAGTTGTATCCGGCCGGTTCTTGGGGACCGCCAGCCTCTGAAAGCCTGATCCAACTCACCGGGCATCGCTGGCACGAACCCTTGCTACTGACATGAATTTACCGCCTCGCTGGTGCTGGTTTGCGGATCCCACGGCTCTGGCCAGGACCGCGGCTGCGGAGCTGGCTGACTGGTTGCAACGCCAACTCTCACTGCAATCCCGCGCCACGATCGCTCTGTCCGGCGGGCGCATCGCCATCCCCTTCTACCAGGCCCTGGCCCAAACCCTCAGGGACCACAACCTCCCTCTGGCATGCATCCACTGGTTTTGGGCAGACGAACGCTTCGTTCCGCCCGACCACCCTGCCAGCAATTTTCGCCTCGCACGCCTTCATTTGCTGGATCCATTGAGCGTGCCTGTGCCGAACCAACATCCGGTGCGGACAGAGCTCGAGGCGCGGCAAGCCGCGCAAGTGGCCGATGCAACGTTGCGTTCGCATGCAGTGGCCTCGGCACAAGATGTGCCGGTCCTCGACGCAGTCGTATTGGGCATGGGGGAGGATGGCCATATTGCGTCGTTGTTCCCCCAGGCGGCTCTTGAGCTACCGGAACCTTCCGCGTGTTATGGCGTGGTGCGCCAGGCTCCGAAACCACCGCCAATACGCATTACGCTCACATGGGCTCCGATGCGTGTAGCTCGCCACTTGATGCTTTTGATCGCTGGCCCAGGCAAGGCGACCGCCGTAAGGCGAGTCTTGGCGCAAGACCGACAATTGCCGGCGGTGCTGTTGCTCCACGCCCGTCCCGATACCCGCGTGTACGTTGAACAGGCCTCTCTGGAGAGCTAGCTTCGCCAATGAAGCACCTTTCCGCGGCAGGTCGGCCCACAGGCACGCCAGGCAAATGTACCGCGCGAATCATCTCCCGTCACCACTCCAAGACCGCAGCCGCCCAAGTCAGTCCGGCACCAAAGGCCACCAACATGACGTAGTCACCTTTCCGTATGCGACCCGATTTCACAGCCTCGTCCAACGCGATCACTACAGAGGCCGCCGAGGTATTGCCATAACGATCCACATTCACAAACACTTGATCCGGACGCGCCCCGAGTCGTTCGGCTACGGCATCAATAATTCGACGATTGGCCTGGTGAGGAATGATACAGCGTAAATCCTCAACGCGCAGCCCACAGCGCTTCAACGCCTCTTCAGCAGCCCTGTGCATCGCCGTGACCGCGTTTTTGAAAGTTTCCCGCCCGTCCATGCGCAGGTAATGCAACCGCGCGGCCACAGAAACCGTACTGGCAGGACAACGGCTCCCCCCTCCCGGCATGCAAAGGGCATCCGCACGAGTCCCATCCGCGCCCATCACCGTGGTCAGAAGCCCGTGGGAATGGGGCCGGTGCTGCAAGACCACGGCCCCGGCGCCATCGCCGAACAACACACAAGTGTTGCGGTCTTTCCAATCAATGATGGAGGAGAGTTTTTCTGCGCCAATGACCAACACTGTGTCGTAGGTCCGCGAGATGACAAACTGCTGCCCTACCTCCAAACCGTAAAGGAAGCCAGAACAGGCGGCTTCAAGATCAAACGCCGCAGCTCGGGTGGCTCCAAGCCGGGCCTGAACCAAACAAGCCGTGGCCGGAAAAGGCATGTCGGGCGTAATGGTGCAAACGATGATGAGATCCACCGCTTCCGGTGGCACGCCGGCATGTTGCAGTGCGCGTCGTGCGGCTTCTGTGGCCAAATCGCTGGTAAATTCGTTCTCTGCGGCCAGCCTTCGCTCTTTGATCCCCGTGCGGGTGGTGATCCATTGATCGGTGGTATCCACCATCCTTTCCAGATCCGCGTTGCGCAACACCCGCGCGGGCACGTAGCTCCCCACGCCCGTGATGGAACAGCTCCTGCCTTGAAACGGAGAGCGGACGCAAGGCGGCCGCCCCTGTTCGCCGGACACCGAGGTCATGTCAAACTGGAGGCCGAAGTCGCCGGTTGGCCTGCCAACACGGAGTTGACGGCTGCAATTTCCCTGGCAATCAGCTCGCGCACGTGGTGCCGGAGCGTCTCCGCAGTAATCAACAAGGCACTGCACCAAGCGCGTTCCCGGGCTGATCCATGCACCTTCAGGACCGTGCCCCGGAAGCCCAAAAGAGGTGCGCCCCCATAGGCCTCCGGATCAAGCCGACGTCGAAGGGCGCGAAACGCGTTACTGGCCAAGATGGCGCCCAACCGGCGTTTGACGTTGCGATTGAGCTCCCGTCTCAGCATGCCAAACATGGCCAGGGCCAAACTCTCGCAAGTTTTGAGAATCACATTCCCCACAAAGCCGTCTGTAACCACGACGTCGACCCGGTCCGCAAACAAATCGTGGCCTTCTATGTTCCCGACAAAATTCAAGTGCGTTTGTCTCAATAGCCGGAAGGCTTCCTGGGTCAGTTCATTGCCCTTACCGTCTTCCCGGCCTACATTCATCAATCCCACACGCGGCCGTTCCATCTGCAGAACTTTCCGGGCATACACACTGCCCATCACCGCGTATTGCACCAAGTGTTGCGGTTTGCACTCAATATTGGCTCCCGCATCAACCAGGACGAAAGCATGCTCAGGCGTGGGGATCACAGCGGCAATGGCGCCCCGGTCCACCCCTGGCAACCGGCCCAGCTTAAACGTAGCCGCCGCAAAGATACCTCCGGTGTTGCCCATCGAGATCACCGCATCGGCCTGTGCGGTCGCTACCAGTTCCATGGCCCGGACAATCGAGCAGTCGGGCTTGCGGCGCACTGCGTGTACAGGCCGATCCTCCATGGTCAAGACCTCGTTCGCATGAACGATTTCCAGACCCTCCAGGCGCAGCCCGTGCATTCGTAAGGCCTGGTCAATAGACGGGCGCTGACCAACCAGGTAGAGTTTCTCTGGGAGAAAACCCGCCTCCAACGCCATCTTGAGCCCGCCCACGACCACGTCCGGGCCATGGTCGCCTCCCATCACATCGACCGCAACCCTCATAAAACAACGGCGGCGGCGACCTCCAAGCCGCCGCCCTGTTCCCGGAACGACACCTCACCCTTCCGCAGTGACGCTCAAGATCTGGCGACCCTTGTAATAGCCACACGCGGGGCAAACCCGATGGGGCCGGGTCGGTTCGCCGCATTGCGGACAAGGGCTCAACTGCGGCAATCGCATAACGCTGTTGTAGGCCCTCCGCATTCGTTGACGGCTGCGTGAAGGCTTTCGCTTCGGTACACCCATAAACTTTCCTTCAGTCTAATTTCAGTTCATCCAACTTGGACCAAACCGAGGGTGAATTAGACCACCCTCCCGCCCCTGAGGCATGCCCCCCGTTGGGTTCCGAATACAACACGCCGGGGCATCCCGGCTCGCATAATGGATGGAGCGGAAACGCTAGCACGATATCGTCGCGCACATACGGGGTCAAGTCCACCAAATCTCCTTCCCGTACCGCCTGCTCCGGACCCGTCAAAGGCACAACGCAGCGCCAAGTAGGCAGAGAGACTCGATACGTCATGGCCCGCAGGCATCGGACACAGGTACAATCCAGATCCAACGCCAACGAACCTTCCACCACCAAATCGTCCGACACACGGCTTACCCGCAAGGCATAGGTCAACGGACCTGCCACTCGGATCAGTTCGTCGCGCGTCTCCAATTCCAATGCTTCGGCAGTCAGGTGTCCTGCCAGGCGGATTTCTTCCCGAAGTAATCTCTCCAAACTGACCTGTAAAGGTTTCATGGCGCATGACAGGTTCCGTGCAACTTGTGGAGCAAGGCGCGCCGAACCACCGGCGGCACAAAAGGTTCCACTTCACCTCCCAACGCTGCGATTTCCTTAACCAGGCGCGAACTGAGAAAAGTGTAGCTTTCGTTGGGCATCATGAAAATCGTCTCAAAGGATTCGTTGAGCTTACGATTCATCAAGGCCAGTTGGAATTCAAATTCGAAATCTGACACGGCCCGCAATCCCCGGACGACGGCCTGGGCGCCGCGGCGTCGGACATAATCTGCCAGCAACCCTCCAAAGGTGTCTGCCTCCGCGTTGGGAATATGGGCGATTGCTTCCCGCACCAGCTCCACACGCTCCTCAATGGTAAACAAGGGCCGCTTGCCGTCATTGCGCGCCACAGCTACCACTACCCGGTCAAACAAACGTGCCGCCCGCTCGGCCACGTCTACATGTCCATTGGTGATCGGATCAAAACTCCCTGCGTAAACCACCAGTCCCATGTGCAGCAATTTAGCATGAGTCTCTGGCCGACCCAATGGGAATCCCGCACACCGAAGCTGATGGCCGTGGCGGAGATTGCAAGCCGCTGCCCCTGGTTTCAAGAAAAGGATTCAATCGTGGCTGGCGCCACAGCGATGTACCGGAGTGCGGACAAGCCCAATATCAACAACCGCCCCTGATCCCTACGCCAGTTGCACCTCGTGCCCTTTCCAATCGCGGCAGATGCCAGTCCCGGCCGGAGAAAGCCAGCTCAAACGCCATGCACCGGCGCGCGCCAACGTCGCCGCTGCGACGCAGCGGGCGTGCAGATTTCAAAAGCAAGAGCGGTGCGCGAAAACGACGGTCCCGCGGGACCAGCCGCTTCTTTCAAGAGTCCCACGAACTTCAGTCAGGCGGTTGCTAGATCCTCTTTCAACAGGGCCAGAAAATGTTTCATGGCGGGCGACAACACCTTATTCTTTTTTAGGATGGCCGCAATCGGCCTTTCAATCCGGCCCTCTTCCAACGGGATGGCCACCAATGTGCGGTTGTTGACCTCCTGGGTCACCGTGGTTTGCGGCACCACCGAAATGCCCGCGCCGATCTCGACCGCTCGTTTAACCGTCTCGATGTTGTCGAACTCCATCACGTACCGGACGGTAACTCCATGCTCCCGCATCACCCGATCCAATGCCTTTCGTGTAGGAATGTCTGGACGGAATCCCACGAACTTTTCTCCCTCTAAGGCGCGGAGCTTGAGGGTTTTGGACTTCGCCAATGGATGGTCCGGCGCGCAAATCACTACCATGGGGGTTTTGCGCAACGGGACGATCTCCAACTTGCTGTCACGGCTAGGGTACGCCACCAAGCCCAAGTCCACCACGTTGCCCAACACGTCCTCGTAAACCTGGTCAGCGTGCCGGTAATCCACCTGCACAGTCACCGTGGGATAGGTTTTCATGAAATGTTTGATATAGGGCGGAAGATCATGCAAGCCGATGCTGTAAATGGTGGAAACTCGGATCGTGCCTGAGATGATGTCCTTGAGTTCCTGCAGCCGATGATGCAACGCCTCGTAAGTGGCGATAATCTGCTTACTGTACTGGTACAACACTTCCCCCTCGCGGGTCAGACGGAAGCGCTTTTTGCTTCGTTCGATCAGCAGGGACTTAAACTGGCGCTCCAGCGAGCTGATCTGCTGGCTGACCGCTGATTGCGTAACCCCATTGATTTGAGCTGCCTTGGTAAAACTCTCGGTTTCTGCTAGGTCACAAAAGACTTTCAAACTTTCAATTTGCATAAGAAGAGTAGAAGCTAATCCACACGATCAGTCAATCCTCCTTCCGTTAGGCAGACTCATGCGTCGGTTTGTGTCCGGATACCGCGTGTTATGGATCCCCCGTGACGGAGCGGAGCTCGGTGTTCGTTTGGAGGGCGGCCGCGTATGCCTCTTGGAGCTCGCGGACTGCGGACCAACGATGGACCGCCTGTCCATCCCACCGAACGATCTCCACCACCCCCAATGTGCTCAGAGTCAAAAAAATGCCCATCGCACGACGCACCTGGTCAATGCCCGCCGCAGCCGTGTGCACGGGCCATCCTCGAGATCGGCAAAATGCCAGCACCCAGCGGCGCGTGATGCCGTCCAGTGCGCCCTGCTCGGGACCTGGACTCCATAAACCAGCTTCATCAACCCAGAAAACATTTGCGGCGGAAGCCTCGATCACCCGACCCTCGCCGTCCGTCAAGAGGGCTTCGTGGGCCCCTGCGGCGTCCGCCTCCGCGCGGGCCAGAACTTGCGCCAGCCGATTGCAAGTCTTGTAGGCCGAGAGTGGACCGGGGGCCGGAGCCCGGGTTTGCGCGGTAATAACATCCCAGCTTTTGGGTTGACCCGACGTTGTTCCAGACGGTTCCAAGGTCATGATCAACGTGGGCGGACCGGCGCCGCGTGGCGAGTAGCCGCGTGGTCCCGGCCCCCGCGTTAGGGTCAGACGCAATACGCCATCCGACAACTGGTTCCGCTCCATCAGTTCTTCAGCAGCCGTCCTCAAAACCGCTTCATCCAGAGGCACAGCAATGCCAAGGAAGCTCGCTCCTGCGCGCCAACGGTGCAAATGTTCTTTCCATAGAAAAGGTCGGCCGTTTACCACGGGCAAGGTCTCAAAAACGCCGTCGCCATAAAGCAAGCCGCGGTCCCAAATGGAGACATGCGCCTCTTCTGCCGACACGTAACGTCCGTTATGAAAGACCGTCATGAGCTGAGCGATGCGGCCAAAACGGGCTGGGCAACTCGCGAGGACCCGGACTGTTGGAGAGCCTCCCACCACCCCTTTGCCTTCGCCAAGGTCTCTTCGTATTCAGCCTCTGGGTCCGAGTCTGCCACGATCCCAGCTCCCACCGGGTGGTGCATCCATCGGCCAATGCGACAGGCAGTTCGAATCATCATGTGCAACCGGCTTTCGCGATTGAACCCAAGGTAGCCCAACGTGCCCGTGAAAAAGCCGCGCTGCACCGGCTCAAGCTCCTCAATGATTTGCATGGCTCGCACCTTTGGAGCTCCCGTCACGCTTCCGCCCGGGAACATCGCAGCCAATGCCTCCAAGTGGGAGCAGCCGCATCGTAACCGGCCTTCCACAGTGGAGACTAAATGATGCACGCGAGGATGACTCTCCACACGCGCCAGCTCCCGCACCCTTACCGATCCGTACTCACAGATTCGGCCAAGGTCATTGCGCAGAAGATCTGTGATCATCACCAGCTCGGCGTTTTCCTTGGGGCTCGCCAGCAACTCCTCGGCCAGCCGTGCATCCGATTCGGGATCGCCACCGCGCGGACGCGTGCCTTTAATGGGGCGGGTAACCACGTGAGCCCCGCTGATCTGCAGGAACAACTCTGGACTTGCCGACAACAATTGAAACGAGCCGGCGTTCAGCCATGCAGAGCCTGGGGCAGGGCAAATCTCCCGCAATCGGCGGAACACGGGCCAAGCTGACCCCTGCCCACACACACTGAGCCTTTGTGAAAGGTTCACTTGGTATATATGCCCCTGCCGAATGTAGGCAAGCGCACGCTGCACTCGTTGAAGAAATGCCTCGCGCGGCAAGCTGGTTCTCAAGCATCCGCCCCACGCCCCGTCTCTGGATCGCGATGGTTGAGCCCGACATTTTTCCCCCAACTGTTCCCAAGCTTCCACGTGCAGACGCGCTCTCCATGGAGAAATTGTGCCGTCGGGACATAGTCCCGTGGCGACGATCCAAGTCTTACCCAAGGCGTGGTCCCAACACACCACACTGTCGTAGAAACCGATCCAGGCGTCCGGCAATCCCAGGTCGCGCGCGGCGCGAGGTAGCACCGTCGGCTCTAAGAATCGATTCAGGTCGTAACCCCAGAAGCCAAACATTCCGCCCAGAGGGAAGGGCAAATCCGGTTCTTGACGAAGCTCAAATCGAGCCCATAAGCCGTGTAACCAGCTCCACGGGTTGCCATAACTTACCTCAACTCCGATCCTTTCCCCTGGCAAGTCGTACCGGATCAGTTCTAGACGCGACCCCCAAATTTGAACGGTCAAGAATGGCCTTCGAGCGAACAGGGAAAAGCGTGCCTGCTGGACAGTCGGCCATCCACCGAGAAACAACACCACCCCTGGCTCCTCAGCCACAGCATCCGCAATTGCCTCTGGCGGAGGGGCGTGCCGCCATTCACGGACGGTCGAATACATGGATCCCACTATACCCGGGCAACGCCTTCAAGCAAACGCTCGCGCGACGCGCTGGGGCTGATCTTGCTTCGGGCGATGCGGCACAATTGCTTGCACGGCCTCGTCCACACTGTCCGTGATCATAAACAGTTCCAGATCGCCCGGACTGATGTAAGAGCGGCCCAACATCTCCCGACGCATCCACTCCAACAAACCGACCCAAAACTGGCGACCGAAAAGGATCATGGGATACTTGGGAATGCGTTCGGTCTGGATCAATGTAGAAATTTCGGCCAGCTCATCCAATGTGCCATACCCACCCGGCATAAACACAAAGCCGCAACTGTACTTCACAAAACACACCTTCCGCGCAAAGAAATAGTGAAAATGCAGCGGGATGTTGGCGTAACGGTTGCTTTGTTGCTCGCGTGGTAACTCAATATTTAACCCGACCGATTTGCCGCGGGCGAGCGCCGCTCCTTTATTGGCCGCCTCCATAATGCCCGGCCCCCCGCCGGTAATGACCGCAAAGCCGTGTTTGGCCAGTTCACGAGCCAAGTTCTGGGCTGCTCGATAGTAAGGATCGGTACGCTTCATCCTGGCGGAGCCAAAGATCGATACGGCGGGTCCCACACGCGACATGACTTCAAACGAGTCCACAAACTCTGCCATGATGCGGAACACCCGCCACGGATCCTCTTTGATGAACTGGTTGTTCTGGTGATTGTCCATGGCTGGGAGAATAATAACCATGCTTGGGCATGCAACCTCGCGGCGCTCCCAAATCGGTGCGCGACTGCGCTGACGCGTAACTCAGGGAATGGACTTCTGAGCCATGGAGACAACGATTACCTCTTGACGCATGCCCGGTGACTCGGACTCCCAGCAGTTCCTGAACCAGTTCAGCGTGAACCCGTGCGACCGTTCGGCCGCCAATGTCCTGGGAGCGGGAGCTCAGAATTGGGGCGCCACGGGCTGCATGCAAACTGCGCAATCAGACCCACCGGTTGCGTCCAAACGTCGTTTTGCCCACATTCAAAGTCATGGCAACGCAGGCAACAATCGCAACACTCGATCCATGCCGGCGGGAGCGCCCGGTAAGGAGCCCCTTGACGCGGCGCAGCGCTGCTTTGCAAGCCCGCTCAACCCTGCGGGAGCCCGAGTCTCAAATCCGGCCATGAGCAGTCATCCTGGTTACGGGACTCATACGGATCCCACCTTCCGATCTGCCCCACGCCCTACGGGCGAGGTCATCCGCCGCGTCTCAGTTTATTTAAGACCCTATTGGGGGATGGTACTGGCAACGGTGCTCTGTGCGGTGCTGTCGCTGGTGGCCGGGCTGGCGTATCCGAAGCTGACACGCCTGTTAATTGACAAGGTCGTAACGGCGGGCCGCACGGAGTGGCTAACACCAGCGGCCCTGGGTTTGTTGGCGGCCTTTTTTTTACGGGAAGCGTTCAACAGTCTGCGCATTCGCATCAACAATCGTCTCGAGCAAAATGTGATTTTCGACATGCGTTGTCAGCTTTATGCTCGGCTGCAGCGCCTGCCCGTCAGCTGGTTCAACCCTCGCGCCACTGGGGACATCATGACGCGCGTGATCGAGGATGTGAATCAAGTGGAACGCTTCCTCATTGACGGAACCGAGCAAGGCACGGTGGCAATTCTGAGCATTGTGGGGTCCCTGGTCTTCATGTGGCTGTACAGTCCTGCTCTCACCCTGGTGGCGCTTGTTCCCGTGCCTTTCTTGCTGGCAGGTGCCTTGTGGTACACGTTGACCGCTCACAGACGGTACCGCCGCCAACGAGAGGCGGCCAGTGCCTTGAATGCCCTCTTGATGGACAATCTGCAGGGCATCCGCGAGGTCAAGGCTTTCGTTCGCGAATCGCATGAAGACGGGCGGTTCGCACAGCGTGCGGACGCCGTGCGACAGGCCGCTCTCACAGTCATGCGAGCGTGGGCATGGTATGGACCTTCCATGCAGTTCCTGGGCGCACTCGGTATCGGCTTGATCCTGTGGTTTGGTGGCGCCCAGGTCCTGGCCGGTCGGATGGAGGTGGGGCAGCTTGTAGCGTTCATGCTGTATGCAGGCATGTTTTTCTATGAACCCATCGGGCGGTTGCATGGATTGAATCAAATGTTGCAATCGGCTCGAGCGGCCGCCGCTCGCGTCTTTGACATCTTGGACACGGAACCGGAACGACCCGACCGTCGAGCGGGACTCCGCACACCCGTCCGCGGCGAAGTGATCTACGAAGATGTCTGTTTTGCCTATCCCGCGCAGGATCGCGCAGGACGCTCTCAACCCGGCCCGCCAGTGCTTCGTCACATCCATCTACGGGCCGAGGCCGGCCAGATGATCGCGCTGGTTGGTCCCACCGGCGCCGGCAAATCAACCTTGGTGCATTTGTTGCCGGCGTTCTACGAGCCGACTGCGGGTCGGATCCTCATCGACGGCCAAGATATCCGGGACATCCAATTGGATTCGTTGCGCGCGCAGATCAGCATCGTCAGCCAGGAGCCTTTCCTCTTTAACGGCACCGTGCGGGAAAACATTTTGTACGGCCGACTTGGTGCCACTGAAGAAGAGCTTCTAAACGCAGCCCGCGCCGCCAATTGTCATGATTTTATTATGCGATTGCCCGAGGGTTATGAGACGCACGTGGGCGAACGCGGCATCAAACTCAGCGTGGGTGAAAAGCAGCGCATCAGCATTGCCCGAGCGCTGTTGAAAAACGCCCCGATCCTCATCTTGGACGAGGCCACTGCCAGCGTAGACACGGCCACGGAGCGTCTCATTCAGGAAGCTTTAGAACGTTTACTGAGTGGACGCACCAGCTTCGTCATTGCCCACCGTCTCAGCACTGTTCGGCGTGCGGACCAAATTTTGGTGTTGCGGCAGGGTGAAATCGTGGAACGCGGCACACACGAGGAACTGTTGGCCGCAGGGGGCCTGTACGCACGATTGGCACGAATCCAGGACACGCGGTCGATCGAGGAATCCTTCGTGCGCCTTGGACTGGCATAGGAAGCTCTGCCCGGAATGAATGAGGAGCTTGCGGGCCCGGTGACATGGGTAGCATCGCCTGCAAGGATCGGGCCTTGGGAAGCCTTCCTGACGGAAGCCGTTTTCAAGCATGCAAGGCGCAGAAGCCGGATTTATGCTGGAGCCGTGCAGGCGCTGCTGGAAGATTTTCTGGTCCATTTGCGTCATGAACGTGGCCAGAGCGACGCCACACAGGCTCGCTACGCTCGAGCCCTGGCGGGCTTTGTGCACTGGGCCACCGAACACGGCTTGCAGGACTGGCGCCAGGTCCAATTGTTGCATCTGCGCGCCTTTCTTCAGCACGAGTATCATCGCCCCTTGCGCATCGCCCATGCCCAGCAAGGACGCAGGCTCAGTAGCGAGACGTTGTACCTAACGGTGTCGGCTTTGCGTGCCTTCTTCCGATACGCCGTGCGCGAAGGGTATCTGCCCGGCAATCCCGCCGCGCACCTTACATTGCCCCGGAGATGGACTCGCCTGCCTCGGGCCCTGTCGTTGGAGGAAATCCAGCGACTGCTGGAACCACCCCGCGTCGTGGAATCCCCCGGCCTTCTTTGCGACCAGGCCATTTTGGAACTCGCCTATGCTTCAGGACTCCGGCTTAGCGAACTGTGCCAATTACGAGTGGAACAATTGCACCTGGAGAGCGGTTTCTTGTCTGTGGTCGGCAAGGGCAACAAGGAGAGGGTCGTGCCCGTGGGCCGCAAGGCAATTGCTGCGTTACAGGCCTATCTCACACGGGGCCGCCCGAAGTTGGTTCGCAAAGGCTCCCCCGGGACTCTGTTTCTCACTCAGCGAGGAACTGCATTTCACCCCACGACCATGTGGCGAAGGATCAAAAACCGTGCCCGCATTGCCGGGTTGACGCGCCCCGTGACGCCGCACATGCTGCGCCATAGTTTTGCCACTCATTTGCTGCAGCACGGGGCGGATTTGAGGGTCATCCAGGAAATGCTGGGCCACGCCAGTATCCAAACCACCGAGCTTTACACCCATGTGGAGGCGGCGCGGCTTCGCGAGGTGCACCGCCGGTTTCATCCGCGGGCGTGAATGAGCGACGCCCACTGGCTCGCAAACCTAAACCAAGGCCGCCAGCACTGCTTGCAATTTTTCTAAGCCTTCTCGGGCTTCATCCTCCGTCAAAGTGAGCGCGGGTAACAATCGAATGACGTGCGTTCCCGCAGGGATGACAAGCAAACCGGCCTGCAGCAACCGCTCAGCAAGTTGAGAGGCGGGGCTTAGTCCGTTCTTGTTGGATAACCCCGCAACTTCCGCCTGCAATTGCAAGCCCAACATCAATCCTAGACCCCGTGCCTCCCTCAGGACGCTCGGGTATCGAGACACCAAGTGATTCAATTCCACCAACAGCCATTGGCCCAACTTTCGTGCCCGGTCCGCCAAACCTTCGGCCTCGATTGTATGCAGCACAGCCAGGGCAGTGGCACAGGCCAACGGGGTTCCGCCAAAGGTGGTCCCGTGACTCCCTGGGCCCAACAAGGCAGTGTGGGCTTCTCGCACCCAGAAAGCGCCGATGGGAAATCCCCCGCCCAGCGATTTGGCCATGGCCACCCCATCCGGTAAGAACTCAGCCGCCTCCAGGGAACCTTCCAAAATCCGCTGCCAGCTTGTGAATCTTCCGGTACGGTAACATCCGCATTGCACTTCATCCATGAGCAGCAAGAGTCGCTTCTCGTCGCAAAGCCTTCGCAAACCCACCAAGTACTCAGGCCGGGCTACGTGCACGCCTCCTTCGCCTTGCACCCCTTCGATCAAGATGGCCACTGTCGCCGGCGACAACGCTTCCCTGACTGCATGCAAATCGTTGAAGGGCACATGCCGAAAGCCTGGCACCAAGGGATCGAACCCCAGCTTGACCTTGTCCTGTCCAGTCGCGGAAATCCCTGCCAAGGTACGACCGTGAAATGAGTGCGTGGCCGTAAGGATTTCAAAACGCCCTTCGGGGTGACCAAATCGACGAGCTAGCTTGAACAAGCCCTCATTGGCCTCGGCTCCGCTATTGCAGAAGAACATTTTCCCGGGCCCGATTAAACGAACCAATTCCCGGGCCAGGACAGCTTGAAGCTCCGTGTAGTAATAATTGGAGCAATGAATCAAACGCCTGGCTTGTTGAGTTAACGCCTCGATGATCGCCGGATGCGAATGACCGAGTACATTAACAGCAATGCCCCCGCCCAGGTCCAAGTAACGCCGTCCCCCGTCATCGAACAAGTAGTTGCCAACTCCATGAGTGAACACCACACCCATGCGGGCATATGTCGGTAAGACATAACGATCAAATAACGCCCGGACATCCTCACCGGCTGTTTTGAGCTGCTTGACCAGGGCCCCTGGCACCTCAACTCCGGATGTCTCCATATGGACCCGTCATCATGTTCTCTACTCACCCAGGCGCAAGGGGAATCTTGATAGCATCGCCAGATGCCGGCGTTCACTATTCGCCGAGGAGAATTGGCGCTGAGCCAGGAACCTTTGATGACTGGCAAACAACGTTGAGCCCAGTCACCGTGCCGTCCCCTCCACCTTCAACGCGACTGGTTCTGACATTCTGCACCACTCCCCACGGCGTTTTCCCCCACGTGGCAATGTATGTAATGCGCTGTGACCAAGCCTCCGACCGCATTGCCTACCTGCCAAGGCCGTTGCTGACCCGGTGATTTTTCCCAAATCCAATTGAGACCCCTGGCACCCGCACCCTGTCAGCAGGCGCACGATGGGCACAAGGGCAGGCTTACTTCAGAACGGTCTTGAATTGGAGCCCCTAGCCTACTGACCCCAGCCATGCACCTTGCCATAAGACACGCAGGTTCCAAAGGAGGCTCGGGTTCCCATAACCTTGGGATCGCCCTCGAAGACGGGTAGTCCCCCACACAACCATGCAGACTCGAATGGTTCGCATGACTCACTGATCCCAAAAGTGAACCTGAGCGGTGACGGTGGACGCCGCTTTGCACGATCCGTCCGATCCTTGGAAGCACGTCCGACTATGCCCCTGAATCACACAGGACAAAACGCAAAACTTGTGCGCTGGCGGAGGACTACCCAGTGCGATTCTGCTCTGGCGAGTGGCTCCCTACTTCTCTGAGACCTATTTCAGGAAGAGACTTGGACCTCGCCCCCCGGTCCTGTTATGACACACTCAGCGTTCGCGTCTGGAGGTCTTATTCCCACTCGATTGTACCAGGCGGTTTGCTGGTAACGTCGAAGACCACTCGGTTGATTCCACGAACCTCATTTGTGATCCGTGTGGAAATGCGTTCCAACACGGAATGCGGCAATTTAACCCAGTCAGCTGTCATTCCGTCCTGGGACTCAACCACCCGAACCGCCACGGTCCAATCATAGGTCCGCTCATCCCCCTGCACACCGACACTGCGCACCGGAAGCAAGACGGCAAACGCCTGCCATACCTTCTCATACCAACCCAGGCGTTTCATCTCCTCCAATACGATGGCATCCGCACGCCGCAAAATGGCCAGCTTTTCGGCTGTGACTTCGCCCAGGCACCGCACTGCCAGGCCCGGTCCCGGGAACGGATGACGCCAAAGAACTTCGCGAGGTAGCCCAAGGCATTCTCCCAACCGTCGGACTTCATCCTTGAACAAGCAACGCAAAGGCTCAATCAACTCGAAGCGCATTCGCGCTGGCAGGCCGCCGACATTGTGGTGGCTCTTAATCAGCGCTGCCGGGTTTCCACCGATCGGCACCGACTCGATTACGTCCGGGTACAGAGTGCCCTGGGCCAAAAAACGGGCGGGTCCGGCGCGCTGCGTGGCAGCCTCAAACACCTCAATGAACGTGCGTCCAATGATCTTGCGCTTGCGTTCCGGATCCGTCACTCCCCGCAACCGCTGCAGGAACAACTCGGAAGCATCCTCGTACTGCAAGCGCATTCGGAAATGCTGCCCAAAAACTTCTTGAACACGCTCCGCTTCACGTTCACGCAGCAGACCGTTGTTAACGAAAATGCAGGTCAGTTGGTCCCCCACCGCCCGATGGAGCAAGGCGGCAGCCACGCTTGAGTCCACTCCGCCGCTCAATCCCAACAGAACCCGTTCTTTGCCCACACGAGCGCGGATTTCCTCCACCGATTGCTCCAAGAAATTCCGCATGGTCCAGAGCCGGCCGCACCCACACACGCGGTGAACGAAATTGGCCAAGACCTCCTTTCCGCGGGGGGTGTGCACGACTTCAGGATGAAACTGCAAGCCGAAGAATCGTTTGCGAGGATGCTCAATGGCGGCATAGGGCGAATTGTCCGTCGTGGCTACTACGACGAACCCTCGAGGCATCCGCGTCAAGCGGTCGCCATGCGAGTTCCATACCTGCATTTGCCGGGGCAACCCTTCAAACAACGGACAGCTGCCGCGACGTACCATCAGCGCGCCCTTGCCATACTCCCGACGCTGGCCCGGCTCGACCTTCCCCCCGAGGCATTGCGCCATAACTTGCAAGCCATAACAAATGCCCAGCACAGGGATGCCCAACTCAAAAATTCCCGGATCCGGCAGTGGAGCATGCGCATCGTACACGCTCGCCGGCCCACCGGAGAGAATCAATCCCTTGGGCCGCATCTCAACCAGCCGTGCCGCTGGCGTATCATATCGCACGATCTGGGAATAGACCTGGCATTCACGCACACGACGGGCGATCACCTGCGTGTATTGGGAACCGAAATCCAGGATAAGAATCGACTCCTGCGCTGAAGGCGAAGGAGGCGAATCTTCGCGACCTACGCCGGACTCCACAAGCGGAGGATTCTTTCCCAGGCTGCGCATAACCCCCGCAGCGGACGCAACCGGTTCACGTCGTCGTAGTGCCATGAGGCTTACGGCTCCTCAGAAGCCTGAATCTGTGGAACAGCCCGACGCGCCAGCGGTGTCTCGCGCAATGCCATCTCCGCTTGACGCCGGAACCATTCGTTAAACAGGTCATTCTGTCGCAACCGCCGCAAATAGTCCGTAAAGCCTGGCAACTCGCGGTTCATGCGCTCCAAGTCCAAGGGAAGTCTCTCTTGCACGAACACGAGAAGAGCACCATCCCGGGTCGGCACGACCGGGCTGACTCCGCCGACCGGTGTCGCAAAGGCAACTTGCTTGAACTGGGTCAGGGGTAAATCCTGCTCAACTTGGGACAGCGAGCGCGTACTCCACGAAAATGGCGGCAGCAGAACCGGATGCAGATTCGAAGCCGTGCATACCTCAACGAAACTGCGTCCCTGTGCGAGCTGGTTGGTTAGGATCGAGCGGAAATGCTCGGCCGCTTGACGCGCTTGGTGGACGGCCTGTTCATACCGGAAGTCTGCCAACACCTGGGATAACATGGATTCCAAAGGTGGGATCTCACTGGGCAGGCGCCGCTCGAACCCAAGGACGTACACTGCCTCTGATGTGACCACCGGCGCCGAAAACGGATTCTCGCCAGAAATCCGGAACGCCGCACGGATAAATTCCGTTCCTCCGTTCAATTCTTTCGGTCCCTGCTCCTCGCTGAACGGTTCTAATGTCTTGACTTCCAAGCCCCGCTCAGCAGCGACCATTTTCAAGTTCTCCGGCCGCACCGGTTCCCGGTCAAACAACACCGTCGCAAACTCGTTGGCCGCCCGACGGGCGAGCATTTGAGCCTGTCTGCGGATCAACTCTTCCCGGATCTTTTCGCGCGCTGCTTCCGGAGTGGCACCAAATTGCACGTAATTAGTCCCTAGCCGGTCGAGGTTGGCTTGCACAATCTCGTCCAAATTCGTCCGCACTAACTCCGCTTCTGCGGCAGCCCAATAGTTGCTGATGGGGAAGGCGACAAAGCTGACCTGTACTCTTTCTGGGATGCGATACCGAGCCATCTGGTTGGTGTAAAACTGAGCCACAGCCTGAGTGGTCACTGTGACCTGAGGCAGATAATTTACGGCCAGGAAACGAACCACCTGCACCGACAGCTCTTGGTGTTCCCGCTCATACAAAGCCCGCGCCTCGGTCGGCAGGACCATTTGCCCGGGCAAGGTCACCAGGTTCACCAGCATTTGCAAGCCCGCCTCGTGACGAACGAATCGTTCAAAATCGGCCAGAGTAAATCCCCGAGGGGCCAACACCTGTTTCACCCAAGCGTCGAGCGGCAAGGATTGGTTTTCACCCCCAAACCCACGCAGGATTTCCTGTGCGAGCCGGGCCGTTACGGTCGGACTGATCTCCAGCTTCCATTCCCGGACCAACTGCAACAATAAGAGTCGCGCGTAGGCTTCTCGATCCAAGTCCACCTCAACGTCTCGTCCATGCTCATCCGGCCAGCGACCGGTTCGCACCAAATAATGCAGCATGACCTCGCGCCGAGCGGCCAGCAGTTTGTCCCGAGTCACCTTCTCACCGCGCACCCGGCCCAGTTCCGGCACAGGTCGATGGTCGCCGAATTGAGTGGACGGGTTGAAGTAAATCACAAAGGCCACCACCGTAACGGCTATGATGATGGCCCAGAGCCAAGTCTGATGCTTCCGAATCGTGCCAAACATATCGCCGGTGCTCCGCGATTAGAACCGGCACCGTAGCTCCCGCACCCCGGCCGGTCAATTGAAAAGGCGTTAAGGTCGGGCTCGGGGCTTGAATGGCACATGCAGAATCGCACTTCGCCCCCTCGTGAAATTGAGTGCAGGCCGAACCCCGCTCAAGCCGTGCTGGATCCAGCTTCCCGCGTGCTTGCTGGCGCGTGAAGGCGATGCAGGCCCTGTCTCCACAGTTCAAAATGATACAGAGCGGCCACCACGATACAGTGCCGAATGCGCCCCGAGGCGACCATTTGCGCCAAATGCGCGATCGGCACCAAATGAGTGACGATGTCCTCCCCTTGGTCCAACTCCACGGCATGGGTTTTCTGGCAGTCCTCCACCAGCACGGTGTACGTCCGGTTGTTTTGAATGGCCGGGTTTGGCAAAACCTCTCCGATAATGCGAGCGCGTCTGCCGGTGTAACCGGTCTCCTCTCGCAGCTCGCGCAGCGCTGTGTCAATGGGTGAACTATCGCCAGCATCCATCAGACCGCCGGGGATTTCCAATTCGACGGTGCCCGTACCGTGTCGATACTGCTCGACCAGAACGACTTGATCGTCCGGCGTCAGAGCCACCACGTTGACCCAGTCCACCGTCTCCAGCACGTAAAATTCGTGAGGCAGACCGGTGCGTGGCGATCGCTTGAGGTCCTTCCGTAACCGAAAAACTTTGAAGTCGCCCAACGCCACACTGTCGAGTTGCGTCCACGGTTGAATCATACTTTAAACCACACCAACGCCCCGGTTCGCAGCCAAGCGCCGCTTCTGGGGGAAACTTTGCCGCTTGTCATAAAGTCCCCCGATTTGACGGGGCTCCTCCACCCTGCCAGGACCGCGCTTGAGCGATCAATCGAAGTAGATGCTCCAGGGCCTCGTGCCGCGGCCGATTGTGTTGCCGGGCCAGTTGATCTGCGCGGCGGATCAGATGCTGAGCCATTTCCAGGGATCGGGCGGGCGGGCATCCGCAACTCACCAACCAGTGTCGGACCTTTTCCAGTTCCGTGTTTGGTTCTTGTGGCTCGGCCATAACCTGAGGAGTGTTCAGAGCTGCCCGGCCGGCACAACCCGGATGGATGCCACGTGGACTCGTTTCAGAGGGCAGTCGCGGGCATCGGTGGGCGTTGCGGCAATCCGATCCAACACATCTTCGCCCTGCAACAATCGGCCGAATGCGGTGTATTGACCATCCAGAAACCGAGCATCTCCATGGCAGATAAAGAACTGGCTGCCGGCTGAGTCCGGATCCTGAGCGCGCGCCATGGAAAGGACCCCCCGCACATGCGGCCGATCATTGAACTCCGCTGGCACCCGGTGGTCCGGCCCACCTGTTCCCCAGCGGTGACGCTGCGATTCATCCCGCGTCAGCGGATCCCCACCCTGGATGACGAATCCAGGAATAACCCGGTGAAAACAGGTCCCGTCGTAAAAGCCCTGCTGGGCCAACCGCTTGAAATTCGCCACATGACGGGGAGCCACTTCCGGCCACAATCCCAGCACCATCGTGCCCTCACTGGTCTGAATCACCACCCATTCTTCTTCCATAAACTCCTCCCGATCCATCCAGCCGGTTCAAGAGCCCGCCCTTCAGGGAACCTCCGAAGCCGGGACGATCCGGATACTCTCCACCTGGATACGCTTGATCGGACAATCTCGAGCATCCGTCGGTGTGTTGGCAATCCGATCCAAGACATCCTCGCCTCGGATCAACCGGCCGAATGCTGTGTACTGCCCGTCCAAATGCGGCGCATCGGCGTGGCAGATGAAAAACTGGCTGCCGGCGGAATCTGGATCACTCCGACGGGCCATGGATACCACCCCGCGCACGTGTTTGCGAGCATTGAATTCGGCCTTGATCGTGTAGCCGGGCCCTCCCGTTCCCCAGCGAGACTTTTGCATTTCGTCCTTGGTCAGAGGATCGCCGCCTTGAATCATGAACCCTTTTATCACGCGATGAAAACAGGTGCCGTCATAGAAACCTTGGCGCGCCAGCTTCTTGAAATTTTCCACATGCCCGGGAGCCACGTCCGGCCAAAACTCCATCACCATGGTCCCTTCAGAAGTTCGAATCACCGCCACCTCAGGTCCTGCGACCGTAGAATTGGCCTGCGTCCGGTTCGTCGTTGCCACTTCGGCCCTGACGGAGGAAACGTTGCCTGTGCTGCTTTGTGCTCGTGCCTGGGATAACGCTGTAAGCACCACGCATGCAAAGCTCCCAATGCGAATCCATGACCATTTCATATCCTCGGGATTCTCTCCGTTCGCCGTTCCGATGTCACGCTTGCTTTCTTCGCTCTGGACCACCAGCCGGAAGGTCCAGGTCGCACAACGATTTTTGAGGTGGATTCCGCATACGGTCTGTGGAACCAACCTATCTTCTACAACTGGGAATCCGGGCCGGGCAGCTTGGAAACAGGACGCGTGTTGTTTTTCAATACCGCTCTGGCGGTTGCCACTTTTTTTTCATGCGGAGTCCGTCCGGGCCAAAGGCCGGTGCCCTGACCCTTCACTTTACCGGATTCTCGTATGAAGCCGAGATGAAGAGAAGTCTCGACCCCACTCCCTTTTCCGCATGCAGGGCTGGGAAGGATGAACCGCACGGTGAACTCGCATACCGGCCCAGACGCAGCCGATAGTCCGAAAGGGTTGCGTCCTGCCGGTGGTTTACCTCCATTTGCCGCGCGCAGCCACCGCACGGATGCCTTTCAACCGCTCTCCGATCCAACCAGTTGGGTTCGTCGGTTGCGGCCTGACAGGTGCCGGAGCCCATGTTTCGTGGCGTCCCAAGCTACAAGTGTAGCGAGCGACCGTTACGCTGAATCTTTTGCACACTGCTCATCCAGCTCCGTTCCTCTAATTCGCCTGCGACGCCCAACCAGCCGCCGAGGTCTCAGTAGTTCTGGGGTCGCGAGGCAAGGTTTCCTCGATCTCGAGTTCAGGCCAGTCATTGGATCGAACGATCCGAGCGTTGGAGTTCCGCGCAATTCGCTGGGTTTGAGCGGTTCCGGGAACAACCTCCCGGTGGAGAATCATTCAAAAGTGGATCGTCACACCCGCATTCGCTTCGGCTGCAGGCTCTTGAGCGGGGGCAATGACGTGCTTGGCGCCCAAGCAGGGCCCGACGATTGGTTGAGTCTGACGCGCTGCTTGCGGTCGAGGGCTGCAACGAACCGAATCATTGGCCCATGTATTTTCAAGGTAAATCTAGAGGCGACACACGCTCCTGGGTGCCCGTGGCCGGGCTGTAATGCAGTCTCTGCCAGAGGGTCAAAACGGATCCGCTGCTCGGGGGGCCGGTTTGGACCGTTCCGAACCGATTGCCCGAAGCGGCATTGCCGGGCTCCAATTTGCCCGCATCCTGTCGGGAGCCAACACGTTGCAGACTCCGAACACTCGGTTTGCAAATTCTGCCAATGTCTACAAATACTCCCATCCCCCACCCGCGCTAAAGTGGGAACACTTGGAATGCAGCCGATGCAGGCCCGGCGTGTCCGCGGGACGGGTTGTTCAAGAGTTTTGGTCGAACCAAGTTGAAACGCTTTCCGGGATACAGCGTGGAGGCCTTTGGCGGCCCTGCGCCGGGTTACCATCGAAAGCAACCAGACTCTTTTCCGATGAGATCGACGACGAAACGCATTCCGGTCACTTGCTCACCCTTTATCCGGCCCCAGTTCAATCAGGGATCCAAACATACGGCCGTGCATCTGTTTGCGCGACCGGACCCGTTAGCCAGGCAATCAGCGTTGCGCATTCTACTGGTTCGACTCCACACCCTGACCGGCCGCCCGGTTTCTACACCGGCTGATATAGAACTTGCAGGACGTTTCCCCACGCCGAATCTCCTTGGTCCGGGTCACGCACGCCCGTGATATATGTCGCTGTGCCGCATCCTGCAACGCCACAAGACCTGCTTTTGCTCAAGCGTGCGGGCATCTGAGGGTTTATCCTTTGGAACGACCGCGTGCACGGCAGGGATAGCGTCCGCCTACGCTTTGAACGCGCATGGAGTCTGATCGTATACGCAACGGGATGCGAAAGGACGCGGGAACAAAGCAATGGCACAATGTGCACGAAATTCATCTTTCGATGAATCGACATCCACGCGTTGGGCGCATCCCACTTGGCAGAAGCCCCTGTGCGTTTCACCCCAAGCAACCCGGATTCTCGGTCCAAGCGTCGGATTCTGGCATGAAGACCAAGTCGGACTCCAGCTCCAGAAGAGTCCTGCACGGAAACGGCCATGCTGAGCTCCGGGCATCGAGCGGGGGCAGGCCGCCACTTGCACGAGTGGTCAAGAGCTGACATCTTAGGGTCAGAGCTCGGCAGGGCTAATACGCCTGATCCGACGGCGCCGAGCGGGAGGAGCTTCCTTTAATGCCTGAACGACCACTATGCATCATGGTCGTTGAACACGACCCGGCTGCGGCCGAAGCGATTTGTGAGCTGCTTCGACGCGCTTGGGAAACGGTTCCCCGGGTCGTTGTGATGCAAACGCTTTCGGAGGCTTTGCGACAACTCCACGCGTTGCCCTTAGATGTCCTTTTATTGGAACTGCACCTTCCGGACGGCGCTGGATTGGGACATCTGCCGCTCATTAAAAATGCTGCTCCGCGGGTTCCCATTCTCGTCCTCGGTTCGGTGGATGATGAAACCATCGCGTTGGAAGCGGTTCATGCTGGAGCGCAGGAGTATTTGGTGCGGGACCAATTGGACGTGCGCTGGTTGCGTCGTTCCATTCGATATGCGATCGAGCGTCATGCTGCCGAGATGGCGTTGTTGGATGCGGAAGCACGGTACCGAGAGGTTTTTGATCATTTGACCGAAGGGATTTTTCGAACCACTCCCGAGGGACGCTACCTGATGGCCAATCGCGCGTTGGCCTGTATTTATGGGTACTCCAGCCCGGAGGAATTGATGCGCAGCATCACCGACATCGGATCAACCCTTTACGTGCAGCCAGGTCGCCGCGAGGAATTCATGCGGCTGATGGAGCAACACGATGTGATCACGAATTTTGAATCGCCCGTGTACCGACGCGACGGCCGGATTATTTGGATTAGCGAAAACTGCCGGGCGGTGCGGGATGCGTCCGGCAAACTGCTCTATTACGAAGGGACGGTGCGGGACATTACGGAGCAGCGTGCAGCAGAGGAGCGTCTTCGCAATTCGGAGGCTCTGTATCACTCGTTGGTAGAAACCTTGCCTCAGAATATCTTCCGCAAAGACATCCACGGTCGATTCACCTTCGCCAATCAACAGTTTTGCCGCACGTTGGGTTTGCCCTTGGAAGCCATCCTGGGCAAGAGCGACTTCGACTTTTACCCGCCGGAGCTGGCCAGCAAGTATCAGCGCGACGATGCACGCGTCATGGCCACGGGCCAAACCTTGCACACAGTGGAGGAGCATCGCCTGCCGGATGGCCGGCGATTGTACGTTCAGGTGGTAAAAACTCCTTTGCGGGGTGCCCACAACGAGATTATCGGTTTGCAGGGCATCTTTTGGGACATTACAGAGCAACGGTTAGCCGAGCAACGGATCCGGAGAGCCAATGAGGAACTCGCTCGCAGCCAAGCAGAACTGAAACGCAAGAACACTCAAATGGCTGAAGAGCTCCGCATGGCGCGGGAAATCCAGATGTGCTTGTTACCCCAACATGATCCGGTCATTCCGCCGGAATCGGCACCGGCTGCTAGTGCTTTTGCTTTCACCCAACGCTACCATCCCACGGGAGAGGTTGGAGGCGACTTTTACCATTTGGCGGCCCTTTCCGAAACGGAGGCCAGCGTCTTTCTGTGCGACGTAGCGGGCCACGGGGTTCGCTCGGCTCTCATAACGGCCGTGATCCGCGCACTGCTGGAAGAGTTGAAACCGCTGGCACGTGATCCCGGCTCGCTGCTCACCCGGCTCAACCGTGAGCTCATCAGTATCTTGCGCCATGCGGACGCCAGTATCCTGACTACAGCATGTTGCATTGTGGCCAACGCCGCCAATGGAACGCTGCTTTATGCCAACGCAGGGCATCCCCGCCCCCTTCATGTCCGACGCGCCATGGGTCAGGTAACCCAGTTGCCTCGTCCCTCGGATCATGCTCAACCTGCACTCGGCCTGATCGAGAGCATTACCTACCAAAATGCCCAGGTAGAGTTGCAACCTTCAGATCTCGTCATGCTGTACACCGATGGACTCTATGAAGTGCACAATCAAGCTGAAGAGCTGTATTGCACTGCCCGCCTGGAAGCGGCCGTGCGCAACCGCATGCAACAGCCGACCCCCAGCTTATTTGATGCACTCCTGGAGGAAGTCCGCGCCTTTGCCGGCGGAGATGGCTTTGAGGACGATGTGTGCTTGCTGGGCCTCGATTTCCTGCGCCGACTCACCTGAAAGTATCGAAAGGTTCGGGAATTGCCCTGCCCCCCCTCGACAAGTCTCAGAATCAATTCTATCGTCCCATCTGACGATGCAAGCCACACAAACCACCGAGAAACCCGTGGCCGACCCGGAGGTTTCGGACCGGCCCCGGGCAGAAACTGATCCGGGCTGGCTCGTGGTGTGCTGGAACGATCCCGTCAACTACATGGATTACGTCACCCACGTGTTTCAGAAAGTGTTCGGATGGTCGCGTCAGAAAGCCGAGTACCACATGTTGCAGGTGCATCACCAGGGCCGAAGTGTTTTGACACGAGAAAGCCTGGAAAAGGCCGAACATTACGTGCATCAATTGCAATCCTACAACCTGCACGCGACCCTTGAGCGGGCGGAATGAAGCTCATCGAAGCCACCCAAGACCGATGGAGTTTTCGTTTGACCCCTGCTGAACGCGCGGTGCTGGTGGAACTGATCGAGACGTATCCGTGTGTCCCATCGGCGCACGCCCGTCACCAGGCCGCCACGCCGTTGGAGCACGCCCGTTCTGTGCAAATCCAGCAATTGCTCGATGAAGCGCTGGCAGAACATCGGGCAACCCTGCGGCGGCAGATCCGTCACTGGATTCAAAGCCCTGAAACCTTGCGACCCGAGGGACAGGCGTGGACCCTGCATCTGAGAGCTGGCGAGTTGGAAATGTTGTTACAAGTCTTGAACGACATCCGTGTGGGCAATTGGATTGCCCTGGGTTGTCCGGATCCCCTGCCGGAGGAAATGCCGCGCGACCCGCAGCGAGCACATGCCATGGCGACGATGGAGCTGGCCGGTTGGTTTGAAATCAGTTTGCTGCACCAGATCCGACAAGATTCAGGATCTTAAACCAATGGCTCGGGCCCACCATGCGTGCCTCTCCGACGCTTCCGGCTTTGTTGGGACAGCGACTGTGGTTTCCCGATCCCCGGCTGGCCGATTCAGAAGGGCTGGTGGCAATCGGAGGCGATTTTTCGCCAGCCCGGTTGTTGCTAGCTTATCGTTCCGGCATCTTTCCTTGGACAGACAATCCCATTACCTGGTGGTCGCCAGATCCCAGGGCAATTTTCGACTTTGATCGAGTGCATGTACCCCGAAGCTTGCGTCGGGTGTTGCGCAAACAACGCTTCACTCTGACACGGGACCGGGCGTTCCGTCAGGTGATGGAAGGATGCGCGGAACCGGCTCCCGGCCGCGAGGAAAGCTGGGTTACGCCCGCCTTCATCCATGCCTACACGGTCCTACACCGCATGGGATACGCCCACAGCGTTGAGGTTTGGGAAGGTAACGACCTGGTGGGCGGGGTATACGGCGTGGCCATCGGCGGATTCTTCGCCGGGGAATCGATGTTCCACAGAAGAACCGACGCCTCCAAGGTGGCCCTGGTGCATTTACTCGAGCATCTACGTCAACAAGGTTATGCGCTGTTTGACACCCAAATGCTGACGCCTGTGACGCGACTATTAGGCGCGGTGGAAATTTCCCGTGAGGAATACCTGCGCCGCCTAGCGCTGGCCATCGAAAAGCCGTGCCATTTTGCAGCTGCGTCGCCATGAACTGCTTGCTGTGCGACAAGCATTCGTAAAACCTGCGGGCCGTCCGGCCTTCTCGCCGGACGGCCCGCCCCGCGGAGAACCACCCTGTATCCAACCCCGGATTCACCCTCTTCGTCTCAGCAAAGCCACGGCCCAACCAAGAGCCAGATAGGCCAACAGGCTCGGCTCAGGCACGACATACAAACGCACATTGTCAAAGTAAAAGTTCACCGGCATGTTCTCAGGCGAGTTGGCGCCCGTCCAAAGCTGGAACCATGTGTCACCCGGTTCCCACCCCAGCCAGGAGAAGGGCTGGTCAATGTGCATCGTGATCAACTGGCTGTCGTTAGCATTGTGCCAACCGGCGGGCGTGAACTGATTGGCCCGCTGCGTCCAGCCAGCCGCGCCATCGCTGTTGCCTACGATGGTCAATTGAAACCAACCCGAAATATCTGGAGGGAAACTTCCTCCATCGATCATCACATCGAAGCTAATGCGGGCCAGCGCTCCGTAATTGGCCAGCGCTTGCATTGTCAACTGCTGGTTCGCAGCACCGCCACCGGGACCCCACGAAAATTCCTTGGTGAGAAAGTTCTGCCAGCCGCCCGCCGTATGATTCTGCTGGATGGTTGCCCCACCTGTCCAACCGCCTGGCGCGCTGGGCCGCCACACGACGTTTTGAAATCCCTCCGCACCTGAGTCAAAAGTGTACAACAGCTCGGGTTGCGCCCACGCGGTCCCTCCGCTGCCAACCAACAGCACACACCAAGTCACTAGAAGCCTCTTCATGGCGTCCCCAAGTCAGATGCAATCCAGATGCAGTTTGGTTCAAGAGTGTGGAAAGAAAACTTTTATTGTCATGTCATCAAAACTCACGACAAAGGCCCGGCACGTAGCCGCCGAATGGCTTCCAAACACGCCCGGCTGGAGTGATAAGGACATTTCCATTCGCTAACCTTCGGTCGGGATCGATCCGGTTGGCCGTCCGGCTCGACCCGCCAGAACCAATCGCCGTGGACGGGATCGGCCACACGATCCCGAATGAATTGCCAGACCCGCCGGGCAGCACGCGTGTAACGTTCCTTTCCCGAAATCTGCCATGCATTCAGGAAACCCACCAACGCCTCTGCCTGCACCCACCAATCCCGGAAGGCTGCGATGACCCGCCCCGCGCGGCCCTCATATGCCACCCCGCCATCCGAGCCCACGGCCTCCTCTAAAACCACGTCGGACATCCGGATTGCCAGAGAGCGGGCACGATCTTGCCAAAACGGATCCCCCAATGCATCAGCCGCTTCGCAGAACAACCAAGCCGCCTCAATATTATGGCCGTAGGTGTAGGTACTGGACAAGACCCGCCAGTCCGCCGAAAAGTAATGGTGCAGCATTGCCCCAGTTGGATCCAACACCTTCTCCCAGAAAAGCGCCAACAACTCCCGCAAGCGGCGACTCAGCCCTGGGTCTGGCCAGGCACGATACAACAAGCTCCAAGCCTCGAGCAAATGCAAATGGGTATTCATGGATTTGACTGCGCCAAATTCCTGACCGCCCACCAGGGAAACAGCCGGAGTCGACCAGTCGCGCGCATAGGCTTCTCCGTAACCTCCAAACCGGGCATCGTGGGCATGCTGGTCCACAGACTCGTACCACTGGCGCGCCCGGTCCAAGGCGTCACTTGAGCCGAACGCCAAATGATATTGTACCCACGCATAGACGCCAAAAGCCTGACCGTAAATCTGCTTGGAGTCGTTGGTCACGCGGCCTGAGGCGTCCACATGCCAGAAGCCGCCCTTGTATTGCGAGTCCCAGAATCGGCTCAGGAGCCAACCCCCCGCGCGATCTGCCAACGAGTGATATTCAGCATCGGGCCGAAGTTCATGTGCCGCGCTAAACGTCCAAAGCAGGCGGCTGTAGAGGACCAAACCTCTCGGTTGCGTGGGATCCGGCTTGCCCTCATTGGACAACCAACCGTGGAATCCGCCGCCACGCCGATCTACTGCAGGTCCGGTCCAATACGGTAAAATATGGCCAAACAGGTGAGCCTCGATTTCTTCTGCCCAACGAAATCGTTCTTTGGCATTCATACAACGGTTCTTGGGGGCGGATGTCGCGCTCGCCTTTCCATATGCGCCTTCACCAAGCCACCGCTTTCGCCTTTGTTCGTCAAGACCACAAGCCCGCACCGCCACGAGTTGACAACCAGAATTGACATCCACGCCCACAGCGAGGATCCACACGGGCGCAAAGCCGATGTCCAAATCCGCCTCGCCTGCAACCCGCAGGAGATTCATGGGGAAACTGCACTGCGACAAAGGCAAAAGGATCCCCGCCAGATGACATTCCGAGAAGCCCTTATTCCTGAACCCCCAGCCGGATTCCATCATTCAAGGTCCCAAATCGTGCTTTGCCGTTGCCAGATGCCGACCGTCCTTGCAGCTTGAGGAGTCCTAAGATGATGGGTCAGACCCTGGAAGAAAGACTTGGGCCCATTGTGGAACGGTTTGCAATTCCCGGCCCTCTGGTGCAAGCGGAGGTTTGCAAAATCGGGCACATCAACGAAACCTACTGGGTCATTTGCTACGATGGTCGCGGGCTATCTCGGTATGTATTACAGAAGATTAACCGACATGTCTTCCAAAACCCGCCAGCTGTCATGGACAATCTGGAGCGGGTATGCCGCCATCTGCGTAACAAACTCAAGCAACAGGGTGAAAGCCAATTAGACCGCCGGTGCCTGACCCTGGTACCCACTCGCACCGGGCAATTCTATCACGTAGACGATCAGGGTGAACACTGGCGTGTGTTTGTCGGAATCGACGGCGTGCGGACTTATGAGGCCGTGGAATCCCCGTATCACGCCCGTGAAGTAGGTCGCGCCTTTGGCGAATTCCAACAGTTGCTGGTGGATTTACCCGGAGAACGGCTGCACGAGACCATTCCGGACTTCCACCATACGCGAAAGCGATTCGAAGCCTTCGTTCAAGCTGTGGAGCAGGATCCCTTGAATCGCGCTCGTAACGCTCGAGCCGAAATTGAATTTGCCTTCCGTCATCAACCGATCACCGGCATCATCTTGGATGCCCTGTCCCGCGGGGAAATCCCCGAGCGCATCACGCACAACGACACCAAGTTCAACAACGTGTTGATGGACCTTGCCACCGATCGGGCCGTGGCAGTGGTGGACCTGGACACAGTAATGCCCGGATGCGTGCTTTATGATTTTGGGGATATGGTCCGCACTGCAACCAGTCCCACGCTCGAAGACGAACAAGACTTGTCCCAAGTCCGCATGGAACTGCCATTGTTCCGCCAATTGGTTGAAGGTTACCTCAGCGCTGCCGGCTCATTTCTGACCTCAGCAGAACGGAATCTCCTGGCCTTTGCGGGCAAGCTCATCACTTTTGAGACAGGCCTGCGTTTTCTCACCGATTACCTTCTGGGAGACAACTACTTCCGCATTCATCGCCCCAGACACAACCTCGACCGCTGTCGCACCCAGTTCAAGCTGGTGGAATCAATAGAGCAACAGGAAGAGGTGATGCAACAAGTGGTTGCGTCTTGGAACGGACACAAATGAAAGCCCGTCTGCAGCCGAAGCGATCCGCAGACCCGCAACGCCGCTACGTGTTGGGGTTCCCCCAACGGACCGTCACCGTGGTGCCCTGTCCGGGACGACTTTCCAACTGAAAAACCCCTCCGTGGACTTCGGTTAGGCGGCGACAAATCGCTAACCCGAGGCCCAGCCCTTGTTGTTCTCGCACCTTTCGATTGAACTGGACATAGGCGCCAATGCGGGAAACTTGCTCGGCGGTCATGCCACAGCCGTGATCCCGCACCTGCAAGCACGCGCCCTGTCCATCTGCAACCAAGCTCACCTCCACCGGAGAACCAGTCTTCGAAAACTTGAACGCGTTGGCCACCAGCTCCTCGGTGAGGCGCGCCAGGTATTCCTCCGCCATTGGCAGCGCCACGGGCCAAACGGTGAGGTTTAAATCGGCGACGCGCCGGTACTGCTGAGCAACTTCACGGGCACGCGATTCGACCACCACATGCGCTTGGGGCGTCTGCTTTTGCCGCAGGGCATGCACTCGTTCTGACTCGGTCTCCAACAGCTCAAGTTGTGCGTAGATCAGGAAGTTCTCAACCAACCGAACCAACCGACGGCCCGACTCTGCGATCACCTGCCCCATCTCGGCTATCTCCTCCGGCTGCAACGAGGCAGCATCCGTCGCGAGCAATTCGGCGTAAGCCAAAATGCCGTTCAAAGGAGTGCGCAGCTCATGCGGCAGGGCCAAACTAATGCTATCGCGCAGGTCAGCCAGCTTGCGCTCTGCTGCCTCGCGGATTTGTTGGGCTTTCCGCAACCGAGCTTCCACCGCCGCATGCAACTGCTCCGGCGTGAAAGGCTTGGGCAGATAATCGTCCGCACCAAGTTCCATGCCGTAGCGCATGCCGGCCGGGTCGGCATAGCCGGTCATCAAAATGAACGGAATGGTTGCCGTGACTGGATCCTCTCGGAGCGCGGCCAGCGTCAGGTACCCGTTCATGTGCTGCATATTGATGTCGCACAGAATCAGGTCCGGATGCTGCTGACGAGCCAGCTCCACTCCTTCACGGCCATCTTGGGCCTCAATCACGGCGAAGCCCCGGCGTGTCAGGACGGCATGAACCATCTCCCGCAGACCGGGCTCGTCGTCAATAACCAAAATCTTCTTCATCCTCCTTCGATCGTAGCAGCCCGGTCGTTATTCCAAGCAATGCAGCCTACTGTTGCCGCTTTGCCCGAACCACGAGGCACAGGTACGCCGCATCCCCATTCCAGACACCTCTTCATCGCCTTAAAAACTAACCCGGACACGACGCCTCCGGCAACTGTAAGCCTGCCTCGTGCCGTGCTAGGTCCGTGGTTTGGATGGGAACCCCGGCCCTCGACCAGTACCCAGCACGTACCCCCGCCATTTACGGCTCTCCCAAACTTCCAAGCCTTCCCTGCCCAAGGAGAAAATTCGCGCAGCCACCTTCTGGGCTGACCGCTCCAACAACGGCATCCCCTCCTTGGGACCGAGCACGCTCAGCGCGGTGGACCACGCATCCGCTGTCATGGCTCTGGGAGCAATCACAAACACCAAGCCGTGATTGGTCAAGGCCTGACCCGATCGCGGGTCCACAATATGGGAATATCGAATCCCCTCAATCTCAAGATACTGAAAAAGGTCCCCTGATGTCGCCAGGGCTGCATGACGAAGCTTCACTGATTCCTCCGCATTTGTGTGGGTCGTAACCATTTGGGCCAGTTCGATCCGCCACCACGGCCGATGAGGCGGAGCCTCTCCCACCGCTAAATCGCCCCCAGCCTGCAACAAGGCGCGGGACACGCCTTCCCGCCGCAAAACCGCTCGGACCTCATCCAAGATGTACCCTTTGGCAATGCCCCCCAAGTCCAATCTCATGCCGGGTCGCTGCAACCGGATCGCCCGGCGATTCGCATCTAGTTCGACGGCTGTATAACCCACCGCCCGGCTTGCCTGCGTGAGCCGTTCCAAAGGTGGCAATTCGCGCTGGCGCCGAGCTCGTCGCCACAGTTGCACCACCGGTCCCACCGTGACATCAAAGGCTCCACCCGTTCGTATGGCCATCTCCTGCGCTGCGGTCATCACACGCCACAAATCGATACTGACAGGAACCCAGTGGCCACTGCCGGCCATTCGGTTCAAACGATTCAGTTCGCTCTCCTCTTCATAGTCGCTCAACCGCAAGTTCAGTTGCTCTACTCGTGTGAATGCCGCCTCCGCCGCGGTCCGAGCCCAGTCTGCCCCGGTTGCGTACAAAACCATGCGAAATTCCATGCCCATGGCCGGCCGGCAGAATTCAAACCGCGTCAGACCGGTCGCTCGCGGAGACGTGGTGCACCCCACCCAGATCAAAATCCCTGCCCCAATTCCCAACCCTGCAAGCCACCTGCACCTCTTGCGGGTGATCCTCCGAGCGCTTTGCCCCATGTCCATCTTGTACGCAGACTCTCTGGCAAAACCAGGCCGAACGCAATCTGAACCTGCCAGCGGTAGCTCCACGGCGAGCCACTTTCGTGATGCTGAGGAATTGACGATGCAAAAAACCACGAGGTGCCAAGCAAACTACCAGGCCCTCGTCTGCCAGGCACCCGTAATCTGGGGCGGCAGATCCGATGGGGCTTCAGACCCGCCGCCCGTCCCTTATAGACGCCGGACGCGCTTCACGCTTCCTCATCCAGCTTGCCGATTCTGACGCTTGCGGCCGTACCATCCCAAGGGGCAAGGCTGGAAGCCCTTCTAGGATATCGTGAACCGCGACCGACGCAGTTGGTTGAGGACAAATCGGAACGGACGAACCCAGATGAATGGCCGTGGGATGCGTTCCCGCGCACGGCGTCCACACCCGGAATGCCTTGTGCAAGGCTTGAGGGCCGTATCGTGAAGAACGATCTAAGGAATTCCTGCTGTCGTCTGGCCCTGATCATGCCCCGCATTTTTCAAGGTGAACTTGGGTACTGCCGCACGCTCCAGTTGCGTACAACCCTTGCTTCATGTGCTTTTTATTGAACCACTGTCCCGAGGTTTGTCATGTGGCATAAAATGGTGACGCGCACCCGGGCCGAGCTGGCTCGATCTGGCCAGAATTCATTGTCTTTATTTATGATAGGTGCCTCGGGTCGCGCGGGTTGGTCAAGGGCGGGTTCCTTGCGCCAATATCCAATTCCACCGTTGCCGAAGGATCGCCCCTTTACCAAACTGCGCAACCGCTATGGGAAACATTCGTAAGTTGTATCCGTTCCATTTGATTGAACCCAAATGGCAACGGATCTGGGAGAAAACGGGTCTATTCCGAGCGTTCAATCCAGGCCAGGAGATCCCGCCAGACCATCCTTTCGCTCGCCGTCATGGCTTGAGCGGCCGCGTTGAAGCCGCCCGGTTACCCCGCAAATACTACATCTTGGACATGTTTCCCTATCCCTCAGGAGCGGGTTTACATGTAGGCCATCCTGAGGGCTACACTGCGACAGATATTTTGGCCCGTTACCGGCGAGCCCGGGGATTCCACGTTTTGCATCCTATGGGATGGGACGCCTTTGGCCTACCCGCAGAACAATATGCACTCAAAACCCGTCAACACCCGCGTATCACGACCGAGCGTAACATTGCCACGTTTCGCAGGCAGATTAAGAGCCTCGGGTTCAGCTACGACTGGACACGTGAGGTGGATACTACAGATCCCGGTTACTTCCGGTGGACGCAGTGGATCTTCCTCCAAATCTACAACGCCTGGTTCAACCCTCAAACAGGCAAGGCCGAGCCGATCGAAACATTGCCGTATCCGCCTGACCTCCGACCCTCCGCAGATGCGAACTTCGATCCCGAATTAGAAGCGCGCCGCCGGGCATGGCGAGACGCCCATCGATTGGCGTACGTGGCAGAAGCGCCCGTGTGGTGGTGTCCAGCCTTGGGAACTGTGTTGGCCAACGAAGAGGTTGTCAATGGGCGCAGCGAAATTGGCGGTCATCCAGTCGTGCGGCGTCCGATGCGTCAATGGATGCTTCGAATCACGGCCTATGCCGAACGCCTCTTGAAAGACCTCGACTTGATCGATTGGAGCCCCTCGCTGAAGGAAATGCAACGCAATTGGATCGGCCGCAGCGAGGGAGCCGAAGTGATCTTTCCCGTGGACGACCCATCGCTCGGTCCCGAAGAACGTCGGTTACGGATTTTCACCACACGGCCCGACACCCTGTTTGGCGCAACTTACATGGTTTTGGCTCCCGAGCATCCTTTGCTACCTCGCATCACCCGACCCGAGTACAGGGCACGCGTGGAGGCGTATCAAGCCGAGGTTCAACGTAAGTCGGATCTGGAACGCACCGAGTTGGCTCGCGAAAAGACCGGCGTTTTTACCGGAGCTTATGCAATCAATCCCGCCAATGGCCGCCGGATCCCAATCTGGACAGCCGACTATGTCCTCATGAGCTATGGCACCGGTGCCATCATGGCCGTGCCGGCTCACGACACGCGCGACCTAGACTTTGCCGAAAGATTCGGCTTACCCATTGTTCAGGTGGTGCAGCCGCCAGATGGTTCGGTGCCGTGGCGGGGCTTCGTAGGCGACGGGATTGCAGTCAATTCAAGGAACGACGACCTGTGTCTGGATGGCTTGTCCACCCCGATGGCCAAGCAACGAGTGATCGAATGGCTGGAAGCCACCGGCCACGGCCGCCGGACCGTGCAATACAAATTGCGCGACTGGCTGTTTAGCCGGCAGCGCTATTGGGGCGAGCCGTTCCCTATCATTTGGCGCCAGGACGCCCGGGGAGAGTGGTACCACGAGGCTGTTCCGGAATCCGATCTACCTATTTTGCCGCCGGATTTGGATGACTACAAGCCCACTCCAGACGGCCAACCTCCATTAGCCAGGGCCACGCATTGGGTGGAATTGCCCGATGGCAGCCGCCGCGAGACCAACACGATGCCTCAATGGGCCGGCAGTTGCTGGTATTACCTCCGATACCTCGATCCGAACAACGCGCAGCGATTTGTGGATCCTGTGGCCGAACGCTATTGGATGGGAACCGATCCTGCGGAAGGTCGTACCGCTGGCGTGGATTTGTATGTCGGGGGGGCTGAACACGCCGTTCTCCACCTGCTGTATGCACGCTTTTGGCATAAGGTACTCTATGATCTCGGACATGTCTCTACACCTGAACCATTTCACAAACTGGTTAATCAGGGGCTCATTCTGGGTGAAGATGGACAGAAAATGTCCAAGTCCCGTGGCAACGTGGTCAACCCAGACGAGATTCTCGCTCAATACGGCGCCGATGCTTTCCGTTTATACGAGATGTTTATGGGACCGCTCCAGGACACCAAGCCTTGGAGCACCAAAGGAGTCGAGGGCGTCTATCGGTTCCTAGGACGTGTCTGGCGATTGTTTGTCGACGAGGCTGCAGAGGTCGAATGGGAACAATCACTGGCTTTAACCCCGACCGTGCAGCAAGAATCCATGTTGGAACAGATCCGAATCCACCCGACCATTCGTGACGTCCAGCCTGCACCGAATCAAAACAAGGCTTTGCACGCGTGTATTAAGAAGGTGACGGAGGATCTGGAGGGCTTCCGATTCAACACGGCGATCTCGGCCATGATGATTTTCGTAAACCAGGCCATGGATTGGGAAATTCGACCTGCCCAGACCTTGCGGACCTTCCTGCAATTGCTTGCTCCCTTTGCGCCGCATTTGGCGGAAGAACTTTGGCACCTCTGGTATCGCAGCTTCGCTCCGCAGGTCCAGCCCGTGCCCTGCCTTACTTACGAGCCCTGGCCCGATTGGGATGAAAATCTGCTGATGGAACACACCGTGGAAATCGTCGTTCAGGTAAATGGACGGGTCCGGGATGTCATTCGTGTGCCGCGCGATGCCGATCCAACGGCCCTGGAAAAGGCTGCCCTTGCGGCCGAAAAGGTTCAGCCGTTTCTCGCCGGCAAAACTGTCCGCAAAGTGATTGTCGTCCCGGGTAAGGTGGTGAACATTGCGGTCGGCTAACTCCTAGGCTATCCTTGTAAGCATGTGGCGTTTAACCCGCCGCGAACAACAGGTGTTGCTGGTGATTTTGGGTCTGTTGCTGGTGGGCTGGACAGTACGCATGTGGCGAGAGACCCGTTCATTGCCCACCACCGTGGCGGAGCAACAAAGATCGCAGCAGTGAAGTTATGCACGAAGCCGCTTTGGAACAGGCTTTGGATCGCATCTTGGCACAGGATCCCCGTTATCCAAGGGACGCATATCATTTTGTCCGTGAGGCACTTGAATATACTCAGCGAATGGTCAGCCGAGGCCAACGGGGCCGACTTCGGCATGTAACGGGTCAAGAACTCTTGGCCGGAATCCGGGCATACGCAATTGAACAGTTTGGGCCAATGACCCTTACCCTCTTTGAAGAATGGAACATTCGTTCCTGCAGGGACTTTGGTGAAATCGTGTTTAACATGGTGGACGCCGGCATCCTCGCCAAAACCGAACAAGACAGCCGCGCAGATTTTGAGCACGGGTACGATTTTGAAGAGGCTTTCCGAAAGCCGTTCTTACCGCCTAGCAAGCAAGCTGCCTGGGAAAAAAGTCGGAATCCAGCCTCTGCCGGTCATTGAAACAGACCCCGTTATTTGCTCTTGTGCGAGGCGAATCGGCCTTCGGCTCTAACGGCTTCCGAGTCGGGACTGCAAGGTGGCGCCGCGGGGCGCTTCGAATTGCCAGCCGCTACCACGTTGCGAACTAAGCTGTGAAAAAAAACCTGAAAAACTTTTCCCCCAAAAAGACGGGTCGTTCCGGATCTTCCCCGGCCGCTTCTATTAGGGACGTTCCGGCCGTGCCACCCGATATCGATTGGATCCAATTGGATAACGGCTTAACTGTCATCATCCGGGAAGATCACAGCGCACCGGTCGTGTCCGCCCAGGCATGGTGCATGTCCGGCAGCATCCATGAGGGCCGGTGGTTGGGCGCCGGCTTGTCGCACCTGTTGGAGCACATGCTTTTCAAGGGGACCCGGACTCGTCCGGCTTCCCGGATCGACCAAGAAGTTCAAGCAGCCGGTGGCTACATCAACGCCTACACCTCCTTTGACCGGACCGTGTTTTACATCGATGTGCCTGCCACGGGCACGCACGTGGCTGTGGATATCCTGTGCGATATCATGCAGCATGCTACACTGCCGGCAAATGAACTGGCCAAGGAACAGGACGTCATCCGGCGCGAAATGGACATGTGCCTGGATGATCCCCACCGGCGGTCTAGCCAGCGTTTGTTCGAACTGGCCTTCACGCGCAGCCCTTTACGCTACGCCATCATCGGGTATCCGGATCGCTTCAACGCCGTCCGAAGAGCTGACCTGATCGCCTACTACCGGGAAAAATACGTACCAAACAACATCTTCTACATTGTGGTGGGAGACGTGACAGCTGCCAAGGTAGCTGAGCAAATTCGGAAAGCGTGGGAAAAGACTCCCTCTCGTCCGTTGCCCCCGGAAGTTCTCCCAGCTGAACCCCGGCAAACTGCGCCACGTGAATTGGTTGAAGAGGCGCCGATTGAACTCGGGCATCTTCATCTTGCGTGGCATATTCCCGAGATTCGGCATCCTGATCTACCTGCTCTTGAAGTCCTCGCTACGATTTTGGGGCAAGGCCGCAGTTCCCGGCTGTATCAAGAACTGCGGGAAAAGCGGCAACTGGTGACCCATGTGGATGCATGGACCTATACCTCCAGTCAGCCTGGGCTTTTTGGCGTCAGTGCGACGATGGAACCTGACCGGCTTTCCTCGGCCAAGGCCGTCCTTCTAGAGGAGATCGCCCGGCTTCAGAGCGGCCCCATTCACGAAGACGAATTGCAAAAGGCCATCAAACAATGCACGACAGCGCTCCTCAGCAATCGGAAGACAATGGCAGGTCAGGCTGCTGACTTGGGCGGCTCGTGGCTGGTTGCCAATGATCTAGCCTTCTCCCAACGCTACTTGGAAGCAATTCGCCGCCTGACTCCTGCAGACTTGTGCCGGGTAGCCCGAACTTACCTCGGACCCGAAAACCGAACACTGTATGGACTCTGGCCCAAGGGCCGTCTCCCCAAACCCGCGCGGAGCACCGCGTCCGGAGAGATCGCGCCCGTACAAAAGGTGGAGCTACCCAATGGTCTGCGTCTACTTTACAAGGAAGATCATCGTCTACCCTTTGTGGAGCTGCGTGCAGTCTTTCAAGGCGGCGTGCTGGCGGAAACGCCCGAAACAAATGGTCTCACCACGCTCGTTGCACGCCTGCTGCTTAAGGGGACCCAAAGTCGGTCTGCCGAAGACCTGGCTCGCACCATTGAATCGGTGGGCGGCTACCTGGATTCTTACGGCGGCAATAACAGCTTCGGCCTCAGCGCAGAGGTGCTTCAGGAGGATCTGGGGCTGGCTGTTGAACTGGTTACGGAGGTCCTTTGCCAGCCGGCCTTCCCCGTCACCGCGTTGCAGCATGAACGAGATGTCTTATTATCCAAGATTCGGGCGCGGAGAGATGACCTTTTGACACGAGCTTTTCTTGCCATGCGTCGCACCTTGTTTGGCGCGGCAGGTTACGGTTTGGACACATTAGGGAGCGAAACCAGCCTGCCGCAACTCGATGTCGATCAGGTGCGCACCTTCCATACTCAATGGGTCGTTCCAACCAATTGTGTGCTAGCGGTCTTCGGGGCTATTCATCCCGACAGAGCCGTTGGGTGTATCGAAAAGCATCTCGGTCGCTGGAGCCAGCCGCGAAAACCCCTACCCTCGCTACGAAATCATTCACCGGCCTTCTTAGAGCGGCCACAGCGAGTTGTAGAATCTCATGACAAACGACAGGCTGTGGTCGTGCTCGGATGGCCCGGAGTCACGCTGAACAGCCCAGATCGTTTCGCACTTGAACTGATCCAAGAGCTTTGCAGCGATTTGGGGTCCCGACTTTTCCTCCGGGTGCGAGAGAAATTGGGACTGGCCTACTATGTAGGCGCCCAGAATTTTATGGGACTTTCCCCGGGTTACTTCGCTTTCTACGCCGGGACCGAACCAACCAAAACAGCGCGTGTGGAACGTGAATTGTTGGCCGAAGCACGACTGTTACAAACCCGCGGGGTCACCGTCGAAGAACTCCAACGGGCCAAATCCAAGGTGCTCGGCCAAAAGAAGATTGCTCGCCAGGAACTCGGGAGTCTTGCCCAGCAAGCAGCGCTGGACGAACTCTACGGATTGGGTTTCAACAACTTCGACGCTGAAGACGCTCAACTCGAAGCCGTCACCTTGGAAGACATTCGCCGGGTTGCAGCCAAATACTTGAACCTCGATCGTTACGTACTGGCAGTGGCTTTGCCGGAGACAGCCACCCGAAAAGCCAAACGTTTCCAACCGCCTGAAAAGCGGCTTAGTTAGTCAGGGGCTCGAACGTGCCCGATAAAACTGCTGCGGCTCCGACGTCGGCACACGCAAGGTTTGACTGGTTTCGGCTCCTAAAGCCACACGAATGAGCTCCCGCCACTGTAAAAGGTCACTGCTGGACTCAAGGCTGTAACTGGTGTTTGGCTGACCCCTCAGGGCCAATACAATCGCATCCCTTTCGTAACCCAGGGCCTGAAGGACCGGGCGCACCCGGTCTTCTCCTAACCTCACTGTGTAGGCAGACAGGGTTACCGCCGCATTCGATCCCGGAGGCGAGTAGACCCGCCATACCGACTCACTCGCGTTAGCCACATAAAGATTCCCAACCGCGTCCCAGTCCACGTCGGTGTATTCGTGACCAACTCCGGGCAAGGTTGCTACCCACTCGCCCGTGGCGGCATTGAACACCATCACCCGGCCTCCGATATATCGCCCCATGGATGGGGCGCCACGAAACGCCACGGCAAGATACCGCCCGGTCGGGTCCAGTGCCAACGCTGTCGCACCCCGCATGGTGTCCTGAGCTTGTCCCACGGACCACACGGCCGCCTCCCAAGCCGGCGAGCCATTCGTCCAGACAGGAAACCGCAAGACTCGAGGCGTAGGGTCACCTGCAGCAATTCGCCACTGAGTGACCCAAAGGGCCCCTTGTGAGGAAACGGCAACGTCCGAAGGCGCACCGACCAAATCAGAACCCAATCGCGCCCGAACGACCAAGTGCCCCGGATCCTCGCGTGCCGCAACACCCTGTTGGTCTCGAACCCAACCATAGACACCGGACGAGACCGTTTCCGTGGACAACCCTACCCACAACCATGGACCCGAAGCACCAGAACTAAGAGCAAACCCTGTTACACCTGCATGAAGCCACGGCCACCACGCAGCATCCCAGGCGATGCCGAGGCTGGTCGTATTCGCCTCAGGATCCAACCGCAAAATCCGGGAACCCACGCGGTCCATCACGTAAAGCCAACCCTCCGGAGCTGTCTCCAGCTCGGCTGGACTTTGGCCGTCACCCGCCCAATCCCAACCGGCATCACTCCAGCTGCCTTCCGAAGCCTCTGACCCGTCCGCGTGAAATTTTAAGATGCCCAACCGGTCGCCGGGCACGAACAACGCATTGGGACCCACTCGACTGTTGGCCACCAGGACTCGGCCATAATACGGACTATCCGGATTCCGTATCACGGCTATGCCCGAAGGCGCATACACATACTGCCCGGGATCCAGGTCATGACTGATCAAGGTCCATGTTGGGTACCCATGAGAAGCCGTGATGATGCGTACCCGGTACGAGCCGCAGCAAGCCGGGTTGCCAGAGTCACTTCGTCCATCCCAAATTACGAAGTTTTCCCCCCGCCTTGTACCCATCTCTCCAGACGCCAGGGTCAACCGACGCACAACCGTGTTCTGGTCCAGTACCTCGACCACGACACCGGCCGTTGCCGGTTCGTTGAGAATGTAACGAATTTCAACCCGGCTGCCCGAACCTCCAGAGGCCGTCGCGGTCAACCGAACATGTGTCGCATAGACATGCGCTTGCGCATGCTGCAACCATGGCGCCTGATTGCCCAAAATCAGGCCAAATCCAATCAGGCAGCTTGCGATCCGGCAGATGCACGCTGAGGCTATTCGCCCCGGCCCACGGGAATCTTCGCGTTGCACAACCCTCGGATTCATAACTTTATGCATGGTGTCCATAGGGACCATTGCCCAGTGATTGGCTGCGTCGGCACTGCTCATTACTTCAGAACATCCCGCCTGATGCGCCGACGGTAATGTCCGCTCTCTTTGCCCGCAAGCGTCACAACGCACCGCTCAAAAGGCCGTTTTGCCCGCGGCCGCAATTGGCCTCCTCCAATCTTGCCAGTTCCATCCTCCTGACACTACGGTATGACTCCATGCGGATCTTGTCCGGCATCCAGCCGTCAGGTGCTCTGCACCTGGGCAACTATTTCGGCATGATGAAACCTGCGATCGAGCTTCAATCGCAGGGCGAGGCTTTTTACTTTATTGCAGACTACCATTCGATGACCTCGTTGTTCGACCCTGAGGCACGCCGTCGCAACATCATTGAAGTGGCGCTCGATTTTCTGGCCTGCGGTCTGGACCCGAATCGCGCCGTGTTCTTTCGACAATCAGACGTACCGGAGGTGTGCGAACTGACCTGGTTACTTGGCACTGTCACCCCCATGGGGCTGCTAGAACGGTGTCACAGTTATAAAGATAAAATTGCCAAGGGCCTTTCCCCGAACTTCGGTCTCTTCGCCTATCCGGTCCTTATGGCAGCGGATATTCTGATTTATGATTCCAACCTGGTCCCTGTGGGCCAGGACCAAAAGCAGCACGTCGAAGTCACCCGCGACATCGCGGCCAAGTTCAATGACGCTTACGGCCCGACCTTCGTCATTCCCGAACCCTTGATCCGACCGGAAACAGCCAAGGTTCCCGGCATTGATGGCGAAAAGATGAGTAAGAGCTATGGCAACACCATCGAAATCTTTGGCGAGGAAAACGCGCTCCGCAAAAAGATCATGTCCATCAAAATGGACAGTCGCACGCCAGAGGAACCCAAACCAGACGCAGACCAAAACCTGGCCATCCAACTCATGAAACTGGTGGCGCCCCCCGACGAGGCCCAACGTTACGAAGAACGCCTGCGGGCAGGCGGCCTTGGCTATGCCGAGCTCAAACGTGCCCTGTTCAGCTTCTATTGGGAGTACTTCGCGCCGGCTCGGCGGAAACGCGCTGAACTGGCTGCCAACCTTGATTATGTGGAGCAAGTCCTGCGCGCCGGAGCCGCCAGGGCACGCGCCAAGGCCCGCGAAGTGCTTGACCGAGCCAGACGCGCCTGCGGGCTGAACTGACTCGACCTCGAAGGGGCATCATCCACGCCGTGTCACCCATGCAAGACCTCATCGCCAAGGCGGCTACTCTGCTTGAGGCTCTGCCGTACATCCAGAAATACAGCGGAGCCACCTTTGTCATCAAATACGGTGGATCCTTCATGGATTCACCCGATCCCGCCGTTCGCACCGGCGTGGCCCGAGACATCGTTTTTTTGGAGGCGGTTGAGATCAATCCTGTCGTCGTCCATGGCGGCGGCAAAGCCATCAATCGTGCCATGGAAAAAGCCGGTCTGAGTCCCCAATTCGTTCAGGGCCAACGGCTCACCGATGAGGCAACCGCCCAAATCGTCGATGAAGTTTTATCGCGCCAGATTAATCCCGAAATTGTCCAAACGATCCGTGCACTCGGAGGGTCGGCCCGGGGCTTCCCGGGCCCGGACATTTTTCGCTGTCGCAAACTCTTGATCGAGGATCGGCAACAACCGGGTCGTCTTCTCGACCTCGGTTTTGTGGGCGAAGTGACTGAGGTGCAAACCCGGCCGCTTTTGGAATGCATCGGGCAAGGAATTACCCCGGTCATTAGTCCCACCGCCCGGGGTGAGGATGGCCATATTTACAACTGCAATGCCGACATCGCCGCTGCGCAGACCGCCATCGCACTTCAAGCCCGGCGTTTGGTCTTCATGAGCGATGTGCCCGGCCTTCTTCGAAACCCCAACGACCCCGACTCAGTGATTCCCGTATTGCGGGTCTCGGAAGTGGATGAGCTCAAACGCACCGGTGTTATCGACCGAGGCATGATCCCCAAAGTGGACAGCGCAGTGGCTGCCCTGCGCGCTGGGGTTGAAAAAGTTTCCTTCGTGGACGGTCGCGTGCCGCATGCGGTCCTCTTGGAGATTTTCACCGACGAAGGGGTGGGAACCATTTTGGTGCCCTGAGGTTGGGCTAGTTTGGCTGCGTGTCAGTGGTCCCCAGATGCATTAGCGGCGGCTGCAACGGCGTGACGTCCCGAGCCCCGGCAAGCCCACTGTTCACCCTGCCCATGGGCCGACTCCTTGCAGCAAAGGCCCCGGGCATGCGGCGACAGCCTCCCTCACTGTTTGCCCATCCCATTGGCACCAGCTATACTGAAACTCCATGGCACAGAACGGGCGCATCCGAGTGGTTGTTGGGATGAGCGGCGGAGTGGACTCCTCTGCCGCAGCCGCCCTTCTCTTGGACCAGGGGTACGAAGTCATTGGCATCACTCTGAAACTATGGCCTCAGGATTGTCGGTACCGCGCCGAAGACAAATGTTGCGGCCCGCAAGCGGTCAGCGATGCTCGCGCTGTCTGCGACCGGCTCGGCATTCCGTATTACCTCATCGACGAATCGGCCGAGTTCCAACAACATGTGATCCGATATTTTGCAGAGGAATACAAGGCCGGCCGCACCCCCAACCCCTGTGTGATTTGCAATCAGGAACTTAAGTTCGGCCGCCTCCTGGACCGTGCCCTGCGCTTGGGCGCTCAATACGTCGCCACAGGACATTACGCACGTCTCCAACGCCGGGCTGACGGACGAACTCTCCTGCTCCGCGGTAGCGATCCCCGGAAAGACCAGAGTTATTTTTTATTCTCATTGCGTCAGGAGCAACTATCTCGCGCGCTCTTCCCGCTTGGAGAACGGACCAAAAGCGAGACACGTGAGCTAGCGCGCCACTGCAACCTAAAGACTGCCGAGAAAGCCGAGAGTCAAGAAATCTGCTTCGTGCCCGATAATGATTATGGCCGGTTCCTGCGGGATTCCGGCTTTGTGCAGCCCCATCGCGGCGAAATTGTGGACCTGCAAGGTCATGTCCTTGGCTACCATGATGGCATCGAGTTTTACACCATCGGGCAGCGCCGCGGTTTGCGTGTAGCAGCCGGTCGGCCGCTGTACGTGGTGAATCTTGACCCCGAGCAAAACCGGGTCATCGTGGGTGAAGTATCGGATCTCGTAACGAACACGTTCGTCATGGAGCGATGTAATTGGATTCCTTTCGATTCCCTTGGAGAACCTGTCGAGGTCACTGTAAAGATTCGGTACAATCATCCGGGCACGCCTGCGCGAGTAGAACCGTTGGATGGTAATCGCGCGCGTGTTTTCCTGCACATCCCTCAACGCGCGGTAACCCCTGGCCAAGCGGCCGTGTGTTACCAAGGAGACCTTGTCCTGGGTGGCGGCTGGATCGCCCGATCCTCGCGCTGAATTCGCTCCGCTGCCTGACTAGTCCTACAACACCCGCCACCGACTCCCCAGCCTATGGATGCAGCCGGCACAGCGGTAGGGCCCGGTCTATTGCGAGGCGCTCGTCCGTGAGGCCGCTTTACCAAGGACCGTCCGAACCCAATCCTGATGCTCCAAGTACCACCGCACGGTTTCCCGCAGGCCCTGGTCGAACGAATGCGCCGGTTGCCATCCCAGTTCCCGACGAATCTTGGTAGCATCAATGGCATACCGCCGGTCATGTCCAGGGCGATCCTTGACAAATGTGATTAACCTTCGGGAATGCCCGCCCAGGTCCGGTCGAAATTCGTCGATCAGGTCACAAATGCGCTCTACGATACGCAAATTCGGCCATTCGTTGTTGCCACCAATATTGTAGGTCTCGCCGATTCGGCCCCGCGTGAGCACCTGCCACAACGCCTCCGCATGATCCAACACGTACAACCAGTCCCGCACGTTCAGGCCGTCGCCATAGACGGGGATGGGACGCCGCTGGAGCGCGCTTTGAATGACCACAGGAATCAGTTTCTCCGGATATTGGTACGGACCGTAATTGTTAGAGCAGTTGGTGATCAGAGCAGGTAAACCGTAGGTATGATGATAGGCACGCACCAGCATGTCCGACGCGGCTTTGCTCGCCGAATAAGGCGAATTCGGTGCATATGGCGTCGTCTCGGTGAAATAACCTGTCGGACCCAACGAACCGTAAACTTCGTCGGTGCTGACATGCAAAAATCTGAATCCGCCCGGCGGCGCCGTTGTTTCGCCCAGACCCTCCAGCCAACACAGCCGACACGCCTCCAATAGATGAAATGTGCCGACGATGTTGGTATGAATAAAATCGCCCGGCCCCGTGATGGACCGATCCACATGTGATTCAGCGGCCAGATGCATAACGTGTGTGATGCGGTGCCGACGCACGACATCCAAAACCGCCCCCTTATCCCGCAAGTCCACTTTCTCGAAAACATATTTGGGATGCCCGCTTACGCGTTCCAAATTCTCCAAATGCCCTGCGTAAGTGAGGCAATCCAAGTTCACCAAACAGGCGACCTGCGGACGGTCAATGATGTGGTGAATCAGGTTCGATCCAATGAATCCGGCACCGCCTGTGACTAGGAGATTCATGCCTGCATTAACCTTGGTTCATTCTGGTTCAACTCATGTCGAGGGCCTGCAGCAGGCCCGTTTCCCAATCCGGGAGGGCTAATCGAAATGTTCGCCACAACTTTTCGCATGACATGACAGACCAAGCCGGCCGACGGGCCGGACTCGGATATTCCTCGCTCCGAATAGGCACCACTTCTCGACAACGCCGTTCCGCTACCGGCATCAAGTCGACAATCCGCCGCGCAAAGCCGTGCCAAGAGGTCTGGCCCGCCGCCCGCAAGTGATAAATGCCACTCCAGCGACCCGGATCCGGCTGGGCCAGGACCTGACCCAGTGCCTGCGCTGTGGTTTCGGCAATCCAACGACTCCACGTCGGGCTCCCAATTTGATCGGCCACTACCCGGAGGGTTTCCCGCTCCCGGGCCAATCGTTGAATGGTCAGCAAGAAATTGTGCCCTCGCGTGCCATAAACCCAACACAATCGAAAAATGAGAAAGGGGCATCCGGAAGTGGTAATGGCCAGGTCTCCCTCCAATTTGGTTTGTCCATACACGTTCAAGGGACAGGGTGGATCCGACTCTTCATACGGTGTGCGCTTCGAACCATCGTATACGTAGTCAGTGGAGTAGTGCACAAGCCAGCTGCGCCGCTCGCGTGCCAACGCCGCCAATCGAGCAGGTGCCACTGCATTGATCAGGCGTGCTTTTTCCGGCTCCTGTTCAGCACGATCGACCGCCGTGTAAGCGGCCGCGTTCACGATCACATCCGGATTCGTCTCCCGGACCAGTGTCACTAACTGGTCCACTTGGGCAAGATCCACCTCCGGGTAATCCCGCGCCACGACCATGCCCAGCGGAGCCAAAGCGCGCTGTAGTTCCCACCCGACCTGCCCCCGGCAGCCGAGCAACAAAATGCGGCGCATGGAAGGCACGACCTGACTCATGGGAACAACTTTTCCAGGGGCAAATCCCGCAACCGCAAACCGCGGCGATCTTTCTCGGACAAGACGGGCTCCTGAACCGGCCAGTCAATCGCCAGATCAGGGTCATTCCAAAGCAAGGTCACCTCATGCTCGGGTGCATAGAACTCAGTGCATTTGTAAGCAAACAAGGCTGTGTCACTCATCACGGCAAAACCATGGGCGAAACCCGGCGGGATATACATTTGTCGCTTGTTTTCAGAGGAAAGCCGCGCGCCGTACCATCGTCCAAACGTCGGCGAACGGCGCCGCAAATCCACAACGACATCGAAGACTTCACCCGCCAGCACATACACGAGCTTGCCTTGAGCTGCAGGATTCTGGAAATGCAATCCCCGCAGCGTGCTGCGACGCGAGAAAGAGAGGTTGTCCTGCACAAACGGTCCCGGAATCCCTGCTTCTCGGTAACGACGCTCATTCCAGGTCTCAAGAAAATATCCGCGGGCATCCCCAAATACTCGGGGTTCAATCACCAGCACACCTTCCAAATCACAAGGAATCACCGTCATGCCAAACGTCGCGCCTCTGCAATTACTTCCTGCTCCAAGTAGTCCCGATACTCGCATTTTGGCATACGTTGCACTAAGGCCGCCAATTGCTCCAGGGATATGAAGCCACGCCGGAACGCGGCCTCTTCCGGGCAACCAATTTTGATTCCCTGTCGCTTTTCAATGGTCTGTACATAGGCCGATGCCTCATGCAAGCTGCTACTAGTCCCCGCGTCCAGCCAGGCAAAGCCACGGCTCAGACGGTACACACGCAACTGTCCGCGTCGTAGATATTCCACATTTACATCCGTAATCTCGAGCTCGCCTCTTGCCGACGGTTTCAACCCCCGCGCGATTGTCACCACCTGATTGTCATAAATGTATAACCCCGGCACTGCATAATTGCTACGAGGCTGTTGTGGTTTCTCCTCAATGGAGATGGCCCGACCTTTTTCATCAAATTCGACCACGCCGTAACGCCGTGGATCCTGCACATGGTAACCGAAGATCACGGCTCCGCCGGCAAATTCCTCAAACGCACGCTGAAAGCTGTCTGCACCGTAGAAAATATTGTCCCCCAAGATCAAGGCCACGGAATCAGTTCCAATAAAACTCTCAGCAATCAGAAACGCCTGGGCGATCCCCTCCGGTCGCGGCTGCTCTCGATATTCAATCCGGAGGCCCCATTGGCTACCGTCTCCGAACAATTGCTGGAAGCGGGGCAAATCCCAAGGGGTAGAAATCAAGCACATTTCCCTTATGCCGCCTTCGATCAACGTGGTCAAAGGGTAGTAGACCATCGGCTTGTCATACACCGGCTGCAATTGTTTGCTCGCCACCAAAGTCAACGGGTACAAACGGGAACCGGCACCACCAGCCAGGATGATACCTTTCATCGGCCGGCAAAATATTGCGTCCCTTCCGCCACGCAATCTGAAAAACCGGCCAGGGCTAAGGGGCCGTCTTGAATCTGGACATCCCCTGGCAGCGACGGATTTCGGTGAACATGGAAAGGCGCCGCCCCCACTACCGCCAGCCGTGCGCTGCCTTATCCGCGTCTGATGCCCGGCCATCGTGAACATGGACCCGGCTCCGCCACGGTGCTTTCCAAGAGGCGCACCGCTTTCACCCCAGCAAATTGAAATGCCTTGGTTCTTTGCAAACCACAGACGGCGCCCTTGCCCAAGCAGTCAAATCCCACGGCTCCAGAGCATTCTTGTCACGGGCCGATCCGCCCTCGTTTGGGTCGGCCCCGGTCAGATCGTAAATGGGCATCTCCCTTTACCGTCGCCCTTCTCCAAGCCGGCTCCATGCGCAGCTCGGTCATGGACCGATCCAAAGGGAACAGCGAGTGGCTGCGGAGAGGTCAACCTGGCGACACACCGTTTGGAATTGCGACCATTTTCAAGTCTGACGGCCGCGCCTTCGATCGCCGGACTCGCAGAGGATTCGACGTATGAGCCGTTCAACAGGCACTCAGAACTCTGCCAGCGGTGCGCAAGGCAAGCAGCGAGAGAAAAGCCCGACGTGCCTGACCGAACTCGTTGTCGCCCCCGCCACGCGTATTGCAGTGGCCGAGTGGCGTCTTTACCTTCCGCAACGGCTGCCCGGTCTGAAGCAGGGCCCACCGAGTCCGCCTGAAAGTCATTTAATTTTCCGCGTCTTCTCCGAACTGGGTCTGGTCCCAAGACAAGGTCCAGTTGGGAAAGTCATCTCGTTCCCCCTCGCCAAGCTGGGCTTCCACCCATGGCTGTCCGGAAATTACGCTGGGGTAATGATTCCGGCTCGAGGTGAGCTCGGGTGTGTGGTCTTGAGGGAAAGGCCATCCCAAGAGTATGGTTGGGCCTCGTGATTGCCTTGGTGGATTATGGTAGCGGCAACTTGCGCAGCGTCTACAAAGCCTTGCGCTACGTAGGCGCCGAAGTACGCATTGTCCAACGGCCGCAAGAACTCAGGGAAGCCCGAGCAGCGGTCCTGCCAGGCGTTGGCGCGTTTGATGATTGTATCCTGGCGTTGCAACGACAGGAGTTGCTTGAAGGGTTGGGCGCTTTCATTGCGCAGGGACGGCCGTTCCTCGGCATTTGTGTTGGCTATCAAGCACTGTTTGAGCGGAGCGATGAATTCAACAGTTGCGCCCTTGGTTTAGGGCTGTTTCGCGGCCGCGTGGTCCGGTTACCTGACCGGCCGGGACTCAAGGTACCGCAAATTGGTTGGAATCGGATCGAGATCGTACGTCCAGATTGTCCCTTGTACCGGGGCATCCCGACGGGCTGCCACGTGTATTTTGTCCACAGTTACTTTCCTCGCCCTGAGGACGCGTCGATCATCGCCACGCGCACGGAATATGGCGACGTTTTTGCGTCCTCCATCTGGCGGGATCATGTCTTCGCCACGCAGTTTCATCCGGAAAAGAGTCAGCGGGTGGGCCTGCGGTTGCTGCGGAACTTTGTGGAGTTGGCCCAGCGATAAATGGGATCCTTTTGCGGTTCTTGACCGTGTCTTGGATTGTGCTTTCTTTGGTGGCACCCTTGCGGTTGGGTACCGTGCGTTTGTTGGCAACTGCACGCGGACGGCAAGGGACGGACGAGAGCAAAAACATTAAACCATACAAGGGAAAACCACACCGAGCTATGGCACACGAACTTCCTCCCCTACCTTATCCGGCAGATGCGTTGGAGCCCCACATTGACCGGCAAACCATGGAGATTCACCATGGGCGGCATCACAAGGCATACGTTGACAACCTCAACAAGGCTCTGGCCGGCCGTCCAGATCTGGAAACTAAACCTCTTGAAGACCTCTTGAAAAACCTGGCCGCGATTCCAGAAGAGATCCGAACCACAGTACGGAATAACGGCGGTGGTCATTGGAACCATACTTTCTTTTGGCAGATCATGGCGCCGCAGGCCGGCGGTGCGCCGACTGGCCCGTTAGCCGATGCCCTTCAGCGTACGTTCGGCAGCTTCGACGAGTTCAAATCAAAGTTTGAAGCGGCCGGGCTCGCCCGGTTCGGCAGTGGTTGGGCATGGTTGGTTGTCAATGCCGGCAAACTGGAAATTGTGTCCACAGCCAATCAAGACAACCCGCTCATGGGGCGAGCCGTAGCCGGTTGCGATGGGGTACCGATCCTAGGCGTGGATGTGTGGGAACATGCCTACTATCTGAAGTACCAGAACCGTCGAGGCGACTACTTGAAAGCCTGGTGGAATGTGGTGAATTGGCGTGAGGTGGAGCGCCGGTTTGCCGCGGCTCGCTAAGATCCCCATCAAAAGGCAGTGAACCAGCCGGGACCCGTCGGGTAAGGTCCCGGCTGCCCTATAAGGACAGAACCGCCCCTTGCCGGGTAACGGGAGGAGCATCCATTCTGGCCATATCTGTGGAAAAGAGGTCTCCCCAACCGCCAAGAGAGTCGACCCACCGCCTGGGTTTCGCCATCGCCACACCAACCTGAAGAAGTTTCGCCCGCGCCGAATGTAAAGTGGCAACGGAGCTGTCGACCTCCATTCAGTCGTGTCTTGGGGCCAGTCAATCGGGAGCACGGATCAATTGATGTTTGCAACCAGGTCGGCGCCGCCAGGAAAAGTCCCGTCTTCCCCCTAATGAAGACGTTGAAATGGACTTTGCTGTTTGTGGCCGCGGCCGTAGGTTTGTGTGCCGCGTGAGCACGACGTGGCCCACATTCTCGGTCATCATTGCGGCGCGGCCTGAGCAGGCCATCATCCGATCGCTCCAAGCAGTGGAGCAGTTGGAATACCCACGAGACCGTCTCGAGGTTTTGGTGGTGCGGGGGCGACACCCATCCATGCAACGCAACACGGCGCTCCGCCAAGCCTCGGGCGAACTCGTGTATTTTCTGGATGACGATGCCGAACCCTTACCCACCAATTTGCAACGGGCTGCAGCCTGGTTTTTTAAGGATCCAAAGCTCGAGGCGGTGGGCGGCCCGAATCTCTGCCCGACTGATGCGCCCGAACTAGAGCAGGTGTTTGCCCTCGTGCTAAGGAGTTGGTTGGCATTCGGCCCAAGTCGGGCTCGCTACGCCCCCATCGGTCCCCCTCGATTGACCTCGGAAAAGGCTCTCATCCTGTGCAACCTGGCAGCCCGACGCCAGACGTTATTAGAACTGGGTGGATTCGATGAGCGACTTTATCCCAATGAAGAAAACGCCCTCTTGGACGCGATTCAGCGTCGAGGCGGCCGATTGTGGTACGACCCTGAACTTGTGGTTTACCGTCGGCCGCGACCGGATGTACGGGCGTTTACGCGCATGTTGCTGACCTACGGTCGCGGCCGAGCCGAGCAGTTCCGTCGATTGCCCACTTGGGGATCTGCTTTAAACTTCGTTCCGCCTCTTTTCCTTGTGTATCTTGGGGCCTTGGCAATGAGCGCTCCGTGGGGAGGATGGCCTGGTGGCGCGTGGAAGGGGCTGGGCTGGTTGCCGTTGGGAGCATACGCGCTACTGCTCACGCTGCAGACGATGCAACTGGCCGCGTGGCAGCCGTGGCGCCGCGTCTGGCGCGTGGCTCTGCTTACCATGCTGGCGCATGGAGCGTATGGAGCCGGCTTTTGGTACGGTTGTCTCACCCGACTGCGTCCGCCCCTTGCGGAAACAGCCCGCGAGATTCGCGTGGAAATCGTGCGGTCGGCGAATCCTCAGGGGAAGTCATGAGTGCCTTGCGGCAGTGGCGTGAGGTCCTGCGACAGTCTGCGGATCCGGAGCGAGCGCAGCACCACTGGCAAATGCTCTGGGAAGGACCGGCACGGACCTGGCTGGAACAGGCCAGTACCGAACTGATGCACGTGTGGTCTGCTGTTCTGGCCGGTTCCCAAGTTCTACCAGGATGGTTGATCCAGCACCCCGAATGGCTCGAAAACCTCCAATGGGACCATTTGCGTTATCCTCGTCACCGGCAGGGCTTGGAACGCGATCTCCGAAAATGCCTCGCGGCCGCGCGTTCAGTCGATAATGGGCTGTCGGTGGTCGTCCGCCGTTTCAAACAGCGCGAGCAATTGCGCATTGCCATGCGCGATTTGGGCGGTCTGGCAACGGTCGAAGAAGTGGTCCGCGAACTCTCTGACCTGGCAGATGTCTGCCTCAGTGCAGTTTGGGATGCCTGTTGTCAGGAGCTATTGGTCCGCCATGGTACACCCTGGCAACAGGACACTGACGGCCGATGGCGCCCCATCCGGGCCTGTGTGCTGGGCATGGGCAAGCTCGGCGGTCGCGAGCTGAATTATTGCTCCGATGTTGACCTCATGTTCGTGTACAGTGATGAGGGCTTGGTCTGGTCGTCGCCTCCTCGAACGCGCCGGCCAAAACCGGCCGCCTGGACGGCTCACCAATTTTTCCAGCGTCTGGCCGAGGTCTTCATCGGCGAGGTGACCCGGATGACCCCCGAAGGTGACATCTACCGGGTGGACATGCGGTTGCGCCCGGAAGGTGACAGCGGTCCGTTGGCCCGCTCCATTCCCAGCTACGAGAATTATTACGCCCAATGGGGACAGACTTGGGAACGCATGATGCTGATGAAGGCACGCAGCGTTGCCGGTGATCCGGAAGTAGCTGCAGAATTCGTAGAGACCATTCAGGCGTTCCGTCATCCACGTTCGGTCGGCCCCTCCGTGCTGGAAGAAATCGCGGCGCTTAAGGCCCGAATCGAGCGTGAGGTGCTCCGTCCGGATGAACTGGATCGAAATGTGAAGCTCGGGCGAGGAGGCATTCGAGAAATCGAGTTCATTGTGCAAGCTCTTCAGTTGCTGCATGCCGGGCGCCAGCCATTTCTGCAGACGCCCAGCACCTTGGCAGCGCTGGAAAAGCTGGCCCAATACGAGCTCTTGCCCCTTGATGCAGCCCGTGACCTTGCCGACGCCTATCGCTTTCTCCGCAAGTTGGAACACCGCTTGCAGATGGAGGCTCATCAACAAACCCATCGATTGCCCACAGCCGCCGAAGATCTCTTGAGGTTGGCTCGGCTCATGGGCTTCTCCAATCCGGACGCCTTCCACGAAGCGTTGCAACGCCACACCCGGCGGGTGCGCGCCCTGTACGAGACGATTTTACCTGTAGAGAACGTGTTGATTTGCACTCCTCCGCCCTTACCCGAACGTTTCCAAGGCTCCGAAGCCCAGTGGACGTCTTTGCTCGGAGAGCGGGGATTTCGGGATCCCGCTGGAGCCTTGCGACACTGCCAGGAGTTTGTTGAAGGTCCCGGCTTCGGCCATGTGTCCGCCCGAACCATCGACCTGGCTCGCCGTTTGCTCGTGCGTTTTCTAGATTGGTGTCCGCATGCTGCGCAGCAAGCACCTGAACCCTTGCGACCTGAAAACGGCCTTTTGACTGAGCGCAAGGTTTTGTCTGATCCGGATCGCGTTTTGACGCGCCTGATAAGCTACACTCAGGCCTATGGTGCCCGAGCCACACTCTTCGAGACTTGGCACGCGAACCCGGGTTTGTTTGATCTCCTGCTGTTGCTCTTTGACCGGTCCGAGTTTTTGGCCGAGGCAGCCATCCGAACGCCAGATCTGGTTGAAGACCAGGTCTTGAGCGGTCGACTGCGACGACGCCGAACAGCTCAAGAGATCCTGACGGACTTGCGGCTGGGGCGGGACGAGCCGGATCAATTTGCCTGGCTGCGTACTTATCATCACGCGGAGCAAATGCGCATCGGTTTGCGTGATATTTTGGGATTAGCCGATCCCGAGCAATATCTCGAAGAACTGACCGCTCTGGCCGAGGCTTGCGTCCAGTACGCGCTGGAAGTGGTGATGCGGAAGCACCGGCTCCGGCGACCACCTTTCGCAGTTATTGGCCTGGGCAAACTGGGCGGTGGTGAGATCGATTACGGTTCCGACCTGGACGTCCTCTTGGTGGCAACGTCGCACGACCACCGTCTGGATCACTGTCAACGATGGGCCAGCGAATGGATGGAACTGTTGAACCTGCGCACGGAGTCAGGACTGGTTTTCATCGTGGACACCCGACTACGGCCGGACGGACCAAAGGGCCTATTGGTTAACTCATTGGAAGCGCACGAAGACTACTACCGACGGCGCGCGCAGCTTTGGGAGATTCAAGCGCTGAGCCGGGCTCGCGCAGTGGCCGGAGACGAGACGGTCGGCCGTGCATTTGAGTCTTTGGCCCGAGCGCTCACCAACTTCCAACCCGGTCAAGTTGCGGCGGGGTTCCCTTGGCCTCAGAGGTCTTCATGCATCGGACGCAAACGATCGGTCGTGGTCGCCACAGGTCTAGCCGCTTGGAATCCGGACTGGCGGCGGCAAATGCACCACATGCGCCTACGCATTCAGCAGGAGCGCACGCCCCCAGGGCAGGATGACCTTGCCATCAAAACAGGCAGGGGCGGCCTGATGGATGCCGAGTTTGTTGCGCAGATGTTTTGTCTGCAAGAAGGTTGGCATGAACCCAACACGGTCAGCGCCTTAAACCGCGCCGTGCAAGCAGGGCGCCTGCCCCTGGGAACGGTCCTCTTGGAAAATTATCGCCGCCTGCGTCGCGTCGAAGGCGTGCTGCGTCGGTGGAGCTACGAGGGAGAATCCATCCTGCCAGTGGATCCGGCTGCCTATCGCCGGGTTTCCATTCGATGCGGGTTTGCCTCGCCCGAAGCCTTCCGGGAAGCCTTGGCGCAATGGCGGCAGGCGATTCGGAGGGTTTACTTGGAGGTCTTTGAAAAATAGCCGATCCTCTGCTCATGGATCGCCGGTCGGCCCGTGCCGGCAGTTCCTTGAAATAGCGAGCGTGGATTATCTAGCGAACCAAAGCTGTCTCTATTGGAGCTCCCACCGCGAACCCGTGAGCTTGCTGCCCACGCTCAAAGGCCGCTTGGATCTGTTCCGCCAGGCGTTCGGCCGTGAGACCATATTTGCGCCGCAGATAATCCACGGTACTTGCATGCTCGATGAACTGGTCGGGCCAACCTAATCGCACCACGGGAGTCGAGATCCCGCGATCACTAAAGAATTCAAGCACGGCCGATCCATATCCTCCCATTAACACGTGATCCTCCAACGTGGCAACTACATGGGCGGCGCGCCCGAAGAATTCATGCGTGCCGACATCCAGCGGTTTGAAAAAGCGCGGATTAATGAGAGCCACGTCCCATCCGGCATCCCGCAATAAAGCGGCCGTTTGGCGGGCCACCGACTGCATGTTGCCCAACGCAAATAAGGCGGCTCGAGGATGGCCCTGGCCGCGGAAAGATTCCACAACCTCAGCCTGTCCAATGGGCAAAGGCTGCGGTTGCTCTTTCAACGGGACACCCTGGGCCGGTCCACGCGGATACCGAATGAAGCAGGGATGCGGCTGCAGGGTGGCGGTAAAGAGCATGTCCTGCAACTCATCCTCGTCTTTGGGCGCCATCCCGATCACGTTCGGCAGGCAGCGGAGGTAGGCGATGTCGAACAAGCCGTGATGTGTAGGGCCGTCGTTGGCGGAAAGACCTGCCCGGTCCATGCAAAAGATCACGGGCAAATCCTGCAAACAAACGTCATGATGAATGCAATCGTAGGCCCGTTGAAGAAAAGTCGAGTAAATGGCGCACACGGGTCGCATCCCCATGGTGGCCATGCCCGCTGCAAAAATCACGGCATGTTCCTCCGCAATGCCCACATCGAAATAACGGTCCGGAAATGTCTTTTCCAACAGTTTAAGGCCTGTACCGCTGGGCATGGCAGCGGTAATGCCCACCAAGTAATTGTTTTGACGACACAACTTGACCAAAACCTGACCGAAAACATCCTGCCAGTTGGGCGGTGTCCCAGGCTTGACAGGCGGTGAATCCCCGGTCCGGATGTCGTAAGGCCCGGATCCATGAAACTTTTCCGGGTTTTTCAACGCAGCTTCGAAGCCGCGCCCCTTTTGAGTCAAAACGTGAATCACGAGGGGCTCTTCGCAGGTCTTGGCAAACTCCAGCGTGCTGATCAGCATCGCCAGATCATGGCCGTCAATGGGGCCCAAATACCGCAAGCCCATCTCCTCAAACAACACCGGATTGCCGAAGCCACCCCGTCCGTCTGAACCCGAACCGGAATCTGCGCTGCCCTCGCACGCTGGACGCAGTCCCATGCCGGCTAAGGCGCCTTTAAATCCCTCTTCGGCCTTATGAGCCAACTTAAGGGCCAGGTCTCCTTTGGGCAGCTTCAACAAAAAACGTTGGAACTCCCGAGACAGCGCGTTGTAACGCGGATGCGTAATCAGTCGATTGAGATAGTTGGCAATGGCACCCACGTTTCGGGCAATGCTGTACGCATTATCATTCAGGATCCCGATGAACCGTCGAGTAGTCTGCGCAACATTGTTCAACGCTTCGTAAGAAATGCCGTTGGTCAACGCAGCGTCGCCAAAAATGCAGACGATGTGTTCCCCCGTACCCAACCGGTCCCGGGCCGCGCACATGCCCAACGCTGCGGAAAGTGCCGTGCCGGCATGACCGGCACCGTAACAATCGTGCGGGCTTTCAGCCCGGCTGGCAAATCCGCTCAGGCCGTCTGTCGTGCGAATGGTGTGAAAGCGGCTTTTGCGCCCGGTCAGCATCTTGTGCACGTAGCACTGGTGGCTGACGTCCCATACAAATTTGTCACGAGGAGTCTCAAACACCTTGTGCAGGGCTAAAGTCAATTCCACCACCCCCAGGTTCGGGCCCACATGTCCACCGTTGACTGATAGAACACGAATGAGCTCTTCCCGAATCTCTTGAGCCAGCACTGCGAGCTGGTCTAAATTGAGATTCTTCACGTGTTGCGGGCTGTCCACCATGTCAAGGTAACGGCTCATGAGGCGGAACAATTCCAAGTTGATGCTTCAAGACGGCTCAGTGGCCGGGGAGCCTTCGGCGGGCGGTTGATCCGTACCAAAAGGTTTCAACCGGAACCGCCCTTCGGCGGTCTTTTCCAATTCCTGTACTTTCAATTCGGCTTCGGCCAGTTTCTGGGCGCAGATGGCCGCCAGTTTCATGCCCTGTTCGTACTCGGCCAGCATGCGCTCCAGCGGGAGCTCCCCGCTTTCCATCGCCTCTACGATGGCCTCCAATCGTTCGAGGACCTGCTCGAACGAGAGGTCTTCCGATGTCGAACTGGCTTCCTGCTGAGCCGACTTGGCCATAACGTTTGTCTCAGCATATGCCAACCTTCACGCTGCGTCCAGCCCTCGAGCCGTAACGAACGCTCGCGGCGCCAGGGGCATTACACAGGGCCAAAGAAGGTCCAAAATTGCCCGAGCGGGCAGACGAGATCCCAGCAAGGACGCCATTCGGAGCCAAAACCGCACTTTCTAGCGTACGTCTTTGCCCGCCGTCGCCACAGGTTGCTCGCGGAAAGATACAACCACAGATGGGACCGATGCTTCCGATGGGTTGCTTTTTGCCATTCGCATGCACTCTCGGCTAGTCTACAACCAGGCATGAGCGCGATACGTTTCATGAGAAAGAGTCTCGCATGGATCTGGCTTGCAATCGGGCTGCATCTCGCTCGGGCTTGGGATTATGAAGTGCATCGGTCGATTGTGGATCTGGCCCTGGGAGCCTTGCCCACCAATTTCCCGGCATTCGTGCATGAGCCCATGGCGCGGGAGCGGCTGCTGTTTCTGTCTGGCGAACCAGACCGATGGCGAAACACGAGTGCCGATATTACCTTTAGCCACGCGACCGCTCCGGATCACTATTTAGATGTTGAGGATCTTGCCCCCATTGGCTTGCGCCTTCATGAGCTGCCTCTGTTCCGCTATGAGTTCGCCTTCCGAGTTCTCGATGCGCGCGCACGGAATCCGGAAAGGTTTGACCCCATTCCTCCGCAACGTGATCGGGACCGTAGCCAGGCTTTCCCCGGCTTTCTTCCATGGACTCTGAGCGAATGCGTGAGCCGAGTGAAGTCGGCGTTCGCTTTTCTACACGCCTGCGAGTCCTATGGGGCTTATCCAGAGGAGACGATCAATGCCCGTGAGAATGTCCTGTATGCGATGGGAATCTTAAGTCATTTTGTGGGAGATGCGACCCAACCGCTGCATACCACGCGGCATCATCATGGCTGGGTGGGCGACAATCCGCATGCGTACACCACCAACCGGGGCATCCACGCATGGATTGACGGCGGTTATTTCGAACAAACGGGCGGGATCCAAGTTGAGACACTGCGGAAAAGGCTTCGAGTCGCCCAAGTTCGCGAAGAAGCTGTTACCCCAGATGGATTGTTCCGGATGCTGACCGGATGGTTGGAAGAGCAACATCGCCAGGTGGAACCTCTGTACGCGTTGCAGAAGCAGGGCAAGTTCAGTGGGCTGGGGGTTGAGGGCATAGAAGGCCGGCTTTTCCTCGAAACGCAAGTGGTGGCGGCCGCCCAGATGTTGGCCGATCTCTGGACCACAGCGTGGGCACAAGCTCCGAGAGACACATTTTGGGAGAGGCGTCTGCAAGAACGGACGGCAGGCAAAACCGGCCGGCTGCGGGTGCTGGTTGTAACTGGAGGTCACGACTATGATCGTCTTCCGTTTTTGGCCCTGTTCACCGGCATGACAAATGTCAGTTTTCGGGTGGTGGAACATCCCCGAGCGCATCTTTGGTTTCGGCCCGAGCGCAATGGCCAGTATGACGTGGTGGTTTTGTATGACATGTGGCGAACGATTGACCCGGTCGATCGAGAGCATTTTGTTCGGGTCACAACCCGTGGCACAGGCGTCGTGGCTTTGCACCACGCTCTTGCGGCTTACCCAAATTGGGAGGAGTACGCCAGGCTGTTAGGCGGGCAATACCTTTTCCATTCGATCACTCGTGACGGGCAGCAACTTCCTGCGTCTCGTTATCGCCATGACGTGCGGTTCCGCATCCGAATCGCGGATCCGGAACACCCGGTTACCCGTGGGCTAACCGATTACGAGATCCTGGATGAAACATACCAAGACTACTGGGTCGCACCCGACGTCAAGCCTTTGCTGCTGACCGATGAGCCGTCCAGCACGCCCATTGTCGGCTGGGCCAAGACCAACCAACTTTCTCGTTGGGTTTACATCCAGGGCGGCCACGACCGTAATGCTTGGGAACATCCAATCTATCGCAAACTCGTCGAGCAGGCCATTCGCTGGGTGGCTGGTGGTGTGTCCCCATCCGGATCGACGCGGTCTCCCTGATTGGGTCGAGGAATCGCGTCGGGACTTAGACCCTAGGAGCAGGCGCTTAGGCTCTGACCGGTTTGTTGAGCGATGCCAGATTCAGAAGCTGAACACAGGTAGGGAGTCTCCTGATTGCATGGATGACTCTGGCTGAGATCAAACCTTTTCGCTATGCCCCCACCGCCCTGGCGCGACTGCGCACCCCAGGTTGAGGCGGGCCATCGGGCTGCTACTCAGTGTGGAGACCCATCGCACGCAGCGCGCCTGACCGTGCCTGCTCAGGCATTTCATTTGCGCGTAAAAGCACGGCAAACAGCCCCGAATTTACCTCTAAGCCCTCAAGACAACTTTTTTGAGCGATCCATGGGCTCAACCCCCCACGTGGACTGCGTTCCTCAGATAGAGTTTGCAGAAGCTTGACTGACCAAGAGGCCGAACTATTAGACACTGCAGACTTTCCGGAGCAAGAGCACAACCTTCCGGACCAAGGAGCACGCGCGACCCCCGTAGTCTGGGCTCAGAGAGGAGGATGGAATCCCTTCTCCCGGAGACGACTCCCCCTCCAAATCTGGTTAAAAACAAACACGTTCACACCTCTTGTTCGAAGCAGGTGGGTCTTAAGCCAGCGGCCTCACGGAAGTAGCCGGGCATAATCCGGAACCCCTCCGGCGCTCCTCGGTACATCCGGATTAACTTTTGCGGACGGCTGCGACCAAACTGCGTCGGTGCAGGCGATCAAGCAGTTTCTCATGAATACCACCGAAGCCGCCGTTGCTGAACAAGACCACTACATCCCCGCCATTGGTTTCGCGGGCCAGATGTGTCACAATAGCGTCCACGTCGGGGAAATACCATGCCAGCTTGCCGGTCTCTTTGAGGTCAGCCACAAGCTGTTCTGGATCGAGCCGTTCGTGCGGCGCCAGTTGTTCCAAGCGTGCGACCGGGGCGATGACAACCCGATCCGCCGGTGCAAAAGCCGCGACCAGGGATTTTTGGAATATATTGCGGCGGGTGGTGTTGCTGCGAGGTTCGAAAACGGCCCAAAGGCGTTGGTTCGGATATTTCAGGCGCAAAGCGTCCAGCGTTACCCGGATGGCCGTTGGATGATGGGCAAAATCGTCAACCAGGGTCACGCCATCAGGCACGCCGAGCACTTCTAAGCGGCGTCGGACACCTCGAAAGGTGTCAAAGGCCGTCTGGATCTGGCGGTTGGACAGTCCGTAATGCTTGGCACAAGCAATGACGGCCAAGGCATTCCGCACGTTGAATTCGCCGGGTAAGTTGAGGTGAAACCGGTAACTGGGGATTTCAAACACGCTGGCACCCGCGCCGAGCTGGATATTGAATGCCCGGATTGCATTGTGTTCACCCAGGCCAAATTGCCGAACTGGGCAGAATCGGACATCCAGCAGTGGCGCCAAATTTGGGTCGTCACCGTTGGCCAGTAACAAGCCATTGCGTGGGATAAGCCGCACCAATTGCGCAAAAGATCGTTGGATGGCAGCCAGATCTGGAAAAATATCCGCATGATCAAATTCCAGATTATTTAAAATGACGCATTCAGGCAGGTAATGCAGGAACTTGCTCCGTTTGTCGAAAAAGGCCGAGTCATATTCATCACCTTCAATGACAAACCACTCGCTGTCGGTGAATCGGGCGCCTCGTTCGAAATTGACCGGCAGGCCTCCGATCAAAAACCCTGGGTTGAACCCGTTTTGATCCAGGACCCATGCCAACAGTGCGGCGGTAGTGGTCTTGCCATGAGTACCCGCCACCACGATGCATCGTTTGCCCCGGAGGAAGCACTCCCGCAACAGTTCGGGCAGCGAACAGTAACGCAGCTTGTGCTCCAGACAGTACTCCGCCTCGGGGTTGCCCCGTGAGATTGCATTCCCAATGACCACCAGGTCCGGGCGATGTGCAAGATTTGATTCAGCGTATCCGGGCATGACCTGGATGCCGTGCCGGGCCAAAAATGTGGACATGGGGGGATACCAATTCTGATCCGAACCTGTCACGTGGAAGCCACGTTCCTTCAGCGCAACCGCAGTTGAGGCCATAGCCGTGCCGCAAATCCCCACAAAATGCACCGATCGAATCTCACGCCACATACGACCCGCCACAGTAAGGGATTTCCCCCCAAGGAAAAGTGCGAACTATGGGATCCAATCGGAAGCTCCGTAGGGATTAATTCCCGCATCTTTTCTGGCTGAAGCGCGGCACCAAAACCGGACGATCTTGTGGCAGAGGATCCCGGTTCAGACTGGGATTGGATATGCTCCTACGAGGAGCCGCTCCGGCTGGTCGAGTTGAACGTTAATGCTCTTGACCATGCGGGATTCTGCCACCTAGGTTGGGTCGGACAGGCGACATTTCATGTTTGCGCAACTGAAAAGTCTGTTCTCCAACGACATCGGGATCGACCTGGGCACAGCCAACTCGCTGGTGTACGTGCGGGACCGCGGGATCGTCTTGCGGGAGCCCTCGGTGGTCGCGATCGAAGCCGGAACAACCAACGTGTTGGCGGTGGGTGAAAAGGCCAAGCGGATGCTCGGGCGGACGCCGGGCAACATTGTGGCCATCCGCCCCATGAAAGACGGCGTCATTGCTGATTTCGAGATCACCGAGGCGATGTTGCGGCATTTCATCCAGCAAGTGCATCATCGCAAATTGATCGCGCCGCGCGTGGTGGTGGCGGTGCCCTCGGGCATCACGGAAGTGGAGAGACGGGCGGTGAAGGACTCGGCCATGCATGCCGGTGCCCGTGAGGTGTACCTAATCGAGCAGCCGATGGCTTCTGCCATCGGTGTGGGTCTGCCGGTAGACGAGCCGGCCGGCAACATGATCGTGGACATCGGTGGAGGTACCTGTGAAATTGCCATCATCTCCTTGGCCGGCATTGTCTTCAGCCGGAGCCTGCGGGTGGGCGGCGACGAAATGGACGAGGCCATCATTGCGCACATGAAGCGCGCCTACAACTTGTTGATTGGCGAGCGCACAGCGGAAGAGATCAAGATTCGGATCGGCTCAGCCTATCCGCTGGAGCAGGAACTGACCATGGAGGTCAAGGGACGCGATTTGAGCACAGGGCTGCCCAAGACCCTGACCATCCGGTCGGAAGAAATCCGGGAAGCGCTGCGTGAGCCATTGTCCGCCATCTTGGAGTCCATCCGCCTGACTTTGGAACGTTGTCCACCTGAACTGGCAGGCGATTTGGTGGATCGTGGTATTGTGATGGCTGGCGGCGGCTCTTTGATACGCGGCATTGACCGGTTGGTCGCAGAAGAGACGGGCCTGCCGGTGCATATTGCTGAGGATCCCCTCAGCGCCGTGGCCGAGGGGACCGGCCGGGTGTTGCAACATTTGGAATTCCTCAAACGCGTCACGCATTCTGGTTAGTTCCCCGCGCTCGGCATTGGCACCGTGCGTGGAGAGAACGGCATGTGGAAGCGATCGCATTCGGTCGCCCTGGGTTTGCTGGCTGGAATCAGTCTGCTGCTGTTAAGCCTGCCGGATGAATGGGCGACCAAGGTCAAGGTAACCGTGGGTGCGTGCTACTTGCCCTTGTTGGGACTGGCGGGCACCGTCCAGCAGGTCTGGCAGCAAGCCGGCGAGGTCGTGTTGTCCCGACGGGATTTGCTCCAGCAGAATGAGTGGCTGCGGCGGGAAAACGAGCGACTCCGGCTGGAGGCCCTGCAAGCGGCCGAATGGGGCCGAGAAAACGCGCGACTTCGCCGCCTCTTGGGTTGGCGGGAACAGTCGCCCTGGCGCGACCGTTTGCGTCTGGCCCGTGTGACACTTCGGGAACCGACCCCATGGTGGCGGACATTGCAGATCAATCTGGGTGCTCGTGACGGGGTGACCCCCGCATTGCCGGTGTTAGTCCCTGAAGGACTGGTGGGCCGCATTGCGGAGGTGGGCCCATTCCACGCACGCGTGGTGCTTGTGGGCGACCCTAACTGCCGTGTCTCGGCTCGTGTTCTCAACGAAACGCGAGACGTGGGCCTCATTGTGCCGGCGGACCCTCTGCCCCGAGACCTGGTTTTGTTGCGTTATCTGCCGCGAGGCGCCCGAGTGCACCCAGGCCAAGCGGTGGTCACTAGCGGACTGGGCGGGGTTTTCCCTTCGGGCATTCCTATCGGGAGCATTTTGGACGTTCATCCCATGGAGCATGGGCTCTACATCGAGGCCACGGTTCAGTTGGCTGCACCGGTAAATTCCTTGGAAGAAGTGTGGGTGTTATGGCCATGAAGATCCAAAAGCGACAATCAGCTGGCATAAGTCCTCTCCGCCGGGCCTATCAAAAGATCCTAAACGGCAATCGGAGGCCTCAGCTCGAGGATGTCAGGCCATGCTGACCAGCTTCCATACGGTGGCGACCGTTTGCCTGGCATGGCTCAGCGTGTTTGTGCAAACCGCTGCGCCCAGTCTGCAACCATGGGTAGGAACACAGCCGGACTTCCTTCCCGCCCTGATGGTGCACACGGCGTTGCGCACATCGGTATGGAACGTCGTTTTGTTGGGTCTGCTGGGGGGCTTCATGCTAGACAGCGTTTCGGGCAATCCGGTCGGTGTCAGTTGTCTGCCGCTCGGCCTTGTGGGGTGGTTGCTGCACGGGCGACGAGACTTCATTTTACGGGAACAGACATTTGCTCAGTTCATCCTGGGCTTCGGTGCGGGGGCTGCAGTGCCTTTTTTGACTGGAGTACTGTTGTTAAGCCTGGGGCGCCAACCATTGGTAGGATGGAACAGTGTAGTCCCTTGGACGGTGCTGGCATTGAGCAGCGGACTGGCCACGCCGCTCATGTTTCGGCTGTTTCGCCAGGTGGAACGCTGGTTTGCCTTCCGCAAGCCGGAGCCGGGCACATTTCGGCCGGATCGCGAAATTCGCCGAGGCCGGCAATGAAGTGACCGAAGGTGGGATGATGTCCCTCTTGGATCCAGCCGAGCACGACAACCGAGCGGTCAACGGCTTAGCCGTCTTGGTCCTGGCCGGTTTGGTCGTTCTATTGGTCGGGTTGTGGTGGATCCAAGTGGCCTCGCGCCACACCTACCAAGGTCAACTGGAGATTCAAGCCGTGCGAACTGTTCGCGTACCAGCTGCCCGCGGTCGTATTCTGGATCGTACCGGAGTGGTGTTAGCTGATACTCAACCGTCGTTCAATTTGGGACTTTATCTCGAGGAACTGAGTCGGGAGTTTCGTCAAGAGTACGGGCGGATTCGTCCTGTGGAGGTCGTGCACCGTGCGTCGCTGTGGACCTTTGGGCGTGGGTCGGCGCAGGTGGTGACACAAGCAGTGCGGTTGAGCCGATCTCAGCTTGAGGAGCTTCAATGGACGGCGCGCCTGCGCGTGGTAAGCAATGCCGTGCGGCAGTTGAGCGAAGTTTTGGGCAATCCCATTGCGTTCGACGCTGAGCGATTTCGTCGGCATTATTTGAGCCAACTGGCGCTGCCCTATCCGGTCTTGGTGAATCTTAAGGTGGAGCAGGCGGCGCGCGTGGCGGAAGCGCCCGCATTGCCGCAGGGAGCTGACATCGACGTGTTGCCTTTGCGGGTATATCCGTTCCAAGCCACAGCCGGACATTTGTTGGGTTATCTGATTCGCGATGACCGCTCCGCCGAAGGTGAGGAAGCAGATTACTCATATCGTTTGCCGGATTATCGCGGGGTGGTCGGAATTGAAGCGGCTTATGACTCATTTTTGCGCGGCCGCGCCGGCGTGAAGTCCGTCTGGGTCAATCATCTTGGCTACAAGCAGGCCGAGCAGATTTGGAGTCCGGCAGAGCCCGGCCTGGATGTGGTTCTGACGCTGGACTGGCGGATTCAACTCGCGGCGGAACAGGCCTTATTACGCGTGGGTGCCAACGTCCGCGGGGCCGTCGTGGCCTTGGACGTGAATACGGGAGATGTGTTGGCCCTGGTATCGGTGCCGGGGCTGAATCCCAACCACTTTGTCACGGGATTTCCTGCTGGCGAGTATGATCGGCTTCGCGACCCGTTGCTACGGGCGCAGGTAAATCGGGCCACCCAAGAGCAATACGTCCCGGGTTCCATTTTGAAGCCGCTGGTGGCCCTGGCTGCTTTGGACCGCGGACTGAATCCGTCGGCACCTTACATGGTGCAGTCGGACCCCGCACGGCCCGACCGCGGTTGCATTTACGTGGGGCGACGCAAGATCCGGGACACGGCGCCGCCCGGTGAGTACAACCTGCGCCGAGCTTTGCTGCGTTCCAGCAACAGTTATTTTGTGCATCATGGCTTGCAGCCGGGCGTGGTGGAACGTTTGGCAGAACTGGGAGTCCGGTTGGGTTTGGGTCAAAAAATCGGGCTGCCTACGCGCCAGGAAGCAGCCGGCGTTTTCCCTTCGCCGGCGCAGGTGCGCTCCGCTTCTTGGCGGGACGGGGATACTGCCAACCTTTGCATGGGACAGGGCCCGGTGGCCGTGACGCCCTTGCAGATGGCTCTGGTCTATGCCGCCCTGGCCAATGGAGGCCGTTTGCTGCAGCCGCGCTTAGTGGACCGTTTAGAGGCACCGTTTCCTCGGACGAGCTCAAGCGTCCAGCAGTTCCCTGCCGGCTTGGTGCGCCGGACGGTGGCTCTGCCGATGAATCATCTGCGGATTTTGCATGAGGCGATGTTGGCAGACACTGAAGATCCGGAGGGCACGGGTCGGGAGGCAGCGCTGCCAGGCTTTCGCGTGTGCGGCAAGACAGGCACGGCGCAGGTCATGGACGCGCAGGGCCGTTTGCGAGGATACACCACATGGTTTGTAGGATTCGCGCCCTATGAATCTCCCAGTTTTGTCGTCGCGGTCATGGTCGAGGACGGCGGCAGCGGTGGAGCCACCTGTGCACCGGTGGCGCGGGAGGTCTTCCGGGCGTTGCAAGAGTATGGGCAGCGGAACGCGACTGGATGGGCTAAGCGCGGTTGAGGTTATGATGAGCGCGACCGTTGAAACCCGGCTCCATCAGCGCCTGGACTGGTTGATCTGGGTGCCGGTGCTAGCCCTGTCGACACTGGGACTGGCCTTTGTGGCCAGCTCCACCCTGGCCACAGAGGAGTTGAATCGTGTTCCGTTCTGGGATCGCAGCTGGGTTCGACAGGGTTTGTGGTACTTCTTGGGCGGGATGATGGCCATTGGGGTGTGTTCGGTAGATTATCGCGTCTTGGCTCGCTGGTCGCCCGTGATTTACTGGGGTACGGTCTTGGTGCTGGGTTTGGTTCTGATCCCCGGGATTGGGGCCGTGCGCTTTGGGGCGCGCCGTTGGATTGACCTAGGGCCTGTGCAAATCCAACCCTCCGAATTTGCCAAGCTGGCTCTGGTGTTGATGCTCGCCCACTTCTTGAGCCGCCCACGGGAAGAGTTGCGGCAGCCACGGATCTTTTGGTCCGCGTTGGGTCTGTTGGCTGTGCCCTGGGTGCTGATCTTGAAAGAGCCGGATTTAGGGACGGCTTTGTTGTTGTGTCCGGCGACCCTGGCCATGTTGTGGACTGCGGGCGTGCCGCATGTGTATTTGCGCCGATTGGTGGTCGGGTCGTTGGTGGGAGGCGTCTTGCTGGTAGCCAATTTATTATATGCGCCGCCCCGATGGCAGGTGCCCTTGGAAGAGTATCAGCGCCAGCGTCTGCTGGTGTATTTTGGACGCGACTTTGCTGCTCCGGGTGCAAGCCCGGAAGAAAAAGCCCGCGCCCGCGCCTTGCAAGAAGCACGCTCCTACCAAGTCCGGCAGGCGCTCATCGCCGTCGGATCGGGCGGCGTATGGGGTAAAGGCTGGGGCCAAGGTACACAGATTGCCCTGGGGTTCTTGCCTCGGGCAGCTGCGCACAATGATTTCATCTTCTCCGTGATCGCCGAGGAGAAGGGTTTTGTCGGCAGCGTGATGGTCCTCACGTTGTACGGGGTGATTCTGCTGCGAGGTCTGCAGATCGCCCGCCAGGCACGCGATCGCCTGGGCCGGCTGATCATGGTGGGTTTGGTCACACTCCTGTTCAGCCAGGTTTTCATCAATATCGGCATGAATATCCGGCTCATGCCCGTGACGGGTGTGCCACTGCCGCTGTTGTCCTATGGCGGGTCGTCGGTGGTCGCTTCGTTGATCGCCGCGGGCTTGATGCAAAACATCCACATGCATGCACGAGGGAACCGACCATGAGCGAACGTAGTTTTTCGCGAAGGCGCCGAAGTTTACGTTTCCGCCCGGCAGGAGGCTTGGGAGCGGTGTCGCCCAAGGCACAGGCCGAGGCCCAGGAAGCTCGAGCGGCTGCAACGACTCCGCCGTCCGAGCCAGAGCAAGTATTTGACAAACGTCATGAGTCCGAAATTGAACAGGCTCAAAATCTGGCTTACGGACTGCCTCCAGAAGGCGAGGAAGGGGCAGCGCCGACTGCGGAATCGTCCGGAGGATTCCGGCGACCACATCCGGAAGTCCCCGAACGTGTGGAGGAGGAAAAGGAGTACGAACCTATCCCTGTAGAAGCGCCGCCTCAGGGGTTTGTGGAAACGCTCCGGGCCATGGCAGGCCGCATCGTGCAGAAAGTGCAGCGCCTGCTTAAGCCCACCCCGAAGGTTCACAAGGAGATTATCATCAACGTGGAGGCATTGGAAACCCGCGTGGCTTTGCTCGAAAACGGACAGTTGGAAGAGTTCAACATCGAGCGAAACACCGAGGATCGGTTGGTCGGGAGCATCTTTAAGGGGCGGGTGCGCAATCTCGAGGACGGTTTGAAAGCGGCCTTTGTGGACATCGGATTCGAAAAAAACGCCTTCCTTCATTATTGGGATATCATTCCCAACCCGTTCGACAGTGGTGTAGAAATCGTGGAACGGGAGGGGCGCCGGCGAGAACGGCCGCGCATTACGCAAAAGGATGTACCCCGTCTGTACCCGCCAGGAAGCGAGATCATCGTTCAGGTGACCAAAGGCCCGATCGGGAACAAAGGCCCGCGGGTTACCACTAACCTGGTTCTGCCCGGCCGGTTCCTCGTCCTTCTACCGCATGCCGATCAAAGCGGTATTTCGCGCAAAATCGAAAATCCTCAGGAGCGACAGCGGTTGAAAAAAATCCTGCGGGAACTGAATATCCCGGAGGGGATGGGGGTCATCATGCGTACAGCAGGCGAAGGTCAACAGAAGCGTTACTTCGTGCGCGACCTCGCCTGGTTGTTAGAGGAATGGCGCCAAATCGAGGACCGATGCCGCACTCAGCCCACCCCATCGTGTGTGTTCCGCGAGCCGGATTTGATCGAACGAACTGTGCGGGACTTTTTGACCGACGACGTGGAGCGCATTGTTGTAGACTGCCCCAAAGCTGAACAACGCATCCGGGAGTTGATCGGCCGCATTTCGCGGCGTTCGGTCAGTAAGGTAAAACTCTACACCGATCCCGTACCCATTTTTGACCGGTTTGGCATCACCAAACAATTGGAATCCGCCTTCGCCAGAGTGGTGCACCTCAAGAGTGGCGGCTACATCGTCGTGGATGAGACCGAAGCCCTAGTGGCCATCGACGTGAACACAGGTCGGCATAAAGCCTCCGGCAAGGATCAGGAATCCACTATCCTTCGTACGAATTTGGAGGCCGCGGATGAAATCGTACGGCAACTGCGCCTGCGCAACATGGGGGGGTTGATTGTGCTGGATTTCATCGACATGAAGTCCCGTCGCGATCAACAGGCCGTGTACCAACGCGTTAAAGAAGGCTTGAAACGTGACCGGGCCAAGACCCACGTCCTGCCCATCTCCCAACTGGGGCTGATGGAAATGACGCGCCAGCGGCACACCGAAAGTGTGCAGGCCTCGATCTATGATGACTGTCCCTACTGCCGAGGTCGCGGCAAGGTCAAGAGCGCCCTGAGCATGAGCGTGGAAATTCAGCGCAAACTGACCGAGCTGTTGCGGCGTCGTCCTCGCGACGAGTCGGATTTCCAGTTGCGCATCCTAGTGCATCCCCAAGTGCTGGAACGCTTGCGCACCGAGGACGAAAAACTCCTTATCGAGCTCGAGAAACGCTATTTCGGCAAACTTACATTTCGGGCAGATCCGGCGCTTCACGTCGAAGAGTTTCGTGTCTTCAATGCACTGACCAACGAGGAACTGGCGCATATCAAGCCTATGCAAGCTACGTAGGCCGCCGTCATCGTCCGCCAATGCCTACCCCAGGGTCGGTATAAGGGGCAAAAGGACGCAGCAATCTCACCCGCCGCCGGCGGGGACAATCGCAGCGGCAGGCACTCCCAGTCCGACGCGAAGCACTTTCGCGTCAACCTCGGGAAAAGGCCGCTCCTACACGGGCGGCATTCCATGCGAACTGTGGCTGCATGAAAAGCGGCACCCTCTGCTTGAGGGAGGTTGGCCAGCCATGGACTCTGGATTCCCGTCTCCTGACCATAGAAAGCAGAAATTTGTGTAGGCAAGGACACTCGTCGTGATTAGATTACGTCCAGGGTCGTCGGAGCACCGGCCGGATCCAGCGGCCCGTAAAACCATATGCACACTCACGAGGACAGGCCATGATCCAGTGCACCGGCACCATTCGCGACATCCTCCAGCATAAGGGCAACCAGGTATGGACCATCCATCCGGATGCCACGGTGTTCGAAGCCATTCAAAAACTGGCAGAGAAGAATGTAGGGGCCCTTCCTGTCATGGAAGGAGACCGGTTGGTCGGAATGTTCTCCGAGCGGGATTACACGCGGAAAGTGGCCCTTCGGGGGCGCTCCTCAAAGGACACGCGAGTCCGCGAGATTCTCTCGGAACGCGTGATTTGCATATCGCCCCAACACTCGGTGGAAGACGGACTGCGTCTCATGACTGAGCATCGCATTCGTCATCTTCCTGTGCTGGAAAACGATAAGGTTGTGGGGATTGTCTCCATCGGGGACCTGGTCAACTGGGTCATTCACCAGCAGAGTCAAACCATCCGGCAACTTGAGACCTACATCGCGGGAGGCTACCCTGGTTGAGTGCATCTCAGGCTGCAGTACGACAAAGGCGAACGGCCACGTGTCGCGCCTCTGGCAAAACGAATTTTTTAACCTCCACGGTCACGGCTTTCAGGCGGTAACGTGCCAGCAGCTCGTCGGCCAGATCAGAAGCCAGTTTCTCCAACAACCGCCAACTTCGGTGTTCGCCGAATTGCAATAAGTCGCGGGAAACTTCGTAGTAATCTACAGTATCTGACAAGTCGTCGGTCATCGTCGAACGATTTTCCCCGGGTTCTAATTCCACAGTCAGCAAGAGCCGTTGCGGTCGGGCGCGCTCCGTATCGCTCACCCCGACCCGGTAAAACACCTCCAAATCTGCGATAATGATGAGCATTCCTCATTCTCCTCAAACTCACGACTCCGCCGGGGCGGTCGGCAGACGCGCGGACGCTGAGCCGAGGACCCTTTCGACCAAGCGGCGGGTCGGCTCGTTCAGCTCCACTGACAACGCGTCAGCTAGTGGCACCCATCGCCAGGCACAGCTCTCGTGGTTGATCCGAACATCAGGAGCCCCCCTCACCCGACAGAGGTACGTGAACAAGACAAAATGCACCGGCCGGTAAAACTCCGGAGGGTTGATCCAATCGCGGACCTCGACCAACTGCACGTCAGTCACTTCCAATCCGGTCTCCTCGTGCAATTCACGGCGCAATGCTGCTTCGGATGGCTCGCCGGTTCGCACTTTTCCGCCCGGGATACCCCATCGATGCGACCATTTGGCCGTACGCACAAGCAAGACTTCATTGCGGTCGTTCAGGATCAAAGCCCCGACCGTGACGACGGGGCTCTGATTTTTCGATTTCTCGACCGCAGGCGGCCAGGACCAATGTTCGGATTCCAACCAATACTGCAGTTCGCCCAAGTGTTCGACGATAAGGTCCGGACCTGCCATCCGCAATTGATCAAGTGTGTTGTAGCCGGTCAAAACTGCGCAAGAGCCAATGCCTCCGTGCTGCGCGGTCTCCACGTCATGCTGCATGTCCCCCACGAAGATTGTCTCGGGAGGATTCAGATCCTGCTCGCTCAACAATCGTCCAATCCACTCGCGTTTGTCCCACGCCTCCAAATACGCCGGGCCCAATAGAGGGGCCAGACCAGTCTGCACAGATTGCCGCTCGAAATACTCTCTTTTGACCGTGCTCAGCACAAATGTCCGGAGTCCATGCCTCTGACAAAACTCCAAAAACCCGCGTGCATGTGGTAACGCCTCGACTGGATGCTGCACCTCAGCGAACGCCTCATGGAACCATGCCTCCAGCTGGCGTAAAGGCACCCCCGGAACGTGCCGGTCGTAGAATCGTGCAAATGGCAGGCAAAACTCGCTACGGAACGTTTCCAGACTCATCGGCGGCCGTCCCGCGCGTCGCAAAACTTGATTCGTGGCATGCCACACTGCCGACAGATCATCCACCAACGTGCCGGACCAATCCAAAATCACGTTCTGAATCACGGTTCGCAATGTAATCGCCGTGACCGTTCGGACACAACCTTCCGCCACGACAGAACCGACGGCTACGAGTATCACCGGGGTATTTTTTTCTTTCAGACAGGGACTTGCCCGCCAGGCAACTTTCAAGTTTGAAATGTGCTCCGGATTTTGCCCAGTTAGGATCGCCGCGCAATCGATTGCCGCGCTTCGTTCAGCAATACGGCGTGCCGAATCTGAACCGTGATGGAAAACGAAAACGGGCATCGTCACTGTATCCCTGGCATGCTGCCCTGGCAAAACCTGGTGCTGGCGGCCACAGGCAGCGCAGGCGTGGGGGTCTTGCTATGGTGGGTAAACCACCGTTCAGGGTGGCCACTGGGTCATTGGATTCCCGGTTCCGCACCGGCGCAAGACGCGATCCCCTGTTGGCTCTGGCTCGGGGCCCTGGCTTTCCCAATCCATCTTTTGACGGCCCGGTTTGCCGCGCAATGGCTGACGGCTCGCCGATCAGAAGGCCAGGCGCCCGGCCTGCGCAACCTTGTCGTGACCGCCACCCTGGCACTCTTGCCTCAAATCAGTTTGGACACGTGCGCGCGGTATCGCAGTTGGTACAGGTGGACGGATCCAGTTTGGTCCGTGGAGGGCCTGGTTCTGGATTGGCTACCCGGATTTTGGTTGGCCAATGTGTTGACACTGCTGTTGGTTGCGCCTGCACTGGTGGATAAATACCCGTATCGCCGCATCCCACCCACTCGTGGTTATCTACTATGGATTGGATGGAATGGAGGCCTGTGGATCGCTGGGCTTGGTTCCGTGCCGGACGGTGTATTGGCTTGGCTGATGGCACTCATGGCGGTGATTTCGGTCTGGGCCTTCAGCAATGGTTATCCTCGGGCCAGTCAGCGGGGGTTTGGTCAGACGCCGCCCCTCACCAGTCCTGAAGCTCGCCGTGCAATTCCTGGAGGTCGGGATCCTGCAGCGCCATCCGCTTGACCGTCTCAGGGTCTCCCATGTCAAACGCACGCCGTAACCACATCCGCGCCTCGTCCAACCGGCCCATCCGGCACGCGTAACACGAAAGATTGTAGGCAACTAACACGTCGCGCGGAAAATGCGCCGCAGCCGGTAAAAGAGCCTCCCATGCGCGTTCTAGACCACCCACCTCTGCTCTGCGCAGAGCATAAGCTCGATGCAACCAGCCAGAGGGTCGACTTGGGGCGCATCGAATCAGCCGATCGGCGACGTCAACAGCTTCTTGCCACCGCTGCTGAGCCGCCAGAATGGCCCACTGAACTTCTAAAACATCTGGATGTGGATCGGCCTGCTTAACCAACGGTTCCAGCTCCTGCTCTGCCTCGTCCGGGCGGCCCAGCTCCATCCACCCCAAGGCAGCCGTGATCCGGTGGCGCTCCGGGTAGGGAATCTCGCTCATGGAAGGCGGTCGACAAAAAGCAGGAATTTGTTCCAGATCGTGTTGGGCCCTCCTTAATGGACCAAACGGTACCAATTATCTCGCTGGTGCGGCTCGAAGCCCAGATCCCGAATCAAACGATGCATGTCTGCCACATTCATTCGGAAGCAGGCTCCCGCTTGGCGCACCACGTTTTCTTCGATCATGATGCTGCCCAGGTCATTGGCGCCGTAACACAACGCCAATTGGCCGATCTCCGGGCCCTGGGTTACCCAGGAGCTTTGCACATTTTCGAAATTGTCCAGGTAGATTCGAGCCAACGCCTGGGTCCGCAGATACTCCAGCGCACTGGCACGAGGCAGGCGCAGACGTGTATTGTCCGGCTGAAACGTCCAACCGATAAAAGCTGTAAAATATCCGCCCGACGCGGCCTCAGGTCCGGCCGCCCGCTCCTGACCGGCGCTGGATAAAGAACGATCTTGGAGTTGTCGCAAGCGATCCCAGTGCTCGATTCGATCCTCGACCGTCTCCACATGGCCAAACATCATGGTAGCCGTCGAACATAAGCCCAGACGATGGGCTGTTTCCATGACATACAGCCATTCCTCGGTGCTAGCCTTCAGCGGCGCAATCCGTTGTCGTACCCGATCTACCAAGATTTCTGCACCCCCCCCGGGGATCGAGCCCAAGCCAGCGGCTCGGAAATCCCGAATGATCTCTTCCACTGGTTCATCGAAGACCTTCTGAAAGTGGATGAACTCAGGGGGGCTAAACCCATGAATGTTAACCTGAGGAAACCGGTCGTGAATATGATGCAGCAGGTCCAAGTACCATTGCTTGGGCAGCCCGGGATGATGGCCTCCTTGAAGCAGGATCTGTGTGCCGCCCAAAGCCACGGTTTCTTCAATCTTTCGATCCAACTCCTCCAGGCTAATGACATAAGCGTCTGGAGCCCGCTCCGTCCGATAAAACGCACAAAACTTGCAATAGACATTGCAGATGTTGGTGTAGTTGATGTTCCGGTCGATGATGTAAGTAACGATCTTGGCGCCGCGTCCGTTGTAAGCGTGGGCTTTGGCCAGTTGTCGGCGCCGGTCGGCCAGAAGTCCCAATTCATGCAGAGGGAGTTCATACAGCGCGCGGGCTTCCTGAGGCGAAACCCTTGCGCCATCCCAAACTCGTTGCAGCAGATCATCCGAAATCGCCGCCTGCGTCATTCCCTCGAATAGTAGCGCGAGGCTGGGCGGACGCAACGGCGTTCCAAAGCTAAGGCCATGGCGCGCTTTTGCATGCAGGGCCTCGGCTCAGCCTTTACGGCGCGCCTACTTATTATAAACCCTGAGGCCGATTTCCTGCTTCGAACGATGCAGTCGGGGTCCTTTGGGGCCCTGGCGATAGCATAAGGCAACGGCCATGCTCCGCTCTGGTCCCTCCAAGGCACCTCCACCAATCCCAACTTCAGGGCCACCCTCCTTTGTGCGAGCCTCTTGCCTCCGGAGATTGCCTGCGAGGCCTGGTGTGTGTCTCAGGTTTGATTCAGGGCGTTCTCATTGGAAGCCATGGATAATGCAAACCCGACCTGAACCAGGCGAGCTAGGAGCGCTGTGCTGCGATTCACCAACGGGGCGGGTGCAAAAATTTCACAGTAAGATGCAAGGTTGGAGACTGGGCTAGCCCCTGGGGTCAGCAGTAAGCTTACGAGAAAGAGCTGCAGAAACTCGGAGCCGGCCCAAGCGGCTCCGAGGCACAAAAATCCCGATATGCGACAGTCAGTCCCAAACCAGTACGAGGTCCGGCGATGGATGTGCGAGAGGACCCGACCCGTCGCCTTTACCTTGATCGAGTTGTTGGTCGTAATCGCCATTATTGCCATTCTGGCGGGGATGTTGCTGCCGGCCCTGGCTGAGGCGAAGGAAAAGGCCGTGCGTGCCCGTTGTATGAGTAACATTCGTCAATTTGGCATGGCCGTGATGATGTACGCTAATGAGAACCGGGACTATGTCCCCGCTCATCTGCGAAACGGTTTCTGGCTATGGGACGTACCATGGGACACCGCTAATGCGCTGACCAATTATGGCGCAACCCGGTCGGTTTTTTATTGTCCGAGTGTGCGCGCGTCGGTGAAAGAGTTCGACGTTGAGGTCAATTGGTGGGAGATTAGCCCGGGCAACCGTCGGATCATCGGTTTTGCCTGGATGGGTGCCCGTTTGAACGCCGCCGGTCAACCGGATCCAGAGATGGCCAGCCGGATGTACCCCGGCAAACAGTTTCATTTGCGTATTACGGGGAATACAAACCCGGCGATGGCCGAGCTGATAGCTGATGCCCTTCTATCGCGGGGGCCGAGTGACTTTGTGGGTGTGCCTAGCGGCCTAACGAAGGATGGCCTGCACAAGAATCCGCACCGGAAGGGTGCATTTCCGGGTGGCGGCAACGCGTTCTTTTTAGATGGGCATGGAGCTTGGCGACCTTTCAAGATGATCCGGGAACGGTACAACCCGCAAGATCGCGACGTTCGCTGGTGGTTTTAAGCCCAGCAGCGGCAGGATCCACGCAGGAGCATCTCGATTTGATGAAAGCCAATTGCTTTTAAGGACCCGGTCCGCACGGCTGCCGGCGCGGCCTCCAAGGTTCTGTGAAGAGCCGACCTGGCGCGACTGAGAAGTCAAGGCTCGAGGTTCGATTGTGGATTCAGGCCACCTTCCTTAAATCGTGCAACTCTGCGTGGGAGGCATCGCCCTTCCGGGCAGGTTTGGACAACCAACACGCTTAAACTGCGGCCTGTGTCGGGCCTGATGCAAGGTTTTGCTACCCATGGGAAGGGAGGTCACAGGGGAGATAACCGGGGGCGTCATCCTACATACCGGTTCCAGGGACTTTTTGGCGCAAGTACATGGTTCTTTCTAGAGGAGGGATGAAGGATTCGGAGCAGGGACCAATCAAGAACCGTGTGGTCCCTAAGGGGGCCGGACTGCCACAAGTTGGCCGGGTTGGATTTCTGACTTGCCATGAGGCAATCACGTTCGGAGATTGCGCGATTACTATGGCATCAACCGCTACGGAACCGACATGGTGGATCGAGGCCTATGCATGGGCAGAGACGCGGAAACGACAGTTGCTGTGGGGATTGATTGGGTTGCTCGTGCTGGGTCTAGGGGTATCGTACTACCTCTATTGGCGCGGGCAACGGAGAATTGAAGCTGCTTGGGCCTTATCGGAAGCCGCGGCGCCGGCTTTGACGGCCCGGGATCAAGCGCCGCGCGCCTCGGCTTACTTGGCTGTGGCCGAGCGCTTTCCTAGAACCCAAGCCGGTGGTCACGCATTATTGTTGGCTGCAACCGCACTGCAGCAGGAGGGTGATCTGGCGGGCGCCCAGGTCCGGTTTGAGCAGTTTTTGCGGGAACATCGCGGCAGTCCATTGTTTCCGCAGGCCATTTTTGGCCTGGCAACCCTCTTGGAGTTGCAAGGTCGGACCAATGAGGCCATGGAACGATATGAATCCTTGGCGGAACGCCGCGTGGAGATGGATCCTGTGGCATTGGTGGCACGGCTGCGCTTGGGTCGCTTGTCCGAAGCCCGGGGTGAGTGGGAACGCGCTCGTCGTCATTATGAAGAGGTCGCGCGAGCTGTACCCATGTCCTCGATCGGCGGGGAAGCCCGGTTAGCCTTGCAAAGTTTGTTGGAGACTCATCCTGAACTGGCAGAGGCACCTGCAAGCGGCGGGCCAAATCCACAACCGGTTTTAACCAACGCGGCAGTATCTCCCGCGATGACGACCCCTTAGTACGGGACAGACGCCTTCGCCTCCTCTTCACGGTTGGCACTCCATGAGGTTAAGCATCATAGGCACAGGGTACGTGGGGCTTACCACAGGCGCTTGCTTTGCCGAGGTCGGGCACGACGTAACCTGCGTGGACAGCGACGAGGCGAAAGTGGGCCTGCTGAAATCGGGGGGCATGCCAATTTACGAGCCCGGGTTGGAAGAGCTGGTTCACAAAAACGTGGCAGCTGGCAGGCTCCGATTTACCACGAGTATCGCGGAAGGAGTCGAACGTGCGTTGGTTATCTTCATTGCCGTGCCTACGCCGCCCTTGCCGGATGGCTCGGTGGATTTGAGTTTCATTGAGAAAGTGGCCCGGGAAATAGCCGGCTGCATGACCAGCTACAAAGTGGTAGTGGACAAAAGCACGGTTCCCGTGCGAACGGGTGAGAAAGTGGCGGAAACCATCCGCCGCTATTGCCGGGCGCGCGTGGATTTCGATGTGGTGAGCAATCCGGAGTTCTTACGAGAAGGGTACGCCGTGGAAGACCTGATGCATCCGGACCGGATTGTCATTGGGGTCCAATCCCCGCGGCCGGTTCCGGTCATGCGAGAGATTTACGAACCCTTCGGCGCGCCCATCATCGTGACGGATTTGAACTCGGCTGAATTGATCAAACACGCCTCCAATTCTTTCCTGGCTCTAAAGATATCCTACATCAATGCCATCTCGGTCCTTTGCGAAGCCACCGGTGCCAACGTGCAAGAAGTGGCCCTGGGCATGGGAATGGACCACCGTATCGGCCAGGAGTTTCTGCAAGCCGGCATTGGGTTCGGCGGCAGTTGTTTTCCCAAAGACCTCAGTGCGTTTATCAAGATTGCAGAACAGCTGGGCTATGATTTTCGTTTGCTGAAGGAGGTCCAACGGATCAATGCCGAACAGATGGACCGGTTCGTCAAAAAGATCGCCGACACGTTGTGGGTGTTAAAAGAGAAGACCCTCGGGGTGCTGGGTCTAGCCTTCAAACAGAACACGGACGATGTGCGGATGTCGCCGGCCATTGAACTGTGCCAACGGCTCTTGCGTGAAGGCGCACGGCTACGTGTGCACGATCCCAAAGCCATGAGCAAGGCGCGTGCAGTGCTCCCGGAGGGGCCGAACGTAACGTACGTGGACGACATGAACGCGGTGCCGGAGGGTTGCGATGCCTTGGTAGTAGCCACCGAATGGGACGTTTTCAAGAAGCTCGATCTGGAGCGGGCCCGAAAGGTCATGACCCATCCGATTCTCTTTGACGGTCGCAATCTCTTCGATCCCCGGGAAATGGAGAGGCTGGGCTGGATTTACAAGAGCATCGGCCGCTGAGCGGCAGCAAGCCCGAAGGCTCACTGGGCTATGGCCCATTCTGCCAACGATCCGAGGCCCATCGTGGAAGTCGCGGCCGCCCTGGTCTTCCATCAAGGGCGAGTTTTAATTACTCGTCGGGCTCAAGGAACGCACTTAGCAGGCTTCTGGGAGTTTCCGGGAGGCAAACGGGAGCCGGGTGAGAGTTTCGAAGCCTGCTTGCGCCGTGAGTTGAAGGAAGAGCTGGACATTGAGGTAGAAGTGGGGCCGTTATGGGCCCTGGTTCGACATGACTACCCCGAAATCGGCGTCGAAATCCGCTTCTTTTTGAGCCGCTGGACAGGCGGCCAACCGCGTCCACTCGGGTGCTCACGCTTTAAGTGGGTAGCGCGTCAGAATCTGCGGCGTCACAAATTTCCTCCCGCAGACGCACAATTGTTGCAGCAATTAGTGCGGGCACGTTCGCTTTGGGAAGGCCCTTTCTGCCCCGAACCGTTGCCGAGCGTGCCATTGCCCAAGTCCGGTGGACGGTCAGACTCCGATCGGAGCGTGCAACCGCCCTGATCCTGACCGGCCGGTCAAGAGCCAGGGCCCTTTCATGCCCGGACGACCCCGGGCCGGCGCGTTGCGGTGAACAAATTCCTCAGCCTCAGGGAGCTGAAGAGGGCGTCGGCAATCTGAATGAATCCGCGTTAAGGCGCACCGCGCAAGGTGGGACCTCCAACAGCACGAGTGGATGCACCAGGTTTCATTCCGAGGGCTGAAGCAGTACGTCTTCAGGCCGCACATCCAGACACTCATCTTGATCCTCCCAAATTACCGCTGGGTAGAACTCTAACAATCTGGGAGCCAACTCAAATCCTGCCCGGACCAAAAGACGCTCCGCTTCCTCCGCCGCCTGCTCCAGGGCACGCTCGTAGTGGCCGACTGCTTTACGCTGGCGATCGTCCCAATGTGCCACCCCGTGGACGGGTGCATATTGAGCCGCCCAAAGCTCGAGCTCCGGCCGGACTTCTTCCGGGAGCTCCTCAAACGGTACCAGGGTTTCGTTGCAATGCTGACAAAGCAGTCCAGCATCCCGTACGTCCCGCGTGAGCACAGGCAAGGCCGGCGCGCGGCAGCAAGCGGCCTCCAAATAGGCAGCCGGGGGAGTCGCTAGCCGCTTGAGCCAGACGCCGCGTCGGTGTGCTTCCTGCGCAGCCAGTCGGTAGGACGCCACCAAGGGATGCGACATTCGCCAGGCGTGCCCCTGGAGTTGACCCAAGGTTTGAGCCAACCAGCGAGCCAAGGTCAGATCGTCAAACGACCGAAACGCTTGGGCGTACTCGTCCCACAAGGCATCTACGGGCGATCGTTCGCTGCTTTCGTTCCCCATCGAACACAGCTTGGGCACTAGCCTAACCATTGTCGAGCCAGCAAGGGCGGTCCATTGAAGTCTGCTAACTCGGGTCCAGGCTTCGCTCAACGACAGCATATGGTCGGGAACCAACTTCTCTGGGCTGGGCCCCCTAACGGCGGGGTGGACACCCGTCGAGGCTCGCGAATCTGGACTTTTCCCGGTCGTGAGTTTCGGATTCAGTGATTCCGCGCATGAATCAGAAAACAGCATTGTTGTTCGCAGGACAAGGAGCCCAGTACGTGGGGATGGGGCGCGACCTGGCAACGCTCCCGGAGGCGCGCCTGTGGTTCGACCGCGCCAATGAAGTTCTTGGCTATGAGTTGACCCGCATCTGTTTCGAGGGGCCCGCAGAAGTTTTGACGCAGACCGAACATGCTCAACCGGGCATTTTCTTGGTGAGCTGGGTGGCATGGGAGTTGTTGCGCACACGCTGTCCCGGGTTGGAATTCCAAGCGGTTGCGGGATTGTCGCTGGGCGAATTTACAGCACTCACCGCAGCAGGCGTTTGGTCGTTCGATGACGGGTTGAGATTGGTACGGACCCGGGGATGTCTGATGCAAACCGCCTGCGAAGGAAGCAATGGTGCCATGGCAGCAATCCTCGGTTTGGACGAACCTGTCACGCGGGAGGTCTGTGAAACAACGGGCGTAGCCGTCGCCAATCTGAACTGTCCCGGTCAAATAGTGATCTCCGGACCGCGCGCGGCATTAGAACGGGCCGTGGAACTGGCTCGGGCACGAGGAGCGCGTAAGGCGGTACTTCTGAACGTGGCCGGGGCCTACCACTCTCCCTGGATGGCCCCAGCCCAACCAGGTCTGGAGGCTGCGCTGGGAGCAGTTCCCATGAGGTCTCCGGCGGTCCCAGTCCTTTCCAATGTCACCGCGGCTCCGCACGATGGCCCAGATTCCATCCGAGCTCGGCTGGTAGAGCAGGTGACGGCACCCGTACGATGGGAAGCCAGCATGCGGCGCCTCTTAGCTGAAGGCTTCACCCGGTTTATTGAGCTGGGGCCCGGCACGGTGTTGACCGGTTTTCTGAAGCGCATTCAGAAGGATGTTCAGATCTGGAACGTCGCCGACCTCCCATCATTGGAGGCCACGGTGCGCGCCTTCCCCTAAAGCAGCCTCCAGCCAGGCATTCATGAGGCGGCTGCTACCGTCGAGGAAACCGAAATAATTCAGGGTACGCCTTGGGGAGTCTCCTTCGAATTGCTGGCTTCAAGCGTTCAACCGATCCCTGCATGCACCTGCGATCGCCCGGTTGCCACCCTGGGGTGCGCCGAGTGTTACCCACTCTTGGCTAAAGTCGGGGCCAACACCCGCCGATGTCGAGCTAGGACCATCGAACCGTAGGTCAACGAGGGCTTGGAAAGTCGTGTCGAGTTAAGGCCGGTCGCGAGACACAGCGCCGCCTGCACAAGGGCGAACATGTGGGCCGGCCATGGTGTCGTCCCAGCGGCCACTCGACGATGATGGCAGGACGCTGGATCACCCTTTCCGGCGTCCTGACGGATGTCCGGCTTTGACCGATGGTGGCAGAGAACAACCGTCGGCAAACACTGGAAATAGCTTGTTCGCCATGAACCTCAAAAAGCCAGCGCTAGAGCCAGAGGCGCGGATGCGCCATCAGCCAGGGTCGTTCTGGTGGATTGTGGGCTTGGCCACGCTTGCGGGGGCATGTATCACGGCGCTTACCCAGGCCCCGGGACTGGCTACTGCTGCAGGTGCAGCAGGACTGCCGCAAAAAACGTCCCCAAATGAATCTTTCAGCGCATCGGCTTACCCCGGCAGCGCCATGGGGCAGGTCGCAATCCCAACTGGATGGACTGCCAGTCATTCTGCTGCGCTGATCAGTTTATTATCCGCCTTGACGGCAGGCATGGGCGTCTGGGGCCTGTATCTCCGTCGCCAGGTTCAAATCCAAACGGAGCAATTGCAACAACGATTGGAACGAGAAGCAGCATTGGAACGATCGTTTCGCGAGCTGATCGAACAGGCTCATGACCTGATCTTCACCGTAGACGTAGAGGGCCGGTTCGCCTCCGGCAATGCGGCGCTGCGCCGCGCGCTGAGCGTAAACGCCGCGGATCTCCAGCAAGTGCCCGTACACAGCGTGGTTTCCCCCGAGTGCTGGGAGACCATCCAACGTCTGCTTCAAGCCGAAGACGCGTCGGAGGCTCCTCTCCGTATTGAGACCCAGTTGCGTAGTTCGTCGGGCCGAGAGTTGCACTTGGAACTGTCCTTGCGCCGTACGCTGGGTTTGGAGGGGGCGCCTGTGGTGGAATGCATCGGGCGTGACATCACAACTCGCAAACGAATGGAGGCCGAGTTGTTCCGATCTACGCAAATGTTGCGGATGATTTTGGATACGACACCGCAACGGATTTTTTGGAAAGATCGCAATTCGGTGTACCTGGGCTGCAATCGCGCTTTCGCAGCGGATTGCGGATTGTCCAGCCCAGAAGCCATCGTCGGCAAAACGGATCACGATCTTCCCTGGCGCATCAATGCTGACCAGTACTGTGCGGATGATCAGGAGGTCATGACGACGGGCCAGCCGAAGCTGGATTATGAAGAGCCCCAAGTTCGGCCCGACGGTTCCTTGGCTTGGTTGCGAACCAGCAAGGTTCCCATTCGCGATGCCCAGGGCGAGATCATTGGCGTGCTTGGCACCTATGAGGATGTGACAGCCATTCGACAGGCTCAAGAAGCTCTGGCCCAAGCCAGCAGCCTCTTCCAAACCATGCTGGAGCATTGCCCGGACATGATCTATTTCAAGGACCGCCAGTCCCGGTTTGTCCACTACAGTCGAGCCTTCGTAGAGCGTTACAACTTGCAAGATCCCAAAGCCTTGGTGGGCAAAACGGATTTTGACATCTTCACGGAGGAGCATGCGCGTCCGGCCTTTGAAGACGAGCAAACCATCATGCGCACGGGCCAACCCATTGTGGGCAAGCTTGAAAAAGAGACCCATGCCGATGGCCGCGTGACATGGGCCCTGACCACAAAGGTGCCTTGGCGCAACGCACAAGGTGAGATCGTCGGCACCTTCGGAATCTCGAAGGACATTACCCAGCTCAAGCAAGCTGAAGATCAGCTCAATTACGAACGCGAGCTGTTCCAAACGCTGCTCGACAACATTCCCGACGCCATTTACTTCAAGGACCGCCAGTCACGGTTCGTACGCTTCAGCCGCGCGCTTTTGGAAAAGTTGCCCCAGGTTGGAGGCGCGCAGGATCTGGTAGGCAAGACCGACTTCGACATCTTCACCGAGGAACATGCGCGACCGGCATTTGAGGATGAACAACGCATCATCGCCACGGGTGAACCCGTCATCGGCAAGGTAGAGAAAGAGACGCATAAAGATGGTCGCGTCACGTGGTGCCTGACGACCAAGATGCCCTGGCGCAACGCCTGGGGTGAAATCATCGGCACATTTGGCATCTCCAAAGACATCACAGAGCTAAAAAAGGCGGAAGCGGAACTCGAAGCAACTCATCGGCGGCTGGTCGATGCATCCCGATTGGCCGGCATGGCGGAAGTAGCCAGTGACGTATTACACAATGTGGGCAACGTGCTTACCAGTATCAACGTTTCCTGCTCCGTCCTGCTAGATCGGATCCGGCAGAACCGGTTTGCCAACCTTGCCAAAGTCCCGCAATTGCTGCGAGAACATATCGGGCACATGGACGAATTCCTGACACAAGATCCGCGCGGCAAGCATCTGCTTGCTTATCTTGAAGGCGTGAGTCAGGCACTGAGCGAACAACAGGAGCTTCTGCTGACTGAGTTGGGACAGGTGCGGGATCATGTAGAGCACATCAAGCAGGTGGTGGCTATGCAACAAAACTATGCCCGGCTGGCCGGTGTGGAAGAAACCATCGAGCCTGTCCAATTGATGGAAGACGCGTTGCGCATTAATGCAGCCGCCCTAGACCGGCACACCATCACGCTGGTCCGGGAATTTGAGCCGGCGCCGCCCATTCTCGTGGATCGCCACAAGGTGCTGCAGATTTTGGTCAATTTGATCCGCAACGCCAAATACGCCGTCAGTGATTCAGGCCGACCCGATAAGCGCGTGGTGGCGCGCATTCGACGCGAGGGCGAGGCCTGGTTGGTCATGGAGGTAGAGGACAACGGAGTAGGAATCCCAGCAGAAAATCTTACCCGCATTTTCACACACGGTTTTACCACACGGCCCAATGGCCACGGTTTCGGCTTGCACAGCAGCGCCCTGGCGGCGAAGGCATTGGGCGGCTCCATTCACGTGCATAGCGACGGTCCCGGCAAAGGCGCGCGGTTCACCGTGCGCATCCCTTACAAGAATCTCCCCACATCTTCATGAGCGCCTCCCCTTCAGCCAAGGCCCCGCGGATCTTAGTGGTGGACGATAATCCGGCGATCCACGCCGATTTTCGCAAGATCCTCTGCGGTCAAGTTGGCACCGCTCGCTCCGTGGAACTGGAAGCAGCCGAAGCTGCCCTGTTTGGGGAACCGGAAGAGAGCTCGCTCCAAGTGACGTTCCGCGTTGAATCGGCTCACCAGGGTCAGGAGGCCCTGGCGATGGTCGAACGAGCGCTGCAGGAGGGGGATCCGTACCAACTGGCATTCGTGGATGTGCGCATGCCTCCCGGTTGGGATGGAGTCGAAACTTTGGAGCACCTATGGCAAGTGGCACCGGATTTACAAGCGGTCATTTGCACAGCACATTCAGATTATGCTTGGGATGATTTTGTACGGCGATTGGGCCAGACCGACAGTCTACTCATTCTGAAAAAACCGTTCGAAACCATCGAGGTGCTGCAACTGGCGCACGCCCTGACCCGGAAATGGGAGCTGGCAAAGCAAGCGCGACTCTGCATTGCAGACCTTGACCGTCTGGTCCAACAACGCACTGCCGAGTTGGTGGCAGCAAATGCAGAATTGCAGCGCGAGGTTGCACAGCGGTTGCGTGCGGAGGTCGCCCTGCGCGAGAGTGAAGCCCGTTTCAGTCGTGCTTTTGAGTTCAGTCCCGTTCCGCTGGCATTGTTGCGGCTCGAACCTTTCCGGTTTGTGGACGCGAACCCGGCATTTGTGGAGCTGTGCGGCGTGTCGCGCACGGAACTACTGGCAGCGTCGGCATCCCCGGTAGAATGGGTAACCCAAGGACCGGCACCCGCCCCGGTGACCCTCGATCTGCAAAGGCCACTCCGGCAGGAATCCTGTTTGTGCAAGCGTCCTGATGGTCAAGAGCGGCGTGTGTTACTCAGTTCCCAACCGGTCTCGCTGGGCCAAGAAACCTGTCTGTTACTGGCAGCCGAAGACATTACCGCTCAGGTCCGGCTGGAGGAACAACTGCGGCAAACGCAAAAGCTTGAGGCAGTCGGACAACTCACTGCCGGCATTGCACATGAGTTCAACAACATTCTCACGGTAATCCTTGGCAACATTTCCTTGCTCCAAAGCGGCGACGTAAATCCGGCCCTGCAGGCAGCGCTGCTAGAGCGAACCACGGAGTATGCTCAGCGAGCTGCGCGGCTGACTCAACAGTTACTGGCTTTTAGCCGTCGCCAGTGGCTGCAGCCCCGGCCGTTGGATTTGGCCGAAACGCTTCAGCGAATGGTTCCATTATTGGCCGGTAGCCTGGGCGACCGCCACAACGTGCGTTTTCGGACGGCTGCAGCGCTGCCCCCTGTTCTGGCCGACCCGCATGGCCTCGAACAAGTGCTGTTGCAACTCTTGTTAAATGCCCGCGACGCCGCACCCAATGGCGATACGATTGAGATAACTACCGGTTGCGCGGACGTGACACCTGAAACCGCCGCCAAGACCCCGGATGCCCGACCCGGTTCCTTCGTCTGGTTTGAAGTCACCGATCACGGTTGCGGGATTGCGCCCGAGGTTTTGCCACGCATTTTTGACCCGTTTTTTACCACCAAAGGGCTCGGCCGGGCCACGGGGTTGGGACTGTCCACAGTGCATGGCATCGTTAAACAGCATGAAGGCTGGGTGGAAGTGCGCACCCGACCTGGCGAAGGCAGCACGTTCCGCGTGTACTTGCCGGTAGCTCCGGTCGAGGCAACGGCGGGCCAGGACGGGTCATCCCCGGCTGCGCCTCAGCTTTCTTGTGCGGCTTCCGCAAATCTGGGCTGTGGCGTCGCACAAGGCCAAGGGCCGATTATCCTTCTCGTGGAAGACGAAATCCCGGTTCGCGATCTGACAGCCGAGTTGTTGAAACGCCGGGGCTATCGTGTGCTCAAAGCCACCGACGCGGACGAAGCCATGCGGCTGTGGGAAACATCCGGCGCGGTTCCGGACCTGCTGCTGACGGATGTGGTGATGCCCGGTCGCATGAACGGCTATGACCTGGCCCAGACCCTGCAATGTTTGAACCCCGAGCTGAAGGTCATTTACACCAGCGGCTACAGCCCGGACATTGTGCGTGAGACATTGGAACGCCAGCCCGGTACGATTTTTCTCTCCAAACCGTATCATCCGCGAGCGCTGTTTGAAGCGATCGATCGGTGCTTGAGGGAGACCGGCCATCCAAATAATTCGTCAGGGCCGACCTCAACAGCTATTATGCCTGCGTGCGCTTGAGCCGCAGCAGCGGCCCCGGCCGATTTGCCATAGAACAAGCTGCCTCCGACCAGCGGGCCGAACGCGCCCAACCCAGATGCCACATCCGCGCCCTTTTCCCCGGCCGTCTCACCAGCCTTGTGTCCGCGAGTGGACCCCGCTACAAAGCCAGCAAACGGATCGCATACGGTCTCTGCGGACCATGCGGCTCATCAGTCACTCCATCGAGATGGAATGATGCGAACCGACGGAATAGGAAGGAACCAAGTGCCCCATCGAGCAAGCCTATGCCAGTACCGGTCTTAAGTGTGGCACAGATGCGCCAGTGGGAGGAGGCCAGTTGGGCCGCCGGCCGCACACAAGCAGAGGTCATTGCCCGGGTGGGCGAAAAACTTGCATCGTGGCTGCTGCGGCACTCGCGGCTCGGGGATTCGATTCTTGTCCTCGCAGGCAAGGGTCATAATGGCGATGATGCCCGGGCCACCGTCCCGCATTTGCAAGGCCGAACAGTCACCTTATTGGAAGTCCAGGATCCCGCTCAGGCGCTGGCCGCGTTGGAGGCGGCGCTAGCTCAACAACCGCGCTGGATCTTGGATGGACTGTTTGGCATCGGGCTGAATCGTCCCTTAAATGAGGCGTGGCGCCACTTCATCGAACGAATTAACGTGGCCTCCAGACGAGTGGTCTCCGTGGATGTCCCTTCTGGTTTGGATGCAGATTCAGGTGAGGTCCGCGGAGCGGCCGTATCCGCCGCCGTTACACTCACCTTGGGCGCCCCCAAGCGCGGGCTTTTACACCCTGCCGCAGCCGTGCATACGGGCCGGTTGGAGGTGATTCCGGATATTGGACTGATCCCCTGCCCGATCGGAGAGGATTTGCAATGGACGTTGCCCGGGGACTTCGAAGCATGGCCCCCCCTGCGTCCCGTTGGGGCTCACAAAGGCACGTTTGGGCACCTAGCCATCCTAGCCGGTAGTCTGGGGTACCATGGGGCTGCTGTACTGACAGCCCGCGCGGCTCAACGGGCACGTCCGGGACTGATCACACTTTGCACCACTCCGCAGGCGTATGCGGCTGTAGCCGGTCAATTGCAGGCGGTCATGGTTCGACCGTGGTTACCGGATTCTCGTCCTCCGGAACGACTCACGGCGTGGTTGATCGGTCCTGGGCTGGCCGGGACCGACGTGTCTCGCGAGTTAATAGAAACTGTGGTTCAAATCTGGCAAGAAGCTACTGAGCCCGTTGTGGTGGACGCCAGTGCGTTGGACTGGTTGCCAGCCGGTGCTGTACCTGCTTGTCGGATTCGCGTGTTAACGCCGCATCCAGGGGAAGCAGCGCGTTTGCTCCGCTGCAGCCCGGCAGAGGTTCAAGCAGATCGCGTCAGCGCGCTGCGCAAGCTGTCGGAACAGTACGGACATGCCTGGGTAGTATTAAAGGGGCACCAGACTCTGATCGGCCGCAGCACCGGACCCGTGTATGTGAACTGCAGTGGTAACCCCGGTCTGGCACAGGGTGGGAGTGGGGACGTGCTGGCGGGGTACTTGGCTGGGTTCCTGGCCCAGCCCCTCTTGCAACAGGATCTTTGCCAACTCGTTCGCTATGCTGTCTGGCAGCACGGCGCTGTGGCAGACCATCTCGGTGCCGTTCATCCATCGTGGATCGTCGAGGACCTGGTCGCCCGTTTGGGACAGGTTTCCCCCTTCGAGAAAAACGACGCGACTCATTTCCTACACGCATGAAAGACCAATCCATGGGAGTGGAGGCTTGGCTGTCATTGCTGGCCACGCCAGAGCCGGCTGAGCTGATTGTACGGCCCCGCACGGGGACAGAATCTTTGGCAGCATTGGAAGCCCGCTGGATACCATTGCAGCAGGCACTCCCGGCCTCAGCGGTGGATTATCGTGCCCTTCAAGCTCTCATCCTGCTGTGGCATGATCACTGGGAAGCGGCCCATGAACGGGTGCAGGAGAGTCAAACCCCGGATGGATGGCTGGTGCACGCCTTCGTGCACCGACGCGAGCCGGATCCTTGGAATGCCAAGTACTGGTGGCGCCGGACCGGCTCGCACCGCGCCTTGAGGACACTGTCTCAGCGAACCCGGCCATGGTTTCGTCAATCCGGCTTGGAATCATGGAGCGAGCGTTTGATTCGTGAAGGTGTATGGAATCCATTTGAGTTTGTGGACTTGATTGGAGCGGTGCTTGCAGCGGGCGACCCGGCTCTAATTCGACATGCCCGGGCACTGCAACAAATCGAATTTGAAACGGTGTTGTTGGTTTTCCTCGGGGCGGATGGCTTTCGCATTTCGGCCGACTCTGTCTAAAGGGCTTCATGAACACATACCGAACGATTGTGGAAGCCGTCCTGCCCGTGTTTGGGCTGATCGGTTGCGGGTTCTGGTTGCGGCAGCGCGAATGGTTGAGCCGGGATGCAGATGCCAGTTTGTTGCGTCTGACGCTTTCAATTTTCGTGCCCTGCCTGATCCTCGATTCAGCCTTGGGCAATGCCGCGCTGCATCGGTGGCAAAACGTATGGTGGGCGCCGGCGAGCGGTTTTCTGACAGTGGGCCTGAGCCTTTTCGTCGCACATCTGGCGTGCCGTTGGCACGGGCTGAAAGATCCAGTGGCTGCACGTACATTTCGGGTTTCAGTTGCTCTGCACAACTACGGGTACATCCCTCTGCCCCTCTGTTTGTTGCTCTTCGACACCTCCACAGCCGGGGTGTTGTTCTTGTACATGACCGGTGTGGAGGTCGCTCTGTGGACGTTGGGAGTCGCAGGGCTGTCTGGCAGGACCTGCCGGCTGCCGTGGCGTCGAGTGCTCAATCCCCCGTTGATCGCGGTGGTCGCGGCTCTGCTCGTGAACGTGTGGCAGGGCCATGCATGGATCCCCGGACCTTTCCGCACGGGCCTTCACTGGTTGGGCCAATGCGCCGTGCCGACGGCGCTCTTGTTGATTGGAGCAGTCATCGCAGACGAACTCGGCGAATGCCGCGTCAGAGTTGGCTGGAGGGTCATGGCAGTAGCGGTTTGCATACGACTGGGACTTTTGCCCTGGTTGTTCCTGGCCATGGCCCGTTGGTTGCCAATCAGCCCTGAATTGCAACGCGTGCTTGTGTTGGAATCCGCCATGCCGGCGGCGGTTTTCCCTATTGTCATGGCCCGGCACTACGGGGGACACGTCCCCACAGCGATGCAAGTTGTACTCAGCACATCGCTGGTCAGTCTGGTGACCATCCCCTGGTGGATTCAGTGGGGGCTGAATTGGCTCGGACTGGCACCGAACTGACTTCGAGACGAACAGCCCAGCAAGCGAACGCGCGTGGAGCAATTTGTATGTTGAACTGGATCTGGCTAGGAATGCTTCTCGGGTCGGTGTTGTTGGCGGGATGCACCGGTCGATTGGAGGTGTTGACCGCACGAGCACTGGAATTGGCCCGAGTCGCCGTCATGGAAGTGGCGCTGCCATTGGTCGGGCTGTTGGCATTGTGGTTGGGCATCTTACGTCTTGCGGAACGGGCCGGCCTCATTCGCGCACTGGCCGCTCTGCTTCAACCGTTGATGCGACGGCTCTTCCCGGACGTGCCGGCGGGGGATCCTGCTTTGGGTGCCATGATTATGAACATGGCCGCGAATATGCTGGGATTGGGCAACGCCGCCACACCGCTCGGATTGCGCGCCATGCAGGAACTGGCGCGGCTCAATCCGAATCCAGGGACGGCCAGCAATGCGATGTGCACGTTTCTGGCAATAAACACGGGTTCTCTTCAGCTCATTCCCGTGACGGCCATTTCGGTGTTGGCCGCGCATCAGGCCCGCGAGCCCACGGCGATCGTGGGAACAGCGCTGGTGGCAACCTTTTGCAGTGCACTCACGGCCGTGACCGCGGCCCGCCTGCTCGAACGACTACCCTGGTTCCGCATCCCTACGGAGTCTTCTCCGCAATCCCGGCTGAAAGGAGCACCGATTGCAGCCGTGGAGATACCATCGGCGCAAGGTCCGGTCCCTGAGCTGCGTCCGCTAACGAGGTGGGCACGTGGCGCCTTAACTCTGCTGGCGTTATTCTTCCTAGGTCTTTTCCTGGCTCACCTGTGGGGAGGAGCAGGTCCGATCTCCCATGCGGAGCATCCTTGGGCCGTTCGGGGATTGCGCGCAGTGTCCCTGCTGAGCGTGCCGTTTCTGCTGGCGTTTTTCCCGCTTTATGCCGCATTGCGGGGAGTGCGCGTGTACGAAGAGTTTGTGCGAGGTGCCCGACAAGGCCTGCGAGTTGCCGTTCGGATTCTGCCCTACCTTGTGGCCATGCTCGTTGCGGTTGGCATGTTTCGCGCCGCAGGGGGCGTGGAATGGCTGACGCGGATTTTGGGGCCGATACTGGCCTGGCTAGGTTTTCCTCCGGAACTTTTGCCGTTGGCGCTGGTCCGACCCCTAAGCGGGAGTGGAGCGCTGGGCGTGTTTACGGAGCTGGTGCAAACGCACGGGCCGGACAGTCTCCTAGCGCGGATGGCAGGCACCCTGTACGGCAGTACAGAAACAACCTTCTATGTGTTGGCGGTTTACTTCGGCGCCGTGGGAGTAAACCGAATCCGGCATGCGTTGTGGGCCGGTATGATCACGGACCTTGTGGCGATGTTCACCTCGGTTTGGTTGTGCCGCTGGATGTTCACTTGATAGACGGGGCGTCCGGCTTCTTCGCATTCGGCGGGCTATGCGTGGATTTCCCATTGGAGAATAAGCCACCCAGTGGCAAACTGTCGTCCGTGGGCATTTCGTCACGAGCATATGCCGAGCTGGAGGCACGATTGCGTCGGCAAAAAGAACGGTCGGCGCCGCAAGCGGTTTCAAGCCACGGCACGCCGGAAGGCGTGGTGTTGGGTTTGGACCCTTCCCTGCGCGGCACCGGTTATGGCCTGGTGGAACGAAAGGCAGACCACCTGCATGCTGTCGCCTTTGGTGTGGTCCGGTGTCCCAGGGACTGGTCGCGCACGGCCTGTTTGGCCACCCTCGTCAGGACCTTGCACGAGCTCGTTGCTCAACATCGCCCCCAAGTGGCGGTGCTGGAAGGCCTATTCCATGCGCGGAATGTCCGCACAGCTTTGGTCATGGGAGAAGCGCGCGGTGCTGCGCTCGGGGTGCTGGCCGGGGCGGGCTTGGAAATTTACGAAATCCCGCCCCGGAGAGTCAAATTGGCCATCACAGGACATGGTGCAGCCGGCAAGCAAGCTGTAGCGCGGATGGTTACCCGGCTGCTCGACTTGACAACGATTCCGGGACCTGATGAAGCGGACGCCCTGGCTTTGGCGGTGGCGCATTGGCAATCGTGCTGCCACCCGTGGGCCACGGTCAGCCGACGCATTTGAACGCGCATCTGCCCTTCCGGCCTCTGGCACACCAACGCAACTCAAATCAGTGGACGGAGTTTGATCAGAACATGATCGCATCTTTGCACGGAACCTTGGTAGAGGCGCTGCCCACGCAGGTGGTGGTGGACGTACAGGGCGTGGGCTATGAAGTGTTCATTCCCCTCTCCACCTATGAGAAATTGTCTCCTGTGGGGCAACCGGTTCGGTTGCTCACGGAGTTGGTGGTACGCGAAGACGCACATCGACTGTATGGCTTTCTCACCCAGGCCGAGCGGGACACGTTCCGCTTGCTGATTCACACTGTCAGCGGGATAGGCCCGAAAATTGCGTTGAATATCCTCAGTAGGTTGAGCGTAACAGAGTTTCGCGCGGCCGTGGCTCGCGGGGATTTGCGCACGTTATCCAGTATCGCTGGCGTAGGCCGGAAAACAGCAGAGCGCATCATTGTCGAACTGAAGGACAAAATGGCTCGTGCCGCAGTTGCAGAAGGCGCCCGCGCAGGCTCAGTGGGAACTGGGTTGGATGCAACGCTTCAGGACGCAGTGCTGGCGTTGATGGCACTGGGTTGCAAGGCTGCGGACGCTCAGCAACGAATCCAAGAGGCGGCCGCTTTATTGGGACCGCAAGCGACTGTGGAGACCCTGGTCCGCGCGGCGCTCAAGCGCAGTGCGTCGGGAACATGAATGGAACGCTTTCACAACGCGGGCATGCGTCCGGACGCGCCCGCGGGGGCCTGGTTGTCCCCCATCAACCCACGCAGCTGCAGCAGTGGGCGGCTCGCGCCATCTACACAATGACTCGTATGGTGGCCCGAAGCTTGCGTTCCCATGTGTTGTTCGAGGGCACTGCTTCCGTGTTTCCGCCTCAAGCCATTTATGTAATGTGGCACAATCGACTCGCCCTGTGCCTGGAGGCATACTTTGTTTTCGCGCGACCGCACTCTAAAGCCCGCGGATTGGCTGCGTTGGTGAGTGCGAGTCGGGACGGCGGATTGTTGGCCAGTGTGCTTCAATGTTACGGAGTCCAACCGGTTCGAGGTTCATCCAGCCGACGCGGTCCCCAAGCCTTGCTAGAGCTGACCTCCTGGGCCGGACGCGGCTACGACCTGGCCATTACCCCAGACGGCCCCCGCGGACCTCGTTACGTGGTGCAAGAGGGTGTGATCGCTTTGGCCCAGCTCACCGGCCTGCCTATTGTGCCGGCTTCTTACTCTTTAAGCCGGTGCGTGCGGTTGAAAAGCTGGGACGGTTTCCTTGTCCCGCTGCCTTTCGCGCGTTGGGTTGTGATTCTGGCACCGCCCCTGCACGTACCCCGGGAGGCAAATGAAAACCAGCGAGAAGAACTCCGCAAAGCCCTGGAGCAACGCTTGCGCAGCATCACGCAGGATTAACGATTGCCTCGCAGCCGATGCGTTTTGAGTTTCACCAAACCCGCTTCCGAGTCGGTCGGATCAGATCGAGTAAGGGGGAAACGATCAGGAGCGGGGGCCTATCCTTCCTCGGGCTGGACCGTCCACGCCTCGTAGAGAGCCAAATCAGCTCGTCACCTAGAGGGCGTCGGTCGTAAAATCGCCCGAGATAGGTTGGCACCCGGGGAAGGCTCCGGCAGGGAATCCATCCTGAAAGCTTGCCCCGCATGGAGCAGCCCACTTGCAGCGCATGCAACGAACCGATCGATCAAAGGGAATCTCATGAAGCGTTCACCGGCTGGCGGATCTGATACGGGCTACAAGGACGCCACCAAGGCATGGCTTGGACCGGCTGGGCATGGGGTGATGAGGCTCAGTGGTCTGCGCATGTTCGGAAAAAATCACTGCCCGGCCTTATGGGCTCTGTTGCATGGATTGGCCTTTGGCATACCCGTGGCTCCAGACAAGGCGCTGGGACAAATAGCTGCGCCTCCCTCAAGCGCGCAGGCTGGTGCGTCGGTTCCGACATTCGCGCCCGAGGTCAAGGAAGACCGTACGGTGCGATTCCATTTACGCGCCCCGGATGCCAGGTCCGTCCGATTACAAAGCAGTGATCTACAAGGCACCGGGATACGGGAACTCCCGGAACTCCAGCGGGACAGTCAGGGCGTCTGGTCGTGCACAGTTGGTCCCGTACCGGCGGGGGCGTATCGCTATCGTTTCCTCGTGGACGGCCTTTCGGTCACGGACCCGGGCAATCCTACCGTCAGTGAATCGAACGATACAGTTTGGAGTCTGGTGTTGGTGCCGGGCTCGGAATGGTTTGACATGAAACCTGTTCCTCACGGCGCGGTAGCTGAGGTTTGGTATTGGTCCACCACTTTGCAACGGCATCGCCGTATGCATGTATACACGCCGCCGGGCTATGAAATCGGAACGAAGCATTACCCTGTTTTGTACTTGTTGCACGGAGCAACAGATTCCGATCACTCATGGACCAGTGTGGGTCGGGCGGGATTGATCCTTGACAACCTCATTGCTGCGGGCCGGGCGCGACCCATGATCGTGGTGATGCCCCACGGACACACTGGACCTTTTCGGTTTGGAATGCGATTCAGTGAAGAATTCGAGCGAGATTTTCTCACGGACCTTTTGCCGGAGGTTGAAAGGCGCTACCGGGTTCGAACAGAGCGCCGAGACCGGGCAATGGCGGGCTTGTCCATGGGAGGTATGCAGGCGTTAAACGTGCTCATGCACCGACCGCTGGCGTTTGTTCAAGTTGGCGTCTTTAGTTCAGGGATCTTTGGACTCGGTGGTCGTCCTGGTCCTACAACTCCTGGCAGCCGGTGGGACGAACAGCATCGGGCTGTTCTGACCAACCCTGCAGTACGCGAGGGCTTCCACCAATTGTGGTTCGCAACAGGCAGAGACGATTTCGTGGTAGAGACCAGCCGAGCCACGGTGGATCTATTCCGACAACATGGCTGGCCTGTGGTGTATAAGGAAACCGACGGAGGTCATACCTGGAACAACTGGCGTGATTATCTGGTGGAGTTCGTCCCGTTACTCTTCCGATAAAACTGCCTTTAGGAGGACTCGACCGGGTGCTCCTTTTTGGATCTAACGGGGCCGCAGCTGCGGGGTGGTTGGCGCTGAGGCTACCGGGTGCCGGGTTGCAAGCCGCCGAGGTTTGGGCCCCGGAAGCTTCCACCTGAACGTTTCGGGCCGTCAATCACAAGGCGTCTCAACCTGTTAGCTTGAGGGTCTTAACCTCCCACCAGGTCACTGCCGGATTCCAAAATGCACCCGCTTCGTTCTGGGATGGCCATCCCCTGGTCGGCAGCACACAGACGGCGGACATGCGCAAGGGCAGTGCCGTTGCCTCTTCCTCCGGCGCGGTCTTGCATTCATAGAATTGCCCCGCTTCGGCTCGTGCGATTGCATGCGGTCGCGGACACCGGGCCGATGGCACCACTCAACGTCCATGCGGCCTGACGCGCGCGAGTGCCGGAAGGTGAACTCAGCATTCAGAGCTTGGCTCATAAGGCTCCAGAACTGGCAGCTCGGCAAACCTACTGGCCGAGTTTTCCTCCAGGGTTATTGCGAATAAGTACCAATATTCTCGCGGCGCAGCGCTTCAACACGTCGCTGACCCGTTCCTACCTCGGAATCATCGCATAATCCGAACCACTGCAGCTAAACCCCAATCTGCCAGTCATCGTCAACGTGGAACCTTCACCGGGTGACGTCGTCGCATGTGAGTGGGGCCGGGTGACCTTTCCCAACGCCCTCACGGGGCCTAGGAGCAGAGGGCCTGTCCGCAAATGGCGTTCCGCCATCCGAAACGCAGGGTCAATGTGCGGTGTGCACGTTTCGCTGGCCTCAACCGACTTACAGCAGCATCCATGGTAAATGGCCAGGCCATCCCGGAATTGCCCATTTGGCTGAGCCGTCTCTTACTTTTCAGGTCTCCAGGAACGGCTGATTCTTATCAGTAGATCACGAGGACTGCTCCGACTGTGTGCATCTATCTTCAGGTCTCAACGTGGACAGGTTTGAACAAGTGGCAGTGACATTGAGCGACTTGGTCACATCACCGCCGACGTAACCGTTCACGCGCGTTCCTTCACAGAAACCACCTCGAGTGCAATCCCTGAAGCCAAGTTCCGCACTGGAAGCCTGGGATTGCCATTGAGGATCGTCGAGATTCATCTTAACTCGGTCGGCAGCGGGCACGAAGAGTTTCTCAAGCTGGCAATTCTCAAGCAAACATCTCTTGACCTAACGGGTCTCTGATTTAAAGGAATGACGTTTCGGTTCCCCGCTGGGAGCGTAGTTGCGGCTGGGTAACGATTGGTCCTGGTAGCCAATGCCTGGGTCAATGCATGGCAAGAACGTTATCCAAGCGTTCGGCCCTCAAGCTATTACGGAGCAACCTGGCCCATGGCGGAGAGCACATTTTTTACCTGATCCCGGCGGGCCCATTGTTGCCGCTACCGAGTACGACAACGAGAAGGGCTGGTCCACCGAACCTCATGGAGTTTGGTCTTCGCTGGAAACGGTTGATTCTTAAGGTAACCCTTGGGACCTGATGAACCGGCGGGCAAGTACTCAGCCGGGGGCTCTCTTGGAGCCACCCCTGACTTGCTGGTTGCCTCAACGGTTCACGATGATGAAAACACAATCGACAATCAAACGGATGTTCCTCATGGCGCCACAATTAGCGAAGTGATCGAGCCCTACAACTCTGGCAAGGACGCCGTGGACCTATCTAATTGGAGCCTGACCGACGGAGTTTATCCTGCCAGCAAAAACGCAGATCCTGGTGAGCCCGTTTTTGGTGGAGTGATGCCACCCAACCGCACCATTGAGAGGGATCTTGTCTTCAGCCTTAAGGTTGGAACGAGAAGGTGAGGCTGTGTTCCTCTATGATGTCTGGACATACCGAGTGGTATTGCGAGCCCAGCTTAGGAGTCACAGCATGGGTCGTTGCAACGGCCCATGGGCTTTAACTTTTGCACACGCCGGGCGGGTCAAATCAACCCGCTCCGTTGGCTCACCCTGCTGAACGAGCCCTCAATGCATGGATTGCCCCGGCCTCTCACCGGCCCATCACCTAGAGTGGATTTGTTTAACCGATGCCAGAGCTTTCAGTCCGTTTGGAGGGCCTTTACTTAAAATGCGATATCCATATAGCCAGTTGTGGCGGCGAGGATTTGTCCTCTCACCGGGTGATCTTGTGCTTTGGCTCGGAACGTTAACTGGCGCCGATTCCTTGGCCTTGTCTTTACCTGCGGCAGGGTCTTTATCCCTAATTGAGTCAAGCGGAAACGCGATCGTCCAAGGGGAATACCCAGCTCCAAGGGTCGGCGATCCGCAGGCCCTAATGCCAGACGGCGCTCCGCTCGTAATGCCCTGGCCGGGCATGATTACCCCGGGGCACAAGCGATCAATGGCAAGCAGTTGCCTGGCTGCTTAACTCATGAGATCCGGGCTCGGTATCGATCGGCAGAGACCCAAGCCCCATCCTCTGAGTTCATCAGACTTTATAATCTGAGCATCTTGTCGCTCAACCTCTCCGTTAACGATGCAGTATTTGCGCAGCCAACTGCTTTGGTGTGAGCATTTCCAAATGGAGCCTTCTTGTTGCCGATTGCCGCGCTGCCTACATGGTGCGATTCGAACCAAGCTGTCCTCATCGGTTCAGGCGCGCTGGACTTGGTTCGTCGCCTACCAGCCGAAGGCGGCTCCATCGCCATGTTGGTTGAGGCTGGTCGTAGGAGGACCAAGGGGATTCTGGACCCCAGATTTGGGAGCAATTGATTGGTTGCAACGAAGCAGAGTTTACGCTGCTGGAGCGGCGGAGCCCGAGTGTGCCGAAGGGCGAGCCTGCGCCTTGAAGTTCCCCAGTGGATTAAAACTAAAAGCGTGGATGGCGGCCCCCAAAGGATGGACCAAACTGGTTTGGAAATTTCGGTCCCGTACCATTGCTTGGGACCTTGGGGGCCTAGCGGTAATGGACGATCTTTCCTCAGCCGGTCGCCAGCGCACCGCCCTGCTGCCCTGCGCTTCACCGAAGCCGGTGCTTAAGTTCATTTAATAGCCGAGAGGGTCGCCAATGGGGGCCATCCCATGGATCATTTGCACTCGAAGAAACCGAATAAGCGTTGATCCTGTACCGGGTCGTCCAAGACCGGTGGCGCGTGTTTGACCAGCTCTTTTCCGGACCAACCCAGCGGGGAGTCACCCGGGGCTGGTTCCCGGATGCCGATTGCAACAAAGTGGCGTTGGCAAGCTCCCCGTCGCCTGAAGCGAGCAACGATCAACCATTCCACTTGGCTGTAATTCGCGAAGTGCCAGCCCGCGCGAATCGACCTTGGGAACACGCAGTCGAACTGCACAACCGCAGTGGCAGCTCCATTTGGTTTCAGAGGCCGGAGCCTCAGCGACGACGCAGTCCAGCGACGGACATTTGATTTTCCTCCCGGAACGATTTTGCCTGCGGACGGTTTCGCCGTCACGCATCAAGCGCAATTTTGAGAATCCATTTGCCGACAATCGTGCCTTTGTCCAAAGTCCTCGTGGGAGGGCAGAGTTACGGTTCACGGAAACATGGGATGGTCAGAAAACAGGTGTGATCGCGCCTGCGTCGTCTGGGCGCTTCGTCCGAGCAGTGGCCCTTTGGAAGGCATGAGAACAGTATTGGTTCCGACGACCCAACCCTGGATACGCCGATCTGCAGTGGCCCGCAGCCTGCCACTTTCGTTGAACTCCGCACAGACCAGGACACTCCGAATGCGCCGCCGCGAATCTGGCCAATCGTCATTCACAAAATCCACTATCACCCGATCGGGCCACCGAACGATCGCGATGACGGAATTGAACCCTGTCATAGGGCCGACCATCTATTGCCGCTAAGTGACCCAGCTCATCCCACCCATCGCTGGCGATGCAACAGTGCGGTTTCTTTAGTGTTCTCCGCGGCATGGTGACTCTCCAGGGAGCACGTACTGGTGCTCAGCGTTGATCTCGTGTGATGACCTGGTTCGAGTCATCTTTTTTCAAGCGCAGTTCGGTGTTCCGGAAGACACACCTTTAACAGGGCCACTTCGCAGCCCTTTGGACAACGCTGGCAAGAACCTAAAGCTACAAGCGCTAGATCGGCCGGAAAGGCCAAATGGCGGCCATCCAGTAGGCGTGCCCTATGTGATGCCGGAACGTGTACAATACGACGACGAGTTTCGCTGCCCAGACTCCGCGGACGGTTAGGGACAATCCTGCCAACGGGTCTGCCCATGGTTTTATGTCAATACAACTTTCCATTGGTCGGCAGGACCGCCTTTTCAGGAATGAATCAACCAGACTCAAGCCTCTGACACCGACCATGCTGGGATGCCAGCTGGTTCAAATGGAAACAGAGTCGCCTACTCACGGACTGCACAGAGACTTTGCTCAATGCACTCGGAGTGAAGCCACTAACGGCGGCGAATTTAAGGCTGACACCAACCCAAATGATGCGGCCAACCGATTGGAATGCGGGCACGGCCTTTCTGCCACGACTCATGCTTGGATCGTCCAATTCACCGCACAGCCTCATCGTTTACATGTCCTGCTTGGACGCGAAGATTCCGAACGCGTCGCCGGCATGCCATTCGCAGCTTTGCCCATCATAGCCGTGTGCGAATTGAAGAGATTGAGCTTTCATCTGCATCTGGATTCTGCGCGGTTCTATCGAGTCTTGACCAGTGCCCCCCCTGATGGGCGGAGGTCCGAGCCGCCGCAACCCAAGATTTGCCAAAGGACTCAGTCGCCGGCGAACCAACGAGGCGGGATCAACCATTCCAAACGCGCGCAACGACCGGACCGAATCGTATCCAACTCAAGCCGGCACAGACCGCATTTTTTCACGACGATCTCGGCTCCGTCCGAATGCCCGGTGACCAGAAATGCAATCAACCGACTTAAATGCGGTTCATGCCCAACCCACAGCATCGTTTCTGGTAGGGGCCGTAACCGCTCCAGTTCCGCCACCACCTCCTCAGGCTTTCGATCTGGCAAAAGTGCCTCCACAGCCAACGGTGGCCGCGCCAACCGCAAGCCGCGCACCACAATCTCGGCCGTCTGCCGCGCCCGCGTCAACGGACTTGTCCAGACAAACTCCACCCGAATGTCCAGCTCCCGCAAGGCATGAGCCAGCGACCGGACCTTCCGTCGGCCCCTCGAAGTCAGGGCTCGCGACGCCTCCGCCCGTGGCGAAGCGTCTTTAGCCTCTTCGGCCTCGGCATGACGCAATAAATACAGCTTCACAAGGCATTAGGATGTCAACGCAAACGCCCCTGCGCCAGCTTGGATGGCTCCCAATCAGCCAGACGCAACGCCCCCGATCTGCACTGAGCCAGGCACCGGAGCTGGCGCTGGCGTAAGCGTTTGTCCATTCGTTTCCATGTCGCCGCAATCACCCCGGCCTTCGCCCGATCTCGTTTCAGCGCGTTTCGAAACACGGTCAGGTCCTGCAGCTCGCCCATTTGCAAGTGAAACGCCCGCATCTGGGCAATCGTTCGAGCCGTTAATCCGCGTAGCAAAGGTCGGAGAATTTCGCAGCCATATCGGTATGGCTTGAAAGCCACGCGTAACCGATGCACCGCCTCCACCGTAGACAATGGGCGCGCGCGTTTTACAACTCGTTCATACAACGGCCGCAAAATCGCCGCAATGGTCGCCGGAGTCGGTGCCAAGGCCAAGTCACCTGCTGCACGTTTCAATCGCTTTTGCAGCCTCTTTAGTCGGGCATCGACTCGCTTGTGCCACCGCGGCCTCAGTTCATCGGCGATCCGTCGCGCGCAATCTGCCTCGCGACGGGACCACAGATCCTCCAGCGGCTTCCAATCTGCACCCCCGCGCGCCCGATGGGCCAATTGCTGTTGGCAAATGTGCAAATCGCGCAATTCGTCAAACACATCGAGTTGACGCTTGAGCAACTTTTGGGTCCTCTGGGTTCCATCCGCCATCCCCACACCGCGCAACAGTCGGACCATGGCCAGCAAGCGGCGGATCTCCACCCGCAGCTCATGAACACGGGTCACCGTCGGCTCTGACCGCACTTTCCGCCACCGTTTGGCCAGCCTCCGCCGCAACTGCCGCAAGGCTTGGGCCAACACACCAGCCACAGCAGGTCCCAAGACAACCTCGGGTCCCGGCCGACCGTTCCCTCTTTTTTCCAAGCCCGGTGTCGTTGTGTTCATCGGACTTTCAGATGCTCGGGAAATGACCACAGCCCATCGATGCTCGGGCCGAGGACGATTCAACTCCGAACTTGTTTCGCCCTTTTGCCCTCCCATAAAAAGCTGCCCGAAATGCCGGGATGGGGCGCTTTACCCCAACACAAATCCACTCCACCGCCCGAGCAACTGACCTTCCCCACGTTCTTCAATACACTGCCAATGTTTCCAAAACCGCTCGCACTCGAGGTACTTCATGTGTGCGAAACAAATCCGTGCCGCCTAAGGCGGCCAAGACCGCAAAGAAGGGTTCCGCACACCGAACTTCCTCTCCAAAATACTCAAAGGCATGCGGCAGGGCATGACAGATCGGATACCCCAGTGTGCGCAACCGAAAGGTCTGCAGAAACACCTGCATCTGATGGCGCACTCGCATCGCACTGTCCTGGAGGTTGCGGTAATAAAAGCCCAAACCGGGATCCACAAGGATCTTTTCCACCCCGCGTTGCTGCGCCCGGTCCACTAACGCAGCAAACCAATCCCTCATCGCTCCCACCACATCGTCATGAAACTCAAAATCACCTACCGCACGGACATGCGGGCCCTGAACATAACACAAAATGACGGCTGCGTCATAGGCGGCCACCATTTCAAACACTGCATCCGCTTCGCTGATCCCCGTCAAATTGATGATTCGGGCGCCCGCCTCCAGCGCGGCGCCCGCCACCGTCGCTGAGTAGGTTTCGACCGACACCAACACGCCCGACGCCGCCAATGCCCGGACCACAGGTAAGAGGCGGCTTTGCTGGAGCGCTTCATCGACGCGCGCTGCGTGAGCTAAGGTGGATTCGGCCCCTACATCGACCAAATCCGCGCCCTGAGCCGCCAGCACACGACCGCGCCGGATGGCTGCCTCGGCCGTCAGGCAAACACTCTCCCGGTACCAGGAATCCGACGAAAGGTTGATGACACCCATGAGCACCGGCCGCTGGCCAAACGGGAGGACGCGCCCTTCAAGACGCATGGGGCGTACCGATGCGGCACGCGCTTCCCGGAACCGCTCCGCCAGTTCAGCCAGATGTTCCAAACTTAGCATGCCCCAAACATGGGTCCGTTGGCGCGGCAACTCAAACCGAAAGGCGTTTCAAGACACAGGGCAGATCAATTGGATACGGATCCCGAGCTGCCAACGGCCCCGGCCTCCTGTTCCTCCAGGTAATATCGGTAACGATTGATGCGGTAAACCCAAGCCAGCACCTCAGCGACGGCGGCATACAAGGATGCAGGGATTTCCCCGCCCAATGGCGTATGGCGGTAAAGCAGACGTGCCAGCGGCGGATTTTCCACAATCGGCACATGGTGCAGCCGCGCGATCTCCCGGATCTGCAATGCTTGGAGCCGAAGCCCTTTGGCCACCACCCGCGGCGCTCGCATGGTACGGCGATCGTATCGCAACGCTACCGCCACGTGAGTGGGGTTGGTCACCACCACATCTGCCTTGGGCACCCATGCGTGCGCCTGTGCCCGTGTCAAGGTTCGCCGACGCCGTCGGGCTGCCTTTATCAACGGATTCCCCTCGGTGTGTTTAAGTTCTTCCTTGAGTTCCTCGCGGGTCATCATGAGGTCGCGGCGCCTCCGCCAGGATTGATAGGCATAGTCCACTACTGCCAACGCCAGGAGCACCAGCGCCACCCGCATGAGGAAACGCAAGGCAGTCTCTCCCAAAAAACCGGCCAATCGCCCGACACTGACCGAGGTGGCAAAGATAGGATCGGACGCCACCGCACGCAGCTCCGTGATCGTCAGGCCCAAAATGACGGCAAGCTTCGCCACCGCCAGACCGGTCACAGGCCACTGACGCCAGGAAAAAATCCGGCCCAGTCCCGTGATCGGGTTCAACCGCGACCAGTCGGGCGTGAGCGCTTCCGGTGCAGTGTTAAAGCGGTTTTGAATCGCTCCGGCTACCAACCCGGCGAGCACGGCGCCCAGGACCAATGGCGCTGTGCATTGCGCCAGGATCCAACAGGCCGCGACCGCCTGTGCCGGCAATGTGTCCGGATTCAACGGTGTATCATGTAGATGCCCCAGCACGCCCGCAGCACTAGACACCATTCGGCCCCATACCTCACGGCCTGCAAAGCTCAGCGCGACGCCGCCTCCCAGCAGCACAAATGCCGTTTGTAACTCAGCGCTGCGGGCGATCTGACCCCGCTTGAGCGCCTCTTCCATCCGACGCGGCGTCGGTTGCTCCGTTTTTTCGCCCGTGTGCTCGGCCATGAGAACCCGATCGTCTGATTGGAATGCGCTGCGTTGCGGTCACTGCCCCTGCAACAAACGGGCCATGATCAACAGATCGTCCGGCAGCCGATGTAGATAATTGAACACGTACTGGGCCGTCAGATGCAGCGTGAGCGCAAACACCAGCAACCCGCCTGCAATGCGAAAGGCAAAACTCTCGGCAAACACGTTCATCTGCGGCACCGCGCGGCTGAGCAGGCTGAAAACCAACAAGATGACAAAAGACACAGCCATCACAGGCGCGGCCATCTGTAGAGCGACCGTGAAAATCAACGCAGTGTGACGCACCATGGCTTCAAACAACCCGGCCGTCAAATGCACCGTTCCTACGGGTAACACGGAGTACGTACGCCAAAAACCTGCCAGCATCCAATGATGCAAATCCAGCGTCAGCATCACAACGGCTGCAAGCAGGAAGAGAATTAAACCAGGCGGACCCACCGTTTGCCGCTGAAACGGGTCCAGCAGCGAGCCCAATTGCAGGCCGGTCTCAAGACCAACCACGTGACCTGCCAAATCCACTGCGTAGAAAACCATGCGCGCGACGAACCCCAGCACCAGGCCAATGGCCACCTCTGCGGCCATCACTTGAACCAGCTCAAGTATGCTCAGCGGATCCACTGTAAGTGGGGGCAGAAAAGGGCCCAAGAACAACGCTACAAAAGCCGCCAATGCCACGCGGAGCACAACGGGAAACTGGATGGACGAAAAGAACGGCAGCACGTGGAGAAACGCCCCCACCCGTAAGAACACCAGACACCAATTGACCGCTTGAATTTCCAGCGCCGGAGCCATGCCTCAAGAGGTCATTTGAGGAAGCCGCTCGATGACTGCGACGGTGAAGTCTATCAACATCCGCACCATCCAGGGCATCAGCAACAGCAGCACTCCCACCACCGCCAGCGCTTTTGGCACGAACGTCAGCGTGTGTTCATGAATCGTCGTGACAGCTTGAAAAAGGCTGACTGCCAGGCCTACCAGCATCGCGGCGAACAACACAGGCGCAGCCAGTAGCAAAGCTTGGAAAATCATCGTCCGCAACAGTTCGACCGCAAATTCTGGATTCATGGCGCTTCGCTTCACATCCCGAGACTGCGGACCAGCGATTGGACCACGAGGCTCCACCCGTCCACGAGAACAAACAACAGCAGCTTCAGGGGCAGTGAGATCATCATGGGAGGCATCATCATCATGCCCATGCTCATCAGTACCGTGGCCACAACCAGGTCAATCAAAATAAAAGGCACAAAGATGAGGAACCCCATCTGAAAGGCCGTTCGCAACTCGCTCAGCACGTACGCGGGTATGACCACTCGTAGAGGCAGCTGCTCCGGCGCGGTTGGCCCCAAGCGTGCCATCGTCATGAACAATTCCACGTCTTTGGGTCGAGTCTGGGCCAACATGAAGGCTCGCAGATGCGCGGCGGTACGCTCGAGCGCTGCCTCGGCTGAAATTTGTCGGGCCTGGTATGGGGCCAGAGCCTCCTCATGGATTCGTTCCCAAACCGGGGCCATCACAAACCAGGTAATGAATAGAGACAATCCGATAATAATCTGGTTGGCCGGTGTGCCCTGCAACTGCAGTGCAGTGCGGACAAAGGAAAGGACAATAACCACTCGCGTGAAACAGGTCATCAACAGCAAAATCGCCGGGGCCAGCGAAAGCAGCGTAATGACCAGCAGAACCTTTAATGCCACATCAATGTCTTGGGGTGCGTTCTGGCTGCCTACGGTGATCTGAATCGGCCCAAAGCCGGTGACCAAATTGGTGCTCTGGGCCAAGCTCTGGCAAAGGCCCAGGAACATCCAAATGCCCAACAACCCTAGCGACAGCGGGCGCGCCCGCATGCAGGGCGCCCGCCACCTGTCCCCTCCCCTGAGGCCCCGAGCCGTGTGCACCCCGTTCATAATCTCCAGGACTGAGCCCGTCCCCAAATCGCTGAAAAGATGCCGGAGTGCCGATGGGCCGATTTGGCCCCAAGCCGCGCTTCGGATGAGCAAGCGTCCCCGTCCGGCGGCAAGTGGGTCAACAAACTGACACCCTGCGGCGACGCAGCCAACAGCAGTCGCTCCTGTTCATAAGCCACCACGTACAACGTCTGTCGGCCACCTAATGGCCGCACTTCCAATACCCGAAGCTTAGGGCCAGGCCGTGGCCCCACCATCCGCTGCCAGTTTCGAAACAGCCACACACCGAAGGCAAAGAGAGTCAACACGATTGCCAAGGCGACCGCGACCCGGATCAGCGCCTCGCCAAGGTCCGGTAGCGGTGCAGCCGGCGGGACCAGCTCGTTGGGCGCACGCAGGGTTTCAGCCGCTGTTGGAGGAACCAGGCCGGCGCCCCATAGCAGCAGAGGTATTTGCCAGGTCCGAATTTGCAAGATCAGGGCTCGCATCCGTCGTGAGGAAGATCTTGAAGGCCACGCCCCGTGCGGCACCGAGGGTTCAGCTCGATGCGGAACCCGCCACCACTTCCGTGATTTTGACGCCAAACCGATCCTCGATGACCACGACCTCGCCTCGGGCAATCAGCTTGCCATTGACGGTGAGGTCCACCGGAGCGTCGGCAGGTTTGTCCAACTGTACCACCGATCCGATCTGGAGCTGCAGGACTTCCCGCATGGGTAGCTGACACCCGCCCAGTTCAATGCTGAGATTCACCGGCACATCGAGCACCAAATCGAGATTCTGCGGAAGCGGAAGGGTCGCATTCATGGTCGTTGATCAACTGGATATAGGCGCTTTCAATTCTACGGCCCAGCGACCACCTTTGATGCCTGGCCGACCTAAGAAGCGCGGCACCCCGTTCAGCCGGAGTCGGACCGATAGAGCGGATCCATCCAGCAGTAGCAAACTGCCGGGCCGCAATCGGCCCAGGTCCCCTGCGTTCATTTGAAGACCGGTCCATTCCACGGACACCGGAACCGGCAAGTCACTAAACTCGGCCTTCCACTGAACTTCCGCGCGCGCGGCCGGAGGGGTTCGGTCGCCGCCCAAGGGAGGCGCCAGCAGCCGCGTCAAGGGCTCCAGCGTCATGTAGGGGAAGGCCATCTGCAGCGTCTCGCGGTACTCGCCGGGGCCACCCTTGAGGCTCAAAACCAGAACGGCTGCATCCGGAGGCGCGGTTTGCAAAAACCGGCTGTTGGTCTCATGGCCCAGAATCGCGGGACGCAATTCCCGCATCTCGGGCCAGTGTAAACACCATTCGTTCAAAATCAGTTGTTGAATCTGATCCAGCAACGCCCCTTCGATCTCGCTCAGTTCGCGATCAGCCTCGGGTGGCAATCCCATGCCGCCCAAGAGACGATCCACGAGCGCCAGCCCCAAGCGCGGGGGCATGGCCAGCAGACCCACGCCTTTCAACGGATCGACGCGGAACAGGGTAATATGAGTCGGTTGAGGCAAGCCTTCCGTAAACTTTTGATAGCTGACAATGCCGACACGATCGATATGCAGCGCGAATTCAATGCGCAGCAATACTGCCAAACGCGCCGCCAGAGACCGTAAAAACTGTTCGTGCCGAAGGCGGATTCGGCGCAGCTCGCTGGGCGCGAGAAATCCGGACTGCCGAAAATCCCAAGCCCGAACCTGCTCGCGTGGCAGCCGCAGGCGGCGCCCCCGGGGCGTCAAGACTTCGACAGCCTCGACTTGGGGCGCATGTTCAGAATCTGACTGAAGCACATTCATCGACCCAACCTGCCAGAGGCTTGGCTCCCTACTGAATGGCAAACTCGGTGAGGTAAATCTCCTCCACCATCGCGTCGCCAAGGACGTTGTTAAACGCGTTGATCAATTCCGTGCGCACCAAGTTGCGAGCACCCGGCTTCTCGAGCTCGGCCAGGGTTTTGGTGGCCAGGATCCCGCAGGCGACATCCCGCAATTGGGCATCATGTTCCTGCATTTTGGCCCGGAACTCCGGGTGCCGACTGACAGCTGCCAGACTCACCAGCAGATAGCGCGAGCCCATCGTACCGGCCACATTGACCAGCAATTTATTCATGGTCACGGTTTCGCGCGGTCCCTCCTTCTTCGCCTTGGCGGTTTTTGAATCGCTCGGTTCAGCTGCTGGAGCCGTGCCGAGGCTTTGTTGCAGTCGGGGCACAAGCACAAACGTGGTCATGGCATAGGCCAGCACGGGCATGAGCACGACCATCACCAGCAGGGGCAACCACGCCACCCAACCGGCGCCGCTGTGCTTCTCGGCCGGAGTATCATTTCCGGCTTCCGTGTTGGAAATGTTCTCAGCTTTCTCCGGCATGGGCTGTTCCTCACCGCTTGAGGTTCACGACTTCAGCCAGAATCTCGTCGCTGGTGGTCACCACGCGGGCCCCGGCTTGGAACGCACGCTGGGTGGTGATGAGCGTCGAGAATTCCTGAGCCAGGTCGACATTGGACAGTTCCAAAGCCCCGCTCACCACAGTACCAACCCCACTGGTGCCAGGCGGCTGAGGTCGCGCCAACGGTCCCGCAGCAGCTATGTTCGAATACAGATTCTGTCCTTCCTTGGCCAGGGCGTGTGGATTCTGCACGTTTTGCAGCAGGACCTGGCCTCGGATGAACTCGGTGCCGTCTGCCAGTCGAACCCGGATCAACCCGTTGCTGTCGATGGTGAAAGAGGCCACTGCTGCGGTGCTGTTGCCCGGGGCGCCGGTGTTGTCAATGCGGAGATCGCCGATGGTGCTCAATGCAGCGTCGGCATAGCCTTGAAGTCGCAAGCCGCCTGCCGTGATCAGGTATCCGTTGGCGTCCAACTGGAAGGCGCCGTCGCGTGTGAGATACTCGGCCCCGGTAGCGCTGTTGCGCACCACGAAAAATCCCTGGCCCGAAATGGCGAGGTCCGTTAAGGAGCCAGTTTGCGCGATGGCCCCCTGAGTGAAACGATTGCGGATGGCACTCGTGGTGACGCCGGTCCCGATTTGCATCAGGCTGTTGCCTTGATTGCCCAGGGTTTGGCTAAACGTGTCGGCAAAATCAACGCGAGCACTTTTGAACCCGGTCGTGTTTACGTTCGCAATGTTGTTGCCAATGACGTCCATGCGCTCTTGAAATTGCTGAAGAGCGATGATGCCGGAGTTAAGAGATCGCAACATAGGTCGTTAAAAAGCTACGGTTGCTCTTGTATGGAAGGGGTTACGAACAAGATTTGGTCCAGGGAATAGCGTTGACCTTGAACCACCAAAAGCGGTCCGGTCGGGCCGAATTCAACCGCCTCGACCAGGCCCCTGATGGGTTCGGCGGCGCCGGGCGCTTGCAAGGTCACCCTCCGCCCGAGCAGTTCCGCTGCTCGCATGCGCTGTTGGGCATCGGCCAGTCGCTGCAGCTCGCTCTGCAATTGTCGCATCTGCTCCAATGCCGTAAACTGGGCCATTTGCGTGATGGAGGTCAGATCGGCATCGGGTTGCAGCGGGTTTTGACTGGTGATCTGGGTCACCAGAATCTTCAGAAAATCTTGTTGCGACAGCGTCTTGACCGGCACGCGGCTGTTCACGTCCGCACCAAGCAGGTCGTTCCGAACCGCTGCATTGTTGAGGACCGGGTTCATCGGTTCAAGGCCCTCCTTTATGCCCAGGTTTCCCAGCCGCGATGGCGGGCCGACCGAAAGGCGCGTCGGCCAGGCGGCTCCGTCAGCGAACCAGCCAGGGCAAACTCCGCGTAAGCCCCAGCACTGAGAGGATCGGCCCAATCGCCTGCCGGCGGCCGGTATCCGGAGCGATGCTGATTCGATTGAAAATCCGGATGTCGTTGCAGGTCTCCCAATTGAATGCCCCGGCTGTCGCAACGTTCCTGAAGCTCCCGCCAATGCCGCTGGAAAAACTCGAAGTCCCCACGGTGCATCCAGACCTCCGCACGCACCCGGTCGCCTTCTTGCCGCAGGGTCATCGACAGTTGCACACCTGCGCCAGGCTTAATCACCACGTGGAGTTGCTCTGGGCCGGCTTCGCGCAATCGCGTGGCATGAAGATGCACAATGTCGAAGGTCCGTTCGAATGCATGAAACAACAGCTGCACCGAGGCCGACGAGAGTCGCGGTTGCGTTGAGGCATCCACGGCTGAGGCCGGCGCCGGAGAGGAATGTGCCTGAGTCATGCCATGGTCCGGCAAATTCTGCTTATTCAACTCGGCATCTTTCGGCGATTGCGCGGTGTTGTTCATGGCATTTCGCCACACAGCACAGGATGTGCCATGTTGATCCAGAAGCCGCTGCAGGCTTCGGTCAGGAGACATCGCGCCCTCTTCACCAGTTTCGTTAGATCGTGACGTGTCCAACTTCAAAAGAGGGGTACCTGCCGACCCTTCGCTTCCAACAGATTCCGGGTTTTCGCTTCCCCGGGCCGCAGGGTTGTCAAAGGACGACTTGCCCCTGCCTCCCTCCGGGTTCGAGGCCAAACAGGCTCTGTCGCACCACGCGGTGTCTGACTCTCTGGCCGGGCCCAATTCCCGCGCCAAACCCGCTGTCGAGATGACGGTCAGTCCGGATTCTGTTTGCCCCTCTCCCTGTCCCGGATCGATCGGAGTGCGGTCGGATGCATCGGCAGGAGTGTCCGAAGGCCTAGATCGTTGTCCATTACCCACCTGTCGTTCGAGTTCGGCCGGAGCCGGTGTCTCCTGAGACGCACATGCCTTCCCTGGGGCGAACGGTACGGAATCGGATCTGCATGAAAACGCGGGATCGGAAGCCTGGTCACAATTGGGCTGAAACGTTTGCTCCAACATGAGGAACGGTAACACCGCTACGCTCGCAGATGTGTCATCGAGCCGTCCGTTCGTCGCAAGCAGGTTTGACGTTCCCACTGCCGCCGAGGCACCCAGCTCCAACTGCTCCCGCAAATGGCACCGCTCCAAGCACAGGGCTGGTGGCCCTGCGACCAAAGCAGGCATAGTAGCTTCGGGCGTTTCCGATTCCCTCCTGCAGATTTCCAACTCCTTGCCAGGTTTCGGCTGATCTATGGAAGCTCCGACTTCATCCTCTAATGCATCCAGCTCAGGAACTGGCCGGCAGGCCTGCGCTTGGAGGATCCAATCTGCAAATGCAGTTTCGCCACGGCGGCAAGGCCCTGCCATGGACGTCACCGGCAAAGCAGGCGCTTCGAAACATGCAAAAGATGGCAAGAGGATATGAGAGCTGGGCGTCATGATCCGGCGGCAGTCAAACGCGTCGGGCCGGGATTGGTACCAGCCGGTGGTAGTAACCGTCGCATTTTCTCCGTCAACAAAACGGCGCGCCGGGCCTCAGCCGGGCCGCCCTTACTCATCATGTCCAACAACTGGCTGACATCATCATTCTTCATCAACGCCAGCAGCCGGACCACGTCATCGTCGGGCATCTGCTGCAACAGTGCCAGTTGACCCTCCACCGACATGCCCGTCAAAAGCTTCGCTTGTCGCTTGAATTGTTCGGCCTGTGTTTCCTGGAACCGGATGATATTCCGATCGAACTCGGCTTGCAGCCGTGCCACGGTTTGTGTGATCAGAATTAGCTCCTGACGCTCTGCCTCCAATCGCATGGCCAGCTCCTTGAGTTGCTCTTCGCGCTGAGCCAAGGCCTGACGCTCTCGCTGCAACTCAACGATCCATTGCTGCAATTCCGGATTGCGAAAGCGCCACGAGGGCAGATCATCCGCTGGCCGGGGAGGTCGGCCAGCAGAAACCGGGCGCCGCTCCGGATTGAGGTTTAATCGAGCAGGACTCAACAGGGCGAATGTCACGCCCAAATACAGGAGGCCGCCCACGAAAGCTGCCATCCATGGTGCTTGCAACACTCGGATCATACGGGACCTCGCGGTGAGTCAGGCCGGAAGCGCTGGCCGATTTCGGCCCGGACGTGTCTTTGTTGGGCCAGTTCATCCAGTTCCTTTTGTTCCGACCGTTGCAGGGCCAGCAACCAAGCTTGCCTTTGCCGGGTACGATACCGATCCAACGTTTCCCGATTGCGTCGAACCTGCAGGAGTTCTTGCCAGGCCTTCTCCGAGGCCTGGCAGGCCGTTTGCCAGCTCTGAATCCGTCGGCGAAACACTTCCTGCAACTGTCGGAACCAAGAGAGATCTTGTTGGAGCGTCCCTGCCTGGGTTCCTTGCTCTGTACTTGCCCGGAAACGATCTGCCGCCGTCCACATCTGTTGCCGTGCCTCTTCCACGCGGGCTGCTGCCGCTTGCACCGCGCGGAAGCTTTCGGCAAACCGATGTCGGGCCAGTTCTTCCTCTTGGCCGCGCAGCACCCACAGGGCCTGCAAGCTAAATCGAAAGGCTTTCATGATCCGACCCCTCCGGATTGGTCAGGCCGACCCGCAACTGTCCAGGCCACGGGCGCCGCGGGTAATGGTGCGCCGGCGGGAGGTGCTGCAAGCCCCACGGAGCGCGCCAGGGTTTCTCGAAGCAAGGTCCAACTTTGTTCGAGCCGGAACCCTTCATCGAGACTCTGACGCAAGAATGCCCGTAACGGTTCCTGTAATGCGATCGCCCGATCGATCGCCGCATTGCTACCCGCTGGATAAGCACCAATCTGGATCAGGTCCTGGTTCCGTCGGTACAACGCCAACAAGTCACGCGCGACCGCTGTAAGCTCCAGTTGTTCCCGGGTGAGCAAGTCCCGATTCAGCCGGCTCACACTCTCCAAAACGTCAATGGCCGGATAATGGTTCTGCGTCGCCAGCTCGCGACTTAACACCACATGCCCATCCAGGATCGATCGGACCGCATCGGCGATGGGATCGTTCATGTCGTCGGCCTCCACGAGGACCGTGAACAATCCCGTGATCGTGCCCCGTTCCCCTGCTCCGGCTCGTTCCAGTAACTGAGGCAGTAAAGAAAAGACCGAGGGCGTGTAGCCGCGGCTAGCAGGCGGTTCACCCACGGCCAAGCCGATTTCCCGCTGCGCCATCGCGAAGCGCGTGACTGAATCCATCATCAGCAACACATTCAGACCCTGGTCACGGAAATGCTCTGCGATGGCCATAGCGAGAAATGCCGCCTTGACACGATGCAGCGCCGGCTCGTTCGACGTAGCTACCACCACCACAGAGCGACCTCGACCCGCTTCGCCCAGGTCGCGCTCCAAGAATTCGCGGACCTCGCGACCCCGCTCGCCGATCAATGCAATGACATTGATATCCGCTTCTGCATGCGCGGCGATCATGCCAAGCAAGGTGGACTTGCCCACGCCACTGCCGGCAAAAATGCCCACTCGCTGGCCACGTCCCAGCGGCACGAAAGTGTCCAGAGCCTTGATGCCCGTGCAAAAAGGATCACGAATTCGCTGCCGCCGCAACGGGTGCGGCGGGGGCAATTGCACGGGCACGTGCGCTTCAGCTTCGATGGGTCCCAGGCCATCCATGGGGCGGCCCAACCCATCGAGGACGCGCCCGCGCAAGACCGATCCTACCGGCACCTGCAACGATGCGCCCGTGGCGATCACCTCACAACCAGGATGGATTCCATGAGTCTCTCCCAACGGCATCAGCAAGAGGTGCTGATCACGAAATCCCACCACTTCAGCCAGGGTTTCATCTCGCTGACGAGGCGAAACGATACGACAGACCTCACCCACCGCAGCCAACGGTCCCTCAGATTCAATCACCAGCCCAATCAACCGCACCACTCGTCCGCACGACTCGGTGACCCGGACCTGCCGCACGCGGCTCAACGCCCGCTGAACCGTACTTGCACCGCACAAAGGCGCCTTCATGGGGTCAAAGCCTGTTGCAATTGCCCGAGTTTCGTTTCGCGCCGCGCATCAATGATCCCGAATCGGGTCTGAATCACACAGCCGCCCCGGCTGATCTCCGAACTGGCAACAAATCGGACCGAACCCGTTTCGGGTGGCGCTTGCAAGAGGTGCGATCCGTGTTGCCGCAGCAAGGCCAGGTCTTCTGGATGCAACCGAATGACGACCTCGGCAGTCTCTTCGGCTTGCCGCAAGGCTTCCCGCACGACGCGCTCCACCAAGGTTGCGTCAATTGGTATTTCGGCCACGATGCGACGCGCCGCCTCCAAAGCCAACGGGACGAGCAACGACTCGGCTTGACGCAAGACCTCTGGCACCGCACGCCGCAACGTTTCCCATACACGGCGCTGGACCTCGGCCAGCTCGTTGCGCTGGCGAATAAGCTGTTCGCTCAAGAGGCGTTCGCCCTCGCGACGACCTTCTTCTCGGGCCTGTTGCAGGCTGCGTTCCCAAACGGCCGCCCAGTCCGGCGACCCCGTGCCCGGTTGCAGGGATACATGCCGCAAGGGTCGATCAAAACGAATGGTCTCAGACCACGGCATCTTCCGTCTCCATTCCCACGTCCAGGTCAATTTCGCCCTCGGCCTCCAACTTGCGAACCACGTCAATGATCCGAAACTGGGCGGCTTCGATGTCCCGCAGTTTGACATGGCCGAGGAAGGCCAGCTCTTCCCGAATTGTCTCAGCCGCACGCCGCGAAATGTTCGAGAGCAACAATTGGGTGAGTGGTTCGCTGGCCTTTTTAAGCGCCAACACCAAATCGCGCATCTCGATCTCGCGCAGGATCCGCTGAATGGCCTGGTTATCGAGCCGACGCAGATCTTCAAAGGTGAACATTTTCTTGCGAATGGCCTGACAGAGCTCCGGATTGCGCTCCTCCAAGCTGGCCAGCAGGGCACGACTGGTTTCTTTATCCATCGCGTTGAGAATATCCGCTGCCGGGGTGACCCCGCCGGTCTGGGTCAGGGCCCGGGTCTGCTTCACGCCCAGTTTCGCATTAATGACCTCGGCCACTTTTTCAGTGACTTCAACAGGCGTGGGCGCCAGCGTGGCCAATCGCTCGATGACTTGATCCCGTTGTTCCGGCCGCAGGAGGTTCAACACCTGAGCCGCCTTTTCCGGCGGCAAATGACTGATCACAAAGGCAATCGTTTGAGGATGTTCGTCTCGAATCAGGTTGGTCACATGGCGCGGGTCCATCTCGGTCAGGTCTTGCATGGCGGCCGGCACAGGGCGCCCGGGCGCAATGCGCCCCAAGATGTCGCTGGCCTTGAATGCCCCAAGCGCTTTCTCCAATGTGGCTCGAGCGGCCTCCACACCGGCACACACCGAGGCGGCGGCAGTGAGGATCACCGGGGTGAGCTCTTGCAGCAGAGCCTGCTGCTGCTCAGGTGTGATCAACGTAAATCGCACCATTTCGCGGGAGATGGCCTCTACCTCGCGGGGCGGAAACTGACGCAACACCAGCGCGGCGTTCTCCGGCCCCATCATGACCAGTAAGGCCGCCAACTTTTGCAAACGCGTCATCCCCTCGGTTTGACCGGACGATTCTGTCGCAGCAGGGGCTGTGGCAACCGCAGCAGGCATGGGATCACTCCTGAGGTCGACCCTTGTTCATCCACTCTCGCAATGCGTGGCTCAAATTGACCGGATTTTCCCGGGCCAACCGGTTCAATACCTCCAACGTCAAGGTGTCAGGCGTCTCAGCCTCTCGCGAAACACGAGCTGAACCAGCGCTGGAACCGGTTCGGCCGTGTCCGTTACCGTGACCATTCCCGTGCGCGAGAAGCTGGCCCACGGGTACTCCCAACGGGATGTCCGGCGTGGAGCTGCGTTGCAGCATGCGCCACAAGAAGACCAACAGCGCCACAGCCAACAGGGGATATCCGAACTGACGTACGAAGGCCCACCAAAATTCCCAGCGTTGTTGTCGTTGCAGTTCCCGCGCCAAGTCCTGACCCAAGGAATCTTCAAAAGGCAGTTCCTCCACCGTGAGCACGTCTCCACGCGGATTTTCAGCATCCAGTGGGATGCCCAACGCCCCCGCTACGAGCCGGCGGATTTTTTCCAATTCCTCAGGCGACCGTGGCGCCACCTTGCGTTCCGTGCCGGTTCCCTCAACTCGCGCCGCCAAAGTAACGGCAGCCGACAGACGTTTGATGCCGCCGGCCATTTGCGTGAGGTTGCTCACGGTACGGCCCAGTTCATACTCCACCGTGGTGGTGGTCTTGCGGTTGCGTGTGTTGGTAACAGGGGGAGGTGTGGCTGTGGCATTGGTATCGGTTGCAGTATTGGCACTGATCCCAACCGGCACCGTTGGAGTTGTCGTCACCGTATCGGTGTTTTCGTCGTTTTTGGTCTGAGTCCGCACCACCTGGCCATCGGGATCAAAGCGCTCCTCAGTGCGCGTTAAGGTGTCAAAGTTTATCTCGGCCGAGACCCGGACGATGGCCTGGCCATGGCCGACGATCTTGTCCAGCATGTCTTGGGCTTTACGAGCAAGGTATTGTTCCAACTCGCGTCGCACGGCCAATTGGGACGCAGTCAGCCCCGGCAGGGAATTGTCCTCGCTGTTTTCCGACAGGACGTTGCCGAAATTGTCCACCACCGTAACGCGATTGGGCTTAAGTCCCTCGACTGCATTGGCCACCAGGAACCGGATTGAATTGACCGCCTGAGGCGGCAAAGGTCCTGGACCTCGCAAACGCACAAAGACCGAAGCCGTGGGTTGTTTGTCTCGATCCAACAAGAGCCGGTTTTCCGGCAAGACCACCATGACCCGAGCGGATTCCACCTCGTCCAATTGGCTAATCGTCCGTGCCAGTTCACCTTGAAGAGCTCGCAGATAGTTGGCGCGCTGCACAAAATCAGAGATGCCAAAGTTGGGTTTGTCGAAGATCTCGAATCCCACGCCATCACTGCGAGGGATGCCTCGCCCTGCTAACTGCATCCGCACAGCATGGACCTGATCTGCTGGGACGTAAATGGCCCCGCCCCCCCCGCTGATCCGATAAGGGATTTTCGCTTCATCCAGCGCCCTAATGACCCGAGATGCCTCTGCGTCTGACAACCGCCCGTAAAGCAGCGCATATGGTGTCCGAGTGGACCAAAGGGCCATACCGGCCAAACCGCCCACGACCACCAACGCGGCCGCACCCAGGGTCAGGCGCTGCGGCCAACCCAGCTCGCGCCAGATGGCAACCAGTTGTGCACCCAGTCGCGTGAGAGAGAGATTCATGGCCGGTCCATCCCCTTCCGCCCCATCCGTGGCTCACTCAGATCTGGAGCCGCATCAGTTCCTGGTAGGCTTCTAAAAGTTTGTTGCGGACCTCCACCATGAGCTGGAAACTGACACTGGCCTCTTCCATGGCAATTACCGCTTGATGCAACGGGACGGGCTCGCCTTGTTGCAATGCCTGGACGGTCTGAGCGGCCGCCTGCTGATGCTGATTCACCTCCGCGACAAAACGCTGTAACCATTGGCCAAACGGATCGCCAGCCGGCGTGGCCGGTTGATTCGGAGCCGTCGCCGGCGCCGCTACCGGCGGCAATCCCGGCGTTGTGTCGATGCGCGAGACCGGCCAGTCCGCCGTTAGACGCGCGGAGGGAATGGAAGAAAGGGGCGACATGCGGTTGCATCAATTTGGCCTTTCCGCGGGATCACCGTTTCCCAATGGCCAAGGTCTGCAGCGCCATCGCGCGCGCATTCTTAACCACAGCCAGGTTTGCCTCAAAGGCACGCGAAGCTGCAATCAAGTCCGCCATTTCTTCGTGCACGTTAATGTTCGGCATGGCCACCATCCCGTTGGCATCAGCATCCGGATGGCCTGGCCGATAGACCACCAAGGGCGGCCGCGGATCCGTCTGAATCCGCGCGACGCGCACAGTCGCTGCGGTTCCGCCAGGCTGGGTCCGGCTCATGGCGTTCTGCAGCACTGTCTCAAAAATCACCACCCGCCGCTGATACGGCTTTCCGTCGGGACCGCGCGTCGTTTGCGCGTTCGCGATGTTCTCTGCGATCACGTCCAATCTTGTCCGTTCAGCCGTGAGCGCGGAGGCCGTACTTTGAATGCTGGCAAGGATTTGGATCATGGCTTCAAACCGCTCGACCAGTAATGGCCAACTTCAGTCGCAACAAACGGCCGGTAACCAACTGCGTCTGGAACGCGTGCACCAGCGCGTTTTGATTCAATTCCAGAAGCTCTTGTTCCAGATTCACTGTGTTACCGTCCCGACTGTTGGGCAGGGCCGAAGTATCCGGCGCCAAGGCCGGTTTGAGCTCAGCCAGCCGCTTGGTATCCCCGGTCGCAATGGCGCGACGCAACTCCTCCTGAAAAGACCCGGCAAGATCCACGCGTCGATACCCCGGCGTTTCCAAATTTGCCACGTTCGCCGCCAGGGCTTCATGACGCAGCACCGTCGCGTCCAGCATCCGCTTGGCAGCTAGGTAATTGGTCTGATTAAACAGTGCGTCAATCATGGCACCCAAGTCTGGCTGACCTGCAAAGCAAAGCGGATGCCAGACCCCTAGCCCCACAGCAGTCAAGGCTCAGACGACCGGGTCAGGTCGGATCCCGGCAAATGTTACCGGCACTCCAAAGCCAGGCCGGGCAATCCTTATCTAGTGAAGAAGTCGCGCCTAGTCTGTCCTGAGAGCTCACGAGGGCCCGCGGTGGATCCTTGTCGAGCTCGAGTGCACGTTGTTTGCGTCGACACTTCAAAGGGATCGTGGCCCACACCTTTTCTGAACCCCGCAAGCGTTCCTTCAGCCCAAGTCCCTACTGACACGCAAAGCAGGTTGCCGCGGCTCAGTTTGGTCGACCGAAAACCGGTTTGCCTCCGGCGCTCCTTTTCGAACAACCTTGCGGCGTGGGATATTCGCAAAAGCTGCTCACGCTCGAACAACTGCCCAACTGGCGAGCGGCCCAACGGAAGGCCGGTCATCGGGTCGTGGTCACCAATGGGTGCTTCGACCTGCTGCACGCAGGTCATGTAAGCTATCTCGAGGCAGCTCGTGCTCTGGGCGACGTGCTGTTGGTAGGGCTCAACAGTGACGCCAGCGTCCGGACCCTCAAGGGCCCCAATCGCCCGATCAACCCTGAGACAGACCGCGCCATCGTGCTGGCGGCTTTGGAAGCAGTCAGTGCCGTCTGCATCTTCGAGGAACCAGACGCCACCCGATTCCTCACTCTGGCGCAGCCCGACATTTACGTCAAAGGGGGCGATTACAAATGGGAAACGCTGCACGCCGGAGAACGAAGGGCGGTAGAATCACAGGGCGGTCAGATTCGCATCCTCCCTTTCGTCCCAGGCCGTTCGACCACAGCCTTGTTGGAGCGATTGCGAAACCTTCGCTAAACCAACCCGTCAGCCCATCCCACGGCGTCCATCGCGTGAATCGCAGTTCCGAGCCGCGTTCCATTCCCGCCCTGCTCATTCCAAAAAGCGGCCATGTTGCTTAGCATGTTGCTCATCCAACCTCCGAATCTGTTCCAGAATCCGACTCAGCTTCCGACCTGTCGGCGTCAAGTGATAATGCACTTCCATCACACGGCCAACCTTTTCCGACCGGGTAATCAGGCCGTAATCGAGTAATTTCCGCAGCCGCTCATTCAGCACTTTCGTGGAAATACCCGGAATAAACCGCTCCAGTTGACCCGGTCGAGTAACGCCGCACGCAATCGCCGAGATCACCGCCGCCGACCATTTGCAGCCGACCACGTCCTCGAGCCGGCGAAAGGCCTGACGCTCGTTTAGAGATAAATAGCGGGGTTTCATACGCTACATCACAATTCTAAAACACCTGCAGACCCAAGCCAACCTTGCCGGGGGAGTTACCAAAAAGTGCCCTCTTTCACGCGATTGCGGCTGAGTCAGATTGGTAACGGTTCAGGCTGAAGCCTGCAACCCTAGCAAATCGAAACCTGTGATTCGGAGGAACTATGAAAACCAAAGCAACATTTTATCACGCAGGCTGCCCGGTCTGTGTGGCAGCGGAGGAAAACCTCGCCCGGGCCCTGGATCCGGTGCGATTCGATCTAGAAGTGGTTCATTTAGGCCGTGAGAAACAGCGTCTGGCGGAAGCAGAGCGGCTCGGCGTTAAATCCGTGCCAGCCCTGGTCCTGAACGGGCAGGTGTATCACATCAACTTTGGCGCTTCACTCGAGGCCCTGCGTTGACGTGGAGACCTGGCAGCGGGACCCGGTTCCGGCGTCGGCCGGGGCCGGGTCCCTCCGGGCCCGCCGCACGTCAGCCAGCAATTCCACCCAGTTAACTGAATGGCCCAGCTCAGACCTTGTCCGGCTCCGGGTGGATCCAAGGCGCGCGATAGGGCCGTCGCAACAACCGGTTCGCTTCATCATCGCCTACTACCCGCCATGCGGCAGCATCCCAAGTGAGGGATCGCCCCAACTGCATGGATAAATTGGCCAAAATACAACAAGCACTGGAAATTGCACCTTGTTCAATGTCAGCTACGGGCCGACTGCGTTGGTCCACGGCCTCCAGGAAGTTTTTCCAGTGCCGACGCAACGCCGGTGCGACATGCCGTTCCAAATCCCGCTCGGTTTTGTCTTCGGGAAATTGCTCCAGTTCGTATTCGACATCTTTGTGAATCGGCTGGCCGCCACCGTGCGGGATGAAGTCATACCTCATGATACTGACCTTTAAGGTGCCACGATCCCCGTAAAAGGTGGCGCCCCATGGGTACTGCGGATCCGGGGCCTGTCCATAGGTTCGGTGCGTCCACACCACGGCCAAATCACCGTAATCAAACGTGGCTGTCTGCGTGTCGGTTATATTGGCCTTGCTCTGCGTGTCCACCCAAATACCTCCGGTAGAACTGATACGCCTGGGCCAGCCCAGGTCGAGCATCCAACGGACCGTGTCGAGCATGTGAATGCACATGTCTCCCACAATGCCGTTCCCATATTCCATGAAGTTGCGCCACCCGCGTGGATGGATGATGCGATTAAACGGCCGCATCGGAGCCGGGCCGGTCCACCAATCCCAATCCAGATGCTCCGGCGGCGCCGTATCCGGCGGATTATCCCGCGTGCGCATGTGATAGTAACAATAGATTTCCACTAAACCGATTCGGCCCAAACGGCCTTCCCGAATGAACCGGTCTCTGGCCTCCACCAAGTGCGGTGTGCTTCGTCGTTGGGTATTGACCTGCACCACGCGGTTGTACTTGCGCGCGGCAGCCACCATCGATTGACACTCTACGACGTCCACTCCCACCGGTTTTTCCACATACACATCTGCCCCGGCCCGACAGGCCTCGATCATCGGCAGGGCATGCCAATGATCCGGTGTGGAAACCAGCACGATGTCCAAATCCCGTTCTTGCAACATTTCCCGGAAATCCTTGTGTAATCGCGGCCTCCGTTTTGAACGCTGCCGCTGTGCCACCATGTCCGCTGCCTCATGCAGCATGCGGGTATCCGGATCACACAGGGCCACAACCTCGACCGGCTCAATCTGCAGCAACCGAAACAAGGCCGACTTACCATACCAACCGGTTCCAATGACCCCGACACGCCGAGGTTTTGTCGCGGCGAACGTGGTGGGAACGTACCGAATTGCGGTGGCGGCAGCCAGTGCGGTAGCACCAAGTTTTAGGAACTGACGGCGGTTCATGCCCACTGGATGGCCCATGCAGTCCGCCTTGGCAAGTCCAACTGGTCGTCCGGACAGGTTGATCCCACACCGGCGCGGAGAGAAGTCACCCCCCGAGGTCACTAGCAAGCCCGCAACCAGCTCACGGGCTTCCGGCACTTGCCTCTTGCACCCGATACAATCTAACAAACGGTCGGATGCATCACGGTGCCGAAATTGGGAGGTCGCTCAGACAAACATGCTTAAGTGGCCTTTTCAATAGGGGGCACCTCCCGAACAGAAGGACGCCCAAGAAAATGACCTGATCGAGCCCTGCAATTCGTTTCGCTTCGAATCGAAAACGAGCATCACTCGAAGGGCAATTTTAGTCCTCAACCGACCTCAGGGCGTTCGGGGCGGATTGTCGCCTCGGACGCCCTGACTGCCTCACGAGTGACCTGTAGATTGGGTTCCATCCTCGAGCAACCTAAATTTCCGACTGCAGGGAAGGGTGCTCAAGGGATGGAAAGCGTAAGGGAAGCAGGTTGGCATGCCTCAGGGGCCAGTTAGTTGGGCCTCCAGCCGTCGTGCGTCTGGATGTGTCGGCTCCCGATTCAAGATCTCGGCCAGTTGCTCCCGTGCGCGTGCGCGTTGACCCAACTGAAGCCAAGCTCTTGCCAACTGCAATCTGGCACGGTGCAGATCCGGTGCCAACCGAACGGCCTCCTCCAGTGCAGCAATCGCTTCTTCACGCCGACCGAGCTTCAGCAGGCATTCACCCAAACGCAATTGAGCCTGTGACGAAGCGGGATCCAATTGCACTGCTTCCCTGAAGGCCGCCAATGCCTGCTCCGTTTGTCCCAATTGATTCAAAACCGCGCCCAGCAACAGAGCAGTACGAGGATGGGTGGGATCCAGCCGACGAGCACGGGCAAGCGCCTGACGAGCCGGTTCCCATTGCTGTTGAGCGGCCAGGATCGCACCTAGTTCCAACTGCACCTCCGCCAGGTCCGGTTTCAGTCGCGCAGCCGTTTCCAGCGCTTGCCGCGCCTCCTCCACGCGACGCATCTCTTTGAGTAGTGTGCCTAGGCAGTAGTAACTGAAATAATGGTGAGGGAGAAGCTCGCAAACGCGTCGGCGATGCACCAGGGCCGTTTCCAAATCTCCCACCGCCTCAAGAAACTCAGCATAGTTTTCGTGCAGCGCTGGATCGTCTGGCCGCCGTTTCAAGGCCGTTTCATAAACTTGACGAGCTTGTGCCCGTGCCGCATCGGCCGCATCTCCACGGATGCGCCGATCCAGCGCGGTTAATTCTGATTCCAAACGTTGTCGGACCTCGGCCCACCGCTCATCAAAGGGCGGTTGCCGGATTCGCACCAGCATTTCTGCTACCACCGAACGCCGGTTCCAATCGGTCAGACCTAGTTGACGCTCGCACTCAGTCCGCGTCAACCACTCCGGCCGGGCCGTCTGTCGCACGGACTCGGGCAGACGGGCTGCAATCGCCTCAGCCCAGAGCCTGGCCAATTGGTAATTGCCCTCAAAATGAAAGTGAACGTGTTCGAAAAACGATTCGGCGCCGGGCACACCAGCAGGATTCATTGCACCCAGCATCTGCTCGGCATCACACAAGGTGACCATTTCCCTGTGCTGCTGCGCGACCAAATGAAGGACATCGTTCAAACAATTGTCAGCCCGAAAGGGCAATCCATCCCATCGACATGCAGCTCGAAAATGTTCGCGCGCTGCGCCGTCATCCCCGGAAGCAAGAAGCGCCCTGGCCAATCGGTAATGAACCTCCGCATGCTGCGGTGCCAGAGCGGCCGCCGCGCGATAAAATGCAATAGCCTCGACTATCCGCCCCGTCTCCGTGGCCGCAGCCGCCTGTCGCAGTAACGTCGTAAAGCGTTCTTGCTCGGCAGCATTTAGCCACATGGGTTCGATTGCATGAAAGGGTGGACAATCTCGAAGATTGACCGCGACGGTGCTGAGGATCACCGCAACCCCGGCTCGACGCGCCGAGGCAAGAATCGCTTCCACATTGCGCGCGAAATTGCGGTACACTCGATCTCGTCGGGGATCCTCGGGCAGCACCGTGTTCCCGAGAAACATGGTCATGCCACCCCAAACGGCCGGTTGCGTCCTTCTTCCCGGCAATTGGTCCAATAGCTCCTTCAAGGCCTGCAGCGTCCGCAACTGTTGCATTTCCACGCTCGCGCGTACTAGCCACAAGGGTGGTGCCTGCAGCCCGAATACTGTCGCCGCGCCAAAGGGTCCCACCATTTCATTGTTCCCCATGTAGATCACCCAAAAATCTCCATCCATCGATTCCAAGTCCCGGGCGATCTCTCGGATGACATGCGAGTTGATGGCTGTCATGGCGGTGTTGACCACCTCAAAACGTGTTCCCGGGAAACGCTCTTCAAGCAGGACCTGTAGGTATCGTGCTGCTCCATAACGGGGTCGAGGATCCCCCAATGCCGCCGATTCACCCAGGATGAACACGCGAATCGTGTCCGCAGGTTTGGGGACCACTACCCGCAGAGCTTGAGGCGCTCGCACCAACGGGCGCGGGAAAAACCTCCGGCCAAATTCCGGATTCTCCACCCATTCAGATGAGGCCTTCGAGGCAACAGCTCGGAAAAAGTGCGGGTTGAATCCCGCCCCCGTCCATCGGAGCGTGCATTCGCATCCAATCCAAAGCACCACCGGCGAAGTCAACGCAACCAGTCGAAAAAACCGGCGCTTTACCGAGGCAACTGGCCCAACCTGGCCCTGATCAAGGTGAATCGACCCCTCGCCAGCTTTCAGGACCGACGGTGACCGAATCCCATCTCGCTGCCGCCGCCGAGCCATGCTCCGCACCTTACGCCATCCCGGCCAGTTCAACAAATGCAAACCATCCCCGACCGTCAGCGGGGCAATCTTGGTCCTTTACATCTGTCTCGTCCCCTTCCGACGAGGCGGGTTTAGTCCATTCGGAAAGGCCAAGTGGCAACATCCTTCTCATCAAGTTATGACCACTTGATGCACCTACGCCCTCAGTCTCTAGACCAGCATCCGGTCGATCTCGATTAGAATTGTGAAATCGTGGCTTCAAGAAGCCCCTTATCGCTGATACACATCTAACCACCTTGCAATCAGGATGTTGGTTGGCACGCTCAGGCCTCGGGCATGCCGGAAGCGAGCTTGATGGCCACACAAAAAGGAGTCCGGGGTGTCGAAAGAAGGGGCCATCCTGTACCCATCGAGGCAAACACAGATCGGCTTGTGCTGATCGATCCCATAACGTCGAGAATCGAAGCCTTGGGTTACGAATGGGGACGTACCGGGCAAGTTCAATCAAACGAACCAAAAGAGGTATTGACAGGTTGGCAAGAAAACGTAGAGGTTTGATCGGAAACCTTAAAAGGTCCTTACATCAACCAACAATGAAAGTGCCTCTTCCGACCACGACTCGCCTTGCATACGACGTATGCCGTCCATGCCTTCGGACGTGGGTGCGGGCGTTTACGTTAATCGAGCTGCTTGTTGTGATTGCCATTATTGCCATTTTGGCGGGCATGTTGCTGCCAGCGCTTACCAAAGCCAAAGCAAAAACGCAGGGCATTTACTGCATGAATAATACCAAGCAGTTAATGCTGGCGTGGCAAATGTATGCCACGGATAACAACGATCGGTTGGTCATGAGTTTCCACGGTCCGGAGGCTCAGGGAGGAGCGGCAGCCAATAACCCTCGAAATTCCCCCTGGGTGGTGGGATGGCTTGATTGGACGTTGAGCCCTGACAACACCAACATTCTTTTCCTCATCGACGAACGCTATTCGAAAATGGCCAGGTACATAGGCAACAAGCCCGAGATTTTCCATTGCCCGGCTGATCAATTTGCCAGTCCGGTTCAGCGGGCCAGGGGATGGCCCTACCGGGCTCGCAGTATTTCCGGAAACATCGGCGTAGGCGATGGCAATGCTGAGACCGGGCCGTGGGACTCGATCTATAACCACATCCGAAAAATGTCGGACTTCCTCTACCCCGGTCCGGCGGAGACTTGGGTGTATTGCGATGAACACCCGGACAGTATCAACGATGCAGGTTTCTTTAATCCTTACGCGAGCCAGTTCGTAGACCTACCCGCAACTTATCATAACATGGCTGCAGGATTTGCTTTCGCCGACGGACATTCGGAAATTCATAAATGGCGTGGTGTAATGACGCGTTTTCGCCAGGTCACTTACACCAGTACATTGTACATTCCGGCCTCTCCCAATGATCCTGACCTGAGATGGATGCGGTACCGGGCGGGACGTCGAGTACCGAATTTCTAGGATTCTCTTTTCCTGCCCATACCACACCTCCTCCCGCAACCCTGCCGGCAGCCCCTCCCTGCCGGCAGGGTTCCTTTTACTTTATAAACTGACGGGCAGGTCTGGTAGCACGGCATTTCGCATCCGACCGCTCGCCTTGGATTCACCCGCCTCGGGCCCGGCCGACACTGAACCATCATGATACGAAATGATACGATAAAGCTCACTACGTTGGCACCTGCGATGCCCGTCAACCGAGGATGGAAGGACAACTGCTGATCCTTGATTCCAGGAAAATTCATCCCCCCAGCGGGGTAAAAGAAGTTTCAATTTGATCCGAAACCTAAAAACTGTGGCGGAGAGCAGCGTTTCAAGGGCCGCCCCTCGGGTCCGACCTGAAAGGCCTCAGGGGGCGCAGTCTCCAGCACAAGCTCGCAGACAGGCAGGTAGGCTGGCCATTCCTTTCGATGTCAACACCCTGGCCCACCATCTGAGACCGAGTTCTTGCCCGCTTCTGCATATGCGCGACCTTTCTCCCCTCAACGAGGCATAGAAAGGTTAAACTGTCTCCAACCGTCTTTGGCCAATTTCATCCTCTGAAGCGCACTGCTTGAAGAGGTTCATCGGTCTCGAAAAATGCCTGTGATGCCCCTACCCTACCCCCTGGTTCCGATAATGAAGGGATATGGACCCAAGACGAGGCGGCGGGCCCGGTTCGTATGGATCGCTGGTCTTTTGGTGACGCTTTCGGCGCCAGAAGCAGAAGGATCGAGCAGTTCTGGCCCATTCAGCGAAGCTACCGAACTGGCAGCTCGTTTGCAGCCCAAGCTGGCATTGCCACGCGCTGCTGCGGCCCGTTGGGGAATTGTTGTAGCCGACCTGCATACGGGGCAGGTGTTGTTCGATCACAACGGTCGGGAACCCATGACACCAGCCTCGGTGACAAAACTGCTGACAGCCGCGGTAGTGTTGGATCGGCTCGGTTCCCATTACCGGTTGGAAACAGTCTTGATGCTGAGCCAATCGCCAGGTCCGCGCGGGATCTTGCGTGGTCCTTTGATCGTCCGCGGGCAAGGCGATCCGGGATACGGATGGGAGGGCGGCGTGGAAAACCCTTTGCGTTCTTTCGTGCCTTTGGTGACTCTAGTCCGACAAACGGGCATTCGGGAAGTGCAGGGCGGATTACTCGCTGAAGAAAGCTATTTGGAGAGCACCAAGTTTGGGACGGGATGGCGGTTGGACGAAACGGTTCTTCCTTATGCAGCCCCTATGGCGGACCTCAATGCCAACGGGAATCGCCTTCGGTTACGCGTGGAGCCAGGTGCCACGGTAGGCAGCCGTTGCGAGATTAGTCTCCACCCAGGCTCAGGAGGACTCCAGGTGATCAATCGGACGGAAACCGTCTCCTTAGGCGGACCGCACGAGATTCGTTGGTCAAGAGCGCCCAATCAGCCGGAGCTAACCGTTTGGGGCCGACTGCCGTTGCGAGGCAACGGTTGGACCACAGAAGTGGCAGTGCACGAACCCGCCTTGCTGTTTTTGGAACTTTTCCAGCAAGCGCTTCGTCAGGAGCACATTTCCATAACGGGGCCATTGACAGTCCGAATCAAGTCGTCAGGCATCCGGCCTGATCCCCATTCAAGTGACGTTAAGATCTTGGGCAAGGTTTATTCCGCTCCCAGCGGCGCGCTGGTTCGTCAAATGCTCAAAGACTCTCGTAACTTGCATGCCGCTGTCTTGCTAGCCGCGGTAGGGCGATGGACCCGGTCGCAAGGGCGTTGGAATGGTCTCAGTTTGGAACAGGCGGGTGTACACGAACTGCGACAATTCCTGCGAGAATCAGGGGTGTCGGTTGACACCGTGCATGTGGAAGAAGCCGCCGGACTTTCTCGGAGCAACCGACTCACGGCTCAAGCAGTGGTGCAATTGCTTTGCGCGATGGCCCGTCATCGAGAGGCGGAAATGTTTCAAGAGGCCCTGCCCGTGGCCGGTGTGGATGGCACCTTGGTCAATCGAATGAGAGGCACAGCCGCTCAGGGTCTTCTCCGAGCCAAGACCGGCACGTTGCGGGGTGCCCAAGGGTTGGCAGGTTACGTGCAGAGCCCTCAGGGCCGTTCGGTTGCATTCTGTTTCTTTTTAAACCAGTACGTGCCAGGTTCTGGCGACCCTTCTGCATCGCAACTGCTCGACCGCTTGGCGGTGGCCCTGGCAGAATGGGCGATTCAAACCCCACGTTGAATGAAGTCTTGCAGTTCCTCAGGCCGGAACAGGTTCGGCTTTGACATACACCAAAGCACCTTCGCAACGTCATGCGCCTGCAAAGAAACCAAAGTCTCCGCCTGTGGGGCAGCGCCATCATGGGTTTGACCTGGCTGTGCGGGGCCTCCGTCACTGCAAAAGCACAATCCGGGATCCATTGGACAGTTCTCCAGTGGCCCTCCTGCGTGGAGACGCGCGCGGTGATTGAATTCGAACTGGTGGCGTTGAATTCTCACATGCAACCGCTCGCCTGCACGTTTCCCCCCACCCTGGCCGGGCATTTGGACGTTCAAGGTCGTCGGTGGCCTGTGGTGGCGGAGGTTGATTTCATGAGCGTCCCCCGAAGAACCATGATTCAGCCCGGTTGTTTCGCAAAGCAGAGATACCGATTCCGGCCGCCGCCAGGCGTTTGCGGCGAGGCGCGTGTGAATTGGGAATGGTCCTCTCTGCCAACTCTGTATGTGAATTTGGAGCCGGTAGACAACCGTGATTCTCGTGAACCCTCGCGGTGGCCACGCTGGATGCGCGATGCTGATCCCGAGGCAGCCGGGACATCGTTGACACCCGATCGGTTCTTCAAAGAGCACTTCTTTGCCTACGAGCCCTTTTACTTCCTTGCCGGTACAGAATCACCGAACGCCAAGTTTCAAATCAGCTTTAAGTACCGCGTTGTTAACGAGGAAGGTTTTTTGGCTGGTCGAATCCCTTGGCTACAGGGCTTGCATCTGGCCTACACGCAGACCTCGCTTTGGGATTGGAACCGTGAATCGAAACCATTCTTCGACAGCAGCTACAAACCTGAAGTCCTCTGGAGTTGGGAAAACTTGTTGTCAAACAGATCCTCAGCATCCTGGGTTCGTTGCGATTTGCAGGGCGGTTTCCAACACGAATCCAATGGGAAAGCCGGAGCCGATTCACGGAGCCTTAACCTTGCATATGTGGGGCCCACCTTCATTTTCGGTCCACCGGACGGCCTGCAATTGAAGATTCAGCCACGTCTATGGACTTACATTGGGGGACTTGAAGAAAACCCGGATCTGCCGGATTACCGCGGTTACGGTGACCTGCGTCTGACCCTGGGCTGGCCGCGTGGGTTGCAACTCTCTGCGTGGGGTCGTATGGGTCACGAGGGCGACCGCGGTAGCCTCCAGCTTGACCTGACCTATCCCATGATGCGGTTGTTGAGTGGCAGTTTCAGTCTTTATTTACACGCTCAGTACTTCACCGGCTACGGAGAGAGTCTGCTCGATTACGACGCACGCAGCAGCATGTTTCGAGTGGGGCTTTCCCTTTTCCGCTGACCCACAAGCACAGGTACAAGTCGATCGGAACGGCTGTGGTGCCCAGCCGTTGTCATGCGATTGACTCGGAGGAGCCCGTGGATAAGATCATCGGCACATGAACGGAGCAAGTAAGTTTATCACTTGCACTGTGTTGGCCCTGTCTTTGGGCCTGCACTGGGCACTGCTCCAGTCCATGGCGTGGACCGGCATGTTGGTACAGTTCGCCAGCGAGACCGGTATAGTGGAGGCTTTGCAAAAAACTTTTGATGGGAAGCATCCATGCTCCATTTGCAAGTTTGTACAGGCAACTGACCAGGATCGCTCCCAACATGACGAAGCTCCTGTATGGTTGCCAAAAAGCAAAATTGATCCCATAGCGCTTCAGCAAATCGGTTTGCTTTGTCTCGGGCCCAAAGTTGAACCCCTGAAAGGACGGCCGACGCCCTGCCCGAAAGAAATCACTTGGGAGCCGCAGAAACCGCCGCCCCGAGTGCTGTCCTGAAAGGACGCAAGCGAGCTCTTGACCCTACCGGCGCGATGGGGATCGTTCGACCTGCAATGACCGGTCTCTGGGCGGTGTCTCCAGACGGGCCACCCATACTCAAGGTCCCACGGACAATGCGAGACGCCCCACGTAACGCGGCGTCTGTCTGATCCCCGTCTTCGAGAGAATCACGCGGAAGGCGGCCTTGGCGCCAACAGGCTCTCTAAGACAGAACTCTGCGCGTGAGTCGGTTGCGGATCCGGAAAGCTCGCGCATCCTGGGGCGGCACGGGCAAACCCTCCCCGTCACTTCAGCGATGCCTTGCTGTGTCCTTGTCCCGTTTGATCTGAGGGAAGCCCTGAGCCGACGGCATTTACCGGTTTTCACTGACGCGCAAGCCCTGGTGATTTGCCGTTGGCGGCTCGGGATATGCTTGACCAAATACTTGAACCAATACCGTCGCTTGCGCGCAAACAATAACGAGCATGAGAAAGAAGACCGTGAAAACGCAGCCTCGCAAGAATCACCCATGGCAGCAATGGTTCGGAATTGCTACAAGTTGTTTACTGTTAACCACGCCGAGGACCGCGCCGGCCGGTACCTTGACCACCGTGCCGATGCAGGGAGGCATGGTGATGCCTCGGATCTCCTATCATGCGGAACACGGGCACCTGCACGTGCACATGACCACAGAAATCCCGCAACTGATTCCCCTATTGGTCAGTCACCCAGGAGACCAATTCAACCCGAACGATCCTTGGTTTGACGATCTGGATCCCTCCCGGCGCGGTCTGGCCTTTAGTCGGCGTTACGGATTCGTTATGGACAGCGTGACCGATCCGCTGCCGCCCGGAACGGTGATCTATTTGCGGAAGATCGAAGGACCACCTGAGCTTGGGTTCTATCGATACTCCGCCAATCCCAAGCTTTGGCAACCAATTTTCGGTACGGCCGGCTCACCAACAACCTTGGCCTGGGACGGCGTGATGTTCCATCCGGCTGTAACGGCACCTCCCGGAACCAATCCGTATCACGCCACCTTCGAGGCGTACTTGGTAGATTTGGCTACAGGTCAGCCCATCCCCAATTCCTCTACGGGTCCCTTCCAACTTCGTTGGACGAACATGCCTGATGGCCGGCCTGCGTTGGATATCCAGTGGACCGTGCGCATCCGTTGGCCGGACGGTCCTCGTTCCTGGCTGCTGGAGCAAACTACGGACCTGAATTCAGGTCAGTGGGAGTCCGTGCCTGCGGAGCCGATGATCCTGGACGGTCACCGCACGGTGTTCCTGGATCCCGCAGCAGCACGCCGGTTTTATCGGCTTCGTCCGGCCCCATGAACCGATCGAACTCATTCGTGGCCTTTGGCACCAAGCTGGGTCCGGGCCATCCAAGCGGGTTCACGCTACTGGAGTTGCTGGTAATCCTGACGATAATCAGCCTGTTGGCAGCGTGGCTTGTGCCTGCCCTGGCCCGGGCCCGGCTTCGCGCGCAGCGGATCGTCTGCATCGGTCAACTGCATCAACTCGGGGTGGCCCTTCATCTTTACGCAGGTGACCATGAAGATGAACTGCCACGCAGCCAACACTCAGCTTTCGCGCAGCGCCAACACCCTTGGGGAGCTGCGTTGGCCCCTTACTTGGGCAGCACCTTCCAAACTTGGACCAATTTATGGAACAGCTTGTACCGTTGTCCTGCCGACCGGCGCCGAAATGCCTGGAGCTACGGACTGAACGTTTATTTCGAGCTGGGTCCAGAGGACGATTATCGTGGCAAGCCTCAAACCTGGCGGCGTTTTGGGCAAATTCGCCGGCCGAGCGAGACCATTCTCATGGCCGAAAACAACACGGAAGCAGATCATTTTATGGCCAATTACTGGGACCAGCCTGAACAGGTGACAGACGTTGCTCGCCGCCGACATGGCGAACGGGCCAACTATTTGTATGCGGACGGTCACATCCGAACCCGTTGCTTTGAATCCACCTACCATCCCGCGCGACGTGTCGATCAATGGCATCCTGAGCCGGAAAGCCAGCTGTGACGAAGAGGGCTCAGATTTCGCCTCACGATGTAAGAGCTCAGAAGGATGAAGAATCTCGGTCTTACGGCTGACACCGCGCTGATGCGCCTGCTTGATACATCGAGGCCAGCTTTTTAGAGTGACTCTGCATGGGCTGGATGCGGCTGCACCCGCAGCGGAGAGCTTTGGTCGGTCACACACCACGGCCAGCGAGGCAACGTAGCCTGGCAGCGATTGGGTGGATCCTCTGGTTGCCTTCGCTTGCCCAAGATCCGGCAACAACCGGCAGGTTTTTGTGGCGAAGCTGGGACACCGATCACGGGTTGCCTACTCCTCGTGTTAACGCCATGACGGTCTCGCCCGATGGTTTTCTTTGGTTGGGCACCGCTGCCGGCTTGGTCCGGTTTGATGGCGCCGAGTTTGCTGTTTTCCATGCCACGAACACGCCCGCTTTGTCAGATCCACGGATTCTTTCTCTTCATGTGGATCGACGAGGCACATTGTGGGCCGGCACGGCCGACGGGCGGCTTCTGCAATGGCAACAGGGTCGGTGGAGTCGCATTCAGCTCCAGGGGGAACGAGCCACTTTGGGTCGAAGTGTATTGAGCGTATCCGATGATTCGGAGGGCGCATTGTGGCTGGGGACCGATGGTGCCGGTTTGCTGCGCGTAGGCACCAATGGGAGCGTCGAAGCATACGGCACTCAGCATGGTTTGCCCTCTGCTTCCGTCACGCAGGTCATGGTGGACACCGAAGGTCGATGTTGGGTGGTCTCCGACGGGCGGCTCGGTCAGTGGCATCAGGGCCGTTGGCATGAAGTCCCCTCTCCCGGCCAGCCCCAACAACCGATCCGTTGCATTGCCCCGAGTTGCGAAGCAGGCCTGTGGGTCGCCACGTTGGCGCCGCACCCTTGGGGCTCTCGCGGTACGCGATTGTACCACTGGCGGGCAGGACACTGGAGCGAACCTCTCACTCCGTATCCCTGGCCGCAAGATTCCACGCGATCGCGTGCGCAGGCAATTTTGGAAGATCAGCAGGGCCGAATCTGGTGCGCTACCGCCGGCGGAGGGGTGTTTGTCTATGAACCGGATGAAGGCTGGACCGAGGTATCCTCCAGTGTGGCACCAGCCCAGTTGCAAGTGCTGTGCCTGGCCGAGGATGATCATGGCACGCTCTGGATCGGCACCCGCACACTGGGTCTGTTGCAAGTGCGTCCCCGGCTAGTTTCGACGTATCCGTTACCCGGCGTTCTTCGACCTCACGTGTTTTTATCTGTTTGCATGGATGGCGCCGGCCGAATCTGGGGTGGTACAGACGGTTCCGGACTTTTTCTTTGGGACGGCTCTGGGTGGCAAAGCGCAGGCAGCGAAGCCAGCCTGGCGGGTCAACACATTTGCGTCCTGCTAATGGATCGAGAGAATCGTCTATGGGCAGGCACGTTTAACGGGCTGTACCGTTACCAAAACGGCGTCTGGGAAGCACTCGATGACCCGCCACTGGTGCGCCAGACCACCACGGCGCTTTACGAAGATCGCGAAGGTCGGATCTGGGCAGGCACGCACGGCGGTTTGATATGTCTAGAGGGCTCGCAAAGCCGCATCTACAGTTCTGAAGCGGGCCTACCACTTGCCCCTGCTCGCGCCCTGACTGAGGATGCAGAAGGCCGGATTTGGGTTGCTGTGCCGGCCGAGGGCCTCTTTCGTCAGCAAGGCGAAACTTTCGAGCCTGTCGGTCCCCCCGGACATCCAGCCTTGCGAACCATCCGCAGCATGAAATTCGACGCGCATCAACGTCTCTGGTTCACCACTCTTGGATATGGCCTCGGCTGTTGGATGGGCGACGAGGTTCGTACTTGGACCACCAGCGACGGTCTGCCGAGTGACCATCTTCTGGCGCTCTTATCATGGAAGGAACATCTTTGGATCAGCAGTGAAAACGGTATTTTTGCAGTGCAGCCAGACGAGCTGCTTGCCTCCCGTGTGGATTCGTCGCGCCGCATCCGGATCGTTCGGCTCGGCGCACGCGAAGGGCTGCCGTTCAAGGTCTGCACAGGTATTGGCCAACCCTCCGCCTCTCGGGGGCCGGATGGATCGCTCTTGTTCCCCAACGGAGCTGCCATTGTGCGGTTTCGACCCGAACGACTGTTTACGCGGACGGTTTTGAGACCGCCTCAGATCTACGGTGTCTCGGTGGACGGACTGCGACGGGCAGTGTCTCCCGAGCAACCCGTGAAAGTTCCCTCAGGCGCCGTTTCCTATGAGTTTCATTACGGCTCGCCCCATCTGTTGGCCCCGGAGCAAATCCGCTATCGCTATCAGCTTGAAGGTCTCGATCGCCAATCAACTGACGCTGGGCAACGGCGCACCGCCTTTTACAATCGCATCCCACCCGGTGTCTACCGATTCCGCGTGTGGGCCGCCGGGGGCGAAGATGATTGGAGCGAGACGCCGACGCCGTTGCTCTTGGAAGTCGTGCCGCGATGGTGGGAGCGGCGCTCGATACAGGTTGCGTTGGTGGTCGCTGTGACCGCGCTGGTCACGCTGGGCGTTTGGCGATGGGAACGCCAGCGATCGCGACGCCGCATGGAACAACTGCGTTGGCAACGAGCCATGGATCTGGAACGACAACGGATCGCGCGCGACATCCATGATGACCTGGGAAGCGGACTGACCGAGATCATTCTACTCAGCGATACTCTTCGAGAGGAGAGCCACGGCCTGCCCCAGATCCGACGCTGGGCGGAAGATATCGCCGCCTGCGCGCGGCGGCTCACTCGGGCCATGGACGAAGTCGTTTGGGCCAACAATCCCCGCCACGACAGCTTGGAGAGCTTCCTCACCTACCTGAATCGGTTTGCGCAAGAGCTTTTGAATCGGGCGGGTATCCGATGCCGCTGGGATGTACCTTTGGAAGTTCCCTCGTTGCCGTTATCCGCTGAGACACGACACCATCTTTACTTGGCGTGTAAAGAAGCCCTTCACAACGTCATCAAACATGCCGGCGCGTCCGAGGTCTGGATCCGATTCCGACAGAATCATTCGTCCTTTGAATTGACCATTGAGGATGATGGCCGCGGCTTCGATCTGGCCGATCTGGCAAGCCCGGGCAACGGTCTGCGGCACATGCAGCAACGACTAACCGACATCGGCGGGGTCTGTCGCATTGACTCCCAACCCGGTCAGGGCACACGCGTCATGTTCACCATCGTCACTCGGATGACGGAAACATTGCGCAAGCATGACCACCAAAATTGATTCCTCCAGTCGCTGGTGCCGGACTCATGACCCGTTTTGGTCATTGGCGCACAAATCCCCAGGCCTCATCCTCTTTCCCCGGAACAAATGATGGAGAGCAACATCGCAGTTGCGGTGGTAGAGGACGATCCGCGCGTGCGCGAGCAGCTTGTCCAGGCCATCAACCGATTCGACGTCTGTCGGTGTGTTGGCAGCTATGCCACGGCCGAGCAAGCGCTTGAGCAATTGCCGGCGGCACGGCCCCAAGTGGTTTTGGTGGACATTCATCTACCCGGGCTGAGCGGGATCGAATGCGTCCGCCGCTTAAAGGCAACTCACCCGGAGATCGAGTTTATCATGCTCACTGTGTATGAAGACACCGACACAGTGGTGGCAGCGCTCGCTGCAGGCGCAAGCGGATATCTCCTCAAACAAGCCACGCGGCAAGAGCTGCGTGAAGCCATTCAGCAAGTACACGCAGGCGGATCCCCCATGACCAGTCATATTGCCCGCAAGGTGGTTCAGACCTTTCGACAACCCCCGCCGGCGGGCACGGAGTTGCCGAGCCTGACTCCGCGGGAACAGCAAGTGTTGGACCTGTTAGCCAAGGGTTATATATACAAGGAAATTGCGGCTATGCTGAACATCAGCTATGCCACGGTGCACAACCACATTCGCAAGATCTACGAAAAGCTCCAGGTTCGATCGCGCACGCAAGCCGTGGCCAAGTATCTCACCCGTGAGCAGGGCTCTTCGCGCACCCGCCCTGTCAGTGGTCCAGGCGCCTGACCACGTCAAGCCAGCAATGATCACTTCGACGGAGCAATGCCGTGCCATTGCTCCTGAACTTCGTTTCTCCCATGCACCGGCTCCGGACATTGAAGCAATCGCAAGTCCGCTAAATCACGTTTTGTGCCGATTCTTGAGCGGTAAGCCTTGCCATCGAGCTGCGTCCGGGGCCTTGTACCCCCGGAAGGGGCAGGCGTCATCCGGCTGCAAGCACCGATTCACGATGGGCTTCCGCAATGGCTGCCTCCAGGCACTGCGCAGCGGTGGGCAGAACGGATCGCCATACGGGCAGGCTTTCATGCAATTGGAGCAGCGCCCCTTTTGCGCCGACCTGATGCAAACGACGGTACCAACTTAGCCATGCCTGACTCACCTGAGGCTCAGACACCGTTGGAGACCAGGGCGATGGCGGTCGCCCTTCCCAAAGGTCACACAGGAGTCGGGCAGAGATGTTCTCAGCGTGTGGTGTCCGCTCTTCCAATTCCCACCATAAGGGCCGTGCACCGGCACTGTCACCTGCCAGTAGCAGTGCAGTGGCTCGTTGCCGTCGGATGCTTGGATCATGGCCTTGATAACGCATCGCTTCGGCGGTCCAGTCGCATGCAAACTCGAGGAACTCGGGTCGGCTCAAAGCGATTTGCCCTCCGAGTTGCCACGCCTCGGTCAGATCGGGTTTCTCCGTGACACAGGCTGTCAACGTTCGGAGGGCCTCCACTGGCTGGTCCTGCTCCACCAAGAAACGCGCGTAATCCAGCCGAATCCGTTCCAGCATCCCTGGGCCCGCCAACGCCGTTTCAAAAGCCTGCCGGGCTTCATGACCTCGCCCGAGCCGCCACAGTGCCAGCGCCAGGCAATGATGCGGCGCGGCCGTGCGGATCTCCGGCAGGACCGAAGCCAGGGTCGGCCGATCCCGTTTCGCCAGGCACTGGCGCATCTGGTCGGCAGCCTCACTGAACTGCCCTCGTTCCAGATACGCCAGGCCCAGCGAAAAATGCAAAGACGCTGTTAATCCCCCGTGCTCGCGCGCCAATGGAGACGTCAACACCTGAATCACTTCGTCCCATCGCCGGGCAGCAAAGAGCCGCGAAGCAAACTGCGTGAGAAGACTTTCGCGCAATTCGGGCACGACCTCCTCGGCAGGTTTTTTTGCCAGTGCCTCGAAGGCTGCACGGTACTGCACCAGCGCCTCCTCCAGACAACCGGATCGAGCGAGTTCCAAGCCTAAATTCATCAACAGATGCGGTTCCCCCGGCATCTCCTCAATCGCCCGACGCAGCAAACGCAGATTTCGCTCGACCTTGTTTCGGTCACGTACCACCTCAGGTCGATAGCCATGATGCCGCAACAGGACGCGACCCGGTCGGCACTCCAAACCCCATTCGCGACGACGAACTTCGAGGCTGCTGAAAACCTGCTCGTGAATGCGGCCCACATAAAAAAGCCCGGGCGCGTTGCGAAACAGACGCGGCACGTAGGAAACCCCTTCGGCTTCGCGTCCCACATCCACCAACGGCAACCGCCACGCGATTACCTCCGGGCATCGCAATGCTGCATCCAACTCGCGTCGTCCCTCTTCAGTCAGTTCCTCATCGGCATCCAGCATCAGAATCCAATCCCCGCGTGCATGTTCCAATGCCGCATTTCGCGCCGCGCTGAAATCGTCGCACCATTCAAAGTTATGGACTTCGGCGCCGTGGGCCCGGGCAATTTCCACAGTCCGATCCGTTGATCCAGTGTCCACTACTACGATCTGGTCCGCCACGCCCTGGATCGAACGCAGACAAGCATCCAAAAAGGCCTCCTCGTTTCTCGTGATCAGACACACCGTAAGGCGCGGCCGAGCCTGCGATGATTCGGTGAGGCTTGAGGGCAGTTGCATCCAGTCCGGCCGTGCAGCGCCCGAAAAGGACCGCTTGAGGAACTGTCGAGCCGGGGCATATCCGGGAGCCAGTCGCCGGGCGGTCTGCGCACATTGACGCGCTGTTTTTCCGGCGCCCACGCTTCGAGCGAGTTCGGCCAGCAGTAGCCAGCCCTCTGGATGGAAAGGCCGCTCCCGCATCGCTTCCAATACGGCTTGCCATGCGGCGGGCCAACGACGCTGACCCATGAGCTCACGCGCTCGGCCCAGGGCGCCCAGACGTGCACACCCGGGTAACGTAAGCCGACGGGACACCCCAGAGCGGCTGGGTCCGGACGCCGTCCTTGAAGAGTCTTGGATGGCCTCCCCGGCCAACGCACGAAGTCGGCTCACCGCCTGCTCGGCCGTTTTCGCCCATGAAAAGTAGGTTCGGGCATGCGCCGAGGCGTGAAGGCCCCGCCTACGACACTCGTTAGGGTTCAGCCAGGCATCACGCAGGGCAGACGCCAGTGCGCGAGCGTCCGGTTCCAACCACCAGCCCGTTTTTACCAACCGCCAAGGTCCAACATGATCACCGATCCAACGTCTTTCGGCCCGAATCCGCCAACCGCATTGATCTGTCACGAAGTCATCGGTGGCCCCACCGCCCGTAACAATGACCGGCAAACCACACGCCATCGCCTCCAAAACAGGCAGACCAAATCCCTCGCCCCGGTAGGGCAGCACCAAACAATGGCACGCCGTGTACAACCCTGGCAAATCCTCGGGCGGCCACTCCTCATCGAGGTACAGAATCTCCGGAGTGTCCGGTCGCGCCTGCGCGGCACGGATCTGATCCGCAAACGTCTGCCCTGCGTAATGAGTGCGGCCACCGCAATCCTTGATCACCAAACAAACGTCGTCGGCCGCGGTGAAGCTCTCCAGATAAGCTCGCAACAAAATGTCAGGGCCCTTCCTGGCAATGGTCCCGCCCACGAACAAGAACCGAAAGCTTTTGCGAGTAGGCAGCACACGCGCCGGAGCCGAAGGATGAAACCGCTCCGGATCCACCCCGTTGGGAAGAACCATCACCTTCTCAACAGGCACACCGGAGGTCACATACACCTCCCGCACATAACAAGATGGTACCCAGAATTCGTCCACATGAGCTGCGGCTCGCACCCAATCCTCCGGCAACGCACCAAATTCCCACGGCTGAATCACCACCAACCGACCGCGCTCGGGACGCGACCAATCAGGAGGCCAGCCGTGTCGCACTGTGACCGCAGCATCTCGAGACGGATGCGGCTCCAAAAACCGTTTCCATGTAGCAAAAGCCGGCGCTTCGTGCGATTCTCTGGAGATCCGACGCAGTTCGATGCCCGGCTGCTGCGCCAACGCGCGCGTCCATTCGCGGTTCACATGCGACAGGCTCCCGTGATCCAGAAAAGATCCCACCCAATCCACCACAAGTTTCGGCTCGGCATGAGCCGACTCCGTTGTCTTGGACAGAACCGGCTCCCCGCTCGCAGAGCTTTGTTCGGTCCCACTGGATGGCTCGATCCCCAACCAACGCGCAAGCTGCGATCCCCCATCTGGCACATCTGCCCGACCTTTCACATCAGGTGACGCGGCTGTGCTGACGCTTTCGTCCACTGCAACATCTGCCGTTGCAACAACTGCAGATGTTGCTTGCACCAGCCATCCAGCATGCTCCAGTTCGGTCAAAAGCTCCACACAGGCATCTGCCCAATCTCTGGACCGAATGGCATGAGCCGCGTCTTCAAAGGCCTCACGCCGGATCATGAAACAGCGACTCAACAGCGCCGGTCTGACGCAATTTTGCCTTCCGCCCGGCTCGGTCATTTCCGACCAAACAGGCAGCACCGCGCCGACGCCACGAGTTTCCATCGCCTTTCTGAGCTGCAAGGCTCCCCCCGGAGGCAGGACCACGTCCGGCCGAAGCCACAAGACCAACGAGCCTCTCGCTTCCACAAACCCTTGACGCAACACGTCTGTCCCAGGCTGACCCGGAGGTATCCGTAACCACCGGTGACGAAGCCCCCTTAAAGCCTGGCGCAGAGCTGAACCCGGCTGTGGTCCGACCTCATTCGTGAGCAACAATACTTCCAGGTCTTGTGTTTCAGCCAAATCCTGTCGCAGCCGCGTCAGGCAAGCCGGCAAATGCCCCGTCCCAAACATCGCAGGGATGACGACCGTTAGGCGGACCTGACCTCCCTCAGTCAGGCCGTCAAACGCGCCCACTAGCATGGCGCGCCCATAAGCGAACCACTCGTCGGCTGCCCTGGGATTCTCTCGATGATGCACGGCCTGCGGCCACAACACCCCTTGGTGCCGCAGTAAGCCGATGTAGCCCTCCTGCCGCAAAACGTCTTGGTCTGATGTTGCACAAAGGGTCTTTTGGCCCCCATCGACATACCGGTCATCAAGGATCAAGCCCCCAAATTGCTGCACTTCCTCCGGCAACGGAAAGGCAGCCGCCCGCGCTAATGTCGCCGCGTGACAAACCTTCAAGTCTTCTGTCCAGCGACGGCCGAGGCTCGTATCTGACTGGCTCAAGCGAGGTTTCAACCGTCGCGCCCATAACCAAAGCGTCTGATACCAAAGCACACCTTCCTGAAACCACCGCTGCCGATCCCTGAGTGCCTCAGGCAATGGAACCGGAGACAACACTGGCACCACCGTTCCATCCGCGCAGCGTTGGTAACCCGTGGTCGTGCCACATGAGGCATTGATCAGTTGCTCCAAAAAGGCCGGCGACCGCAAAAACGCCCAGAATGTCATGGCCGGATGTCCAAAGCTCCCGAGATACGTTCTGACATCCAACCCTTCCAACGCGCGAAGCGCCGCCACCTCACAACCCAGGACGTAACATCCCACCATCCGAATCGAAAGACCCTCGAGGCGCAGAATCTGGTGCATTTGGTATTGCGCAGTAGCATTGTAGCCGATGTCGCACAATCCCAGCGCGCCTCCTGCCTCCAACCAAGGCCCCAGGTATTCCAAGAACATGCGGCGCTCTTGGCGGCTGCGTGTCTCAATCCGTTTAGCGATCTCCGGTCGAAAGAGCCATTTCGCCAGTTCAAGAATCCGGTCCTCTGAATCAAGACGGCTTTCGGCCGGCAAGGGCAATCCGGATAAGTCCCGGTCGTCGAGGCCCAATTGTTTACAGATGTCCCCCGCTGACAAAGTCTGGCGTCGTCCAATCCATTCAATGAGTTTATGTGCAGTCAGTCGGCCCAACGCAGCCAGATCCGTTGAGATCCGGTTCACATACAATGGCCGAACCTCCAGGGTCAGACCCCGCGCATGGGCCTCTCGTTCCAGCATTTGGCCCAGCAATGCGCCTTCTCTCATGAATGCGCCCACTTTGCGCACGCCCGCGGCCGCGAATTGCTCACAGGCCCAACCGGCGAAACCAGACAAGACCGGTCCGGCCACAAGCGCCCCCGCCCGGCCGAAGAATGCAGACGGTTCTTCTCCAGCAAATCTTCGAGTGGCCAGGAAACGCAATGCGCGAGTCGAAAACACCGTAACACGCCGTCCTGGCAGGAAGCCCTCACGTTCCAGGATCACTGAAGCGCTCGGCCACACGGAGGTGTACGGCACAGCACGCACGCCTGCACTCCAAGCACCCAAAACGTCCGACCGCAAATTGTCCCCGAGATGCAGCCATTGATCCGCCGACCATCCCTCCGCCCGTAACACTGCTCGGAACAGATTGCCCGTGGATTTGCAGACGCGATGATCGGCCGAGGTATAAATGCGATGAAACAACGCTGGATCACAGCCGTTAACCTGCAGAATCCGCGCCAGGTGTCCTGCCGAGAGATAAACATCGGAAATCACCACAACACGCAGACCGCGTTCACGCAACCAGAGAGCAAACTGCACCAAAGCCGGATTGATGCAGCACAGGTCTTCCTCAGCCGTCAATTCAGCCTCAGCGGCCAAGGAGGCATCCACTCCCAGCGGTCTTAACTCCTCTAAAATTTCCTTCAGAGTTATGTCTTCCCATCTCGAGGAACCGTCCGCGGTTTTTTGACGCGTCCGCACCTCGGCCATGCGCCGATACACATGGTAATCCTCGGAGCTCCAATGTGACGGCAGGGCTCCGCGATCCCGCAGGCGTTCACCAACCTCTACAAACACGCCGCTTGGTTGGTCCGTCCAACGCCACACCAGGGTGTCAAAGAAATCAAATGAAACGGCTCGAATCCGGGCCCGAGCCTGCTCGATCACTGCCCGCGCCCGCTGCACCGCGGGATCCCGCAGCCAGAAATCCTCCGGCAATCCCTCTAGACATTCACATCTCATGCCCGCCAACCTCCTGATCGTGCTTGATGTTCTTCCAGCCAACACCGGCATCGCTCCCACCGTTGTCCCGCCGGCAGCATCCCGCGGGCATCCACCGCCAGACGCGCTATATAAGCGGCCAGATCCGAGAGATTGCGCCGGGCTGGCACCTCCGGCCCCGCGCCCACCAGATAGGTGTCCATCAACCAGGTCACAAACTGACGCGCACGCGCTTGAATTTCCGGCCATTGATCTTGCTGCAGGCTTTCTTCCAATCTGCGTTCCAAAAGGTCAGGAGACTCCACTTCATACGTCGCTTGTCGACCCCACCACGCGCTGCGAGCCAGCAACAAGACCGGTTTGTCGAACAACACCGCTTCGAATTGGAGCGTGGTAAACTGCGCGGCCACCACATCCGCCGCTTCAATCAAGGCATGCACATTGACCTCCCGAAGGATCGGAATTCCCTCGATCGTAGCCACCACATACGGATTGGGATCGAGAGGATGCGGCTTGAAAACCAAGGCTACGTCGCGGCTTCGAGGTTCCACGGCTCGCCACAACGCCAGCAGCGTCTCTTCGGTCGTAGAGAAGCCCGGAAAAAAGAACCGGTCGCGAATGCCTCCCTTGGGCGAATGCCCGTTGGCCTCATATCCCCCGCCCAAAAAAACAACCAGCTTGCGCCGGCCCAACCCCAAGCGGGACCGGATGTCGGCTGCTCCACCCGGACTGTCTGGTTGCGGATACTTTTGCGGACGCCGAGTCAGATAATAGCGCTGGATCTCCGCAAAACGTTCCGGATTCAACGGCGGGATCTCCTGCGCCAGCCAGTGGGTACGCGCATCGGACCAAGCCTGGATCCCGCGGCTTTCGATCATGAGCGTGTCCGGTAACAACCCTCGTTCATAAATCAGAACCGGCAAATGTTGGTCCCAGGCCAATCGCCGGAACAAAGCCGTTTGTGCCAGGGTGTCGTCGCCCAAAAGCAGGAAGTTTGGTCGCAAATGCTCCAGCAAACCGCGGGCATACCGTCGAAATGCAGCCAGCCCTTGAAGCGCTTGCTCCAATGTGTAACCTGTCGCCACACGACTGATATCGGCCCGTAACCAATGCAGCTCGGACTTGGTGGCACTCAGGTCGGCCTCTGCTGTCCAGCCGGGAAACTGCTGCGCCACGTCCCGCAACAAGTACGGATGCAGGCTTACGGGAAATGACATCGCCGGCTCCGGTAAAGTCGTGCTCAAAAGCACCAACTGACAACCCTGCCGCTCGAGTTCCTGCCCCAATCGTTCCCACATCCAGCGCGTGGCTGGCGTCCACAGGAGGTAATTGGTGGCCAGGATCACGCGGGTAGAGTTGGCGAAACTCCCACTCTGCCGGACTTCGCTCCGCACTTTCGCACCGTCCGGTTTGGAGGAGCCTTCAGAAGCAGTTGCAGAAACGTTTGCACCGGGTTTCTCCGCCAAGGCAATCCACCATTCCGCATCGCGACGAGCGGCCTCATCTGGATTGTCCACTGCAACGGCTTGGATGCCGATCCACTCCCGAGGTTTCCAGCCCCCACCTGCATTTTGCCGAAGCAGGGCTCGCCACCGGAAATGCCGTGCCACTTGATCGTGAAACAGCTCATAGTCGTACACGTGCAAATGCTGCGGCAGCGGGTTCCGACCCTGTTCATCCACCCAAAGGTTGGGAACCGATCCCATGAAGAACCCACCGGGTCTCAGAACCCTGCAAAACTCGCGCAGGGCCCGTTCCGGATTCGGCACGTGCTCCAAGGTCTCGAAACTGACAACCGCATCCACGCAACCATCCGGCAAAAAGGCCAAGTCTTGCACGTCCGCTTCCCGAAACCGCAGACGTGCATGCCGAACGCCGTAATGGAGTTGCGCGTACTCAACCACCCACGGGCTGCGATCCACCCCCAAGACCTGCGCCACGCCGGTCTTGCAAGCCAAGATGGCGCTGCCATATCCCAGACCGCAGGCCGCGTCTAAAACCACCATCCCCGGCCGCAGCTGCTGACGAGCCCACTCGTAACGTGCCAAATGCGCCTCCGCCCTCAGCCCTGCTTCACGCAGCATGTCCATGTGCAGATCCCGTTCCAAGCGCAGTCTCTGCAACGGATCTGCGGCCAGCGCAGCCTCCGGGATCTTCTCCAACAACAACACCGCCACGCCGTCCTGCAAAAGCGGACCACCAAACGGACGTAACGCAGCCATCAAGGGATGCTTGCGAAAGCCGCAATCGAATGCCTCTTGCTCGCGCCGGAACAATTCCGCCTCGGATGCACACCGGAAACTCAACCAGACCGCACAGTTGGTTAGGCGCCTCAATTCAGCCAACCAGGATCGTGCTTGAGAATCCTCTGCCTCGCCAGGCCAACCCATGAGAACCAGCACGTCGCATCCTCCAGCAGGCAATGGCCATGGCAAGCCGGTGGTAGAGATCACACGGGTTTCTTGCAACGCAACGTTCCCATCGCCTGCACCTGTCCAACGAGAGAAGCAAATCGAGTCCGCCTCGTCCCACTGCAGAACATGAATGACGTTTGCCTCCAAAAACGCCGACAGACCCTGCAGGAATCCAGTCCACTCGGCGCCCGGCCTTGGGCCACTCGATCCGCCAATGTGGCCGGATGAGTTCGAGGTCTCCATTGTTTCCGTGGCCACAGTCTTCATGTTTCAGTTTCCAAGCGCATGCGCGGTATGACCGAAAACGTCACGTGCGAACCAGCAAGTTGAATGGGACACCGACCCGTCGCGTCGACTCACAGGCACCCGGATTCGCAAGCGTCGAGATCCGGTTCGAAGCACCTGAATGGTAGAATCGTTTCGCACGAAGGCCTCACCCTCAATCGGGCTCCACACTCTGAGAAGGAAATGAGCAACGGGTTGCAACCAGCCGGTGCAGCCGAGCGTAGGTCACCCGGACCGCCTCATCAGCCGGATCCAGTTCTCGAGCCTGACCCGCCAACATCAGCGCCAGGCCCGGCTGCCCCATCCGCTCATGCACGATGGCCAGATGCAGCCAGGCACGCGCCTCCTGCGGACGCAGGCGGATCGCGCGAAGAAACGCCAGGCCCGACTCGGCCAGCTCTCCGAGTAGATAACGAACCGAGCCCAGGGCCAGCCACACGCAAGGATCTTTCGGATCCAACGCTGCTGCATGCTGCAAAAAATCCCGTGCGGCACCCAACTCGCCCATTGCAAACCATTCGTCCGCGCGCGCGACACACCACCACTTCAGCGCAAGGCGATCCTTTGTAGTGGACCAGCGTGGCCTGTTGGACCGCTTACTCGCTCGGACTCGAGCGGAGGCAACTGATACGGGGGAATTCAGAACTTCGCTTTTCATATAAACATGTTCATGCCTGCGATTTCCCTCTCCACTGCCTGCCAATGGCCTGCCGACCTAGAAGACAATCCCCCCACCCTCGGCGAACCGGGCGGACCTGGAATCGGACCCGGTCCGCCCGGGGGAAGGAGCCAGCGGTTCGTCCTGTTTTGCGACCTGACGAAGTCGCTGGACATCGGTTGGTGCGGTTATGCCAACAGCCGAAGCACATTCTCTGCAGACGGGTTCGTCTGCGCCTGCAGGATCTCATGACCTCGCACCAAAATCCGGTTTTTCAAAAAGGCCACGGCTTCTGCCGCGTCTTCCGCCGCTGATATCCCCACCACCGCCGCGCTCCTGTTCGCCTCGCGCACAGCCACTCGCTCGGCCGCGCTCGCAAATTGAGCCAAGGCATCCTGAAGCCGTGCCCGATCCCGACCCAAAACCTCCAATGCTCGCTGGGCTTCATGCAAGATCGCATGGCGGCCTGCAGGATCGGTCATGCCAGCAACTCGAAGATTGCCGTACAGCGACTCGTCCAAAGCCGGTGCTTCCCATACGCGCGCGGGACTTTCCCCGTCCAGCATCAGCGGCAAGGCACGACCTCCAAACAAGGGCTCACCTTCCCATTGCTGCCCGGCAATCGTTGCCAGTTCTTCAAGCAAGCCTCGGAATTTTTGCTCAAGACCTTGCCGATCTGCATCCGAAAGACCCGGAGCGTTCGCCTGTTGACCCAGTTCAGCGATCCGCTCAACAATGGATGAAGCTCTGTCCAAATACGCCAACTGCGTTTGAACCCGGCTCACACCCCGACTCAACGAATCCCGAACCTGCCAAAGATCACTTCGTCCCGTCCGCAAATCCGCAAAAACCGTCGTCTCCCCGGCGCGGAACGCCATCCTCACCGCTTCCGGCTGGCTTCCTAAACGCTCCGTCTTACGCACCGCGTAATCACGGCTCCCCTCGGCAGCGGCCGTTTGTATTTCACGGGTCATGTTGGCGTCGGTCGTCACAGTTTTTTCTCCCGCATAGCAGGGCCGGTGCCACGTTGCTCATTCAGCGAACGCATTACAAACGGCGAGGTCGCTTCCCCATCGGCGGGTACATGACCCGCGCCTTTGGCAGCCTTCACTGGCAACCGCGGCAAACTCAGCTTCCGGGTCAGGGCTGCCCCCCGGTTGTTGCCCTGGATTTCCAGATAAACCTCCATTCGATGGACTGGCACCTCAGCAGGAGCTTCGATACCCACCTTGACGAGGTCTCCCTCCACCCGGACGACCTTCACGTGAATGCGGCCGTCGATCATGATGCTTTCACCCGGCTTGCGAGAAAGGATGAGCATGGCAGCAAACCCTGGGTTGGATGTTCACTCGGCAGCCGCACTCACCGGCAATGGATGCTGCACAGAATACTCCGTGGCGTTGCCGATCACCACCTGCTTGGCCATCCAAGTGCGTCGGTTGATCACAACCGGCCCTTTCAAGTTTATGGTCGCCCGGTTTGGGCCATGAATGGTTACAATGTTAACCAACCAAGCGTCCTCAGGACCGTTTAAGCCTAACAACGCAACGTCCGGCGGGGGAAGATCCGGTCGATAATCAGGCAACACCAAAAAGGGATCCACCACCACAAACGCCAACCCCGAGCCATCCCGAGCCTGCAACCATCCAAAAGGCGTCTCCTCCGGATCAAACACCAACAAGTAATCCCGAATCGATTCAAATCCCAACAACCCCGTCGGCATTCGTAAATAATAAATCGACCCTTGTGGGGCTGACCGTTCCGCACTAGCTGGGCTCGCACAATTCGTCATGCCAAAAAACTTTTAAGCAATCGGCATGCCACCACCTCCGCGAAGAATTAGTCACCCCAAAAACTGTACCGCAGTTCACCAGTCCAAAAAGCTCGGAACAACCCTTCAGCTGATCGCAATGGGATGCTGCTGATTCGGTCCGATTCAAATTTCACCCGGCAAAAAGCTCCCCGACTCGGCTAAAAATTCCAGGTTCAATCTCGTATCGGGCAAAGCCCGGATGCTGCCGCCCGGGGCAGAAGTCAAACCACCTACCTAACGGGTGCCTCCAATGAATCACCTACATGGTCCACTCCCAATCCCTAAGGCTCTGTCCGCATGGCAGAACGTCTTCACAGCGTCGCACAAAGCGCCGCCAGGCCCAGCATCCAAAACCATTTAAAGTTCTGCCAAGCTACCGGGACAGGGCCTTTTCAAACACTCTACGATCCCTTGCCAAAAGAGGACAATGTAGCCTTCTTCGGTCCGTTTGGCGTGTGAGGATCACGCTAGTTCGTATCGAAAACAGGGAAGTTTCGATCGCATAGGTTCAAATCGCGGGGGAACACCAATCGTTTCGGACCGGCAGCAAGAACCAACGCCCGGGGTGAGAAATGATGCAAAAATGCCATCGATCCATCGCGCCGAACGACCCAAGGGCAGTCCTGTCAGCCATTTCACTCCGATTGAAAATCGGACTTTTGCCCCACACGGCTTTCCTCAGAGCCACTGGAGGCATATAAGTTCGGTGTCTAATGCGTTGCCTGTGGCGCCGGACGTTGCCGATACTTCTCATACAACCGCGTGTGACGATTCTCCAACGACACTTCACGCCCCCGAATCCACATGCGCTCCACCCGGGTGCGCACATCCAGCAAATCTCCGCTGCAGGCAAAGAAAGTGGCCTCCTTACCAGGTTCAAGGGAACCAAGTTGATTGTCCAGACCATGGCAACGCGCCGCTTCCCACGTCAACGCTCGCAAAGCCGCACCAGCAGGCAATCCATGGGCCACCGCCTGAGCTGCGTGGTAAGGTAGGTTCTTCACTAACGAGGCGTCAGTGACACCCGTGCTAAACAACACTGTCACACCCGCCTGTCGCAAGATCTCCGGGGCGCGATAATGAACGTCGTATGAGTCCGTGTCTCGAGCCGGCCGAGTGAACACGTGTTCATAAATGACCGGAATCTTTAAAGCAGCCAGACGCCGCGCTTCGCGCCATGCGTCCCGCCCACCCGCCAGGATCACACGCCACCGATTCGTCTCGGCCCACTGAAGGACAGCGCGAATCTGACGGATCTCGTCGGCGTGCACCACAATCGGGCGCTCTCCACGCACAAACGGCAGCATGGCCTCCCACACGGGCACGCCACCCGGTGCCGTCGGAGCTGGAGACCAATCGCTTCCCCGCCCGCGCGCGTAAGCCTCAGCTTGCCGCAGAAAATCCTCCAAGGTCTTCAATCCAGCTGTTCGTTCCCGCGCCTGCTCGACCAAAGATTTCCACCGCGCTGGATCTGCGCTCTGGTCCCGCGGAGTTGGATCCAAATTCATCTGCGGCCAAAAAACATGCAGTGCCAACGGCGCTTTGACTATCATGTCTCTGACTCCCCAACCGTCCAACCGCAACAACCCTGACTGACCTGCCACCACGCCGCCCGTGGGCACCGGTTCAAAAAAGGCAATCCCCTGAGCGCGCGCCACCGGTAAAAGCTCCGAATCCGGATTTACCGCCACCCACGAAGTCACCTCGGGCGTGAAATCACCCACCTCACGCTGATCCACTGTCGCGCGCACGGCGTCAATCTCACGCAAGCCCAAACCCGTATTCAATGCGAACAAACCGGGATACAGATGCAGGCCGGTCAAATCCACTTTCCGCGCCTGAGGGGCCTCGAGTCGTTCACCCACAGCAATGATCCGACTGCCGCGCACCAAAATGGCACCCGGTTTTAGCGTGGGACCTTGCACGGTGTGCACCACAGAGGCGCTAAACAAGACTTCCTGCTCTTGCGCTCTCAAGCCGCTGCAGATCACGCATACCACGCATAGCCAAAACCCTAAAAAACCGTGGCCGGCGATCAGAGCGCACGCTGGCGACACCGTTCTCATGGCTGCACATCCTCGCAATGACGATCCCGGTCCAGCCGCTCCAAACAGACGCGGAAGAAAGCCTGCGCCGCCTCGTGATCTTCATCTAGGCCATCTTTCGAACCGGTCGCCAATCGTCGCGCTTTGGCCAACAAAGCGGCTCGTTCTTCCGCCAACATGGCAGCCCGCTTTCGAGCTGTTTCGCGTTCAAAATACAGCTTGCCGTCAATCCAGGTCTGCAAGCACACCGCACGACTGTCGAGCGGTGCATGCGACCACAACACAAAGTCCGCGTCTTTCCCCGGCTCCAAACTTCCCACCCGATCGTGAATGCCCAGCAACTGCGCCGGATGCAACGTCACCAACCGGAGGGCCTCTTCCTCACTTAACCCACCAAATTGCACTGCTTTGGCCGCCTCCATGTTCAATCGGCGCGCCAAATCGGACGAATCCGACTTGAAAGCGACCACCACACCCCGCCGATGCATCAAAGCGCCAGCATGGGGAATTGCATCGTACACTTCGAACTTATACGCCCACCAATCCGCAAACGTGGCTACACCCGCCCCATGCGCTGCAATTTCGTCAGCCACCTTATACCCCTCCAAGCCATGCTCCAGCGAGGCGACCCGCACACCGAACGCCTCCATCAGGTCCAAAAACGCCACAATCTCATCCTGCCGGTACGCATGGCAATGCACCCTGCGCTTACCTTCCAGCACTTCCGCGAGAGCCTCCAACTCCAAGTCTGGCCGCGGCGGTGGCACGCCTCGACGTCGGGCCTCTTCCTGAGCGCGCCGATATTCCCGCGCGGCCGCCAACCGATTTGCCAGAAAGGCGGACACACCCATGCGCGTTTGCGGAAAACGGTTGGTAAAACGGTCGCCCCAATTCGACTGTTTGACGTTTTCGCCCAGAGCCATCTTGATCCCCAAAGGCGCACCTGCCATGCGGATTTGTTCCGGACCGGCTCCAACCCGAAGTTTGATGACGCAGCTCTGACCGCCAATCGGATTGGCCGAGCCGTGTAGCAAGTGGCACACGGTCAACCCACCCGCCAATTGCTCCCGCAATGTAAGCGATTCCGAATTGATTACATCCTCAATGCGCACCATCGCCGTGCTCGGCAGCGTGGCCTCATTGACGGCCCCAAGGATCGCTGTGTGACTGTGTGCATCAATCAGACCGGGCGTCACATGACAACCTGCCGCGTCCAGCACCTCCGCGTCTGGATCCCCAGGAACACTTCGCCCCACCGCCAAAATCCGTCCATCCCGGATCAACATCTGACCCGATGGAATCACCCCGGCCGCGCTACACGTCCACAACGTGGCATTGACCAGTTTCAAGGCAGTCGGAGACCGCAACACGCCCACATCATCAAGCGGGGAACGCGCTATCCGCCGAACTCGGTCCGCTTGTCGCGCCTCCTCCGCCTCGCGGTCCCTTGCCGCAGCATCCGGAGCCTTGCTCACTTGCGCCAAGCCCGTTTCCAAATCAGCCGATAGTCGGTACACGCGACCACGGATCCACACCTGACGAATTGTTGCAGCGGGATCGAAATAGCTGCCTCCGGCCACAACCGTAAAATTGGCCAGCCTGCCTCGCTCAATCGTGCCCAGCCAGGACTCCACGCCGCACCACCGAGCCGGCACAAGGGTCAGCGCCGCCAGCGCATCTTCCTCGGTCAATCCGCGGGCCAAAGCCAGTTTCAGATTCTTTCGAAACAACTTGCGATCCCTCAAGCCATGCGTGGTGAAGGCCACCTCGCAACCGCTTTGTCGAAGCACAGCCGGATTTTCAGGCGCCCAATCCCAAGCCCGCAGATTGTCCAAGCTAACCTGTTCCCAATCCTCTTCCGTGGGCAAGCGCGGCAATTCGGGAAACGCAACCGGCACAATCCATCCAGCCCGACAGCCTCGCCAAAAATCCGGCCGACGCCACTCCTCTCCGCAGGCCACCAGCAACGGCGTCAATCCAAATTCACTCGCCAAACGAATGGCCCGATCCGCCATCAACATACTGCCCGGCTCTATCACCATTCGTTGCGTTCCTTCCCACAATGGCCATAAGGCTTCCCACGCCGGATTGTATTCCAAATGCGCTGCAATGGCCGGATTGGTCTGCGCCCAAGCCCTCTCTTCCCGATAGTGCAGAGCCTCAAGTAACGTCTGGCGACACACTGCCAGCACACCCATCAAAGACGACGGAAATTCCTGGCGCGCGCGACCCCCTCGCGCCGTTTCAAACGCCACGTGCTGAAACACGGCCGGGCGCAAAATTAGTCGGTTGGGATCATCCCGGCCCAACAACACCAACGCACTTTGGCCGCGAAAAATGCCCTCCGCAGGCGCCACAACCGCGGCGGTGAATCCCAGCTCGCGCAACGCGGCCCAACCAGGATCCTCCGGATCCACCAGATTCTCCACCGCTCGCCGCTGCGGCAAAACCCGGCCGACCGCATGACCCGGCCCTTTCACTCCCCGATCGACGCCGTGACCAGGCGCACCCAAAAACTGATAACCGCCGGCCGTCCAACCCCCCACTGCCACAGGCTCGGTCATCCGCGTGTCCACGAACGGGTTGGTGCGCATTGGCACATACAACGACTCAATAAATCCCGGATAGATTGTCAGACCGTCCATGCGCCAAACCTCGGCTCCAATGGGAATCTCCAAGTCGCGCCCAACAGCCTCAATCCATCCATCCCTGACCACCACAATGCCCGGTTCCAGGACCTCACCCGGCCGCACAACTACACGGCCACCCACCAAGGCACGCAGGATCGGTCGCTCCGGGGGCAACCCGGGCGGCACAATCTCAGTTGCATTCCCGACCCAAGGGGTCAAGCACCCCGCCCACAGCAGCACCTGCCATCGAACAAACACGCTTGCGATCCCCTGCATGACAAATCGCAACTTACGTGGGTTTCCGCAGCGCTGACAAGGATCGAACCGGCTCTTGCCATCCCAAGCAAAAAGCTTACGTTCCAAATGTGAGCAAAATCATTGCACGTTTTTCGATTCGGCTAAACCTGCTGACACTGCTTGCGCTCCTCTGCGGCTGTGCCACCAGCAAGATCAATTGGAACGAGCGCATCGGAAAATTCACCTTCGACCAAGCCGTGGTGGAGCTCGGCCCACCCGATAAACAGGCCAAGCTTCAAGACGGAACGATCGTGGCGGAATGGCTCACTCGGCCCAGCCGCGGGCGCCTTTACACATCCGCCGCCTGGCACCCATACTGGTACGGCTGGGGCTTCCCCACCTACGTCGAGACCTATACTCCAGACGGTTGGTTGCGCCTGGTTTTCGGACCAGACGGACTCCTCAAGGAATGGAAAACTTACACCCGCTAATTCGACACTTGGGTAATCTTCGTATCGAGCGTCCCTCAAAAGCACAACCGCCAGTCTCCCAGGCCCCCGCTCCAACAGGACCGAAGAGGTCCGTGCCGAGCGAACCTTGCATCGTCACAGCGCAGATCCATGGACGGAAGATCCGATAGCATCAACTCTGTGACCGTTTGACCGACCGGGGCTTGTGCACGGCCCCACAGATTGACATGTTGAGCAGGCGCATGAGCATGCCCACGCGCCAATCCCTGGATGATGCCCAATTGGTCCAACGCGCCAAGCTGGGCGACTTGGACGCTTTCGAAGAGCTCGCCACCCGCCACGAACGCAGAATCTACACCCTGGCCCGCCGCATCACGCAAAATGAACACGATGCTCAGGACATCACCCAACAAACTTTCCTCAGCGCCCTCGAACATCTCGGAGATTTTCGACAAGAAGCCAGCTTCGCCACCTGGCTGGATCGCATCGCGACCCACGCAGCTCTGAAAATCTTACGCAAACGGAAAGGGCTCGACACCGTCTCACTCGACCAGGCTACTGACCCTGAACCGGAAACCGGCGAAATCCCGCATCCCGAATACATCGCCGACTGGCGATCCGGTCCGGATGAACTCCTTCAACGCACCGAGGTCCGACAACTCCTCGAAGAGGCGCTGCGCGAGCTGGACGAAAAACATCGTCTGGTCTTCCTGCTCCGTGACGTGGAGGGTCTCTCCATTCGTGAAACCGCAGAGCTGCTCGGCTTGTCCGAAACCAACGTTAAAGTTCGTCTCTTGCGAGCCCGGCTCCAACTGCGGGAGCGCTTAACCCGCGCCTTTGGCGATCCCGCTCGGCGACTCGAACCCCATCGCCACCACCACGATTGAACGCAGCCATCGCCCAACCAACTTCCCATCTCGACGCGACACCTTGGCCAAACCGATGCGGAAACCGACCGCGCCTGACCTGCCTCAACGCCCGGTGGCAGCATCCCTTTGCAATCCTTCCACCCGCCCTGAGACAAGCCCAACCGCCAGTCGCCTCATGCACTCCTCGAAGTAATCTCCCACCCACGGACCATAAAAAGACATCGTCCGCGGCTCATAGCCACGCATCGAGGCATACTTGGAAGGAATGACGTACCCCACATAATCTCCATTGAAACTGGTGATCACGGCTTGATACCCCCGCGCGCTCATGGCTCCCTTCAATCGTAAGGCCAGTTCCCCGCTAAAATCACAAGGCGTGGCGCACCACAAACTGCGCTTCACCCGGACCGCCTGAAGCTCCACCCGAGGCCGCGCGCGCAATAATGCTGCCGCCAACCACGGTCGCAACCGCCATTGGTCAGACACACGCCAACACAATGGCGGCATCTGTACCTCAAGCGAAACCCAACCCAGACTTGTCTCCGCCTCCAGCGGAAGGAACCGCAGGATCTCCAAGGTTCGATCCCCCAAAGCTCGCCCCATGCGCTGCACTCCCTCAAAGCCGATCGCACCCGCTTGCGGCGCTTGACTCCCCACCGCGCCCGCCATGAATAACGCCACTCCGCCCGTGCCCGCTTCCACCACCCGCTGCCAGGCTCCTGGATAGTCACCGCTCAATACCTGCACCGACGCATCCAACACCGTCGCGTGCGCTCCGTACACGCCCACGACTCCCAAGCGACCTCGATCCTGCCGCGCTACCATCAAATCGAATCCCGCATCGATTTCGCCTTTTTCCCCTACTAATCGGTTCCGGATAAACTCTGGCGCTTCGAAATGCGCTAATCCCACCCTTGCAGGTTGCAAATCAGTCAACGCGTCTAACACCGCTTGCAACGCACATCGGGCCAACCAGTCACAAACCCCGGCATCCCAACGTCCGGTAAACCGCTCTGCCACCAGCCCCTGACCCCACCCGCCCAGACCAGAATGGGTGTGGGTCGCGCCCCAGTATAACTTGACGCCTCGTGCAAGGCCGCGTCGCGCCAGCTCTTCCCTCATCCAATCCCGAACCCGGGGCGGTACGATCAACCAGTCCCCGCTGAGCCAGACCACACATTGAGTGCCTACACGCAAGGCCAGCGTTTTAATAAACAGATCATCATGAACCCCGACTGCTGATTGACCCTGACGCGATCCATACCCGGCCAAGGGCACTACAGGAAACCGACCCTGGGCCGGCTCGGCCACCTGCACCCCCAATGTAGGCGTTATCCGGACGCGCCCGAAACCCACCTCGACCGGCCCTGAAACCAAGCGCGCTTCAGCCAACGCCTTGCTCAAATTGGATCGGGTCACCTCGTAGTATGGCTGCAACATGTAAGGGCCGCTTGGCACAGGGGCCAAGATCAAACCACCCAGCATCCACGCCAGGATCACAATCCACAAGCCCACCTTGCAGCCAGTCCAAAAAGCTCGCATGCACCAGAGGCTGCTGCACCAAGTCGGAGAGCTCAAACTGCTTTCCCTCTCGTGCCCAGCCGACCCAGCTTACTTTAAAGGAAACCAGGCAAAGTTTCCTGTTCCACTCCGCAAAAGGAGCCAAAATTTCATGCACGGTCAAAACGCTACTAAGCGACCCTTTCTCTCACCACGTATGAATCCCCATCAATCGGGTCTATTCAACAAGGTGCCCGCCCAGCCCTTCCCAGCTCTCCTGCGTCTGAACTAGACCTGCCCTTTTAACGGCCTGTCCATATCTCCGGATCGTTCGTAGCACCGGGACTGTCACATTGGGACTCTGCCAGTTTACATGAAGTTGCCATGCACTGAACACAGTTGCCCAACCTGGATCGCGCGAGCGCCTCCTTCCCATCAGGTCCTTGCAGTATCCCCACCAACCTTTGATCTACCCATTCCGTCTCCACTTCATCCGGCTGGTCACATGTGCCTTTGCCCGGCCTCCGTTTTCGCCCTTGTGTCCGCGGCGAACGCTCCTCTATATGGCTGACTATGAAACCACGGCAGGCCCGTGTCCGACGTGAAACCCGTGAAACCCGCATCGTCCTCAACCTCAACCTGGACGGTCGCGGCCGGGCCCGGATTCATACGGGCATCCCGTTTTTCGACCACATGTTGGAACTGTTCGCTCGCCACGCCGTGATGGATCTCACGCTTCGTTGCCACGGCGACCTGGCCGTAGACGCCCATCACACCGTGGAAGACTGTGGTCTGGCTCTGGGCCAGGCCTTCCGAGAAGCACTAGGCGACAAAATCGGCATCCGACGATACGGCACGGGCTTTGATCCACGAAATCCATTCACCGGCGAAGCTTATGTACCCATGGACGAATGCCTGGCCCGATGTGTGGTGGACTTCGGCGGCCGCCCTTACCTGATTTGGCGCGGCCTGCAAGATTTAGCCTACGCCCGGTTGCCAGCTGAACTCAAACAGCAGGACTCCGCCTGCGCCTTCCGGTTCGGACTGGCCCGCGAGTTCTTTCAAGCCTTTGCCAATGAGGCCCGATGCAATCTCCATCTAGAACTCCTTTACGGAGACGAACCGCATCACATCGTCGAGGCTCTGTTCAAGGCGTTTGCTCGCGCCGTGGATCAGGCTTGTCAACGTGATCCCCGCCTGGCCGGTATCCTCCCCAGCACCAAAGGGAAACTCTGAAACGCTGAATAACCCTTCTCTGCCGCACGTCCAAAATCATGCAGATCAACCGCGACCTTTCCTCGATGTCCGACGAGGCACTGGTCCAGGAAGCCAAGGCCGGCCGATTGGACGCGTTCGAGGAATTGGTTGCGCGGCACCGGGACAAGGTCTATGCCCGGGCATTGAGCATCCTGCGTCATGAGCAGGACGCTGTGGATCTTTGTCAAGAAGCATGGATCAAGGCCTGGCAACGGTTACAGCAGTTCCAGGGTGAGTCCAGCTTCGCTACCTGGATCACCCGCATCGTCATCAACCTTTGCCTCGACCACTTGCGCCGGCAAAAGCGTGCCGGCGCCGAATCGCTCGAGGCTATTGAGGAAGAGGTCGGTAACATCGAACGGCTGCTGCCACCGCTCCAGGCCAACCCCACCGCGGGTTTGGAACGAGATGAACTCCAGACCCGCATCTGGGAAGCCATGGGTCGCCTGTCCGTGGCGCATCGAACAGTGTTGATTCTGCACGAATTCGAAGGCATGGAATATCGCAAGATCGCTGAGGTCATGGGCTGTTCCCTGGGAACAGTCATGTCACGGCTCTTCTACGCAAGACGCCGACTGGCAGCTCTTTTGGCCGATCTAAAGCGGGAACGTGATTCCCAACCGCCCCATACATGAATCGCGACGAATTGTTACAACTACAAGCGTGGTTGGACGGCGAACTTCCGGACTCGGAACGCCGTGCCTGGGAGACCCGTCTTGCTTCGGATCCCCAAGCACGGGCTTTGGTGGAGGAACTCCGGACCGTTCGAACAGCCCTGCAAAACTTTGACGAACGCGCCATCCGTCTCCCCGAGAGCCGCGAGTTCTATTGGTCCAAAATTGCCCGGGCCATCCAAACGCCTCGGAATGCACCGCAGCAACCGGCCCCCAAATGGTATGGGTGGGCCGACTGGAAACGCTGGCTCGCACCGGCCGCCGCTCTCGGCACTCTGGCCCTGGTCTTGACGCTCAGCCTCCCCAACTCCCAACCCGCTGAATACCCGGAACTGGACCTAGCATTCATTGACAGCGACGCAACCACCTATCGCGACGATGTCCGTAACTTCACCCTAATCTGGTTTAACTACCCGGCAGAACATTGATGATCAGCCAGTTCCACGCCATCTGATGGCTATGAACTTCCGACGGATCCGACCTCACTTCGTCACCAGCACAATCTGGATCGCCGTGCTAACCCTGACTTGTTTTCCTTGCCCTGCACCGGCTGAGGAACTGAAACTCGAAGCCCAACTGATCTGGGGTACCAACGAACCCAAATCTCCCAATCCAGACCACAAACCGGTGGAACAAAAAGTTGCGCAAAAACTCAAAGACCTGCCCTTCAAATGGTCGCACTACTTCGAAGTAACCCGAAAAACCTTTACCGTGCGCAAAAACGATTCGCGCCAAGTCACCCTCAGCGAAGAATGCGAAATCCACGTCCGTCAGCTCGAGGATGATCAGGTCGAATTAACGCTTTTTGGCAAAGGCAAACGCGTCGGCCGCATCACCCAAAAACTGCCAAAATCCGAAATGCTTGTCCTGGGCGGCAACGCCCCCAACTACACCGCTTGGTTCGTCGTGTTGCGACGCAAAGACTGACCTTCCCAACCCAGGTCCTTCCCACAGCCACCCCATCAAACTGTCACCTCTCTGGACACGCCAAATCGCACTTCTCCACCTCCGCCCCGGCCTCTACACTGCCCGGCCATGAGGGATTGGATCGCCAGCTACCTCCGCGCACAACAAGCAGCCCACGCTGGTATCCCTGTGGATTCCGTGCTCCAACTGATCGAGCTGCTGCGCGAAGCGCTCCACCTCGACCGGCAGATTTTCATCTTTGGCAACGGAGGCAGCGCAGCCAACGCCGCTCATTTTGCCACTGACCTGGGCAAAGGCGCCTCGGACAGGATCCAGCGCCCGTTTCGCGTGGTCGCCCTCACCGACAACCTAAGCTGGCTCACCGCACTAGCCAATGATTATTCCTACGAGGAGATCTTCGTCCGGCCGTTACGCAATTTTGCCCGACCCGGCGATCTCGCCATCGGCCTCAGCGTCAGCGGCAATTCCCCAAACTGTGTTCGTGCCCTCGAATGGGCTCGACAAAACGGCCTGCGCACCATCGCCCTGGTCGGCGCAAAACCCTGTCGCATGCGCGATCTTGCTGAGCTCGTCATTGCGGTCCCAGAGACCCATTACGGCCGCGTTGAAGACGCTCACATGACCATCCTGCACCTGGCTTGTTACGCCTTCATCGAAAACCCTAATTGGGCCACCTAAGTCCACCCCATTCACAATCTTCACTCAAGGACACATTCAGAAGCCGGTGCCCCACGGATGGCCCCGCCGGAGGCATCAACTCCTATCGGACCAAAAGAATCCCACACCCCGGAGGGTCCTGCTCCCGCACGACCCAAAAATGCCCCACCTCGGAGGGCCCTGCTCCTGCAGGACCCAAAAATCTAGGGACACGCAAAAGCGTGTCCCTCCACATCCAGGAGGGTCCTGCTTCTGCAGGACCCAAGATTCTTGGGACATGCGAAAGCATGTCCCTCCACATCCCGGGGGGCCCTGCCCCTGCAGGGCCCAAGAATCCCACACCTCGGGAGGGTCCTGCTTCTGCAGGACCCAAGATTCTTGGGACACGCAGGAGCGTGTCCCTCCGCAACGCCCCAAAATGCGTGGGGCATGCGAAAGCCCGGCTCTCCAGAACAAACCCCACGTCCCGCTTCATCATTTGACTTAAAGTACGAGGTTTGATTCTTGCCCTCAGACCCGGTAGGTTTCGAGAGAATGTTGGAGGATCGCGACTACATGCGCGCCGTGCCAGGGTCAGGACCGCAATGGCCCGTGGCCGTGTGGCTCATCGTCGCCAACGCAGTGGCTTTTGTCGGTCAAAATATCCTCTACCGCTTCTGGCCCACCTTTCCAACCGACCCCGTCTTTGCACTCAGCCTGGAAGGGTTGACTCGCGGTTATCTCTGGCAACTGGTCACCTTCCAATTCATGCACGGTGGCCTGCTTCACCTGTTGCTAAATGCTTTCGTTATTTACGTATTCGGCCGTGCCCTCGAAGAAGAACTCGGCTGGCGCCGATTCTTGGCCCTGTATTTCCTCGGTGGATTCGTCGGCGGATTGTTACAAATCTTGGCTGCGTGGTTGGCGCCCCGATGGTTCGGCGGCGCAGTCATGGGAGCTTCCGCTGGTGCCTTTGCCCTGATGTCAGCGTTCGCCATCATGTCTCCCGACAGGCCGTTGACCTTGCTTTTGTTCTTTGTGTTGCCACTCACCCTTAAAGCGAAATACTTGCTGTTGATCAGCGCCCTGTTGGCCCTCTTTGGCCTGGCTTTTCCGGGCGATGGCATTGCCCACGCTGCACACTTGGGAGGCATGTTGGCTGGCATCTGCTATGCCCGATGGAATTTGCCCTGGACATTGCCGCGCGTCCGTTTCCGGGTGCGTGCTGGGATTGAATCCAGCGGCCCACGTGGAAACCGCGTCTGGCCTTTGTCTCGACGCTCTCACCATGAAGAATGGACGGATGAAGTTCCTTCAGAAGAATTCCTGAGCCGTGAGGTAGATCCTATCTTGGACAAAATCTCCGCGCACGGCATCCACAGTCTCACACCGCGAGAACGCAAGATCCTCGAGCTGGCCCGGCGTCGCATGGAAAAACGCTGACTCGCGCTTCTTGTTGGAAGACTGGAACTCGCTCGGCTGACCGCAGAACAGGCCTGTGAAGCCATGCCGTCTTGAGACACCGCTCGCAAAACCCAAAAATCCCGCACCTCGGAGGGCACTGCTCCCGCAGGGCCAAAAAATCCCACATCTCGGAGGGTCCTGCTTCCGCAGGACCCAAGATTCCAAGGACATGCGGAAGCATGTCCCCCTCGGAGGGCGCTGCGCCGGCAGCGCCCAGAATTCCATCCCATGGCACACCCAGAAGCCTCTTCCGCCACACGTGGGAGGATCCTGCTCCCGCAGGACCCAAGATTCTTGGGACACGCAGGAGCGTGTCCCCCCACCTCCCGGAGGGCCCTGCTCCCGCAGGGCCCAAGATTCAGAGAACTTTACCCGGCTGGGAGCAGGGTACGAAATCAACCAATGGCAACGGGCTCCATCCTTCACCGCAACTGGACCGTCACGCTGCTTGTCAACAGGCCACCCAGACACGTGCCACACCGCCTGCCGTTGCAAGTGCGCGATTAGGCCTTGCTTTTTCCAGCCCTCCAAGGACAACCGCGTGAGTGAGGAGCAAAACTCGGTCCAAACTCAGCTCCAACAGAAGGGGTTTACACCCCGGCCAAAATGTGTATGCTCACAATGTCCGCGGTGCCGATGTGGCGGAACTGGCAGACGCGCTAGACTCAAAATCTGGTGCCCGCAAGGGCGTGGGGGTTCGAGTCCCTCCATCGGCACCAGCCTCATTGGTTCCCCCGGCCCATTCACCCCATCCAGCTTGATAACCGGGGAAGGACTGAACCCAAGCAGGTTTACATGGCAGCTCGGGCACCCGCTTCAGCCACACAGCACCGATGCACCCCAATCCGCCCCGCGAGCCGCGCAATGTTGTGCACCGTTGGTCCCAGCACAGAAGAACCCTGAATCGACCAAGCAGACATGCGCTGCCTTTTGTTTTGGCATGCCCAATCCAAGGGGGCGCCAAGCCCCTGACGCTGTCTCTTGCGACCAGTCGTTCATGCTCTATCAACGGTTCCATCGCGCATCGAACCGGGGATTTGTTCATTTTTACTTGAACAAAACCTGCAGGCCCGTAGGGTACCAACCGTGTGGATGACGCGCCGTAACAACCCGGCGACAGTTTTGGTCCAAGAACAGCGGACCAACGGAGGCTTGACCCCGCTCGAACGTGAGACGGTCGATTTCTTCGTCCGAATGTCGCGTTTGCTGGGTCAACCAGCTTCGCTTGGCCAGCTTTACGGCCTGCTTTTTATCTCGGCCAAGCCCATGGCTATGGACGAACTGGTCAAGCGACTGGGCATCAGCAAGGGTTCTGCAAGTCAGGGCCTTCGGTTCCTTCACGAACTCGGTGCGATTCGAAAGGTCGCCTTACCCGAAGACCGTCGAGTCCACTATGAGGCCGTGGCACAATTGCGCAAGTTGGCTGCCCGTTTCCTTCAGGAACGGGTCGAACCCCGACTGCGAGACGGCTGCAATCAACTCAATCGCATGAGCGCTCTGGCTGACAAACTACCCGAAGCAGAGGCCACTCATGCTCGGAACCGAATTCGGCTCCTACGCAGTTGGACGCGCAACGGACGCCGCGTGTTGCCTATAATCTTGCGGGTGCTCGGCACATCAAGCAGGGCAAGCTAGTCGGCTGCCACATCCACCAAAGGTCGTGCCCAAACCACCTAGTGTGGCCGGCACGGATCAAGCGACGACACAATCCGTCGCACCCGACCCATGTCGGGACAATGCAAACAGAAAGGCCAAGTGGCGTTTGACGGGAAATCCGCTCAAACAGCCAAGGGCGGCAGCTTGTTTTCAAATAAATCCACTCGGGATTACATAAACCTGCAGCCTTCAACCCACACGCTGAACCGCCCTGTTGACGCAGAACCTTGGACTCTTGGGCCATCTCGAAGGAACCGACTCCCGTCAGCCCCAAAAATCCCACATCCCGGAGGGCCCTGCTCCTGCAGGGTCCAAGAATTCAGGGACATGCGGAAGCATGTCCCTCCTCGGAGGGCGCTGCGCCGGCAGCGCCCAGAATTCCATCCCATGGAACACCCAGAAGCCTCTTCCGCCACACGTGGGAGGATCCTGCTCCTGCAGGACCCAAGATCCCCACACCTCGGGAGGGCCCTGCTCCCGCAAGGCCCAAGAAACCAGGGACACGCGGAAGCGTGTCCCTCCGCAGGATCCCAAAATTCCACCGCTCCCTATGATGTTCCGCACCTCTGGTACGAGCAGACTTGAACGGCTTAATGTCGGACGCAGTCATCCCGTCCATCTACCGACCCGACAACAACACAACCGTTCGATCATTGTTCACGTAGTCGTCTGCACCAAGAATCGCCAACCCCTGTTAACCAACCCACTCGCTCACGAACTCCTGCGACGCGCATGGTCGCAAGCACGCACGTGGATGGTAGGTCGCTACGTAATCATGCCTGATCACATCCATGTGTTTTGTGCACCAGCACAAACTGACGTCCCCCTAGGTCGCTGGATCCGGTACTGGAAAACCCTTGTCACCAAAAACTGGCCCCACCCTCACCAACGACCCCTCTGGCAACGCGATTTCTGGGATCGACAGCTTCGAACCACGGAAAGTTACCGCGCTAAATGGGAGTACATCCGGCTAAACCCCGTTCGGCACGGACTCGTGCCCACAGCAGATCAATGGCCTTATTGTGGAGAACTGCACACCCTTCCCTGGCATGATTGATTGGCCTTCGCAAAGAAGCCGCTCCGACAAAGGCTCCACGGAAGCCTTTGCTTCACACAGGCTCAAAAATCCATCGAACATCTCGGAGGGCCCTGTTTCCACAGGGCCCAAGAATTCAGGGACATGCAGAAGTGTCCCTCCTCGGGGGGCGCTGCTCCCGCGGCGCCCAAAATTCCGGCAGAACGATCCCCCAGCAGATGGCAATCTCTCCGCCGCGCGGCGGCTAACCCGTTTCGTAAAGCCCCAGCGATAAGCCGATCCACGTGAATCCACCCATGCAATTCATTGACCTGAAGGCTCAATACCGGGCCTATCGCGACGAAATCCAGCGCCGCATTCAAAACGTCCTGGAGCATGCCCAATTCATCCTCGGCCCTGAAGTCACCGAGCTGGAATCAGCCCTGGCCGCATACGTCGGCGTTCGCTACTGCATCACCGTCGCCAGCGGCACTGACAGCCTCGAAATCGCGTTGCGCGCTCTCCGCATCGGCCCTGGTGACGAGGTGATTACGGTGCCGTTTACTTGGATCAGTACCGCCGAAACCATCGCCCTGGTCGGAGCACGACCCGTCTTTGTGGACATCGATCCGGCAACCTACAACATCAACCCGGACCTCATCGAAGCTGCCATTACCCCGCGCACACGCGCGCTGATGCCCGTCAGCCTGTTCGGCCAAATGCCCGATATGGACCGCATCAATGCCATTGCGGCACGTCACGGACTGCCAGTGATTGAAGACGCAGCTCAAAGCTTTGGCGCCACCCAACGCGGTCGGCGCAGTGCCGGGGTCACCACCATCGGCAGCACCAGTTTTTTCCCGGCCAAACCGCTTGGCTGTTACGGCGACGGAGGCGCACTCTTCACCAACGACGACACCTTGGCCGAACGCATGCGAGCCATTCGCAACCACGGCGGCCTCCAGCGTCATCATCATACCCTTGTCGGTATGAACGGACGATTCGACACACTTCAGGCTGCGGTCCTCCTGGCCAAACTACCTCATTTCGACGAAGAACTACGTCGACGCGAACAGATCGCCGCCCGCTATAATGATGGCTTGCAAACCGTGTTGGACCTTCCCCATGCGATCCCCTGGGTTGCACCTGGCAACACTCATGTGTACGCCCAATACACCATCCGCGTGCGAAATCGGGACGAAGTGGCCCGCCGCATGCAGGCGCAAGGCATTCCCACCGCTGTGTATTATCCCAAATGTCTGCATGAACAACCCGTATTCGCTCATCTCGGCTACCGATGGGGCGAATTCCCTATAGCTGAGCAAGCCTCGCGTGAAGTACTCAGCCTACCGATGCACCCGTTTCTGACAGAATCCGATCAGGACCGCGTTTTGCACGCATTGATCCAAGCCCTCGACGCATGAACGAGACACCCAGCAGCGCCCACGATTCCTTGGACACCCCGGAGTCCTGCCTCTGCAGGACCCACGAAACCAAGGACATGCGGAAGCATGTCCCTCCTCCGAGGGCGCTGCTCCCGCCGCGCACAAGCACACAGGGATGCGCCGCTGCGATGTGCTTAATACCACGGACGTGAGACTCACGTCCTACATGGAAGACTTATAAGCCTTAGCTGTGAAGTCGAAACCTCATGGATGCCTCCCTGTTGCCAACAATGGTGACGCCAAACCCAACGTGATTGGGTACAGGTGCAGGCTAACCGAGAAGCCAGCTGATACGAATGGGCACCTTGCCGCAATCAGGCCACAGAAAATCCGTCGGAACCTTGCATCTGGCGTAAATAGCAAGAGGTTTGCGGCATTGTTCATCGCGCCTCACTCATGAACGAACTGCCCCCGTTTCTGCATCCGCACCAGGTACGGGCAGAGAAGGCCCTTGCATGGGATGGCTACTTTCGTGCCCGCGCGGTGTTCGAACAGGCAACCCGAAAGTGCATTCTTCAATCATTCCGGCTTTTTCCGGAGCCAACTGGCCCTAGCCAATGCCCGTAAGATCGCCAGATTTGCCGATTCTCATTTCGCCCAACGTTGCGGCGCGCAAACAGGCTTCTGGCGAATGGGCATATGAACAGGCTCGACTACACCCGGCGCTCCCGGGCTTGCCACCGGTCTCTAGCACGCAACCAGTTTGGTCCAAGCAGAACTCTTGACCTGAGCTTGGCGGTGGCAACCGCTACGGCCAATCCGGCCGACCCCGCCAGCGCCTCCCCGCCTACGGAAACATTGCCCGTGCCTGCAGCTTTACAGCCTTGGACGCATTTAGGATGGCAAGCGCTGGCTCCGCACCAGAGGTCGGCACACGCCCCGCGCCATGAGGTACCCGGGCTTTAGAAACGGCCAACGGGCAGCCGGGGAGCTTTAGCGCCCCGCAGCAGCCATTATTCCCCTCCCATGCCCGTGAACATAACCCCTACCTCTCCCTACAAGGCTTGCTCGACCCCAGCCGAGCCCAAAAGCCCAACGGCGCGCGAGAATATGCTTCACTGCTGTGCTCGATTCTAGGAACATGGAGAAACACTCCACTCTTCAATGTCCCGCATCTGCCATTGAGCGCAGGAGAACATGATCTTCACTGATCCATCCGGTATCAGTGACGAGCAGGTGGAGAAGCGTGGGAACAGAGCAGCGGCTTCACCTGACCCCGGTGCCGAGCCAGCCCCGTGGCTTTGGCTTGCGAAACACTGGCGATCGGTCTTTCGGCGGGGGACATTCGCCCACCACGCAGCGGTTCTGGCCGGCGCAACCGCCCTGGCGCAACTGATCACATTGCTTGCTGCGCCGTTACTCACGAGGTTGTACACGCCCGCCGATTTTGGCGCTTTGGCTTCATTTTCTACCCTTGCCATCATGCTGTCCCTCATAGCCACAGGATCTTACGAACACGCGATCCCGATCATAAGAGATTGCCGCCAGGCCTCTTTGTTAACTTGCATATGCGCCACGTTGGCCTTTGCAACAGCGCTCATATTGGCCTTCATCCTCGTGCCTCTTCAAGTATACGGTCTCGACCGTCAGCCCAACCCACTTTCGACATTCAGCCTTTGGCTCTTGCCGCTGCTCGTTTTCTGCCTCGCGACCGTCAACACCCTTGCTTTCTGGTTGAATCGTAATGAGGCCTACGCTTTGATGGCCCGCGGCCGCGTGCTTGTCGCACTTTTCACCGCTCTCGCATGCCTGTTGCTTGGCATACTTCGCGTTCCCGGAGGCCTGATTGTCGGGGCCGTGGTAGCTCAAGCGACAATTGTCCTCTGGATCGCCGCCAAGGCGCTTCCAACATTGCCTCCCCTCGCCTCTCTATTGAGGTGGCCCCAAGTCAGAGACCTCCTAAATCGCCTTCGGTTTTATCCGCTTCATCTTGCACCATCTCAGCTCCTTGGCAGCATGACGACCTATCTTCCGGTGCTCATCTTTGCCCGCCTTTTCGGCCTGGCCGAAGCTGGTCATTTTTTTCTGGCGCATCGCATAACCACTCTCCCGGCAGTAACAGTAAGTACTGCCATCGGCACCGTCTATCGCCAGCGAATCGTGCGGAGCTATCACCTCAAAGGTCATTGGCGCCACCTGTACCTACGAACCACTTTTACCACGGCCGTCCTAGGTATGATACCCTACGCGAGCCTTCTTGTTTTCGCCCCCTGGCTGTTTAGCACCTTCTTTGGCCAAGAATGGCAGCGGGCCGGCGAATTCGCGCGGCCACTTGCTGTTGCAGCCTTCCTCCAATTTGTTTTCACTCCTGTTGAGAAAAACGCCCTGGTGATCGGCGCCACCAAATATCTCTTGTATTGGAACGCCCTTCGGTTCACGTCGGTTCTACTTCTGCTTGCATTTGCGATGTGCGCCAACGTACCTGCAGACCGTGTTGTTTTCGCCTATGCCGCTATCACTGCCGTGCTATATCTCATTGACGGTGCATACGGCTACCGTTTCAGCCTTGCCAAGCAATGATTTGAAATCGTACAGAAACCGTGGTTTTATTACTCACCCTTTCAATGGTGATGTGCCGCCGTGTAACGTATTGAAGCGTCGCGCAGCAACACGCGACAAAAGCAAAGCATTCAAACGCTTCGTTAATGTCCATCCGAATTGCCGTTGTGCCACCGAGAGCGAAGCCACCTCGCAAGCGTCCATTATGCACGATTATGTCGCAACCTACCCCTCCCACGTCAATCCATGCATGCCATTCCGTTCAGCCATGGCCATACAACAAAATTCGGCTGTCAAGACCCAATGACCATTCGCGCGATACCACGCCGAAAGCGATCGAGGCCCGGCATACGCCCCAGATGTCCTCTCACAAAACCCACTGCATAGACATACCTAGCCCCGACGCTTTTTTCAGCAACCTGGCCCAATAAAAGCACCGTGGCATGCACATAGAGGCCCGCGTGCCAGCTTCGAAAGCATGTGATGGGAGGATCGCAGGCCCCTTCTCCCATCCATCCTCGTCATGCATCCAAGTTTGCGCAATGCACTCAGCCGTATGTTCATTTGGGATTTGCCTCATTTCCAGAAAACCTTTATAAAAACAACCGGTTGGGAAGATTTAAAGGCTCGTCGTTTGCCGGTTTCCTGCTCGCACATTTCACGCTCCCATGTTGCTGCTGAACGCAGAGGGCATTTCCAGGGTCGTTCCCTGACGTTTCTCACAGTGCTCCTCCGACAGGCAGATGCTGCATCCGACGACCTTTGCGTCCGGCGGCCAAGGCCCCCTGCCAACTACCAGAGCCGTCTTCCGCGCTTCCAGTAAGGATCGCCAGCCTCACGCCCAACCGGACCTGCATCCCTTGGGTATGCGAGAAACTGCGCGTTCATGGAGCCATCCACATGTAATCCCTGTGCAGCCACAATCCGAAGAAGCCCGGCTGCAAGCTCGTGGCACACATCTGCTTTTTCGGCCTGCAGCCAGTGGGGATGCAACACTCCTCCCAGGGCGCTTCGATCACAGTCTTAAAACGCCGCCATCGGCAATAAACAAGACGCGTCAAATCCTTTCAGCACTCTTGACAGCCTTTTGACGGACGCCCTCGGGTAATTACAAGGAAGCTTTTGGGCACACCTTCTTTGCCAAAGTCCATGAATCCAACGCTCACCATAGGTATTCCTTTCTATAATCCCGGCCCTGCCTTCCTTGATTGTCTCAAATCCATTTGGGCCCAATCTTTCCAGGACTGGGAGCTCCTTTTGGTGGACGATGGGTCGTCCGATTCATCCCTAACACTTGCATTACGCATTCGGGACTCACGTGTGCGTATCATCTACGATGGCCGGCATCTCGGGCTGTCAGCGAGGCTGAATCAAATCTCCCATTTGGCCCGAGGGACCTATGTTGCCCGTATGGATGCGGATGACATGATGCATCCCAATCGGCTCGAGCGGCAGTTGGCAGCATTTCACGCCCAGCCGAACCTTGACTTTGTTTCCACCAATGCTTACATACTCAGCCCGGAGGGTTACGTCCTTGGAATCAGGCGCGCGTATCCATTGACCCCTACGCGCATCTTGCTCAACGGTTGTCATCTCCATGCTTCCCTTGTGGCACGCCGATCCTGGTTTTTAGCCCACCCCTATTCAGTTGACTATGTTCGGGGCCAAGATAGGGAGCTCTTTGCGCGGACCGCCCAAACAGCATCCGCCAAGATTCTCAATGAGCCTCTGTACTTTTACAGGTATATTGTCAATTTCCGCGCTTGGCAACAAGGCTACCGCACGGAGCGCATGGTGCTTCGCACCTGGGGCCCATCGCTTATTGGCTCTACAAGAACCGCAGTCCTCTACCTTTTCTCGCTCTTCAAAGCAACGCTTCTGCGTATTTTCGCTCGCGCCGGTTGCTCCCAGTACCTTGCACGCAAGGCCATTCTGCCACTTTCCGAACTGCAGCGCCAACATGTCGAAGACATTCTTAAGCACATTCGTACTACACGCGTTCCAGGCTTATCTGATGAATCATGACCCTAAGCCGCGGACCAGCCCCATTGCCCTTGAAACCATCCTCCCTCCATGCGTATGTGTCTAACCCCCCGCAGTAGTTCGTCTTCCACTCAATCCATACTCCAGCCCTCCGCAGCATCTTGTTGCAACCATAATGCAGCTGTAATCCACACTGGCTCCCATGCGGAACCGCCATTCTTCTGAAGGTTCAGTACCACTTTGTCGAATCCCCATCTTTTTTAATCTCACGCCATGAACACGCGTCACCACCATTTCACACGATTTGAGCCCGGCTCACGCGCGCGGCATGATGCTTTTCCAAAGCCTCCCACACAGACCTATGATGACTGCCGCATTTCCGCCACATCATTCGCCTCACCATAGGCTTTGCAAGATATTAAGGGTTCCGGGCCAATCGTTAGACACCTCCTCGATCGTGCCCACGGTTTGCAGCTCATCCAGGATTCAACTCCACTTCACCTCCTTTACCGTGTCTCTGCTCGCACTTCCTGCACTGCAGCCAGAAGAGGCATCTATAACGCATCTCTAAATGACAGTTTGGCCATCGACCTGGCCCACAACCTTTGAGCTTTAACCTCCTTCCAATCTCCTCATGGATCGCCTCCGTCTTTTCATTGCCTCGTGCGCACTCCTAGTCTCACCGATCTATATATGGGAGAGCGGATTGCCGCAGGTGGCCCACTTTTTGATGCTACCCGCTATTATTACGCTAGGGTGGGCTCGTGCCCAACAATGGCCTGACGCTTTCCGATATGCGATCGCCTTTGCGCTGTATGCAGCTTGCGTCAATGTCGTCGTTTACACAATCTTTAGGGACCTTCGCACCTTGTATGCGGCCTTTTACTACCCTTTCAACGTCCTCAGTTGGCTTGTCTTCGCTTCGCTGGCGAGAGGAGCCTGGCACGGTCCGTTTCTCAAATGGTTGCCCATCCTTCTATGGCTCTGCCTCGGCACGCAGGCATTCATAGTCGGAACCGGCTTTTTCTCCAAGGAGGAAGCAAGTAGACCAACAGGAACATTTAACGATCCGAATCAGTTAGCACACTGGACTCTATGGATGGGGACCCTGTTGTGCATCAATTCAGTTTACCTCCGGCGTTCCATATGGAACGGCTGCGCGGCAGCCTGCGTGGTTGGCTATGTGGTTCTGCTATGCGGCTCCCGATCTGGACTTTTGGGATTCATTGTACTGCTACTCGGTTTGGCAATGGTATTAATGAAGCCGCATGAGGAAAAGCGGGTTGTTAGTTTTATATATAGCCGGCTCCTACTGTTAACGTGTGCATCGGTTGCCATTCTCTTACTAAAGGATGACCTTAAAAGGTTAATGAGTGAACACGAGTGGAATGCACTTGACCGCCTGTTACTCACCGAATGGGCCTTCGAGCTAGAGGCGCGCGGATATGATCGTTTGATAAAGTTTCCGGAGCATCTGTTGCTTGGGGCTGGGGAAGGTGCCGAGGAGCGATGGATGATGCACAGTTGGTTTCTCGGCGAGATTCACTCCACACCGGCGGGATTGCTGTTCTCCTACGGTCTGCCGGGGACTGTGCTGTTCGGGATGTTTTGGGTCACGCACTGGCGTCAAGTGCCAGGCGCAGGTTTGAAGCTCGTCGCTTTGGCGCCATGGGCGTACAGCATCGGGACGTACAACTTGCGGAACTGGATGGTCTGGGTCGGGCTTGCCTTGCTGCACGTCATGCTGTCAAGCCGGCCAAATGGCACCCAACGGAGTCAACAAATCGCACCAGCCGCCACCCGTCCTTGCTCTTCGAAATTGAGGACGTGGCCAACCCGAAAAGCGTATCCAACCGGTGTCAATTTGCGACGGTCTAGCGGCCAGTAGATCCGTGCTTACAAGGGAGTGATACGGGACGTATCATGACCGCAGAGCCAATGCGAGTGGCAGCAGTGGTCACCCGGACCGAAGCCGGGGGCGCACAGGTGCACCTACGTGACTTGCTGCTAACGTTAAGCGGATGCGTGCGACCAATTGTTGTTTCGGGTGCTCAGGATGGTCCTGGATGGTTGGGTGGTGAGCTAAAGCGCCTTGGGCTCGGATTGTCCTTGGTCCCTTCGCTGGTCCAGCCCATCCGCCCGATTCGTGATTTGCGTGCTTTCTCGGAGCTACGGCGACTCTTGCGTCACTTGCAGCCCGACCTTCTGCACTGTCACTCCTCCAAGGCGGGTGCGCTCGGTCGTCTGGCAGCGAGGTCTCTGCGAATCCCATCCCTGTTTACGGCACATGGATTTGCCTTTACACCGGGGGCGCCCCCAGGCCGGCGTTTGCTGGGATGGGCAGTGGAATGGGTCGGCGCACTATGCGGCGATGGTATCATCACCGTCTCAGAGCATGATCGTGCGTTAGCGCTGCGATACAAGTTGTGCAAGCCGGATCGCCTGTGGACCGTGCATAACGGAGTGCCCGATGTTTCAGAACGCAGTAAGCCGGAAGCGAGCCCCGTCCGAATGGTCATGGTGGCCCGCTTCGCGCCGCCCAAGGACCACCGTCTGCTAATCCAGTGTTTGAGCCGGTTCCGGCGTTTGGATTGGCGATGCAGTTTTGTAGGGAGCGGTCCAACCGAGCCTATGTGTCGGCGATTGGCGCATGACCTGGGTCTTGCTGACCGGCTGGATTTCCTCGGGACGCGAGAGGATGTTCCGCAAATCTTGGCGGACCACCAGATCTTTGTCTTAACGAGCCGTTGGGAGGGCCTGCCCCTCAGCGTGTTGGAAGCGATGCGGGCCGGTTTGCCGGTGGTTGCCTCGGACGTCGGCGGCACGCGTGAGGCCGTTTTGGATGGTGAAACCGGTTTTCTCATCCCCCGAGGTGATGTCGTCACCTTGCAGGATCGTCTGATGCGTTTGATCACCGACCCTGAACTGCGCTTACGCATGGGCCGAGCGGGGCGCCGACGGTATGAACAATATTTTACGCTCGAGCAAATGGTCGAAAAAACCTGGGAGGTTTATCGCAAGGTTTTGGCGCGATACGGCAAAACACTGCCACCTTGGCAAACACTGCGTGCGTCAAGCTGCGTCAGCTCAAGTCCTCGCCACGCATCACGCATTGGCTGATGCATTCGCAATGACCTCAACGGTAGGACTGTGCTATACTTCACGCACCACCGATTCCCGTTGGATCAACGCAAAGCGCCTGTGGCCCTGCTCTTCAACCTCCCTCCGGGGCTCAGTCGCACGCGCACGGACCAGAGCACCCTCCCAATGGCAAAGTGCGTCTTGCCAAATCATGAAAAGTTCCGCGGGATTGAGAACCGAGGTTGAGTTGACCCCAGTACTTAACCAACCGGGACGAGTGTTATTGACCGGCGGAAATGGATTCATCGGGCAGCGATTGGCCGGCGTCCTGCAGCAAGCCGGTTGGAGGGTCCGGGTGTTGGACCGGCGGGTACCGAATCAGCCCGACGAGGATGTTCGCACGGCCGATGTGCAGGATGCGAAGGCTGTCTGCGAGGCAGTCCGGGGCGTCGATGCCGTGGTGCATTTGGCTGCCGAACATCGAGATGATGTGAGGCCCGTGCAACGATACTACAATGTCAACGTGCAGGGTACAGCTCATGTCCTCCAGGCCATGGAGCAACACGGTTGCAAACGACTCGTCTTCACCAGCACGGTGGCAGTGTACCCTTTAAACGTGCGCGAGCCCCACGAGGAGTTTCCCCCGGCACCGTTCAACGATTATGGCCGAAGTAAACTGGAGGCAGAACGTTTGATCGAGGCGTGGGTGGCAGCCGATTCCGAACGAGCCGCCGTGATTGTGCGCCTGTGCGTGGTGTTTGGGGAAGGCAATCGGGGCAATGTGTACAACCTGTTACGGCAAATCGCTGACGGTCGGTTCGTCATGGTGGGCGACGGTCGAAATCGCAAGTCTATGGCCTATGTGGGCAATGTCGCCGCTTTTTTGCATTGGTGCCTGCACCTGCCGCCAGGATTGCATCGCTTCAATTACGCGGACAAACCTGATTTGACAACAGCCCAATTGGTCCGCTTGGCGCAAGAGAAACTGGGGCGAGATCGGCATTGGACGGCCCGATTGCGCCTTCCCTACGGCTTGGGGCTAGGACTGGGTTACATCGCCGACGGTTTGGCACGATTATTGGGTCGGCCACTGCCGTGGAGCAGTATTCGGGTCAAAAAGTTTTGTGCCGAAACGACGGTGAACACAACGCGCCTGGAACAATCGGGGTTTATTCGGCCCTTTACGCTCGAGGAGGGATTGCGCAGAATGATTGAACATGAGTTCGGCGCCCAGCGTCGAATGAGTTGAGCGACGTTGGTTCGAAGGTTTGTTCGATCCGAGAGTGCAGCCGGTTCGGTAAATCGAACCGGCTGTTTTTTGATTCAGCTCCGTTCGGACCGACGTGCCGTGCACGCCTTGGATCAACAATGGTTTTTCGCGCACCCCGGAGGGACGTGCT
>JANWVC010000005.1 GCA_025057755.1 Limisphaera sp. | reverse complement strand
GGTATGAAGCGGGGCGCGGCGCGGACGGTCTCCTTCCAGGTGGTCAACGAAGGCGGCTTGGAAACAGGTCCATTAAGCGTCTCGATGCCGCCTGTACCTTGGATGCGCGTTTTGTCGCCCAATCCAATGCCTTCGCTGTTACCCGGGCAAACCAACGTTGTTATCCTCCAGCTGGTCCCGTCAGCCGACCTGCCGCTGACGCTTCATCAGGGCACTCTAGCTGTGAACGGCCCGACCCATGGCATCAGTGTGCCATTTGCCTTCCGAGCGCTGTCCGAGGCAAAGGGGGATTTGCGGATTCTGGCCGCAGATGAGTTTACATATTACGCGCAGGGATCGCCCCCGCTCACCAACGCCACAGTCCGGATTTATGATGCGGTCAGCCACGGGCTGATTACCAACGGGGTGACTGACGGCCGTGGGCTCTTCTTCGTGCCGAACTTGCCTGAGGGCTACTACAACCTCGAGTTGGAAGCCGACAATCATAACCCTTATCGAAGCACCATCTTCATCGAGCCCGGCATCACCAATGAAGTAACCGCCTTCCTTGCATATCAAGCGGTGCGTTATACGTGGACCGTTGAGCGTATCGAAATCGAGGATCGTTACCGAATAAGTATTGAAACAGAATTTGAAACGGTTGTCCCAAAGCCGGTGGTGACGATCGAACCGACGGCCCTGGATGTGAGTGACTTGCAGGTCGTAGGTCAAGCGAAGCAGGTGAATCTGACGATTCGGAACCACGGCCTGATCGCCGCCGACGACATTCGCATAGGTTTCAGCTCGCATCCCTTTTATTCGATCGAGCCTTTGATTCGCGAGATTGGCCGGATGCCGGCCAAGTCCTCTTTGATCGTTCCGGTGGCTTTGCGTCGGATCGGCGACTTTTCGAATCCGGCGCCGGGTGGGCCGCGGATGGCCCAGGGAGTGCCTTGCGGCATGAACGGCGAGGTGACATACGCGTTTGAGTGTGGTCCGTTCAAGGTACCAGACAGAGCGCCGATCGGAGTCAGCGGCGTGGAAGGGGACTGCGGCAGCACTGGCGGCGGTGGGGGAGGAGGCGGCTGGGGCGGCGGTGGTGGGGGGGCGGCGGTGGTGGCAGCTCGAGTTACAGTGCCTCGGCCATAAATGTGAGTTTGCCTTGTGAGGCCCTTTGCTACATTCTCGCTGCGGCAGGATGCATTCCAGGACCGGTGGGGTGTTTCTTTGCCGGCTTCAATTGTAGCGTGGGTTTTGGCAACGCATACACCGTCGGAGACACGGTGTGGGCAGCCGTGGATTGTGTAGTCGGCGTGGTGGGATGTCTTGTCCCAGTCGCAGGAATCCCGGCATGCATTTATTCAATTCTTCGTTGCATCCAGCAGAGCTTAGGATTAGGTGCCGAAATAGACATGGCGGGTGGACCACAGGACCCGGGGGTATATTTTGCGCGCGGGGTTCGAGCGTCGTTGCGTTTGTTTGAAGAGTTGTTAGGCACCACAAGTGATGTCTGGATTCATCATCAGACGGATCATCGCCTGGGCGATTGGTGGGCACGTTTCATGGCGTCTGTTGCGGTGGAATCTGAGCAGGGCCGCTGGCTGAGCGAACGAGAGCGAAGCAATCTTCTGACCGGTGAACTTCCTCCTGGGGTTCCTGAGGCCGAGGTCCGAAGATTCCTGGGTCGTTGGAATCGTAGTATGGAAAACTGGAGTCGAGGCATCTGGCGTCATGCTGATGCTGCGCCGGGCGCTGATCTGGACTTCATTGATTCGGAGATTCTTTACGGCCGGCTGCAGGCAGTCGGGGCGTATCAGCAGGAGGCCATGAGCCGCGGCTTCACAGATCCGCTGGACGGACTGGTTGAAACCGTGCGGCAACGACTGCAAGAGGCCGAATCCGGCGGCGTCTGCGCCAAGGTAAAGATCCGGTTGGATCAGGAGGCGGTTTTGAGCCGCGAGGCCTTCCGAGCGACTCTGGAGATTGATAACGCCACAGGATTTGCCGTCGATAAGATACGGGTCGAGATTCGGCTGACGGATGGAGCAGGCCGAGATCTGACGCACTTATTTGGAATCCGTCCGCCCGAACTGCGTGGAGTGTCCGACATCCATGGCACCGGGCGGGTCCCGGGTGGCAGCAAAGGTTCAGCGCGTTGGACCATTATTCCGACGGTGGATGCAGCGCCTGTGGCTCCGACCTTGTATTACGTAACGGGCGAATTCAGTTATGAATTTAACGGGGCCCAGGTCAAAGTTCCACTGACGCCGGTGCCCATTACTGTGAATCCTACTGCTCGATTGACGCTGGATTACTTCCACCAGCGCGATGTTTATGCAGACGATCCATTCACAGATGTGGTCGAGCCGAGCATTCCGTTCAGCTTGGCGGTCATGGTGCACAACTGGGGGGCAGGTCCGGCCCGGAACTTCCGTATCACCTCGGCGCAACCGGAAATCGTCGACGATGAAAAGGGACTGCTGATTGATTTTAAGATCATGGCAACAGAGGTAGCTGGGCAACACATGACACCCACGTTGACTGCAAGTTTCGGGGACATTTCGCCCGGCGGGCGTAAAATCGCGCGCTGGTTGATGACTTCCACGCTTCAGGGATTATTTGTTAACTACAATGCGACATTTGAGCACCTAGACGGGCTGGGGAATCCGCGTTTGTCTCTCATCGAAGAGGTCCGCATCCACGAAATGATCCGCATGATCCAGGCCGGACCTCCGTTCGAGGACGGTTTGCCGGACTTCTTGGTTAACGACCTTGCTGACACTTGGGACCTCCCGGATACACTCTGGTTAAGTGACGGTTCAAGTAATGCTGTAGCAGTGGTTACCAATGCCACGGTGACGGGTGCACTTTCGCTGGATAACCTGCAAGTGACCCTCCGGGCTGAGCTTCCGCCGGGTTGGTCCTATCTTCGCGTGCGAGATCCAGCGGACGGCCGGTATCAACTAACGGCCGTGCGCCGCTCCGATGGCCGATGGCTGGCAGTTACCAACAACTTCTCGAGTGTCTGGATAACCGATCGAACGTTCCTCGGCATGGGCAAACGGCCACGACGGGAAAACATCCTGCACTTGTTGGACCATAACAGCACGGGTGAATACACGCTGATTTATCAGTCCCTACCCGCGCGCGACATTGAGCCGCCCAATAGTATGGTTGAAGCGCTGCCCAGCCAGAGTCGCTCGGCTTTTCTGGTCCGATGGGTTGGCCAGGACAATGAGGGCGGTAGCGGCATTATTGGCTACGACATTTATTACAGCGAGGATGGAGGTCCGTTGCAACGATGGTTGAATGCCACACCGGCTGCTGGAGCGATGTTCCAAGGAATCTTGGGTCGCCGATACGCTTTCTACAGCGTAGCGATTGACGCCGCGGGTAACCGTGAATCTGTTCCAGCAGCACCCGATGCGGAGACCCTTGTCACCTTGGAGAACCGCGCGCCAGTTTTCGTTGCTCAAACCAACGTGGCGCTTTGGGAGGGCGAAACTCTGTCAATGTGGATCTCGGCAAGTGATCCTGACGGCGACGCTGTCACCTACCGGGTGGGACCTGATGCGCCGGCGGGTGTCATGCTTCATCCTGCGAGTGGTTTGTTGACATGGTTGACCGCCGAGCCGCACGGACCCAGTACGAATCGTTTCACCATCCTGGCGACCGATAGTGGCATGCCATCCCTGACCAGCACCCAGATGCTCCATGTCATCGTGTTAGAATCCAATACACCGCCGGTGCTCGGTCCGCTGACAAACGCTACCGTGTCCGAGGGCGCCCTGCTGAGCTTTGTGGCGGTGGCTGCTGACAGCGATTCCCCGGCGCAAACTCTTCGGTTTAGTTTGGGCCCGGGTGCGCCAGCCGGTGCCACTATCGATCCTGCAAGCGGAGTATTCCGGTGGCGCCCAACGGAGTTCCAAGGGGGCACCAACTACAGGATCACCATCGTAGTCACGGACAATGGCGTGCCGGCGCTGAGTGCAAGTCAAAGCTTCCTGGTCACCGTGGCGGACACGCGTGCAGATTTCCTGTTGCACGTCGGGGAGGCCGTGGTTCTAACCAATGCAAGTGGCGCCCTGCCCTTGACCTTGCAATCTGGTACACCTCTGTCCCACATTAAGTGGAATTTTAGCGTCGAGCCCGGACGCTTATCCAATCTCCGTCTTGCCGACGTGGCTGCGACCGTGGGCGCAGTGACGCTGGTGCCTTTGGGCGAGGAACGCTACCGGCTAAGTCTGGAGGCCCGCGCGGGTCAATCCCTCCAGGGCAATTTGCTTCTGGGCCAACTGGTCTTTGACACCACACCAAACCCGCGATCGGGTCTGGTGTATCTCAAGAGCATAGACGTGGTTGGGCAGCGGGGAGGAGCATCTGTGGCTGAAGGACGTGGAGGCGTCGGCCGAGTATTCATCATCGGGGCCGAGCCGATCCTTGATCTCCAGCGCGCTCCGGAGGGCTTGGGTCGCCTCGTGCTCTATGCGTTGCCGGGCCGGCTCTATACAATTGAGCAGAACGTTCAAGTGCGGAGTGACTCATGGCGTCCTCACCAAGTTGTCGTGCCAAGCGGCTTGCGAACCGAGCTGGCGCCCATCTTGCTGCAGGGAACAGCGCTGTTCTTCCGAGTCCGTTTAGGTGAGCCGGATCCCAGGCTCACAATTCGACTCGAGTCAGAACAGGTGGTCTTGGAATGGCTGGCACCGTGTGATGGATGCAGCCTATGGCAGACGCCTCATTTGGGAGCTCAAGCAGAATGGTCAAGGGTGCCTGCACAGCCTGAATTGGTCGGCAACCTTTACCGATTGCGATTGCCCTTGCAAAATCGCCCGATGTTTTTCCAACTGCGCAAAACCGAGCGCGCGCCAGAGCTTCACGTTAGAGAAGAGTCCGGGCGGATTGTATTGGAGTGGCCGGCTTCTTGCCTTGGTTGCAGGTTGCTGCAAAGTTCCTCTGTGCAGCCGGGAGCTGTTTGGTCCCCAGTGGCTGTCGAGCCCGAGTTGGTCGGGGATCGTTATCGCGTGGTGTTGGTGCCAGCCCACCAGCCGATGTTCTTCCGACTCCTACGGCCCTAAACTCGCGGATTTCGTTCTCATATCCAGAGTTGGATGAAAAAAGCCTTCTGCATCTCAGGCACTGCATCCAGTTAGCATCGCTGAGGCTCCATTCCAAAGGGTTGTTGCTCGGCCAGCTCGGGGTCAGCGCAAGCCGTGTTGTCGAAGTGTCCCAGAAGGAACTCCATGCGGTTCCGTCTTCCCCTGAAGCCTTTGTTGCCTTCCAAAGTGACAGAGGGTTTTTCAACCGGTCGTATAGTGGATTCTGTTTCCAAGGTGCTTGTTTGGCGACCATGGGCGGCTTCGGCAGGCGATCCTCTGGGCATTTGAGACTCCTCCCCACTGCAAGGCCACGATGGCTTTCAGCTTTGCCGGCCCCTGTTTCTGTTTGCGCAGGGAGCGGATTATTTACAGCCTCTTTGCTCGCTGTTGCGTGCCCAATCCGCGGGATCAACTCGGTTCTCCAAGCGGTGGTGGAGTCGTTAAATGCGCGCATGGGAGAAGTTTGTAGCGTGCCCATGAACCGTCCGAGCTTATAATTGCCGCTACACAAGGATTGGGGTCGCTAATACCACTGGTCCCCTTCAGAGCACTACCTAGATTATGAATGAGGACTTGGGGTGGCTCTAAATCGAGTCATTCTTATAACCACAGTTGGCGGCTTCTATCATGCAAAACCCTTCACCCGAGTGAACCAGCCTCTAACTTATTGTAGTGGGACATTGTAAGGACATAATGGCTCACTGTTGCCCGCTTTCGTTCTGGCGCTGAGAGTAATGGTGACACACTTTATTGCATAGATTAATTCGTAAGCTGTTGGAGTGCAATCGGATAAGATCGCAGTCCGCACTTGGCATGACATGAGCTTTTGATGAGGCGGAACTGTTTCGATGGATGAAGGAGGTTATCGATGAGGTCGCCAGTGCGTCATATTGATCGCCGTGGAGTTCGCCTGTGGGATGAATTGGAGAACTTACAGGCGGAGGTGGATCGGTTGTTGGATGCCGCTTTTGCGGCGGTTGGATCCAGTTCGAGTTTATTGGGCGAGCATGTAGTGCCTGTGGACTTGCTGGAAGAATCAGACCGATTTGTCCTGCGCGTGGATGTGCCGGGAATGCGGCGCGATGACATCCAGGTCACGTTGCATGATGGATGTGTCACTGTTGCGGGTGAAGTGCGCCTAGACGAACGCTATGCCCAGGCACAGGTTCACCGCTCGGAGCGTGTTCTGGGGCGGTTTCAACGGACGGTAGCGTTGCCGGCGCCCGTTGCGGCAGACCAGATCACGGCTCGGTACCGTGAAGGCGTTCTCGAAGTGATTTTACCCAAGGCAGAGGAAGCCAGGCCACGTCATATTCAGGTCCAAGCCGATTAAAGTGGGAAGGAGATCGTCTATGGAAAAGAACGAAATTATTCAGCCTCAGATGGAGCGAAGCGATAGCGCCAGAGTGCAAGAGGGACGTGTTTCTCGGATGCAAACGCGTCGCCGATGGCTGGTGCCGGCAGTGAACATTTATGAGACGCCGACTGAGTTCGTGATCGAAGCGGAGATGCCCGGAGTGAACCGAGAAGGTTTGGAGGTTCTTCTGGAGGGGCATGAACTGACTATTCGTGGTCGACGATGCCCCGAAACCGGGGAAGGTCGTTATTTGGTGAGAGAGAGGGACATCGGATTGGAGTACCGCCGTCGCTTTGAGCTAGATCCTGCGTTGGATCCCAGCAAAGTCAGTGCTCGATTGGAGCAAGGGCTGTTGACCTTAGTGCTGCCCAAGGCCGAGGCATTTCAACCGCGTCGGATTCCGGTTACGGATTGAGAGGGCGTCAGACTCGTGTATCGTGCCCTGCCCGGGGAAATGGGATTAGCGCCCGTCAGGCCAAGCCCAGGTTTGCACTTGAAATCGCAGCGGTGTGTTGGTGCGCAGCACGTCTATGACCACAACTTGGCCCGGACTGCGGCTTAGCATCTCCGCTTGCAGGGCCCCGGCGGTGGCCACGGGTTTTCCATCGAGGGCGTAAATGAGGTCTCCGGGAAGCAGACCGGAGCGAGCCGCAGGGGCCCGCGGATCGATCCCGCCGACCAGTACGCCGCTTTGGCCAGGAGGGGCCGGTTGGATATAGACGCCGAGGATGGACCCTTGTTTCCGCGCCTCAACGATGTGCGCCATTTGCGTAGGGGAAAGGTCAGGGGTGTTTTGGATGGCTTGAAGCAAGCGTGCGTTGGCTTCCCGCAAGGCCTCCAGTTCGCTTTGCAGTTTTTGCAGACGAGTCAGCTCATGGCGCAATCGCATAAGCTCCCGGGTCGTCTCTTCAGGTACGTTTGCTGAGGATGAAGCATCGAGAAAGGAGCGAGATCGCTCATTTTGAAGCCGCAGAGTTTCGAGCTCGACCTGAAGCTCTTGAAACTGCTGCAGGCGCTCTCGAAGAAGCTGAAGCTCTTGACGCTGACGTTGGAACGAGAGTGCCAGGGCTGCTGTAAGAATCACCAGCAGCACACAAAGACCCCATGGCCAATACGGTTTGCTCCTGATGCTCATCAGACCTCGATTATCCCGATGCCCTATTGCTCGCTTTCGTGTCTAACATGACCCGCGGTAGGACGCCTCGGCAAGTCGCGGCTGCGACGATGGGTGCCCAAGTGAGACCTTCCATTTTGATAGGACAGGTACTTTGCATCCGCCATGTGTGCGGCGGGTAGGTTGCCTGCCCAAAGAGCGCAACGCGCGGCATTTCGGCTGGACTCGGAATGATTTCGTTGACGACTCCGACGTCGGTATCTCTGGGCTTCCATTGGGGCGTGAGCTTGACGCCGAGACCACCGAGGTTAGGCTGTCGAGCCTATGGCTGCGGGCCAGCAACTTGTACCAGCCTGCGAGAGACGTTGTAGCAGGCAGGCTCTGTGCGGGCCAAGGGGGACAACGAGGCCATGGAGATCCGCCGGTGGCTGGCCTTGGGTGCTTGTTTTGGTGCTTTTGGCAGGCGGCTTGCAAGGGTCGGCTCAGGAGGCGCTGCGATCCTCTTTGACGGGTCAGATGGCGTTAGAGGCCAAGCGCCGGAGAATTGCGGCCGGTTGGGGTGACGTTCGGTGGGGCTCGTGGCGGTTCGACCTGAATGCAACCCTCTCGCTTGAGGTCAACGACAATGTACGTTACGAAGAAGTCGAACCGCGATCCGATCTGATTGTCCGACCGGGCGTGTCGGTTGCCGCATTGTATCCTGTTACAGATAAGAACGTACTGACGCTGAGTAGCGGGCTCAGTTACAACGCCTACCTTAGCCACTCTGACCTGAACTATTTCCATGTCACGCCAGATTCGAACCTTTCTTTTGACGTTTTTGTCGGGAACTTGTTGCTCAATCTCCACAATCGTTTTCACTTTACGCAGGAAATGGCCGATCAGCCGGATGCACGCGGCAGCTTTAACTATGGCCGTCTGGACAATCAGGTGGGTCTGTTAGGTATTTGGGATTTGAACCGACTGGTTTTGGCATTCAATTATGATCATCAAATCTATCAGGTGACCGAAGAACGCTACACATTTACAGACCGGACGGCCGAGTTGTTTTCGGCTCGGTTGGGCTGGGTGTTCACACCGTTGTCTCTAACGGGTGTGGAGGTGAGCTGGGGATGGACGGATTTCAACAATGAGGATCCTCACCAGTGGGCGCGGCTGAATGATTTATTCCATTATAGTGCCGGACTTTTCTATGAAATGCCGGCTGGCCGGTTCGTGCAGTTACGCGCAGGCGGGGGATACGTGGTTTACGATCCAACCACAGACCTGATGGCGGGCCGGCAAGGCGGCGAGCGGCTGGATGGAAGTTATTTGGATGTCTCGGTGCGGCATCAGTTGACCCGTCACATTCGTTATGTGCTGAGCGCGGGGCGGCAGGTCCGATCTGGTTGGTACGCTGAGACGCTGCACGCATGGTATGCTCAACTAACAGTGAGTTGGGATGTTATTCGCGGTTACTCTCTGATTACCAGCGCCACTTATGAACGAGCGAGAGAAAAGGGGGGATCGTGGTTTTTTGTCCCCGAGCACTTCGATCGGTATGCGGTGGGCCTCGCCGTCTGGCGGCGTTTGGGGCAAAAACTAGGAGCGAGTCTGGGCTACACCCATTTCGTCCGGGACTCGAATGTGTATGGCCGGAGCTTTACGCAGAATCGTCTTGTGCTAACGGGGACATACACGTTTTAATGCGAATCCGATGAAAAAGGTGGTGCAGTTCATCGCCGTTTTGTGGTCGGGGCGGTGTCTGTTGGGGGTTGCATGGGGTGCGGAGTCTGCCCTGACCAACAGCATGGCAAGTCACGACCCTGTTCGGGCGACGGCGGCGGAAACAATGGCTGCGGGCCAGACAAACGCAGGGGCCGTGTCCTCCTCGGTCGGACGTTCCGAGTCACGGAGTGTATTAATTGTGACCGACGACCGACACCGGCTGGGACCGGGAGACAAAATCAGTTTTCAAATCCTGGAGGACCGGGATCCACCGAAGCAGTTGACCGTGACAGACTCGGGTGAACTGGACGTGCCTTATGTGGGGCGTGTGTCGGTGGTCGGCAAGACCTGCAAAGAATTGGCTGAGGAACTGAAAGGGCTGTTGGAGAAAGACTATTACTACCGAGCCACAGTGGTTTTGGGACTGGATCAGGTCAGCCGCATGGCGGGCCGGGTTTACATTTGGGGTCAGGTGCGAAACCAGGGGGCCATTGAGATCCCCCTCGGTGAGAATTTCACTGCAGGCAAGGCGATCCTGCGAGCCGGTGGTTTCACCGATTTTGCGAATCGGAAAAAGGTACGGCTGGTCCGAACCGCGCCGGATGGAACACGTGAGACGCTGGAATTGAACATGGAAAACATCTTGGAGCGCGGCAAAATTGAGGAGGATGTGACACTGCGGCCGGACGATTTTTTGATTGTGCCGGCGCGCTTGATCAACTGGTGAGAGGTCCATGAACGAGTATCCGCAACCCGCTCCGGAAAACCGATCCGTCCGAAGTGCCCGGTTTTTCACGCTCCTGCAGCGCTGGCGCAGCGTATTGCGACGGCACTGGTGGGTGTTGCCGGTTTGCGCGCTGGGCGCCATGGCGTTGCACCTCCTCGTATTGTGGAATTCCCCGCCCGCGTATGCCAGCCGGGGCCGCATGATCGTCAACGTCCGTATTCAAGTGCAAACGGGGGCCAATTACGTTGAGGAACTCAGCAACTTCTTGGGCACCCAGGTGGCGCTGATGCAAAGCGACACGGTGCTGAATCGTGCAGCGGAGCGGGTTCACGCGAGCCGACCGGACCTGGTACCGACGCCGGTGAAGGTTTCCGTGGGGATTACCCCCAAGACGACCATTTTCAACCTGCGAGCGGTCGGTTCGGATCCTGCCTACGTACAAGCTTACCTGGATGCCGTCATGGAGGAATTCATCAACCTGAAAAAGGAGATGCGTGTCCGCAGTTCGGATGTCACCTTGGCGGGTATTACGGAGGAAGTGGCTCGTTTGGAAAAGGAGCTGAAAAACTACGAGGAGGAGTTGCTGCAGTTTCAGGCCACCAACAGCATCGTATTCTTGCAGGAGCAGGGCAATCTGGCGGGTAATTATTTAGCGCAATTGAATCAGCAGTTGGCCATGCTCCAAAGTGAGCTGAGTTTGTTGAACCTTTTGAATTTGGAACAAAATCTGGAGCGTCAACAGGCGGCAGGGGTGATCACCGGGGTGCGGCCCACTCCGCCCGGGCAGCAGCGCAGCCCCGTGGACGTGTTGCGAATCGACTCTGATTACCTCAAGGTGAAGCAGGAGATTCAGCTGCTTAAAGCCGAAGAGCAGCAATTAGCGGAGTATCTCCGTCCGAAGCATCCCAAAATGATTGCCTTGCGCGAGGATATTCAGCGAAAGGAAAAGTTGCTCGAGATTGTGCGGGAGCAAAGTGCGGAGCAGATCGAAAGTCGGAAAAAATCGTTGCAACTACAGATTGAGAACTTGCAGCGCGAAATCCGTGATTGGGAGGCTCGAGCGTTGGAGGCTAGCAGCAAGATGGCCCATTATCAGAAGATCCGGGCCAACATTGCACGGTTGCAAAGCCTTTATGATCGTTTGTTGCAGACCATGCAAGCCGTGGGTGTCGACAAGGACATCGTGCCGGAGTCGGTGGCGATCTACGAGCGCGCGTCTGTGGCCGAACCGGATCGTTTGAGTCTTTCGCTAAGTCTTACGTTGGCGGGGTTGGTCGGCTTGATGCTGGGCGTCGGCTTGCTGCTGGTGGTGGAACGGTTTGATGATCGCATGAACACATTTGTGGAGTTGCAGGACCATTTTGAAGAGCCCGTCCTTGGCCAGATCCCGCGTGAGCGTTCGGGCCGGAATGGCGAACTGGCGTTATTGCGTCCGGAAGATGACCGCCATGCCTTTGCCGAGGCGTATCGGAATGTGCGCTCGTCCCTTTTGTTCATGCCGACCGAGAATGGTCATGAGCGGCCCCGCCTCTTGCTGGTGACAAGCTCGATTCCCAACGATGGCAAGTCTCTGACCGTTGCCAACCTAGCTATCACGTTGGCCCTCGGCGGAGCTCGTGTTTTGTTGGTGGACGGCGATCTGCGCAAAGGGGTTCTGCATAGGCGATTCGGAGTGGAAAGTGCTCCCGGTTTCTCCGAGGTGCTGCTGCAGAAGACGCCCTGGCGGGACGTGGTTCGATCCACTGCGGTTGTTAACTTGGCGTTGATACCCAGCGGAACCCCCTCCCAGCGATCGAGCGAGTTGTTTTTGCAACCGCTTGCGCGTCAGGTGCTGCAGGAGATGGCTGCAGAGTATGAATACGTGGTGATGGATTCGGCACCCGTGATGGCCGCTGACGACGTCACCACGTTGGCGCCTTTGATGCACGGGGTCATTTTTGTGATCCGTGCGCAGCACACTTCAGCCCGCGTGGCCCGGGCGGCCTTGGATTTGTTATATCAAAGAAACGTCCGAATCCTCGGCCTCGTGTTCAATGCCGTAAACCCGAAAACTGGCGAGTACTACTACTATTCGCGTTATAAGGATTATTACCGACATTCAACCCGTTCCAGGGCTTGAGATGGAAGCGGGACAGGCTTGCACGGCAGCGGACTTTTGGAGGACGGGGAGCCCGGCGTGGGCGTGGTTCTGTGTTCGGTCACAACCCAAGCGCGAACACGTGGCTGCTACCCATCTTCGACGGGTGCCCGAGATAGAAGTCTTTCTACCACGCATCCGTTTCCGACGGCCTACGGGCCGAGGCGTTTGCTGGGTCACGGAACCACTGTTTCCCGGTTATTTATTCGCCCGATTCGACGGCTTGCTGTGGCTGCGGCGGGTACGGCATGCACCGGGGGTCGCCGGTGTGGTGCATTTCGGATCTCAGTGGCCGACCGTGCCGCAGTCGGTGATTGACCAGTTGCGAGGCAGCCTGGGGCCAGACGAGATCCGCGACATTTCGGGACCGTTTCGGGTCGGAGATGTTGCGGAAGTCATTTGTGGTCCGTTCAGGGGGCTAGAAGGTATATTGACGCGGATGCTGCCGGCTCGCAAACGGGTGGAAATCTTACTGGATTTTCTCGGGCGTCAAATTCCTGTCCAGATCCCGTTTGATGAAATCCGAATTTCCGCAGATCTCCGTGCCCGGCTGGAGTAAGCGGTCGCATCGACCGGTTCGGATTCAGGAAGGGTACTCGCAACCACGTCAGGTTAGGGCATCCCGGGCCGAAACGCTCTTCTTTAGACGTCCGTTTCTAACTTTCTCAGTAGTTCCTCAATGGCAGCTCGGATGCGTTCAACATCGGCCAACGACTCGTTGTGAGTCCCTTGTAGTTCCCGCAGCCATTTCGGAGGCCGCGCAGCGGCATAATTGGCCTCTGCATGGTGAAATCGGACCAGATCGTCCTGGCGGCTGTGCAGAATTAAAACAGGGACTTGCACCTGCTGCAGGTAGGCGCGAGTGTCGTAGTGGGTTCGAACCAAGCGGCGGACGGGCAGCCACGGATAGAGTTCACTGCCGATGTCGGGAATGCTGGTAAAAGCGCCCACTAAAATCAGGGCGCCCACAGGTTGGTGAACAGCCAGGTAACTGGCGATGGCACCTCCTAAAGATTCACCTAATACGAGAATGTCTCGCGGTAGATGATCCCGCATGCGAAGCCACTCATAGGCGGTGAAGACGTCTTGGTACGTGCCTGCCTCGGATGGCCGACCTTCACTTAGGCCGTAACCCCGATAATCGAACAGGAGAACAGAGACGCCCGTTGCCAACAGTGAGCCGGCCAAGGGGAGACGATGGCTGATGTTTCCTCCGTTTCCATGACACACCAGCACGACACGTTTCCGGCGCGGCGAATCGGTCGTAGCCGGGAAATACCAGGCGTGTAGTCGGATGCCATCGGGCGTTTGGAGGGATACGTCCTCAAACGGGCGGGTTAATACGCCTGGTTGTATATCATGGGCCCGTGTCGGAAAATAGATCTGGCGGTGTTCAAACCAACGAAGCATGAGCCAGAGAAAAGCCAGAAGCAAAGCTGTCCGGAAGGCGATAAAGAACCATCGGGATCGAATCGATGGACACGTTCTGTGCGAAGCGTCGTTTAATGCTTGAGGCATCTCGATACGGGGCTTTTGTGATGCCAGGCATGTCTAAATGCATGTTACGGAGCGCAGCCGGTTTAGAGTCGGGCGCCGGCGGATGCTCGACAGGCTGCCAGTTTCTCTTCAAAGTCCACGATTTCGCGAATCTGCGTGAGAAACCACGGGTCAATATGAGTCAGCTGATGCACCTCGTCGACGCTGAAGCCGGCCCGAAAAGCGTGGCGGATGAAGAAAATGCGCTCCGCATTGGGGATGGACAGCTTCCGCACCAACAAGTCCTTGGGCAGGAGATCCCGGTCGCCGTACCCTTGGCCGTCGACCCGCCATCCTCTGCCATCTCCGCCGAGTCCACTCCGCCCAATTTCCAGCGAGCGCAGACATTTTTGGAGCGCCTCTTTGAAGGTCCGCCCGATCGCCATGGCTTCACCCACGCTTTTCATTTGCGTTGTCAAGGTCGGATCCGCATCGGGGAATTTTTCGAATGCAAAGCGGGGCACTTTAACCACCACATAGTCGATGGTCGGCTCGAAGCAAGCAGGGGTTTCGCGGGTGATGTCATTCGGAATTTCGTCCAGTCGATAGCCCACGGCAAGTTTGGCCGCGATTTTGGCGATGGGGAAACCAGTGGCTTTGGAGGCTAAGGCGGAGCTGCGGCTGACACGGGGATTCATTTCGATCACCACCATGCGTCCCGTGCGGGGATGCACGGCAAATTGGATGTTGGAACCACCGGTTTCGACTCCGACCGCCCGAATCACGGCAAAGCTGGCGTCGCGCATGACCTGATATTCCTTGTCAGTAAGAGTTTGGACAGGAGCGACGGTGATCGAGTCGCCGGTGTGAATGCCCATGGGGTCCAAGTTCTCGATGGAACAGATCACCACGCAGTTGTCGGCATGGTCCCGCATGACCTCCATTTCGAATTCTTTCCAGCCCAGGAGTGACTCTTCGATGAGAATCTCAGAAACGGGAGACATGTCGAGTCCGCGCCGGGCCATTTCCTCGAATTCGTCGCGATTGTAGGCGATACCGCCGCCGGTTCCTCCCAAGGTGAACGCCGGTCGGATGATCAGGGGGAAACGACCGATGGAAGCAGCCACGGACCGTGCTTCCTCCAGGTTGTGAGCGATGCCACTGACCGGAACATCCAATCCAATCTTAAGCATAAGCTCCTTGAAGACTTGGCGATCTTCGCCCCGTTCAATGGCTTCGGGTTTGGCGCCGATCAATTCGATACCATGGCGGCGCAGGGCGCCCGAGCGATGCAGCGCCATGGCTGTGTTGAGGGCAGTCTGCCCACCCAGCGTCGGCAACAGGACCAGTTTGTGTGGCACCTCTGGGGGCGCTCCGTCCACCGGCACCCCCATGCGACGAAGTTCGTGCAGTTCTCTGACAATGATCTTTTCGACGCACTCCGGTGTGATGGGCTCGATGTAAGTACGGTCGGCAAATTCGGGGTCAGTCATGATGGTCGCCGGATTGGAATTAATCAGGACCACCCGGTACCCCTCCTCCTTGAGGGCTTTGCAGGCTTGGGTGCCAGAGTAATCGAACTCGCATGCCTGACCGATGATGATCGGTCCGGCGCCGATGATCAGTACGCTATGAATGTCCTTGCGCTTTGGCATAGACCGCCCCGAGTTAAACCGATTCACGTCAAATTGTCAGGGCCAGATTGTGACGCTTATCGGAAATGACCGAGAGGGGCGCGAGCCTGTCAGGAGACCCGGGACGAGCCAAATGGGAAACCCAGGTGCCCACAGAACTTGTTTGAATTAAGCGGTTGCCATCTTGCACTCCTTAAAATGCCGCTGAGTGACTTGCCTTTGGGCACCCGTAAGAGCAGGATTTTGGAGATCAAGATGCTGAATTGCTAGCGGCTGCAGGCAGATGACGCGGTGGAGCCCGGCCTGGGATGGGTTGCAGCAGCCCCGGCTTTTCATGGACCTGAGCATGAAAGCGGCATGGTCGTGGTGGTGGCGGCAGCGGGATGGACGATTCGACACCTGTGGCGGGGGGTTCACGCTGGTGGAGCTGCTGGTGGTGATCGCTGTGGTGTCAGTATTGGCCGCGTTGCTTTTGCCCGGGTTGAGCAAGGGGAAGCAAAAAGCGCAGGGATTCCAATGTTTGAACAATCACCGTCAGCTGGCATTGGCGTGGCGGATGTATGTGGATGACAATCAGGATCGGCTCCCCTTCGCGAGTGAAGATCCGCGGCGCCCGGAAACCGCCGCGGCCGCATGGGTGACGGGATATCTCGATTTTGATCCGAACAATCGGGTCAACTGGGACCCAGCATTGTCGCTTCATCAAAGTCCGCTCTGGCCTTATTGTGCAAATCAGGAAGCCATTTGGAAATGTCCGGCTGACCGATCGTTTGTTGTGGTCGAAGGTCAACCCAGGCCACGCGTTCGGAGCATGTCGATGAACGTGTACCTCGGAGGTTGGGGGGGGACCGATGGAGGTTGGGGCCCAGCGATTTCGGACTATCGCATTTATCGCAAGATGTCGGACTTACATACTCCGGGACCGGTTTGGATCTTTGTCTTTTTGGACATGCGCGAAGACAGCATCGACATGGGCAACTTTGCCACGCGCATGGCGGGCTGGCCAAATCAGCCGCAACTGTATGGATTCTATGATCTGCCGGGGTTTTACCATCATCAGGCGTGCGGTTTCTCCTTCGCCGACGGGCACTCCGAAATGCGCCGCTGGCGCGATGCGCGAACGATGCCCCCTTTGGTCTCGGGGGGATTGGTACACGATACTTTTGCTTCGCCCCACAATCCGGATGTGGCTTGGTTGCAGATGCGGTCCACTCGGCCCGTAACCGACCATTCCCAGCAGGTCGGCCCGCGCTAAAGATAAATTCTGTCCCGCGAGGCAGGCGAAAGCGACTCCGGGAGTCGGAGCTGGTAACTCTCATTACATCCGCAGCACATCACCCACGACCGAATGCAAGGAACCCAACCGAATTGCGATGGCCCACGCGGAGGCTGAACAGGACACATGCTGGAGGGTTACACAGGCAACTGGATGCGGAGCTTGCATCATCATTGCGTGCCCGGACTGCGTGCGGTGGTCAAGGCATCGTGAATCCGTCGCAGGAGTTCGCGTGCGGTAAATGGCTTGCGAAGACACTCCACTTTTTCGAGTGGCTGTTGAGCGGGCAAACATAGCCGGTGGTGGAGATGATGGGCAGACTGGGTCGGATTTTGCGAACGCGCTGAATGATCTCGCGGCCTGTCATCCGGGGCATGACGAGGTCGATCACGGCAACGTCGGGCATGAAACGGATGGCGGGCAGAAGCGCGAGTGCTTCAGGCCCGCCGGGTGCAGTCCAAACACCGAAACCGAATTGCTTTAGAACGGTCTCCATGATCCGTAACACGCGTTCGTCGTCATTAACCACCAAGATGGTGCCGTGACCGTGTGGGATTCGGGTGGTGGGGATGGAGGGCGGGCCACAAAGGGTTCAGCCGGAGGATAAATCCGAACGGAGGTGCCCCGGCCAGCTTCGCTGCAGATGGCAACGCCGCCCCAGTGACCGGTGACGACGCCATAGACCCAGGCAAGGCCTAGGCTGCGGTGCCCTTGGTCGGCTTTGGTGGTGAAGAATGGCTCAAAAACGCGGGGCAATACCTCTGCCGGGATTCCGCCGTTCGTGTCAGTGATTTCTATGCAAATCATAATGGCCAGCAGCAAGAGCACGTTGCGATCCCTGCTCGGCGCGGTCGGATCCAGATGACGGCATCGAACACTGATCCGGCCCCGTACAGAGATTGATTCAACGACGTTTTCCATGACATGCACGGTAGCCCGAAACATGCGTTCTTCTTGGCATCGCACGGTATGAGGGGGTCTTTGCAGCTCCAGGTCCCAATCGATCGTTGCACGAGCTGGTTTGTGCCGCACTACCTTGAGGGCGTGTTGCAGCAATTCGTTGATGTTGCCCAAGGTGGGGGTGTGTTGGTCCTGCGGCTCGCGGCCGTTAGGAACTGGGCTCATGCGCGATTTCGGCGGCCCGTGCAGCAGCTTGTTCGATTCCGAGTAGTTCTTGTCGGATTGGATGGTTCTCCGCCAACTGCGTTAACCGCAGCGATGTCCGCGCCAAAAGGGCCGTCAACGCATTGTTGAAATCCAGAGCTATTGTGCGAGCGAATTGCAGGAGGTTTTCCAGTCCCGGGGCCGGACCTTGGGCGTCCGCGCTTTGTTGAGGGAGACTCGGTGGGAACTGGAGTAGGAAAAAGCGTTCTTGATCACGGAGCCAGGCGCAGATCCAAGCTTGGCCGCGCAACGATTGCCCGCCGCGGATGCGGAGCGGGAGAGTGATCACAGGCGTGGGCGCGCGCGTCCATTGAGAAAGCGCTGTTTCTGGTGTGGCAGAGCCATCATACATCCAGAACGTGGCCATATGGGCCGATCCGCTGGCGGCAGCGGGCCCAAGCAATTGTGTAGCGGCGATGTTGGCGCGCAGTCCAGTGCCGGCTGCATCGAGGAGGAGCACCGGCCACGGCGCGTTTTTGAAAGCTGCGAGCAACTCGTTTCGCATGCGACCGATTCAACCTTTTAGACGTACGAATCGGCTGCTGAGCACGGGACTTCAACGGTGGAGAAACGCATTTGGGAGAAGTTCGGAAACAACAAACTGATGCCAGTCTCGCGGCTTCCGACTGTCCGCGCAGCACAGGATCGCGTCCGGGGCATATTCGACCAGTAATTGGCGACAGGCCCCGCACGGCGACGGTCCTCCTGCGATGGGCGCGACCACGGCCAGCGCCAGGAATTTCTGACTGCCCTCGGTCAACGCTTTGAACAGCGCCACACGCTCGGCACAGCAGGTTAATCCCAAGCTTGCGCTTTCCACATTGGCTCCTAGGAAGACTTGTCCATCAGTGCTCAGGAGCGCTGCGCCGACCTTGAATCGCGACCATGGTGCCTGCGCGTGTTTGCGCGCCTCGACAGCTGCGTGGACCAGGTCTTGTAGAGCATGGCCGGCGTGGGAATGCGAGAAACCGGAGCGGGGCGAATTCGACCTGGATCCGACACTTTTCGTCGTCTGAGGCTAGGCATGGTGAGCGTACCAATGGAGAAAGGCGTCAAACCACTGTTCAACTTGTTTTGCGACTTGTGCGCCGTTTGCAAGGACCTCCTCATGGGAGAGAGGACGCCGGGATCGGCCTGCTGCCAAGTTTGTGATGCAAGAGACGGCGGCCACCCGCAAGCCGCACTGGCGGGCTACGATGACCTCGGGCACGGTGCTCATGCCTACAGCGTGGGCACCCAGGCGGGCGAAGGCCCGGATTTCTGCCGGAGTTTCATAACTGGGACCACTGACAGCCAAATAGACTCCCCGATGTAGCCGAATGCCGCAGAGACGGGCGGCATGAACCAATCCGCGAGAAAGCGTCGCGTCATACGCATGGGTCAAATCCACAAAACGCATCTGTCCCGGCCATTCTGGTCCTCGCAGTGGATTGTCGCCCAGGCCATTGATATGGTCCTGGATTAACATGAAATCCCCGGGCCGGTAGGCAGGATCGATCCCTCCGGCCGCGTTGGTCAGGATCAGATCTCGTACACCCCAGGCAGCCAGTACCCGGATGGGAAAAGTCAGCTCGTGGAGGCTGTAGCCTTCGTAATAGTGCGTCCTTCCTCGCAGAATCACAATCGCAACATTGTGGCGGGTCCCAACCTCCAATTCGGCACAGTGTCCGGGCACGGTCGGTTGAGGAAACCCGGGCAACCGCGCCCATGGGATGATTCGGGACGAGCGGACCAAGTTAGCCACTGAGCCAAATCCGCTGCCAAGCACGAAGGCAAGCTGCGGCGCACCGCCCACCCGCTGTTGCAGGAAGCGGACGGCTGCATGCAATTGGCGGGGCCCGGGCCGGAGATGACGGGATAAGGTCGAGAGTGGCATGTCCAAGTTTGTATTGGGGATTACTTGCCGCAAGGAGTTGCGACTTTTAGTTTCCTGCCGCACGTTCAAGGTATGGTTTCGGTATGGGACAACGCCCAACGTTATGCACGGCACTTGATTTTGCCGGAAATCGGGCAATTGGGCCAAAGGAAAATTCGGCAGGCCCGCGTTCTATGTGTAGGGGCGGGCGGTTTGGGATCTCCCGTGTTGCTGTACCTGGCTGCGGCGGGTGTGGGCAGACTGGGGATTGTGGACCATGATCGGGTGGATGTCTCGAATCTTCAACGCCAGGTGCTACACACCACGCCGGATGCGGGTCGACTTAAAACCGAATCGGCCGCCGCGCGACTGCGTGCCTTGAATCCCGATGTGGAGGTGGTGGAACATCCGGTACGACTCAGCCGAGTCAACGTCGTGGAGATTCTTACGGCCTATGACATCGTAGTCGACGGATCGGACAATTTCCCCACCCGTTACTTGATCAATGATGCCTGTGTGTTGTTGAACAAGCCAAACGTTTACGGCGCCATTTACCGGTTTGAAGGCCAGGCCAGCTTGTTTGCCCCGCACATGGGTGGACCTTGCTACCGGTGTTTGTATCCGGAACCGCCCCCACGTGGGACGGTTCCGTCCTGTACTGAAGCGGGCGTGTTGGGGGTGTTACCCGGGGTGATCGGATGCATCCAAGCCACGGAAGTGCTGAAGTGGATTGTGGGGATGGGAACATCCCTATTGGGTCGACTCCTTCTTTACGACGCCCTTTCCATGAAGTTCCGCGAAATTCAGGTACGTCGTGATCCAGATTGCCCCATTTGCGGCGAGCAACCGCGGATTCAAACGTTGCAAGAATACGAAGCAAACTGTCCGAATTTGGAGATGGAGGGTGTGGCGTCATTGTCGGGCGACGAAGTAACGGTACATGAATTGCGCACGGCGCTGGCCCATCCTGAAAGCGGTGTGGGGGTCATCGACGTGCGCGAACGGCATGAATACGCGGTTGCGCACCTTCCAGGGGTGCGTTTGTTGCCGTTGAGTGAACTGCCCCAGCGATGGACAGAACTAAATCCCAACCAGAGGCTGTATCTGTACTGCAGAGCCGGAGGTCGGTCATTGCAAGCAGTGCAGTTTCTCAAGCAACTGGGCTTTCAATCTGTAAAGAGCGTGCATGGTGGTCTCCAGGCATGGGTTAGGGAGATCGATCCGACTTTTCCCTTGGTGTGAATCGGTATAGGGACTGTCGGGCAACGGAGCCTATGCAGGTAACACCCTTGCAACGTCTCCCGAAAGCTCTGGATCCGGCTCAAGGGGCCTCAAAGGCTTGCTGGATTTCCACACGCCAAGCCTCGGCCAACTCTTCAAGGGTTTTGCCAGTACGCTCCTTCCAAATTGCCTCTTCATAGCGTCCCAGACGCAGCGCTGCGTTGAGATGTTGGATCAATTCCGGATCATGCCGGCGGCTGACCCAGTCGAGGAAATTGGCGCTGATTCGGTAGCCTGCATCGTGACGGAGCTGAACCCCCCGCTGGCGGCGCAGCCACACGAGATCCGCTCCGTGGCGCTCCGGTTCATAGCGAAACCATCGGACATAGTCTGCGATCCCTTCGACCAGCCACCCGGGCGGCGGGGGAGAACCAGGCGGACGGCGGCCATATTGTTGCACAACATGCACCAACTCGTGAACGATCGCGCCGACAGCCTCTCGATCGCGTTCGCGTTGAATCCATCTTGAATTGGCGGTGATGCGAGCCCCACTAGTGGCCGCCACGCCGCGGCCGGGACGCAGCGTGATGTGCACATGTTCTGGCGGCGTTACTCCCTCGACTCTTAGGATTTGCGCCAGATTCGGGTACCATTCCAGAATCACGGGAATCAACCGCTCTCGCACCCAAGGCTCTAGTTCAGGTGCTTGTTGAAGGTCAATCGTGAAAGCGAACCGGCCATCTCGGGTTTGGACGTTAAACGGGGCGGGTCCGCGGGCCCCGGACGGATTAGCTTGGAAACTGGGGTCTGCACTTTGGACATCGATTTCACTGTAGAAGGTGTTGGCAAACATGTGCCTGGCTTGTGTTGGTCGGATATCAAAAAGGAGGTACCGAAACCGACCCAAGGATTTACCGATGTTGGTCACCAACACTCCGTAAAGGCCACCTTCTTGATGAGAGGCACCCCGAGTGTCGACATCGGCAATGCGCGTCCAGCCCGGCCAGTTTGTGGGGTTTATGCCCTTTGGCAAAGTGAATCCGGGGTCATCTGCTGCTGCGCCGTACAGTGTATAGATTTGCGGGCCCCGAGTGTTAGGATGCCGGGAGTAAGTGGCTATATAGGCAATCGGGGTGGGATGACCTAGATCCAAAAGAATCTGCCCGCCTTGCGTCCCGGCCGCGAAAAAGAAATTCGCTTCCGGCTCGTCCGGCAAAGCAGGGGTTTTGCCGTCGTGGAGGGTTTCCAAGGGCCCACTGTTGTCGTCTGGTTCCCCTTCCAGCAAACGGAAGGAGGCATGGGTGGCCGTATCCCGGTCAGAAGGCGCCGGCACATCTTGAAAGCTGAAAGGACGCAACTGGGAGGTTTCGGTTTGCCGTTCGATGATCACTTTGACGCCTTCAAACATAGAGACCTTCTGCGAGGCCAAGCTTGGAACAACCATGCAGCAGATTGTGAGATAAAGCGGATGGTGACGCATAAGAAACTGGGATCGGTTCAGGCTGGAACTCGGAGTCGATGCAACCTTTGAGGAGTCTTCGTGGCAGCCCGTGGCGGTTGCTTGCCAAGAGGCCCCACCGGATGTCGAACGACGTGTTTGCCTCTTGAAGCTGGCCCTTGTTCCCGAGCAACGCCACAGCGTGACCAGAGCCGCGAAGCTCCAGATGGGGAGTGCGAGGCCCTGACACGATATCCTGTTGAACCGGCCATAGCAGGCCGAGCGCCGTCCGTGCACGCACGTAGATGCACATTGGCAGCGGGTCCTCCCGTGGGTGTGCAACAGTGCACGCCGGATTGCCGAGGACGCGTGACACAAGGGGACGGCGCTTCTCCAAATGTGAACGTCAAACGCTGGGACGGGATGTCGTCATCCGACTTGGCTAGTTGGAGAAGGCTGGCTTGCGGCAAGTAGATGAATCGGTTCGAGACAGGATGGATGCGACACGGTGGGTGCATCAGGAGCTCAGCGGTTCGGGCATCGGTTGTCGGAAAGCAGTGACGGCGGCGTTTGTGTTACGGAAGGGTTCCGCACCGACGTTCGATTCATGGTTGCCGAAGGTCACCAGGTCTACCGATTTCATATCGGGCGCATATAAGCCGATGGCCCAGCCTGCGCGGGCCGGGTTGAAATTTATCTGCAGGTGCGGACGATGCGAAGCGATTTGTAGATCTCATTTTCTGCCGAGACGAGCAAAAATCCCGAGCAGAAGCTCCGTATTGCCTCGCTGGGTGCGGAAGCGTGTTGGTGGATTCGCATTGTTGGTCTGAATCATGCCCCTCAAGGTCCCCTACCGCGTCCCAAGCGTGGTAAAGCGTAAACCAGTCCTTCCCATTCCCCTCAGCTGCATGAGCTATGATTCGCATGTTCTCTGCCGTCAGCACGGTGATAAATGGAGCACCTGGACTAATGGCATAGCTGGGGACTTGAATGCAGTAGGGCTGGCGCAGTGGCAGACGGGCTGATCGACCGGCTATCCATCAGGATCGCCTCTGAAGGAGCAATTAGCCGGCACGTTTGGCACAGTGAAGACGGTAAAGTGGTGCAACAGATGCCCCCGTTCGCCTTGCGTGAGCGACTGTGCTGCCGTGCGGGCGTGGTCGAATGTACAACCTGCTACTGGTTGCGGATTGTATGGGTGGATTCACCCTTGCGCCAAAACATCACGAATCTGCCTGAGGGAACCACGACGTGTACGGGGAAAGCCCATCGAGGTCGTGTGTCGTAAACACCTGCGGGATACCACTCCACGAGCAGAACCGGTCGCGCCTCCCGAGAGGGGAGAGCTCCGCACATGGATAACGCTGAAGGTGCGATCCGTTGGACCTGTCAGGTTTACTAACTAGATATCCTTAAGCCACAGATTGGAAAATGCCGCAAGAGCGGCCGCAGAGGCATTCGGGGCACTCGACGTGGTCTCCCCCTGCGGTGGCGGGCATTCGTGGGCACCGAACTGCCGTCCAAAAACACTCTTCGAACTGCCGCCATTCTGCTGATGCACCATAACGGCGGGGACACTGGGCCACGCGCGAGATTGAACCATGATAAGATAAAGTTCCCAAGAATGATTGCATCGCCGACTTGAAATTGGCTGACGACGAATCTGTCCTGGCGAGTGGCATCCGCCCCGGTCAATTAAAATGGTGGACCTTCCGTTTGATCCGAACAGCGGGGAATGCTCATGCGGGAATGCAGGTCTGCATGGCGTCGCTCCCGGGAATCCCCACACGATCTGCTTTAACCCACGGGACCACGCGTCCAGCTATGTCAGCGGATTTGTCTGAGGGAGTGTGCGCAACGCCGCGACGGTACCGGTTACTGCATGAAGGAGCCTGTTGCTCATATTCTCTGCGCAAACGAGGGACTTTATATTCTCCGTGGCTGGTGAAGCGGCACTGAGCCGCAAGACGGTGCTGGTCGCACGCTCCAAGAGTCGGCCGTTTTAGAACCAGTGGAGCACGGGAAGCGGTTGTCCAGTGACGACAACGTCAAACCGGACTGGTTCAGACTCCGTTACAGTGTGGGGCGACTGGTTAGCGCACGGGCTGCGCAGGTTGATCCGGCCACAGCTGGCCACGTATGGCATGGATGCCGATGAAGGCAGCCCCTGCAGCCTTTTCGAAGGTGATGGCGGATAAAGGAACTCCCGAAACGCTGCCCAATGCAAACCGCAAAGCCACGGTTGTTACGTATAAACGTGGATTTGTTTGGCGCACCCTGCACGGCACTGATGGCTAGACGAATCTGCTTTATGCGTGGAAGGGCCAACACAGTGAAGTTGATCCCGTCGGCGATATGCTAGCAGCACACAAAGGGTCGCCCGTCGGCGAAGTGGAGCGTCATAGGGGAAACCCTGCTGGCTTCGGCCAGATGGGCCGCACAGCGGCGCGATGCATTAGGTGCGGTTGCACCATGGTCAAGGTGCCTTCGGGTAATCTTGGGGCGTGCCACAAACCAAGGCGTTCGGCTCCCATACGACGCAAAAGCAAATTTGCCTTTCTGAACAACCAAAGTTGTCTAGCGCGGCTGGCTGGCAAGGCATCACCTTTGCCGACCAAGCCGGCTTGTTGGAAAATCAGGTTTTCCCTTGCGTCGAACTCGACGGCCCAAATAGGGAAAGGCAGTGTCGGCACCAAGTTTTCCACGACCAGATCGCGGTTCAGACCTTGGAAGGCTACCGGTTTCAGCGGACTGGCCAGGCCGTCCATATGGAGCAGTGCCAGAAAAGAACTAGGGTCCAAGCCTATGCGGCGCACCAATGTTATGGGCTGCGCTTCGTAACCTCCAATCGATTCTGCGCTTCCATCATGTCGCCAGCTTGTCGGTCGTGCCCTCGCAGCGGGCGCGGGTAAGGGACCGCTGGCCCTTCTTCAAATCCGATGCTGCATCCAACCCGCCAGGTCTCAAAATGCTTGAGCCTCCGCTGACTACTAGGAAACTCGTTTTGTTTCCGAACATAAGGTCCAGCTGCACGGCTTTTTTCCTATATGCTGCCGTGAAAACTCGACAGAGCTGAAAATCTGGCTAAAGTTGGTCTAGTGGCCTGCCGATTGTGAATCGGAAGGGCTGCGAACGCCCGTGGCGCGGCAGGGTGGGCTCCATGATCGGAAACCCTACCTGAACGTGCGGGCGTTTTGTCGGTCCAACTAGGTGTATGGAACGACTGGCGGTTGCCGTGGGGACACCGGGGATGGAAAGACGGCGGTCTCCGGCGATGCAACCGTCTCTTCTGCTCGAACCTAACCTCGAAGGAGGTCCTCCCATGAGAAAGAGTGTAGCACCCATGGCTGAAGTTGTGCGTGATTCCAAACCTCCATTTCGCAAGCTTCAGCACCAGCCTAAAAAGGCCCAACGCCATCGCTACGAACGCCGTAAGATTAAAGCCTACCTGAACATGGCGGATTGGCTTTCGGAAGAAACTGCGTAAGAGGGGGAGAATTCAAACAGGTATAAGTCTCAGTTTTGAACGTAATCAGGGCCACGCCCGCAGTGGCGTGGCCCTGTCGCTTGTGCACGAACGACTCGCCTAGCCGGTTGCAGTACAAAGAGATTGCTCAAAGACCAGTGGCCTTTTCCAGGGAAGAAGGGGGATCAAATCGCAAGAAACGCACACGATCGCGAGGCGGGGGCCAAACATTCACACGCTTGGTAATGTAAGCCATGGTGCGGATGCACAAATCGCTGCCGGATGGGAGAGTGCCGCGTCCGCCACCGTGCTGCGCAGCTCGAAGGCCGCACCCCGTACGTTAAAGTCCCCCCGAGCACGGGCTCTGGAGGAGCGTTGCTTACGAACACGCGCACGCTTTAATCCCCAAGACGGGGACGGCCCCTTGGCGGAGGACGAACCGGTTGGCTTCGCTAGAGTCTTGCGGGCCCATGACGCGGTGCGAGGATCGGCGGCAAATGTGAAAGTTTTACCCGCGGATCTTCCCGCCGGTATGCTGGTTTCTCCCTGGCTTCAGCAGAAGCGAAGTTCATCAGTGGCGGGCTTGCGCCCGCATGAGGGCTGCGTGGATGAGCCCTCGGAAGAGCGGATGTGGCTGATGAGGTTTGCTCAGGAACTCCGGATGAAACTGGCTTGCCAAGAAGAAGGGATGGTCCGGTAATTCAATCAGCTCTACTAATTTCCCATCTGGAGATAAACCGCTGAACACCATACCGGCCTGTTCAAAAAGCTCGCGATAAGTGTTGTTGAACTCGTATCGGTGCCGATGCCGTTCTTGAACCAGAAATGCCCCGTACAACTGGGCAGCACGAGATCCGACCTTGAGCTGGCAGGGCTGGGCGCCCAAGCGCATCGTGCCACCCTTGCGAGTAACCTGTCGCTGTTCGTCCAAGAGGGCGATGACCGGATGAGGCGTGTCCGGCTGGAACTCCGTGGAGTGGGCATCGGTTAATCCGAGCACATGTCGGGCGAACTCGATGCACGCGACTTGCATACCAAGGCAAAGGCCCAAATAAGGAACCTTGTGTTCGCGGGCAAATCGCACCGCTTGGATTTTGCCTTCTACCCCTCGCTCGCCGAAACCGCCCGGAACCAAGATGCCATCTAGGTCTTTGAGCAGAGGTTCGGAACCGTGCTTTTCGAGGTCTTCAGCCTCTATGCGCACCACCTGCACGCCGCAGTCGTTCGCAATGCCCCCGTGGCTCAGCGCCTCGTACACGGATTTGTACGCGTCCTGCAGACCGACATATTTGCCGACAACTCCAATCCGAACGCGATGCCGGGGCGCAATTAATTTGCGCAGAATCTCTTGCCAGTGCGACATATTGGCCGGGGGCGTGTCGAGATCCAACAAACGGCAAACCAGCTCGTCCATTCCTTCGCGCTGGAGCATGAGCGGTACTTCGTAGATGGAATGATCCACGTCCTTTTCTTCGATCACGGCTTCTACCGGCACATTGCAAAACATGGAGATCTTGTGACGCAGCTCTTTCTCCAGCGGTCGTTCGCACCGACAGACAATGATGTGAGGCATGATGCCAATTTCGCGCAGCTTGGCGACGGATTGCTGCGTGGGCTTGGTCTTGAGTTCACCTGCGGCCCTGATGTAGGGCACATAGGTCACGTGGATGAAAATGGCGTTGCCGGGCCGCACCTCATGCGCAAACTCGCGAATCGCCTCGAGGAATGGCAAGCCTTCGATGTCTCCAGTCGTGCCGCCGATCTCGGTAATGATGACATCTGCACCCGTGTGCTGGGCGAGTTGACGAATGCGGTTTTTGATCTCGTCCGTTACATGGGGAATGACTTGCACGGTTTTACCTAGGTATTTGCCTTCACGCTCATTGTTAAGGACCGTTTGGTAAACTTGGCCACTGGTCAGATTGTTCAACCGGGTCAGTTTCGTGTGCGTGAACCGTTCATAATGCCCGAGGTCCAAGTCCGTCTCCGCGCCGTCATCCAGAACGTAAACTTCCCCGTGCTGGTACGGACTCATGGTGCCTGGATCCACGTTCAAGTAAGGATCGAATTTCTGGAGCGCCACCCGCAATCCGCGGTTTTCCAGCAGGGTCCCGAGTGCGGCGGCGGTCAACCCCTTGCCAAGCGAGCTGACCACGCCTCCTGTGATAAAAATGTACTTCATGTTCGGTGCATCAAAGCAGCAGCATTCGTTGCAGAGGATCAACCTTGCCGCAACATGGCCTCCGCGCGGGCCAGGTCTTCCGGGGTATCCACGCCGATGCCAGGGTGGGATACGACCACCACCTGGATCGTCAGATCATGTTCCAAAGCCCGAAGTTGTTCCAGTTTTTCGGCTTGTTCAAGGCTCGACACCGGCCATTGCACAAGTTGCAGCAATGTCGAGCGTCGATAGCCGTACAATCCGAGATGTCGCAAATAACGAAATGATGTTACATGGACATCAGGCGGAGCACTGGCGACCTCCCGCAAACAGGGGATGGGATGACGTGAAAAGTACAGTGCTCGGCCGGATAGGCTGACAACCAGCTTGACCACATTGAGGTTCTGAAGATCCGCCGGATCTGTGATCGGCGTAGCGGCAGTGGCCATCTGAGCGTTCTGCAGGGCCAGGGCCACGGCGTCGATGGCTTCGGGGTCGATCAGGGGCTCATCTCCCTGGATGTTTACAACGGCGTCGCAATCTAAGCGTTGCGTTACTTCAGCCACTCGGTCGGTGCCGCTTGGATGATCTGGCCGGGTTAGCTCCACACGGCAAAAGGTTTGAGCCACCGCTGCAATCCGCGTATCGTCCGTGGCTACAATGAGATCGGCCAAGTATCGCGCGTGCCGGGCTCGCTCCACCACATGCTGGAGCAGTGGTTTGCCGGCCAATTGCGCCAGCGGCTTGCCGGGAAACCGGGTTGAACCATATCGAGCTGGAATGATCCCCACCGTACGCACGAACTACTTTTCTATCCTACTCGGAAGCATAACGCACGGCAGAAATCGGTCATGATCCGCCCTGGATAGTGCCGATGGAGAAGGCATGATGCCGTGTATCCGAAAGAACAGGGCATGCGATTCGGACCGACCTCCCATTGTGGGATGGCGGCGTGCCCATTGCATGAATGCTCTGGAAACAGAGGAGAGGTAGTCGGAAAAACCTGTCGGAACCGCGCTACCCTGCATAGCATAGGAATCAAGGACTGGTGGAAGGCATCGACCAAGCGCGTCGGGGCCTGGAGGATGGGATCCATTGGTCGAAGAGCCGATCCATAAGCGCTGAGCAGTTTGGTGGCGCTGCATTTGGCACGTGTTTGGGGCACAAACGTATGATGGACGACACAATTCCGGCGTGGGGCCTGTTGCTCGTGTACTGTTTGCTGGCGCTGGCGGCTTCCGTTGCCGGCGGGGCTGTGCCGTGTTATCTGGCACTGACACATACCCGCTTGCAGTTGGCGGTAAGTCTCGTGGCAGGTTTGATGTTCGGACTTGCTCTCATGCAACTTTTCCCCCACGCGGTGGAAGCAGTGGGCTCCGTTGGCACGGCCGCCAACTGGCTGGTGCTCGGCTTTTTGGCCATGTTCGTGTTACAACGATTTTTGCCTTTTCATGAGCACGATGTGGCGGAAGGCCAGCCCCGGTCAGCTTGCGGACATGCGCACGCGCCCACGCTCCTGCGAAGCGGCCCGCTGGGATGGGTGGGAGTGGCCGTGGGTTTGTCCTTACACTCGATTTTGGATGGATTGGCACTGGCTTCCGCTGTGGCTGCCGTTGACCACGGGCATGGACATGGAGTGGGCTTGGGAACATCTGTGGCTGTGATTCTGCACAAGCCCTTCTGCGCCCTTTCGGTGACCACGCTCATGGTCGCTGCTGGCACGGCACGGGCATGGTATCTGCCAGTCAATGTGGCATTTGCCCTGGTGACACCATTAGCAGCAGCCGGCTTTTACGTTGGGGCAGATCCTTTGTGGGACGCACATCCTAGTTGGTTGGGCCTGGCGTTGGCTTTTTGTGCGGGAACTTTCCTTTGCATCGCGTGCGCGGACTTATTGCCGGAATTGCAATTCCACGCACATGATCGGGTGAAATTGTCGCTTGCCTTGGTGGTCGGCGTGATGTTGGCGGTGTGGATTGGACGACACGCTCACGAACCGCATGACCGCTCAGGGCATGATCAGGGATCTCTGCCTGGGCATCAGACGACGTTGCCCACCAACTCCATCACCAAAGAGTCGGCGCCGCGCTTTTTCACAGATTGACTGCAGCCAGCCCGTCCGGACTGCAAAGCTAAAAATAGATGCAGCCTGCGCCCACAGGGCGTCACGTAATCCGGGTCTGCCCCTGTCCGCGAACCACCTCTCCAATGAGCCAGGCTGAATGTCCATGCTGTAGGGTAAAACGAAGGACCGCATCCGCGACCTGCGCATCGACAATGGCCACCATGCCCACCCCCATGTTAAAGACGTGGAACATTTCGGATTCCGGGATACGCCCGCAGTCCGCCAAAATACGAAAGATTGGCGGAATCTCCCACGTGCCCTTGCGGATTATAGCGTCACAATGCGCTGGCAAAACTCTGGGGATATTATCGAGGAAACCGCCTCCAGTGATATGGGCAAACGCGCGAATGGGGCCCTTCCGGTAGCGACGACCGGCAGAACCCTTCGGTAGCGGCTGAAACTTTCGCAACAGCTTTTGAATCAGCGGGCCATAACTGATGTGGATTTTCAACAGTTCTTCACCCACAGTGGTACCCAATTCGTCCATATGGCTCTCTGGTTTGAGCTTGAGTTGGTCGAACAAAACATGTCGGGCCAACGAATAGCCGTTGGTGTGCAGGCCGTTGGAGGCAATGCCCAGAAGAACGTCGCCGACACGCACGGCGCGCGGTCCGTCCAACACAGCGGCTTTTTCTACCACTCCCACAATTGCGCCACATAGGTCGTATTCACCAGGCGCATAAAAGCCGGGCATTTGAGCTGTTTCACCCCCGATCAGCGCACATCGGTTGGCAGCGCAGGCCGTGGCCAACCCGCGGATCAAAGCCTCGAACACCCGGGGTTCAAGCCGACCCGTGCCGATATAGTCGAGAAAAAACAAGGGTTCCGCGCCCAGGACGGCGATATCATTCACGCAGTGGTTGACCAGGTCCTGGCCGACCGTGTCATGGCGGTCCATCGCAAACGCAAGTTTTAGTTTGGTGCCCACCCCGTCAATGGAGGATACCAACACCGGCTGACGGTAACGGTGGGATGGGAATGCGAACAACCCACCAAAGCCGCCCACTTTGCCTAGTACCTCCGGTCGCCGGGCCAGGTCCAGCCAACGAGGTAACTCTGCCTTGAGCCGGTTACCCAGGTGGATGTCTACGCCCGCGCGAGCATATGCACTTGGTTTCATTCGGGTTGACAATAAAGAGCAAGCCATCCCGTGAAGCGAGTCCAAAGCGAGGCAACCATGCCGGGCATCCATCCGGTACCAAAGCAAGACCAGGGCTGAACGGTGAATCACCCTACTTGTGTAGGTTTAAACGGCAGGGCCAGCTTCCCGGTTGGCACGAGATCCTCGGCGTCAGGCCCCTTCTGAATTTTTTCATTCAGCAAGTACAAGAAGACCGCGAATAACAGGAAATAGATGAAAGTGAACAGTACCAGCGAAGCCAGGACGGTATGGGCACTCAGGTTTGGTGAGACTCCTTCGGCCGTTCGCATGATGCCATAAACAATCCACGGTTGGCGCCCAATCTCGGCAGCGAACCAGCCTGCTTGGTTGGCAATTTGAGGACCCAAAACGGACAAGACTAGTAGCCACAAAAGCCAGCGTCGGGACTCCAATGTGCCGCGCCAGAAGTGGTAGGAGCCCAGCAAGGCTAGAGCGACCATGCCGAATCCGATTGCGACCATAAGACGGTAGAATTGGAAAGACCGGTTCACAGGTGGCCAGTCCTCCTTGGGAAACTGGTCCAGTCCGGTAACCGCTCTGTCGGTATCGCCGTGCACCAACCAACTCAACAAACCCGGGACGGCCAAACCATGCACTTTTCGTTCCTGCTCGTCCACCCAGCCAAATAGGTAAAGCGGCGCACGGGGTTGCGTTTCAAACAAACCTTCGAAAGCTGCTAGTTTGGCCGGCTGATTGCGAGCCACGCCTTCGGCACTGATGTGACCAGTGACAATCTGCAGCACCGATGCTGTGAGGCCAACGAGCAAACCGTATTTAACGCAAGCCCGTCCGAAGTCATGGTGCCGTTGCTTAAGAAGGTACCAGGCCCCAACGCTGACCACCAGGAAAGCGCCTGCCTGCCAACAGCCACAGAGTACGTGCGAGAGGCGGTGCATGGACGATGGATTAAACACCATGCTCCAAAAGTCTGTAATCTCCGCACGTGGCCCCATGGGTGTATCCACGATGTGAAATCCGGCTGGGGTTTGCATCCATGAGTTGGCCACTACGATCCAAATCGCGCTGAAATGGGCGCCCAAGCAAACCATGGACGTCGCGAAGAAGTGCGTACTTCGCTTGACTTTGTCCCATCCAAAAAGCAGCACAGCCAAGAAGCCCGATTCCAGGAAAAATGCGAATATACCCTCCGCCGCCAGTGCACTTCCAAAAACGTCTCCCACGAACCGCGAGTAATTGGCCCAGTTAGTTCCAAACTCGAACTCCATGACGATACCCGAAGCCACGCCGAGCGCGAACGTCAGGGCAAAAATTCGGGTCCAATAGCGCGCCAGTTGATGGTAGAGTGGGTTGTTCGTCCTGAGCCACAGCGATTCGAAAATGACCAGCATGACGCCCAAACCAATGCTCAGCGGCGGGTATAGGTAATGAAAAGCCACTGTGGCAGCGAACTGGATTCGCGACAAGGTTACAACATCCCACATATGCGCAACCAATCTGAGTTGAGCTGCTCAGTATCGCAAGCCTTGTCCATACGGGATGAAAACCGGGGCCGGTATCCAATCCCGGACTGAAGCGTCAGCCAATGTCACTACGCGGATGGACACTTCGCCCTGGCTCAACTTAGTATTGGTTTCATGCTTTTTGGTGCCCATTGCTCCACCGCCGGTGGTTTGGCCCGAGCTTTGGAGCGGGCTGAGCGGATCGGGGCTGATTGCTGCCAGTTGTTTGTGAAGAACAATATGCAGTGGTTTGCCCGTCCGTTGTCGCCGAACGAGCTGGCAGGATTTGCTGCGGCAAGAAGTTCCACTCGGTTGGCATGGGTATTTGGTCACGCAGGCTACTTGATTAACCTGGCTGCCCCGGCCTCGGCGAGGCGAGACCAGTCGGTGGAATCATTGACTTGCGAGTTGGAGCGGGCAGAGGCTTTGGGGCTTCCCTTTCTGGTGTTACACCCGGGGGCCCATTTGGGCGCTGGTCTGGTAAATGGACTTCGACAAGTCGTGAGAGGGCTGGACGAAGTTTGTGCCGTCACGAAATCATGTAAAGTCCGCATCGCGTTGGAAAATACGGCGGGTCAGGGGACCTGCCTGGGTGCGCATTTAAAGGACCTGGCGGAAATTTATCACAAGGTCCAACGACCGGAGAGGTTGGCGTTGTGCTTGGACACTGCTCACTTGTGGGCAGCCGGCTATGACCTTCGGACGGCCGCCGCGTGGGAAAAGGTGGTTGAGGAAGTGGATCGTTTGATTGGTTTAAAAGAAATTGTGGCCTTTCATCTCAACGATTCTAAGGCTGGACTGGGGGCCAGAGTGGATCGGCATGAACACATTGGCCGCGGGCGGATCGGTCTGGAGGCTTTCCGAATGATCGTCAATGATCCACGCTTTGAACACCTTCCAGCCTGTTTGGAAACCCCCAAATCCGAGGATCTTCATGAGGACGTGGAGAACCTGGCCGTCCTTCGCTCCTTATGCGGGGCTGAATCCAAGCTGCGATTGAAAGCTTTACGAGTCGGGCCGAATAAAAAGAAGGGCAATGCAGCAGATCGAGTCTGACCGGGCGTGGCGGAGAGAGGGGGATTCGAACCCCCGATACGGGTTTAAGCCCGTATAGCGGTTTAGCAAACCGCCGCCTTCAGCCACTCGGCCATCTCTCCGTCGCAATTTTCTGCGGTCAGCGAAGCCAGCCGCAGCTTTTGGGGGCGCCAACTTTGAACGTCTGTCAAAGTTCCTGTCGCTGTTCTACAAAGTGAAACTAAACGCACCGGAGGTGACCGGCAAGGAGAAAGACACCGCAGACGCGGCCGAACGGGTCTTGTCAACGTGCTCGGGCTGTGGTAGGAAAAGAACCGATCGCGGGTGTGGTTCAATGGTAGAACGCGGGCTTCCCAAGCCTGAGACGAGGGTTCGATTCCCTTCACCCGCTCCATTCTTAAGTTTGTTTTGGTGTCCTTCGACACACTACGCACTCGAGGCGGATCTCGGTTTTTCCCGCGAAGAAGAGAGAAGGATTAACCGATCAACTAAAAAACGCTTTATTCACTCTCGTGCAACTCTTGCGGTGTGGGTAATCGTTTTCAGTTTCCGGCCGGACAGAAACGGCCGGGCGTTCCAACACCTTGATGCAAGGTTGAGGGGAGCTTGGATACCTTCGAACTCGGCGAGCGAATTGTTGCAGACGAATTAAAAGCCTGCGTAATTTGTCCGAGCTGCATCCGTTACCGCCCACAGATTGATGGGCACCAAACTTCGGCCAAACTTTAAAAAGCGCACACTTCCGTCCATGAAGGCAAAGTTGGAGCCGCCTGATCGTGTTTGTGCGCCGGCTCCAGAGTGACGGCTTTGCTCCACTTCTTCCACGTCATTGCCGTTGCCCTCGTAGAAGTCCATATAGTAATGCGGGGAGCGGGTCTCCTTTTCCCCGAACAAGATGGTTTCGGATGGATAACGCACCCAAGTTTCCTTCAAGCCGCGGGGATACGAAGCCTGGACGTACGCCTGCCAGTTTTCCGGGGTCAAGACTGCCTGGAAATAGTCGTTAAATGCATTGATCAAGTAGCTGCGTGGGGCGCCGTCGGCGGGATACAGATTCGTATTGGCCGGTTGGGTTGCAGGATTAGGGCCGTCGCTGGGGCAGACCAAGAGCCGGAGTTCCTGGTAGTATGGGTGCAGACGATGGGGCCAACGCCCGTTGACCAATCGGGGAGGGAAAAAACCCTCGTGATCGTCTCCATACATACGGGTCGCTAGTCCCAGTTGCCGTAGATGATTGGTGCAGGCAATGCGGCGAGCTGTTTCCTTGGCTTTGCCTAGCGCTGGAAGAAGCATGCCGGCAAGGATGGCGATGATGGCTATAACCACCAAGAGTTCGATGAGTGTAAAACCGGCTAGAGGAACTGAAAATCGGTCGGACTCATGAATAGTTGGGCCTCCGGTACGTCCATTTTTTCGGGTCATGGCAGCCAAGAATGTCCGGAATGTCCTTTTGTTGCTCGGGTTGTTGGTGCTGCTCGGTGTTGCCATCTACCAATGGATGGACTATTTCCGACCGCTCGATATTCAATTGGTGCACACCATTCGTCCGAATTCACGTTATGAGGCGAGTCGCCCCAACCGCGCCGGCGGCCGTCCCCGCTTGCCGTATCAGTTGACATTCTCTCTAAACCAACCGGTCCGCTTGAAGGAGGTCAGGGTTCTGCCAAGTGCCCTCTTAGCCACAAACAGGTACGGTCCCGGTCTGTGGCATATGGTCTCGGATTCGAATTCCGTACCTGTGCGATCGATTGTCTATGGCCAGCCGATTCGCGGCATGCGACCCAAGGTCCGAGGCGCATGGGCGGAGCCGTTGGATCCGGGCACCGAGTACACTTTATTGGTAGAGGCCGTAGAGGGGGCGGCCCAGTATACGTTCCGAACTCCGGACAGTCTGCCCCGGCCGCGTTGAAGCTTTCGGCTGATATTGCTGCACTCGGTTCATAACCCAGCGGCGAAATGAATCCTGTTATTGCGGGCAGTGGAATGGAAGCAACGCTTCCGCCAAGGCGTTTCGTTGAAGCTTTAAGACAGTTCGTCCACCGGGCCCACGTTCGCGGCCATTTGTCGAAGTGTGGTCTTCAAGATCTTGCCCGTAGCATTTCGGGGCAAACTTTCCATGAACGCAATGCCGCGGGGGACCTTGTAATCGGCCAGTCGGTCGCGTAGAAACCGAAGAAGCGAGGCCTCTTCTGGTCGAGCGCCTTCAGCAGGGGCGACAAAAGCCAGGGGTTGTTCCCCGCGCCGAGGATCTGGTATGCCGATGACCGCAGCCTCTTTGACGCCCGGATATTGGTACAGGATCTCCTCAATTGCACGCGGGTACACGTTGATACCGTTGACGAGGATCATGTCCTTTTTGCGGTCGGTGATGTAGAAGTAGCCGTCGGTATCCTGGTAGCCGATGTCGCCGGTCAGCAACCATCCCTTGCGGAAGACTTTGGCAGTTTCCTCGGGATTTCTCCAATAGCCGAGCATGACGTTACCGCCCCAGACGCAGATTTCGCCCACCGTGTGATGCGGCAGAACGTTACCCTGTTCATCCTGAATGGTGACTTCCACGTTGGGAATTGGTAAACCAATGGAACCCGGTTTGCGCCGGTGGATGGGATTCTTGGTAACGACCGGGCTGGCTTCGCCCAGACCATAGCCTTCGAGCAGTGGGATGCCAAATTTGGCTTCGAAATCTTTTAGCGTTTGCACCGGCAATGGGGCTGCGCGGCTGATGCATAACCGCAAGCGCAGCGGGGGTTGGATGGGAGCCTGCACCATGCTGCGATAAAAGGGGGGATGGATGGCAAGATGGTGGCGTGCCGTTGCAGAATTTCGCCCATGGCGTTGCGGGGCGGATGAAGGGATCGCCCTAAGACCATGCTGCCCCCCACAAGCAATGGCAACAGCATGCCCACCGTGATCATGTAACTGTGAAAAAGTGGCAACAGCACTGCCAGGCGATCGGCTTGCACGGTTTCCAATACGTGACGGCAGCTCTCCACATCGTGCAGCAGGTTGCCGTGCGAGAGCATGGCACCCTTGGGCCGCCCGGTGGTGCCGGAGGTGTAGATCAACACAGCCAAATCGTCCCGTTTGCTTTGAAAGCCGGGCAAGGCCCCTGGTGAAGGGGCGGGCGCCAGCCAGGAGAATTGTTCAACAGCCAAAAGCCGCAAGTGAGGATGGATAGCGTGCAGGGCAGGGGCCTGACGGGCCAAGTCCTCCTCGGTCACGACTACGGCGATTCCTGCATCGCCCACGATGTGATTGACCTCGTCGGGTTTGAGGAAGTTGTTGATCGGGACAACGACGGCTCCCGCTTGCAGAATGCCGAAAAAGGCCGTGATGAACTCAGGGCGGTTTTTCAGCCACAAACCCACCCGATCTCCGACACCTACGCCCGCTTGCGTCTGGAGGTAGTGGGCCACAGCCTGACTTTGGCGCAGCAGGGCTTGATAAGCGATTTCCTCGAGGCCCCAAAAAACAGCCGTTCGATCCGGTCGGGTCTCGGCCGAGGTGGCGAACGCAGTGGCCAGGTTCATGTCCATCCGATAATGAAGAAGGGTAAGCAGGGAGCAAGTCTTGGCGGAACGGCTTACGAAATGCGATTTCAGCAGTTTGGCAGCGACTGCAAAAGACGGCGTTGCCGGTCACATGGACTTGTGGCCCAAAACAAAGCCTAGCCGGCGGCTGAAGCAGGGGGCTGAGGTTGAGATTGCGCAGCGCGCGCTGCATCCAGGTCGATGAGGATGTCGCGTGGTTCGGCGCCTTTGCTGGGACCTACGATGCCGCGACGTTCGAGTTCATCCATGATGCGGGCCGCGCGGGTGTAGCCGAGCCGGAGTCGCCGTTGGAGCAACGATACACTGGCTTTTTGCTCGCTGCGGATCACCTCGATGCATTGTTGGATGAGCTGTTCGTCTTCCTGGATGCCATTGGGCTCATCAAGCGAGGCAACGGGCTTGGACAATTGCTCATGAATCTCGAGATCGTAGTTCGGCTTGCCTTGCTTGGTGATGAATTCGACGACACGCTGGATCTCTTCATCGGTAATCAGAGCTCCTTGTGCGCGGATCAACTTGGCCGAGCCGGGAGGCAGATAGAGCATGTCGCCTTTGCCCAACAGCTTCTCCGCGCCCATGGCGTCGAGAATGGTGCGCGAATCGACGCGGGAGGCACACTGGAAGGCAATGCGCGCCGAGATGTTGGCTTTGATTACTCCGGTGATAACGTCCACGCTGGGGCGCTGCGTGGCCACGATGACATGGATCCCGGCTGCCCGGGCCATTTGGGTAATCCGCGCGATGGCCATTTCTACATCCGCTGGGGCCACCAGCATCAGGTCAGCCAGTTCGTCGATGATCACCACAATGTAACTGAGCTTCTCCGGGATAACGATGTCTTCTTCGCGCGGCACCACAATTTCTTCGTCCACTTCGACGGCAAAGCCATCTGCACCGGGCTCAATTTTTTCCTTGCGGGCTTTGAGCGGCAGTTCGGGTTCGCGTTCGGGCAGCGGTTTGTTGCGAGGTCGGCTGTTAAATGCGGCAATGTTGCGCACGCCCACCCGGGCAAAAATCTGGTAGCGCTTCTCCATTTCGCTCACCACCCATCGGAGCGCCAGAATAACTTTCTTGGGGTCGGTAACTACGGGAACCACTAGGTGCGGCAGGGCGTTGTATAGTTGGAGTTCGACCACCTTGGGGTCGATCATGACAAAACGCAGCTGGTCTGGTGTAAAACGATACAACAGTGATGCGATGATGGCATTGATGCAAACCGATTTGCCGGAGCCGGTGCTCCCGGCAATCAGCAGATGCGGCATTTCGGCTAGGTCGGCGATAATGGGATGCCCGTAAACATCTTTGCCCAGCGCCAGTGGAATGCGTGCGCGCGTGCTGCGCCACTCTTCGGATTCCAGAATATCGCGCAGGACTACTTTGGTTTTGACCCGATTGGGAACTTCCACGCCCACTGAACTTTTGCCCGGAACCGGTGCCAAGATATGAATACGCTCGGCTTTGAGAGCGGCAGTCAGATTGTTTGTCAGGGCGGTAATCCGCTCCAACTTGACCCCTGGCGCCGGATGCAGTTCATACCGGGTGATCGTGGGGCCCTTGGTGATGTCTCCTAGCTCCACTGGGATGTCGAACTGGGCCAACGTTTGTTGGATAAGCCGCGCATTGGCCAACAACTCCTCCTTGGATTCGGTGGGCTTGGTGGATAAGTCCGGCGAATTCAACAATTCCAAAGAGGGCAACTGGTAATTGCCGATCATCGGGGGGACCGCTACGGCGATGGCCTTGGACCGCCGGGGCCTGACTTCGTGACCAGATCCCGACGCAGCTGAGCTTGACGGAGACGATGTGCCGGCCCCGGCAGAGCCGGGACTGATCGCTGCTGCCGTTTGGACTTGTTGCGACTCATGACCCAACATGCCAACGACGCCGGGTTCCGGACCGGTGGTTTTTGATAGGTTTGGTACCTCTTCTGGTACGGGTACCTCCGGAGGCCCGACATGGGGCTGCTCTGGCAAGGTCGCCGAAGGCTCGGCGGAACCCGCCTTGGCCACGACCTTTTTGCCTGCCTGCGGCACGCTTAGATCTCGAATCTGAGGTTCGGGCGCCGATCGAAACTCGGCTGCGGAGGCGGTCCTCGCGAGCTCGTCTTCCAAAGCCTTCTTCCGCTTCTCCAATGCCTCCGCACGCTTTTCCAAATCGACTGGGGTTGGCGTCGCAATTCGACGAAAGTGCGCCCACACTGCGGCTACCCAGTCGGCGAGGTGGAAATTGGACAAGTACCCGAGACTGATGATATACAGCGCCCCGTACGCGATGACAGCACCCACGGAGCCCAGCATCCAAAAGAACCAGTCGTAGCTGAAGGCGCCCAGGCACCCTCCTACACTGGGGGCACCCAAGAACTGACGCCAGGTCCGCAGCAACGGCCATTGGTTGGCCATGTGCAGGAGGCCGGCACCGGAAAGGAACCAGACGAAAAACCATGGCCAACGCCGTCTCAAATGGTCAAGGGCCGACCACCAAACCGAGGCTGCCATCAATAACAAGGCGGGCGGCAGGAAGAAAGCCATCAAACCGAGCAGGAAAAAAGCAGCATTGGCCAGATAAGCTCCAACCGGGCCCGCCAAATTTTGCACCGGTTGATTGGGAGGATCCCGGTGAACCGCCAAGTCATAACGATCAAATGACCATTGGGCCACTAACAGAAGCAGCCCCATCGTAGCCAAGCCAACTCCCATCCAATCTCTGGGCCCGCGGCCGTGACTTGCCTGACCCACTTTCCGCGCCATGCCCTCACCGTAGCACGCAGAGAGAAGGGTGGGAAGCCTCGGATCAGCTTCAGAGGTGGCCCGCCATGCTCATGGATCCACGGCACGGGGAACCGGTCGCGATGCAATGGGTTATGAGAGCCGACATGATAACTGTAAACTCCTGCGTACGAAAGGACTCGTCGGCGCTGCTCACGCACAAGCGCCCGGAGGATTCAACGTCGAGCAACAGCAGCGGATCCGGAACTCAGGCGGGTCCATCGTTCAAATCAGCCGAAGGAACTGCCATAGTCCCGCGCGTCGCCAACCTCGGAAGCTGCATGCGAAAAGAACTGCAGGCGACCCCCGACTATGCTAAGGGGAATCTATGCTGAAGCGCGGTATTTTGAATCCCCACGTGCTCTCGTTACTCGCCCGGGTGCGCCACACGAACACCGTGGTGATCGCCGACCGGGGCTTCCCGTTCTGGCCTCAAGTCGAGACAGTGGATCTGGCCCTGGTGGATGACGTCCCCAAGGTGTTGGACGTGCTGGAAGCTATCCGGGCCAACTTCCAAATTGGTCGAATCTGGATGGCTGAGGAGTTTTGCCGGCACAACAGCCGGGATATCCAGGACCGCTTCGCCCGGGCCCTCGAAGGCATCCCGGTGATTTATGAGCCACATGAAACTTTGAAAAAACGTGTGCCCAGCGCCGTCGGCCTGATTCGCACCGGGGATACGGTTCAGTATGCCAACATGATTTTGGAATCAGCTTGAACGGAAGCCACTGCATAGGGGGCCAGCTGTTTCGTGGATCGGGCCGGTGGCTTAAGCCAAGAGAACGGCCCGGTAACGCACGACGTTGCGGCGCACGCGCTCAAGGGCATCATTGACCCGGGCCAAGGGATATGTTTCCACCATCGGACGCACGCCGAACGCGGCGGCGTTTTCCAACATTTCGATTATGGTGGCACGGCTCCCGATAGGGCTGCCCATGATCCGACGCCGCTTGACCAACAATGGCCACAGCGGGACCGACAACGGAGTCGTGGGAGCGCCTACGTAGCATAATACACCGTCAGACCCTAACAGGTCCAAGTAAACGTCCGTTGGTGTGGGAGCCGGCACGGTGTTGAGCACAATGTGCAGCGGACGTGGCGGGCGTCGGACGGGCCTGCCGTCTCGGATCAGAATGGCATCGTGCGCGCCCAATTTCGAAGCTTCGTAAGCTTTTGCCTCCGTGGTTGTAAACGCAGTGACATGGTTCCCCATCCGGCTGGCAAACTGAATGGCCAAATGCCCCAAACCTCCCAGACCAACCACGCCGATGCGCAGACCCGATCCCATGCCGGCCGCACGGAGGGCCGAATAGACCGTGATTCCTCCGCAAAGCAATGGACCTGCCGATTCGGTGGGTAAGGATTCAGGCAGCGGAAAACAGTACCGCGCGTCCACGGCCACATGCGAGGCAAAACCGCCATATCCGTGCGTGATCACGCCGGTGCTTTCATCGCAGAGATGGTCCTGACCCCGCAGGCAATCTTCACAATGTCCGCAGGCAGAGCGTTGCCAGCCGATCCCAACACGCTGGCCCGTTTGCAGCGTTTGCACATGTGCTCCGACGCTTTCGACCACGCCGACAATTTCATGCCCGGGAACCAGCGGATACCGACTGAAGCCCCAGTCATTATCAATCATATGCACGTCACTGTGGCAGATGCCGCAGGCTAGCACACGAACCAAGACTTCATGGGGTTGAACGTCATTGATCTCATAAGACCAAGGAACCACCGCCTGAGCCGGACCTAACGCAGCATAGGCATTTACCCTCATGGACCAAAAGAGTGTGCCACAAAGTGCCGGAGTGCAATTCCTACGCGAATTGCCGATCAAGTCCGAACCGGTAGCCGGGCCGAGGCACACCTCCGCGTGCCGCCCCCACAGATGGCGGGGGACCTGAATGAATGTCCGGGGGCTTGGCGCGGCCCATCAGACCGGAGCACCTGAGTTGCCACGGCTCCATGGCTCGCGACCCTACAGACTTGTCTTGGAAAGCGCAGGAGGGTCCGTCCATCGATTGGCCGAGCATCCAGAGTGGGGAGCGTTTAACCAGACGTCGAAGAAATGAATCCCACGTGCTGAAGCAGTTTTTGTCTTGGGGATTCCCCGGTGCCATCCGTAATTCACGGGACACCACGCTTCCGGGAAATCTCTGGATTGTTCCTTTGTTGGATTCCGCGGCAAAGTGGCTTCAAGAAGCAGAATCGAAGTTACCGACCGAATGATCCAAGGCGCGGCATGCGAACGGGAGGGGAGCCTGCGATGCGTAGGATGCCACGGTGGTCGATGCTGGCGGCCGTGGTGAGGCGGCCCGTGCGGCTCCGACGGGGCGAGACCTTGGTTCTCCCGTTGGTGTTGCAAGGTGCGGTGGTGGTGGCTTTGATGGCAGGCAGTTTCACGCTCTGTCGCCATTATCTTCTTCAATCCATTTGGGTGCGCGGCAGCAGCATGGTGCCCGCATTGCAGGAGCGGCATTGGTACTTGGCAAGTCCGCTCTGGTTACGCGTCAAAGAGGCAAGCCGCGGCGATATCGTGGTGCTAAAGGACCCCACGGACGGCGCACCGGTCGTAAAAAGGATCATAGCCGTTGCCGGCGACACCGTAGAGCTTCGCGATGGCAGGGTCTGGCTCAACGGTCGTCCTTTGGAGGAGCCCTACTTGGAGGCGGGTATGCAGACCTGGCCGGTCCGGAAGCAGTGGTCACGCGTGACGTGCGGTGCCGGCGAGGTTTACGTCCTGGGGGACAATCGGGCGGTTAGCTCCGACAGCCGCGAATACGGACCTGTCCCCTATCATAGCTTGCTGGGACGCGTGCTAAAGTGAGAGAAGGGGTTTTTGTTGGCGATCACTGGCTGGCGTAATAGGCCTCCACCTTGGCAGCGACATCGCGGTAGCTGATATCGACTTCGTAAATCTGTTTGAAGGCTTCGATGGCCTCGTCGCGCTTGCCCAGGGCTTCTAACACGGAACCCAGGTGGTAAAGGAGCTCCTTTTTTTCCTCGTCGAAGATAGTCTTTTCCTTCAACGCGGTTTGGAGTGTCCGCGCGGCGAGGTCATACATTTTCCTTTGCGCAAAGCAGCGTGCCAGGTAAGCCAGTGCCGCAATCCGTTTGTGCGGGTTGTTTTGGGCTTTCTGAAACTCGGCGATGGCTTCCGTCAATCGACCGGCTTCGAAAAGCAACTGACCGTATTCGAAACGGATGGTGAGGTCGGTGGGGTATTTTTCGACGCGCTTGCGGCATTCTTCCAATTGAAACGCCTGTTTGGCGGCTTCGATTTCGCGGACACGTTCCGCATGATCCGGCGCAGCAGGATCGAGTTGGGCTAGCTGGTGATCGAAACGCCGCAAAATGGTTTCCGCAATAGCGCGATCCAAGCTTGGATCCTGTCCCGCTTCAGTGGCCTTGACCCGTTCATAACAAGCTAGGGCACGGTCGAAATCCTTCTTTTGTGCATACAACTCCGCCAACGAACGAAGCAGGCGAAGATTCTGAGGCTCCTTTTGGATCCTCACTTCATAATCGCGAATGAGACGATCAGTGGCGTCCTCGGTTTTCTGAATTCGTTGCTCCTGCTCGAGCACTTTCGCCAGCTCAGCGTCTCGAAGGATGTCGCGGAATGAGCTCGTGCCACTTTCTAATGCCCCATATCCTCCCTCTGCCAGCGTCCGTCGAGCGGACAAGTTTTTGAGTTCTTGCGCCAGGTCCGGGTCGTTGGGACAAAGGCGCAGCAGCGCGGTAAGCACTTGTTCGCCCTTGCTGATTTCGCCCGCATCGGCCAGCGCTCGGGCGTACTGAATGGCCAGCTCACGATCGCGTGGGTCATGGGCAAAAAGGACATCATAGGAAAGCAGGGCGAGCCGGGGATACCCAGCGGCCATGGCTGCCTCCGCAAAGACCCTGTGAGCGGCAAAGTTATTCGGATTGGCATTCAGAGCCTCTTCGGCCAGTTGCATGGCTTCCACGGGATTTGTGCGCAGGACCAACCTCGCGCGAGCAAGTTCGGGCGAAACAGCCGCGCTGCTCAGCACTCGCTTGAGGAATCCAGCCGAGGACCTTGTCGCTTTCCGTTGTTGTGCCTGTCGCAGCAGTTTGCGTGCGTCGAAAAATGCTGGCTCCCGGTTTACCACTTGGGTCAGCAAAATTTGCGCGTAATCCAGGTTGTCTCGTCGGAAGGCATCAACGGCCCGTTCATACAGGTCGCGGACCTCACGCGGGAGCTCGTTCAGACCTTTTTCGGTCATACCGCTTCAGTTTAAGACAGGGCTGGAAGCCCGACCATTCAAAAACCGCATCCGCGCGAAGAGCCCTTCGTTGTCCGGCCAGGCCGATGAGGGGCTCTTCAGTATCGAAACGTCGCACCTTTAGAACCATACCGGGTCCACCTCGATTACGTAAAACTGCAGCGCTGTATCAGGCACAGGCCGGTGTGGGAATCACTTCCTGATCCCATTTGGGCTGGACAGCTAGAGGAAACGCTCGGAGGGAGACTAGATTGGCGACAATTTCTCTTTGGAAGAGACATCAGATGCCTCTGATGGCTTTGGCAATATCTGGCAGGCATACAATGGCCGCGATTTCGATCAATTCTGTGGGAGAATGGATCTGAGACCACACGGGTGTTGCACTTGAACGGCTGTGCGCTTGGCTCAGGCCGAGGTGTGAGTCGAGTGAAGCAACCGCGTGTGTACCGCCGACTTCAAAGAAGAAGACCTCGAGCCTATACGGCTCACACTGCTTTCCAGGAACCTGACCTTTGTTTGTCTGCTGTGGGTCAGTCAGCGTGGGAATACCTCCCAATGGAACAGCACCTTCACATCGTCTCCGGTTTTGATTAAGCCGAGAGCAACTTTAGGCGCAGGGGGCTCAATCTTAAAACTGGTCATTTTTAAAGGCACTTCGCCGGTGATGGTCAGGTGGTTATCTGGATGGATTTGGATTTGCGCTGGGAACGTGATCTGGTTCGTCACGCCTGCAACGACAAGGTCGCCCACGGCTTCAACGGTAAACTTGGCAGGTTCCTGGCTGACGATCTCTTTCAACGATAGTTCCCGGAGGCGATACACGATTCGGGGATGATGCGTTTTGAGAAGCTTTTCATGCATGATGTCGTCCATGGCGGTGCTGTAGGGTGTTCCGTCCTTCTTAACGCTTTTAAGGGAGCTGACCGGGACGAAAACCTCGGCACGAACGTCCAGCTTCCCTGGATTGGCGCCTTGAGAGGAGCGCGGAAAGTTGGGCCCCAATTCAATAAATCCACCCACGAGGGGACTCTCCACCTGCCAGTCATGAATGGTGGACGTGCCTTCAATGCGGACTTTAGAGTTTCCCCCTGGTTTTGGCCCGAAGCGGGTCCAGCCCTCGGCCGCAGTGACGCAAAGCGCACTGGTCAACAAGCAGAGGCCAGTCTGCCTGACGGAATGGCGTAAGCCTTGGCAAATCAACCCTCGCTTGCGGAGGGTCTCCCTGGACGTTTTCTGCAGTTGTGTCATCATGTGATTGGACGCGATGGATTCAGCTCAATTCGAACAACTCTGGCGACAGGGCAATCGGCTTGCCGAGCACCACCGACTCGTTGGCTTTTAATGCCAACACGGTGGCCCGGTAGCCATCTACGGCATCCGCAGCAGGCAACCGGCGCACTCCTTTGGAAAGGTATTCTGTTAGGGCGCTTGGATCCGAGTCACCGTAAAGGGATTCGAAATCTCGGACGGCATTGCTGACCTCGCGGCTGTTGCGCACAAATGCTTCCAAGGCAAAATAAACTGGAGGATCAGCCGATTCGGTTTGTGCATCGGCTTGATTGCCTTGAGCTTTGAGTTTCGAAGCATCGGCCCGCAAGGAGATGCCGGTGGCCTTGTAAAAAGCGTCTTTGCGGGCATAAACTTCCCAGCCCAGCAGAGGGGCATCCGCTTCTTTAAACATCCAAGCACTGCTACCCCGTATCATGACCGCGGCGTCGCTACCGTAATAAATCTCTCCTTCCGCCTCGAAGCTATTGGCTAACGTCGCGCTGTAGACCAGGCGCAAACCTTCCGGGTAATCCACCAACGCCTGCACGGTGTCGGCCACGTCACGCCCGTCCCGCCAGAAGGCGATCGTGCCAAAGCCATGGACCGTTGACGGCCAAGCATTCAAAAACCAGCTGACCTGATCGAGCTGGTGAATGCCTACTTCTCCCAACAAACCTGTCGAAACCTCACGAGACAGCCGCCAATTCACCTCCGCCTCTCGTTCCGGATTCGGCGACGTAAAGCGCCAACTGGTCTTTTTGTTCCATTGGGCCCGCACCATGGCCATGCGTCCAAGCGCGCCCGAACGGATAAAGGGCATCAGGAAATGGCGTTGAGGATCTGACCGTAGCTGCAGGCCGGCTTGAAACACTTGCCGACGGTGCTTCAGGGCGGCTTGCGCGATGACGCGCGCGTCTTGAATCGTGTGAGCCAGCGGAACCTCGCAGTACACATGCTTACCGGCTTCCAGCGCGGCTAGTACGATCTCCTTGTGACGATGCGTGGGGGTCGCCACCACCACGGCGGTGATGTCCTTGTTTGCCAACAGCACCTGATAATCCTCGGTAGCAAAGGCGTCTGGCACCCGCTTGCTGCTACGGCGCAGCATCGGGGTATAATTATCGCACAGGCCTGCGACCTCTGCTTGCGGCAGACGAAGCAACTGATCCAGCAGGTCGCGGCCCCACTGACCGAGTCCGATCAGTCCCACTTTGACCCGCTCTGTGTTCACCGATTCCGATTCTGCTGCCGTGGCGTTGGGCCGTACCAGTCTGACTCCACCCAAAAGCGTCGCGAGCGCAGCCAGGGAGCTGCCTCGGAGAAACTCCCTGCGGTTCCATTCCCATGCTGAATCACGTTCGCTCATAACGATTCGTGTTCGATACCTGTTCACAAAGACGACCGCATTGGCCCATTACCTGATTGGGCCAAGCAGAATGAGGACGCACAAGCCATCCCGGCGGCGGTTCCTTAAATACCGCCAGGTTAACGAGTGGGCCAGCCTGCCAACGGAGGGAGCCACTACCATTCTACAGCCGAAAAAACTCATTGCCGGGCATTACTCCAAACCCAGTGCCCATCGGATGCCCCCGAGAAGATGCTTCTGGAAGGCTACCGCCACTTCTGGCGGATTCGCCCTCTGACCTTTGGCATCGCGCCAATTGGGATCCCAAACATCCTCCCGATGCCCGAGGGAAGTGTAGAAAACGCGGCCATTGCCGAAGGCCTTGCACCACGCGATAGGATAATCGCCGGGTGTCTTCTCGTTTGGATGTTTGTCCAGTCCGAGCAATCCATGTACCTCCGACCGTTCGAAACCCTCGAGAATATAGATCTCATCAAACACTGTCCACGAGGCCGGCAGGTGGCGACAAGCAACATGTCGCGGGTCTTGATTGAGGATGTCTACCTGGACTTGTGGCCCGTGCGTTTTGAATTCGCCGCCAATCATTCGAATGTACGGATGAAACGGCCGATGTCCACGAAAGGTGTCCGTGGCAGCGTGAATCCCTACAAAACCGCGGCCGCCGCGTAGCCAATTGAAAAAGGCATCCAGATCGGGAATGGGCAAATCCCCGGTTGTGCTGTTGAAAATGATTAAGTCATACCTCTGAAGCGCTGCCGGGCTCATTTTCTCCAAGAGAAGGCGCCGATTGGCTTCCCGCACTTTCTCCCGGTCCGGCTTGCCGTCGGCGCCTCGGAACTCAGGCGCATTCGGATTCACATCCGCCACCTCCACGGTGAAGAGCCCGGAGTCATGCCCCAGTTGGGTGATGATTTGGGTTCCCAGCTCGATGCTGGAATGACGAAAGCCCTCGGTCACTCCGACCACTAGGACGCGCTTCGCTTGCGCCTGAGCCTCCGTGCCCACTGCCGTTGTCAACAGGAACGCAGTCCAAATGTACCAAAGAGTCAATTGGCTCGGCCGTGCTCGCCCTTTCATAAGATAAAACACCTTTCTTGATCCGTGGCGCAGTCCATCTGTACCGACGGTCCTCAGACCCATAAGATTCATTCCAAGGCACAGCGTCAAGCCCCGTAGCGTTCGCAACGAAACGTCGTGGGCCACTTCTCGGCTTTTGAAATTCTCCATTTCAAATCCTCAGAGCGACAAATGCTCGCAGCCGAACCTGTTTTCCCAGCACTCTGTTCCAGCTGCCCCCGTCGAAATTCAGTGCACTTAGCTCCAAAAAACAGTCCCTTTTCTATTCGTCCCATTTCCCCTTGGTATTTGGTGCAACCCACAATATCGGAAACAAAACATCGAAGGGCTGTATGTGAGCCACAATGACTCATAGCGAGTTCAGCGTCCGCATATAGAGTCATACAGTCACACATTTCTGTGGCTTTTATTTGCATAAGTGACTGTATGTCAGCATTTTGCTTTTATACGAGCCTTGGCACAGGAATTGCCGGTAGGCGAAGTGGTTGTGCTCAGGTGCCGAGGGGTGGCGCCTCAGAGCTGAGCCACCGCGGGAGATGCCGGTACGGCGGGGGCATCTTCCGAGGGTTAGTGGAACCGATCCGCCTGTGCTAGGAGTGTGGGTGTATGGCTAATCTGACGCGTTGGAATCCGTTCCGGGATCTGGAGGAGATGCAACGGCGTATGGCAGCGTTACTGGACTGGTCGCCATTTCGCCGGAGTGCGTTGACCACGGATGAGGAAACGATCACGGTGCCGGAGTGGGCGCCGTTAGTGGATATCATAGAGGATGACAAGGAGTACTTGATTAAGGCAGAGCTGCCAGAGGTGAACAAGGACGACGTCAAGGTCACCGTGGAGGGTGGCACGCTCACGATTTCTGGTGAGCGGAGGGCCGAGAAGGAAGAGAAGAGTCGCCGGTATCATCGGGTGGAACGGTTTTATGGGCGGTTTGTACGCAGCTTCACCATCCCCGAGGATGCGGATCCAGACAATGTCCGGGCCGAGTTTAAGGATGGTGTCCTGCGGGTGCATTTGCCCAAGAGTGAAAAAGCTCGTCCGAAAGAGATCGAGGTAAAGGTCGGTTGACCTGCTTTCCACTCTTGGCACTGGCGTCGGGGCGCCGGAGGCAACGCCGGCGCCTTTTTATGGTCGACTTTGGCGGCTGGGTATTTGACCTTTCCAGTTGGTATCCAGCTTGGGTGTGCGGATTGTTGTTCTGGAGGGTACTTACAGCTCGGAAGTAACTGGGTATCCGCACGGAAGTCGGTAAGAGCCGGCTCGGTTTCGCGGGATGTTGGGGGATGAGTTGATGGAACATTTTGGCAATAGAGCGGTCGAAAAGGGTATGAAAACAACGGAGTTTCAAGTGACTTACGTGGGCGGCAACTGCGATCGACGAGAGAGGAGTTTCCACGGGTGTTCCTATGGCCTGCGAGGGCAGGTTAGGCATTGGCTCTGCCGGATGGCGTGGGGCTGGATCGCCTCCACGGTGGTATGTCTCGATGCGCTGGCAGCAGATTCTCCACGGTTCAAACTGGACAACAGCCCGCCTGCGGCCGCGCAGACTGCGTCGTTTTCGTTTCATCCCATTGTAGAGAAGGTGGCGCCCAGCGTTGTGAATATTTACAGCACAAAGACCGTGCGGCAGACACCCTTGTGGGCTCCGTTTTTTGAGGATCCTTTCTTTCGCAGGTTCTTTGGGGTTCCGGAAGGAATGCCTCGGGAGCGGCGCGAGCGGAGTCTGGGCTCCGGTGTCATTGTGACCGAGGACGGTTACATCCTGACCAGCAATCATGTGGTGGAAGGCGCTGAAGAGATCCGCGTTGCCTTAGCGGACGGGCAATCGGAGTACCAGGCCAAGCTGGTTGGGTCTGATCCTCGTACCGACGTCGCCGTGATCAAGGTGGAAGCACGGAATCTGCCGGCCATCACGATTACTGACAGTGACCAGGTACGAGTCGGAGATGTGGTCTTGGCGATTGGGAATCCGTTTGGAGTAGGGCAAACGGTGACCATGGGGATCGTCAGTGCCAAATCGCGGGCTGGACTGGGATTGGATTATGAGGACTTTATTCAGACGGATGCTCCGATCAACCCGGGTAATTCGGGCGGAGCGTTGGTTGACATGGCTGGCCGACTGGTCGGAATCAACACGGCCATTATCAGCCGTACGGGTGGAAACTTAGGCATTGGTTTTGCGATTCCTTCGAACCTCGCTCGCTATGTGATGGAACGGCTCATTGAGGATGGTAAAGTGACGCGGGGTTATCTGGGTGTTTTCATTCAGCGGATTACTCCGGAGCTGGCGCGTCAGTTTCAATTAAAGGAGCCGAGCGGGGCGCTGGTGGCAGAAGTGATCGAAGGATCGCCCGCGGAGGATGCTGGTCTTAAGGCGGGTGATGTCATCACCGAGTTTGACGGCCGCAAGGTGCAAGATGACCGGCACCTGCGCCTAATGGCGGCTCAAATGCGTCCGGGCAGCGAGGTGAGAATTCGGTATCTCCGCGAGGGAAAAGAATCTACTGTACGGGTCAAATTGGGGGAGTTGCCTGAAGAGGGTGGCTTGGCGCGGGCCGGCCGTACTGGGGGGTTGCGGCGGGGAGGGCCGGTAGATCCCTTGGACGGTGTGACCGTGGACGATCTGACCCCGCGGAACCGCGAGATGTTTGGAATTCCTGACAACATCCGGGGCGCGTTAGTGGTGGAGGTGGATCCTGATTCGCCTGCTGGTCAGCAGGGGCTGCGAGCCGGCGACGTGATCTTGGAGATCAACCGGCAGCGGGTTACCAATGCGGATCAGGCCGTTCGGTTGAGCGAGTCGATCCGAGACGGTACCGTTTTACTGCGTGTGTGGAGTCAGGGGGCGAGCCGTTTCCTGGTGATTGAGGGGTCTCGTCGGCGTTAGAAATGCGGATGGAGCACGCTTGGGCCGGACCGGATCAAGCGCCGACGATTTGCCGCGTTTCCGGTCCGGCCACGTTGAGGTTTGGATTCCAAAGGGAGTCATGAAAAAAGACCCTCCGCAATTGAAATTGCCGGGCCGATTTGGTCCTCACGGACGATTTCTCTTGTTTTACCTGCTGGCCACGATGTTGGTGCTTTGGAGCTGGCAGGAGTGGTTGGACCGATGGGCCGTCCAGACCATTCCTTACAGTCGATTCAAACAGCATCTTCGAGCCGGTGAGGTTAAAAAGGTCGAGGTTCACCCAACAGAAATCCTGGGTCGGATTGAACCGGCGACCAATCGGCCGTTGTCTTCGACATCGGTAAGTGCCGTGCGGGCTGAAGCCGGCTCCGGACAGGCTCTCCACGCGGAGGAATCCAGCCGGTTGGAACGTCCATTTTCTTTTCGAACTGTACGCGTCGAGGATCCGGATCTGGTGAAAGACCTGGAGGCAGCGGAGGTGGAATTCTCCGCGGTGCGCCCGGGCGTCATGAGTCAATTGGTGTGGGGCTGGTTACTGCCGCTTGGCCTGATGGTCGGATTGTTTGTGCTGCTGAACCGCCGGTTGAGCGCTGCGGGCGAACAGGTGCTGGGTATGGGGCGAAGTCGGGCGCGCCTTATTGTGGACAAGAACACCGGCGTCACGTTTGCTGACGTGGCCGGCTGTGAGGAGGCCAAACAGGAATTAAAGGAAGTGGTGGATTTTCTGAAGAATCCGGCTGTTTATGAGCACTTGGGAGCGCGCATTCCCAAGGGCGTGCTGTTGGTCGGCCCCCCTGGAACAGGGAAAACACTCTTGGCGCGAGCTGTGGCCGGGGAAGCAGGCGTGCCGTTTTTCGCCATAAGTGGTGCCGATTTTGTGGAGATGTTTGTTGGCGTGGGTGCGGCTCGCGTCCGAGACCTTTTTAAGCAAGCCAAGGAGCATGCTCCGTGTATCATCTTCGTAGACGAAATCGACGCCATCGGGCGGCAGCGGGGGGTTCATTTGGGCCCTGCCAATGACGAACGAGAGCAAACTCTCAATGCCTTGTTAGTTGAGATGGACGGTTTCGAACCTAATGCAGGGGTAATCCTCCTGGCTGCCACCAATCGTCCGGAGATTTTGGATCGAGCCTTGCTGCGTCCGGGGCGCTTTGACCGTCAAGTGGTCGTAGACGCGCCGGACATCGATGGTCGCGAGGCGATTTTAAAAGTCCACGCCCGCCGAAAAAAATTGGCGCCGGATGTGGATTTGCGAAGAGTTGCAGCTGCGACGGCCGGTTTCTCCGGGGCGGACCTGGCCAACGTACTCAACGAGGCCGCCTTGTTGGCAGCCCGGCGGCAGGCTGACGCGATTGCGCAGCAGGATCTGGAAGCCGCCATTGAGAAGGTTGTGGCGGGGCCTGAGCGTCGCAGTCGCCGGCTTAATGCTGAAGAAAAGCGGCGAGTGGCTTACCATGAGGTGGGACATGCCTTAGTGGCCGCGTACTGCGCCCATGCTGATCCGGTGCACAAGATCAGCATCGTCCCGCGAGGTCGTGCCGCCTTGGGTTATACCTTGCAATTACCGCAGGAGGATCAATACCTCTTGACCCGGAGCGAATTGTACGACCGGCTCAAATGCCTGCTGGGCGGCCGCGCGGCCGAAGAGCTCGTTTTTGGAGAAGTTTCCACCGGGGCGCAAAACGATTTGGAACGGGCCACGTCAGTGGCCCGGCACATGGTGGCTGTGTATGGCATGAACGAGCGCATCGGTTTGGTACATTGCGCCCAACAGGGAGCGTTTTACTTGGGCGGTCCGGATGGTGGGTTGCAACGCGATTGTTCCGAACAGACCGCCCGCGAAATTGATGAGGAAGTCCGCAGTCTCCTGCAGCATGCCTATGAGCAAGCCAAGGAGATTCTCGCAGACCATCGGGACCAGCTGGAGACCTTGGCCGCCGAATTGTTGGCACGGGAAACCTTGGACGGTGAGGAATTTTATCGCCGTGTAGGAAAAGTTCGGCCTTCGGGTAAGGAGCCGGTGCCGGTCTTGCCTCCTCCCGGCCCATTGACGGCGACGGGTGCGGCCGGGTCAGGAGTACGGCGTTCAGTTGGCAGAGGTGCCGCCTCTCCAAAGGCCGCGTTCCTTTCAGCCGGTCTGGAGTCAATGCTATGAGTCCTTTCGAGCGATGGGAATTTCAGGTGGGGCAGATCGGCAGTGAATTGTACCATCTGCGCATGGTGCAAATGGCGTCCCGCCGGATCTGGCAGCCGCCAATTAACGTGTTCCGACTGAAGGACCGGTACTTGATCTGCGCGGAACTGGCCGGGATGCGCAAAGAGGACATTTCCGTGCGCGTCAACGGATCCTGTGTGATATTGACGGGCAGTCGGCCTTCTCCGGAGCCAACAGGGCAAGCCGCAGATCAAGGCCTGCATGTGCTCGCCCTTGAGATTGACTATGGGCCCTTTGAACGGAGGGTGCAGATCCCGGAACCGATTTTGGCCGAACGCGTCACGGCCCGATATCGGGATGGTTTGTTATGGATTGAGGTCCCTCTGGCGAGCGGGGAAGGGGCTCTCACGCATTCGGAGGTTCGGCCATGAGAGCGGCTTGGGATTGGGTAGGGTTTCCGCTGCACTTGGAAGACCTCTTGGAGGAGGGCTCATCTCCGGCTGCCGGTCCGGATTCTCCCGCAGGAAGCGCGACACCTGAGGGATCCATTCCGGATACCCTGCCTATTTTGCCTGTGCGAAACACAGTGCTCTTTCCGGGGTTGGTCGCCCCGTTGAGCATCGGCCGGGCTTCGTCGCGGAGACTCCTGGAAGAGTCCCTGCCGCAGAGTAAAATCATTGGTGTTTTCGCCCAGAGAGATGCTGCCACGGAGGAACCGGGTCCAGAGGATATTTATCCCGTGGGAGTGGCCGCGCGGGTATTAAAGCTCTTGCGTCAGCCGGACGACACTTTGGTGATCGTGATTCAGGGGTTGGAGCGGGTGGCGATTCAACGAGTGTTGATGGTTGCACCGTTCCTGCGCGCCGAAGTGCGGCTCTTGCAATCCAGTTCCCCCCCCAGGGAAGATCTCGAGTTTACCGCCACAGTCGAGCAACTGCGTGAGAATGCGTTGAAGTTGGTCCAGTTGACGACCGAACCTGCAGAACCGGCTCTTGCGATCATCCGAAATTTGAAGGACCCCGGGCAGTTAGCGGACTTCCTTGCCGGCAGTCTGAATCTTCCCGTGGAGCAAAAGCAGCCGTTGCTGGAACAGCTCGATGTTGCCGCCCGCGTCCGGTCTGTTTTGAAGCACGTGGCTGCCCAACTTGAAATCGCCCGGATCCAACAAAAGATCCAAAAGGATGTCAGCTCCGCCATTAGCGACCAGCAGCGGCGCGCCTTTTTGCGGGAGCAGGTGCGGGCAATTCAGAAAGAGCTGGGTGAGGACGAGGGGGGGCCGGAGCAGCAAATCGAAGAGCTGCGTCAGCGTCTGCAAGAGGCTGGCCCACCCCAGCCGGTCCTACAGCAGGCTGAACGCGAATTGCGACGATTGCGGCATTTGCATCCGGCGAGTCCTGAGTACGCGGTTGTGGTGTCATACTTGGAAACGCTGGCAGAGCTGCCATGGAATAAACTGACGGAGGACAATCTGGACTTGGATCGAGCCCGTCAGATTCTGGACCGCGATCATTTTAACCTCGAAAAGGTCAAGCGCCGGTTGATTGAATATCTGGCGGTGCGAAAACTCAATCCTGAAGGTCACGGGCCGATTCTTTGCTTTTGCGGTCCCCCCGGCGTGGGTAAGACCAGCCTGGGTCAGTCCATTGCTGACGCGCTCGGCCGAAAGTTTGCTCGAGTCAGCTTGGGAGGTGTACACGACGAAGCCGAAATTCGGGGTCATCGACGCACGTACATCGGGTCTATGCCTGGTCGGATTATCCAAGAGATTCGGCGGGCTGGATCGCGAAACCCCGTATTGATGCTTGACGAGATTGACAAACTGGGAACTGATTTTCGCGGAGATCCGGCCAGTGCGTTGCTAGAGGTGTTGGACCCGAGGCAGAACCATGCATTTGTGGACCATTACCTGGATGTACCGTTTGATTTGTCGCAAGTGATGTTCATCTGCACAGCGAATGTGATGGACACCGTACCCGCTCCGTTGCGGGACCGAATGGAGGTGATCGAACTGCACGGTTACACGGACCGTGAGAAGTTAGAAATTGCACGCCGGTACCTTGTCAAAAGGCAGCTTCACGAACATGGGCTCAAACACGGCCAGTGTCGATGGACCCTTCCGGCTCTCCGGCGCATCATTCGGGATTACACTCGTGAAGCTGGCGTGCGGGAGCTTGAACGGCAGATCGCGGCCGTTTGTCGGCATGTAGCAGCCCAGGTCGCCGAGCGCAGGATTCAACGTTTCATGGTCACACCGTCGGAGGTAGGTGCCATCTTGGGCCCGCCTCGGTACGTTCATGAGACCCGACTCGCCCGCGCCCGTCCGGGAGTCGTCACGGGTTTGGCCTGGACTCCCACCGGGGGCGAGATCCTCCATATTGAGGCGCTCGCGTATCCGGGCAAAGGCAACATCCTGCTTACCGGCCAAATCGGCGATATCATGAAGGAGAGTGCGCAAGCCGCTTTGAGCTTGGTGAAGAGTCGGGCACGGGATCTTGGGATTCCCGAGGACGCATTCAAGGACGTGGATTTGCACATTCATGTCCCGGCCGGGGCGGTTCCGAAGGACGGGCCATCCGCCGGAGTGGCCATCTTTTGTGCGTTGGCCTCGTTGTTCACCGGTCGGCCCGTCCGCCCGGATTTGGCTATGACGGGTGAGATCACCCTGCGGGGCGTCGTATTACCCATCGGCGGGCTGAAGGAAAAAAGCCTGGCCGCGTTGCGCGCGGGCATTCGCACCGTCCTTATTCCACAGCTCAATGAAAAGGATTTGGCCGAACTGCCGCTGGAAGTGAAACAGCAGGTGCGATTTGAACGAGTCAAAACCGTGGATGAAGTGTTGACCTTAGCGTTGCGTCGTCCCTCGCGGAAGAAGTCGCCCTCGGTTCAGAACCTCAAGTCCGCTCGGGCTCAGCCGGTTAGCGCATCGTGACCGGTTGAACATTGGAGGAGGAAGCTTATGGATCTGAGTCAGTTTACGGAAAAATCGCAGCAGGCCCTGTTGGAGGCTCAGAACATTGCAGTGAGGTATCAGCATCCTGCAGTGGACGTGGAACATCTGCTGCTGGCTTTGTTGGATCAGGAAGGGGGATTGGTCCCTCGCTTGTTCGAGAAAGCGCGAGTCGCACCTGCTCTACTGAAGGCCAAGGTTGAGGAGGAACTGGCCCGGATGCCGCGACTCTCCGGCAGTGATGTGACCCAACAAGGCATCTACATCACTCAACGACTAAACCGTCTGCTGGTTACGGCGCGCGATCAGGCCCGTCGTCTTAAAGACGACTACGTTTCGGTGGAACACCTCGTGCTGGCCATGTTTGAGGAACCGGTTGGCACTGGCATCGGTAAGATCTTCAAAAGCCTAGGCCTGCATCGCGATGATTTCCTCAAGGCTTTGACCGAAGTGCGGGGTCACCAACGGGTCACCAGTGCGAATCCTGAGGCCACTTACGAGGCTTTGGAGAAATATGGTCGCGACTTGACGCGCCTGGCTGCACAAAACAAGCTCGACCCTGTCATCGGCCGCGATGCCGAAATCCGCCGCTGCATTCAAGTACTTTCTCGCCGGACCAAAAATAATCCTGTGCTGATCGGCGAACCCGGGGTGGGCAAGACCGCCATCGTGGAAGGACTGGCCCGGCGTATTGTGGCGGGGGACGTACCCGACAGTTTGCGCGAAAAGCGGATCATTGCGTTGGACCTGGGCGCCTTGATCGCTGGGGCCAAGTATCGTGGCGAATTTGAAGAACGATTAAAGGCGGTGCTCCAGGAAATCGCCCGTTCGCAAGGCCAAATCATCCTGTTCATCGATGAGATCCACACCGTGGTGGGAGCGGGCAAGGCCGAGGGCGCCATGGACGCCGGGAACATGCTCAAGCCCATGTTGGCCCGTGGAGAGCTGCACTGCATCGGTGCGACCACGTTGGATGAGTATCGGCAGTACATTGAGAAAGACGCCGCCCTGGAACGGCGCTTCCAACCGGTTTTGGTGGACGAACCTAGTGTCGAGGACACCATTTCCATCCTGCGCGGTCTCCGAGAGCGCTACGAATTGCATCATAAAGTGCGCATCCAGGATGCCGCGTTGGTGGCGGCTGCGCAGCTTTCCCACCGGTACATTTCGGATCGGTTCCTACCGGATAAGGCGATCGACCTCGTGGACGAAGCGGCAGCCAAACTGCGTACCGAAATGGAATCCATGCCCGAAGAGCTGGAGCAGCTCGAACGGCGCATAACGCAGTTGGAAATCGAGCGTGAGGCCTTGCGCAAAGAAAAGGACGAAGCCAGCCGTGAGCGTCTACAGGCCTTGGAAAAAGAGCTGGCCAACCTACAGGCCCAGCGCGACACCTTGCGGGCTCAATGGCAGGCAGAGAAGCAGCTTGTCGATGATATTCAAAAACTGCGCGAAGCGCTTGAACTAGCCCGCAATGAAATGGAGAAGGCCCGTCGCGCTCATGACCTGGGTCGCGTGGCCGAATACCAGTATGGCAAGATTCCCGAGCTGGAGAAACAACTACGGGAATTGGAAGCACGTGCCGATGCTATCGGCAGGTCCGGCCAGCGCCTCTTACGCGAAGAGGTGACTCCAGACGAAATCGCCGAGGTGGTCTCTCGCTGGACCGGCATTCCCGTGGCCCGGCTTTTGGAGGGCGAAAAGGAAAAACTGTTGCGCCTTGATCAGATCCTGCATCGTCGGGTCATTGGCCAGGATGAGGCGGTCTTGGCCGTGGCTGACGCTGTTGTTCGGGCCCGATCCGGTCTAAAAGACCCCAAACGGCCCATTGGCTCGTTCATCTTCCTTGGCCCCACTGGTGTCGGTAAAACCGAACTGGCGCGGGCCCTGGCCGAGGCGTTGTTTGATTCGGAGGAAAACATCATCCGTATCGACATGAGCGAGTACATGGAAAAACACGCCGTGGCCCGGTTGATTGGCGCGCCCCCCGGCTATGTGGGCTACGAGGAGGGCGGCCAATTGACGGAAGCGGTGCGGCGCAAACCCTATTCCGTCGTTTTATTTGATGAAATTGAGAAGGCTCATCCGGATGTCTTTAACATTCTGCTGCAGATTCTCGACGACGGGCGCTTGACCGATAGCCACGGTCGCACCGTGAACTTCAAAAACACCATCATCATCATGACCAGCAACATTGGCAGCCCCTTCTTATTGGAAAACGCCAGTGAGACAGGTGAAATAGCCGAAGGGGTTCGCCGCAAGGTGATGGCGGAATTGCGAGCGCACTTCCGACCCGAATTTCTCAATCGGGTGGACGAAGTCGTCTTGTTCAAGCCTCTGACGCTGGCTGAAATCAAGCGCATCGTGGACCTGCAATTGGAACTGCTGCGGCAACGTTTGGCCGAGCGCCACATCACCCTGGAGCTCACCGAAGCTGCCCGGGAGCACATCGCTCGATCGGGTTACGATCCGGTCTTCGGCGCTCGTCCATTGAAGCGTTACCTGCAGCGGAATGTAGAAACCGTCTTGGCGCGGCAGCTTCTGGCGGGCACGATCAGCGATCATAGCCGGGTCGTCGCCGATTGCCGCAACGGGGAGCTGGTTTTTGAGGCCCAGCCATTGCCAGCCGGATGAGAGCCGAATGAGTGCTTAAGCACGTTAAAGGCACGCCGTTCCGCCAAAAGGCTGCTAGGACGTAGAATCCAGAGGCTGATCAGCGGGGCGGCTTGCGCCGCCGGGATCTTGTCAGAATGACGTAGGCGTGGACAGTGCGCACATGATCCGCCAAAGCCTGACCCGAGTGGCATCGATTCGTCCACAAATGGCCGCCGAAGAACACCAGCGGGATCCTCGGAAGGGCGCGTACACCGGTCATCGCCCCGGATGTTTGCTGGCCCCCGGTGGCGAGAAGATCGTGATAGAGTCGTGATAGATAAAAGGGCAGGGTGCCATGTTCACGGGCATGATTGGTGCAGGTTTGTTTGGAGTCGTGATCATGACAGCGGTATCGAACTCCGCGGAAGGGGGGTGGCCTCGGCAAATGTCCGGGCAGCTTCTCCGCCAGCCAATCCAGGTTTTGTTGGATACGGACATCGGGGACAGTGTGGACGATACATAGGCCTTGAAATCATTGCTCCGGTGGCCGGAAGCTGGAGGTCAAGCTGGTGTTGACCGATTGTGGCCGGTCGCTCTATCGAGGTTGACTCGCCACGAAGCTGTTGCAAACAATGGGATGTTCGGTCATACCCATAGGGCTCGGCTTGGAGGTGCCCACGGCAGGAGAGGTCGAATCTCAGGCACAGTGGTTGAAAGATTACGACCTGTGCAAATATACGGGGCAGATTTTCACCAACGGGATCCAGGCTTTGATCGACCTCAATATGGGAGCCAGTCAGCCGGTTGCCGTGATTGCAATCGGCCCAGTGCCCAACCTCGCGGCGGCCCTGGGTTGGGATCCGCGAATCACCAGGGACACAGCGCTTCGTAAGCATGCACGGCAACATTCGACGCGGGTACGGAAGAAAATCGACACTAGACGCGGAATGGAACGTGCGCTGTGACCCGCGCCCATTGCAGTGGGTCCTGGATGCTGCCTGGCACGGGACCCCGACTCCATTGGACACGTGCGGATTGATTCGTCTCGGTGGTCCGGACCATCAGCGCATACTTCAATCGGAGCACCCAGTAGACCGGGTAATTCTCGAGAACTCCCGACTGTGGGCCAAGCGCCGTCCGGAACTGGCTCCGGCCAACGCGGAGCAGCAATCGTCCACTTTGTTTGATTGCGCGGCCGTATATCTGGCGGTTTCGGAAGACCTTTGCACGATGGAAGAAATCCCCATCCCCGTCACCTCAGACGGATTTACTCGGATGGATGCCAAAGGACGGCTTGTTCGGGTGGTCACCGAATGGAAAGACATACAGGGCTTTCATCGATGGTTGGCCGATCGCATCGCCGGCAAGAGCTCCTGAGGTCCAAGCGTTTGAGCGGACGATCGCAACCCGATCCCGTAGAGGGAGGGACAGGGAAACCGGCCGAGTGCGGTCTTGCATCTGAGTCCGTGCTGCCGGCCAAGCGCCGCACACGCCTCGGACAGCGCATCGGTTGCTCATTAGGCCCGGCCTTTGGCAGGCGAGGCACTGTCTGCCATCCATAGGTCCAGGTCTGGGGCGTTTCGATATCTTGTCAGTTTGTTTTCTCGTTGCGGCGGCCAGCGCCCCAGCGCAGATTTCACGATGGGTGAAAATCTCAATCATTATTCCCGCGTACAATGAAGCGAAGCTTTTGGGCGGAACGTTGCGCGCTGTACGGCAGGCCTGCACGGCCCTTGAACGACGCGGATGGGCCATAGAAACAATTGTCTGCGACAACAACTCTGCAGATGAAACCGCCCAGGTCGCCGCTGCCGCGGGTGCGCGTGTGGTGTTCGAGCCCGTTAACCAAATTGGCCGGGCCCGAAATTCCGGTGCACGTGTCGCTACAGGAGACTGGCTGTGGTTCGTGGATGCAGACAGTTGGCCCGATGAGACGCTTTTCGATGCGGTGGCTTCGTGCATTGTCTTTGGGCGGGTTCTTGCCGGCGGATGTAGGTTGCGAATGGATCGCCCCACTGGCCCGGGACGGGTGGCGCTCGCGATCTGGAACCTGGCCAGCTGCCTCGGCCGATGGCCGGCAGGCGCCTTTCTCTTTGTGGAAGCATGGGCATTCCGCGAGATCGGTGGTTTTGATGAGAGGCTTTATGTCGGAGAAGAGATCGATCTTGTTCGGCGTTTGCGTGCTCAGGCTCGAGCGCGGGGCCAGAGAATCGTCGTCCTGTGGCATCCGTACTTGCTGACCTCGGCGCGCAAGCTGTACTTGTATACATTCAGCGAGTATTTGCGATTTGGGTTGCGAATGTTGTGCCATGCGCGGAAAACCGTGAGGAATCGCGAGACATGCCATGTCTGGTATGACGGTCGTCGGTGAAGAAAATAGAGCGTGATTCTTCTGTGGTGACTCGCTTTTTGGAATTTCAGTCCTGCGGTGCGTTGGGCTGTGACGACCGAGCGACAAGGCCTCCGGTCTGTCAGCCGCCTCTCTGGTGGCAGCCGACGGGCAATGTTGCACGAATTTTGGGAAACCGATGACGAAAAGCTGTCAGCTCCTCCTCGCACAGGTTGATGCGGCGATCCGGCAACGTTGTCTTTTGGAGCCCGGGAAAAAGGTTGTCATAGCAGTTTCCGGAGGCTGCGATTCCATGGTTTTGTTGGATTTGATGGCTCGCCTGGCGCTGCGCCATGGCTGGCAGCTGGCCGTGGCTCATTTCAATCACCGGCTTCGAGGCCGGGAAAGCGATTTAGACGAGCACCTGGTTCGTCAGGAAGCGGATCGCCGAGGTTTGGCCTGTTTCGTTGAGCGTGGAGACGTACGGACGCTAGCACGAAGGACCAAACAATCGCTGGAAATGGCTGCGCGCGAGCTGCGGCTGCGGTTTCTTGTTCAGACTGCGCGACAATGGGGAGCAGAGAAGGTGGCGATGGCCCACCATGCGGATGACCAAGTGGAGTTGTTCTTCATTCGATTGTTACGAGGAGCCGGTGGGGAGGGATTGGAAGGGATGCACTGGATCACCCCTGTATCAGCCCGATGGGTCAGCGATGGAAGTGAAACCACCGGCGTCACACTGATTCGACCCTTGTTGCATCAAACACGAGCTGAGCTGCGGGCTTATGCTACAGAGCGAGGTCTGGCGTTCCGCGAGGATGATTCGAACCAATGCACGGACATTTTGCGGAATCGGATCCGCCATGACTTGTTACCCCGGTTGGAACGCGATTATCAACCAGGCCTGCGTCGTACAGTATTACGTCTAATGGACCTTGTGGGGGCCGAAGCGGCTGCTGTTCGTGAGTGGGCCGAGCACTGGCTAGAGGAGCCAAGTGCTGGATTCAGCTCGCTGCCTTTGGCTGTGCAACGGGCGGTGCTACGGCTTCAACTTTTGCGACTGGGTCATGAACCCAGTTTTGACCTTGTCGAGCAGTTGCGTCTCCTGCCGGGTCGTCGGGTCAGTGCCACCCGTGGCATGTGGTATGTCAGAGGACTGGAGGGCCAGGTAAAACCTGCGCAGGCGGAGGAACGAACGTTCCGCACGGAGAGGATAACGCTAAGCTTAACCCCCAAGGGGCAGGCCAGTTTTGGGGGCGTTGCGCTGCGATGGTCAATTCAGCCGTGCCGGAATTTTCGCCGTCCTCGGGCCCGTGCAGGCGTGGAGTACCTGGATGCAGAGGTGGTGGGCCCGGTGGTGTGCGTGCGATATTGGCAGCCCGGAGACCGGTTTCAACCCTTGGGGTTTGCCCGCGCGGCCAAGTTGCAGGATCTGTTCACGGCAGCCAAGGTTTCCATTGCAGATCGGAGGCGCCGGCTGGTGGCAGCCACGCCCGCTGGCACAATCTTTTGGGTGGAAGGTTTGCCGCCAGGTGAACCCTTCAAGCTGACCGAGCGAACGCGACAACGGTTGAAATGGCAATGGTCCAGGCTGCTGGAATGCTTGGTTGCGGCGCCCTTGGGAGCGTGCTAGTTTGGCTCAGCGTCATCAACGATTTCGACCATGGGTGAGTCCAGTTCATCACGAGGCGACTTCGGCGGCGCCCCTCGCGCACCGGAGTTTCGCATGCAGCCGCGCACGTGGGTGGTTTGGGTGATGATTGTGGCAGGGGTCATTGTGCTCATGACCTTGCGCAATCGAACGCAGCAAGATGCCGTCCACATCCCTCAGGCCAAGTTTCTCCAGTTGGTGGACTCCAACCTTATTGCCAAGGCTCGCATTATCTACAATGCCCAGTCGCCCTTTTTAACCGAGATCGTCGGGACGTATTATGCTACCGATGCGTCCGGGCGGCGTCTTCAAGAAAACGGACACGACAAGGAAATCCCGTTCCGCGCCCGTGCGCGGTTGACCGAGGCGATGGAGGATCGCCTGCTGCGATTGCCCAACTTCGAACCTTTTGAGCAGAACGTAGTGTTGATGAACGTGCTGCTGAGCATTTTACCGATCATCCTCATCGCCGTGTTGATATGGTTTTTCTTCATCCGGCAGATCAAAATGGCGGGCAAGGGCGCGCTTTCATTTGGCAAAAGTAAAGCGAGGCTGCTGACTAAAGAGCGGAACAAAACGACCTTTAAGGACGTGGCTGGCATCGACGAAGCCATTGAAGAGGTGGCCGAACTGGTTGAGTTTCTCCGGGATCCCAAGAAGTTTCAACGATTAGGGGGACGAATCCCCAAGGGCGTCTTGATGGTCGGTCCGCCGGGGACCGGTAAGACCCTCCTGGCCAAGGCCATCGCGGGCGAGGCCGATGCAGCCTTCTTCAGCATCAGCGGTTCGGACTTTGTGGAGATGTTCGTCGGGGTCGGCGCTAGCCGCGTGCGCGACATGTTCGAGCAGGCACGCAAGCATACACCTTGCATTATTTTCATTGATGAAATCGACGCCGTAGGACGCAGTCGAGGACACGGTCTGGGTGGAGGCAATGACGAACGCGAACAAACATTAAATGCGTTGTTGGTGGAGATGGACGGCTTTGACACCACCGATGGCATTATCATCATCGCCGCGACGAATCGCCCGGATGTTCTGGATCCTGCTCTGCTGCGGCCAGGTCGTTTCGACCGTCAAGTGGTGGTTAATTTGCCCGACGTGCGCGGTCGCGAAGCCATCCTGAAAGTGCATGCACGCAACATCAAGTTGGCACCGGATGTGGATCTATCGGTGATCGCACGCAGCACTCCCGGTTATTCGGGTGCCGAGCTCGCCAACCTGTTGAATGAAGCAGCATTGCTGGCCGCTCGTGCCGGCAAGAAGGCCGTTGGGATGGAAGAATTGGAGGAGGCACGCGACAAGGTTCGCTGGGGCCGTGAACGGCGCAGCCTGGCCATGACTCCGGAAGAGAAACGGTGCACAGCGTGGCATGAAGCAGGCCATGCCCTGGTGAACGTTTTGCTTCCCCATGCCCAGCCGTTGCACAAAGTTACCATCATCCCCCGCGGCCAGGCCCTGGGCGCGACCATGTCTTTGCCACGCAGCGACGTGTTGAACCGTCGACGCAAGGAGATGCTTGAGACCATTGCTGTGATGATGGCCGGCCGCATCGCTGAAGAAATGGTTTCAGGCGACATTTCCACGGGCGCAGCGGGTGATATTCAGCAGGCCACCAACATGGTTCGCGCGATGGTCACCCAATGGGGCATGAGCGAGCGTATTGGCATGGTCCACTACGGACGAGAGGAGGAATATATCTTTTTGGGCCGCGAAATCGCCAGCCATCGTCCTTACAGCGAGCGCACCGCTGAAGAGATTGACCGTGAGGTCAAGAGAATCATCGACGAGCAATATCAGGTGGCCAAACAGCTTTTGGAAACCCATCGGGATAAGCTCGAAATTCTCGCCAATGCATTGCTCGAGTACGAAACGCTGGATGGCAGTCAGGTTGAAGAGATCGTCCGTACCGGTAAGCTCACCATTCGTCCGGTCGCTGCCAAGGGCGAGCCTCCCATGGGTGCTCCGGCGGGCACGCCCGTGCCTGAATTGCCGCCAAAACCTGCCTCTCCCACTCTGCCGGGCTTGGGAAGCCCGGCACCAGCCACCGCGTGAGCGATTCTCCTATTGCGCTGAAGTAGCGTTCTGAGGCGGAGTTCGTTCGGACTGAAGGCCCCGTGGTGCCTCCTCCAACCGCCATCTGAAGGGTCCTACTAAGTTGTCAGATCCATGCGAAACCCAAACGGAGTACCAGTTTGATTTGCAACGTTGGGTTGGGATTGTCGCATGACTGCCAGCGAACGGTCAGGAAATCTGGACCTAGGCACCAAGGACTGTACTGCTTCTTGTTTCAGGCTTGAGTCCATGCAATTCGTTGGGTCTGGTCGCCGTCGCGAACAGAGGGGGAGGCCCCTGGCACAAGAGCAAGGAGTCGGAACTGAGGCAGGCCGCTCGATGAGTGCTGTTTGTTACCCTGGTGTAAATGAAAGTGCACAAATTCTGAGGCGGATTCCGATGCTCAGTGTGGGATTCACTGACCGTTCATTTAAAGCCATAGTAGCATGGCTTCGATGTGACCCTGAAGCGGGTTGCGTTCATTACAGAGCGCGATCCATGACCAAGCTGCTTTGCATGGGCCTTTGCATGCTGGCGAAAGAACGGACCGTTCGTAGGACACATCGCAGCCCTGCGGTTTGGCCCCGCCAGTTGTGCGGGATGCCGACTGGGACAGCGCTGGACAGTTGGCCTCAGGGACGATAGCCGGCCTGAAGCCCCAAAGGTAAATCCAAACCCCACCAGAAGAGCAACAAAGCCGTCCAAAACGTCAAAAATACGACCGCGTAAGGTGCCATGGTGATCAACAATGTACCCGCGCCCACGGACGTTACGTACCGATGGCAATAGACCACAATAAGCGGAAAATAGGGCAGTAATGGAGTGACAATGTTGGTGCTTGAGTCGCCGATGCGATAGGCGGCCTGCGTCAGTTCCGGGGAAAGCCCTAACTGCATCAGCATGGGCACGAGAATTGGCGCTAGAATAGCCCACTTGGCCGAAGCGGAGCCCACCAGCAGATTCACTCCGGCTGATAACAAGATGACGCCCACAATGGTCACAGGGGCGGGCAAACCGGACTGCTGTAACCACAGGGCACCTTGAATGGCCGTCAGGGCCCCGAGATTCGATTCCCGGAAAGCCCAGGTAAACTGCGCGGCACAAAAGGCCAGGACGAGATAATACCCCATCGAACCCATCACGCGCGCGGTACCCTGAATGACGTCGCGATGGTTCCGCAAAGTGCCGGCACAGTAACCGTATACCAGTCCGGGTACAAAGAAAAACAGGGCGATCAACGGCACCAGTGCATCCATGAGGGGCGCGCCGTGTGTGTGCAGATTGCCATCCGGTCCCCGGAAAGGGGATTCTGAGGGCAGCACCGCGGCCAGGAGAGCAATCGAGAGCAAGCCTAGCGCCAGTAGCCCCGCCCGAAAACCCCGCCTCTCTGACCGAGAAATATGGTCGAACGGCACCACCCCGGCCGTATCCGTGGTCCATCCGATGTTCCGAAGTCGAGGCTCAACGATCCGGTCGGTCAAAAACCAAATGGCGCCTACGATGAAAATTGAAGAAGCAGCCATAAAATACCAGTTGCAAAGCGGATTGACCGTGCGGTGAGGATCCAAGAGCTGGGCCGCTGCCTGGGTAAAGCCTTGCAACAAGGGATCCAAGCTGGAAGGTAAAAAAGTCGCGCTGAATCCTCCGGACACACCTGCAAAAGCGGCTGCAATTCCTGCCAATGGATGTCTGCCGGCCGCGGCGAAGATGGCGCCCCCCAATGGGATCACTAACACGTACCCAACATCTCCTGCCGAGTGACTCAGCACGGCCGCCAGCGCCAGCATGGGCGTTAAACAGATGCGCGGAGTGGCTTGTAAGAGGTATCGTACCGCCACATGGATGAACCCCGATTGCTCTGCCACGCCCACACCCATCATTGCCACCAGCACAACACCTAACGGAGGGAATTCCGTAAAGTTTTTAACCAGCCGGGTCAAAAACAGTGTCAGTTTCTCGGGAGACAAAAGATTTACCACCCGAATCGGAGCAGCCGAAACAATCTGCCCGGCGTCGTTGCGAACTACGGTTCTTGGGTCAGTGGACTCAAAAGCCACCGGAGCCAGGACGGCCGACAAGATCCCCGTGATGACCAGCGCAATTAAGAAGATCACGGCTGGATCGGGTAACCAATTGCCAAAGCGTTCCAACGCATGAAGCCACCGCATTGCGGCCGTTGGGGAAGAAGCATGCTCATGGCGGGAGGGGTCGATCTGATTCATGCCCATGGTGTCTTGAGGCACTGCGGATTCGTCTTGCTGGTTTGGGTCCTGTACACGTTAAGCACCAGGCGACTCAAATTTGCCCAGAGCATCGGTTCGCGGCAAATCTAGTCCTCAACAGACCCGCCGCAGGGCTGTCATTTCATTTGAATCAAGAAGGCTGGGCCCAACTCAGCCCTCCACGGCATCCCAATGGCGTCACTCCAAAGCACCAGGGCCTTGCCGACTTACGCAAGCAATGAGATCTGCTGGATTAAGATTCCTCAAACCTGGGCTTTCTTACTCCCAATCGCCCGGTCGAATGAGGCAGAAACTCCGTGGCCGCACAAGCAGTCGGGCTCCCCTGATCAAAGGCTCCGGTCAGGCAAGCTCCCCGCAAAGGCGTGGTCGGATAGCCGGCAGGGCTTTTCTGCAACAGGAAGCTTCTGAGGGTCGCAGCTAAAGTCCCATTTGGAGGGCTATCTTCGGTCGGAGCGGACCACAAAATGGCTTAGCCTTGTGAAGAGTCAGCCCGTGTCGTCTGGATTCTGTTTGCCGCAGCGGATGAATGTGCTTGCGCAAGCTCACATGACCGGAGCTGCATGGAAAGGCCGTGGCTTGAGGCGTCGAGTCCACGCGAAATCGGGCTGCAGTTAAGTCAGGAGCAGCCAGGATCATTTGGCCGCTTCATTTGCTTCACCTGTCCGTGCCTGCATATTTCGCGCGGCGTGGTGCGCGTTGGACGGTTCGACAGGCCGGCGTCTGTACTGTGCCCACGGACATTGCTGGGTTTGACGGATTACCGTAAGGTGCAGACAACGCAAGAGAGGCGACCCAACGATGAAGCCACGAAGAGGTTGGCGATGGCAAGCCTGTGGATGCATCGGCTTATCTGTCTGGATGACAGCTGGACAGACTACCCCGTGGTGGCGCACGTTCAAGGTGCTGGACGGAATGGCGGAAGCTTCATGCGAGAGTGTGACACTCTCGGTGCGCGGCGACGTCGTGGTCCGGCATCGTCGTACCAATGCCGTTACCCGCCTTGATGGATATGATGCTCAAGTGATTGAATTGCCGGCTCGCGCTGGTCGTAAGGTGTGGGAATGGCATACGGGCCAGCTTTGGAGCCCGGGGACCGGAGGAGTTTATTTGTGGAGTGCCGGAGTGTGGCAGTGGATTCCGGTTGCCACACCGCAGGGCCAGAATGGTGATCAAGAGGTCTACGTAACACCCAGTACCCCAGTCCGACCGGTACGAACCGGCAAGCTCCTGATCTTGCTCACGGATTGCTTACTGGCACTGCATGTGGGGCGCACCCCCGAGGCCCAAGTGGAAATCTTGACACGAGCAGCGGAGTCAGGGATCGGACAGTTGTTGGACCTAGTTCTCACACGCGACGGTCACCTGTGGGTAGGAGGTGAAAGCGGGTTGATGCGGGCTGAACTACCGGCTCGGAGCGTTGGACCGGATACCCCATGGCGTCGTTGGCCCATTCCCTCGGAATGGGAATTGGGGCATTTGTCCGGATTGACCGAGGATGGACTAGGGCATCTCGTCATGACGGCCATTCATCGAAACGGGGGCCGGGTCGTGCTGGAATTTGATGGCAATCGCTGGTGGCGGGGGCCGGATTTGCCCCCACGATCGACCCACGCATGGTACGGTCCAAACCATGTCTTGTGGGCCATGGGCACTGCGGAGTTATGGCGATGGGATGATTGGACCGAGCGATGGATTGAGGATGACTCGTGTCCGGCACGGGAATTTTTCGACGTGGCGGTGGCTCCAGACGGCAGTTTCTGGCTGGCAACCTTGGATGGGTTGGTGAAATACAGCCCTCCAGTTTGGCAGTCGCAGGATTCAATATTGGGGCCGGATCCGGTGTTGGCGATGACGGAGGGACCTGACAGCACCTTGTGGATGGTGCGACCTGGTCGGTTGGAGGGGTGGAAGGCCGGAAGACTCGAAAGAATCGCAGCGCCATCTGAGACGACATGGGAAGAGGATCTCCTTTGGCGAGTCTGGGTGCCGGACACGCAGACGCTATGGCTCGATAATGGACAACGGCTATGGATCCGTAGAGCGCAGGCAGCCCTTTGGCAAGAATTAGTGGGACCCAATGGAGGCAAAGTTCGAGCCCTCGGTCAGCGCGGCGATGGCACGATGGTGGTTCAGGTAGAATCTTTTGAAGAGAAGCAAGCTCCGCGCTGGGAACTCTGGCTCTGGCGTGCCGGTCAATGGTTAAAAATGGAACCGATTGCAGGTGGCACAGGACCGCTCCCTGACAAAGGTTGGATAACTTATCTTCAAACCCGAAGTGGAGAGGAGTGGCTGGGCGGGTCCATGGGTTTGGTTCGCATCCGGTCAGGACGAGAGCAGGTGTTTTACTTGGGGGATACCATGGAGCCGGAGCCGGTGCATGTCCTGGTACAAGCGGCCGATGGGCGGATTTATGCCGCAGGCCGCTCCCAGTTGTGGTGTTGGGATGAACGGGAATGGACACTGGTTTGGAGTGGATCCGATCCCATTCGTGCATTGGGTTGTGGGCGAGATGGCGGCTTGTGGGTGGTAGTCGCAGATGGGCTTTTACGCCGAACAGAGGTCGGGTGGATTGCCCAGGGACCTGAAGAGGGCTTGCCAGCAGCAGCCCTGTATCAGCTTTTGGAGGATCAGCGTGGCCGGCTGTGGTTGGCGACAGCCAGGGGGCCTTATAGCTGGCACCCGGATGTGGATCGGGATCCACCCCGTACGCGGCTCAGCTTGCCGGCCGACTTGGAGCTGCCTGAGGGCGCAGTGCTGGCGGTAGGCTTTCAGGGACGGGATCGATGGAAATACACGCCAGGTTCCAGGTTGCTTTATTCCTATCGGTTGAATGCGGGCGATTGGAGTCCAGCGCAGGAAGTTGGTGTCGCCATGTGGAACGACCTGCCCCCAGGCAGGCACATTCTTCAGGTGCGTGCCATTGATCGCTCGGGCAATGTGGAACGCACGCCCGCACGGCGCGAATTTGTCGTTTCGCAACCCTGGTATCGTGAACCCCGCGTATTGGGCGCTGTGTTGGCCGGTGGGGTCGGCGTCTTGTTCTTTGCGGCACTGGCATGGAATCGACATCGACGCCTGCGCCGCAGTTATGCCGAGATCGAACGCCAGGTCGCCGAACGGACGCGACAATTAGAAAATGCGTATCAGGAACTCTTGCAGAGCCAGAAGATGCGCGCCTTGGGCACCCTCGCGGCCGGCGTGGCTCATGATTTTAACAATTTACTTTCCATCATCAAAGGTTCCGTTCAGGTAATCGAAGATCACATGGACGACCCGGTCAAAGTCCGGCGTCGGCTCGAACGAATCCGGGCGATGGTGGAACAGGGCTCGCGTGTGGTCCAGGCCATGCTGGGATTCAGTCGGGCGTCCACGGAAAGGTTCGAGCGGGTTTGCATCAACCAGCTGGTTCACAATACACTGGCGTTATTAGGCGATCGCTGGTGCGGGTCTGCACAGGTGGCATTCGAACCGGCTGCTGAGCTCCCTCGAGTGTCAACCATGCCGGATCTCGTGCAGCAGATTTTGCTCAATCTCTTGTTCAACGCGGCCGAGGCCGGCGGCAGCGTGGGACAAATTGTGGTCCGAACAGCATGTCAAAAGAAACTACCTGAAAAAATGGCGTTGCGGCCGTTAGAAGCTGAGCACTACGTGGAATTGTCCGTGGAGGACTTTGGTTGTGGTATTCACCCGGAAAATTTGTCTCGCATTTTTGAGCCTTTCTTTACCACCAAAACATTGTCCAGTCGGAAGGGCGTCGGGCTGGGGTTGACCATGGTTTATGAAATGGCCCGGCGACTGGGTGGAGGCCTTGCGGTTGAAAGTACGTTGGGAAAAGGGAGTACTTTTCGATTGTTCCTGCCTGTGCAAATTTCGCCGACGCAGCCCAACAACGCGGTGGACCAGGTCCATGAAGCCGCGTCCATCGCGCCCAGAGTCGCATCGGAAACTGTGCCGGAAGGATCCAGCCGGGGCGATGGCAGCCAGATGGGGTCCATCCGTCAGTAACCGGGCAGTTGGCCTATGAGCGCGCTGAAACCGGTCATATTGGTGGTTGAAGACGATGACGACCAGTATGAGCTCTATGAAGAAACCCTGGGCAGCTTTACGCTGATTCGGGCTCGCACCGGAACGGAGGCACTTGCCTGCCTTGGTCAGACGCAGCCGGATGTCGTGGTGTTGGATCATGTTTTGGAGGAGGGGGAGCGGGGCTTGGATTTCTTGCCAGAGTTTCGAGAACTTTTGCCTCATGTTCCGGTCATCATTGTCTCCGGGGCCTTGGAAGTGAGTGAACAATTGCGCGCGTTGCAAGGCCCCAGACGTGCGCATTATTGTCTTCCGAAGCCTGTTGATCTACGGCAGTTGCGGCGCACGGTGGAAGAGGCACTCCGCGAATGCGGCCCTTCAGAGGTAGTCCGACAATTCGAGGCCTTGGAGCGATCTCAGCGGATTGACGCGTTAGAATTGCTTAGTCGGTCCACCGATCGGTTGAGTCGTCAGAACCGGATGTTGGGCAAACTCCGTGGACAACAACACCGCGCCAACATCTCGGCGTTGGCCAGGGAGTTCAAGGTGTCTCGCCGCACAGTAATTCGGGACTTGCAGGAGATGATCCGACGAGGGCAACTGCCTGAAACGGTGTATCCGGATTGGCGCAAACCTGCAGACGACTTGGACGAAACCTCGGAGGCTGGAGCGTGATCCAATCAGTCCTGCGGATAGAGCAGCACACGGTCGTGCACGAGCAGGATTAGATCGTTGCGGCCGTCTCCGGTCACGTCGGCAACGAGCGCCTCACGCGGCTCGAAACGTGGCGTACGCAGCGCCTGATAGGAGCGTTCTTCAAAAACTGGCCAGCGATCTCCCGGCTCGAGTCGTTCGGTCCGCCACCGCACGATGTCCACATAGTGTCGAGCTGTTTCCAAAAAGATCCACTCTTTTTGCCCATCGTGATCGACATCTCCGGACGTGACATCGCGCAAGTAGCCGTCTCGAACAGGCGTCTCGTATTGATCGAGTTCTCGCAACTTCCAGACGTTGCCATGCAACCGCATCAGAGCTGCGGAGGCCCCACCCCAAAAGGCCAATGCGGGTCCGAGTGCGTCCTCTAGTGGCAAGAATCGCATGGCGACAAAATCCGCTCGTGGCAGCGGCACCTGACGACGTGCGATCCACAACCCTTGGGCATCGCGCATCATCAGCAGCAACCTTTTGTTACCTGCATCCAATAGGCACAAAGCCGGAGCAGCATTTGAAACTGGGATCGTCAGGGCCGCTGTCAGGCGGGCCTCGCGTTCGGGCGCGTTGATCTGCTCGATGGCTTGGAAGCTCCATCCTGCAGCTTCCGACAAACCGCCATCCTTTTGCAGCCGGATTGCCCGGATCAGGTTTCGTTGGCCCAACAGTAGCTCCGGTCGAGCGTCACCGCTGACATCGGCCTGCGCAACCCATGGATTCTCCAAGGTGCCGCCCGGGGGGGGCACATCGAGTTCTTCAAATGTTCCATCAGATTGTTGCCGCAGGACCTTGATCCGGTCGTATGAGGCTAGCAAGACGAGGTCCAAAAGACCGTCTTCGTCTGCGTCGTGCCAGAGCATTTGGCGGAGTTGACCTTTCCATGTGGGAGCCAAAGCGAGCTTGCGAGTTGAACCATGGGCCTGGAACCAATGCACCAGACGCTGTCCGTCTGAGTCCACCAAGACTGCTAAAGTTAGACCTTCCGCCGGTTGCGGTTTGCCCAAGGCCATGGCCAAAGGTCGTCCCGAAACAGGCAGAAGCCTCGGAAAAGGCAAACCCCCTTGATCAGTCATCCGGCAAATCCCAACAGTTTTTTCCTCCGGACTGAGAAGAAAAACCTCCGTGGCTCCATCTCCATCCCAATCTTCTGCCAGGATCTCGGTGATGCCCACAAGCGAAGGGAAACGAGCCGGCGATGCAAAACGCCCTTCTGCACCTGCCCGTTGGACCATCAGATTGCCAGTGTCCGGGTCCGCGGCTAACAAGTCTGGTCGTCTATCGCCGTCCACATCGGCCCAAACCACGCCCCGCCGTGCCTTTTCCGTTCGAGGGATGGGAAACATCTCAAACTGGCCAGCAACAAATGGACCGAACGTGTCTCCTGGCGTTTCTTCGAAACGGGCCAGCACGGCTCGTCCGGACGCCTGTCCAATCGCGGTCATGTAGGCAGGGCCTGTGGATGCGGGTCGGTCGGCCCAATAAGCCCGGATGAGTGGGAATCGGAACGCAATCTCTGGCCCCCAAACACCCGCAGCGTGCTGAAAGCGGACCCGAACCGGATCCGAGCTTTCCCAGTTGATTAGCAAAAGATCCAACCGACCGTCGCCATCTATATCCAGCACCTGGAGACTATGTGCAGGTTGAGCCAGGGGCAACGACTCGACCCGCTCCAAGAGACCGTCGGCAGTGCTGCGGAACCGGTGGATTTGATACTCGCCCAACAGCAGCAAGTCTGCGGAGCCGTCGCCGTCCACATCACCAGCAGCAAGCACGTGTGGGGAAAAAGGTACATCTGGCACTGTCCATTGCCGAGGGGAACTCCAGCGCCGTTGGCCCTCGTTCAAATGGACAACCAACTCTCTGGGCTCGCCGTAATAAACGAGGTCTGGACGACCATCGCGATTCACGTCCACGACCTCCAATGCCAGGATGCGTTTCTCCGACGCGAGAGAACGGATCTCGAATCGCGCGTCGGGCGGAAGTTCGTTGACTTCCCGCGCAGAGGATGGTTCAGGCACTTTCATGAATGGAAGTTGTCCCGAGCGGTTGTACAAGAACGTGATCCGGGCCCGGCGATTATTTGCAACCACGAGATCCTGCAGCCCGTCTCCGTCCAGATCCGCACCCCGTAAATGCGAAATCGCATCGTCGATGGGGAACAGCTCTGGGCCACTAAAGCTGAAACCCACCGCCGCCGGCGCACCATGCAGGATCCAGACCCAAAAACCGATGATCCACCCGGTGCAGCCGGACCATACCAAAACACGGCTTCGTTGTGAGCAGCCGCGCCGGTCTAATCCGCGCAGTCCACTTCGCTTGGCCGAACCGCTCGAGTGGAGCAGCATTGGAACCATGCTCCGAGGGTAGCGGGACTTGGTTGTGGCGCAAGCGATGTGCACGCAATTTGCGTTGCCTGGCTCGGTCGTTGTCATCAAAGACGAGTCCCACTAGACTGAAGCTTGCATCGGGCGAATTGGCCATGCGCATCATGGGTTCCCAGAAGATTGGCAAACTGGTCATCGGCGGGCGCGGCAGGTGCCTCCGCATCAGGAGCGTGAGTTTACCTTACCTGATTCGCGGACTGGACCATGAACTTCCAACTGCGGGCATGCTGGTAACCTGGCAAAGCGATCTGCCTCAGCCCGATTGAACAAGCATGGACGCAACAGAAATGTCTCTTCCCCGGCAGGCGCGACTCATTCGATCGGGGGGGTATAACCCGGAAGCTGAAGGTGATTATTTGGAAGTTTCCATGGGTCCACAGCATCCGTCCACCCATGGGGTCTTCCGAATGGACGTAGTTTTGGATGGCGAACGGGTGGTGAAACTGAAGCCCGTGTTTGGATACCTCCATCGGAATCACGAAAAAATCGCCGAGCGCATTAGTTATTTGGGCTCGATGCCCTACACTGACAGGCTGGATTACTTTTGCTCTCTGACCAACAACTGGGCTTACGCGCTGGCGGTCGAGCGCTTGTGCGGTTTCACAGTGCCAGAGCGTGCCGAGTATATCCGTGTCATTTTGGCGGAGTTGACCCGATTGCAAAACCATGCGTGCCTTGCCGGATTCCTCTTGCAGGATATGGGCGCGACCGGCACGCCGCTGATGTACGCCTTTCGCGAACGTGAGAGAATCCTGGACCTTTTTGAATCTTTGACCGGCGCACGCATGATGTGTAACTACATGCGGTTTGGGGGCGTTCGGTGCGATCTGCCGCCAGGCTGGGTGGAGCAGGCCCGAAAAGTCGTGGACGAGTTCCCCCGGTTCTTGGATGAGTTTGAGGCTCTGCTGTCTCAGAACGAAATCGTCATTGCGCGCACGCAAGGCGTGGGGGTTTTACCCCCGCAACTGGCCATCAACGCCGGTGTGACCGGTCCTGTCTTGCGGGCCAGTGGCGTCAACTATGATGTTCGCAAGGTTGATCGTTACGGCATTTATGACCGCTTCGAGTTTCGCGTCCCACTGGGTGAGCACGGAGACGTGTATGATCGGTACATGGTCCGCGTGCTGGAAATGCGGGAATCAGTTCGGATTCTTCAGCAAGCCCTCCGGGACATTCCTCGCGGCCCCATTCAAAACCCTCAAGTGAAACAGCGGGGACTGCGACCCAAGCCGGGTGAAGTATATGCGCGCATTGAGTCCCCAAAAGGCGAGCTGGGGTTTTACCTCATCAGTGACGGCGGTCCGAACCCTTATCGGTATCGAGTGCGGCCCCCCAGCCTCGTCAATTTGACGGTCTTGGAAGACATGTGCCGCGGTCATCTGGTGGCTGATGTGGTTGTCATTTTAGGTAGCATTGATATCGTGATGGGCGAAGTTGACCGGTGAACCTTGCCCCTCTTGCACGTGCAACAGCCTGCATCACCGGGTCGTAAGTGGGCGTCTTGTGGGGAAACTTGAACTGAACGTGGCCTTGATCGGGTGCGGGGCTGTCGCCCTGCAAAATCACGTGCCAGGATTGGCTCAATGCCCGGGGGTCCGTCTTGCAGCCCTGTGTGACAGCGATCCCGTTCGACTTGAGGCTGCACGCCGGTCCACGGGTGCGGAAATCGTTTCCCATCGTTACGAGGAGATTGTGAGCCGGGAGGACATCCACGCGGTCATCATCGCCACGCCCAACGTCACACATGCCCCCATTGCGCAGGCTGCCATCGCGCACGGAAAGCATGTGCTTTGTGAAAAACCCTTGGCCATGTCGGCTTGCGAAGCTTGGGCCATGGCTGACGCTGCCGAGCGGGCGGGCATCCGACATATGACCGCATTTACGTATCGGTTTGTGCCTGCGATGCGGTACTTGGCCCACTTGGTACGGCGGGGCGACTTAGGACGGCCTTATCACTTTCGCGCCTGCCGCCTTCAGGACTGGGGGCAACGCCCATTGGGCTGGCGGCAGAGCCAGTCCCTGGCAGGCACGGGGGAGCTGGGGGACATGCTTAGTCACCGGATTGACTTTGGTCATCTTTTGTTTGGGGCCATTCGGCGTCTGGTTGGTCATGGACGCCGGTTCATGTCCGTTCGAGGAGACCAGCCGAACGAAGTCGATGAATGGGTCGCTGTGCTGGCAGATTTCCGGAATGATGCTACCGGTGTTTGGGAGAGCACGAAACTAGCCACCGGTCGAAATGAAAGTTGGCGCTCGCCAGATACAGTCGAACTCAACGGCAGCGAGGCCACCTTTGTATATGATACCCGTCATTGGAATCACCTGTGGGTGGGGCGTGCCGGGGAGAATGACTTGAAGCGAATCGAAGTCCCGCGGGAATTTTGGACTTGGCCCGGATCGCCCCGAGATCCGCATCAGGGTAATCCGCTGCTGACCTTCCGGTACGACCAAATCTGGGAATTTGTTCAGGCCATTCGGGAGCAACGACCCTGTGCGGTGACATTTGAGGATGGGGCCCGTGTGCAGGAGGTAATCGATGCCATATTGCGTTCGTTCGAGACGCATCAATGGGTGGAGCTGCCCGATTGGGCTTGAACTGCCTGCAGTCCGATCCTGACTGCGTCGAATTTTGCATGAATGCATTTGGATATGGCACGAGCCGATGCGCCGTTGTCACCGGTGCAAGCAGCGGTGTGGGTCGAGCTGTGGCGCTGGCGTTGGCGACGCGTCACTGGCGGGTGGCCCTTGTCGGCCGCAACCGAAAAGGATTGGAGGAGACCGTCGCCCAAGCCGGTCCGCACGCGACGCGGTTTCGCATCGAAATATGCGATATCCAAGATGCCGCAGCCGTGGCACGCATGGCGGATTCCGTTCTCCGGGATTGGAACGAGGTGGACTTGCTAGTGAACGCAGCGGGCACCAACGTGCCTGAGCGCGCCTTGAGTGTTCTTTCGTTGGAAGATTACCGGACCATCCTGGCTACCAACTTGGACGGCGCGTTTCATTGCGTCCGAGCGTTCCTGCCGGCCATGCGGCGGCAACGACGGGGCACTATTGTCAACATCGTCTCGGACGCGGGAAAACTGGCGTCTGCGAAAGCCGGCGCCGCATATGTCGCAAGCAAGTTTGGCCTGGCCGGCCTCACGCAAAGCATCAATGTGGAAGAACGTGCAAATGGGATTCGTGCCTGTGCGATTTTCCCCGGTGACATCAACACCCCTCTCCTGGATAAGCGGCCGAATCCTCCGCCGCCGGAGGCTCGTGCGCGCATGTTGCACCCGGAAGACGTGGCGGCCTGCGTGTTGTTCTGCGCCGAACAACCCGAGCACGTGATCATCGAGGAGATTCTTGTCCGGCCGCGTTGAACGGACCCCCGGCTCACCTCCTGGCCGGATGGGCGCGGCGATTGGTTTCGGAATCTCACGACGGAAGTCGCGTTGGCCAATTTCGCCCGGCTACAGGGCAGGATAAATCGCCGCCAGGAGCAAGGTGAGGAGTAAACCTGTCACCGACATGGAAAAGGCCAACACCGTCCAAGTGGCCAAGGTTTCTCTCTCTGTGAACCCGCTCAACCTGCCGATCACCCAAAAACCACTGTCATTCATCCACGAAATGCCGAGCGCGCCAAAACCAATGGCCAGGAACAGGTACATCGGATGGTATGGTAACTCTCCAGACTGCGCCATACCGGCCATCATGCCCGCTGTGGTCAGCATGGATACCGTAGCTGAACCTTGAGCGAATTTCATCAACACGGCAACTGCCCATGCAAGCACCAAGAAATTCGCCTCTAAGCTGGTTGCCAATGCCTGAACCGCCTCTCCCACGCCGGCATGCTTCAGCATCATGCCAAATGCGCCGCCGGCACTGGTGATAAGCACAACCACACCGGCAGTTTCCAAGGCCTGTCCCATCAGCCGACTGAGCCGGTTCCAGTCCCGCCCTGTGTGACGGAAGGCCAGTCGCATGGCCCACAGAGCACCTATGGCCAGGGCCACATTCCGATGGCCCAGCCATTCCAGGGTGGACCCCCAGCCGGTTCGGGCCGTCTCTGGTACAAACGCCGCCGAAAAAGAAGCGACCGAGATCAGACCCAACGGCAGCAGAACCGGCCCGAGAGCAGCGACCAAACACGGAAGCTCCGATTCCGGCCGCCGCGCGATTGCTTCCAGGTCGGCCAGGCTCAATCCGGGTGTCTCCCGCATGGGCAAATCGTACCGGCGATTCAGCCAGCGGGCGACCTGCCAACCTGCCGCCACCGTTGGAATTGAGCATAACGTGCCGATAATCACCGACCAGCCCAGGTCCACCTTGAGGATCTCCGCCATGGCCAGCGCGCCAGGATGGGGGGCCACAAGCGAGTGTGTAACAGCTCCGGCACAACAAATGGCCAGCACGTACAGGGTGTAATCCTTACCCGTTCGCAGTCTCAGCGCTCGGGCCAGGGGGATCAACAGCATGAAAAAGGTGTCGAAGAAAATTGGCAGGCTCAAGACAAAACCTCCACTTACCAACGCCAGGCCTGCCCGCCGCTCACCAGTTACGGCCAAGAACCGTCGGACAACCTTATCAGCTGCTCCGCTTTCCAACAGGCAAACTCCAAGAATCGAAGCTAGTGCAATCACAATGCCTACGCGTCCGCATAAGCTACCGAGTTCACTGGAGGCTACTTCTACCACGCGCACCGCATGCGGGAGACCTTCGCGGCGACTCGCCTGCATTAGTCGGTCTGCTGGCGTCAGCCATCCGGCCAGCCAAGCAGCCGCCAGCAGGGCCAGAAAAGGGTGCACTCGCCATCGGCCGACAAGCAGCACCAGCACCAAGACACACGCGACCAGCGTCAGAATCGGACGCCAGACCTCAACTTGTATAGGGACAGGATTCGTCACAGGGCCCGCTTGCCGGGCCAGCATAAAAAGCCTGCTAAATCTGTAGCAACCCATTTGATGAGGGTTGGGGGGTGTTTCCGCGTGGGGGCGCCGAGCGTGAGCCTTTGCCGAATAACCTGCACTGGACCCATGGGCAAACGAGTGGGGGGCGAACCCAGGGCTCTCATGATTCGGCCTGTCCCGGTCAGCTTATGATTGAACGTGGGGCCCGTCGAGTGACTGCGGCCAATGCTTGCCACCTGCACACATCCGTGCTTGAAAGGAGATGAACAGTTGGAATGGAGGTTGACGTATCCTCGTCGTTGCAGTTGCGTTCACCATAGGCGGCCCACAACCGCGACGCAGGAACAGCGCCGGTCATTCGCTGAGGTTGGTCCATCGATGGAGCCACGCGGCCCATCTTGGGCTCGACTCATGCAAAGTCCGGCCCCTTCGGATCTGATTCCATTGCAGGCATTGGGAGCGGATCGAAGCCTAAAAAGCAGTTAAGCCGCCATCAGAAAGCGGTCTTGACTTTGCCGGGACTTTTATCGCGTAATCCGCGCCCTCATGAAAGTGTGTGCCTTAGGAATCCCTGGTTTGGCCACGGGACGGCATCTTGTTAAGGATCCACGGCTCGATTTGGTGGACAAGCTGGTCGAGGCCCAACGCAAAACCTATGTCCAAGTAGACGTTGTAGGTCAGGAAGGGTTGGCGGGTGCCGATGTCTTTGTGGTAACCCCAGAGTACCAAACCGAGCTGCTCCTGCGGGACTTGGAATTCGTAGAGAATCGACTGGAACGGAGCCCGACCGGCCCAGAACATAGTGCACTGGTCAAGTTGCGCCGCACCCTCGAAGAGGCTCAACCTGCGTCCACCGCCTCCCTTGACACATGCGAGCGCGAATCACTCCTCTGTCACTCGGCGCTCTTAACCTTCAAGCCCATGGTCGTAGCTTCGAAGGAGGCCTTGGAACGACCCACGGAGCTGTTAGTGCAAGCTTATGCAGCGGCAGGTTACATCAGCTTCGTAACCGTGGGTGGCAAGGAAAATCGCGCGTGGATGCTCCGGCACGGCGCCGCCGCCTGGCATGCGGCTGGGGTCATTCATTCGGACATTCAACGCGGCTTTATCCGAGCCGAGGTGATCAGCTTCGCTGACTTGGTTGCTCACGGCGGCGAAACAGGCGCCAAACGTGCCGGCAAACAACGTTTGGAAAACCGCGATTACATTGTCCAAGACTACGACATTATCCATTTTCGTTTTAACAGATGAATTAACTCGCAAGCTTAGCCGGTGCCATCCGGAACCGTTGTGACCGCCGCCTGCTACGGGGTCCGTAATCGGATGCCCTTCCTCGACTGGGGCTTGTCAGGACCTGTTCATCCCCCATGGCAACGGAATGCGCACAGCCATGCGAAAACGGTGAAACATGCGGCCATGAGACCTGCCACGAGGTTCAACCGTCCGGGACGCCGCAGGGTCATGACGCTCGAGCAACGCAACAGAATTCCACCCAGAACCAGACCGGCACCCCAGCCGCCCGCATGGGCAATCAGGTCGCTTCCTTCGCCGGCCCCCACCATCAGGAAAAGCATCACGCCTGCTGCCAGGGCAGCTCCGGCCCATCGCAGGTCCGCCTCTATCTGTCGGTGCCACCAGTAGGCATGTGCGGTGAGCATACCCAAAGCACCGAGGATCATGCCCGAGGCCCCTAAGCTGCGGTGGGTGGCGCCGCCCACGGCCAGAGCCGCCGCGTTGCCAAGCACACCCGCCAGCAGCGCCGTTAACAGGCCAATTCCTGAACCGTAAGCGCCCATGGTGAGGCCCAAAAGAGGAACGCCGGAGGTTAGGTTGAGCACAAGATGCGATGTGTCTGCATGGAGCCAAACCGCGGTGCAAAGCCGCCACCATTCACCGGCCAGAACGGCGCTACCCAGCATGCACCCGAGCTCCGTGTAAATGGACCATTGTTGTTGCCCCACATAGAAAGCAATGACCACTGCTGCCCAGATCAGGGAGACCCGGTCAAAGCCAAGTCCGATGAGTGCAGAACTCGCGTGTCTTGGGCAGGATCGGTTCTCGGTCTCGTATTGGGCGAGAATTGCCTGGGCCCGTGGAAAATCCTGATCCGCTACGCGCAATTGCCAGCCTTCCGGCGTTTGTTCCAAAACGGATTCAATCCCCTGGCTGAACAGGACCAGACTCCAATCCATGGCCTGGCAGGCCGTGAAGGCTCTGAGCACAACGCCTCTTTCAAGATGGATCGGATCTGGCGCGGGAAAGATCATCTTCCCTGCTTCGGGCTTGGCACAGCCATTGATTGAGGGCTCAGGCTCCACAGCATTCCAGAGATTGGCAACGAATCGTTCCTTCCGCTCGCCCCCTGTGTGCCAGGCCGTGCACGGATCAGATCCACTCCAGCAATTGCCGCAACTCGGCGTCAGTGTTGTAAAAATGGGGTGAGACGCGAATATAGTTTTGACCGGAGCGATCCGTGCGCAACGACGTAACCACGCGTCGGTCGAGCAAACGCCGATGCATTTCGGTCATGTCTGCCCCGGGTCGGTAAAAGGAGACAATACCGCTGGCTTGTCCCGGATCGCTCCGGGCATGTAGGACGGAGTAGCCCCGGTTTTCAAGTTCGGCCACTAGCCAGGATCGCTTGCGCAACAATTCACGTCCAATGTTGGCCACGCCCACTTCCAACAAGAGTTCCAAGGCGGCTTTTAAGCCTACCAAGCCAAGCAGGTTGTAAGTGCCCGCCTCGTAACGGGCCGGGCCGGGCCGGAATTGAATCTCTTCTTGGGCGATGAAGTTGGGACATCGGACGTTGTTCCAACCGTACCAGTTCGGACGCAATTGGTCTTGCAGTTCCCGCCGCACGTACAATAAGCCGGCTCCACACGGGCCCAACAGCCACTTGTGGGCGTCAGCAGCGAGAAAATCCACGTATTGAAGCGGGGTGGGGAAGGCCCCCAAGGTCTGGATCCCATCGACACAAAAAAGGATCCCACGATGGCGCAGCTCCCGGCCAATAGCTTCCAGATCCGGCCGATAACCGCTGACAAAATGACAACTGGCCACCGCCACGAGGCGGGTTTGTTCGTCTACTTGGCCAAGGACATCCGCGGGGCGAATCACGCCCAATCCTTTGGTGTTCAGCAGACGCACTTGGACTCCGCGCTCGGCCAGGGCCATCCATGGGTACACATTGGAAGGGTAGTCATCGAAGTAGACGACCACGTTTTCGTGCCGTCGCCAAGGCCACCCATGGGCTACCAGACTCAGCGCCACAGAGGTCGGTCCCACAAATGCCACCTCATCAGCAGCGCAACCAAGCAACCGGGCAGCCGTCTGGCGCGTTTCCGTTAGGATCTCAGGGTAAATGATGCGCTCCTGGTCATACGCGGAGGCCGCCTCAGCGTAACGAGAGACTGCCTCGGCCACACGACGAGGTAAGGGGCAAACCCCGGCGTGGGCTAGAAACACGCACTGACTTGCGACCGGGAATTCGCGTCGGCGCTGCTCCTCGTTGCTCAAAATGTCCTCAACTGTCATGTGCCCAAGGTACTCCAGAGCCAAGAGACGAGGAAGCCAGCACTCGGCGTGGACGTACCTGACCGGACATCGATCAGTGGCGCCGCAGGATGAGGCGATGATCCACTCGTCTGAGTTGATGCGGTTCAAGCGGCGGAAGGTCTGTGACTGTGGGGGACGAGGTCTCTTGTAGCAGTTGACGCGCCAGTTCCTGAAGAGAAGTCCATCGAGGCCAGGGTAAAGGCGGTGCATAACAAATCTGTCGCAACAGACTACGCCATTCAATCAACATCCGGTCGATGTCCCCCAGGCCAAGGTTTTCGGTTATCCAGACATGCTTACTTTTGGGATCTTTGTGGACAGACGCGGCGATTTCCGCGGCCCCGGCTCCGTATTTCGGCGGCACACCGTTTTCCAAGTAGCCCGGGATGCTTCGTAAGCCGTATCGCGCATGGCAAACCTCGGCGAGTCGACCTGCCCATCGATTGCCTTCGCCAGCAAAGCGGTGGCCGGCGTCCAAATTGGCCAGGTCATAAATGAGTTCGTCCAACGGGTAAGTTTCCTCTTCCAGTGCTGCGGCGATGGCAAGGCCGTGTCCCTGAGAAAAACAGCTGACCAACCGCCCGCGCAACGTGGGACAGCCCTGATCATCGATCAGTCCCAGGCGACGCCACAAGCCCACAGTGGTTGTGGATGGGGGCAGCGCCCGGCATGCGGGAACGAACGGACAACGGGCACAATCGTAGGGCAGAACTGCGCGAACGAGAGGCCGCCATAAAGGCACCCCGTGACGATCGACATACGCGCGAACAGAGAGCTCTGCTAAACTTAGCCACGCAATCAGGCGATGATCTTGCTGAACCAGTCGAGCCAGGGGTGTCCGACGTTGCGAGAGTCGATCGGCCAAGCGTGGGAGGATTTGGCCCTCCCAGTGGCGCCGGGTGACGTGCCGGGCATGCGCGCCAACAAGACGACGCACCCATTTTTGCAGCGTGATCCGGCCGTCGTGCGACAAAGTGGCCACAGTCAAAGCTCGTCCATAAATCGGCCCAAACGTGCCTTCCTCCAGAGCGACTAAAGTCCCCATACCGAGCTTTTCAAGCGCAGCCGGCATGCTGAGTGCGGGTATCAATTCCAGCCGCGACGTGTTCTCATCGGATCCTAGCTGCGTCGAATCGGCGGATCCGTTGTCGGGTAATTGCTTCACGCGCGGGACGCAAACCGCACGGACTGGCATCTCCTGAGGTGTGGGCAAAAGTTCCCATTCACCCCGGCTATTCATCATTTCACGCACGCGTTGTCGGACGTGCCGGGCGCGCTCTGTGTCCGTTCTGAGGCCGCAAGGCACGTCCCGATGCCGCAATGAGAATTCCACACCCAACGTGATCGGGTGTGTCGTAAACAACCGCTCCTGAAGGCGGATGGCTTCGGCCAAGGGATCCCGACCGGTGTCGGCAGCGGCGCTCATTACGCTCAATAAAGCAGACCAATCAACGAGCCCACAACGATGAAGGTAAACGGATGCAGCGTCCCGCAGCCGCAAGGATGTATGTGTAATCAAGACAAACCCGGTTTCATCGAATCCGCGTCGACCCGCCCGTCCAAACATTTGCAGGATTTCATCAGGACGAAGCGGCGTTTCCACCTGGTCGCGCCGGTACGAGTCCGCTGCCAGCGCAACGGAGCGAAGGGAGAAGTTAATCCCGGCTGCAAGGCCCATAGTGGCCACCACCACTCTGAGTTGACCCGCCTTGGCTAAAGGTTCGACCACACCGGCCCGCGCAGCATAACTAAGTCCGCTGTGATGGTAAGCAATGCGGGCTTTCAGGATTCGGGCGAGGTCTTCGCCCACGAGTTGTTTTTGCGCCGGACTAAGCGTCAGGGGACTGGGATTGGGTAGCTGCCGTGCCAGCTCTCTTGCCAGGGCCTCGGCGGCCTGTCGTCGAGGCGCAAAAATCAGAATGGGGCCGAGATCCTCAGCCAGTGCTTTGGCCACAAGGCGTGGCCAATACCCAGAGATTTGCGCCGGCACGTGATAACTCAGTTGCTGAGCGTCCACCTCCTCTAAGGGTACAGGCCTTTTTTCGTGTCGAATGAGTACCGCGCGCCGACCTAATCGCTCGAGCCACCGCACCACATGGTGGGGATTGGCCACACTGCCGCTCAGCAGTAGCAATTGTGTCTGGGGCGGCGCCATCGCAATGGCCAGCTCGTAGTTGAGGCCCCGATCTGGATCGGCGAGCATCTGGTATTCGTCCACGACGAGCAAGTCCGGTCCTTCACCGCGAAGGAGTCGGGCCTTTTGGGTCTCCAAGGTGGCCACGAGCACGGGTGCATCTAGATTCTCCGAAAGATCCCCGGTAGTGATTCCCACGTTCCAACCACGGGCACGCCATTCGGCCAGCTTGTCGTTGGCCAGTGCCCGCGTGGGGACGGTGTAGATGGCTTGGCCGCGGCACCGACCTTGATTGGCCCAAAGCTCGAAAATCAAGGTTTTGCCCGCGCCGGTGGGTGCATGAACAACCACGTCCTGTCCTCCACGCAGGGCAGCAACAGCTTCCTGTTGCCACAGGTCGGGCACGACCACCGGATTCCAACCACTCCAGTTTCCGGGCCAGGAAGACTCTAGCAACGACTGCACGACAGCAGCATAAACAGATCTGGACCGGCCCTCATCCCTTTTCCAAGGGGATTAAATCTATTGAAAACGATGGGGCGGTTCCTATCAGGGTCTGAGGCCTTATGCGGAAGGATGTGATCATTGGACAGAGAAGGGCCGGCCTGTCGGAAAGAGCAGTTGCACTCCAGTTTTTGCTTCCCAACGTGCTGGCAGACCGCAACTCTGAAGACTTTGATGATGGACAGCCTTACGCCATTGGACGGAGCTTTGTTGGTGGATAAGCCGGTGGGGCCCACCTCACATGACGTCGTGGCGGCCGTGCGCCGCCGGTTCAACCTGAAGAAGGTTGGCCATTGCGGGACATTGGACCCGAATGCCACCGGTTTGCTGGTCTTGGTGTTGGGCCGTGGCACCAAGTTGGCTGAAAAACTGATGTCCGACGACAAGGTTTACGAAGGAGAAATCAAATTCGGGGTGACCACGGACAGTTACGATGCCGACGGAAAGGTCGAGGCCACGGCTCCGGTTCCACCGTTGACGTTGGAGCAGCTCAATCGTTGGGCCGCCTCTTTTGTCGGCGACCTCATGCAGGTGCCGCCTATGGTCTCGGCCGTCAAAAAAGGCGGCGTTCCGCTTTACAAACTGGCCCGGAAAGGAATGGAGGTGGAGCGAGAACCACGGTTGGTTCACATCTATCGGTTCCAGTTTCTTTCCTACCAGGAGCCCATCGGGCGATTTGAACTGGCCTGCACAAAGGGCACTTACGTGCGGAGCCTTGCCCACGACATTGGTCAGAAAGCCGGATGCGGCGCTTACCTGGCCAGTCTGCGCCGCCTGCAGTCAGGTGCATTTCACGTCCGCGATGCCACGCCGATGGAGGAAGTGCTCCGCTGGTCTCCTGCTGAACTGGAACGGCACGTCATCCCGCTTGTCGAGCTGGCTAGAGCGGCTGGCCTGTTGCCGACACGGCCTCAGTGACGGGTTGTCCTTGCCCCAGATGAATGCGACCGTGGCCCTAAGGATGTCTTCCCCGATGATTGTTGAGCATCCTGAGCCGCCGCCTGATTATGCAAGTCGGCCGGCGTGTGTGGCCCTTGGCTTCTTTGATGGCGTGCATTTAGGCCATCAACAGGTCATCCGTCAAATGCTGGCTGAAGCCCGTGCCCACGAGGCCCTGGGTGTTGTTGTCACCTTCGATCAGCATCCAGCGGCCGTGGTGGCACCGCAACGTGTGCCACTGCTGATCCAGACGCGCACCCAGCGATTGCGCAGCCTGGCTGGTCTGGGACCGGACGTGATCTGGGTCTTATCCTTCACCCGTGTGTTAAGCCGGCTGAGCCCGGAGCAATTTGTGGATTTTCTGCGACAACATTGGGTGCGTCTGCGCAGCATCTGCGTGGGGGCCAACTTTCGTTTCGGCCACCGACGGGCCGGAGACGTGGCTCTCCTGCGGGAGCTAGGTCGCCGTCACAGTTTTTCGGTCCATGGTTTGTCGGTCGTGGGCTTAGACGGCAACGTGGTCAGCAGTACCCGCATCCGACAGGCCATTGCCGGTGGACTCCTGGATCTGGCTGCTCAAATGCTGGGTCGTCCGTGGTCAGTGGCCGGAACTGTCATTCGCGGCGACGGTTTGGGGCGTCGTCTAGGTTTTCCAACGGCTAATCTCGATACGGCCGGATTGGTTTTGCCGCCGCGTGGCGTCTATGCCGGCCGTTGCAGTCTTGACCGCCGGACGTTTAAAGCTGTGCTAAACATCGGGTACCGCCCCACTGTGGCTGCGGCCCAGCCGCGACTGCAAGTCGAGGCTCATCTACTAGATTTTGCAGGCGATCTGTATGGTCGCGAAATCGAAGTGGTTGTGCTGGGAAAACTCCGCGAGGAACAAAAGTTTTCCTCGCTCGAAGCCCTGCGTTGCCAAATTGAGGCTGATATAGCCCGCGTTCGAGCGGACTAAGGCTTGCGGACGACCGTCAACTTTTACTCACTGGTACCAGGCCCTTTTTGGCGGGCCGTTCCTCCATCAAACCAAAGCCACGCTTCGTGGCAGACGCACGACGACGGTGCCGGCCAGTTTGTCGTGCCAAGCTTGTCGCTCCGAATCCCAAGCAATCCACAAAAAACCGACGAACAGGGCTGCCGCAGAAACAACCGCGCCCAGGGCGCGAACCAAAGCCACCTCCAGGCGAACCGGTTGGCCGTCAGTGCGCACGACTTGAAGCTTGAAGATCGCTCCGCCCACGGTCGTGCCCTTCCACGTCCACAGAAACACAAAATACAAAAATACCACGACCCACACCAGAGGCAAACCACCTCCCAGGATGCCGAGCAGACTCACCACAATGCAATCCACGACTCCCGCTCCCATCCGTTCCCAGAAACCGACCCGGGGCCACGCCCAAACCGGAACAGACATCCCCGCGTGTTCCGCCGAGGAAGACCTGGCTGCGCTATGCCCCGAAGCAACGATGGATCCGGCCAGGGCCCCAGCACCGGGCGCTGTTGCCAGGGTGTCGTGGGCTATTCCATGGGCCGCCTCCGGTTGGACAGGTGCCGACCACTGCGCGTTCTCCGTCAGGCAGGCCGCGGAAGCGCCAGTCCCGGTCGGGCCTTCGGGACGTGCCAGGGCAGTGCGATTCGTCAAGGGCGCGGGTGCGTTTAGTTCGTCTCGAATGCCAAACCACAAGGCCAAAACGGCCGTCCCTAGCCCCCAAGCACCCGTAATCGCCCACGTTAGGAATCCCACAACGGGCATCGTGTACAAAATGGCCAATAAGGCCAAGCCGGTCAGGAGCGTAATCACCACAGGCAGGCGTCCCTTCGGTCGCAGACCGGTCAGGCGATGGCCCAAATATGCCAATACCCCGACCTTCCCGACGATACCTGCGAGGACAACCGCAATGCCCACCAGCGGCAGCAGGAATAGTCCGACTCCTGTCAGGGCTAGAAGGATACACAAAACCGGCACCAGCATTTTGGTCATGGCCCCGATCAACAGTGAACTGGCCGGACGTGCTTCTACCGCATTTGCACACGTTTCCACAGCCCGTGGGAACAGAAAAGCGATCAAAAGGGAAAAAACCGCAAAAAGGGCGAAGCCAATCCAGACCCAGGGCACTGCTAACGAAAGGGGTCGCAGTTTCAACACACACTCTGTCAACCAAAGGCCCAAGGGCGTAAGCCGCCAGTCCCCCCACTGAAGTTGCTGGATCCGCCCTTTATGCAGGGCACCCGGCTCTATGGTCACCGTTCCACCCACACTGAGAATGTCTCCAACGACTTCGGCTTGCGGGGTCAGATGGACGGAGCCTGCCACTACCACCACATCGCCTTCCACGATGCCTTCCACTGTGATGTTCCCATCAACAGCAAGAACAGCCTCATGCACATGTCCCATGATGCGGGCATTCCCCCCGATGGCGACCACCGCATCTGCCTCCTCATTCTGAGGCAGTTCAAGATCTTTGCCGATACTCGAGAGGAGTGCATGTCGCACGGTGTCTGCACGGTTTTTCTCGTTGGCTTCGAGTTCCTCCGAGATTCCCATGGGCTGAAGCGTTGGACCTAAAAGCTGCGCGAAAAAGCAACCCGGACGATGAGATCCTGGGAGCAAGGCCACTTCAAGGCACCCCATGCGCCCGGCTCTGGGAGTCCGAGACGTTTCTTGCAGGACAAGGTTTGTCGGGCTGGGCCGTGCACAGCTTCTGACACTTCCCGCAGCAAATTCTCTCGTTTTCGCATTCGCGGGCTGGAGTTGACCGGTGTCGTCCCCCACAGCTACGGCACATGTCCAAGCGAGCATGAAGACGATTTGTCGCAGCCGGGCCCTTATGGCTTTTTGCCAGGGTTTTTTGTGATGGAATCGATCCGTCCACAGATGGCAAATTGGCTCGGTCTGGGGGATGCAGCCTGTATCCCCCCCAAGCCTTCCCAGCATGATGATGTTCATGGAGTCCTCCCCATCGGGTGCGGCAAGCTGGGCCCCTCTGCAAGGGGGCCAGCAAGACTAAGTCAATCCGCGCGCCACAGCTCCTGCCCCCCACGACCATGACCAGCCAGAACCCAACAGTCCATATGCTTTGAACCACGCGAAGTCCGTCGCGCAATAAAGTTTCGAGGACAACTTGGTGAGGCCTCCCCTGCACTCCATAGCAGTTGCCAACTTTCTCTGCCCAGCATCAACCAGGTTTGTACCCCAGCACGAAATCCCTCGTGCAATATTCCGATTATGACCGCAGCCTCAATTTAAAAATAGCGACATACACAACCGTCTTGACCAAGCCATCCAAGCCTCGTGCGGTCCAGGACTGACCCGGACTTGCAAAGCCGCCAGGACGCGGGACAGCAGCGTGGGAGGGGCGGGAACCGGACCCAACCGGCTAGGTAATGGATCGGCTGCTTTAAACGGTGCTCGTGATCGGTTTTCATCCCGGTGAGCGCCTTGTTTCGTCGCCCCGTTGCAGCCACAGTTTTCGGCGCAGTGCCTTTCAGTGGCGGTCGAGATCCGTTTTGACCTGCCCATTGAGACCCCCCAAAGTGGCGCGCAATCTCATCGCACGGCGAGCCTTTCTAAGTGGATGAGCACCATCGGAATTCGCTCGTGATCAGGGATCATTGACCATGCTTGATGCACAGGCTCCTGTTAATCCCATTTCGATAATTCAGTCGTTTCGTCCTGCAAATCAGGAAAATCGGGTGTCCCCTGCTTGTGTCAGACTCGTCTTCAAAAGGTTGTCCCAATTCTGAGAAGCATCGACATCGGTAGCGCTAACGAATCAAAGGGTTCAAACAAAAACGCGTCGCCACGGTTTTCAACCAGTTCCTGGCCGTGAGAGTGGATCGCAGCTTCTCGAAACCTTCATATGGACGGGGAAAAAACTTCCCACGCGATTCCCTCCGACTTCGGCAGGACATTCCTACAATCGCAAGGCTGCGCCATACACCGCACCTGTGGGGATTGGCGAGCAAATTACTCGAATGGGAGGCCCTGTAACCATGCCCCGCTGACTGCCCTGCAGCCCGGTCCGGCGAGCTTCGCAACGACTTGCGCAGAGCTCAAATTTGGCGTGTGCTATGCAACTCCGAGCCGACCTGGCTCAAATGCCTGCCAGTCGGCGTTCCCAGGCTTTAAAGCTCCCAGTTTTCAATCGGATCCAAATCTCGTTAGTGGTCCGTCCAAGGCTTTCCACAGCAGCCCCCGTGAGCACGGGCATGCAAACTTGTTCTGTGAGACAGCCCCGGCTACTTCCCAAGCCACCTGCATCAACTGCTCGGGCGATTGACGCACCAATCGGGAAGGCCACACACCCCACAACGGACCGGTCTCGACAAACCTCGCGTCCAGCCGAATGCAAGGGATGCAGCGACGTTTGGGCTCAGTCTGGTTCCTTCATCCGTGAGTTGCAATCGATGCGTAGCCTGAGGCCAAAAACCAACCGTGCCGCCCTTGAGGTTACGTCCATCCCTGAAATACACGATGGACCGCGTCAAAGTTTCAGTTCTTTCCAGTCGTCTTTACCGAGGTGGCTGGTCACCCGCAGGAATCCAAAACAACGTTGCATTGAAGCCCGCCGGCACGGCACTCTGGCAGGCATGACAAGCGTAGTGACGGGACCGGTGTACGTCGTGGGAGACAACGTTGACACGGATCAAATCATTCCGGCGCAGTACCTAAATTTGGTACCCACGATCCCGGACGAGTATGAGAAACTCGGTAGTTACGCACTTTCTGGACTGCCTGAGTCTCTGTATCCGGTGCGTTACGTCAAGCCGGGCGCGCTGGACAGCGAATATCCGATTATCGTCGCCGGACGCAACTTCGGTTGCGGTAGCTCTCGGGAACATGCTCCTATTGCTCTGGGGTCTGCTGGTTGCCGAATCGTGCTGGCTGAGAGTTTCGCGCGGATTTTCTTTCGAAACTGTGTCGCCACTGGCGAGCTCTATCCTTGCGAACTGGAAGAGCGGCTTTGTGACAAATTACAGACAGGGGACAGGATTACGGTGGATCTCGACAACTTGACGGTGACCGAAGTCTCGAACGGTCGGGTCTACCGAATCAAACCGTTGGGTGACGTTCGTCCGGTTATCGATGCCGGAGGCTTGTTCAACTATGCTCGAAAAACAGGCATGATTCAAACCGGTCGCACGCTCTGAGTCATTTTTCCGGCGGTTGGTCCAGCGATTTTGTCAGCCGATTCATGTGACCATGTCTGCAGTCAGTCCCAACGTTTCGAATCTGCCGATCCAGGGCAAGGAGGCATCGACTCGTGTTTCAATGTCGGAGCTGGATCGGCTCCGCCATTCTTGTGCTCACGTAATGGCTACGGCCATCTCGCGGTTGTGGCCGGATGCTCAGTTCGCGTATGGCCCACCGGTCGAAAACGGTTTTTACTACGACTTGGAGTGTTCTCATCGAATCACGCCGGAGGATTTCCCTCGCATCGAGGAGGAAATGCGCAAGGAGATCGAAGCCGACCATCCCTTTGAACGGATCGAAGTGACTCGCGAACAGGCCATGCAGGACGCGCTGCGCGGCCGGTTGGGCGCTTTGCAGGAACGACCTGGCCAACCCAGTCGTTACAAACTCGATTTGCTGCAGCAAATCCCCGAGGGCGAGCCTATCACCTACTATCGCAATGGGGATTTTATTGACCTATGCGCCGGGCCGCATGTGGCCTCCACAGGTCGGATTGGTGCATTTAAGCTCACCAGCGTCGCCAGCGCTTATTATAAGGGCGACGCACGGAATCCGCAGCTCCAACGCATTTACGGCACAGCCTTCCCCACACGCGAAGAACTTGAGCGCTACTTCGCCATGTTGGAGGAGGCCAAGAAGCGAGATCATCGCAAGCTTGGCCAGGAACTGGGCCTCTTTACATTGGATCCGGACTACGTTGGACCCGGCCTCCCACTCTGGTTACCCAAGGGGACCGTGTTGTGCGAGGAAATCGAAAAGCTGGCCAAAGAAACCGAATTTCGTGCCGGCTACTTGCGGGTCAAGACCCCTCACATCGCGCGCGAGAAAATGTACCTTACCTCCGGACACCTGCCTTATTACGCCGACAGCATGTTCCCGCCGATGGAACTGGGTGACGAAGGCGAAGCTGGAACCGCAGAGGGTGCGCCGCGTGTGCGATATTACCTGAAGGCGATGAACTGCCCGCATCATCATCGCATCTTTGCTGCCGAACCGCGCAGTTATCGAGATCTCCCACTTCGTTTGGCCGAGTACGGCACCTGTTACCGATACGAACAAAGCGGCGAGTTATTCGGATTGATGCGCGTCCGGTGCCTCAACATGAACGACGCCCACATTTACTGTACTCCAGAACAGTTCGCCGAAGAGTTCAACGCCGTAAACCAGATGTACCTCGAATATTTTCGGATTTTTGGCATCGAACGTTACGTCATGCGCTTCAGTACCCATGATCCGGCACGGTTGGGGGAGAAGTACGTGAATGAGCCCGAACTGTGGCGACAGACAGAGGATATGGTCCGCCAGGTGCTCAAGGACTCCGGCATTCCCTACGTAGAGGTCCCTAATGAAGCAGCGTTCTACGGACCTAAGATCGATGTCCAAGTGTGGAGTGTAATCGGCCGGGAGTTCACCCTGGCGACCAACCAGGTGGACTTTGCCGTGCCGAAACGGTTTGGCTTGGTCTATCGAGATCGGGACAACACCGACAAAACGCCGCTTTGCATTCACCGGGCACCGCTCGGCACACACGAGCGGTTCATCGGCTTTCTCATTGAACATTATGCCGGCAATTTCCCACTTTGGCTGTCACCTGAGCAAGTTCGGGTCTTGACGGTGGGCGACGATCCCCAGGCACGCGATTACGCTGCCTCCTTGGTCCGTGAATTGCGAGAGCATCTGGTGCGCGTCAGCGCGGATTACGAACCAGTGCCGATCCGGGCCAAGATCGCAGCCGCTGAGGCGGCTCACGTACACACCATTCTGGTCGTGGGTCCGCGTGATCGGGCAGCCGGTCAGGTGAGCGTGCGCGTGCACGGAAAAGGGAACCTAGGAGCACGCCCGCGTGCGGAGGTCATCGCGGACATATTGGCTGCGATCCGGGAGCGACGTCCGTAAACTCGGACTGCATTCAGCCAAGGGATGCGTGTTGGGTTCAATCCCAAAGCTTCCCGCTGTTCCTTCAGAACGCCCTCTGCAGGGCGCAGGAAGATACCGACATGAGACCGCATGCTGCAAGGCCCGCTTGCATCTCAAGGGATCGTTGCATCCGCAGCCTGCCCTAATGGACAAAGCGGCTCAGGGGTCGATCATGGCCTCTTGGGCTGGATTCACGGTCCAATAGCCGATTTCCCAATGGGGATCATTGTCGTTGTTCCACCGGGCGCGCCAGCGACCATCTCGCGAGTTGATCACATCTGCGCGTTTGGGGTTCTCGGCATGACCGTCGGCAAAGAGGATTACTGTGCGTCGGTTGTGCCGGTTCGAGGGCCATTCTAATGGATTCTTCGGATCAATATTGCCGTCAAAGTTGCCATCGGGCTTGCTGTCCCCCAGCATGATCATTTCAGCAGGCTTGCGCACGGCGCTTTCCTTAACCTCGCCGACGACGTTGATGTCTCCACCTAGGCCTAATTGCCTGCCGCCGCCGCTGTCTCCCGGATCGCGTAAGCCCCAGTCGTTGTAGCCCAGAGAGAACCGACTTCGTGAACTGACGCCCCAAGGATCCCAGCCACCAGTGGGCATGGTTGCGCCCAGACTATTGTTCACATTGGTGTCCCAGGCGCTGTTGGGGTTGGCCGCAGGACAATAAAACACCGCGCGGTTGGTGCCCAATTGCGTGAACAACCGCACCGGCCAAATATAGTAAAATGTCGCATTCAGCCACAAGCAACCCGGGTAGGTCTGATGTTCCTGGAGGTACATCAGCGTTGCAAGGCCCACTTGCCGCATGTTGTTTAAGCAGCCGGCCTGTTTTGCCTTGGCTTTGGCTTTGGCCAGAGCAGGCAACAACATGCCCGCCAGAATAGCGATGATGGCAATGACCACCAGCAATTCGATCAACGTAAAGCCCGCTCTGCCCACATTCGGATCGCGGACCCTTTCTTTAGCTCGCCCCGTGAGTTGGGTCATCTTTGCCATCCTGGAGTTTGGATCGTCAAAATGATCTCGGAGGGCGAAAGGCCGGCCGGCCGAGGAGTCATTGCCGGCCGACCGACCCCGCACCCTGACGCTCCCTAGTCGAGGACCAAACGGAAAAATTTACGAGCATGGGCTCGGAGGGAGACTTCATAAGGCGAAGTCGCTCCCGGCACATCCGTCCATGGGCCCACAAGTTCGTCGGCCCATTGAAGACGACCTTGAGACCACGTCAAGGTCAAGCTCTGGCCGGCCCAGCGAAAACCGAGACGGAGAGGCTCAGCCACACGCTGGGCCGCAAGGTAATGCAAACGAGCTTGTGCCTCTACAAATGCGTTGGTGTACACCACGAACTCGTCCAAGAAGCCGACATATTGCACGTTGCCTAGTTCGCCTCCTTGCGTGAGCCCCAGATACCGCAAACCAGCGTCTAGATCCTGCCCGCTGGATGCCCCTGGCGGCGTGGTGGCGTAAATCGTGATACCCCCGGCTTCAGCCCCGCCGTCCATGAACAGTCGGCTCTCGCAGGGGCGATCGTTGAACCAGATCTTTGTCATGACCACATGGTGCCACCGGCCATCGGTTGCATATCGATTGGTTACATGGATCTCGTGCAGGTCCGATGTGCTGAAGATGAAATCTCCGGCTGCATTGAAGTTGCCCCAGTAAATGTCTCCGTCGCCAGGGCTTTCATGTGCCAAAATGGACGGATTTTGCCAGGTATTGTTGCCATTACTGCCTATCTGGGTGGTGCGGAACCAATACTCTACCGTGGCAGCTTTCCCTTGCTCGAGTTCCTTCGGTTGGTTCAATTCGCCCACCCGGAGATTAATTAACTCGGGAATCTCGGCACCGAAATCAACGTACTTCAATGTTGAATTGGGCGCGGGTGGACCTGTGAACTCGATTGCCCGACCCAGACCTGGATAGGCGCTGGGCTTGCCCAGGTCGGTCGGCGAAATGCCCGGGCCGAAGGTGACGGTGTACCCGGAAGCGTGCAACCCCCAATTCGTCAGTGGTTGGCCCGTGGAAGTTTCCTCAAACCGCAACCAGTGGATGGGCCGGTCAGCAGTCACAGCTTCGATCCAACTGGTGGGCTGAGCCGGCTTGGAGTTGGGATTGGTGGGGTTGTATGCCAAGGCAATCTCATCGGAGTCACTGAAGCTGTCGCCGTCGGTGTCCCGTAACAGCGGGTGGGTGCCGGTGTTGGTCGGCCCGCCGTAAACACCGGTGTTCGTTTCTGCGCCATCTGAGAGGCGGTCCCCGTCAGTATCCGGATTCAGCGGATGAGTCCCAGTGTCGTGACTGCTAACCCAAACGCCGGTGCCGGTTTCCACAAGGTCGGATAAGCCATCGCCGTCTGTGTCTGGATTCCGTGGGTTGGTCTTGCGGAAATACTCGCCGCGATTGTTGAGCCCGTCATTGTCTGGATCCTCAGCGGCGTCGTTACGGAGTGGATCTAGCCCGTAGCTGGTTTCCCAGAGATCCGGCATTCCGTCTCCGTCAGTGTCACCGAGATACACCGAACGATAATGAAGGCGCACTTCAGTGGGCGTGAGCTCGCGATCATAAATGGCTACCTCGTCCAAGGTGCCAATGAATTGCACATTCTCAAGCTCGCCGTTGTCGGTCAGGCCGATTCTCCGGATGCCGGCATCCAGATCTTGGAAGCTAGGGTTACCGGCCGGAGTGGTGCGGGTAATTGTGACACCTCCTTCGGCGGCGCCCCCATCTAGGTACATGATCGAAACGCAGGGTTGGTTCACGAGCCATTTTTTGACCAGCACGACATGGTGCCAAACGCCGTCCGTGACAGGATAATTGGCGTCGCGCACGCTGCGAATCTCATGGAGATCTGAAGTGCTGAAGACAAAGTCGCCCGTGCCGGTGATGTTGCCCCAATACATGTCCCCATCACCGGGACTTTCACGAGCCAGAATGGATGGGCTTTGCCAAGCGTTGTTGCCATGCGTGCCACGTTGTGTGGTTTTGATCCAGTATTCCACTGTAGTGACTTTTTCTCGTGTAGGCGGCCGATAATTGACCAGTTCCGGAATCTCTTGGAGGATTTCGACGTATTTGGTGGTCGTGTTGGGCGCAGCCGGCCCTGTGAATTCCAAAGCGCGGCTTGCGGGGGAAATGATGACCGAGGGCACAAAGTTTGCCGCAGTAATCCCCGGACCATAGAAGCCGTTGAAGGCGCTTCCCGCAGACCCGGAATTGAGCACTGGCTGGGACGGATCTGTCTCTTCGAACCGGTACCAATACTTCGGATTGGAGCGTGTGACTTCTTGAACCCAGTTGCCGGGTAAAGGCTCGCTGCGAGCGGAGTTGGGATCTGACCCCGCTCGAACTTCACCGCCATCGTCCCAGCCGTCGCCGTCGCTGTCTCGGAAGAGCGGATGGGTACCCGTGTTGGTGGGGCTTACGTAGACGCGAGTGTTGGTCTCGACTCCATCCACGAGCGTGTCGCCGTCGGTGTCCGGATTGAGTGGATCCGTCCCTGCGTTGCCTGCATTGATCCATGTGCCTGTGTTGGTTTCTACCCCATCCAGCAACCCATCGCCGTCTGTGTCCGGGTTCCGCGGTTGAGTGCCTCGTTGGTGCTCTTGCAAGTTGTTGGATCCGTCATGATCGGGATCCGCCATGGCGTCATTGACGCCCACGCTCAGCCCGTATCGGCGTTCCCACCAATCGGCCAAATGGTCATTGTCCACATCCGAGAGACCGAATTGGACTCGTTCCGCTTCAAACTGCGCCTGGATATTGGCTGCGGGAAGCGCCACATGATAGACGCGGATGATCGCAATCACGTTACTGCCCACACCAGAGCTGCTGGGATTCCCGTTCGCGTCGGTCTGCCGAGCCACCCGAAACGGAATGGGCACCCCACTTGTGTCCACCGCCCACGTGTTCAAGGGTGTGGTGTAAACTTCTTGACTGCTGAGCTGGCCATTGTAATAGGCCCGTGCGGTACGAGTGGCACCGTCATAGGTGTAAACAATATGTGTCCATCGAGCGAACGTCAGGGTATTGCTGTAACCCAAGTCGGCCCAACCCCATCCGCCCAAACAACCCCAGACAGGATGGACACCATGACCAAAGGTGCAATTGGAGCCATCCGGGCCGCCACGGCGACCCCACGAGAAAACAGTTTTTTCGTCCTGAGGGGCCGGATCCCAAATCCACGCTTCGATTGTGCGGCTGGCGTTGCCCGCCAAACTGGCTGGGACATTAGGGCCGTAATAAGAAGTGCCCTCCAATCCGGCTGTGCCGCCCCGAAACGCAACGCCGCGCACTCCGTCCACCTGAATCACTTCTGGCACTTCAATCAACGGAAAGAAGTCGCCGGGAACAGTTCCCATGTTGGGCCATGCCGAAAGAGGACCGAGCGGCAGGTTCACGGCACTCAAATGGATCACCGGAGGCGGAGTGGGCGTGCTGCGAGCATCCACCGGGTTTGATCCGGATCGAACTTCGTCTCCATCGTTCCATCCATCTCCATCCGTGTCGATTATTAACGGATTAGTTCCGGCATTGAGCGGACTCACGTAAATGCCGGTGTTGGTTTCCGCACCGTCTGCGAGACCGTCGCCGTCCGTGTCCGGATTCAAAGGATCGGTTCCCGTGTTCAAGCTGTTCACCCAGGTGCGTGTATTGGTCTCAACTGCATCGGACAGGCCGTCCCTGTCCGTGTCGGCCCACATCGGATTGGTGCCCCGTTGATATTCCACCATACTGGTCAAGCCGTCTTGATCAGGATCGCTCTGGGCATCGTTGGTGGAGGGGTTCAGCCCGAAGCGACGTTCCCACCAATCGGGCAGCCCGTCATTATCCACGTCCGACAACCCGAATTGAATTCGTTCCGCTTCAAACTGAGCCTGAACCTGCTGCGAGGTCAAAGCCACGTCATGAACCCGGATCTTGGCAATCACGTTTGTGCCCACGCCTGCATCGCTCGGATTACCGTTGGCTGCTGTCTGTCTAGCGACTCGGAACGGAATCGGAAACCCACTGTTGTCCACCGCCCATGTGTTCAGGGGTGCGGTGTACACTTCCTGACTGCTGAGTTGACCATTGTAATAGGCGCGTGCCGTGCGAGTGGTACCGTCGTACGTGTAGACAATGTAGGCCCACCGCGTGAAGGTCAGTGCGTTGCTATAACCGAGGTCGGCCCAGCCCCACCCCCCCAAACAGCCCCAAACGGGGTGAACACCATGGCCAAATGTGCAATTGGAGCCATCCGGGCCGCCTCGGCGTCCCCATGAAAATACGGTTTTTTCGTCTTGCGGTGCTGGATCCCAAACCCATGCCTCAATGCTTCGACTGGCATTGCCGGTTAGGCTCTCCGGCGCAGCGGGGCCGTAATAAGAGGTGCCTTGAAGACCCGGAGTGCCCCCGCGAAATGCGACTCCGCGCACACCATCAACCTCAATAACCTCCGGGATGTCCGACCACGGAATGAAATCGCCGCTAATGGTTCCCGTGTTCGGCCAAACCGACAGTGGACCTAGAGGCTGTGACGTTGCGTCCAAATGAATGACCGTGGCAGCTGGCACTTGGCTTAATCCTGAGGCGAGACACGCCGTGGCAAGCAGTCGCCACATCACCGAGGGTCGCGGATAGCGCGCAAATGAAACGTGCGCGCGCGGTTGGCAGAGCAAAGTAAGCTGCTGCAGGTTTTTCGGGGTTTTCATGGCTCACAACCCTTTTCACCAAACACCGGACGACCAGGCCCGGACACCGTGCAAAGACAAATTCTACAACGCAGATTTCCGTCTGGAACAGGTGCCCGATACGCCGCTTCCAAACCTGGGTTCCTAACGCACGTTCGCATGCTCGCATGAAGAGGGCGATCCGTCATGTGGCATGAAATGGCCACATCTGACATTGATTAAGGATGGCCTCATTATCTGAGCAGTTTGGCCCTACTGAGCTGAGATCTTCCCCGTGTAAGATGGATCCCACACAAAACGCCCAAGAGGCGCAACGAGATCGTCGTCACAAGGTTCTGACGCAGAGGGCGCTTACGGGAATTTCCTTGGAACCTCGACCTGCACCCGGCGTTGAGCCGTGTTGGGTCCTTCTCAGAGTTCATTCTGTCTGAGTAAAGGAAAATCCGGGCTCGGGCGGCCGAGGTTGGAATTTGAAGCGCGAACTTGTCGTATTTCAACAACGTCCTTCGACCTCGCCATTCATCACCTAGATCATCGCATGCCGGTTCGGTTGGACGAATCGCATTCGACCCCCCGAACTGTACTTTCCATCTATGAACTGCGATTTACAAGTCCTCGAAGCCGTTTCCACGAATCCAGGTTGGAAAGGAATGCCCTGTGGCATTTCATATCAAGTTGGACCTGTTCTCGCGCTTGCCCGTGGCGGTCAGATGCCCAGTGGGCTTGACGCATGGGTCCCTCATGGGACGTTCAGTCGGCCAACAGAAGTCTCCCGAAGACCTGAACGCCGACGGACCGAGGCCTTCGGGAGGTTCAGGTTTCTTCAACGCATGCTTGGTGCCAGGTTGGGATCGAGTGGGGTCAACCAAAACGATTGACGTCGGAGGAACCGGCTTCGTGCTCAGCCAAGGTCCCAAACCGGCAGCAACCTTCAGCCTCCGCGCGGAGAGGCGCGGCTTTCAAACAGCCCATCTTGAGTGTTGGGATCCATGTTGCAGTTAGCCGGGGACGAGGACCGGCGGATCAGCTTACAGACTCAGACCTCATGTGGCGTTTGGCCTTGCGAGGCGTCCGGTCGGAAGGCAGCCTGCTCGGGCACGGAACAGAAAAGGGTTTCAGACTGGTACGATAACATGGACACGCGCATTCGGTCTCTGTTGGCGTCAGAAACCGCACAAACGGGTGTGCACATTCAAGGTTGGGTCCGCACCCGGCGCGATGCCAAAGGTATTTCATTCTTGGAGATCAATGACGGCTCGTGCTTGCGGAACCTGCAAGTGGTGGTGGACGCACACGCCTCTGGTGCAGAGCTTCTCCCACGCTGCACGACCGGTGCTTCCGTCTCTGTTTGGGGCGACCTGGTTCCTTCACCCGCGCCGGGGCAACGTTGGGAACTGCGGGCGACCCAGTTGGCGTTGATCGGACCGGCGGACAGCTCCTATCCTTTGCAGAAAAAGGGGCATTCCCTGGAATTTCTCCGAACCATCGCGCACTTGCGACCACGATCCAACTTGTTCGGCGCTGTGTTTCGCACACGGAACCGTGTGGCATGCGCGGTGCATGAGTTCTTCCAGGCGCGCGATTTCCTCTGGGTTCATACCCCGATCATTACGGCTAGCGATTGCGAAGGTGCGGGCGAAATGTTTCAAGTGACCACGCTCAAAGGTCTGCCTGGGGAACGACCCGAGGATGATTTCTTTGGTCGCCGCACATACCTCACCGTCAGCGGCCAGCTGGAGGCCGAGGCGTTGGCGTGTGCGCTGGGTCGCGTCTACACGTTTGGCCCCACGTTTCGCGCCGAAAACTCCAACACCGCGCGTCACGCAGCAGAGTTCTGGATGATCGAGCCAGAGGCAGCTTTTTTCGATCTGCAAGCGGACATGGATTTGGCCGAGGCCTTTTTGAAAGCCATGGCCCGGCATGTGCTGGAGACCTGCGGGGAGGATCTGGACTTCTTCGAGCGATTCGTTGACAAGCAGGTGCGTGCGCGATTGACATTTGTTGTGGAACGCCCGTTTGTCCGAATCCCCTATGCAGAAGCGATCCGTATTTTACAAGCGTCCGGGCGGGCCTTCGAGTTCAAGCCGGAGTCGGGCCACAATTTGCAGTCTGAACATGAACGGTTCCTGACCGAAGAGCATTTTCGAGCGCCTGTCATCGTGCATGACTATCCGCGAGGCATCAAACCGTTTTACATGCGTCTGAACGACGATGGAGAAACGGTGCGTGCCATGGATGTTCTGGTGCCCGGCATTGGGGAGGTCATCGGTGGGGCACAACGCGAGGAACGTCTCGAGGTGTTAATGGAGAACCTGCGCTACCATAAACTGAAACCGGAGGATTACGACTGGTATTTGGACCTTCGCCGCTACGGCACGGTGCCCCATGCTGGTTTCGGCGTCGGTTTTGAACGGCTGCTCATGTTTTTAACAGGCATGACGAATATCCGCGATGTGATCCCGTTTCCTCGGACGCCGGGCCACGCAGAGTTCTGAAGAACGCAGGTCAGCCCTCTAACGTGCCTGTGAGACGCCCCCTGACCGTCCACTTCGAGGCCTTGACACAAGGGGTAGAGGATCGACATCGTATCAGTAGTACAAGGTGCCTCGGTAGCTCAGTTGGTAGAGCAGCTGACTCTTAATCAGTAGGTCCCAGGTTCGAGTCCTGGCCGGGGCACCAAACTTCTCTTGTGCTTTTCTTCGTTCTGCAGGAGTCGGCACTTCGGTTCCGGCGCGTACAGCTTCTTTTTCTAGGGTGCCTCGTGGGCCCAAGTTGCATCTGCTCAAAATCGGCTGCGAGTTTTTCAGTGTTGCGACTGGTACCCAGTTCAGCCCATAACGCACGGGTGCGGCTGCGTCTCTTGATTTGTCCGGACAAATTTAAAGGGTCGCTTTCTGCAACGGAGGCCTCGGAAGCTATTGCCACCGGTTGGCGTCGGATCCGGCCCGGCGATCGACTCGATTTATTACCCGTTAGCGATGGCGGTGACGGGTTTGGAGAAATTTGCGCAGCCTTGATGGGTGCGCAGCGGCGGATCCTGCGCACCGTGGACGCCTCCGGACGCCCCATACAGGCCCCCTGGTGGTGGTGCGGCCGGCAGCGATTGGCTCTGCTCGAATCGGCCCGAATCATCGGCCTGGCGTTATTGCCCCGGGGCCGATTTCACCCATTTGAGTTGGACACACTCGGATTGGGTCAGGCCCTCCGAGTGGTGGTGGCCCGCGGGGCAGCCTGTGTGGTTGTAGGACTGGGGGGCAGTGCAACCAACGACGGTGGATTTGGTATGGCGCGGGCGTTGGGTTGGCGTTTCTTCGACAAGTGCGGGCATGAATTGAATCGGTGGGTGGATTTGTGGCGACTTCATGAGGTGCGCGCGCCGATCGAGCCACTGTCCGTGCAGTCGTTGGCCGTGGCGGTGGACGTTTCCAATCCGTTACTCGGTGCTCGCGGAGCCACCCGGATATTCGGGCCGCAAAAAGGGATGCGCCCGTCGGAGCTGGCGTTGGCGGAGCGGTGTTTAAGACAGTTGGCCCGTGTCATGGAAGCCCGGGCCCACACGAGATTGGCCTCGATTCCGGGATCGGGTGCGGCGGGAGGACTGGGATTCGGCTTCCTAGCCTTTACTCCGGCGAGGCTTATTCCTGGATTTGCGTGGATGGCAGGTCAAGCTCGATTGGAAACAAGACTGCGCGCAGCGGATTTGGTGATTACTGGCGAAGGGTCGTTGGACCGATCGAGTCTGATGGGCAAGGGCGTGGGTGAGATCGCACGCTTGTGCGCGCGTCATGACAAGCCATGTTGGGCTTTCACAGGGCAGTTCCAACCCTGGTTGGGATGGCAAAAGCTCTTTCAACGAGTCGAAGCTCTGATTCCTGGCCTCACAGAAGCTGAGGCAATGATGCGTGCCAAAAAAGGTCTGGAGGGGTTGGCCGCACGCGCAGCTCGGTCGGCAACCGAATTGGCCCAATCCTTGCGCGGTTCGGCCTGTCTCCTTGCTGGGCTGGCCAGGACGGGTGATAAAGCCCGTGGCTCGGGCGTGCACTGAATTAACTTCGGGTGACGCGCAGCCCGTGGTTTGAGATGCTGAAGTCCACGAAACGCGCGCGTGGATTGGGCGGATGCCGAGTCAGCCGCTCTCGGATTCTTTGGGCCGATGCGGGACTTTTTGCAATCATCAGTAAGTATCCGCCGCCGCCGGCGCCAGCCAGCTTGGCTGCAGCCAGATCTTCTTGAACCGCGTCCAATATTGCTTGGATCGCAGGCGGGTTGGTGGCGGGGTCCAGGGCTTGATTGAGCCCCCAGCTCTGGCGCACCGTGTCACACAGACCGGCAAAATCGCAGCGTTGCACGGCCAGAGCCCCGCGCCGCGCATTGCGCCCAATCTCCTCGAGCAGGCTGAGGTGGAACGACGAGTTCAGAAATACCGCGCGAACGATGTCTGCCAAGATGTTCCATGCCAGGCGGGTGATGCCCGTGTAATAAAGTAACAAGCAACTGCGATAAGGTTCCTGTTCAAACAGATGCTGGGGCAGCCAGTGAATCCGGGGCGTTTGCCGCATACCGGGTCGAGTTTCAATCAGCTTTAGCCCTTGCTCGAGGGCACCGACTTGATCCTGCCAACCGCCGCCGGTGCCAAGCAATTGTTCCAATACCAAGGTGCGATGGGAGAGCGTTTCGTGGTCCCATCCCAGATTGCAGAGATCGGATAACGCCGCTAACACGGTCGTGGCCAAGATGCTGCTTGTGCCGAGACCGCTGCCTTTGGGAACGGCAGCGACAAGAGACAGTTCAAGGCCGGCCCCGAACACCTGGAGTTGTTGCTGAAGGGAGTCGAACCCGCCATGGGCATGAAAGCGCGGTAAAAACCCCGCCAAAGCCAAAGCGGCGCGCGCCAGTCCGAACGGGTCGCCCGGCTCACCGAAATCGGCCAGCTCTTCATATGAGCGCACCCGCTGCTCTACGCTCAGATCGATGGAGCGAATGGCCAGGACTGGCTCAGGAATGCACTTCGCAAAAACCTGAAGCGGTGGTTGCCCATTGAGATCTACTGCGAGATTCAGCACACAGCCGCCATGCTCCAAGCAATAGGGCGGAGTATCCGTCCATCCGCCCGCCAAATCCAATCGGACAGGACTGCGGGCCCAGACAATTTGATCCTCTAGGGTGGAACGGGTGGGAAGTGCCGGACTCAGTTGAGCCTCCTGTACCAGCATCTCGCGCAAGGCTCGAAACGCTTCCCGCTCCTTGGCCTGCCACCCGGGCTGACCCTCTGCACGCATCAGCGCCGCTTGGAAAACGGCTTCACGCACAGCGTGCATGGGTGAGTCCTCTGCGGTGAGCCGCGCCGGCGAGCGTGCCTGCGGTTGGCCCACCACCAAATGGGCTGTTGCCTCCAGATCCAATCGATAGAAAATACTCCACCGAGCATGGTCCCGTAATCGTATCACAGCCTGGCGCCGCAAGGATGCACGCTGGTCATACAGACGGCCCACATCGCAACGCCGGCGCAAATCGGCGGCCGACCAACGTGGGACGCGTAGCCAGAACCTGCGGAGTGCGTCCGAACTGCCGGGACTGTCGCTGCAAAGCCATTCCACGAACATCGGGTCCAGCTCTTCCTCTTTGAGCACTGGAAACAGCGGGCAATCGTGAAGGTCCATGCCAGGGGCCAGCCCTGCGTCTGTCGGACGTAGATCCCGCGCGGCAAACCATTGGGCTATCGGTTTGCCCATCCAGAGTGTGTCCTCCTGATCCCAAGGGCCCTGGAACAGGTCGCGATATCCGTAGCAGCGCACGCACCAACGGCCGTCCTCAACAGGGACAAAATCCAGGCAGGTCCCGGGCAAAACGTTCAGATTCCAGTCATTCGGAGGCACGCCGGTGAGGGCATGCTCAGAGTTCAGCTGCCAACGAGCGCCCACGACGCTGTTTTCAATCCACAATGACTGATGGCGTTCAGGATCCAAAGCAAGTTCCACACGGCAATTTTGCAAGATCTGATCGGAGTGTCGATGATCCGGCCAATCCGTGGCCGTACGATTCTGGAGTGCTACGACTGATTCCACCATCTGTGCCGTGGCACCGAAATGGTAAAACTCGGCTTCGGGTAGCTCGACAATAGCACAACTCAGGGCGCGAATTTCAGGATCGTCGCAAATCGGTTCACTCCCGAGTGCCAGAACAAAGTGCGCGTAGAACTCATAGAACCGAGGCCGGCCGTCCACAAAGCGTTGGAGAACGTGATGCCAGCCGCACCGGCTCATCAAGACTTGCACAGCGCGCTCGCTCAACAACCAAAGGCCGGTGTCCGCTGCAAATCCAAGCCTGGCTGTGGCTCGACGGATCTCCGCCGCGCTGGGCTTTTGTCGCACGCAAACGATGCGATGCGGCGCGCGCCGATCATAGAAAAACACGCCAAAATGCGGGGCGATTTCCGGCACAACCCGGACAGCCAAGCCCACGACGTCGGCCGAAGGCAACGGTGGCATCTCGGGCCCAGGACGTATCCAGACGTCGCCACAGGCGAGCAAAAGTTGCGAAGGATCCGGCGCGGCCTCCAGAAACCGGGTATAAACCGGCACCTGCATGTCCAACAACGTCTGGTCGAGGCGTTGCCCGCGGCTGCCGCGCAGCACGGGAAACGGCATCAAGCACTTGCCCACAGGCGCGTAAGCCGGAAGCCTCCGACTTTGGCCGCCTGCGAGGATCAGGATTTTGCGATGTTGTCGCAGCCAGTGGGCAAAACCTTGGCCGGACCCTGTTTGTCGCCATGCTTCAGCCAGCATATAGGCTGTGGCGCCCCCGGAACCGATGGGAGTGTTGGGCGGGTCAGCCACGCTCACCCACTCGGGCGGGACACGTCCTTCCAACCGGGCAAACCAAGGCGCCATGGCTGGAGGCAGGCTGATCAAGTATTGCACCTTCATACCCAAGGAGGCGTAGGTCTCGGAACCGTCATATCCCTGCGCCAATTGCGCCGGATCTCGTGCCATGTCTTCCACCACCGGACGAGTCGCCAGCCACAGGCTCGCAGCCTTGCGAAGACAGCACAGGCGGAAACAATCGCGAGCGAATCAAGCGCCAACGGGCCAACCGATATACCAACGCCGTCAGCAAACAACCCCATCCATAGCGCACACTACGGGCAAAGTTGATTGAGGATGCCTCGGGGAAATAGTGGGTCGGACAGCTCACCTCCCCAACGCGGAAACCATGCCACAGCACCTGCGCCAGCATCTGATTATCAAAGACGAAATCATCAGAATTGATTGTGAAATCAATGCGTCGCAAGACAGCCGCGTCAAAAGCACGATAGCCGGTGTGATACTCGGAGAGTTTGGCTCCCAGCAGCCAGTTTTCCACCAGCGTCAACCCTCGATTAGCGAGGTATTTCCAAACCGGCATGCCTCCACGCAACGCCTGACCGCCCAAAATTCGGCTTCCCAGCACGCAGTCATAAATCCCGTTGGCAATTAAAGAAGCCATCGCGGGGATCAAAGCCGGCGTGTACTGATAATCGGGGTGTATCATGATGACGATGTCCGCGCCGGCCTCCAATGCCAAACGATAACAGGTCTTCTGATTGGCCCCATAACCGCGATTACGCGGATGAACATGCACATGAATGCCCTGCAACGACCGTGCAATGGCAACCGTTTCGTCCCGGCTCGCATCGTCCACTAGAATGATCTCATCGACAATTTCTTGGGCTCGTACTTCCGCCCACGTTCGCGGCAAGGTCTTGGCCGCGTTGTAGGCAGGCATGACCACCACAATCTTCCGCCCGCGAAGCATCCTTCCAACCCTCCGGATCAGCCGTTTCAGGCTGCACCACTCGGGGCGCATCTGAGAAGTCGAAAATGTTTTTCGCGGGCCGCAAAGGCCCAACGCACCAAGCATCAATTGCAATGCAACGGTCAGCTTGACGCAGGGAGTGCGTCATGCTTGAATGCAGACCGTGGAGTCACGGCGCGCTCGAGCTTGGACGTGGCGTGGCCTGGCCGTCTTCATGGTCGGGCTTTGGCTCTGGGTCTTAATCGAGGCCATCCTTCTGCGCGTCGGTCAGCATCATCATGTTGCTGTCGGAGATTCCAGTCGGTGCGGCGCTTGTACCGTTGCCTTGGGATTGCTGGAGCCCAGCGCGACCTTCTGTAGCCCGGCAGACGCTCCTTCCCCGATTTCACTTCCTCCTCAAGAACCGCACGAACCGTTTTCTGCCACTCGTCTTCCCTCGCAAGCCGACCGCGGTCCGCCGCTTCCAGACCGATCATAAAGGACATAGGGCCCGGGTGTGCCTTTAGAGGGCAACAGCCGGTCCAAACGTCATGCGGTTTCGGGCGATCTCTGCTCGCCGGAGACCACGCCGCGATTGCACCTTGGGCCATGGACATAAAAAGAATTGATTCTCTGTATGAAAAGGATTTGTTGCATAATGCTTTCTGGGGGGCTTACGATTGTAGCGCAGGCTGCTGAAAGGTCGTCGGAAGCGACTCAAGATCGGATTCGCCTCTTGGAGCAACGATTGCAAATCCTGCAAACGCAGTTTGAACAAACCGTCCGAGAGCAGCAACAGAAGATTCAGGAGCTCGAGCAGGAGCTGGCGCGTTTGCGTGGAGAAACCTCACAACAAGGTGCTGCAGCAGGCCAAAACCCTCCGGAAACATTTTTTGAGTCCCCGGTCCACTCGCGGCAGACCTCTTGGAACCCAACTCAGAGTCTCCCATGGCGCTTGGGGCAGGGCGGGACCTATGTGGACGTCGGTCTGGTTGGAACCTTTGCGGCAGGAGGATCCACGGCTCGTGATATCGAAGGATCCCTGCAGCTCGGCGGTCATGATCCGAATCAACGGGGCTTTACCGTGCAGGGAGTAGAATGGAACCTTATTGGAGCCGTGGATCCGTATTTCTTGGGAAGCGCAAACTTGTTGTATGCGCTCGACGCCGAAGGGGAGTCGGAATTTGAACTTGAGGAGGCGTGGCTGCAGACGACCCAGCTCCCGGCCGGATGGCAGATCCGGGCAGGCCAAATCTATGCGCCGTTCGGGCGGTTCAACGGTCGGCACCTACACCAGTGGGGTTTTGTGGATGCCCCGTTGGTCGTGGCACGCCTATTAGGTCCAGATGGCTTGCGCAATCCCGGTGTGCAGGCCGCTTGGTTGATGCCAACGGCGTTTTACTCGGAGCTGTTTTTGAGTCTTCTTAACAGTGGAGGACATGGTGCGGCTCCTTTCCGGGGCGCGGACAGTGACCATCACAAGGAAGATGGGCATCCTTTGCCCTTGGGTTTCCGCCCGGCGGAGAATGACCGAGGTGTATCAGCACTGACCGATTTTCTCTGGGCGGCTCGATATGCCGTATCGGTGGATTTGACTGAGGAACAAACGCTGCTCATGGGCGTGAGTGCAGCAGTCGGCCCCAACTCTAGCGGCATGACCGGCAGTACCCAAACGAAAGTTTTTGGAGCCGACTTGTACTGGAAATGGAGATCTCCGCGGGCCCATGCTGGCTTTCCGTTCGTTTCCCTTCAAATAGAGGCCCTGCTTCGTAAGTACGACCTCGGCGCTTATGATTGGACGGAGGCTGCTGGTGCAGGAACGCCATATTTGGCAGATGGGCTTTCGGGTGCACCGGCCGTTTTGCATGCTGAGACGGTGACGGATTACGGCGTTTACACGGAATTGTTGTACGGATTTCGGAGAGGATGGATCGCGGGATTTCGATGCGATTTTGTCGCCGGCTCCAAAGGCGATTATGAGCGAGCTTTGTGGATATTCGAGGGAACGCCTCTGAGCCGTGATTCGGCCCGCAGCCGCCGTTGGCGGCTCTCACCCAATTTGACCTGGTATCCGAGCGAATACTCACGTCTCCGTTTACAATACAACTACGATCAACGCCAAGGGATGGGGACCGACCACTCGTTATGGCTCCAATGGGAACTTTCGCTGGGGGCCCACGCTGCGCATCAGTTTTGAACGGGGGAGACCATGATGCATGGAACATGGTTGTTTTGGATACGAATTTTGCTGCTTTTGTTGTTGGGGGATCCGAGCGTCCAAGCCCGGTTGTTGGTGGTAGCGACCACGGCCGATCTGGCTGCTCTTGCTCGCGCCGTGGGAGGGGACCGAGTTGAGGTGCTGAGCCTGGCGCGTCCTACGGAGGATCCACATTTTGTGGACCCTCGTCCCAGTTACTTGGTTCAACTTGCCCGAGCGGATGCGCTCGTACACGGCGGTGCGGGCCTGGAGGCTGCCTGGCTGACACCACTGCTGAACCGTGCAGGAAATGCCCGTATCTTGCCGGCAGCACGAGGCCATATTCGGTGTTGTGAAGGGGTCACCTTACTGGAAGTGCCTGAAAAGCTGGATCGGTCGCAGGGGGATGTCCATGCTGCGGGTAACCCGCATTACCTCGCGGATCCTCAAAACGCGCGCATTGTGGTTCACCACTTGGCCGACACTTTTGTGGAATTGGATTTCGCAGGAACCGAGATATACCGAAAGAATCAACGGGCCTTTGTAGAGGCTTTGGAACGCAGTTTGCCTGCATGGGAAGCTCGGTTGCGGCCGTTTGCCGGTGCACGTTTGGTGTCATACCACAACTCTTGGCCCTATTTTGCTCTCCGGTTCAACTTGCGAATCGACCTCTTTCTCGAGCCTAAGCCGGGGATTCCGCCCTCGGCGGCGCATTTGGGGCGCGTCGTTGCAGAAATGAAAGCCAGTGGGGTTCGTGCCATCCTGGTGGAGCCCTATCAGGACCGCCGGGCGGCAGAAACTGTCGCCCGGGCCACAGGGGCGCGTTTGGTGCCGGTTACTCAATATCCTGGAGGCCTGAAAGGTACCGAGGCTGGTTATCTGGAATTGATGGATTACTTAGTGCGCGCCATCACAGGAGCCCTTTCAGATCGGGAGCAAGCATCCACCATTTCTACACGGTAAATCAGTCATGGACGGCTTACCTCCGGAATGGCATGAAACGATTCGTCTGCTTGGACCGCCGCTGACGGCAGCCTTGGTATTACCCGGTTTGTTGGTGTATTACGGCCTGCACATCTTGGAGCGGGGCATCATTTTTATCGATCTTGCTTTGGCGCAAGTAGCGACGATTGGAACTTGCGTTTGCATTCTGTTGGGGCACGAGGCCACAGACATTCACGCTTACGCATGGTCCGTGGGTTTCACCATCGTGGGCGCCCTGTTGTTTACCGTGTTGCGTGAGCCCCGGCACGGCCGGGTCCGGCTGGAAGCACTGATTGGGATTGTTTATGTCGTAGCCGCGGCGGTCAGTATCCTTTTGTTGAGTCGGGCACCGCATGGCCGAGAGGAATTGCAGAAAACGCTCGTGGGCGATCTCCTGACGGTTTCCTGGCCGGCGGTCACGCAGACCATGGCGTTATATGCACTTTTGGGTCTCATTCATTGGATTTGGCGCCGGCAGTTTTTGAGACTGACGTTCGACCGCGAGGGAAGATGGACAGGGGTAGACCGGCAGATCTGGGATTTCGGCTTTTACGTCATGTTTGGACTGGTGGTTACGACATTTGTGCATTTGGGCGGGGTGTTGTTGGTCTTTTCATATCTTATCATTCCAGCGGTGTGTGGTCGACTCTGGAGTGCTTCCGTGACTGGAGCTCTGGGCATCGGGTGGGTGGTTGCTCTGACTGGCGGGCTGGGAGGGTTGGTCATGTCATACCAATTAGACGTGCCCGGTGGCGCGGCGGTGATTTGCGTGCTGGGCGGACTGCTGGTGCTGTGTGCTGGAGCTGCATGCTGGCCGCGGCCGCAACTGCAACGGAGGAGAGAGGACCGCCTGACACAAGGTTCAAGTGCGCGGTAAGACGAACGTCTCACCTATCCGACGAAGAGCAAGGCGCTCAGGTTCTTCGGCCAGGGCGTTTTCCAGACGTTGACGGGGTTCCTCCACCGGCTCGTCACTGAGGATGAACGTTTCATGATGCATGGGCACGAAGTAGCGGGCACCGGCGGCTTCGGCCATGGCCACGGCTTCCTCAGGCGTACAGTGGTTTCGAATCCAGGGACGGTACGCGGCAATGGGCATGACGGCGAGTGCGTAGGGCCCCGTCGGCCGAAGCCTTTGGAACGAAGATGTCATGGCTGTATCTCCCCCAAAGATCAAAGCGGTGCCTTCTCGGCGCAGCACATATCCGTTATAACCACGGGGGCGACCGTCCGGCCAACGTTGGCCCCAGTGCTTGACCTCGAACGCCTCGATCCGGAGCTCTCCACGGCTCGTTTGCAAGAGCGTGTGTTCGCCCCAGCCCAGCTCGGTGACGTTGCGTCCACCGGCTGCGTGTACCAGATCTGCAGTGGCCGCAGCCGTCACCACGGGCACGCTTCGACGAAACAAGCGCCGCAAGGTCCGCATGTCCAGGTGATCCATGTGTGCGTGCGAAAGCAGGACTACATCCAATGGAGGCAGCTCGGAGATGGTCAAGGCCGGCGCGATCAAACGTTTGGGACCCAACGTGCCCATGCGGAGGTCAATGCCAATACGCGGAAAGAGTACGGGATCTGTCAGAATCCAAATTCCATAGAAGTTGATGAGAATCGTTGCATGACCGACCAGGGCAACTGTTACCCGTTCCGCCGACCACGTTTCGAGCCGAGGTCGTGCCGGAGGCGGGGCCACTACGTGCCACGACTCTCGCAACAAACGGCGGGCCCACCGGGCTGCTCGATGCTGGGCATAATTCAGCCAGCCCGCCCCTGCGGCTGCCGCTACCAAGGTGACGCCGCTCAGGAACAAAAGGAACTTTCTTCGGCAAATCCCCACTGACAGTCAATTTACAGCCGGACTACAAGTGTCAAGGGCTCGTCTCTGAGTGCCCGTGGTCGGCCGGGGCCACCTCTAAAGCCCGTCCAGCCTCTAAGGCAGGAGTTGTTAGACGTCGCAGATTTGAATGGCTTGACGAAGTGAGGCCAGTTTGTCCGGTCTTCTGGGCACGAATTCCTGCGCCACGAAGCCCTTGAAACCGGTCTCCACAATGGTCTGCATGATCCGGGGGTAGTATAGTTCCTGAGTCTCATCAATCTCGCCGCGGCCGGGAACGCCTCCGGTGTGATAATGATCGATGTAGGGATGATTCTCCCGAATGGTGTCACAAATGTCTCCCTCCATGATTTGCATATGGAAAATGTCATACAGCAGTTTAAACCGCTCGGAACTGATCCGCTTGACCAACTCGACCCCCCAGGCAGTGTGATCGCACATGTAGTCCCGATGACTGCGCTTACTATTGAGCAGTTCCATGCAGAGGGTGACCTTGTACTTTTCTGCGACGGGCAAAATCCGTTTGAGGCCGACTTCGCAGTTTTTAAGGCCTTGCTCATCGTCCAACCCAGCCCGGTTTCCGGAAAAACAAATGAGCCGTTCAAATCCGGCTTGGGCAGTTTCCCGAATCCGTTGTTCATAGGCTTCCACTAGCTTGTCATGGTGCTCCAACCGGTTCCAAGCCCGGGAAATGCCTCCCAGACCGTCCACCAAGGGATTACTGACCATACTGCAAACCAGGCCATACTTCTTGACTACGGGAAAGTCCCACGGATCCAATAGATCGATGCCCTCTAACCCCATTTCCTTGCCAGCCCGACAAAATTCTTCCAATGGAATGCCGCTGTAGCACCAGCGGCATGCACTGTGTCGGATGCGACCTTTCAATGGAGCTGGAGCTGGTCCGTCGCTGGCGGCATGAACCCGCAGGACCGTGCTGGCGGCGGCGACGGCCGCCGTGCTGGCCATTGTCTTAAGGGCCGATCGTCGCGATACAGGTGCAGTCATAGATCCATTGTTGCAAAGATGGCGAAGTTGTCCAACGGATTCGTGCCCAGTGGGAACTCGAACTCCGGTCGATCAGAGGGCACAGTAGGACCAACACCGTGTTCGAGCGGCATCTGCCCTGGAGGTTCCTGTAAAGCCGACGGAGTTCCGGCCTGCCCGGGCAGTTTCCATTGTTTTGAATGGAAAACTCAGTGCAAAGTGCGGCAAATTAAAGTGCATGGCTGAGCAGACGCTCCAGGTCGATTCCGCTGCATTGACGATGAATGAAAAGGCACAGGATTGGACCGAACTGCGACTGCGCGTCGAGCAATTATGTTCGCGCTGCGCCCTTCTTGAGGAGGAGGTTCGGTCCTTGCGACGGTTGTTGGAACGGGTCATTGAGCATCGCCAGAAGTCGCATGGAGAACTGGTTCTGCTGTTGACTGGCCTGGTTAGCAAGCTGCCAATTCAGGATGTAGGAGTCTTTGTCTCACGATTGGTTGAACACAACACGCATGTTAGCGACACCCTGACGGCGCTGGGCAAGGGCCAGGCCGAGGCGGAACTGGTTCGCCCGCCCTTACTGGAGGCACTCGAAGAAACGAAGAGCCGGCTGCGCGAAGCGGCTCGAGCCGCAGTGCGCGAGCTGCTGCAACTGCGGACACCCCTGGAGCCCGAGGTCTTGGAATCTTTAATTGAGCAACCGGAGCGGTTCTTCAGCCCGCCAGTCGTCCGAGCCACGCGCTGCTTTCTAAAAGGTCAGGTACCCCGGGAACGGATCATTCGCCAGTTTGGGGAGGCAGCGCTCTTTTGCTTCCAGGACATGACCACTGACCCCAAATTGAACCCGCGGCCGAGACCTGAGGAGATTGCATTGGCGTTTCGACCGGAGGCCGAGCAGTTGCTGCAGCAAGATCATACCTTGTCGCCTGCGCAGCGCGAGGGTTTGCTGGACCTGCTCCGAAAGATTCGTCAGAGTCGTAGCAATTCGCCAGAGGCGATTGCGCAACGCGAGGCTTTTACCCGGCTTTCGTTCATCTTGGATCTGCTGCACTTCTATGAAAACCAGAGTACCGAGCCGGTGGATGTGGTGTTCGCACAGCGGCTACCTGCATTGGTTGAACAATTGACATTCAGCCAGTCTGAATCCGTTCTGACCGAACCGGCAGTTCAAAAGGCCGAGGCATTGCTGGCGCTCGTCCTGAGTCCTGAGCACCGATTGATGATCATTAATAACGTGGGTAAGGCTGGCGGACCTGCTCGCACCCTGAAATACATTTTGCGACTTCGGGCACCGGAAAATGCGGATTTGGACGTTATAATGTTGGATTTTGTGCGGCATCTTTGCCCGAGCGGGGCAGGCAACGCACCGAATGCAAAACAATTGCTGCCTTTGCTTCGATTGCTGCCCCAAGACCGACAAAAGTTGGTGGTCCGCGCCCTAATGGGCAGCGAGCGACTTCCCAAGGAAAAAGCCCGGGCACTGGCCCTGGAGCTGGCGCAACTTCTCGACCTTCCGCCCTTGGAAGTTCAAACCTTGTCCCCAGCCTTGCCTCCGGACCTGGAGCGGGAACGGGCATGGGAGCAAATTCAAAATAAGTTGCAGCACCATGCTGATCCTCGCGAAGTCGCCGCAGCCATCCGCGACCGGCTGCATGCTCATTACGACGCGGATGAACTTCGTCAGTCTTGGATTGTTCTCAGTTCGGCTGATCCCATGACATTCATTCGGGTGTGTAGCGCCTTACCGTATGCCCCGAATGGCAAAACAGACCCGATAGCGCATCCGGCGCTGCAAAGCTATGTGACCCGATTGATGCATGAGAAATACGCGACGGTTTACCAGCGGGTGCTCAACAGTCTTCGGCAAATCCATCGGCTCAAACCGGATAGCCCTGTGCTCCACAATTTCTTAGCAGTGGTCCGCTGGGTGGACGCGGCGGCGGCTGCGAGGATCATCGCAGATGTTGGACGATCTGGACAATCAACGTCTCCCTGAACTCGGAGGCGCCGGCAGAAATGCCACACCTTCCGCTTGGCCTCGCACCCGGCGAAATGGCCTGGCATCCGACCCGTCCTGCAAGGCTCGAGCCGAACATCGGACGCTAATCTTCGCCCTGGGCCATGGTAAAGCCCCGGATATCATCGAATTCTTGGAGCTTTTCGATGTGCATCCAGCGATATTGAGTCGCGATCCGCTGCAGCAACTGAAAGATGAGCGCGTCACCAAGCTCGCCCGCTTCGTCCCGGAGGACAAAGCGACAACGCCAGTGATCTACACAGTCGGTGATCGCGCCGGTCGGAGGATAGACCTTAGTACCGCGATTCGAAACCATTTTGAGTTTGACCGGCAGGTCGCTGACCAGGGTTTCCAAACCTCGGCCCAACGCCTCCGGTGTCAGCGTCGCTTCCACAAACACGTCCACGCCGACCACGCGGCGTTTGTGCGGGCGGACCACAGCCGGTTCGGTTGAGACCTGTGGCAGACGGATCGGTTTGTAATCCCGGACCCGGTATCGTTCGGATTTGCGTCCCAGGTTGGCCAGGACTGCTTCCGTATAGGCCGTTGTAGTGGCGCCGCGGTCATACCCCACGACGTCGCCAGTTCGGACCTTGCCCTCTTCCAGCGTGACCAAGATGGCGTGTTCAATGCACGCTGCGGCCTCAAACTCGCCCAAATGGCGCAACATCAATACAGCCGACAGAATAACGGCAGTGGGGTTAATGACATTTTTACCAGCATACTTCGGTGCCGAACCGTGCACGGCTTCAAAGATGGCCACCTCATTGCCGATGTTGGCCGAAGGTGCAAAGCCGAGCCCCCCGATCAAAGCCGAGGTCAGGTCGCTAATGATGTCACCATTCATGTTGGTGGTGACGATCACGTCAAATTGCTCAGGACGTTTAACCAACTGGTGGGCACAATTGTCGATAATAATGTGTTGGGCTTCAATGTCCGGATACTCCCGGCTGACCTGTTCGAAGGTACGCTTCAACTGGCCCTCGGTCAGTTTCATGATGTTGGATTTCGTGGCGCAGTGAACACGCTTGCGACCCTCGGCCCGTGCCAGCTCAAACGCCAGCCGCACGATTTTTTCGCATCCCTTGGCCGAGATCAGTTTTAAGCATTGGGCCACTCCCGGCGTCTGCATGTGTTCGATGCCTGCGTACAAATCCTCCACATTTTCCCGGACTACGACGAGGTCAATGCCTCGCCCGCTGTAAGGCGTGGTCACACCGGGCAGCTCGCGGACCGGCCGGATGTTCCCATAGGTCTCGAAAAGCTTCCGCAACGTAACGTTGGCGCTTTTCTCGCCGTAACCCACGGGCGTTTCCAAAGGCCCTTTCAACACCACTCGCGTGCGACGAATCGACTCGATAGTTTCCTGAGGAACCCCTGAGGCAATCCCTTTGCGAAAAACCCCTGCGCCGGCTTCACATTCCTCCCAGACGACGGAAGCGCCGGCGGCTTCGACCAGACGTTGCGCAGCCCGGATGCATTCCGGACCCACGCCGTCCCCGGGGATCACCGTCACTGTGCGTTTGGGCTTCTGAGATTGCAGCGTGCTCATGGCGAGATGCCTTTCTGTGCTTTTCTGGTGAACACTAACTTGTGTCCATTGACTCGACTTACCTGGCGACGCTTACGCGCCAATCCTGGCGGCGAAGACGTTTGCGCCTCAGGACCGGTATTGACCCTGGAGTAACTTCCGATAGGTCGCCAAGGCCAGCAGCGGCCAGGCATTTCGATAACTGTCATACTTGAGGTAAAAGACCTTGGGGAAACCTGTTCCTGTGGTTTCCTCCTCTGTCCAAGTGCCATCCGGATTCTGCTGACGTAGCAGGTAATCCACGCCGGCGCGCAGGGAAGGACGATGTGGATCGCCAAAGGTGCACAAAGCCATGACCGCCCAAGCGGTCTGTGAGGCCGTACTAGGGCCTTGCCCCTTAAAGACCGGGTCATCATAGGTATTGCAGCGTTCACCCCATCCGCCATCCTCGTGCTGAATGCTTTCCAGCCAGTCGCGCGCCCGCAACAACCAAGGTTGATGCATATCCATCCCCAACGCATGCAAACCCCGTAAGACCTGCCAGGTGCCGTAAATGTAATTGACCCCCCAACGCCCATACCATGAGCCGTCAGCTTCCTGTTGCGATCGTAGCCAGGCCACAGCACGGCGGACTTGAGGATGGTCCAGCCCAAATCCAGACAAACCCAGCACCTCCAGCACCCGGGCGGTGATGTCTGCACATTCTGGATCCAACATGGCATTATGATCCGCAAAGGGGACCTTTTCCAAGATGCTGTTGGTGCAATCCTTGTCGAAAGCAGCCCAACCGCCGTCCTTACATTGGAATGTTAGCATCCAATTCAAGCCGCGTCGGAAGGCTCCATCGCGACGTTCCGGATGACTCGTTGGGACATGGCGCAAAGCCAACAGAACCATGGCGGTGTCATCTACGTCGGGATTCCATTTGTTGTTAAATTCAAACGCCCAACCGCTGGGCTCCACTGGCGCCGGGTTTTTATGCTGCCAGTCACCCCGGAAGCGGATCTCCCGGTCCAGCAACCACTCCACCGACCGAACGACCGCAGGATGATCCGGAGATACACCGGATTCGCAAAGCGCGATGGTTACGATGGCTGTGTCCCACACTGGGGATAAACAAGGCTCAATGCGGAGGGACTCAGGGGTTTCATGCTCCAATTCCTTGAGCTTTGCGCGGGCGCGAACAACCTCGGGATGGTTGTCAGGATATCCCAGCGCTTTCAGGGCGATTAAAGAGTTGAGCATCGCCGGGAAAATCGCGCCGAGGCCATCCGATCCCTCGAAACGTTCCAGCATCCATTGTTCCGCCTTGCGTAAGGCCCGGCGACGGAACGGGTGAATCCCCAAACGCACCCATAGCTCGGCAAATTTGTGGAGTTTGTCCAGACAAAGGAAGAAGTTACGCCATGTGAAAAGATCCGGATCCCGTGGCAATCTAAGATCCCGCTCATGGAACCCCTCAGGGTATAGTTCATGGAGATCAATCCCACAGGGGCGTGTGGGCCGAAAATGGTTGATGATTGCCAAAGGCACCAACATGGCCCGAGACCAATTGCTCATATCCCAGAAATTGACCCGGAACCATTTGCCCAGCAGCAACACCTCGCAAGGAATGGTCGGAACATACTTCCACGGATAAAGACCCAGCAAGGCAAGGTACAACTTGGAGAAGGTGTTCATCCTTGGTACGCCGCCCAAAGCGCGGGCTACCTCCCGAGCTCGTAACATGCGTGGATGCGTAGGGGGGATGCCAGCCAGTTTAAGCGCCAGATACGCTTTGATGGTTGCATTGACTTCGGCTGGTCCACCGTGATAGATGTTCCAACCCCCGTCTGGCAGTTGCTTATCAAAGATATGCCGAACGGCCTTGCGCTGCCACGCCGGATCAACGCTACGATCCCAATGGTGAAACGCCACCATGTCGGCCACCAACGTGACATCCACCAGCAGCTCGCCAATCCAATAACCCTCCGGTTTCTGCTGGCTCAGCCAGAAATCTTGGGATCGGCGAATGGCCTGCTCCAGCCCGGCCATCCCTGCGAACGCAGAGTCAAATCCGGCGGCTAACCCGCGCGATTCTGTTGCGGCGCTATTGCAATGCTGTGTCATCGGGGCCGAAAGATGCCCACGCCGGCCTAACGTGTAAAGCGTGATCCCGGCACGGGTGCAAGGCCAGCCCTCAAAAGCAGGCGGCCAAAGGCCTGAGGCCGCCTCCGGTCTCTCGAGCAGAAGAAGCAGAGGCAGAAGAGGCAGAATAACTCCGAACTGCGGCCCCAGCAGGGGCTAATCTTGCCACGGCGCCGTGTTTTCCCATTGCCAGATGGCCTCCACCGGTTGACGGCGGCGCACAAGAGCCGACCGGCGGCCGTGAACCAAGACCTCTGCTGCCAGAGGACGACTGTTATAATTTGAAGCCATGACCGAGCCATAAGCGCCAGCACTCAAGATGGCGAGCAACTCGTCGGGCTGAGGGATGGGTAACGGTCGATCCTTGCAAAAGTAATCGGCTGATTCGCATACGCCCCCGACCACGTCGCACGGCTCCACCCGCCGCCGGCGCCGCACCACCGGAACGATCTCATGATATGCGTCGTAAAAGGCCGGTCGGATGAGCTCGGTCATGGCCGCATCCACAATGACAAAGGTTTTGCGTCCGGTCCGTTTTACGTATTCCACTTTGGTAACTAAAATGCCGGCGTTGCCCGTAATAAATCGGCCCGGTTCCAGAAGGATCCGTAATCCCAATGGCTCCAAAATCGGGAGCAAGCGCGCTGCGTATTGCTCGGGAGTCAACATGCGACGACCTTGTGGGCTCTGCCACCAAAATGGATCTCCGCTGGCCAACGCGTCCTGGTACACGATGCCGAGTCCTCCTCCAATATCCAAAAACTCGATGCCGTATTTCCGCTTGAGAGTTGCCGCTAGGGGTGCAATGCGTCGGGCCGCATCTTCGAATGGCTTTACCTGTGTCAGCTGGGAACCGATGTGCATTTGCAAGCCACGGAGCCAAAGATTCTTTTTTCGAGCAGCTCGCTCGTACACCGATTCCGCCAGATCCAGGGCAATGCCAAATTTATTTTCATAGGTCCCGGTGGTGATTTTGGCATGGGTACGGGCCGCGATGTTCGGATTTACGCGCACGGCCACCGGGGCTGTCAGACCAAGGTCACCAGCCAGTCGGTCGACTCGGTCCAGCTCAGCTTCGCTCTCGATGTTGAAGCAGTGGATGCCCGCTCGCAGCGCCAGGCCGATTTCCTCCTCGGTTTTTGCAACGCCCGCAAAGACGCATCGATGCGCGCTTCCACCGGCCGCCATTACGCGTCGCAGTTCTCCACCGCTGACCACGTCAAAACCACTGCCCAAATCAGCCATGAGGCGAAGAATTGCCAGATTGGAATTGGCCTTGACCGCGTAACAGGGCAAATGGCGAACAGAGGCCCAAGCCTCGTCCAACCTCCGGAAATTGCGAGTCAGAGTCAGTTGGGAATATATGTATAATGGCGTGCCATAACGCCGCGCCAGCGACTCTACTGACAATTCCTCGCAGTACAACCGGTCCTGTCGAAATTGGAAAGCATGCATGAAGCGTCTCTCACTTTGGGATCGTCCAAGCTCCGTTTCCGGGAGGTGGGTTCCCGCAGCACCTTGACCCGGTTACGGTTTGGCAGGAGTGCCTGTTTGAAGAATCCGCTGTCGTTCACGGTGGTATTCTTCTGGTGTAATTTGGTCGGCCTTGTAACGCTCCAGAAGTTCAGCTAGACGGGCTTGTTGCTCCGCCGTCAGCGGAGATGCAAGTGAGAACACGTCCGCAGGTGGTTCCGGACTTGTCGTTGGCTGAGACGGCCGCTTGACATCAGGAGTCACAGTCGGGCCGGCCGATGTGGGGTTGGGAGTACCGGACTCCGAGAGCTTTTGAACCTCCTGCATCGCGGCGCAGCCCGTGTCCCGTTTCGGCGCAAGAGGACGACGCCCGGATGCAAAGGGGTGATGCGGCGCGTGCAAGACAACGCGGCCGGATTGAGTGCGCTTGCCGGGTCCGGCTACAGCCGCGGAGCGCCACACCGGCCCGCTCCCCATGAGCATAATGCCAATTAGGAACCAACAACGGAACCTCATGCCCATGCTTCTAGGCAAAGAGCGTTACTGTGGCAACCCCATTATCCAATTCCCTCATGGGCAAACCGCTGCAGTTGCAGAGAAGAATGTGTCTTCCCTTGAACCTTTCCAGAGAAGGGCCGGGCGGGGGTGATGCTCAAAGACCGGTCCGTAGTTCGGGCGGCAACCATTTGGATGGAAAACATCCAGTTTGAGCCAGCCGCCTGGGGCCATGTGAGGAAAGGGGTTGATCCAATGAGCCGATCGGCCTTTAAGCCGCTGGATTTTAGGCGGGCACTCCACGGGCCAGATTGGAGTAAATCGGCCTCCGCTTGTTAGAAAAAGGCCTGTCGACTGGCTCTAAGGTCGGACACTTACCGATGTACGTGAGGCGACGGCCCATACCAAGTTCCTCAGGCAAGGTAATGGACTGGGGGACGTAAGAAAAGGCGCGATTGCGCAAGCGCGCGTTTGACTGATCGATGGCTCCGAATCAAAAGCAACCTCTTGAAGCAACTGGTGTGCCTTCCCCAATCGAGTCGCCAGAACTCAAGGCGCCCCGATCCGAGCCATGCATGGGGTCGTTGGCTGATGAAGAGCTCAATGCGAGCTCAATCATGGGCGACCACGGTCCAATAGCCCCGAGGGTCGTTTAAAGAGCCGCGGCCCACCGTGCGCTCAACTCTCATCAATTCGCTATGCCCGTCGTGCATAAGATAGTTGAAACGCCCATTGTGCAAAAAGTAAACCGGTCCACCATAGCCTTCCAATTGTTGAGCTGGACTCGGAACAGAAGCCGGCCAACAGTTGCCGGCGATATTATTGGTCTTCGGGTTCTCGGCGATCATGAAAGTTAGTGCTGGCTGTTGCACGACGGTGGTTTTGTACCCAGGTTGTTCCCAATTGGGCAGTCCGGACACACCACGCCACCAGTAATACACCCCCACGCCCCGACTCGTGGGGGGCAGGGGATCGCCATACCGGTTAACTGACATGGACGCCTCAATCATGGAATACGTGCGCCGCTGACCGTACTGCGCCCAGACGACAGTGTTCGGCACGCGGTCAGCAGGGCATTTCAAAAGCCTCGGCACGTATACGCTGTCCATGATTGCGAGATCCAGCTCTGTCTGCGGAGCCGTCCCACCCAGGCTTCGGTGGAGCAAATCGTCCCAGGACATCTGGTACATGTAATCGCCCGTGTAGATCGCGGCATAGGGATACATATCATTGTTGTCAGCCACGTGCAGTGCCATGGCCACGCCAATCTGTTTCAGGTTCGCCATACACTGGGTGGTATGAGCCTTGCCTTTGGCACGAGACAACGCTGGCAAGAGCATTCCTGCTAGAATTGCCACGATCGCAATCACAACCAATAACTCGATCAGGGTAAAAGCCGAGAAGATCCGCGGCCGAACCACAGCTGGGCTGGGTGAGCGGTTTCTCATCGCAGGAACGTTTTCCTACCGTTAACGCTTCACTAAAAGAACCTCTACACGAGCCGGATTGATGGCGTATCGCATGCCCGCCGGAGGCTCTGGGAGGGCCTCAAGATAGCCAGCCGCGACTATTTCCTCCAACGAGCTCGGCACACGACGTTTTTCGGCACTATAGCGACGAAGGGCCTGCGTAAGGCTACGCAAATCTACGGGCGTTGCGGAATGAGAAGGTTCATGGTCTCTGCCCCCACGGGGAGTCCCCTTCGGCCCGGCAGCTTCTACGTTTGAAAGGGCTGTGTTGTGAGTCGTTGCCCTCGCCCCACCAGACTGCGAATCCTCACCCTTTAAACGCTGGGTGATGGCATCGGCTTCATCAAGGGAGTTGGCAGAGCCGCCCGTGCGGCCACAACCAACCCCTCCTATAACCCATAAACTGCCCATCAGCCACAGCCCCATGATGCGTGGGAGACGTCCCGAAAGCCCGGACGCGCGCTGGTTTATCTTGGCTGATCTCATCAACTGGTTCGCGATCGGTCGAGTCCGTATGGACACAACAACACCATATCCAACTGTCCCACTCAAGGCATGTCATGAGAACTGGGGACAAATACCAATCTCACTTGCTTGGATGCCGCACGGCCTGAGACTCACGACCGCAAAAAATTTGTCCTACCCCAACATTTGTCCGACCCCACTTGGCATCATGGTGATCAAAAAAAAGTTTGAGGGACTATGAAAACCATTGCCAGGCAACTTGAGCTGAAGCTGGGATCGGAGTTGCGCAAACGAATCACCCCGGTCGAGCGCCGCCGTGCCCGTGCCGAGTGGTGGTTTGCCCAGATGCGGCGTGTGGTTGAGGCCACGGAACCGGCGGTGCCGTCCCATGCCCCGGCCGTTGCCACGTTTCATGGGATGGCTCGGTAGTGTCATGCGGACACGGTTTGCGGGGGCGGAGCAACATGCTGCCGGGTGGGTCGGGAGGCATCTGCTCAGCCCGGCACGCTCCGGCAGCAATGAAATGTCAAGCCCCGGCGGGATGCGCGACCATGACGCAAAGCTATTCTACCTGCCCGGGTTGTTGGAGGCCGTAGTGGGAGCGGATCTGCGGAATTTACCAGCGTGTCCTTCGCCTGATGCCTGCGCATGTTCGGATAAAACACGGTCGAAATAGGACACGGAAGCAGCGTTGCATCTGCAGTTTTGATAAGCCCAAAGCCCGATATCTGATGCTTGAGCAGGTCGTAACCCAGCCCGAAAGGAGGCAGAGTGAGGATGACCGGACATAAGAAGTCTGCTTCAACAGTTGGGCTTTGTTAGGTCGCCCGGTCTGGAGGCATGAAATGAATGGTGATCCAGCAAAGGTTCCCTAACAAGTCGGAAAAAGTTTAGCCAGAATCGGTTGCAAAGCCCTTGGCGGTTTTGGCCGCGTTTGAGATGCTTCATGCAGAAGACTTCGCCCGTTGTTCTAATACCCCGCCGCTGGATTTCGGCATATTTCAGCCTTCCTTCAGGTTGGCACCCAAGTTCATCCCCGGGATTATGTGTGTTTTCTGGATGCAACCACCGGTGTGTGGAGTTTTCTCCGGTGCGGAGTGACGGCCGCACCGGACTTTAAATAGCGAAGTCGGTGTATTCCAAACGTGCCGGTTCAGAGGGAGACCGTAACATCCCTGCGGCTACGGTGGCGTTTGTCCCCGGCTCAATTAGAATGAACGAACCGGTCATGCGGTTAAAGCCGTAGCCGTCGTAAATGAGAGGCCTCGATGTACGAAGACGCACCTCACCAATATCATTGAGACCGAGTTCTGAGGGCCCCGGCTCCGCTTCAAATGTGGCGATGTCCAAGCGACTTTCCAAAGACGTGACAACTGCCTGAACCGTCTGAGTGGTGTGTTTCAGCAGAAACTTACGACCCGCGATCAAGGGCTTGGGATGCATCCAGCAGACGCGGCCTTGGATTTCCTGACTCATTCCCGGCAATTGGTCCGGCGACACGATCATATCGCCACGGCTAATATCCAGGTCGTGCTCTAAAACGAGTGTAACACTTTGGGGGCAAAATGCCTCAGCCTCGATTCCTTCGGGGGTCCAAATTTCGCGAACCGTGGTCTTCCAACCTGAGGGCAACACAAGAACCCATTGGCCGGTGCGGACGATTCCCCCGGCCAATTGGCCGCTGAAACCGCGGAAATCATGCAGTGCTGAGTCGGTTGGCCGATGAGGGCGGTTAACCCATTGAACCGGAAAACGTAATGCCGTCAAATTCCAGTCGCTGGCGATGTGCACGGTTTCCAGATGTCGCAGCAGAGTTGGCCCTTCATACCATGGTGTCCGGGGCGAGGGATCCACCACGTTGTCGCCGTGGAGAGCGCTGATGGGGATGAATTTCACATCGCGGAACGCGTCCAATTTAGGTAAGAATGCCTCAATCTCCGCGCGAATTGCCAAGAAACGCCGCTCGCTCCACTCGACCAAATCCATTTTGTTAACTGCGAAGACAATATGCGGAATCCCCAACAAAGCGGCGATACAAGCATGTCGTCGGGTTTGCTCGGTGACTCCCTGGCGCGCATCTACCAATACCACCGAAAGGTTGGCCGTTGAGGCACCAGTGACCATGTTGCGTGTATATTGCACGTGCCCCGGCGTGTCGGCGACGATAAACCTCCGACGCGGCGTGGCAAAATAACGGTACGCCACGTCGATGGTGATGCCTTGTTCTCGTTCGGCCCGAAGACCATCGGTGATATTCGCCAGGTTGACTTGGCCGCCTCCAGTCAGATCAGCAGAGCGCTGCAATGCCTCAAGCTGATCTTCCATCAGATTCTTGGAATCGTACAATAATCGACCTATCAGCGTCGACTTACCATCATCGACACTGCCGCATGTGTTGAATCGGAGGATCTCTACGGGACGAGTATGCGTTGACATGGTTTTACTTTCCTTTAATGGAAGCAGTGACCGGCCTCTTCGACGACAGGGGCCAAACTTCTCGCTGTTTCCTTCCCACTCGGATGTACGGTTGCACTCTTTGGAAGACTGCGCTCGATTCGTGCTCCCGTAGGGAAGCCTTCGAGGGTCCGGTGGGAAATCGAGACCCGGCTAAAAACCCACCGGCCGTACCCCGACCGAGGGCAGGGCTGGGCGCCGCCCCCAATCCAGGCCCAAGTTCTCGGGCTCGGGGCCTGAGCAATTGCCTGATTCCGGAATTGCTTCCGCATTCCCACACCCCCGTGAATACGTGCCGCCCGACTTCTAGCCCGACAATACTTTGAAAAGCGTGCGAAAACTTACGCCAATGATGACCAGGCCCACCACTGCGAGCATGATGCGGTGGGGCACCAGCTTGCATACGTAGGCTGCCAGTGGAGCTGCAAAAAACCCCCCCAAGGCCAATGGCAGAACAATTTTCCACAAGCCCAATCCCACTGTAACCAGGAACACTGCCGAGGAGCTCAATGTAACAAAAAACTCCACGGCGTTCACCGTGCCCACGGTGAAACGGGCTTCATTGCCTCGTGCGAGCAACGTGGAGGTCACTATGGGCCCCCAACCACCTCCGCCCATGGCATCCACCAAAGCTCCAAAGAACCCCAAACTGCTCACCCGGCCGGCAACCCGGACGGGAGGTATCTGCGTGAAGGCTTTGGCGAATACAATTGCCCCCATGATCATGATGTAACCGGCCACCCAGGGCTTCAACTTTTCCCCGGGCAAAGAGGATAAAAGATACGCGCCGATGCAGGCGCCAAGACAACCGGGTAAGATCAAACGCCTGAACAGATCGCCATCTACGTTGCCAAACTTGTGGTGTGAGATGGCAGAAGCTCCCGTAGTAAAGGCCTCAGCGAGATGCACCGTGGCGCTCACTTGGACCGGCGGGAGACCCGTGGCCAGAAGAAACGAGGAAGCCGTCAGCCCGTAGGCCATGCCCAATGCTCCATCCACCATTTGGGCGGCAAATCCGATTAACATGACGGTCCAAAAATCCTCCATAGCAGGTATGATACGTTTTAGAAGTAACCGAGGCGTTTGCGATCTTCCATGGCAGCGTCGCCCGTGCGGTCATCCGCTCGAGCCCCGCGCTCCGTCACACGTGCGGCCGCGACTTCGGCGATGATGTCATCGAGACTGTCAGCCGGACTTTCAATCATTCCGGTGCTGATGATGTCACCAATGGTCCGAACCCGGACGCGCAGTTCACGGACCTCCTCGCCGGGTTGTGGCGGGAGAAACTCATTAACGGCCAGCCATTGGCCCTGGCGACGAACGCATAGGCGTCTGTGACTGAAGTAAATTCTCGGGACTTCCAATTTTTCCTTCCGGATGTACTCCCACACGTCCAGCTCGGTCCAATTGGAGAGCGGAAACACCCGCATGTGTTCCCCAGGATTGACGCGCGTGTTGTAAAGGTTCCATACCTCCGGGCGCTGATTGCGGGGATCCCATTGCCCAAATGCGTCGCGGAAACTAAAGAAACGCTCCTTCGCCCGAGATTTTTCCTCGTCACGGCGCGCTCCCCCCACACAGGCGTCAAAGCGGAACTCCTCAATGGCAGCCAGCAAAGTGGGGATCTGCAAGCGATTGCGGCTGACCTCCCCAGGCGCCGGTACCGCAATGCCTCGGGCGATGGCGTCCTCAACCTTGCGTACGATCAAGCGCGCGCCGAGCTCACGGGCACGGCGGTCTCGGAACTCGTTCAATTCGGGGAAATGATGGCCCGTATCGACATTAAGCAAAGGCATGGGAATCGGTGAGGGCCGAAACGCTTTCTCTGCCAGCCGCAATAAACAGATGGAATCTTTCCCGCCAGAGAACAAAATGCACGGACGTTCGAACTCGGCTGCGACCTCCCGCAAGACGTGAATGGCCTCGTTCTCTAGGTACTGCAAATGGTCCAGTTGGTACGTTCCCTTCATGGTCAAGACCGGCAAGTGCCGAGAAAAAAAAACCAGCGAGGATTTCCCTTAGGCCCCCAGCTTCTGCGACTTCCATCCGGCGTGCAGGCCGCATTCCCGTTTCTCATCGGCTTTGGCCGGATCATGGTAATCCCATTCGTTGGGCAAGCCGTGCTCTTGGAGATAGGACTCCATCTGCGAATCCGTCCAATGAAGTAGGGGACTAACTTTCAAAACATGAAATGTTTCGTCCCAAACAACCATTTCCAAGTTTGCCCGATGAGGATTCTGGACCCTGCGTAAAGCCGTTAACCAAATTTTGGGCGCCAGGTCCCGCATGGCCCGCTGAAAGGGTTCCAGTTTCATCAGCAAACTAAACTGCCTCAGTCCTTCTTCATCATCCGGTCCCGGCAGAGGACCATACACGGCATCTCGATGTGCTGCGGAGATGCGAGGGTGATAAATTTTGAGGTTCAGTTTCAAAAGTGTCCGGAGTGCCTCTGCATGTCGATATGTGGCCGGACGGTTGTAACCGTGATCCACCCATAGGACGGGCATATCAGGGTATTCGCAAACGCACATGTGCAGCAAAACCGCCTCGTACGGTCGAAAATTTGTGGATACAACGACGCGACCCTCGGACTGTTGCACGGCCCATCGGATGGTATCCCGAGGGTGCCGAGCCTGCAGCGCGTCGTTCCATTGTTGCAGCAACTCCCGATTCATGAGGCAGGTACAGAGGCTTCGATTTGAGGCCACAAAACCCTTACAGCCCAGTCTCCGAAGCGCTCATGAGGATGCCGCCCTTTGCGATATTGCTCCAAGAGGCTGCGCAATTCTGCCTCGAGCTCGACATCCTTGACGGTGTCTTTCCACAAGCGATTGAGCCGGGTGCCGGCCTCGTTCCCGCCGAGCCAGACCTGGTATCGACCGGGTGCCTTGCCCACCAGTCCGATCTCCGCCATGTAGGGGCGGGCGCAGCCATTAGGGCATCCGGTCATGCGCACGATAATCTCCTGATCCTGCAGCCCCAGCTCTGCAGCGATGGCCTCCAACCGATCCAAGACGCTCGGCAAGAACCGCTCGGACTCAGCCAATGCCAAGCCGCAGGTCGGCAAGGCCGGGCATGAAAGTGCCGCTGCGCGAATGACCGTGGTCTGCCGATCGGTGCAAACGCCGTGCTCCCGCAATAACCCGTCCAGCTCGGGCCGAACGGGTTCGGGCACGTTAGCCAAGATGAGGTTTTGGTTGGGAGTCAGGCGAAATTCCAGATCCGACCAGCGGTCGGCGATGCGGCGCAAAGCCGTTTTCAGCTGCCGATGAGGCAGGTCCTTCACGCGGCCGGACTCCACGTAAACTGTGAAGAACCACCGTCCATCCACCTGACGATGCCAGCCGAGCAGGTCACCTGTGGTGGTGAACTGGAATGGCCGTGGTGGCTGCAATTTAAAACCAGCCCGGGCTTCGACCTCTGCGCGTGTCCAATCGATCCCGCGTTCGGCCACTACATATTTCAATCGAGCATGCTTGCGATTGGTACGGTCCCCGAAATCACGATGGATGGTCAAGACAGCCTTGGCTGTCTCGATTAGCCTCTCGCGTGGCAGAAAACCGAGCACATCCGCCAACCGTGGATATGTCTGCGCGTTGCCATGGCTGCGGCCCATGCCGCCGCCAACCGCCACGTTGTAACCCACCAGCTGACCGTTCTCCACGATGGCAATAAACCCAAGGTCGTTGGTCAAAATGTCGACGTCGTTAATCGGCGGGATGACAAAGGCAGTCTTGAACTTGCGAGGTAGATAACCGGCGCCGTAGAGGGGGTCCATAAAATCACGGTTCGCCGCCTGGTTGAGGTCCAGCTCGATTCCATTGACCCAAATCGTGTGATAAGCAGGTGTGCGCGGTTTCAGCGCATCGGCCACACGCCGGCAATCTTCGAAGACCTCGGCCCGGGCCGGCGTGTAGGCCGGCGTGGGCGGAGCCATTACGTTGCGGTTGACGTCGCCGCAGGCGGCCAGCGTCGACAATAAGCACTCGTTGATGCCGTGGATCAACGGTCGGAGGCCGGACTTCACCACGCCATGAAACTGGATGCTCTGACGAGTGGTAATCCGCAGCGTATTGTTGCCGTATCGAGTTGCCAGCTCGTCAAATACAGCCCACTGATGCGGCGTCATGACCCCGCCCGGGATCCGGCCCCGAACCATGAAAATGTACTTTTTCCCACTCTTACGCAGATCCCGGTCGTCTTGTTGATAGACACCATGAAATTTTAGGAATTCGTAATCTTCGTCACTAAAATGATCTACATCCGGATTGGCCAACGTGGCCGCAATCGTGCCGGCCAACGTGGGGCATCCCGTTTTCAATGCTTCGTTTCGAGTCAGACCGCTCTCGGTTTTGCCCGCATTCATAAACCCTTGCTGCTGCTTCAAGCCTGTACCAGACGACGGGCCTCATCGGCCAAAGGGGTGCTCAAATACCGTTCCCCCGTGCTGGGCGCGACGGTAACGATCAGTTTGCCCTTGTTTTCCGGCCGTTTGGCTACCTGCAGGGCTGCCCACACATTGGCCCCGCTGGAGATGCCTGCCAGGATGCCTTCCTCCAGGGCTAAACGACGGGCCATGGCAAAAGCATCCTCGTTGGTAACGGTGATCACTTCGTCGAGAATCTGGAGGTTCAGCACCTTGGGGACAAACCCTGCCCCGGTTCCCTGGATTTTGTGCGGACCGGGCTTGACAGGTTCGCCCCGTAAAGTTTGCGTGATCACGGGTGAATCTTTGGGTTCCACCGCGATTACTTTGAAATCTTTCTTTCTGGATTTGATGACTTCGCCGACCCCGGTGATGGTCCCGCCAGTGCCCACCGCTGCCACAAAAATATCCACTTTACCTGCGGTGTCGGCCCAAATTTCCTCGGCTGTGGTGCGACGGTGAATTTCCGGGTTGGCCGGATTTTCAAATTGTTGCGGAATCCACGAGGGTTGAATGTCCCGGTGCAACTCCTCGGCTTTGCGAATGGCCCCGCGCATGCCTTCCGGACCGGGAGTTAACACCAGCTTCGCCCCCAACATGGCCAACAAGGTGCGGCGCTCCAAGCTCATGGTCTCCGGCATTGTTAGAATAAGCTTGTACCCTCGCGCAGCCGCGACAAAGGCGAGCGCAATTCCCGTGTTGCCCGACGTGGGTTCTATAATCGTGGTGTCAGGCGTGAGGATCCCGTCTCTTTCCGCAGCCGCGATCATGGAGTAGCCAATCCGGTCCTTCACGCTGCTAAGGGGGTTAAAGAATTCGCATTTAACCGCAATGGTGGCATCCAAGCCGGCTGTGATCCGATTAAGTTTCACCAAAGGGGTACGTCCGACCGTGCCAACAATGTCAGGAAACAAGGGCATGTCTTGGTCCTCCGTCGCTTCACATCCGTGTGATTCAAGCTCGCTTACTCAAATGCTTTGGCCATCCGACCCTTTGGCCCGTCCAAAGGGTATCCGATTCCACAACCGCTCGTGCGCATAGTAAAGCATGATCTTGGTAAACAGCTCGATCAGTCCGATGGAGACAGCCTTCTTGAACCGCCCGGTGACCACGAAAGAAACCAGTATCGTGTCACATGTGCCCGTGACGCGCCACGAGACTGCTTTGACCAAACTCCGATAAGGCTTCTCCAGCATACCAACCTCCCGCGAATCCTGTCCGCCTTCCGTCAATCATTCACGTTACGTTGTTGCGTGATCGCGCGAACGGACCTTCTCACGCCACAGAGTGCCGATCTTGCAAGTTTCTTTCCATAAGGGACTCTTCGGCCGTTCACGAAACCTCATGAGCGTTCCCAAACGTAGATCCTCTTCCACCCCCGGCATGCAGAAGGCCGCCTCCTATCCAAACCAAGCTCGCACTCAGGCCAGAGCGCCAATGGACACCTTGGGGAGTCCATCTCGGATTGATGGATCCACTCGCTCTGGGGCGCTCTCGCAGCCCGGCATCCCTTAATTGGGAAGCAACCCACTTCATCGACACACGGAGAGTTTTAAACAAAAATCCAAAATGTCAATAGACAAAGTGCAGTTTTCTCCAATTTGTGCCATTTTTTATCTAAACTCTTGCGGAAAAGTGTCTTGAGACCCTCGTTGACACAGCGAATCGGTTGAAGCAGAAACAAACTGGGTTTCGAGCAAAGTATTCGGCCGTGTCATTTAGTCTATCGGATCGGGCGGCAGTTTGTGGATGTTCATGATTTTAAGGTCATGGTCATGGTCTGAAGCAGAATCAACAGAGCATCGGACATGGGACAAAGACGCAGCGGACATCTTGGATGAGCTGCAGTCTGCTGACAATGGGTGCGGCGAGAGTGCCTTTAGGTTGGGGTGAACGGCTCAAGAAGTTGGGCAATCGGAGGGCGACTGCGGTTGATGAAAACGCGAGAGGTAGACCAAGGCGAAAAAATCATAGCTGACGTGCGTGAGGATGGGTGCGACCAAGGAGTGGGTCGCAAGCATCAGAACACCTAGGAAGAGGGCCATCAAGCTGCTCACCAGAGCATACGCAAGATTCACATAGTGCAACGCTCCAAACAGGATCGACGTGAGAATCAAAGCTGGCGCACTGCCCCACCATATCTGCAGCCAGTTCTGAATGGCGCCTCGGAAGAATAACTCTTCGCCGATTCCAGCCAGAAGTGACAGGCAACCTATTTGCCACATCCTCCACTCTTTCAGCAGCGGTCGCAGCGTTTCCTCCAGCCAGCGGCGGATCGGATGCAGGGGGCCCGACCGACTATGCAAGGTTAAGCAGAGAACAGCGCAAAGCGGGATTATGCTCAGAGTGGCGACGATGAGCACGTTTGTCTCCAGGGCCCACCAACTGAAGAAAGGCCGATCCAGGCCGAGCATCAGCAGTACCCCCACGATTCCAAGCCCAAGCTCAATCGTGCAACCGACGCGGAAAAATCGGCGACTAGCAGTAGAGGTCCAATTAACCATCAGCCAAGGTCTCTCATGCGTGATGCCCAAGGTGCCAAAGTGACCCGGCAATTGCGAGAACCAGAACGAAGAGTCCCGCGGCATCCTGGTAGCCCCCGGATTGGTGCAAAAACATCCCTCGAGCGCAGATGCTGCAGCGCGAAGGATCCCGGGCCCGCCCGGCCCGCGGTGCATCCGGTACAACCATACGCCTAAGCGGGTCCGTGGTGTGGTGCTGGCCGGGCTTTGCTCTCTTTTAATCTCTGAAACTCTGGAGAAGTCTCCGGGCATGTGGAGTTGAGACTGCCTCGGCAGGCAGGAGCCGAATCTCTACGGCGTGTGTGGACCGTTGCCTGAGCATGGGGGTTGATTATTCTGGAGCGCATGTTGGACACAATTGCGACACAATTGACAACAGCGGCTGACAAACTGGCTTACTTGCGGAGGTTTCTTTGACGTACCTGGCGCACAACGCCGTTTGGGGGAAATCGAGACCCAGATGGCGAGCGACACGTTTTGGTCCAATCGCGAGCAAGCTCAGAAGCTCATCGAAGAGGCGACTCGGTTGCGGAACCGGATTGAACCGCTTCTGAAAGCGGAAAAGCAGTTGGAGGATCTCCGGCTCATGCTGGAGTTGAGCAAAACGGAACCAGCCTCTGCTCAGGCAGCCCTGGCTGCAGACCTTGCCGCTGACACAGAGCGCTTTGTTCATGATCTGGACAAGCTTGAGTTGCGCATTTTGTTGAACGGTCCGCACGATCACCGCAACTGCATCATGAGCATCAACGCCGGTGCTGGAGGAACCGAATCCTGTGATTGGGCTGCGATGCTTTTGCGGATGTACCAGCGTTGGGCGGAGTCCCGCGGTTGGGAGGTCGAGATTGAGGACATCCTGCCGGGCGAAGCAGCCGGCATTAAACACGCCACGCTGACCATCCGTGGGGAGAACGCTTACGGTTTTTGCAAGGCCGAGCGGGGCGTTCATCGCCTGGTGCGCATTTCACCGTTCGATGCCAACAAGCGCCGCCATACCAGCTTCGCCAGCGTGGACGTGATTGCTGAAATCGACGACACGGGCGAAATCGAGATCAACCCGGCCGATCTAAAAATTGATTTTTACCGGTCGGGCGGCAAAGGGGGACAGAATGTGAACAAGGTCGAGACAGCAGTACGCATCACGCACCTGCCCACGGGCATTGTGGCTGCCTCGCAAAGCCAGCGTTCGCAGCATCAGAACCGGGCCACGGCCATGAAGTTGTTACTCTCGAAGTTGGCGGCCCTGCGCGAAGATCAACAGCGTGCTGAAATGGAGCGTTTTTATGGCGAAAAGGGCAGCATCGGTTGGGGCAATCAGATCCGCAGTTATGTCTTGCAACCTTATCGCATGGTAAAAGACCTGCGCACCGGTGTTCAGACCGGCGACACCGACGCTGTGTTGGACGGGGACCTAGACATGTTTGTCCATGCTTGGCTGCGAGCCGGTTGTCCCACCAAGCGACAACAAGGAATCCGCGACGAGGAGGAGGCCTAACTATGACGCAGCCCGGCACGATCTTGGACACTATTGCGACCCGGAAAAAAGAGGAGATCGCGCGTTTGCCAAGCGGACCCGTCTGCGTTTCTGACTTGCGTGCGGCGGTCGCGCGATACGGTCCCAGGCGCAATTTTTTGGAGGCGTTGCGTCGGCCCCCTGTTGGGCCTCCCGCATTAATTGCGGAGATTAAAAAGGCATCGCCCTCGGCCGGCGTTCTCCGGCCCCAATTTGATCCGGGGTTCATTGCACAAGAATATCAACGGGCTGGCGCCGCTTGCCTCTCGGTGCTCACGGACGGCCCCTTTTTTCAAGGAGAATTGCGTCACCTGCTCGAGGTTCGGCAAAAAGTCAACCTCCCTCTACTGCGCAAGGATTTTATTCTCGATGAACGGCAATTGTTGGAGTCCATTCAATGGGGGGCAGACGCGATCCTTCTTATAGCCGCAATCCTGCCGCAGCCGACATTGGAACGGCTGCATCGTTTGGCCTCGGAAGCGGGCTTGACCGTCTTGGTGGAAGTGCATGATGAGGAGGAGTTAGAACGAGCCGTGGCGTTAAAGCCGCTGTTAATCGGGATCAACAACCGTGATTTACGAACGTTCCACGTGGACTTGCAGACCACCGTCCGATTGGCCAAACGATTGCAGGAAACCTGCCCAGACCCTGCAGTGCGTCCGCTCTTGGTGGCCGAGAGTGGGATTCAAACCAGGGCCGACGTGGTAAGAGTGTGGTCAGCAGGAGCCGACGCGATTCTTGTGGGCGAAAGCCTTATGCGCAGCGAGGATGTGGCGGCCCGAATCGCGCATCTCTTAGGTTCCACCCCTTGAGACGGATTTGACCGGTCATCCATTCTTGGTGGCACGTGGGCACGGTTTGCATTAGGAAACGGCTCCCTAGTTTGAAGCAGCCCTTGGCTTGGTCCTCAACTCTCAGCCAAAACGCGTGAGCCGCAAGTTCGCCTCCCGGGTCCATCACTCCTCGTTCCGTATGTTGGCGCCAACATCCGTGTTCGAACAGGGGCGAACGGTAGTCCCGGAAGCACGTTTAGACGCACGCCCGTTCAGACGCGTCCAGAGCCCTCGATGGGCCCAGGGCTCAAGGGCTCTTGCAGCAGAGCTACAGTAGTTGCCAACAGCAGATTTGGCGCACATTTCCGTTGTAATCGGGACCCTTGATCCGGCCGAACTGTCAGGTACAACAAGGACCGGCCGTTGCGTGGCTCGCATGAGATTGTAAACAATGCCGACGGATCGCCATGGCGCGGTAACGGAAGATTTCCTCCAGATCGCGTCGAACAAAAAGGCGGTGAAGCAACCAGTCCATGGGGACCGCGTAACGCACATGGTCGCGAACCCGCGTGCCTCCGGATACCTCGAGGAATTCGTGCGTGTGTTGCCACAGTCGGTAGGGCCCAAGAATCTGCTCATCCACGAAACGGTGAGGCGGATCCCAGACGGAGATGCGACTGCGCCAGCGGACCGGCCAACCATGAATCTTCAGGCGATAGTCGATTTGTACTCCCGCACGCATCTCGATGGGCATAGGAGTCAAGATGTGGAAATGCAACCAGGGTGGGGTGATGGCCTCTAGGTTGGTCGCGTCAGCAAAAAAGAGGAAAACTTGCTCGCGCGACAATGGCAATATCAGTTCCGATTCAAATTCGCGGATGCGCATGGGAAGCCGAAGGTTTGAGGAGCGTTTGTGCGGGACCGTGCGCCCGCCGCCGGCTCAGCTCAGATCTTCTAAGATCAGGCGGCTGGTGATCCGCGCGGATTCAAAAATCACGGGCAGCCCGCTGCCCGGGTGTGTCCCTCCGCCCACAAGGTAAAGCCGATGGAATTCCTCGAAACGATTGCGAGGTCTTCGGTGCAGCATTTGACCGAGGTTGTGGGCCAGGTTGAATGTGGCGCCCTTATAAATGCCCAGTCGGTGCTCCCAGTCGGCGGGGGTAATTATACGCTCCACTCGTATTCGTTTTTCCAGATCGTCCAAGCCAATGCGCCGGAGTTGGCTCAAAACGAGACTCCGGAATCGATCCCGTTCGCGTGTCCAATCGATATTGGGATGCTGATGACTGACGGGCACCAGAATGTAAAGGGTACTATGCCCGGGGGGTGCCAGCGTGGGATCGGTCCGACAGGGGTTGGCCACGTAAAAGGAAGGATCTGCAGAGAGCACGTGACGCTGTTCAATTTCATCAAGGTTCTTCCGGTAATCCGATGCGATGTAGATATTATGGTGTTGCAGGTGCTCGTAACGTCCTTCGATCCCCAGGTACATCATGAAAGTGGAGCAGGAAAAACGTTTACGGGCCAACGCCTCATCAGTCCATTTTCGGCGCAACGCGTTTGGAACAAGTGTGGTCATAGCGTGCCCAAAGTCGGCATTCAGGGCGATCGCATCTGCGCGGTATTCGGCTCCGGGGGTGCGAACGCCTACCGCCCGACGACCCTCAAAGAGCACGTTGAGGACAGGCTCGTTTAAACGGATCTCCGCCCCAAGTTTGAGGGCGACGTTCGCCAAAGCGCGCGTCAGCGCATTGCAGCCGCCGATCGGATGCCAAATGCCGTATTCATACTCGAGAAACGAGAGGATCGAAAAGAGGCTGGGGCAATGAAAGGGCGACATGCCAAGGTATTTCGATTGAAAAGTAAAAGCCAGTTGGAGTCGGGGATCGCGGAAATAACTTGCTAGCTCTGCGTGTAACGATTTCCAAGGTTTCAGATAGGGCAACACGGCCAACATCCGGCGGTTGAATAGGTCAGCCCAGCCGTGGAAGGGCATTTGCAGACAAGGCCTGAACTTGGCCAGCTTGACCCGATTGTCCTGCAGGAATTCCCGAAAACGAGGTGCATCTGCGGGCGCGAGCCGCGAGATTTGCTCGATCATGGCTTCCGGATCCGGACCGCAGAGCAATTCACCACCCTGACCAAAAATCAGCCGGTATTGGGGGTTGAGTCGTTTGATTGAAACCTCTCGATGTAGATCGTAACCGACGGCTTGAAAGATCTCCTCCAGCACCTGTGGATAAAGGAAAAAGGTCGGTCCCAAATCGAACCGAAAGCCGTCCAGTACGAGAGCTGACGTCCGGCCCCCAACCTGGCTTTGACGTTCCAGCACCGTAACCTGCAATCCGGCTCTCGCGAGTAAGAGCGCTAGCGCTAAGCCGCCCGGGCCGGCGCCCACGATCACCACCCGTCTTGGCATGGTCGAGAAATTATCGCGAAGCCGAAGCTTGGCAAATGTCAATCACGAAGCAGCCATCGAGACCAACGACGCAAGGTCTCCAGGGAAAATCGGTAGGGAGGATAGCGAAACCCCAGATCCGGAAACGAGCGCCTATACAAGATTGATCGATAATGCGTGAAGTTGTCGAAGCCAGCTCGACCATGGTAGCTGCCCATACCGCTTTCGCCCAGGCCGCCAAACGGCAGTTCGCGAGCCAATAGGTGCACGATCACGTCGTTGATGCACACGTTCCCGGACCGCGTCCGATGGAGGACCTTCTCCTGCATCGAACGCTGGCGCGTAAAAAGATAAACGGTCAAAGGTGATGGTTTGTTGCTCATCCTTTGTAAAAGCACATCCAGCTCGTCGTAGATGAGAATCGGAAGAATTGGGCCGAAGATCTCTTGTTGCAAAACGGGAGCTTCTGCTGGCACATCCGTGAGCAGCGTGGGCGCCAGGTAAAGCGTCTCTGTGTCCCATTGCCCGCCAAGGAGAATGCGTCCTGGATGTAGGAATGAGATCAAGCGCTCCAGATGTTGCCGATCTACGATGCGGCCGTAATCCGGACTCTGGCGGGGATCGGGCCCATAGAAGCTCCGGACAGCTTGGACCAACGCGAGCGTAAAGGGCTCCAGGATGGATCGGTGCACCCAAACGTGGTCGGGAGCCACGCACGTTTGGCCCGCGTTCGTAAACTTGCCCCAAGCGATCCGACGAGCCGCGGTTGCTACTGCCGCGTCCGGGCAAACCACACACGGGCATTGGCCACCCAATTCGAGCGTGACAGGGGTAAGATGACGTGCAGCCGCTGCCATGACGGCCCGACCTGCCTCGCAGCTGCCCGTGAAAAAGATTTTGTCGTAGCGTTCTTGCAGCAAAGCGGCCGCCACGGAGCGATCGCCGGGGCAAATCGCCACATAAGATTCCGGATAGGTCAAACGAATCATACGGGTCAGGACCTCGGACGTCCGAGGGGCATGCTCCGAGGGCTTAAGAATGACGCAGTTACCTGCAGCCACCGCACTTACTAACGGGACCAGCAACAATTGCACGGGGTAATTCCACGCACCGAGGATCAAGACCACGCCCAAAGGCTCCGGTTGTACCCAGGCATGCCCGGGCCGAAGCCACCATGGAATGCGGCGAGACCGAGGACGCGTCCATCGATCCAGACAGCGGAGGGCGTAACGGATTTCTGCTTGGACCATGCCAATCTCGCTAAACCAAGCCTCGGCAGCCGGACGACGCAAATCAGCCTGGAGTGCCAAGATGAGTGCCTCGGCATGCAGATCCAGCGCCTGGAGCAGCCTTTCCAGTTGGAGCCGGCGGAAAGCCACGGATCGAGTCGCTCCCGAGAGAAAGAACTCCCGTTGCTGCGAAACCACGTGCCGTGCCCAGTCCATTCGATTTGAGAGCATTCAATGACACGACTAAACTCGTCAAGGTATGAGCCGCATTTTGGTCTCGGGATGGTTGTGCGGAGCCTTGATCAGCTCCATGGCCGCTCAGACGCCAGAGCCTACCATTGGGGTCGAACTATTTTATGCCGCGTATCGTGACTGGGATGCAGATCGATTGGCGTCCGCGGAACAATTGTTAGAACAGACCCTCGAAGGGACACCCGGCTCCTGGCTGGGATGGTACTGGCTAGGAGTGGTCCGTTTTCATCGGTTTCTTATGACGGCGTGCCGCGATACCGAGACCTATTCAATTGCTTCCTGTCGAGATTTGTGGAATCGCGCCGTGCGAACTCTGGACGAGACGGTGCGCCTTCGGCCGCCCGATGCGGAGAGCCATGCAATGTTGGCCACTCTTTACGGGATACGGTGCCGGGAGAGTCGGTGGCGCGCATGGTGGTATGGGCCTCTGGTCGTTAAACACCAGGAGGTTGCCCTCGCAAACGGGGTTGACAACCCGAGGGTGCAGTACTTGTGGGGAGCGGCCTGCCTCGCCACGGCGCGTTCAGATTCGGATTGGCAGCTCGCCAGCGAGCGGTTGCGGCGAGCGGAGGCGCTCTTCGAAGTCGAGGCTCGCGAGGCAACAGATCCGCAGAAGCCACGCTGGGGACGTCCAAGCGCCCTGACTTTGCTCGGCGAGGCCTGCGAGCGGCAGGGTCACTGGCAGGAAGCGGCCCGCTGGTATTCCAAAGCCTTGCATTTGCAGCCAGGTAATCAACGGGCGCGAGCGGCTTTGGCGCGACTCCAGATGCGAAACGTTGAGATCCCATGAAACAATCCAAAGTCTTGGTGATCGGCGCGGGTTTGGGGGGAGTCTCCGCCGCCATTTCACTGCGGCAAAGGGGCTATGCGGTGGAGGTTTATGAGAAAAACTCTCATCTTGGAGGCAAGTTAAATGTCCTCCACCTGGACGGTTACACATTTGACTTGGGCCCCTCAATCCTGACCCTGCCTCATTATTTGAGACGCTTATTTGAGCGGAGCGGTCGACGCATGGAGGAATATTTGCATTTGCAGCCTGTGCGGCCACATTGGCGCAACTTTTTCGAGGATGGCGCGGTTGTTGATCTGTGGCCCGAGCCAGAGCGCATGGCGGCAGAAGCGCTCAAAGTGGGAGAACCGCCGGAGAATGTCCAGAGGTTCCTCCGGTATTCGGGTGCTTTGTATGATCACATTGAACGTGGTTATTTTGAGGAGGGCCTGGATAGTTGGCGGGATTTCGCAAAGTTTTATGGGTTATTTCAATTCCGGCGATTTGACATATTGCGCAGCATGCATCAGGGAGTGGCAGCTTATTTCCGCACGCAGTATTTCCGCGATATTTTTGATTTTTTCATCAAGTATGTGGGCTCTTCTGCCTACCGTGCCCCTGGCTTCATGAACTGTCTGCCAACCATCCAGTTTCGATACGATCTTTGGTATGTACGGGGCGGGATGTATGGCATTGCAACGGCCCTGAGGCGTCTGATGGAAGAATTGGACATACCACTGCATTTGGGGTGCGAGGTGGTGCGTCTCCGGCACGACGGATCGCGGGTGTCAGGAATCGTGACGCGGGCGGGCCGTTTTCATGAAGCAGATGCGGTGGTTTGTAACATGGAGTATCTGCCAGCCAGAGAGAAGTTATTGGGAGAATCTCCGTCTGCTTTGGCTGCCTTGGAGCGCAAGTATGAGCCGTCCTGCTCCGGCCTGGTGATTGAACTTGGCCTGGATTGCCAATATCCGCACTTGGCTCATCATAACTTCTTTTTCAGCAGGGATCTGAAAGAGCATTTTGCGGATGTGTTTGAACGCTATCAATTGCCTGAAGACCCAACTGTGTACGTCGTGGCAGCAACACGCTCAGACTCTTCACTGGCGCCGTCGGGATGCGACACCCTCAAGATCCTCCCGCACATTCCGTATCGGCGTACCGATCGATGCTGGACCCATGCGGATTACCTGGGACTGAAGCAGCGCATTTACGCCAAGTTGGAACGAATGGGGCTGCGCGACTTGCAGAGGCACATCGTACGCGAGCACGTGTGGACACCAAGGGACATTGAGGAGCTATACTTTTCGCACCGTGGCTCCATCTATGGAGTGGTTAGCGACCGTTGGCGGAACTTTGGTTTTAAAGCGCCCAAGCAGAGTCGGCAATTTGCAAATCTCTTTTTCGTAGGGGGCAGCGTCAATCCGGGAGCTGGCATGCCGATGGTAATCTTATGTGGTCAAACTGTTGCGCGGATGATTGAAAGATGGGAGCGTGGCTGACCTGGCTGTGGGGGGTTGCGGCGCTGGGCTGGGGCACGGGGTTGTTTTTGGTTCCCCGGTTGCGTCGTAAAGCAGATCTGACGTATGCAGGACCGCTGCCTTCCGTCAGTGTGGTGATTCCTGCCCGGAACGAGGCCCACAACTTGCCCCGTTTACTGCGATCTCTTGCCGAGCAGCCTATCCGGCCGCTGGAAATTCTCGTTGTAGACGACGCCTCAACCGATGACACCGCACAAGTGGCAGCCCGGTGGGGTGCCGAAGTGATCCCGTCGGCCCCGTTGCCGGAAGGATGGAGGGGCAAACCGTGGGCCTGCTATCAGGCCGCGTTGCGGGCTCGTGGGTCTTGTTTGTTGTTTCTCGATGCTGACACATGGTTTGAATCCAATGGCCTAGAACGCCTTTTGATGTGGTTTATGGCTCTGCACGCTCAGTCTGGGCCCTCCGGGGAGGTTGCCACGCAGCGCGGCGCCATGGCGCAGGGAACAAACAGCACACATGCCGCTCTGTCTCTGGGGCCTTTTCATTATGTACCCACTTTGCACGAGCAGGCATCTGTATTTTTCAACTTGTGCATGGTTGCGGGAACGGTGCCGGATCGGCTGTTTGGCCCGATGTTGTTGGTGAACCGAGAGGATTATTTCCGTGCCGGGGGACATGCCGGCGTGCGCGATTGCGTTTTGGAGCATTTCTTTCTGACTGATCGGTTGCGGACGGTCGGTGTGTTGACATGGAGCCAGCCGGGCAAGGGAATTGTCGCGTTTCGCATGTATCCAACGGGGTGGAAAGAGCTGATTGAAGGTTGGAGTAAGGGATTCGCCACCGGTGTGGGGGCTGTTTCGCCTTGGGTCCTGGCGATCCTTGTGTCCTGGATGGTGGGTCTTGCGCTTGCCCCGGTGGGTTGGCTCGTCAGCGGTGGATCGGCTTTATGGATGACCCTCTATGTTCTTTGTGGAGTCCAGGTGTATGGGCTGGCTCGATGTGTCGGTAGCTTTCACCCGTTGACGGCTGCCTGTTACCCGGTGGCACTGGTGTTCTTTTTCGTAGTTGTCCTGAGATCCTTTTTGCGACGAGGACAAGCAGTTCGATGGAAAGGTCGCGATCTCCCTGGTTCTTAACATGCCGGTTCTTTGGATTGTAGGTCTCAATGTCACGGGCTGGCTCATCGTGCAGATCGGTCTGGCATGGGCCTTTACACGAATGCCAATCCAATGGTTCAAGACGGGACCTTTATTTCGGTGGGAATGGGGGGGCCAAGTATACGACCGCATTTTTCACGTTCGTGTCTGGAAGCGGTATCTGCCGGATGGGGCTGCTTGGTTTCCAGGTGGCTTTGCGAAACGATCTCTGGAAAAGGTCATGCCCGATTATTTGGAGCGGTTTTGTCGCGAGACATGGCGAGGCGAACTTTGCCATTGGGCTGCCTTGGCCTGCACGCCGATGTTCTTCTTGTGGAATCCCGATTGGGCAGACGGGATTGTGACGTTATATGCCCTACTGGCCAATGGCCCCTGTATTGTGGTGCAGCGGTTTAACCGGGCGCGTCTCCAGGCCCTTATGGTCAGGATCTGTTCACGGACTTGAAAGGGAACACGGTGCGGTGTCGGAAGGGATCGGGGTGACCTCGAATAGGCCTTACGGATCTTGCCCACAGGGGAGCAATCGAGTGGGGACCCATCGCAAATACCCAATCATAGCCAACAGTTCGATCATGGACTGTACAACAATGGTTGGCACGACCAACTGCCAGGATTCGGGCAAGGCTAGGGCTAAAGGCAACACCACAAAGGAGTTGCGTGTTCCAGCGCTGAAGACCAAGGTGCGCTGAGCTGCAACGTCCAATTGAAAGCGTCGCCCCGTCCATCGCGCAACGAACGGAATGACGATGGCATAAGCGATGAAGACTGCAGTGACCGCTCCCAACTCTATCAGCGACCGTGCGAGCAATTCCGCTTGGGCTGCCGCGATGAGCCATACAGTGAGCGCCAGTACCGGAACTGGCAACACACGAGTGAAGTTGCTCCATCGAGCCAGCACGGGCGATCGACGTGCTGCCCGTTCCGTGGCCCAAGCTGCCAGCAGCGGAACAAAGATCAGCCCTGCAAAAGCCTCCAGGAACGCGCGAGTTTGAACCAGTCTCGTAAACTCCGCACCTTGAAACAACCAGAGGTAGGCGGGCAGAGCAATCATTTGCCCCGCCAGGAGCAAGGGGGTCGAGGCAATGGCCCGGTGGGCGTCACCCTTGCCCAAGAAGGTGAAACTTACATACCAGTCCGTACAAGGCGCCAAGAGCACTAAAAAGGCACCCAGGCACAGCACGGGATCGTGGCGAATGGGTCGGGTTAGCATCCATACGACCGCCGGCACCCAGAGAAAATTCAGTACGAGAAGCGCTGCCAAAAAGCGACGGTCAGATGCAGCACCTCGTAGTGAGGTTATGGAAACCTGGGCAAAGGTCACATAGAGAAGAAATCCGACAACCGGCCAAAGCGCCATTTCCAAGTACGGTGCCCATCCCGGCATCGTCCAACCCCATAGGCAACCGGCGCCGATGGCCCCCAGGTAAATCCAGATCTGCCGTTGTTCTAATGGGAGTCTATCGATCATGCATGAGCCCAAGTTACGTAAGCGGAATTAGGTGCACTGCCGAAGCCTTGATCAGGGCGGTAACCCGGGTACCGCACTGGAGACCTAGTTCTTCACAAGCGGAGCGGGTGATCAACGCTGTCAGAGGGAAGCCTACATCCAGCTCGATTACACTGAGCGGCGTTCCGGGTCTGATTGCTGTAATCCATCCAGAGAGGTTGTTTCGCGCACTGGTGGCCGGGCACGGCCCGGGTTGCAGCATTACGTCTTCTCCCCGAATACTGACGAGGATTTTTGTGGAGATTCTGTCTGGGACGGGCGCGAGCAGTTGGGCTGACCCGACTGCGACTGTGGCCAATCCGTCCCGAATCTCCAGGATCCTTCCCGGATACAGAGTTTCTACGCCGAATAAGCGAGCCACATCCGGAGAGGCCGGCCGCGCGTAGACTTCCGTTTTCGATCCTTGCTGGATGACTTGGCCGTGGGCCAACACGGTGAGTTCATCCGCCAATACATAGGCCTCTGCCAGGTCGTGCGTCACCATGAGGATAGCAAACTGCTCCTCCTTTTGTATCGCTCGCAACAACCACCAGAGTTCGCGTCGCAAACTCTCGTTCAGTGCCGAAAATGGCTCATCCAGAAGCAACAAACGGGGTCTGCCCATCAAGGCACGCACCAGTCCGACGCGCTGCTGTTCACCGCCCGAAAGTGTCGCCGGTCGCCGCTCTAACATTGATTCGATACGGGTGGCGGATATCAGCCTGGCCAAGAGAGGCTCATATTGGGCAGCAGACAAACCACGCGCCCGCGCACTGTATAGGAGGTTTTCTCGCACACTAAGATGGGGAAACAGCGCTAGCTGTTGAGGTAGATATCCCAGCTGCCGGCGTTCCAGGGGCAGTTGCGTCAGATCCACTCCGTCCAACCGAATGCTTCCATGGATCAAGGGCAAGGCGCCCAGAACAGCCTGTAGTAGAGTGGACTTTCCGGACCCAGACGGTCCCAGCACGACGTGGCAACCCCCGGGCCGGATGTGAATCGTGACATCTCCCAGCTGAAATGTGCCTGCGACCACTCGCAATGAATCAATTTCAAGCATGGAGAGACTTACCCGCCACCTGCCTTGCAAGATATAGAGCACTTAGGCCTAGACCTACCAATACGACGATCAACGCCGCCGTGCCCTCCAAGTCGGCTGTGGCCAGACGCAGGAAGATGGCGATCGGCAGAGTTTCGGTCCGCATGGCCATGGTGCCCGCGATCATAATGGTGGCGCCGAACTCGCCGAGTGCCTTGGCCCATGAAAGGATGAATGCAGCCAGAATCCCGCGCCAGGCCAGCGGTAACGTAATCGTGAACCAAGCATAGCTGGGCGAAGCGCCCAAGCTGCGCGCCACGGTTTCCAGCTCCGCCGGCACATTGTCGAAAGCGGTTTTTATCAGCCGCACGGCGATCCCCAGCACGGTTAGGAACTGTGCCAAAACTACGCCGGCAAATGTGAAAACAAGTTGAAACCAGTGGGTCTGAATCCATTCGCCGACCGGGTGATTAAAAAAGATCAGCAGCATGGCTCCCAAAGCGGCCGGGGAAACGACAAGTGGCATTTCAAGAATGGTTTCGATCACTTGCCGCCCAGCAAAACGATAGCGAGACAACGCATATGCGGCAGGCATCGCAAGCACCACAGCCGATCCAGCCGCCAGTGTGGCCGCCAGCAAGGACAATCGAATCGAAAACAACGTGCGTTCTGACGTCAGGAAATGTTGGATCGTCTCCGGTTTCAAAAACCATCCGAGCGCGACCAAGAGACTACCGTACAACGCCAGGACCATCCATGCAGTCACGATGGTACAAATTCGCAGGTGCATGTGTGCTTTTACCTGGAGATCCAGCAGGATGGTACCGAATACTCACCGCCTACTGGTTTGATTTCGCCGATCCATTTGAAGGCATCCTCACGAGAGGTAAAATAGCCGTGGCGGGCAAATACAGCTCGGCCCTCTGGTCCCAACAAGAAATCGAGGAATGCCTGAGCCGCCTCACGGTTTCGGCTGAAACGGGAAACAGCCACAGGGATATATCCGATTCGAACGATGTGGGCGCTCGGCAGCGGCACGGTCTCAATGCGCTTGGGATCCCAATGCTCAAAGACATTCCAACCCAGCACGGCATCCACCAGTTTCAGGGCGAGGATGGTGGCGGTCTTTTCACAGCTTTCCGTGTAAGTGACAAGATTCTGGCGGAGGGCCGTTTTTTCTTGGGGAGATAAGTGGCGCTCGATGATTTCCACAGCATAGGCTCCCACACAAGCCGCCTCGGGATTGGCAATGGCGATTCGCAGCCCTGCTCGGGTCAGATCATGCAAGGTTCGAATTCGATGTGGATTGCCCTTTGGCACGTTGATAGCGGGGACCAAATAGGCGATTGCTTGTTCTGACTCGCTATAAACATCGCCTTGGCGCTTGGCTTTCTCCATAAAATCAGAAGAACCGGGCAAATAGAGGTCGCCCTGTCGGGTAAGCCTCATCTGGGACAGAACCTGTCCCGAGGCGCCGAAGACCAGCTCAACGCGGATTCCAGTCTGCGCCGCATATTGCCGGGCCACTTCTTCCAATGGCGGCTTCGTAGCCGCGCCGGCAAACACCAGCAATCGCTCAGCACCTTGCATTTGAGAGCCTGGAAGCGCCGTAGCCAAAAGGGCAACCCAGGGCCGGAGCGCTTGCGCGCGGGCTTTGACGAAGTTGAAGAGCCGGCTCATCGCCCTTGAAATCGCATGAGCTGTCCGTGGATGTCTCTTCAGAGGGTTTTTCATGGGATGGATTGTCCGCACTTTGGTTTCCCCTCGACACTTGGATGCAGAGTTTTTGGCATTAGGTGGGCTCCAGTTCGCCCGTTGTCGTGGGGGTATAACCCGGCAATTCATTGACTTGGCGCCGATAGGCGGAGGTACGAATCAACTGGAGTAGTGCCCGGATGCGTGGGTCCCTCCTTAATGACCCTGGGAAACAGAGATCCAGCCGCTCACGACGCAAGCAAAAGAAATCAAGGCGCGATTCCTCTGCTGCTAAACGAACGCATACGCCGGCGTCGGCCCATCCAGAGCGAACAGCCAGGGCCACAGCGCGGTGTCCATGCACAACCTGCCCGTCCACGGATCGACATTCGATCCATTGCTCCAGACATTCCCGTGCAGCGGAACCTGGTTCCCGCAGGGCCCATCGGCGTGACGAGCGGACCAAACTGGCCATAGAGTGCCTGCGATTCGCAGGACGAACAGCCAGACCCTCCTCCCAATCTGCAAGGTGCAATAACCAGTAACCGCGACCTAGGTACGATCTTACCGTTTCCAGATTGAGTTCCGGTTGGCTTTCGGTGGAACGGTGCAGGCCGGCGAGGTGAACGAGGCCTCGCTTCAGCAGGTCTAAGGCCTCCGCGCCACTGCGCTCAAACACCAGCATGCGAAAACCGGTGGTACGCGCATATTCTGTAGCGAGGAGCCATGCTCCAGGATCGCAGCACGCGAGGACCAGAGTGCGTTCCGCGGAATCCCCATTGGCTTCGATCTGGTGGCCGTCGGTGGCCACGCCGTCATGAGCCATACCGTGCCAACAGGAGTCTTCAATCGGAAACAAAAAGCGTTGGCTATGTACTTCAGCGGTCCAGAATCGAGCCGGGGATGCAGGTGGGCGCCATGCCCATCGCGGTGTTTTCTCCGCGGACGCCAGCGTCACGACGCCAAACAGGTTTTCAACACTGCATGCGAGTGCCCGAGCCAAAGCTAGGGCGGCCGTTACAGAGGGGGTAAGCTGCCGAGTTTCGATGGCACTGACGGTGGAACGGGGCAGACCAGCTTGTCGGGCCAACTCGGCTTGAGACCAACCCAGTGCACGGCGCACACGAGCCACAGGGTGGATGTCTGGCGGTTGCTCTGCCATCTTCATGGCATTATCAGCCAGGATCCTGTCATGCGCAAGACTGGTTCTGTTTGCAGCGGCCTTGGATGCGTGTGGCGCGGCAATTCTGCTATGGTGGAGGGCGAATCAGCCGAAAACCGCACTGCTTCCCGCGCTCTGGGTGAGGCGATCTGTTGACAACGGCAGCAACTCGATCATGGATCTCGATTCTCAAGCAGGATAGGAATGCGCCATGACCGAATTGCAAACCAGGGATCCCGAGGACTGTTCATTCGAGGGCAGGTTAGTTCAAGGGAAACCGTGGCTGGATTGGCTCGCGGTAGACACAGGCTGAGAAATTGGTTGAGACCGGAGGGGTGCGGAACTTCCCTGACAAATTCTGGTTTCTACCGCCGGGTTGGCTGGAGACTATGGGGAGCATCTCGCGCGAGGGGGAAGTGCAGGCTTGCTAAAAATGATTGAGACGGAGGCCCGGCTTTAGGTTTTGGCGTAAAGCTGGGCGCCCTGTTCCGTAAATTGGCGGGCTTTTTCCTCCAATCCTTTGCGGATTGCTTCCTCCGCGGACAGGCCCTGCTCGTCTGCGTAGCGGCGAACGTCCTCGGTGATTTTCATGGAGCAGAATTGCGGGCCGCACATCGAGCAGAAATGAGCTAGCTTGGCACCTTCGGCGGGCAAGGTTTCATCGTGGAATTCCCGCGCAGTTTGGGGATCCAAGCTCAAATTAAACTGGTCTTCCCAACGGAATTCGAAACGGGCTTTGCTGAGGGCGTTGTCGCGATACTGCGCGCCGGGGTGGCCCTTGGCCAAGTCGGCCGCGTGAGCGGCGATCTTGTAAGCGAGGACGCCGTCTTTGACGTCTTGTTTGTTCGGCAGGCCGAGGTGTTCCTTGGGCGTGACGTAGCAGATCATTGCTGTGCCATACCAAGCGATCATGGCCGCTCCAATGGCGGAGGTGATATGGTCATAGCCGGGGGCGATGTCAGTGGTCAGCGGGCCTAGCGTATAAAAAGGCGCTTCGCCACACCACTCGAGTTGCTTGTGCATGTTCTCTTCAATGAGGTGCATGGGGATGTGACCGGGGCCTTCGTTCATAACTTGGACGCCGTGAGCCCAGGCCCGGCGGGTGAGCTCCCCTTGGACCTGAAGTTCGGCAAATTGGGCTTCATCGTTGGCGTCGGCGATGGAGCCAGGCCGGAGGCCGTCTCCGATGGAAAAGGCAATGTCATAGGCCGCGCAGATTTCACATAGTTCGTCCCAATGCGTGTAGAGGAAGTTCTCTTGATGATGGGCGAGACACCATTTAGCCATGATGCTGCCGCCGCGAGAGACGATTCCGGTCATTCTTCGGGCCGTGAGGGGGATGAATCGCAATAGCACGCCAGCATGAACGGTGATATAATCCACCCCCTGCTCGGCCTGCTCGATTAAGGTATCGCGAAAGATTTCCCAGGAAAGCTCCTCCGGCTTACCACCGACTTTCTCGAGCGCCTGGTAGATGGGCACAGTGCCAATGGGTACGGGCGAATTGCGAAGGATCCATTCGCGCGTGGCGTGGATGTTTTTGCCGGTCGAAAGGTCCATAACCGTGTCTGCGCCCCATTGAATAGCCCAACGCATTTTTTCCACTTCTTCCTCGATCGTAGAGGCTAGGGCCGAGTTGCCGATATTGGCGTTGACTTTTACGAGGAAATTGCGGCCGATAATCATGGGTTCCAATTCCGGATGATTGATGTTGCAAGGAATGATTGCACGACCGGCGGCAACTTCCTGGCGGACGAATTCCGGGGTGATTTCGTCCGGGATACGTTGCGGGAATCGTCGGAACACGGAAGGCGTGAACGGGGCTGTGGCTAATTGGGCCGAGCCCAAGTGTTGCTTGTGCAAAACGTCGCGGGCTCGGTCTCGAGCCAGGTCAGCCAACTGGGATTTTTGGTTGTACAGGCGTAAGTTTTCTCGGATGGCGACGAACTCCATTTCGGGGGTGATGATGCCCTGACGAGCGTACCAGAGCTGTGTGACCGGGTGTCCACTGGACGCGCGAAGCGGTTTACGCCGCGGTGCGGTGAGGCCCTCCAATCGGTACCCTGGGTTATCTCGTTGTTTGACCTGAGCCCACTGACGATGGGACTCAGAGAGGTAACCATCATCTTCGGGCCGGACGAATCGACCTTCGTACTCTTTGACGTCGCCCCGGGCGAGGATCCAGGAGCGTCGGACAGGCGGTAAACCTTGGGTGACATCCCCGTGGAAGTTGGGATCTCCCCAAGGGCCGCTGGTATCGTACACGCGAACCGGTTCGTTGACTTCAATACTGCCATCTGCACGTCGCGTCGGGGACAGCTCAATTTCTCGCATGGGGACGCGGATGTCGGGATAAAGCTGGCCGTGGAGGTAGACACGCCGCGACTTGGGCCATGGGTTGCGCCTGTCCCGGTTCGTTGCGGGCTTTGTCAACGAGTTCGGCTCGGCAATCATAAGGATCCTTTTGCATTGCTGGACCAATACCAAGGCATAGCGGCCAGCGGACTGACTCGGGTCAGGTCGGAGAAGGGGGTAACCTTGGGATCCCTTCGCCGGCATTACCCGGATCAGGTTCCACGGGTCGGCACGGCCCCCGCCGTGCCCTCTCAGCCTTTGCCCGGTCTCCTGCTTGGAGCCCGGACTGGTTAGCTCCCCAGCTCACAGGTTGGTTACACCCGGACAGGGCTGCCGTCAAGTCACTCAATCAGAGAAAAGTGCAAGGACAGCGTTGGGGGAAGCTCGGTCAGATCCTCAGACGGAGAGGCACGTGCCGATTTGCAGATTGGAGGAAACACACTGGCCCGGTTCAAAAACCCCGAAGTTGCGTGCTGGATCGGGCGGGCAGACCTGGTGCGGGGACGCGTTTGAGCACGATGTATTGAATGCCCATGCGTTCGCAGTATTGTCGCTTGCCCCCCTTATCTCCGTCTTCGTTAACCACGTAGAATTGAGGCCGCAGCTGGCGAATCTCAGGATCGGCGTCCAACCACCCCTGACCTGAAGAAATGAAAGTGGCGGTCACATGCCGAATGGAAGCAACCATGAAGCGGCGTTCATTTTCCGATTGCAGTGGGTGGCCAGGGCCTTTCAAGGTGCGGATGTTTGCGTCATGCCCTATGATCACGAAAAGCTGTCCGTATGCGCGAGCTTCTTCGAAGAACCTGACGTGGCCAGAATGCAGCCAGTCGTAACAGCCTGTTACGACCACTTTTGGGCAAGAGGGATCCACGGGAAGTGGATCGGGTAGAGGAAAATGCCGGAGGTGTTCCTCTGCTAGGCAACGGTATTCAAGGCCCATATCGTGGGCCAACTTGGCGTGCCTCGGGTGATTTGGCCAAGGCGGGTCCAACCATAGGGCTCGGTCTTCCACAGGTTGATTCGGATTGATCCTGCCGGGTGACGGCACGGGAACGATTTGATGCACGTAGCGCAAAGCAGCGAGCAGGTATTGACGCTCAGGGAACGGAAACTTGGGTGGGCGCCCCCAATACTCACGAATGGCTTCATCGGTCCAGAGAAACACGGTGACACGTCCGATTCGGGCTGCTTCTTGGAGGAATCGGACATGGTGTGAACGCAGGTCGTCGAAGGGGCCAGCCACCCACACGGTTCGGCTACCGGTTGGCACCTCCTGACGTCCCATTGGAGCTTGGTGCGGAACCGAGTTCATGAGGTGCGAATCGAGACTTGGAAACCTCCCGGCACCGGCTCCTCGGAGACGACAAACAAGTAGCCTCCTCCACAGCCGGAATACATGGCGCCCGGATAGCGTCGCTGGTAGGCGCGTAAAAGTGCTTTCAGGTCCACGCGTAAGCTTGGATGCTCCAAGGTGTCAGGCAAGAGGGCATTCCAACATGCCATGCAGGCGTTAAAAGATTGACCTAGCGCTAGGGTGTCGCGCTTACGAATGGCATTGAAACAGTCCCGGCCGCTCTGCCCCAGACGCGCAACCCACTTGGGATCGAGGTTTTTTCGGCCCAAAGGGTAATAACCCTCCGGACGAGGCTCGACGGGTAGCAGATAGAGCACCTTTTGCAACCAACGAACCGTGCGGGGCTCGACGATGGTTTCGATGTGAGCGGGAAACACGCCTCCTTCAATGCGCACGTCGTAATCCAATCGGCTGATCCCGGGGTAGATCAAGCCGATCATGTCTTGTGAACCGCTGGGATCGGGCCGCCCCTGGTTTTCCGCGCTGTAAAGTTCGCGTACCAATTGTTCCCGGGGCCGATTGGGCAAACGGTCCTTCCAGATGCGACGTGCAATGGCCCGAGTACCGGTTGCAAAACCGGCGCGGTCCATAGGCCGAAAGTTGGGAACAAGAGAAACCACGACCATCGAGCCGGGCGGGTCTGGATTGTGTCGGGAAACAAACGGTTGATCGATCCAACCGCCGGCGAGGGCGATGCGTAACGGCATCCGCCCGATGAATCGTTGGACCGGGTCCATGCTGTTGCCAAAATCAGCCGGCCGGGCAGCGTTTCATTCGACTACCTGACGACCCTGTTTGCGTGCGTAGTATTGCTCCCGAATCCACTGATAAGTAACGCGGAGTCCAGCTTCCAGCGGCGTGTTGGGTTCCCAGCCAAGCACCTTTTTAATAAATGTGTTATCGGAATTGCGTCCGGCCACGCCGCGAGGAGCATTCGGGTCATACTCGCGTTTGAGGGTAACACCCGCGATTTTTTCCACCAAACTGACCAGTTCGTTGATGGAAACGAGCTCGCTGGAACCGAGGTTAATCGGGGTGGCAATCAGTTCATCGCAATGCATAATGCGATCAATGCCGTACACACAATCATCGATATACATGAAACTACGCGTTTGATGGCCGTCGCCCCAGATGGTGATCCGGAGGTCGTTTCGGTCAATGGCCTCGATAACCTTGCGGCAGATGGCGGCCGGTGCCTTTTCACGGCCGCCATCCCACGTTCCATAGGGGCCGTAAACATTGTGAAAGCGGGCAATGAAGGTCTTCAAGCCGCGCTCTGCCCAATACTCCTGGCAGAAAATTTCACTCATGAGCTTCTCCCAGCCGTAGCCGCGCTCAGGCCAGGCAGGGTAAGCGTCCGACTCCTTGAGCGCCCGGGCTTGAGGATCCTGTTGCAACTGGATGTTGTAGGCACAAGCAGAGCTGGAGAAGAAATAGCGGCGGACGCCGGCGCGCCAGGCGGACTCAATCAAGTGAGTATTGATGAGAATGGAGCGGAGGCACTCGACCCGGAAACGCTCAATGAAACCCATGCCGCCCATATCCGCTGCCAGGTTGTAAACTTCGACGGCTCCTTCGACCACACGACGGCAGTTTTCTTCGATGCTAAGGTCCAAACTCAGGTTCTCCACCCCGGGTTCACGGGTGTACCAGTGAGGCAACGGCTTTTTGTCTACAGCGCGGATGCGCCGGAAACCCTTGTTTCGAAAGTAACGAACCAGATTCCCGCCGATGAACCCGCCGGCCCCGGTGACCACGATCAGATCATCCGGTTGCAACGGTGGATCCGGTTCCACTGTCCGCTTTGTCTCCACAATCATGAGGTCCTCCCACGTCCAGTCCTTCGGTCGATGCGCACCTTTGGTTTCGACGCGACGACAGCACCGGGAGCATACCGATCGAGGGTGGCATGGAAAAGAGCGGACATGACCAAGACTTTACGCCCAGGGCTGGCAGAGTCCTTTGGGGCAAGGCCAATCGCGGGCCGGGGGGACGGAGCGGATTGCCGATTTCGAGGAAGCGGTCCTTTTGGCTTGGCGCACCTGCCGGTGGGTTTTAGTTTGACCCTCGATTTCAGAAACGAGCACGCACCATGAGCGCGTATGCAGAAATCAGGTTGGAAGGCAAAAATTACACCTTCCCTGTCGTGAATGGAACCGAGGGTGAGAAGGCCATTGACATCCGTCAGTTGCGGCAACAGACGGGTTACATCACGTTGGATGATGGATATGCCAACACCGGGTCGTGTTGCAGCTCGATCACCTTCATTGACGGCGAGCGAGGGATTTTGCGGTATCGGGGGATTCCCATCGAGGAGTTGGCGGAGCACTCGTCGTTCATAGAGACTTCTTATTTGCTCATCATGGGCAAGCTGCCCACACGAGCGGAGCTGCGTCGGTTCTCGGAGTTGTTGACGCAAAACCAGATGCTCCATGAGGACATGAAATTTCATTTTGAGGGTTTTCCCCCGAATGCGCACCCCATGGCGATCTTATCGGCCATGATCAATGCCGCTGGCTGTTACTTTCCGGAATTGTTGCGGCGGGACGCCACGAATCATTTCGAAGTCATGGCTGCCCGGCTACTGTCGCAGGTTCGCACGATCGCAGCATTCGCATATCGCAAGTCCCGGGGGCTTCCGATCATTTACCCCAAGCCTCAGTATAAGTACGCGGCTAATTTTCTGCACATGATGTTTTCCCATCCGACGGAGGATGCGGAGCTGAAGCCGGAAGCTGTGCGCGCATTAGATCTACTGTTTTTATTGCATGCAGACCATGAGCAGAATTGTTCGACCTCGACGGTGCGAATGGTTGCTTCCAGCGGCGCGAATCTGTTTGCCTGTGCGGCGGCAGGCGTGTGCGCATTGTGGGGACCGCTGCATGGCGGAGCCAATCAGGCCGTGATTGAGATGCTAGAAGAGATTCATCGAACCGGCGATGACGGGCGCAAGTTCTTAGAACAGGTGAAAAGCAAGAGTGGCGGACGCCGTCTGATGGGCTTCGGACACCGAGTGTACAAAAACTATGATCCGCGTGCCCGGATTATCAAGCGGCAGTGCGATGAATTGCTTGCCAGATTAAATCGAGTGGATCCGCTACTGGACATCGCGAAACGGTTGGAGGAAGCGGCACTGCAGGATGAATACTTTATCGAACGGAAGCTTTATCCCAATGTGGACTTTTATAGCGGCATTATCATGCGGGCCCTGGACATTCCCGTGAACATGTTTCCCGTGATCTTCGCCATCGGCCGCATGCCGGGCTGGATTGCCCATTATCGGGAGGTAGCAGAGGATCCCCACGGTAGGATCTATCGGCCGCGTCAGGTTTATGTGGGACCTGCCTTGCAACATTACGTGCCCATTGATCAGCGTGGCTAAAGGGGAATTTGTCTCAGGAGACGGCTCGTTTGAGGTGGGCGGCTCATGAGGCTCGATGTCATAGGTGGCTGGCCCCTGGGCGGGTTGTTGTAGGAGCTGGCCGTCACGGCTTGTTGCTCGGAACAACAGAACGGTCACGTAGATGCCGCGGTTAAAATCCGAGCGACGGGCTGGCGGCTGGTCAACGCGGCGGTTTTGGATTGCGTTTGGCGGATCGGCGGAGTTGAATCGCGACGCTTTTGGCAACGTGCATGAATATTCACGAGTTTCAGGCAAAGCAATTGTTGGCAGCTCGCGGTCTGCTTGTGCCACCCGGTGCCGTTTGTGAAACGCCGGAGGCAGCTCGGCAGGAAGCCGAACGCTTGTTGGCCCAAGGTGCGAGCCAGTTGGCAGTCAAGGCGCAGATCCACGCAGGAGGCAGGGGCAAGGGCGTCTTTGCGGATGGTTACCGCGGCGGAGTTCGATTGGTGCGAACGGCAGAGGAAGCGGAGGCTTGCGCGCGAGCGATGTTAGGCAATGTGTTGGTGACCCGGCAGACGGGACCGTCAGGCCGGCGAGTGCGGCGGGTGTTGGTGACTGCGGCCCCCGAGATTCGTCGAGAGTTGTATGTGGCTGTTCTGTTAGATCGGGCCCGAGCGTGTCCTGTCGTAATGGCGAGCACGGAGGGCGGAGTGGATATTGAGGAAGTCGCGGCCCACAGCCCAGATAAGATCGTAACGGAACCCGTTGACCCCTTGTTGGGTTGGCAAGGGTATCAGGGGCGCAAGTTGGCCGTAACCTTGGGATTGACGGGGCCCTTGTTGCCACAAGCAGTGCGCTGTTTCGAGGCCCTGTATCGAACCTGGTGGGAGTGCGAGGCTGCCCTGGTGGAGATCAACCCGTTTTGCGTTGTTGCAACTCCCAAGGGGGAAACGCTCTTGGCGATAGACGCTAAAATGGTGCTGGAGGACAACGCGCTGTTCCGTCATCCAGACCTGGCCGCTTTGCGAGACGAGAATGAGGAGTCACCCTTGGAGGTGGAAGCCGGCCGATACCAACTGAATTACATCAAATTGGATGGGGACATTGCTTGCTTGGTGAATGGTGCGGGTTTGGCCATGGCTACCATGGATATCATTAAACATTACGGGGGGGAACCGGCAAATTTTCTGGACGTGGGCGGTGGGGCCAATGTGGAACAAGTGGCAGCAGCGTTCCGGATCATCATGCAGGATCCGAACGTGAAGGCGATCTTGGTGAATATCTTTGGTGGTATCATGGATTGTGATGTGATCGCGCGGGGGATCGTAACTGCGGTTCGAGAAACCGGGTTGTCTGTGCCATTGGTGGTCCGATTGGAAGGCAACAATGTGGAGGCCGCTCGACGAACGCTGGCAGCATCTGGTCTTTCTCTCATCAGCGCTGGCTCCATGGCGGATGCAGCGGAAAAGGTAGTAGCCGCAGCGCGTGGCCTGGGCCAGGTGGTGGCGGGTACGGTGTGACCGGACAAAGGCTTGTCGTAGTTTCCGGATCCAACCAGCGCAAGCACAAGAAACGTTTGGAATTAGACATGTGCTGATGTTTGAACATTCCTGCAAACAGAGGGCAACATGGCAATTTTGGTGGGACCAGACACGAAAGTGCTGATTCAAGGCATCACTGGCAGTTACGGCGCACGGCATGCGCAAATGTCACTGGATTACGGCACGAAGGTTGTCGGTGGTGTTACGCCCGGCAAAGGGGGGCAGGTGTTTCGACATGGGCCACATGAGGTGCCTGTATTTGACACCGTGGCGGAAGCGGTTCGGGCGACCGGCGCCACAGCTTCGACAATTTTTGTCCCTGCGGCGGCTGCGGCAGATGCCATCCTGGAGGCTGCCGACGCGGGATTGGAGGTTGTGGTGTGCATCACGGAAGGCATTCCAGTAACGGACATGCTGCGGGTTAAACGGGCACTAGCAGGCCGCAAAACCAGGTTGGTCGGTCCGAATTGTCCGGGGATTGTGACCCCCGGAGACGGGCCCAATTCGCACGGGGGTTGCCGGATGGGCATCGCTCCCGGCTACATCCATAGGAAAGGACATGTCGGGGTTGTCTCGCGCAGCGGCACTTTGACCTACGAAGCGGTTTGGCAACTGACCCAACGTGGGCTGGGACAGAGTACGTGCGTGGGGATCGGTGGAGATCCTGTGCCGGGCTTATCGCACTTGGACGTGATCCGATTGTTTGCGGAAGATCCGGACACCCATGCGATCATCATGATCGGGGAAATTGGGGGTAGTGCGGAGGAGGAGGCTGCAGCTTGGATTAAAAAGCATTGTCGCAAACCGGTGGCAGCTTTCATTGCCGGAGCCACAGCCCCTCCGGGTCGGCGCATGGGACATGCCGGAGCCATCATTAGCGGCGGTAAAGGGACGGCTGCTGCCAAGATTGAGGCTTTGCGAGAGGCTGGTGTGGCAGTCGCGCCTACGCCTGCGGACATTGCCAGCACCTTGATTCGATTGCTTTAAGCTCCGAGTTAAAGGCCCTAAAAACGGCGTCTTGTTGGCCCAGGGTCGTGCATGGCGTGGGTAGATTGGTTGCTCAACCTGAGTTGCTTACTCCTGGGGGTTGGAGCCTGGCTCGGTCGCTCCCAGTGGTGCAGGCAGCTGGTTGTGGCCAAACTGGCAGGGACTTTGCGAGTCGTTGAGACCCCCTGGATCCGTCCTTGCGTGTTAGTGGGCGGGATGTTTGGACTGCTGTTGGTACGGGCTTGGTGGGCGTGGTGTGCGGGGAATTGGAGCGTTTGGACGCCCCAGGTGGATCTCGGGGTGTTACGTGTTTCGTTCCCTCCGACGCCCGGTTGGCCGGGGCTGACATTGGCGAGCGTTTACGCCGGACTCAGCTTTGCCGCGCTTGCGGTGGGGTTCTGGTTTTGGATGCTGTTATTAAGTAGCTTGGGGCGCGGTCTCCTGGAACACAACGCGCTCTATCCTCTCATTCAACGGTGTGCCTTACTGCCGCTTCGATGGTCATTTGGAGCGCGTTTGGGGCTTGCTTGGGCGCTGATTGGTCTGGCTTGGATGGGCGTCGAACCGTGGATGGCCAAGTTGGGATTGGTGCCAGAGCCCTTGCCTTGGCCGTGGCGCGGCTGGCAGGCAGGAATTTTGAGTCTTGGTGCTTGCCTCAGTTGGAAACCTCTATTAGTCGCTGTGCTGTTGGCCTATTGGGTTAACCTTTACATTTACATGGGGTCACATCCTTTATGGGACCTGGTAGCTCGCGTGGGGCGTCGTCTGACGATGCCGCTACGGAAACTCCCTTGCCGCTTCATGAGGTTGGATCTGGTCCCTCCTTGCATGGCGGGTTGCTTTTGGGGACTGGCATGGGTGTTGGAGCATGGCGTTGACCTCCCAAGGATGGCACGCCGGTTGCCCGGGTTGACGGAGCTTTATCATTGGTGTGCTCGTTAAGCTCGCGCTTTTACGGCCGAATGGGAACCCAGGTAGGAAACGGGGTTTACCAGGTGCGCCTGGATCGGAAGCGCTGACATGTCTGCTCGAAAGCGCGGACAAATGCAGGATCTTCCGGACGGGGGGAATTTGAGCCCACGTTCGGTGTGACTGGGACTAGAGGATGAAAACATGAAGGGACGGGTCGTCTGGCCGGTGTGGTTGATGTTAAACGTATTTGGGGCAGGACCCAGTCTGTTGGGTAGTGAGAAGACGGGTTCAGAAGCTACGTGGATCCTCGACCTGCTGGAGCGAAAAGGGCTCATAACTCGGGACGAGGCAGAGCAGACGCGAGCAGAGCTACAACGCCGCCGAGAAATTACTTGGGAAGAGTACACTCGACGCTCCAAATGGCAAGTGTCGCGTTGGGTTGAACGCATGGATTTTCATGGAGATGCCCGGCTGCGATTTGAGCACCGAAGTGGGGAGGACGGCTTGCAGTCGGGAGACGATCGCCAGGAGCTGAACCGTTGGCGCTACCGACTCCGTGCGGGTGTGAGGATGGAGTTCTCTGATCAACTGCGCGCGGGGATTCAGCTTCAATCGGGAACCAGCGGACGTTCGGGCAATGTCACATTTGGCGGCGATGCCGGTCCTTGGGGGCGAGACAGTGATGGCCTTTACGTCAACCAGCTCTATGTCCAATGGACACCATTAGAATGGCTGGCTTTGACCGGGGGTCGTCAACCTTCACCTTTTGAGATAACCTGGCTGGTTTGGGATCCGGACTTGCAGCCGGAGGGGTTGAGCGAGCAGTTACGGTACAAATGGGGCTCTTGGGAAGTTGCGCTCACGTTTGGACAGTTCCTCTACGATGACGCCAATCCCGACAATCCGTTCGGCACTGGGCCTGGTGACGCGGACGCTTATCTGTTTGTTCAACAGGTGGCGGTTCGTTACGGCTTCAACCGGCATTGCTCTGCCTCGGTAGCACCGTTGCTGCATGTTTACACCGGTGCAGGCGATAGTTATGGCGGTCCCTTTGGGGGGTCGACCAGAGCTAACAGTCTGGGTATCAATGACTTAATGGTCTTAGAGGTGCCTTGGGAAGTACGGTACACAGGGCGGCCGTTTCCTGTTCGAGTGTTTGGTGATTTCGCACTGAATTTGCGAGGAGAGGACCGCGCGCGTGCGGCAGGCACGCCCCGATTTGATGAGGAGCACACGGCTTGGATGGCCGGACTCGAATTGGGCAACGCCCGTGGCAAGGGTGGGTGGCGCGTGCGGGCGGCCTGGCATTCGGTGGGGCTATACGCCCTGGATCCTAATCTTATGGATACAGACGTTTTCGATTCGCGCCTCAACTTGCAGGGCCTTGTTTTGAGCGGCACATACTTGTTCACAGATTTCTGCGATTTGACGCTGACGTACGCGCGAGCGGATCAACGCCGTGCTTCGTTACCCACGGGTGCCAGTGGTGACCTGGGCGGTGCTCTTGGAACAGCCAGGCTGGATGACTATCAACTGTTCCAAGCCGATATCAGCCTGCGCTTCTAATCGCGCGGAAGCATTTTTTCCTCCAGGCGGGTCCACCAGGAGGTAAGAATCGTCCAGCGAATAAACGTCCGTTGGCTTCACATCGGACTTTTGGCAAGGATTGTAGGTTGATGCGGGCCTGAGACTGAAGAAGGCTACCGGCGTTCTTTGCTGTGATCTGGTCTAATTTTTCCATTTCTTTAGAGTCAAGAGGTCTCTTTGAACGGATAGAGGGTTCGGTGAGCGATGACGTGCTTCACGAACGGGCGTGTGAATTTCAGCTTTTCGCGTGGTTGGTGTCGTAGAAGGCACGGCCCTGCGGATGCAGCGCGAACCTTGCCCGATGGGCTCAGTTTTCCCATGCTGACTCCCCCGGGCAGCCACCTTTGAACGACTTATGGCGTGGAATGGTCCAGTGAAACGACGACTGGGTGTGGTATGAGCGCGAGCATTAGTACGATCCAGGCCGCAGTGCAGGAGGCCGGGGCATTTGTCCGGCCTTTGTTTCGGGAACTGGGCAAGGTCATTGTGGGTCAGACCTATCTGACGGAGCGGCTGGTCATGGGATTGTTGGCCAATGGCCATGTGCTCTTGGAAGGGGTGCCCGGGTTGGCCAAAACGCTTGCGGTGAAAACATTGGCGCGGTGTCTGCAAGTAAAGTTTTCACGGTTGCAGTTTACCCCGGACATGTTGCCTGCGGATGTGATCGGCACGCAGATTTACAATCCTCACACGGGCAGTTTCACCACGCGCAAAGGACCCATCTTTGCGAACCTGATTTTGGCCGATGAGATCAATCGAGCGCCTGCCAAGGTTCAGAGCGCGTTGCTGGAAGCCATGCAGGAACGGCAGGTGACCATCGGGGATCAGACGTTTCGATTGGAGGAGCCCTTTCTGGTCCTGGCTACGCAGAACCCTATCGAGCAGGAGGGCACCTATCCATTGCCGGAAGCTCAGGTCGACCGTTTTATGATGAAGCTTCGAATCGGTTATCCCTCGCGAGCGGAAGAACGCCAGATTTTGGAACTGATGGCGCGGACCTCAGGCCTGCCCGAAGTGGAGCCGGTGGTGGAACCAACCCAAATCCTGCGTGCACGAGAGGTGATGAACGACATTTACGTAGATGAAAAGGTAAAAGACTACATCGTGGATGTTGTGTGTGCGACGAGGAATCCGGAGGAGTATAAGATTGCGGTCCGAGACTACATCCAGCTTGGGGCTTCGCCTCGGGCCACGATCAATCTCACCCTGGCAGCCAAGGCGCACGCATTTTTGCGAGGTCGGGGCTATGTGACGCCGCAGGACGTCAAGACGATAGGATTGGACGTGTTGCGGCACCGCGTGATGGTCACGTACGAGGCCGAGGCTGAAGAAAAAACTCCCGAAATAATCATTCAGAAGATTTTCGATGAGTTGCCCGTGCCGTAGGGGCCCTGACTGCCGGGAATCGCGTTGCTTGGGGCGTGGAGATGATCCCCCGCGAACTTCTCAAGAAAATCCGTCAAATCGAAATCCGGACCAATCGTCTGGTCACTGAGACGCTGGCGGGCCAGTATCACAGCGTGTTCCGGGGCCAGGGAATGCATTTTGAAGAGGTCCGCGAGTATCAGCCCGGAGACGATGTGCGCACGATCGACTGGAATGTCACTGCGCGGATGAATCATCCCTTTGTCAAAAAGTTTGTGGAAGAACGGGAGTTGACCGTCTTGTTGGTCGTGGACGTCAGCGGTTCCGGTTGGTTTGGATCGGTGGAGGCCTCGAAACGCGAACGGGCTGCTGAGTTGGCCAGTGTGTTGGCCTTTTCCGCGCTACGCAATAACGATAAGGTTGGATTGGTGCTATTTTCTGAGGCCGTGGAGACATTTGTTCCGCCCCGGAAAGGCCGGCGGCACGGATTGCGTGTTATTCGGGAGATTCTCTTTTACGAACCGCGGTATCGAGGCACAAATCTTCCGGCCGCTTTGGAGTTTGTGTTGCGAGTGATGCGACGTCGCGCCATCGTGGTGTTAATTTCAGACTTTTTGGCTCCCGAGCCCCTGGCACGGAGAGAGACTCGCAGTCTGACTCCGGCAGCTCGTGTTCCAACACCGGGGCCTATGTTTCAACTGCCGCCTTTGGGCCCTGCCACTGTTAGTCTATTGCGCCAAGTGAACCGGCGCCACGATTTGGTCGCCGTGCAGGTCTTGGACCGATATGAATCCGAGCTCCCACCGTTGGGTCGGCTGATTCTCGAGGATGTCGAGTCAGGTGAGGTTTTGGAAGTGGACACGTGGGAAGAAGGTCATCGAGCGCGATTTGCTGAGCAGCAGAAAGCGCGCCAGGCAGAATTGGCTCGCATCTTCCGGGCCGCGGGCGTGGATGCCATGATGTTGCGCACCGACCAGCCTTATGAAGGCGAATTGGTGCAGTTTTTTGAGATGCGCGAACATCGGCGCAGACGAGGAGGGTAAACGCGGATCCTCCGGACCCAGAGGGCCGAGAGCAGCCGCGGACAAGAGAGCCTTGAGGCACACCATTTGGCATTGGGCCGTGCCATGCAAGCAGGGACAGCCAACGCAGACCTCATGGGAGAGGGCGGAAGTGACATCCGAGACATTGTACCACCGGTGCCGATCTGGTCACCGAGAGATTGGCTTGTGTGGATCTTGTTGCTATCAGCGTTGCTGGCCGGGGCTATGGGTCTGGTTTGGTGGTGGCGACGGCGTCGGCCATGTCCGGAAGTGGTTGAGAAACCGAACGAGCCTCCGCATGAGCGAGCCAAGTGGAGGCTTCAGGTGGCCCTGTCTCTTCTGGATCAGCCCAAGGCGTTCTGCGTCGAGGTGTCAGACGCACTTCGTTGGTATCTGGAGGAACGATTGGAGTTGCGCGCGCCGGAGCGGACGACGGAGGAATTCTTGAATGAACTGGCGATGACCGATCGTTTGCGATTGGAGCAAAAAGCAACTCTGGCCGAATTCTTGCGCCGTTGCGATCTTGTCAAGTTTGCTCGCTACGAACCCTCGCGCGAGGAATTGCTAGAGCTTCATGGAGTGGCCATGCAATTGATAGAGGAAACCGCATTGATGGAAGGTAGTCGGTCCTCAGCAGCCTCCATGACACGGGAGGAATCAGTGCCGAGCGCACGAGGTACATCTGGTTTCCGACATTCCGGTTCATGACCTTTGGACGTCCTTGGTGGTTGCTCGTTTTGGTAGTCCTCCCGTGGCTGGCGTGGTGGAGACGCCGCCGCGGTGCTCCTCCTGCATTTTTGTATTCTTCGGCTCGGTTGTTGCGGGGACTGGTTCCGTTGCGCCGGCGCGGTCCGAGTTGGTGGCTGGCGTTGATTCGGGGCGGCGCTTTGGCGTGCGGTGTCGTGGCCCTAAGCCAACCGCGGTTGAGTCATAGTGAGACACGAGTCACTTCTGAGGGCGTTGATATTGTGGTGGTGTTCGACATGTCGGGAAGCATGGCAGCCGAGGATTTTGTGGTGGACGGACAACGGATCCATCGAATGGAAATGTCACGTCGGGTTTTGAGGGAGTTTATCCGGCGGCGTGTGAACGACCGAATTGGACTGGTGGTATTCGCCGCAGATGCTTACGTGGCGGTGCCGCCCACATTGGACCATGATTACCTGCTCCAGACCTTGGACCGCCTGGAACTGGGGGATATCCCAGGGGATCAGACCGCCATTGGGATGGGCTTGGCGACTGCTTTGAACCGCTTGCGGGATGTACCCGGTCAAAGCCGGGTGGTGATCCTGATGACGGACGGCCAAAACAACGCCGGCAAAGTAGATCCATACACCGCTGCTGAGGCGGCTCAGGCGCTTGGCGTCCGCGTGTACACGATTGGTGTGGGAACGCGAGGCCGCGCGCCAACGCCCGTCCAGGATGTGTTCGGGCGCAAATTTTATCGCTGGGTAGAGGTGGACATTGACGAGGAGACTTTGCGTCACATCGCTGATCGCACCGGGGGCCGATACTTCCGAGCCGATAACGCCGAACATTTTGCCGACATTTACCGCGAGATTGACCGATTGGAAAAGACAGAGGTCGAGGTCAAACGATATGCCAGGCATCGCGAATTGTTCGGTTGGTGCATAGCCGCGATGTTGTTGCTCCTCCTAACGGAGGTGTGCCTGGGTGAGACGGTGTGGCGACGTTTACCATAATTACGTCACTGGCCGGGCTATGGATTCCCAGACGACGTGTCAGACAGGTTTGCGTAAATGACTTTTGGTGAACCTCATCGGTTGTGGTTGCTGTTGGTGATTCCTCCTGCGATCTGCGGCCTCCTTTGTTGGGGAATCCGTGTACGGCGCCGATTGCGGTCGCAGTTTGTACCGCCGCGTTTGTTGCCGAACTTGTTGGCCGGGTGCTCATCCAAGCGGGAATGGGGCCGCATCGCGTTGCTGACAGCGGCATCCGCGTTCCTCGTTGTGGGGCTGGCGCGCCCGCAGTGGGGACACACTTGGGATGAAGTGCGGGAGCGTGGCTTGGATATCGTGGTAGTTGTGGATGTGTCCAAAAGCATGCTTGCGGCAGACGTTCAGCCCAATCGGTTGGGACGGGCTAAATTGGCGGTGCTAGACCTGGTCAAACTGGCTAAAAGCGATCGACTGGCTCTGGTGGCGTTCGCCGGTTCTGCCATCCTGCTGTGTCCCTTGACCTGGGACGAGTCCGTTTTTGTGCAGACGTTACATGCGCTTGACGTCGGGACGGTCTCAGACACTGGTACCAGTTTGGCTTCGGGTCTTGAAACAGCCCTGCGGGCGTTCCAACCGGGAGTGGATCATTACCGGGTGGTGGTGCTTTTATCGGATGGAGAGGACCATGAAGGAGGCGCGCTCGAGGCAGCTCGGCATGCTGCATCGCAGGGCGTCCGTTTGTTCACGCTGGGCGTGGGAACAAAAGAAGGAGACTTGCTGCGCGTTCGGGATGCACAGGGGCGAGAGGAATATGTGCGAGATGAAACGGGACAGGTGGTCAAGTCACGTTTGAACGAAAGTCTGTTGCAGGAAATGGCAATGGCGACGCCTGGCGGTTTTTACCTCCCCCTGCAAGGTCCAAGGGTAATGGAAACCCTGTATGAGCGCGGACTGGCGGACATGCCGCGTGGCCTGGGGGCCGAACGTCTGATGCGACGGCCCCGCGAACAGTACCACTGGGCGTTGATCCTGGCTTTGTTATGCTTAACCGCAGAGTGGCTGTGGCCGGAGCGCCCTCGGCAGCAACGCGTTCCAAAAGTTACGGAAGCACGCACAAAGGTTGCCGTGGTCGTCTTATGGGCATGGACACCTCTCGTTCTGGGGTCACCAGCTCAAGCGCTCCGCGAGTATCAGCAAGGCAGGTACGATGTGGCGCGACGGCATTTCGAGGCATTGTTGGAAAAACGGCCTCAAGACGAACGGCTCCGCTTTAATGCAGGCACAGCTGCGTATCGCCAGGGTCAGTTTGATACGGCAGCTTCGTACTTCGAACAAGCCACACGGAGTCCGGACCTGAAACTTCAGGAGTGGGCTTACTACAACCTGGGTAACAGCTTGTATCGTTTGGGGGAGCACACCAACGACCTTACATTGCGACGGCAGCTCTGGCAGGAAGCGTTCAAGCAATACTCTCATGCACTGCGCTTGAACACGAATAACCTGGATGCGCATTACAATTTGGAGTTTGTGCGCCAGAGGCTGGAGGAATTGCCACCTCCACCGTCGCATCCGCAGGCAGAATCGGGATCAGGCCAACAACAGAGCTCCTCCGATTCGCAAAGTCCGGCTCTACCGCAAGGGTCACAGGCCGCACAAGGTACGCCGGGTGAATCGTCCGATGAGCTAGGGGCAAGCGAAGATTCAGTCCAAGACCGCCCTGGTCAGGCTTCTTCACAGGATCGCGGGGAAGTTTCCGGGGGGCGCACTCCTTCGGCTCGGCCTTCTGGAGAAGACTCTGGCTCCGAGGTCGAGCAGGCGGGCCGGTCGGCCCTATTGAATCGCATGACTGCCGAGCAAGCGGAACAACTTCTAGATACACTTCGGTCCACGGAAAGGCGCTTGCCCACAGAACGAGAGCTTCGCGGCCGAGCGGCGTCGCCGCCCCGCAAAAACTGGTGACTGATGGCAAGGGTAGATCGTTGGCCGCTAACGCGATGGAGGCCGCAATAGATCGAGCACGGTGGGTACGGTGTTAGTTTGTGCGGGCGCATTGGTGGCAGACCCGGGTGGCTGGGGGCCGAGGATCTGGCCCAATGTTTGTAGTACTTTGCCCGCTTGGTCAGTAGTCGCTTTTCCCATGTTCCGGATGATATTGGCTCCGCCGGCAGCCGCCAATTGAACGAGTACAACTTTGTTCAGTTCCGCCTTGGGTGCGCCCAAGGTGCCTCGGATCGTGACAAAGTCGGGTAAGGCAACAAAATCCGCCTGGGGGTCGGCGCGCTGGCCAATCTGTTCGGCCAAGGATCGTTCCAGCGCCAAATGCAGCGGGAGCTGCAGGGTGGATCGAGAAAGGTCTGCCTCCAGGTGCACATCGCCGCTGGTGCGTGCCTGGAAAGCAGCACTGCGGAGCTCTGCGGTGGCCAGGTGAATGAGACCGTCTTGAGCTCGAGCATCCAGGTGAAGGGAGTCTATCGGCGCCCGGAGCAGGCGCTCGGTCCAGCCGCTTCTCACAGAAGAAACCCCGAGCAACTGACTGAGGACGTGGGTGGCGCCTGCAGCCGGATTTCGGATGAGATCGGGCAGACCGAGCACCAAATCAAGGATTGTTTGCAGAAGCGGACTGCGTACCTGCGCGAGGGAAAGATTGAGGTTGGTGACGGTCAGCGTTGTCTGCCCGCGCAAATGCTTTTGGAGATTAGCACCTGTGAAACCTTTGCCTTGGAGGGCCGCGTGAAGCGTGGCTGAGCCTTGGATTTGACCCCGCCGATCCGGCGCAAACACCGCGACCAGCGGGGGAATCGGCACAGACCGGGCCTCACAATTGAACTGGTAGTTGTAACCGGGCTCGGAAAGGTCGCAGTCGGCTGTAAGTTGGACGGGTGCACCGTTCAATTGGAAACGAATCGGATCCACGAAAATGCGGTTGGTTTGAACGCGCACGTCCATCGTCGCTTCGCGCAGTTCCAGTTCCCGTAGGCGGACACGATTTAATTTAGCTTGAATGGCGCAATCGTGCAGCGGCAGGGACTTTGCCGCGGGCTCGGAGGGGATCGTTACAGACGGCTTCTCCGGCGGCGACCCAGCAGACACTGCGGCCCACAGTTCCCACAAATGGGTTAGATCGAGATTGTCAGCTTGGAAGCGCAGTTGACCTGTCCAAGGGCCGCCCTTGCTCAACGGGCGCAGGACCCCTTGCAAATGAAGTTCGTTGGTAGCCGCGGATGGGGCATCCAAGAGGATCCGGCCATGGGCAAGCTCCAGTTCATCGGATCGTAAGAGCACATCGGCGTCCAATCCCAGGCTTGTATAAGGCGTGGGCGCATTGGTGCCATTTCGGAGGCTGAGTTTTGATGCCATCACAGAGACAATACAACGAGATGTTGCCCCGCGTCGCCAGCTTGCTTCCAAGCGACCGCTTGCTTCCACATCATGGAGTTGCAACCCAGCCATGAAAGGCTCGAGCCACGGGGCCAACGCCGCCTGCGACAATCGCTCTATCCTTGCCGTGACAGAGCACGACATCGGATTGTACTGGTAAATGCCTTCCGCAGTGAGCCGGCCCCACGGGAGAGGCGCGGGACCGAGATCTAACGAGAACGAGGACAGTTGAAGGATTTGGGGATCGGCCCGAAGTGCAAATCTGGCCTGAAGCTCCGGCGGAAAGGTTGCGCCGTTGCTTAAGCGGCCTTTTAATTCCCTTACATCCAGCTTGACTTGTGTAGCTACCTCCCTCTGGCGACGCATGACGTCTGCGCTTAGCTGTAATTGGCCGGAATCTAGTTGCAGGGGTGCAGCAGGCCCCGCCAATGACTGGCAACCGGGCAAATCCGCTACAATGCGGAGTTGCAAAGCATCGGACAATTGAACGAGATCCCCTGCTCCAGCCAGCTCCGCAGCAACAACAGAGCGTCTTTGACGGGAGATCACCACACGTGTGTTGGTCAGGGACCAAAGCCGGGATTGCGACAGGGCCGCCTCGGCCGTAAGCCCTACATCCAGTCCTGTCCAGACATTGGTGCCCCGTGCCACCGTCAGGTCCTGGATCTGTCCACTGGCACGCAACCGGAGATGAGGTTCTTGCGTTTGCGAGACCAAGTCGCAGTCTAGAAAAATCCTTCCCGAAGGGCTGACGTTTCCAAGGAGCGGCTTCCATTCAGCCAGATCCAAGCCCGCCATGCGAAGTCGTAGCGCTGCGTCCGATGTCATGATCGCGTTGGTGCGCCAGGAAATTGGCAGAGGTGCAGACAGCGCGGCCTCTAACCACCGGTTTTGTCCCTGCGAGGCAACCAAATGAAGCTGCTGAAGCAGCAGGCTGGGGCCGTCCAGATCTAATGTTGCCCCAAGGTCCACCTCAATCCGAGCGGAGGGGGTAGCCAAGTCCCCCTTACGCGCTTCGAATGGGTCGGCAGAAAGGCGGCCATTCAAGGACAGTTTCCTCCCTGCATGCTCGGCAAGCAGCGTCGACCGGAACGAGATTCGCGTTTGACCGAAGTCGATGCCTTTCGCTAGGCCCAAGAGGCTGAGCAGGCGAGCGTCCACGTCTGACAGTTGCATTTGAAGGCTTCCCTCCCGACGGTTCCATCGGACCACGCCCTGGGCGGCCAAAGTGGCCAGTGGCTCCGTGTCTCGTTTGAGCTGAAGCGTAAGGGATTGCAGTTGTTCGGATTCCAACTGCGTCGCAAACGTCAGAGTGGTATGCGCCCATGCCTGCCAGGGTCCTGTGGCTTGCTTCACATGCAACTGAGCGTCGACTTGCAATGTAACCGGATCGAGTTGGGCTCCCAGGGCAAAAGCTGCCCGGGTTTGGCAGCGGGCAACAAATCGGTTTGTCGCACTTGAGGCAACACTTGCGTGCTGGAGTCGGACCTCGCCATCTAGCGAAACTCGGCCGACTTGGTCGCTGCCGAATTGTGTAATGCGCAAGTCGAAAGGGGCCAACTGAAGCTCGAGGAGCTCGGCATCGGCACTCAGCCTCCGGACATGAATAATTCCATTGCGCATCTCAGCTTGTCCCAACTGGAAGAAAACCGATCCCCGCGTTGTGCCACGTTGCGGTTGGGGCGAGGGTTTGGACGCTGCCAACGCATGCAAGATCGGATCCAGGTTGCTTCGGCCCTGCGCGTCCAGCACAAGATTGACGCGCGGTGATTCCACAAAGAGGGTATCAATGGTCAAACGTCCCTGGATGAGATCCTGCCACCGATATTCCACCGTGACCACACGAGCCTCCAGTAAGGGTTCCGCTCCCTTGGGCTGCACGCGCAAATTCTCCACAAGGAGACGCTTTAATGGACGGAGTTTGATACGGTCCACGAGAATGTCAGCATTGAGCTGGCGGCTCACCATTGGCAACACCACCCGCTGCATGAAGTAATTGCTGGTGAGCAGTTGCCAAATGCCAACCAACAAGAGGATCGTACCCCCGACTACGAGGGCTATACGGCCCCACCTTCGGTGTCCCACAGCTTGATCCGTTTCTCCCATGCGTTTGCCTCTCCCTTCTCAACTTGGTACCGCTTCGGTCCAACGGCTCGGTAAATCTTCTCGTTTTGACTCAAAATACGAGACGGAACTTTTGATGCAAAGGTGCGACTAAACGACGGGCGCGGCCGTTTGGGTCAAACCACATAGCGAGGCGCGCTTTCGTGCGTGTCGTTCTAGCTCCTTGCACTCGCTGATCCGAACCCAGCATGGCATCTTCTTCCGGGTATGCGGGCCTGCACTCGAAACGTTACAGCAAGGACCGTCCGTTCTGCAGCCGGTGAGCGGTTGGGATTGGTTGTCAGGATGGAGAAAATTCGATTGATTTCTGGGTCGGGAGGACGCAGGCGACGGACGTGGCCGAGATTTGCACGTGCAGGAGGCGCCCAATAGGGTTATTGTGCAGCATGCGCGTGGGTCGGGACATTCGAAATTTGACATTAATCGGTTTCATGGGTTCAGGGAAGACCTCCGTGGGCCGTTTGGTGGCCGCCCAGCTGGGCTTTGAGTTTTTGGACACGGATGACATGATTGCAGCCGAAGTTGGGATGAGCATACCGGAAATTTTTCGCCGGGAGGGTGAGGCGGGATTTCGCCAGCTTGAACGCCAAATCGTTCGGAAGCTCGAAGACCGGTGCCAGACCGTGATCTCCACCGGCGGGGGGCTTCCCACTTACGATGATCATTTGGAACGATTGAAGCGGCATTCGTTGGTTGTTTGCTTGTGGGCTTCGGCAGAGACACTCTACCAACGGGTTCGACATCATGATCATCGGCCCCTTTTGCAGACGCCGGACCCTTTGGGACGGATTCGGCAGTTACTGGCGCAGCGTGAACCGTGGTATCGGCAAGCCGATGTCCTGGTTCAAACTGAACAGCGCTCAATTCGCGAGGTGGCCGGCCATGTCGTGCATGCCTTCCGAGCGTATGTCCATCTCCCAGATTGAGCGTCGTTGCCGCCATGTAGAAATGGATACTTGGCTCCAGGCTACTACCGCGCAAAAGGGACCGAACGCGCTCCCCGATTTGTCTTGCGCTGGAGACGGGGGCGTTGCAGCCCGCGAGCGGATTCGACAGCAGGCCCTTGCCCTGGGATTTGATGAATGCCGGTTCACCACAGCGGAGCCACCGGCTCGTGCCGACGCATTGCGACGATGGTTGGAGGCAGGTTGGCACGGAGAAATGCATTGGTTAGTGCGAACTGCAGAAAAACGGGCGGATCCGCAATATGTGCTTCCGGGAGGGACCACCATCATTTTTGTAGGCACGAGCTATTACACCGTAGATAAAAGGACTCCCGCCGTTGACCCCGGTGTGTCAACCGGACAAGTGGCCCGGTACGCGCGGGGGAAGGATTATCACGCGTGGATGGGCCAGCGTTTGAAGGAACTGGCTGGTTGGGTCACCAGCGTTGGGCCGCCCGGGACACGGTGCCTTTGGTATGTCGATACCGGTCCGGTCTTGGAGCGAGAGCTTGCGGAGCGGGCCGGGATGGGGTTCGTGGGCAAACACACGAATTTGGTCAGCCGAAGCTGGGGCAATTGGCTCCTTTTGGGCGAGATTTTGACCACGTGGCCCTTGCCACCGGATCCACCCGAGCACAACCGATGCGGTCGATGCACGCGTTGTTTAGAGGCTTGTCCAACTGGTGCGATCGTGGCGCCGTTTCAGCTCGACGCCCGGCGTTGTATTTCCTACCTGACCATTGAATTGCGCGGACCCATTCCTGAGTCATTGCGACCGGCCATTGGGAATCGCATTTTCGGCTGCGACGATTGCCTGGCGGTGTGTCCTTGGAATCGATTTGCTCGAGAGGGCAAAATCATGCGGCAATACGCACAGCCGGATTTGCAAGCGCCGCGATTGAAGGAGTTGCTTCAGATGAATGCAGCGGAATTCCGAAGTCGCTTTCAGAACACTCCTTTGGCTCGGGCAAAATTCTCCGGATTCCGCAGAAATGTGTGCGTTGCCCTGGGAAATGTCGGAGATGCTTCCTGTAAGGCTCTCCTGGCGGCGGTCGCGTCAGACCCTGATCGAATGGTCGCCGAGCATGCACAATGGGCCCTGCGGCGACTCGAGGAGCGAGGCATTTGAACTTTAATTCATTGGCGCTTCACCCTGACCGCGAGGTCCTGATTGCGCGCACTGTCAGCGAGGACGAGGCGCCGACAGCCTATAGTTGGCACCATAGCCAGGCCAATCGTTGTTGTCCCTGCCTTTCCATGACTCGTGATTTGCAATTGTTTGCGTTTGAGCAAGTCGCGAAGGAGCCCCTTTCAGAGCGGATCAAATGCTAATTGAAGTGCGCAGGTCAGCTAATAGTTTGTGCGCTCTATTTGACATGGATTGCTCGCCATGGTTACCTATGCTCTGACACCGCCACCGCGAGGTGGGTGCTCTTTGAATGGAATCTGTTTTGAGGGATTCCAATGCGGCTTTCGGTCAGGGCTCGGTACAGGTCCTGACCGAGTTCTCCCTGATCCCTCTGTGTACTGTTCGTTACTCCCCGGGCCTCTCGGCCACCCCCTGGCCGCTTGGCCCGGTTTTTTTTAACCGTGTGCACTGCCGTTGTGTCTTTATGAAGGGGACATGGCCCCCTGAATCCAAAGCAGGCATTTCAAAAAGTGTCCTTCAAGTTCCAGGAACAATTTGCGCGGCAGTTCTACGGAATTTGGGGCGTCTGCTCCGAACATGCTGCCCGTTCTCTTTCACGACCGGCCTGCTTGTCTGGCTTTAATGGTTTCCGGATTCAGGATCTCTAGGGACTTATTGTGGTGCACAGCCGAAAAGTCTGAATCCGGTTGGCTGGGGTAGAGCCTGGCCGATGGAGTTGAGAGTCGGGTGATCCGCAGACGGTTCCGGAGTGGGGAAAGTGTCTAAAATCTAAGAATGACAGGCTGCACTTTTTGTGAAGGCACGTCTTTGCTCAGCTCTGATATCGGCTTGGTTGCACCGCCCCGATTTTGGACCGTAGAGACGGTGGGGCGAAGGCAAAATGCCCATTAAGGGGATAAGGATCATATGCCGCAGCAGTGAACGGACTGCGATTGCCTTGAAAGTCAGAAGCAAAAACCGGGCGGCTATGCAGTGAGCCGCCCGGTTTGTGCAGGACAAGGTTGGCGAACAGCAACCTTGCTCAATTACGAGCGCGATAGAATTTGGCGCCTGGCGTGATCGTTACGCGGTGTGGCGAGGTTGCCCCGGCTACGTCTCTATAAGTCCCTGTGACCTGGTCGGCTTCTTGCAGGGTGCCCGTGAACGTCAGGATAATTTCATTACCTTGGCGGGCAATGGACAACGTGGGCGGCGGTTGCACGGTGACCGCTCGATACGCTTTGAGCGAGTTCGGATTGGCCGGATCATTGATGAGGACCCGTGTTCCATCCGGCAACACGCTGAACCACTCGCAGTTGTCGCCGCCACCCCCTTCGAAGTACATTAAGCGCAGCGGATACACGCCCGGTTGCGGCACCACGACGTAAAACATCGTGTCGGACGACCCGCGACCCCCATCGAAGAATCCCAATGCACCTTCTGCTGTCCATGAAGCGGGGATGGGGTTGAGTGTGGCGATGACATCATTGGTGGCAGCGGCCGCGATGAGCCGATTGCCATGCTCCAGCATGATCATGGCCGCCGGGATGTCTTGGTACCCCTCCGCGCCGACACCCATCTCGATCGGGATGGGACCTTGGTTGCCTGCAGCAATATCAACCTCATCACGATTGTTGACGATGATTACTGCCCTTGCACCAGCTAAGAAACAGTTGCGGATTTTGGCGCTGAACGAGACGGCGCCGCGTCGGCAGATGGCGATGTTGTTGGAAACTGCCGCAGCATTATTCAACGCGGTATTCGCAAGGATCGGATCCGTAGGTACGAGCTTGCCGGTGATGGCTACGTTGGTTAACGGCCTGGCGGCGGCAGGCGCCGCATGGATGGCGTAATAGCCGCCTGCTACAGAAGCAGGAGCACTAACCATCAGCGCCCCGTTCTTGCTGGGTCGCTGATGACCCAACGTGACGAGGAACCCATCGTCGCTATTGACCCCGAGCTGGTATGCACCCGCTTCGGGGAACACCACGTAAGTCAACACTTCCACCGAGTAACCGGCTTTGGTCAGGTTTGCACTGTTGGGAATAGCTGGATTGCTCAGCCCTGGCAAGCCGGGCGGGAAGTTATCCGGATATCCATTGGAATCGCGGAAATTGCCCTGTTGGTTGGGGCCGCCCGCCCACGGCACACCGTCCAATTCACCATTCCAGTTTATAAGCCCTGTGTATTCAAAATAGCCTCCGATCATTTGGCTTTGGTTGGTGGCCCCGTTGGGCCGGAGATACCCGGCCAACAATTGCTCGGCCGCGTAGATGCGGGTCAAAGGATAGACACCATCCCATTCACCGCTAGCCGCCCAACCGAAGATAGGCTTCCACGTCAGGACGCGGAACCCCGGCTTGGAGCTGTCCTGCGACCCAATCGGCAGGCCGCCGCTGAGTGTGGTATACGAAACCACTTGGAAACTCCATGCGTAGGAATAGGCATTGCCGCCGCTGTCCGTGAAAGACAGTTCGATCGTGTTCGTTGAGCCGCTGGGCCAGTAACCGGAAGGCCCCACGGGCGGATGCGTGATCACTGTGGTTGCGCCGGAAGTAACGGTGGGCGTGACCGTGCTGCCATTGACCTTTAACACGATCGATCCGGCGTTCACGGTTGTGCTGCCATTGGCCAGCTCAATGCGAATGTTCCGCGTAGGCCCGACATCCACCGCGTCGCGCACGGGGATTGCGGACTGAACATAGCAACCTGCGCCTGTGGCGGATACCCAAGCTTGAAGAGCCTGTGGTGTCGCGTTGCTATTGACCAGATAAAGGTTGGTACCCGAGCGGGTGTACCATTCGACGTTGAAACCACCGCCGCGGTTGTAGATGAGCCCACGGATGGGGTACACACCGGGCTGTTCCACAATTACCCTTTGTTGGGTCCCCGCGCCCAAACCTGTGGCGTTGCCGCGACCACCGTTAAAGAACGAAATTATGTCACCCATTCGGTCGCGTGCGTTGCGGGCAGTGGTCAGGCGGAATCCGTCGTCGCTATTGACGACCATTGTGTAATCACCCGCAGCTGGGAAATACACATATGCGAACCATTCGATCGTCCCATCATCCGTGCTGCTCTTGTTCGGATTCGAGCCAAATCCAAGGTCGCGCAGATCGTAATCGACGCCCTCCCAGAGGCCGATCAGACTGCCGCCTTGTTGGAAATTTCCGTTCGGAGTCCCCAACGGGCCGCTGTTTTGATAATCCATCACGTCTGTTGAGGTCGGCAAGGGACCCGTAATCAGATTGGTACCCCAAAGACCGAGGATCTGCTCCTCCGTCCAGTTGAGTTGATTGTCTCCCCGGCTGTTACGGTTCTCAGCCATGGTTTGATAAATGGCCCCAAAGGCAATGCCACGCGAATGACCTGAGACAGAAGACAGGGGCAGGGCATAGGCCGTGGGCATCACGAAATAGTCCGGTGTAGTAACGGACGCAGTGCTGGTGAGCGACTGACCCAGACTGGTTCGGAACGAAATGCGCACGGTATTACCCGAATTGGGCGGCAGTCGAGAGGCACGCGAGTACATCACCCGGGTTTCAATGCCGACCCGACTCACGGTCACCTGTGCGGTCACATCCGTGTTGTTCCATAACACTTGGGTCACATTGGTTACCTGGCTGGGTAAGATGTCTTCCAAGACCAGCGTCCAACCTCTCAAGTCGTCATTCACGGTTAAGGATTTGACCACAGGTTCGATCGCGGGAGTGGTTTGCAAGGTGATGTTGTCAAAGTGAACGTTCTGATTGTTGCCTCCGGTGCGGCCTGCAAGGATCAAACGTCCCTTGTGCACCGAGTAATCCTGGAGTTGGTAGCCGTCCAGGATTCTTCGGCCTTTCCATGTTACATAAACTTTGTTGTCTGCGGTCTTTTCCACCTCAAGGCGGCACCATGCCAGACTTGTGTAGCTGCCGCCGTCGTTGAGCCAAGGACCGGTTTGCATGGAATCCGTGACATCACAGCCGCCGCCGTTTCGGTTCAGCATGGGAACTTGGATCAGGGTACGGTCATCCACGCGCACAGCGATCCCTTCCACGTCGGCGTTATTCGGCGTATCGGGCAACAGGTTGCCTTGCCAGGCGTCAAAGACGATCGCCACCCCCGTTTTCGAACCGTTTTCTGGTAAACCACTACCCAACGGGCTGCGGGCTGTGGCCAAGTCATCGCCCCCGGCAAATCCGAAGACGATGCCCCGGCCTGTCAACGGGTTCACGTATTGCACGATGTTACTGAGCGCCGGATCGTTTTCGCGTACGTAACTGATGCTAAAACCGTCCGCTGGTCGTTCCATGGTGCCATTTCCGGCCCGTACGTCCATGGTCAGTCGAAACGCCTTGATGGGAGCGCCGCTGTCAATGTCCGGGAACACCACGGCCAGGTTCCGACTCCCGATCGCGGGAGTCAGTTGCAGAAATCCGCCCGTCGGCGGATTGCCGTCTGTGTACTGCTTCCAACTCTCGGTTAAAATGGTTGTATCATCACCGGCAACGACCAAGCCGGCCAACGATGGGTCGTTCCAATCGTCAAAGTTCCAACTGGCCGTGCCGGCGCTTACGCGGAAGCTGGCCAGGGTGAGGGCCATCGCACCGCCCAATGCAAGGGTGAATCTTCGGGTTTGCATAACACGAGACCGCGTTTTATACAGGGTTGGCTTTTTTGGTTTGGACTAACAGTTCGCCGTTATTCTACTTTAGCCGAGGAGCGTAGCAAGCCAAATTTTCTTCTTAGATCAGAACGAAGTTGCAAGAAAAGCGCGAGCTGATGTTGCTCCAACACACGGCATGCCCCAAGGGTCAACGCTGCTTGGCGAGCTACTCAGAAGCGATGAAACAGCATCTTGATGCGCCTTGGACCACTTGCGGTGCCCTTGCCACAATTCCACCGGGTTGCGGAGCTTGGTTCAAAGCAGCGCTCCGCAGCCGGCCTGGAATCAGCTTACTGGTAAGTCCGACACGCCTTTTGCGCCACTCGGACCGGGGCTGAACTCATGGAGACGAGCTTGTGGAGAGCCCCCATATGCCACGCCGAGCCGAGTCGCAATCGCAGTGGAGGCGCTCCACGCGCCGGCAAATGGCGCGCCGGGATTTGGCTAGATGAACCAGCGAATGGGGCCAATCTGCAAGGGGACGCGTGTGAAATGGAACATGGGACCGTGCACAACCTCGAAACCCGCGCGACTTCCGCAAGGTTCAGGTTTTTCTTTAGATGAGGACAAGATGCCGCTAAGTTAGAGACGCGACTTGCTGCTCCGACTCGAACCGTCCGGTGTTAAGGAGATGTGACCCGGACACGGCTGGCCGGAGCGCATCAGGTGCCATGCCATGAAAATGCGGATGCACAGACAAGCCGGTTTCACGCTGGTGGAGATCATGATCGTGGTAGCCATCATTGGCCTGTTGATGGCGGTGGCGATCCCAAATTTAGGGCGAGCGCGAAAAACGACCCAGACCAAGGTATGTGTGGCCAATCTGCGAATGATTCAAAGTGCCAAGCAGCAATGGGCCTTGGAAAATGGGAAGAGTGACAGTGACACGCCGAATGAGCAAGAGCTGTTGCCCTACATCGAAAACGAGTCGTTCCCGAAATGCCCGGCCGGCGGCTCTTACACCATCAATGCGGTCGGCACCTACCCTACCTGCAGTAAGGCAGCCGATGGGCATGCAATTGGCCGTTAAGGTGCGGAGGACTCATGGGGTGTCTGCTGCGAAGGGGAGGCTCCTCCCTGGGCTTTGTGGGACGCACCAGACATCCACTTGAACAGGCGCGCGGGAAGTCTCGTGGAAGCGGTCGTCATTTCCAACGGGTGCGCCTGCTTTGCCGCGGCGTCTTGATCTGCTTTCACCCTATGCTTGCAGCGGTCTGTCAGTTGGGGGCTAGGTTACTCCGCTGGACCTAAGCCGGCTGGGCCTTTCCATGACCGCCGAGGCTGAAACAGAGTGCACGGTGCATAGGCTGCACCAGTCCGGGGCTATGCATTCCGTCATTGGATTGCTACCGACTAAAACGGTAATGAGCGCAATCCATCTTAGACTCTAGGCGGACAGGGCTGCGCAACAAGCGCAGCCTTAGACGAGTGCGGTTATTTAACAAGCGGGAAGCTAGGGCGGCAAGGGGCTTGCCAAGCCCCAGTACGGGCCCCGTTGGATTGAAAGCGACAAGGTGGACCGAGGCTGGAGCTTGTTTTAAGGTTTTTCAATTGTCCGTTTGGTTTGCGCTGAGATTCGGCGGACTACGGTTGGACGGTCGCCCGAGTGGGCAGGGCTTGGAGGCCGAGGCGGTAAACGTTGGGCAGGAGGTCAAGACTCGTAGTCGCAGGAAAGCGTGGCCCGTCGGGCGGGCAACAAACCGACTCAAATGCACGACTGCGATTCCGGAGGGCAAAGGGTTTTGTGCCTTGCTTAATCGAATACAGGATGGTTGCCGAGGCGCAAGAGGTCCGTGCCTGAAGTTTTAATGGGCTGATATCCGCAAACGATCAGGGGGAAAGCGGATGAAATTGCCTTGCCGCTGGATGGCGCCGGCTTATGTTGGATCTGGGACGTGCTGAAGCATGAATTGGGACGTATGCAAATGGATGCGTCTAGGGCGCATCTTGGTCTGGCTGTTATTGATTGAATCGGCTTCGGCCGGGGGTGTCGGATTGATTCGAGTGCAAGGGCCAATTGGCCCGGCTACGGCCGGTTATATCGGACGGGCGATTGAGCTTTCCGGCAAGCGGGGGTACTCGTGCTTGGTGCTGCAGTTGGATACGCCGGGCGGGTTGTTGGAATCGACCAGGGAGATTGTCCAGGCGTTTTATGCATCGCGGGTGCCGGTCGTGGTGTACGTGGCACCGGAGGGAGCCAATGCAGGAAGCGCTGGATGTTTCATCACCCTTGCCGCGCACGTAGCGGCCATGGCGCCTAACACCAGCATTGGGGCTGCACATCCGGTGGCTCTCAGCCCCTTGGGGGGCGGACAAGGGCCGGACGACGTGATGAAGCAGAAGTTGGAGAACTTTGCCACAAGCTACATTGAGGCGATTGCACAAAAGCGGGGACGGAATGTGGAGTGGGCGCGCGCAGCAGTTCGGGAAAGCGCTTCTATTACGGCAGAGAAGGCATTGGAATTGGGTGTGATTGAAGTCATCGCGCGGGATATTCCGGATCTGTTGAAACAGCTCGATGGACGGACTGTTGAGGACCGGTCCTTGCAAACGGCCGGAGCCGAGGTGGTTGAAATCCCAATGCTTTTGCGAGAACGGCTTTTTCAGAGACTATGGCGCCCGGAAGTACTGTTCATCTTGATGTTGATCGCTATTTATGGGATTATCGGTGAGTTAAGCAATCCCGGAGCGATTTTCCCTGGTGTGGTGGGGGCGATCGCATTGATTTTGGCCCTGTACATGGCCTCGGTTTTGCCCGTGAATCTGGCGGGGGTAGCGTTAATCGTCTTGGCGGTGATTTTGTTCATTGCCGATGTATTCGCGCCGTCCCACGGCGTCTTGACGGTAGGCGGTGTGGTATCGTTTTTGTTGGGTGCGATCATGCTTTTCAAAGGCGCAGAACCTGGATTCCGTCTCTCGTTGACTTATGTGATTCCCGGTGCGGTAATGACCGCGGCCTTTTTCGCCTGGGTAGTGGCCAAGGGTTTGCGGGCGCAGTTCTTGCCCGTGCGCGTCGGACGCGAGAGCATGATTGGTCTGCGAACGCCGGCGCTGACAACGATCGGCCCTCAAGGAGGGAAGGTCTTTGTGGAGGGCGAGTACTGGACGGCTTTCAGTGATGTGCCCGTTGCCCCCGGAGATTACGTGGAGGTGGTGGCGGTGGAGGGACTTACCTTGAAAGTGAAACCCGTATCGGGATAACCATGGGTCGTGTGGGCGTGCGGGGCTGGCGCCGCACACCTACCCGGCCTCATTGGTTTCCCTAGCTATTGACGCACTCAGCCATGGATCAACTCATCCTCAAACTGCTGAATCTTGGTTCTTGGATTGTTCCGGTCATCATTTTGGCCGCGTTGGCACTGCCGCAGATGTTTCGTGTGCTGCGGGAGTACGAACGTGGGGTGGTGTTCCGACTTGGGAAGCTCATTGGCGCCAAAGGCCCCGGGCTGGTGATCTTGATCCCTGTGATTGATCGAATGGTGAAGATTGATCTGCGAGTCGTGACCATTGATGTGGCACGGCAAGAGATCATGACGCGGGACAACGTGCCGGTGACTGTAGACGCGGTTCTGTATTTCCGCGTAGTGGATCCCGTAGCAGCGGTCGTCAAGGTGGAAAACTTCTGGAAGGCAACCGCTTTGTTGGGTCAAACCACGTTGCGCAGCGTCCTGGGACAGGCTGAGCTCGACGAGTTGCTGGCGCACCGGGAGAAGATCAATCAGACGCTACAGGAGATCATTGACCGACAGACAGACCCTTGGGGCGTTAAGGTCACTGCAGTGGAGGTCAAGGATGTTGCTTTGCCCGACGGCATGAAGCGCGCCATGGCCAAACAAGCGGAGGCAGAGCGGGAACGACGCGCCAAGATCGTCAATGCCGAAGGCGAGTTTCAGGCGGCAGAAAAGATGGTCCAAGCCGCCCAGATGATCGCCAAAGAACCCATTGCCTTGCAATTGCGCTACTTACAAACAATGCGCGAAATTGCCAGTGAACACAGCACAACTACGTTCATCCCGTTGCCACTGGAATTGTTCCACGTCTTTATGCAGCGTAAGAGTGATTCCCACTCTTGAGTGACTGGCAGGGATGTCGCAATGTTCGTTAGAGTGGGCTCCCGCGAGGGCAGGCCCGGGAGCTGGCAATCGGTGCATTGAGCTGAGGTTGCATGGGGCCGCCATGCAGCGCGAGTGAAGAAAAGAAAGGGAGGCGAAAACCATGCCGCTGTACGAATATGAGTTGTGCGAAGGCGATTGTGCCGTGTGCGGCGGCCGGTTTACGCTGATGCGACCGGTGAGCGCGCCGGAATTAACCCGTTGTCCTGCTTGCAAACGACCAGTGCGTAAGATCATTAGCAGCTTTCACACGCCGCAAAAACTCAAGCCGGTGTCCATCACGGACGCCAAGAAGGCGGGTTTTACCGTGTTCAAAAGGATTGGCAAGGGCGAATACGAACGACAGTAGCGCAGGACTCGGCTTTAACGGACGGTTGCGCGACGAAGGAGCTCTTGCCAGGCGCATCGTTTTGTACTCCACAATAACGTGACGGTTAGTGCCATGGGAACCACGAGGAAGAGGATCCACATCGGCGCAAGGAACTGCTCGCAACGAATTAACCAACGGTCCAGTAAGGGCGCCATGCGGCCAAGAGGCTGACCGATTTCCAACAGCAGGAACAAGATAATGCCGGTGCCGAGCCACACTCGATTCCATGTGCATAGTTGGAGTGTTTCCCAGGACCTGGATTCGCTGGCCAGGCTGTGTGTGACGGCAGGAAGCAGACGATTCAGCTCATAAAGCAAGGCCACACCGGCCAAACCAGCCGCTACGATCATGACTTCGAACCATGGATGGTGAGGAACTCGGGCGTGCCAGTAGAGAAAGGGACTTAGGCCCCAAACCCCTGCGGCCAAACACCGGGCCAGGGTTCCATGGGCTCTGACACCGGCATTTAAGCTCAGGGCCGCTGTGAATCGGTACACACCGATCCACAGCCAGCCGGCAGTGACGACGAGCGGCCACATCCCATATGACCAAGACCATTCCGCTCGCGTAGTGTGTACGGAAACGACAAGAATAACGGGCAGACTCCATCCGAGAGCCGACCCGCCCTGAATCAGAAGGGCCAAGGCAGGTGTGGACCATGAAGCAGGGCTGCCAGGCGTCATCCTGAGGACTTCAATCGGATCGGTCAGAAGGACAGGTAAGTGTATTCTTTGAGGCCGCGTTCGTATTCATCCAGCAGCCGCATGGCCTCGGAAGGCTTCATGCGATCCGAGCGAATAGCTTCATCCACTTGGGCTTTCATCTGTCGCTTCAATTCATTTTCGTCGTATTGGACCGAAGCCAGGGATTGCACGACGGTGGTGCCTTCGATGATTTCCTCAATGTAGTAGCCGGCGGGTTCGTCCGGGTCGAGGAACACATGGACTTCGTTGACCCGCCCGAACAGGTTGTGGAGGTCGCCCATGATGTCCTGGTAAGCACCCATGAGGAAAATCCCGAGGTAGTATGGTTCTGTAGCCCCCGGCTGGCCGTTGGTGCCGTTGCGGCGTTCCAAGGGATGCAGCGGAAGAGTATCCCGGACATCCTGCAGATCGATGAACCGGCTTACCTGGCCATCGGAATCGCAGGTGATGTCCACCAAGGTGGCCTCTCGCACGGGGGGCTCTAAAAGTCGGCTGATCGGCATGATGGGAAAGAGGTGGCCCAGCGCCCAATGGTCCAGAAGAGATTGGAACACAGAAAAGTTGCACAGATACTGGTCGCTCAAACTGTCTTCAAGCTTTCGGATTTCCTCAGGCACATGGGGACGACCCTTGTAATGAGCAACCACAGCTCGACTGATTTCCCAATAGAGGGTCTCGATCTTGGCCTTTTCGGGCAAGTCCATCAGCCCGAGGATGAACATGTGATGCGCGTCTTCACGCCGTTCCTGGGCATCGTGATAGGCCTCAAGTTTATTAAGCCGGTCCAGATTGCGTCGGATGTCCAGCAACTCCCGGACCAGTGGGTGCTCGTTGTCGCCAAACTCGAGACGGATTTCAGGCGGGCATTTTTCGATGGCGCCAAAAACCTCGACGACTAAAACACTGTGATAAGCAACGATGGCCCGACCGCTTTCGCTGATAATGTCCGGGTGGGGGACACCTTCAGCGTCGCACACATCGGCAATGTAGTAAACCACGTCGTTGGCGTATTCTTGGAGGGTATAGTTAGTGGAACTGTCAAATGTAGAGCGGCTGCCGTCGTAATCCACGCCCAGGCCGCCTCCGACGTCAATGTTTTGAAGTGGGAAACCCATTTTGCGGAGCTTGGCGTAAAAACGGGCCGCTTCTTGTACCGCCCGCTTGATGGTCAGGATGTCGGTGATTTGAGAGCCAATGTGGAAGTGGATGAGTCTCAGACAGTGGGTGAGGCCTTCCTCTTGCAGGATGCGGCACGCTGCCAGGATTTCCGCGGTACTCAAGCCGAACTTGGCGTTCTCGCCGCCACTGCCGGCCCATCGTCCTGAGCCTTTGGCCAGGAGCCGGACGCGCAAGCCGATGATGGGCTCCACGCCCGTCTGTCGGGACTGAGCGATAATGTGACGAAGCTCTTCGAGTTTTTCGACCACTAGGATCACTGTTTTGCCGAGCTTGGTGCCTAATAATGCCATGCGGATGAACCCTGCGTCCTTGTACCCGTTGCAGACGATGAGACTGCCGACAGCCGGCTGCAGGGCCAATCCGGCATACAGCTCGGGTTTGCTGCCCACCTCGAGGCCAAAGCCGTAGGGCCGGCCTGCATCAAGGATTTCCTCGACCACCTCGCGCAACTGGTTGACTTTGACGGGAAAGACGCCGCGATAGCGGCCCTGATAACCGAATTCTTGAATGGCTTGCTGGAAGGCTTTGTTTAAAGCCTCCACACGGTGTCGAAGAATATCTTGGAACCGGATTAATAACGGGAACTTCAGACCGCGGCCGCGGGCTTCTTCGACCACGTCCGTCAAATCCACCACGGCACCGGCTTCTTGCAGAGGCCGGACCACGACATGCCCCGCCTCATTAATGTCGAAGTACTTCGCCCCCCAGCGATCTACGTGATACAATTCCCGGGCGCGGGCGATGTCCCAGGACTGCCTTTCATCGCTCGAATGGCTCATTGTGTCTCAATCGAAACGGCTGGCACTATAGAACGATGCCGAACGAAAGCAATCCAGAGCCTCAGAGGTTGATCCCACCGGTCTGGCGAATGGTCCCTCATTGCGCACCCAGCCGGGATACAGGTCGCTCCGCAAAGAGACGATGTGCCTCCCGCAAAATCCGCGGGATACGATCCGCAAACGGGCTGGCGGCTAGGCATGCGGACAGGTCTACCTCGTCTAGATGAGCTGCATTTTGGCCGGGAAACCAGTGGTCTGCTTGGCCGAGCAAGTTGTATCGCATGCGGGCCCATGGAAGCAGATCAAGCGGTTTGGCAAACGTCCAGAGGCGCAAGATTTCTAAAATGTTGATCTGCCCGGGCACATCGGTGTAGTCAGGAATGCCTTCGAACCACCGCGTGCACCAGTCTGCACCCAGTTCGGCTTTCATGGCGCCCCGGAGGCGTGCTTCGATGGGGGCGATCATCTCCCGGGCACGCGGCAGATGCTCCAAAACGTGTAGGTGCTCGTCGAAATCTGCGGGTCTGGCTGCGCCACAGCTCAGCGTGTGCACTTCCGGCCGGGCTAGGCAGTAAAGATCATTGAATTGCATGGGCGTTAACGGAGCGCACAGATCGCGCATGCGTTGGGACGCTTCATAGAGTTTGCCGCCCTTGTCGTTGGGGCTAATAATAAAGACCCCCATGTCGCGTTCGGCCGCGGCGCGCACGGCCGGCCAGGTAAGGGGATTGACGAAGTACCAGTGAAGGTTGACGTAATCGAATTCGCCGGTCCGAATGGTTTCGACGATCAGGTCGGTCGGGGCGTGTGTAGAAAAGCCGAGAAATCGAACGCGACCTTCGCGTTGAAGTTGGCGCGCCGCGGCAAGGCAGCCGCCGGGTCGCAGTGTCCAATCCAGCAGTTGCCGATTGTTGATCCCGTGAATGGCCAATAGGTCGACATAATCCAAACGCAGATTCCGCAAAGAGGTTTCGAAATCCCGGACAAACGCGCTGGCCGATGGCTGGGGAGCTACCTTCGTTTGCACCAAGATCCGGTCCCGTGGGAGCTTGGGCAGAACGAGTCCCAGTTGCCGTTCGGAAGTGCCGTAGCCGCGCGCGGTTTCGAAATGGCAAATGCCCAACTCAAAGGCTCGCCATACGCATGCCTCCAGGTTGGCTTGGTTCTCGGGCGGGATTGTTGTCGGCTCTACCTCCTGCCAGGAGTGCTGGAAACGCATTCCACCGCAGGAAAACACGGGCATAGCCAGACCAGTGCGTCCGAAGCGGCGGCGTTGCATGAGCATGAGTGCGTCAGGGGATTGGGGCTGTTCTTCGCCGATGGGCGGTGAGATATGTCAAATACGTGATCAACTTGCTACGCAACTCAGGGCGCGGCACAATCGCGTCAATAAGACCATGGTCCAACAGGAACTCTGCGGTTTGGAAGCCGGGGGGCAGTTCGCTCTGCGTCGTGTCTTTGATGACACGCGGCCCGGCAAATCCAATCATAGCTCCCGGCTCGGCCAAAATGAGGTCGCCCACTGTGGCAAAACTGGCCATGACACCGGCCGTGGTCGGGTGGGTAAGCACGCTAATGAAGGGTAACCCAGCCCGAGCGTGGTAGGCTAACGCACCGCACGTCTTGGCCATTTGCATCAGACTGAACAATCCTTCATACATGCGCGCGCCGCCGCTACTGGAGATGAGGATCAGGGGCAACTCCCGATCGGTGCAGATCTCTACTAAGTGCGTGACCTTTTCACCAACCACCGAACCCATCGAGCCGCCAAGAAAAGCAAAGTCCATCACCCCCAAACCACACAGATGGGGTCCGATCTTGCAAACGCCGGTGACAATGGCGTCTTTCAACCCTGTGGCGCGCTGATATTCCTCAAGTTTTGCGGTATAACTGGCGGTGCCGGTGAACCCAAGGATGTCTACGCTGACCAGATCCGCATCAATTTCTTCGAAGGTACAGGTTTCCACCAACGAGTGGATGCGTTCCCGGGCGCTCATCGGAAAGTGGTGTCCACATTGGGGACAAACCTTGAAGTTTTCATCGAGCTCTTTGTCGAACACCATGACGGCGCACTTGGGACATTTTGTCCACAAACCTTCGGGGATGTCCCGTTTCCGACCTCGACTGATCAGTTTTGGCTTCCGGACAAAATTGGTCGGTGCCTCGGTGCCGGAAGTCGGGAGAGATGGGGCCGACTGAAGGTCTTGGCTAATTGGCTTTTTTGTAAAACTGGTGTTGGCCATTGCGCATTTTTGAAGGGCAGCCGTTGTACGGTGCCCTTGCTCTCGGGCCGATTGTAGCCAATCAAAGACCGCGCGCAACTGTCCAAACGCAGACGTCCTCAGCGCCGCTCTCTCGTAAAGCATGAGCACAGGCGCTGGTGGTTGCACCGGTTGTGAGGACGTCATCCACCAGCACGATTCGGCGACCTTGAACGGGCGCTCCTCGGCGAGCCCGGAAGGCGCCCCGGACGTTCCGCAGGCGTTCTGACCGACTCAATAAGGTTTGGGTGGGCGTATACCGAACACGCTCCAACCAGTCCTGTTCCATGGGAAGGCCGGTGTGCTGCGCCAACCTTTGTCCCAGCCGGGATGCTTGGTTGAAACCGCGTTCCCGTTCGCGCACGGGATGAAGAGGAACTGGAACCACCACATCCCAACCGCCCTCTCGGATGCTTGGTTGGGCTGCGCGAATCAAAAGGCGCGCCAAGAACGGCTCGAACCACAAAGCTTGACGGTATTTATACTCGTGAATGACTTGTAAGACGACTCCTTCAACAAAGACAGCAGCCCGTGCAAAGCGAAAGTGAGGCTGCACTTCCGCACAATACGCGCATTCGAAAGGCACCGTGGCCTCACCCGAAATCGGCCGGCCACAGCGGTCGCACCATGGGGGCATCACGGGTCGAACTTGTCGGCGACACTGAGGGCCAATCCAGCCTCGGCGAGGCACGGCAGTTTCGGCACGGCATACCTGGCAAACACGGGGATAGATGAAGCTTAGCAAGATTTCCCAGACCAAGCGCGCAGTGACCGGCCAGGTCAATCGGCGGGGGCGATCTGGGGTGGACGATCTCCCGGGGGCTTCCCTTACAGGGTTCCGTAGTGGCTTCATTCAACGCTACAACGATACAACAAGATAGCGATTGGCCTTGACATGTTTCAAGTGGGTCCCGCTCTGTTTTCGCATTCCTTGTAACCCTGGTGTACCCCTCGTCGTGCGGACGTCTCCGGGGCCTGTTGGAGCGGGGAGCCTCCACTTGCATGACTGGGTTTTATGTCCTGACGCCTTGGATCGGAACCTACAAGGACAAGGCTGGCCCTGAGGACGCCGGTGAAGTTGGTTGGATATGAAGCACAGAGGTCACCATAGCGTAATGGAGCTGGTTTCGTGGTACGGTGCGTTGACAGTGCAAGGTGGTTTGTTAGCGTCGATTTGTGACTGAGCATAAGCCGTGGCGGGAGCAATTTCGGCCTGCGTGGGGGAGGGCGCGGGCAGCATGGGACGATTGGGGTGGGCGGGCCGATCGATTGGAACCGGTTTGGTTGCGCTGCGTGAGGTTTTGCGGACGCGTGGTTCGGGGTTTTAACCGCAATCGCGGCCTGGTTCGGGCTGCGTCGCTTTCGTACGCGACCCTACTTTCGTTGGTACCCTTGTTGGCATTGGTCCTGGGTGTGACTGGTGCCTTGCTCAAGGGGCGTAGTGAAGAACAGATCGAGGCATTTGTGGATCGTATGGTCCATGCAGTGGTTCCGCCGGCCACGCCGACGAACCTACCGCCCGAAGTGCAGGCCCAAATCTGGTTGTCGGGGTTACAAGTTCAGTGGTGGGCGCCGGCTCTTGCCCTGGACAATCAGGCTTCGGCCACTTCAGAGGTCGCCACAGCCGGCCTAAAGAGCGGTGTTGAGAGAGGTACAGAAAAGCCGGGTGAGTTTGGGGCTGCCGGACCTAGCGCTCTGCGGGATTTACGCCGGGTCGTAGCGCAACGATTGCAAGCGTTCATTCGCCAGACCCGCAGTGCCGAACTGGGTGTGACGGGCAGTTTGGGACTGCTGGCCATGGCCATTCTGCTGCTCGCGCGCGTGGAGAACACGCTTAATGACATTTGGGGCGTGCCGCGTGGTCGTCCATGGTTCATGCGGATCGTCTTATATTGGTCCTTTTTAACGTTGGGACCGTTGTTGGTCATCGGTGCGGTGGCCTTGGGGTCGGGGCCGTACTGGGAGACTCCACGCGCGTGGCTGGCGCAAGCGCCGTTTCTGAGTGGTCTGGTTTTCCGCGCCTTACCCATAATTCTACTTTGGATGGTTTTTGCAGGCCTCTACAAACTTGTGCCCAATACACGGGTGGAATGGTCAGCGGCCGTTGTGGGCGGCGGCTTTGCCGCGATCCTCTGGCACCTAAACAACGTGTTGAACGTGCTTTACGTTTCGCGTGTGGTCACCAACTTTAAGATCTACGGCAGCTTGGGACTGATACCCGTGTTTATGCTGGGTTTATACGTGGCGTGGGCGATCGTGTTGTTAGGGGCCCAGGTGGCCTACACGTGGCAACATGGACGCCTGGGCGGAAGAGGTCTGCCCGTAGAACAGTTGGATCAACGAGGTCAGGAGTTGTTGGCCCTTCGCCTGATCACGTTGCTGGGACAAGCTTTTCAGAGCGGTGAGGGGCCGCGTTGGGTGCCCCGATTGGCCGCTGAGGTGGGTGCGGCGCCCTCTCTTTGCATGAATATCCTGGAACGGCTGCGCGATGCCGGGCTTGTGCTGGAGTTGGCCGGGCCCGAACCAGCCTATGTGCCAGCGCGGCCTCTGGAATCCATCACCATGTACGATGTCTTGCGGCCCTTACGAACGGGCAATGGTTGTTTGCAGCCAGACGAACCGGACAGAAGCGAAGAAGTCGTGTGGGCTGAATATCGTCGCATGCAAGCCGCGGAAAAACAGGTGGCTTCCGCGGTCACCATCCGCGAGCTTGTCTTGCGCATGCAGAGGCGAGCCGAGCTGCAAGAGGGCCGGTGGTATGAACTGACCGAGCCTCCGCAGGTGGTATCCGTTCAGGCGCCATCCGGTTTGCAAAGGCAAGGCGAACAGGCTGAGTTGAGAGAATCGTGTGCATCGCCTCAACGACCCGCTCATGCCTCTTCACCCAAACAGCAACCGCAGAAGCTCGAGGACCGAACGGCGCCTGAATCTGAAGAGGGAGACTTCCCCCTGTAGGCGGAGCACAAGTTCAGCAGCAAAGCTAGGTTAAGTGTCGTTGACTCGGCGCGACCGCGCTCTCGCAGGCCATCATCAAAACCGCATTTGCGCGATGTTCTCAATCTCAGGCTATCATAAATCAGGCAGAGCCAAGACCCGCCGCCTGTTCGGTTGCCTTGCTGCTGTGGCGAGCGGCCAGTCCAAGGTTGGAGGTGGAGTCCATTGGCGTGCCGCTATAAACATGGGTGTGATGTTGTATTCACCGTGGTTGCGCGTGGCTGACGACGACCAAGTGTTTGCAAGACCGTTCGCGTCGAGGGAGGGCTTGGTTGCTTTGGCAAGCCACGATTCGAAATTGCCGAAGATTTGTTAGACCATTGAATTGGGGGCATGATGGGGGCGCAAGCCCGTCACGGCACCCGTTGATGATCAGTCAGGGTCAGAGGATAATACTGGCTTTCGTGGCTCGATCCCGGTTCCAATTTGGATATCGTGGACCGGGCTTGAACATTTGAAAAGGTCTGCCATGCGTGGGAGTCGGGTCCATCAGCCCGGAAATGTTGGGCGCGAAGAAGTGCAGGGCTGGGTATTCTTTGATGCAGCTTGTCCGAGTTGTTGTTGGCTCATTCGCAAGGTGCGAGGGATTTGGGAGAGACGAGGATTTCGGTTTGAACCGCTGCAGTCAACCCAGGCCGCCGCATGGTTTGGGTCCATAAAGGGAGTTCATGTGGAGGAGCTGAAACTATGCCTGCCAAACGGTACCGTTATAGGGGGATGCTCTGCAATCGGTTGGCTCTGCCGACGGGTTTGGTGGCTGTGGCCGTTGGGTTTCCTGCTGACATGGCCGGGGGTGCGGGCGGTGGCGCGGTGGAGTTACCGATGCTGGGCTGCGCATAGGCCACGGGGTGGCAGCGATGGCGACTGCGATGCCAGCGTATGCTCCCGCTCCAATGCAAAATGCGATCAACAGAGGAGCTAGGAAACCGGGCGTAGCCGGGGGAAAAACCGCTCTGCCACTTGGCAGGTAGTTCGGCTTAGCTCCTCGAGGCTAATCCCTTTGACCGCGGCTACTGCCTTGGCAGTTTCTATCAGGTGAAAAGGCTCGCAGCGGCGGCCTCTGTGAGGCTCGGGCGCAAGATAAGGGGCATCGGTCTCCAGCATCAGCGCGTCCAATGGGGTGGCCGTCACCGTTTGGCGAACGGCCTCTCCGTTTCGAAACGTCACCAACCCGGTGAAGCTGACAATGCCGCCCAAGGCCAACAGCCGGTGAAGTGCTTCCGATCCTTCCGCGAAGCAGTGGAACACAGCACGCACGTGGGCGGCGTATTCGGCGTAGATGGCGAGGGCACGATCGAAGATGGCTCGCTGATGCACTACGCAACTCAGACCTGTTTCGGCTGCCACTTCCAAATGTTGGCGAAACAACAGCTCTTGACGCTCCAAGGTGAGCGCTCGGCGGGTCTCGTCCGGGGGCAGTCGGAATGCGTCCATGCCGGTTTCTCCCAGGGCTACAACCTTGGGGTGCCGGGCGAGGTTGCGGAGCACAGGGCGAAGGTCTCCAGGTGCGCGGAGGGCCTCGTTTGGATGCCAACCCACAACCGCGTAAACTTCAAGATATCGTTCCGCGAGCTGGATGCATCGTTGACTGTCCTCTAAATCAGTGCCAATGACCACGATCTTTTGGATCCCCACGTGGCGCGCTCGATCCAACACCGCTTCTAAATCGGCCAGGAAGGCCTCGTCCGTTAAGTGTGCATGTGTGTCGTAAAATATGGCCATGACTTCAGTAACCTTTAGGGCGCGAAGCATGACCGAGCTGTGCTGCAGTTGCAACTCTGTGGGGAGGATCGCCTCTTTGCCGCTCGGCCCGGCGCTGAAAAACTCTGAACAAAGCCGCGGCGGGATTCTTGAACAAAAGTGCGCGCCTGCCGAAGCGCCTTGCACTACGGGCTTGGGACCACGAGGATTGAATAAAAGGCCTCTTGGTCCCGTCGGCGTTGGCATGAGGACAATGGTTTTAGTGGGCAGCCTGCTTGTAGCCGCGGGCGTAATGGGCGAGACCACCGAGTCGGACGCTTTTAAACAGAACGAGCAACTCGGGCGAGGGGTGAACATCTTGGGATACGACCCCATCTGGCGGGACCGTGCGCAAGCGCGATTTCAAGAACGCCACTTCCGCTTGATTCGTGAAGCCGGGTTCCAGTCCGTGCGGATCAATTTGCATCCGTTTCGGCATATGGACCAGGAAAACGGGTGGCGCTTACGCAATCGGTGGTGGGAGGTTCTTGAGTGGGCTATTCAACACGCAACGGCCCAAGGGCTGAGGGTGGTATTGGATTTGCACGAGTTCAACGCCATCGGTCAAGATCCGGATGGACACAAGGATCGCTTCTTGGCTTTTTGGCAACAAATGAGTCAACGGGGCACAAAATGGCCGGATGCAGTGCTTTTTGAACTGTTGAACGAGCCGTGTCAGAAGCTAACACCGACTCTTTGGAACCAGTGGCTGCGCGAGGCGCGCGACCTTATCCGAGCTCATCAACCAGATCGCACTTTGGTGATCGGTCCGGCATTTTGGAATTCGGTGGATCACCTGGAGGACCTCGACCTGCCGGACTCAGACCGCCGCATCATCGTGACGGTTCATTATTACAAGCCGATGGCCTTTACCCACCAAGGGGCATCATGGACGGGCCAGGCGGATCAAGTCGGTATCGATTGGCGGGGCACCGAAGTCGAAGTGGCCGCCATCCGACAGGACTTCGACAAGGTGGCTGCTTGGGCGCGCAAGCATCGGAGGCCGATCTTTTTGGGTGAGTTTGGCGCGTACGACAAAGCTCCCATGGAGGCACGGGTGCGATACTTACGAACCGTGGCACGAGAAGCTGAAAAGCGCGGATGGAGTTGGGCCTATTGGCAGTTTGACAGTGACTTTATCCTGTGGGATATGCAGCGAGACACATGGGTTGCTCCCATCTTGGAGGCCTTGATTCCCCGATAATACCTGAACCAGGCGGCTCCCCACGGCCTCTTGCGCTCGTGCTTCAACCTACGGGCAAGCCGCAAACAAAACACCCATGCATGGCGCATGCCGCCGGAGTTGTTGAAGAGAGGCTCTCAAATCTTTGGGGAGTGGAGCCTGAATGGTGACCGTTTGCCTTGTCACCGGGTGGAGGATTTCCAGCTCGTGCGCGTGCAAGGCCACCCGTCCCACCAAGGGACGCTCCTTAGCACCCTTGGGAAGTTTGTAACTGGGTTTGATCTGCGACAACCAAAGCTCCGAACCTCCGTATAGTTTGTCACCGACTACGGGCAACCGAACGTGGGCCAAGTGAACCCGTATTTGATGCGTGCGTCCCGTTCGAGGCAGGCATTCCAACAGTGCATAACCTGAAAAGCGCTCCAGCACGCGAAACTCCGTGTGGGACTCTTTACCCCGTTTGCGGACTACGAGCATGCGCTCCGGTTGGGCAGGATCTGGCGCCAACCGGGCACGCACATCGAAAACATTCTCTAATGGCTCGCCCTGGACCAATGCCAGGTAGCGCTTGCGTGGCGTCCCGGCTTCAAACTGACGCGTGAGCGCCGTGAGCACGGTCTTTTCCTTGGCCAACAGTAGGACCCCGGACGTTTCGAAATCCAAGCGATGAACATTGGCCAAATAGGTAAGTCCCCGCTTCACTGCCCAAGGCTTACCCAACGCAATGCCTTCATGCAGAAGACGCATCAAGTTGGGACGGTTCGGGTCGTATCGGTCCGGACAAGTCAGGAGCCCGGAGGGCTTGTCCAATGCGAGCAAGGACTCGTCCTCGTAGAGCACCGTAATCTCCCAAAATTCCCGTGTGTGTGGCGCGGACAGTTTGATCGCCTCGTTCATGTCAGCTGAGCCCAATTGGTGTCTCCAGGATCCTGCAATGTAATCCACGCTCGTCCTGGCGCACTCGTAATCTCGTGCCGCCAAACCCAAACTTGCCAGCTAGGGGCTCCCTCCTGCCATAAGCCGGTTCTTCTGCATCTGCAAGCCCGCATTAAAACGGATTTTCGCATAGAGTCTGGAATGGGACAGGACTGACGCCGTCGGTCGGCAAGAGGCCTCCGCCTTCTGAAAGAACAGGCCACATGAGCAGACAGGGATGCGCTCCTCTCAGAAGCGGAACTTGGGGGTTTTCAAAGTGCCCACGCCTCGATTCTGAGGCGCCTACACCTCGATTGGCTGCACGCGTGACCTGTTTTCTTCAAAAAAAGGCATAAACGTGCTCTTGCACGCCTTGGCTTCAGAGGTAAAATGAAGCCGAATCTTGAAATGAACCAGTGTGGGCACGGCGCCGGCGGCCTGTCCGACAGGTGGGGCGTGAGGCGCAAGGGCCGCGGCGACCGGTTTTTGTGGGAGAAGCAACAGGTTGAAGCGGATGAGTTTGCCAAGGAGGTTGATGGTTGAGGACTAACTGGTTCGGCGGGGGCGTCCACCCCTTCGGGCGCCCCCGCTTGGTTTTGAGTGAGCAGGCGGGTTTTTGAATTGAGCGTTTCTCGACGTGGCAGGCGGGAAGGAAAAGTGACCGTGCGAGAAACGCCAGCCCATCGTGAACTGCGCGAATAAGGTGGTCGAGTATGAACGGTGCTTTTCAATTAACGGCGGTGGATATTTTTGTTTTTCTCCTCTTTGTAGGGGCGGTAGTGGGCGTTGGATTGTGGAAAAGTCGTCACGAGAAAAGCAGTGAGGACTATTTTCTTGCCGGCCGCGGCCTGCAATGGTGGTTGATTGGGTTTTCTTTGATCGCGGCGAACATTTCCACGGAACAATTTGTGGGCATGAGCGGCAACGCCGCCAGCCACGTGGGACTGGCCATTGCCAGTTATGAATGGATGGCGGCCATCACGCTGGTGGTCGTGGCTTTTGGTTTTCTGCCTTATTTTCTTCGGGCGGGCATTTTTACGATGCCCGAATTCCTGGAGTATCGCTACGATGCGAAAGCCCGAACGATGATGGCCGTAGCCACGATCTTTATTTACATCCTGCTTTTGGGGGCCGTTACTTACTCGGGCGCCCTGACGATCAGCACGTTGGCCGGGCAAGCCGGTCGGACGCTGTCTCTTGAGACCGGCGCCCTCATCATTGGGCTCATTGCCATGTTATATGTGACTGCTGGCGGGTTGAAGGCATGTGCATGGGCTGACCTGATCCAGGGCAGTGCCCTCATTTTGGGTGGAGCGGTCATCATGGTGTTTGCCTTTATGAAGTTGGGTTCGGCCACTGAGGCCGCGACCGTGGTCAGCGCGGAAACGGGTGCAGTGGCTATGGTAACCTTGTCGCCTGAGGCTGGGCCTGTGGAACGGTTTTGGGAGTTGAATCGGCCACGCATGAATATGTTTCTGCCGGCTACCGACACGGTGCTGCCTTGGACAGCCTTGCTCTTGGGCTTGTGGATTCCGAATTTTTACTATTGGGGTTTGAATCAGTACATCACGCAGCGGACGCTGGGCTCGGCATCTCTGGCGCAGGGTCAAAAGGGGATCGTTTTTGCTGCATTCATGAAACTGCTCATTCCGTTTGTGATCGTGATTCCCGGCATCATTGCATTCAACTTGTACAGCACGCAGATGCGATTGGCAGCGGCTTCTGATACAGCAATCAGTCTGAGTCGCTACGTCAAAGCGCATCCGGAAACGCGATTTGTGGAGGTTCGGCCCGCGCCAACGGAAGCTGAGATTGCCTCGTGGCCGGCAGGGCGGTATTTGGTGGCGATTTATCCAGATCAGGAAAGCATTCGGCAGCTGAAGATCCAAAATCCGTGGGTCTTGCCCGTGACTCGAGAAGAGTTCGAAAAAGCGAGGCCCGCGCCCCATCAAGTTTTTGTGACGGAGGATCATTCCTGGCGGGCTGTTCATCCAGGCCTGGCGGAGGAATTGGATGCGTATAACCAGCGTGCGTATGAAGCGGCTCGCACGGCTGGGGCGGCTCCTGCGGTGGACAAACTCATCGCGTTTAAGTACGACACGGCGCTGGCCCAGTTACTCGGGCATGTGTTGCCTCAAGGGGTGGGAGTGGTGGGTTTTGTGATGGCGGCCTTATTGGGGGCCGTCGTCAGTTCTCTGGCAGCCATGCTCAATGCCGCCTCCACCATTTTTGCCATGGACGTTTTTAAGAAGTTTCTAGCACCGGCCGCGCCACAGGAACGGGTGGTCTGGGTGGGCCGCGCGGCGGTGGTGGTGTTCACGGTCATGGCCGTGCTGTTGGCGCCTCAATTGGGCAATCCCCAGGTTAGTAACAGCATCTTTACCATCATTCAGGAGAGCCAGGGTTTCATTTCGCCCGGCATTTTGGCGGTCTTTACCTTTGGGTTGTGGGTACGACGCGGGCCAGCGATTTGTGGCGTCGCCGGGTTGTTGACCAACATTGCTGCGTACGGTCTCCTCAAGGTTCTTGTGCCAGAGTTACAGTTTTTAAATCGTATGGCGGTTTGCTTCGCTTTTTGCCTGGGGGTGATGGGTATCATCACCGCAGCGCGACCGTTGCCTCAGCCCGTGGAATTCAAGCGACAATCGACCATCGCATTGGACACTTCCCGAGGTGCAAAGTTTGCGGGCGTCCTTGTTGTTCTGATCACGCTAGGTTTTTACGCGTTTTTCAGTCCTTGGGGGGCGGCGCGCTGAGAATCCGAGCTGGCCGTGGTCTGGAGAAAGGGAGCAAACCGAGCAAACGTGGCCGCGGGGCGGATTCCAAAACCGGCTCAGGGGAGTGACAACGCAGGAGGAGGTTTGCAGGTAAGTTTGGTCATGAGGACCGTTTCTTGGGGCTGGTACCGATCTTTAAACTCGACTCTTGGGTTCGGCTTGTCAAACGAATCTCAGATGGTGCCGCCTTTCTGCGAGGATAACCGCGCGGGGAGGGAACATCATAGGCTCCGCCATAGAGGCTGGGGGTTGCATGGTGTTTCCAATCCCGGGGACCCTGTGGTTCATGTGGGAGGCGATCGCCCGTTGGTTGCAAACGGGGCTCATTTGGATTGGCACAGATTCGGGACGGGGCTCTTCAGTGCGTCCAGGTGTTCAGCGGGCTCAAACCGAGATCGCTAATTTGTGCGATGGGGCAGGAAGGGGCCCGGAGCGAAAGGTTGAATCGCTCGGTGATAAGTGCACATGGGACGGTTTTTGTTCAGGTGACTGGTGCTATGACGGGACGACCCTCGATGTAGCGGCCAACGGCGGTGCACCGGTGTGTCATGCTTTGACAAGACAAACAGTGCGCCATGGGGTTGCATCTTTCGGCAGGCGGTCATCTTGCAAATCAAAGGCGACTTTTAAGCGATTTTATGCAGTTAGAATATTTACTGGCGGAGGCACGAACAGCATTTGAACAACATTATGGTCAAGCGCCGCGCTGGATCGCTGGGGCGCCCGGCCGCGTGAACTTGATCGGGGAACACACGGATTACAACGATGGTTATGTGTTCCCCATGGCGCTGGAACGCTACACGGTTGTCTTGGGTGTTCCGCGGCATGATCCCCGGGTACGAATCATCAGTCTGGCCGACCCTCATCCGCTCGAGGTGTCGCTCGACAAGCCTTTGGAGCCCCGATCGAAGGGTTTTTGGGGGAATTACCCCTTGGGTGTTATGGCAGGATTTCTGGAACGTGGATACAGGGTTCCCGGGCTTAATCTGTTGATTCACTCCTCGGTACCGCTGGGCGGAGGTGTCTCCAGTAGTGCGGCTTTGGAGGTCGCGATGGCCACGTTGCTGGAAGCAGCCATGGCAGTACGGCTGGAGCCGGTGGAAAAAGCATTGTTATGCCAACAGGCGGAACACCGGTACGCGGGCATGCCGTGTGGCATCATGGATCAGTTCATTGCGGTCTTGGCTCAGCCGGGACACGCCTTGTTGCTGGACTGCCGGTCGCGGTGCTTTCAGCAAGTCCCCATGCTCGATTCGGATGTGACCGTGCTGGTCATTAATACGCAGGTCCGGCACACCCTGACGGGGAGCGAGTATCCGACGCGCCGCAGACAGTGCGAAGAGGCAGCGCGCATCATGAAACTGCCCGCGTTGCGCGACGCCACGTTGGCCGATTTGGAATCGGCCCGATCCCGGCTGGATCCAACCGTATATCGGCGAGCCCGCCACGTGATCGGTGAAATTCAGCGGACCTTGGAGGCAGCGGAGGCTTTTCGTGACGGCAACTGGTTACGAGCAGGTGAATTGATGTACGCCAGTCACGCCTCCCTGCGCGATGACTACGAGGTGAGCTGTCGTGAGCTGGATGTGGTGGTGGAGGCAGCCCGGGCCATCGGTCCGGATGCCGGCGTGTATGGTTGTCGGATGACCGGTGGCGGTTTCGGTGGTTGCGCGGTGGCACTCGTGCGAACAGCTGCGGTGTCGGAAGTTCAACAGCGGTTGGCACGGGCGTATTGGCAGCAAACGGGCCGCGAGGCAGTGATGTTCGTATCGCGTCCGGGTCGAGGCGCATGGGTGATCCACGGAGCCTAGGAAGCGTTGCCTTGCGTATGCCTGAAAAGGGAACGGGTCTTGTCTGGGGTGCTGGCATGAAGGAATGGATGGATTCGGTTTTACGGGATCATCCGCACCGACGATATCATCCCCTTGTGAACCGGTGGGTCTTAATGTCTCCCCACCGGACGCGGCGACCTTGGTTGGGCCAAAACGGAACGACCGGCGGAGGAAGTTCGGCCTGCTTATGACCCGGCTTGTTATCTTGGTTCGGGCAACCGCCGCGCCAACGGGTAGGTTAATCTCATGTACCCAAGTACGTTCGTGTTTCCCAATGACTTTGCTGCTTTGATTCCTGAAGTGCCGGACGTTGGGATCGACGGGGACCCCATGCTGCGCGCACAGGTTGGGGATGGAGAGTGTCGGGTGGTGTGTTTTTCGCCGCGGCATGATTTTACCCTCGCCGAGATGCCGGTCGAGGCCATTGAGAGCGTGGTTGATCTTTGGGCAGAACAGGTGAACGACTTGGGGGAGCGCTATGAATGGGTTCAAGTGTTTGAAAACAAGGGCGTCATGATGGGTTGCTCCAATTCGCATCCGTATGCGCAAGTTTGGGCAGGTTCCTTTTTGCCCGATGAGCCGGCCATCGAGGGATGCGCAACGACGTCTCTGGTGGGCCCAGCGAGGCGAGCCTTTGTTATGGACTTATGCGCGTTCCGAACTGTCGCTGGAGAAACGTGTGGTGACTGTAAAGCCGCACTGGGTGCCGGTGGTGCCATGGTGGGCTATGTGGCCGTTTCAGATTCTGCTCTTACCCTTGCGCCGTGTCCAGCGCCTGCCGGAACTGGAACCTGCCGAACGACGACCACTGGCGCGGATCCTTCGGGAAGTACTGGTTCGGTACGACAACCTGTTTGAGGTGTCATTCCCATACTCAATGGGCTGGCATGGAGCACCCGCGGGACGGGGCCTCCCGGAAGCGCATCCGCATTGGCAATTGCACGCCCGATTTTATCCGCCTCTCTTGCGGTCGGCCACAGTGAGAAAATTCATGGTGGGCTACGAGATGCGGGCCGAGCTGCAGAAGGATCTCACGCCTGAAGAGGCTGCGCAACGCTTGCGAGCCGTGCGCGAGATTCATTACAAGCAGCGGGCCGGCGGAACCAGTTGATGGCAATGGGTTGCGAACGGTTGTTTCCTCACACCTCGGTGGCATTGAAAGGGGCAAGGCATAAGACACACTTAGGAGCTTCTGCGCATGCGGATCGTGGCGGCGATGGCCGTGGGAGGTTTCCTCCAGGCTGCACTGCCTTATGCGCAGGAAGAAGAGCGATGGGCCGACTTCGAGGACCCGCGGGTGACCGGCCGGAATCAATTACCACCTCGGGCAACCTTGGTCATCTGTCCGGACCGCGACACGGCCTTGCGGATCGGACCGGTCAGTAATGTAGTTTGGCCCGAGTGGCCGGGTTTTGGCGGACAGATTTTGATGACTCTAAATGGAGCATGCTGCCGGTCCCTTCCAATGGAGAGATGCGTGGTTACGGGGTGCCAATCTATGTTAATATCCGCTATCCTTGGCCTGAGCCGTGGGAACCGCCACGGGTGACGCTGGAGGATCCAAATAACACGGTGAACCCGTATCGTCGAACCTTTGAGGTTCCCTCATCCTGGGTGGGACGGCGCGTAGTGTTGACCTTCGATGGTGTCAAGAGCGGGTCTCAGGTGTGGGTAAACGGCTGTTGGGTCGGCTTGGGAAAAAATAGTCGCACGCCGGCTGAGTTTGACATCCCGTCATTTGTGAGCCCGGGACAAAATGTCTTGGCCGTGAAGAACTATCAATGGTGCGACGGTTCGTATCCGGAGGATCAAGATTTCTGGCGGCTGAGCGGCATTTTCCGCGAGGTCTATCTTTGGTCCCCTCCGCAGCTTCACATCCGCGATTTCCAGGTTGCGCACGCACTTCGGGACAGAGGCGCTGGTGGCCGTTCTCGAAGTTTGTGTGGAGGTAGAAAACCCGATGGACATTCCCGCGCGTGCCGGGGTCGAGTTTGAGCTGCTGGATGCGGGATCGCGGCCCGTTCTCCATGGGCGGCGCCCGATTGAGGCAACGCCGGTAGGTCGAAGCACCCGAGCGGTGTGGTCGGAGCGACTGTCTGCACCGCGGCTTTGGTCGGCCGAGACGCCGTTTCTGCACAAACTGTTGCTCATTTTAAAGGATCCTGCTGACCGAACATTGGAGGTGATTCCTCTCAATGTGGGATTTCGGAAGGTGGAAATCCACGACGGACATTTGTTGGTCAACGGCCGGCGGATCTTGATTAGGGGGATCAATCGGCATGAACACCATCCGGATCGCGGCCAGGCAACCTCCATCGCAAGCATGATCCGAAACATTCGGTTAATGAATGGGTTCAACATTAATGCAGCGCGAACCAGTCATTACCCGAATCGACCTGCATGGTACGATCTGTGCGGTCAGTATGGCCTCTACCCCATTGAAGAGGCCAACATCGAGAGTCACGGCATGGGCTGTGGCGAGCGTTCCTTGGCGCGAAGGCCGGAGTGCCTGGAGGCCCTTGTGAACCGGAGGCGTTGCATCGTTGAACGGGATAAGAATCATTCCTCAGTGATCATTTGATCATTGGGGAATGAAGCGGGCGACGGTCCGAATTTCGAAGCCACTTCGGCATGGATCAAGCAACGAGATCCCACCCGACCGGTGCATTACGAGCAAGCGGGGCAGCGGGCGCACACAGATATTGTTGTTTGCCCCATCTACCCGGGTCCGGCTGAGCTGGCCGAGTACGGTGCCCGATCGCAAACACGTCCGTACATCATGTGCGAGTACGCCCATGCGATGGGCAACAGTTCTGGAAATCTGTGGTTGCATTGGGACTTCATTTACTGCCGGCCGCATTTGCAGGGCGGAGTCATCGGGGACTGGGTGAGTCAGGGGCCGCGCCAGGAGCAAGGAGGTTTACCTAAACCGCGCTTCGAGCTTGTCTGCAAAGAGCGGGGCACCTTTTGGGCCTTTGGGGCGATTTCGGCCCCGCGGGAATACCCTCCGATCAAAACTTCTGCTGCAACGGCTTAGTGCCACCCGATCGAGAGCCTCATCCTAAACCTTTTGAAGTCATACATGTTTATCAATGCATCCGGACTCGATGGCCCGATGGCGCCGGCCGCCGAGTTGAAATCGAGAATGCCTACGACTTTGTGAACCTGCGCGATTTTGTGCGCGGCGAGTGGCGCCTCACGGCAGACGGCCAACTGCTCCAAGCCGGGCTCATGTCGGAGCTGCATTTGGCTCCAAGAGAACGAATGCAATGGTGTGTGCCCATCCGGCCCTTTGCGCCGTCTTCCGGCACGGAGTATTTCCTCGAATTACGTTATGTACTGAACCGTCCGACGGCGTGGGCTTCTCAAGGTCATGAAATGGCATGGGACCAGTTTCGGTTACCAGACGCAGTCCCGCCTGCCCACCGGGTCTCTCCGGCACGCAGCGTCTTAACGATCCACCATCATGGCGAGTGGATTCGCATCGCTGGGCGCAAGTTCTTCCTGGAATTAGACCGTTCTTCCGGTCAGTGGATTTCATGGGTCGTACGAGATTTGGAGCGGCCGTACGCCGTTGCGGCCAGATTTCTGGCGCGCACCGACTGACAACGATCGCGGCAGGAACATGGAACGTTCCCAGGCGGTACGGCGCCGGGCTCACGATAAAATTTCATTGGAAGCTTTTGAGATGCATACTGCTCCTTCGTCGGACTTAGCGCAGGTGCAGGCGCGGTGGTGGCTGCCTCCAGTCGAATCGCATTGGCAAACTCTATGGTGGATCTACGCAGAGGGAGTGGTCGACGTGGAGGCAGCGTTTAAGCCGACTCGGACCAATCTGGCGCTGTTGCCTTGTCTCGGCATGCAGATGACGTTGCCTGCAACCTTTGACCGCATTGATGGCTTGGCCCCGGACCGTACGAGACCTATTGCGACCGGAAGGACGCGCGCGTGGGGAGATACCACGGCCGGGTGCAAGACCAATTCTTTTACGGATATTCGGAGTCGGTTGAAGGCGGGAACAAGGTGGACGTGCGTTGGATCGCAATGAGGGACCAGTCGGGCCGCGGGTTGTTGATTACAGGCACCCCCTCCCTGAGTGTGAATGCCATCTGCCACACGACGGAGGACCTAGAGTCTCACTCGCATCCATTTCAGTTGCCCGTTCAAGATTTTGTCGTGTTCAACGGGGATGCCAAACAACAGGGTGTCGGCGGGGATAATAGTTAGGGTGCATGGCTTCATCCGGAGTTTTTGGTCCCTGTCAACCGCAAACTTACCGATTTCGAATGCAGCCGCTGAAGCGCGGGGATGAGCTAGGCCGATTGGCCTGACAACGGTAGCGACCGGATTCGGTCCTCAAGGAAGAACCTCAGCCTGCCCCCTGGTGTTTCGCGGGTGTTGAACGCGACGACTCGGCAGTTGCTTAGTGGCCAGTGGCCGCTGACGAAGCGACCTTGGGGGATGAATCTGCCCTGGTGGAATGGAGGCCCGAACGCGAGTTGGGCTGCTCCTCGAGCTCCCAGCCGCCTCCCAATGCCTTGTACACGGCCACGTGCGCGATTAAGAGACGCGTTTCAGCCTGAGCCAGTTGGGCCTCTAACGATAGATAGGTTCGCTGGGCGTCCAGGACCGTCAGGTATTCTGCCACACCCGTTTCATACCGCTGCTCAGCAAGAAGCATGGCGCGATGAGCTGCAGCGGCCGCCATGCGTAAATGCTCGCACTGCACTCGTACCCGGCCCAAGTTATGCAAAGCGTTTTCCGTTTCCTCCAAGGCCTGGAGCACTGCTTGTTCATAGGCGGCCCATTGTGCGTCAGCTCGGGCACCCGCCGCTACGATACGATCACGTACGCGCGCCAAATCCGGTGCTGCCCACTGAATCCTCGGCCCGAAACTATAAGCATCCGAAGCGGCCGCTCCCAGTTCGCCCAGTGATGCGGCCTGCCAGCCTAATGTGCCTATAAAGGTTACCCGCGGGAACAAATCCGCTGTTGCTACGCCGATCCGGGCCGTGGCGGCAGCCAAAGCCCGCTCGGCTGCTTGCAGATCGGGTCGCCGGAGCAACAGGCTTGCGGGGTCACCCACTGGAATCTTGCCGGGTAACACAGGCAAGGGAACAAGCGTTACCAAGCGGCTTTCCCACGCTGTAGGTTGTTGGCCGGTGAGAACGCCCAACCGGTGAATGCTTTGTTGTATCGAACTTTCCAAAGTGGGAATCAAGGCCAGGGTGGTCTCATACTGGGCTGTCGCCCGGCTTACATCGAGTTCGGTGGCACGGCCGGCCTCGAATTTCGCTCGGGCAATGCGGAGTGTTTCTGCTTGCACGTTTGCGTTTCGACGGGCCACTTCCCATTGGCGCTGCCATCCGCGTAATTCACAATAGACTCGGGCTGTCTCGGCCATCACGCTTAGGAGGAGGGCGCGCCGGTCTGCCTCGAGCGCAGCCGTTTCCGCAGTAGCCGCTTCAACCAATCTGCGGATCCGCCCGAAAAGATCCAATTCCCAGAAAGCGTCAAATCCCGCGTCGAACAATTGGCCCTCCCGGGCGTCCCGAGCTGCTCCGGACATGACGTCGGCCGCGCGGGCAGTTCGGCTAAATCCTGCCTGAACTTGGCCGCTGGGCACCGTGTCCATGCGTTGCAAATGGCGCAAGGCATAGGCCTCCCGCAGTCGGGCTGCAGCAACGCGCAGATCCCGATTGTTCTCAACGGCCTCGTGGATCAGCGCTTCAAGTGTGGGATCGTGAAAATGGTGCCACCATCGTACGTCCACGGAATTCGTCGTGAATGCGGGGTCCGAGGCGTGCGCATAAGCCTTGGGAAGGGACATGTTCGGCGGTTGGTAATCCGGTCCGACTGTGCAACCGGTCAGCCCCGCTGACACCAGCCCGAGGAATGTCAGCGCAGCTCCTCCCGAAAGAGCAGGTCCGGAAGCTGACCGATGCGACTCGTGCGGAGGGCGGGACTTCTCCCCTGCCCATCGTCGCAGTATGACGTAGAAAACGGGTGTAAGAAAAATTCCGAAAGCGGTGACACCCAGCATGCCCCAGAAAGTGGCCGTTCCGATTGTGCGACGCAATTCACTGCCCGCTCCTGTGGCAAGCATCAGAGGTAAGACCCCGGCTGTGAAGGCAAGTGAAGTCATCAGGATGGGGCGCAATCGCAAGCGGCCGGCTTCCATCACTGCCGCGAACCGGTCGAGGCCCTTTTCTTGCAGTTGTCGGGCGAATTCCACGATCAGAATGGCGTTCTTGCAGGCCAGACCGATGAGAACCACAAAACCGATTTGCGCAAACAAATTGTTCTCCAATCCGCGCGCTGCCAGAGCCAAAATGGCAAAGAGCAAACTCATCGGGGTAATCAAGATGATGGCCAACGGTAGTAGCCAGCTCTCATACTGCGCAGCCAGCACTAAAAAGACCATCAACACGCAAAGAATAAAGATCCAGACCCCGGCCCGACCGGCCGTAATCTCCAACAAACTCAACTCGGTCCATTCCACAGCCATGCCCGGAGGAAGGACCTGACTGGCAATAGTTTCCATCATCCGAATTGCCACGCCTGAGCTCACCCCAGGTGCCGGTGCACCGCTGAGGTCGGCGCTGGGGTAGAGATTGTAATGAAACACCGTGGTGGGGCCGGTGACATTTTGAACCGCAACCACGGTTCCTAAAGGCACCATTTCGCCGGCGATGTTGCGGGTGCGCAGATCCAGTGCGTCTTCTGGCCGGAGGCGAAACGGTGCGTCGGCTTGAGCCACCACTTGGAACGGGCGGCCAAACACGTTGAAATCGTTCACATACAAGCCGCCCAAGTATACGCCCAAGGCCTCCCAAATGCTGGTTAGGGGCACTTGGAGACGCTTGGCCTTTTCCCGATCTACCTCCAACATTACCTGTGGCACATTGCCACGAAAAGTGGTGATGACGTTTTGAAGAAAAGGGTTTTGATGGGCAGCGGCCATCATCGCATATGCAGCCGTTTGCAAGGCCTGCGGACCTAGGTTGGCTCGGTCTTGGATTTGGAGCTTGAACCCACCCACTGAGCCAAGACCATCTACGGGCGGTAGATTAAAAGCCGCCGCGAGCCCTTCGGTAATCGTCACCAGCTTCGGTTGCAGCTCCGCCAACACCCGATGACTGGTTAGACCAGTTTTGCGGCGCTGCTCAAAGGGCTCCAAACGCACGATCAGCGTGGCTGCGTTCGGCTGGCTACCGAAGGAAAGGATGGAAAAACCGTCCAGTTTCAACACAGTCTGGACTCCGGGAGTGGCACGGATCAGTTCATACACTCGGGTGCTGACTTGCTCTGTCCGCTGCAGTGAGGCGCCGTCTGGCAATTGCACGTAGCAAAAGAGCGTCCCCTTGTCCTGCACCGGGATGAACCCTGTGGGGACCCTCCAAAATCCCCAACCGGTCAATCCCAACAGTCCCACGTACAACAGCAGTACGATTGCGCCATGCCGCACCACGAGCCCTAGAGCACGCATATAGGCGGACCGGCAGGAATCGAATCCACGGTTGAACTTCCCAAACAAGCGACCCATTGTGCGATGCATCAGGCCGGCGAATCCACGATACTTTTCCTCATGTGGCCGCAACAAGCGGGCACAAAGGGCCGGGCTGAGCGTTAATGCGACCAGCGCGGAGATGAGCGTGGAAACCGCCACCGTCAGTGCAAACTGCTGGTAAAACTTACCCTGAATGCCCGGCAGGAACGCCGTCGGGATGAAAACGGCGCTCAATACCAGTGCAATGGCGACCACTGCGCCGCTGATCTCATCCATGGCGCGATGGGTGGCTTCCGACGGGCTTAGCCCCGTAGCGAGGTGTCGTTCCACGTTTTCCACCACCACAATGGCATCGTCCACTACAATTCCAACGGCGAGCACCAAACCAAACAAGGTGAGGTTGTTAATTGAAAAGCCGGCGACACTCATCACGGCAAAGGTGCCGGTCAAGGAAACAGGCACAGCCAGCAAGGGGATCAAGGAGGCGCGCCAAGTTTGCAAAAACAGAACCACCACCACGATGACCAGCACCATCGCCTCCCCAAGCGTTCGAAACACCTCACGGATGGAGGCTCGAATGTATTCAGAGTCATCGCGCACAATGCGGTAATCGAGTCCTGTTGGGAAGCGCCGGCGCAAATTCTCCAGGGCTCGTCGTACGGCATCCGCCGTTTCGATGGTGTTGGATCCGGGTTGCTGGAAAATCCCGAGGGCAATCGCCGGTTTACCGTCGAGCCACGCGTTGACGCTGTAGTCTCGGGCGCCCAACTCGATCCGGGCTACATCACGGAGGCGGGTCATGCGGCCATGGCCATCCGTCTGCACAATGATGTTACCAAACTCCTCCTCGCGAGTCAGACGTCCTTTGACTTGGGTGACCAATTGCAATTGTGTGTCTGGAGGAGCCGGAGGTTGACCGAAGACACCGCCGGCTACCTCCACGTTTTGTTCGCGAACTGCTGCCACTACATCACCCACCGTCAGGCCGCGGGCCGCCAGTTCATCCGGATTCAACCAAAGCCGCATGGCATAGTCCCGGGCCGCAAAAATCGTCACGTCACCCACTCCGGGCAGCCGCGCCAGCACGTCTTTTACCTGGAGATAGGCGTAATTGCTGAGAAAAACCTCGTCTAAGGAGCCATCAGGGGAAAACAACGTTACTACGGCCGTCAGACTGGGAGATCGTTTGCGAACCTCGATGCCCAGACGCCGGACCTCTTCCGGCAACCGGGGCATTGCCAACGCCACCCGATTTTGCACGTGAACCTGGGCTACATCAATGTCCGTGCCCACTCGGAACGTCACCTGAATCACCAGAGAACCGTCCGCGCTGCACGCCGAGGACATGTAGAGCATGTTTTCCACGCCGTTGATCTCCTGTTCCAACGGCGTGGCAACCGTTGCAGCTACTGTCTCTGCGTTTGCCCCCGGGAAACGGGCCTGCACGAACACCGTGGGCGGAGCCACTTCGGGAAACGACGCAACGGGCAATCGCAACAAGGCCAGTAAACCTGCAAGCGTGATCGATAAAGATACGACCGCCGCAAAAATCGGTCGGCGGATAAAAAAATGGGGAAAGTTCATGGCATCCAACGTCTTGCTGGAACAGTCCCGGCCCTGCCAAGAGACGCCGAAATGCCATTGGTTCCAGTGGCCTGGGGCTTGACCACCTCCACCTTAACACCTGGCCGGAGCATCCACAGGCCGGTGACGACGACCCAATCCTCAGGCTTCAGGCCGGTCTGCACCACCCGTTGGATACCATGGCTGCGACCCAATTCCACTGTTCGAGGCTCGATGATGCCTTCGGCATTGACCACGTATACGTACTTACGCGTTTGTTCTGATAGAATGGCAGCTTCCGGCACAAGTAGGGCCGACTCTGTGCACTGTACCGGGAGCCGGAGCCGGCCGGTGAAGCCTGGAATCAAGCGACGATCCGCATTGGGAAGAATGGCTCGCATTCGGACTGTGCCGGTTCTGGCATCGGCTTGGTTGTCCACAAAATCAATCCGGCCCTGGTGGGGAAAACCGACTTCGCCGCTCAGCCCGAACTCGCAAACCCACGCGCCTTCCTCTGACCCGCTTAAACCTGACAACAGTCCTCGGTAGGATCGATACACCTGGTCGGGAACGTCGAAATATGCATACACAGGATCCTGGCTGACTAAGGTGGCCAGCAGCGTGCCGGGCATCATGGTGCTGCCCTGCACCATGTTGCCGAGTGCTACAAGCCGGCGTCCAATTTGACCCTCAATGGGGGCGACGATTCTCGTGTAGCGAAGGTTCAGTGCGGCAATGGCCTCGGCGGCTTGGGCAGCTTCCAGCGAATCTTCCGCAGCCCGCACAGCCTTAGCGCGACTGTCAAATTCTTCTTCCGAAATTGCCCGGGATTCCCGCAAGCGGGCGGCCCGCTCGAATTCGTTCCGTGCCAGTTCCAGTTGGGTTTCCGCTCGACGACGATCCGCCTTCGCCCGAGCTAGCTCAGCTTCGTAAGGTTTCGGATCAATCACAAACAGCAATTGTCCTGCCCGTACCTCGGCTCCGTCTCGGAAATGAATGGATTCCAGATGTCCAGCCACCCGCGAACGGATTTCTACCGTGTGCACTGCCTCCAAGTGGGCCGGATATTCGTCCCAATTGGTAACGTTGCTGACCATCGGGCAGACGACCGTAACTTGGGGTACCCGAGGCCGCGGGGGAGCCGTCTGAGGCCGGCAAGAGCACAGCCAAGGCGCCATCAGTAGGGCCAACCATACCATGGGCAGGAGGCGTTGTCCGAGGACAAGTCGGCTCCTGCGAAGAGAGGGATCCCTAGTGGCGATGCGCCCAAGGCCTTGAACGCATCGAACCATAGGCTCAAAGAGTCCGTCCGAAGCTACCGCTAGGGATGGACACTCGACACACTGGAAAAGACTCGTTTTCACAACCTTTGCTTCTGGTGAGACGGGACGGGCGCAGGCGCTTGCAAGCCAGCCGCGCAAAAAGCTAAGAAATGGGGCAGGAGCGATTCCGTGTCGAGCGGATCACAAAGACCTTCGGTTTTACGCAAGATTCGCGTAGGATTGCACAACAATAAAGCCAGCGCCCCCCAAATGAACTCCTGACGCCAGTACAAGGTGGTCTTGGAATGTTCTGGCAGGCACCGCGCCAACAACTCAAAGAAGCCCTGCCGGACCCCAGCCAGGTGATTGAGCAAGACGTCCTGCAACCGCGGACTTGGGTCAATGAGCAAGCGCCCGATTAGTCGCATCACAACTGATCCCCGACGGGCCTCAGCTCGAGCCATCTCCAAGGCCGGCCCCACCATGGCTGCCAGCACTTCGCTCAAGGACGGCGGCCGGCCGGGAGCCATTTCCTGACGAATCCGGATCAAGGCGGTTTCATGCGCCTGCCGAATGGGCTCTAACCGCCGGAGCAGCACCGCTTCGATCAGACCGCCTTTCGAGCCGAAGTGATAGTACAGGACTGGCAAACTCACACGTGCGCGAGTAGCGATCTCGCGAATTGCGGCCGCCTCAAACCCGCGCTCCACAAAAGTTCGCTCCGCAGCATCCAAGATGCGTTGGCGAGTGCGACTGCTGGTTATCCTTAGTCGCTTCTTGCTTGCCATAAATATAACGAACGTTATATAGAATATCCATGCCGCAGCATAGGTCAAGCGCTCTGCTGCGAACAACCCGGCCGTGGATGACTGCATGCCAGGCGTCAGGTCGCTTTGGCTCTGGCTGATCAGGCCCCGAATATGGTATGGATGGAGCATGCCGGAGCAGGAGGCGCAAGAACGGCAACACCCGCAACGGACTGGAGAGCCTGAGTGCATGGCTCGGGCGATCTTGCGTGCTTTTGCGGAGGAGCCAAGTCTGGAAGCGGTGAGTGTAGATCCCCGACGCCGGGTATTGGAAGTGGCCACATTGGGGCGCACGAATGTCGTGCGTTTGCGGGATCGGGTGGAACAGGCCGTCCGTACAGCAGCCAAACATTACGCGGTTGATCGTTGCGGGCTCGTGATGGGACAGGGCGCATGCCACACATGTGGGCGGCCCTTGTCGGCAGATTGGCGGCAGCGGTTTCGGATTCGACATGAAAACGGTGTCACCACCATCACGCGGGTGACCTGCCCGACGGCACCCGCGCTCTGGCGGTGGCGCCGGTGGCCCTTGCCACGCTTCGTCCAACGTGACGTGGATTTGGAGGAGGCCGAGCCGCATGAGGGCGAATGGCGCTGGCAACTTCTGGCTTCGGTCCTTTGCGGCGTGGCGACGGCTGGAGCGATGATTGGCGACGCAGTGGCTTGGACGGATCGAATCGTCCAAGGGTTTTACTTGCTGGCCTATCTGGCCGGCGGATGGTTCGCCACTGAGGAAGCGTGGGAACGACTGCGCCGCGACCGAAGCTTGGACATTCATTTTCTGATGCTCGCCGTGGCGGTGGGCAGTGCCGCAGTGGGGCGATGGAATGAGGGAGCAATCCTGCTGTTCCTGTTTTCCCTGGCGGGAGCCCTTGAGCATTATGCGCTGGAACGCACCCGGCGGGAGGTGCGCGCGTTATTCCATGCTGCTCCCAAGACCGCAACCGTCCTGGATGAAGATGGGACGGAACGAGAAATTCCCGTTGAGACGATCCAGCCAGGAATGCGCCTTTTGGTTCGGCCCGGCGCCCAATTTGCCGTAGATGGAGAAGTGCTGGCTGGCCAGAGCGCAGCCGATGAATCCAATCTGACCGGGGAAGCGGTCCCTGTGGACAAGCGTGTGGGTGACCTCGTTTTGGCCGGCACGATGAATCTTTGGGGTGCGCTGGAGGTCCGGGCGCTGCGACCGGCTTCGGAGAGTGCGCTGCAGAAGATCATCCGGCTTATTCGTGAGGCGCAACAGCAGAAAGCGCCGGCTCAAAGATTTACCGAGCGATTCAGTGTCAGTTATACTTACGGGGTCTTGGGACTGACCCTCTTCATGTATTTTGTGTGGTGGCTTGGAATGAACTTGGCTCCGTTTCGCTCGCCGGACCCGGACCATCCTGCACGGAGTGCTTTTTACCGCAGCATGACCTTGCTGGTGGTTTCTTCGCCTTGTGCTTTGGTGCTTTCCATTCCCTCGGCGGTCCTGGCTGCGATCGCGTGGGGTGCACGCCACGGCATCTTATTTCGGGGCGGCGCAGCGGTGGAGAAACTGGCCGAGGTGACGGTGGTCGGGTTGGACAAAACGGGCACCCTGACAACAGGAGAACTCAAGGTGGAGCAGGTGGAGAGTCATCCGGCAGGTCGGGAGCAGGAGGTGTTGGAGCTGGCATGTGCTGCAGAGCGAGGCTCGGCACACCCGTTGGCACGTGCTTTGTTGCGTCATGGGCGCCAACAGGGAATTCAAATGCGTGAGGTGCTCCGATTCGAATCGGTAACAGGCCAGGGCGTGAAAGCGTGGGTGGGAGAGCATCCGGTGTGGGTGGGGCGGAGAGAATGGATTGAGTCAGAACATGGGCTTGCGCGTGCGCTGCCGGACCACTGGCGAAGCCAGACAGGGCGTCCCGGTCAAGTGATCGTTTGGCTATACACCAACGGCTTGTGGGGTCGGATCCTTTTGCAAGATGAAATCCGACCTGAAGCAGGCCAACTGGTGGCCCAGCTTCGCGCTGCCGGCCTACGTCCTGTTGTTCTCACGGGGGATCGGCAGGCGGCTGCGGAAGAGCTTCGACGAACCTTGGGCTTGGAGGAAATCCAAGCAGAGTTGCGGCCGGAGGACAAAGTGGCCGTGATCCGGCGCTGGACGGAAGCAGGGGAAAAAGTGGCCATGGTGGGTGACGGAGTCAACGACGCGCCCAGTCTGGCTGCTGCGCACGTGGGTGTGGCCATGGGAGCACGTGGAGCGGACGCTGCACTGGAACAGGCGGATGTTGTGTTGATGCATGACCGTTTGGAGAATTTCCTGGCTGCTTTTTACTTAAGTCGCCGAGCCCGCCGGGTCATCCGGCAAAATTTGGCGGTTTCCTTGGGCACGGTGATTGTATTGGTCGGCTTTGCATTATTAGGGAAAATTGCTCTACCCATTGGAGTGATCGGCCACGAAGGCAGCACTGTCATCGTGGTCATGAATAGCTTGCGACTCTTATTTGGAGGCGCATTTGGCTCGCGCACACGGCCTGCCGGCTAGCGTGCGTGTTTGAGGGCCTGCGTTTGGTGGGTGTTGCTGAGTTGTGCAGCCGATCCCGAATAGACGCGCGAACAGCGTGAGCAGTGAAACACGAGAATTTGGTTTTTGATTGGCAGCCGGGTCCGCGTTTTGTGCCCTGTTCGGTGAGCTTTGGCATACCACAAATTGGAAACCTCTCAGCCTTGAGGAGCCTGCTTTCCAGCTCTTTGGTTTGTGCTGACTGGTCAGTTGTACTGAACAGAAGACAAACTGCAGCGCCCACGTGTATTGCTCCGATGGGCTCGACGGTGTTTCAAAATCCACCAGCCGATCCGGGCACATGCCGAGTCGAGTGCCGGGGGGCGATCGCCTGCACGAGGAACACCCCAAAGAAGGAAGGCGCCCCACCCATGTGGTCCACAGGGAAAGGAGCGCCTTCCCAACCTTGCCTCAACCAACCTCAACCCCGACGAGTTCGACGCAGATACCAAAGCGCCAGAAGTCCTAAGCCGATCAAGGCAGCAACTCGTGGTTCCGGGACCACCACTGAGGCCCAAGTGGTTCCAATCCGGAGCTCATCCAGGGCATAGTCCCCTCCGCCGTTGAAGCTACCAGCGGTGCGCAATGTAAAGTGGACCGAATTGATGCCCACATCGTCGGGGCCAATCGTGGTTGTCACGGTCGGTGGAGGCACCAAAGATTCGGATGCGCCAAACGAACTGGCCGGGGGATTCACCCATAATGCCAGTTCATCATTTGTGGCGCCGTCCACGTAGGTGTAGCGCCATACAATAAGATTTGTACTTCCTGGCGACAATGGATCCTGCGTCCATGCAATGTCCGTATTGGATTGTTTGGCAATGCCCAAGAGCAGATTGGTCCCTACGAAAATACCGCCAGATGGGGTGAACCCACCGGCACCTCCGGTGCTATCCCGATAGGCACTTAGGAGGCGAGGATTTCCCGTGGGCCCGCTATCTACCCGCAAAAGGTACGATATATAAAGACTGGTTACATTCGAGAAGTAGAGCAGGCTGTTAACGTCAGGGGCTACTACGACTCCGCGGTCTCGGTTACTGGTGGGAATCCCACTCGAGAGCACTCCATGGCCGCCTAAGGAAGGTAGTCCGGGGTAAGTGAGGGCTGCCGAATTGGTGATAATGGGCGATCCGGTGCCCGTGCTATTTCCAGCGCTCCAATTGTTACTGCTTGTTGTCCCTCCCAGACGTTCCCCTAAGGCATAATCAAACCCATCAGCATAGGGCAGGGGGACTGCAGGTACGTGAGTGGAGACCGAGAGCGCCACCCAAGCAACCAGGCCGTAACCGATTCGCGCACAGATGTTCATGGCTGTTTACGCTGCGTTGATGATTCCATCGAGACATTCTTATTCTAAGTCTGTCAGTTCGCGCGTCAGTTGCGAAGATGTGCACGTGAGCGTGAAAAAAAGGAACCCGGCTTTCGGTCTGCCACCCGGTCACGGCAGTCCGGTACCGGTGCTGTCGCGCACGATCAGGGGGGCACCTCGGACGGGTCGAACCTCCACATTTTCCAAGCGGACCTGCCGCACATGACGCAACTCCAAGCCGGTTCGGTTGGCGATGATCCGAATGTTTTCCAAATAAACATTTTCGATCGGAGCTTCGGGCAGGCCGATAATAACGCCAGCGTTTTCATAGCAGGTGGCGGTGAGGTTTCGCACGCGAATGTTCCGGTATCGGGGCGTCTCCGGGCTCAAGGGCTGGGCGCTGTCTTCGGCGGGAATGCGCGGGTAATAGGCCGTGAACGTGATGGCCCGTTCGACATTGGTCATCTGGATGTCTTCATATAGCAGATCCTCGACCATACCGCCGCGACCGCGATGCGATTTGATCCGGATCCCATTCTCGGTGCCTTGAAAGACACAGCCCCGCACCCGCAGGCCACGGACGCCCCCCACCGTTTCGCTGCCAATGGACAAGCCGTGTCCATGGAAGAACCGGCAATGGACCACGGTGATGTCCTCGCACCCAAACGGACGGTCGGGCAGGGCGCGACCGGACTTGATGGCAATGTTATCATCGCCGACGTCGAAGATACAGTTGGTAATAACAACCCGACGACTCAGGCTGGGATCGATGCCGTCGGTATTCGCAGCATGGTCGGGGGCCTGTACGGTCAGGTTTTCAATCCAAACGTCCTCGCATTCAACCGGGACGAAATGGAAAGTCGGAGCGTTGCGGAGCGTGATGCCACTGAGGCGTACGTTGCGGCACCGGGTTAGTACAATTAAGCGCGGTCTTGGCAACGTGTAGCCAGGCTGACGGCGCCGGGCTTCTTCTGCGGCGGGCCACCAAACCTCTCCGGCGCCGTCAATGATGCCCTGACCGATCAACGCGACGTTGGTAAGGTTGCGCCCGCCGAGAAGCGGGAGAAAATCGCTGCTGCTCCGCGCCTGGAGCCAGTCACCGGGTTGGCGCATGAAATCCTTTGGCTCACGACTGGCCTGAAGAATGGCCCCATTCTCCAAAAGGATCGTCACGTGACTGCGCAATTCCAAGGGCTGGGTCAGATACACTCCGGGTGGAAAGCGCACCACGCCGCCTCCGGCCTTCCCACAGGTGTCCAGGGCGCGCTGAAGCGCGGCGGTATCCACCGTTTGGCCGTCACCTCGGGCTCCGAACTCACGGACGTTCCACTCTCGGGGCGTTTGCGAGAGGCCTTGCAAAGGAAAGCCGAACCATCCCCAGCCGACCAGCCCGAGAACAAAGACACGCCGAATCAGGCGCCGCGTCTCTCTGTCGCGGCTGTCCCACGATGAGGACCTAGAATGGAGTGAGTGAGTGTTCGAGGATCTCATTGCTTGGCCAAACTTTCGCGAAACTGTTTAGGAGACATACCGACGGCGTGTTTGAAAGCCACGCAGAAACTGTTGGTGCTTTGGTACCCGCAGGCACGGGCGATGACGTCCAGCTTGTCGTCTGTTTCTGCGAGCAGTTTGCGCGCTCGCTCGATGCGAACGCGGTGCAGTTCCTGGCCCGGGGTGCGGCCCAAATGCTCCACAAACGCCTTGTGCAAAGCGCGTCGGGACATCGCAGCTACGCCCACGAGATCCTTCACGGAAATTGGTTCGTGGCTGTGCTCCCATATGAAGCGAAGGCTCCGCGCCACGCCCGGATGCGGAACCGCCAGCAAGTCGCTGCTTTTGCGCACCACCACGCCGGCGGCTGGAATGCGGATGGGCTTGGGCGGTGGCTTCCGGCCATCCATCAGTTGATCGAGCAGCTCGGCTCCGCGATATCCAAGCAGCTCGAGATTGGTATCGACGCTCGAAATGGGCGTTTGCATAGCGTCAGGGGCCAGCAGGTAATTCTCTGCTCCGCAAATGGCCACTTCGTCCGGCACCTTCATCCCGGCGAATTCACAAGCCTCCAAAACATCCAAAGCATGTTGGTCATTGGCGGCGAACACGGCGACGGGCTTGGGGGCTCGTTTCAATCGTGTGGCCAGCCACAGACGCTTCCGCGACCATTGTTCCCGGTCTTCGCGGAACCAGGGACATTCGTGCCACTTCAGCCATACGCAGGAGTATCCAGCCTCCGCCAAGGCCGCTTGGAATCCGTGGCCCCGCTCTTCGTATGACCAATTCGGTGCGTCACTGTAAAAGATGAAGTGCTTAAAGCCCCGCGAAAGGAAGTGTTCAGCCACCAGGCGGGCAGCATGGGCGTGGTCCTCGAGCACGCGGGGAAACTGTAGATGGGGCCGGCGGTAACTGAAATCGACCGTGGGTTTGTTCTGTCGCTCGACGAATTCGGCCAACTCATCCCAGGCACCGAGCCAGGCCAGAATCCCGTCGCCCTCCCAGCCCCATGGCAAGACCTTTTCGCGGGCCAGATTGGCGGAAAGCGACCACCCGTGCTCTTCAGCGTAGCGCTCGATCCCCCGGTGCAGCCGGTAATCGTACCATCCGAGCGCCACGAGCACGCGTCGCGACCTCTTCTCTCGTTTGGTACGAGGCTTCATGACTGCCGAGGATGTTGCACCGCCATCCGAAACCCTGGCATCCAAACCCTCTTCCGAGTTCCAAGGAAACTCATCAGGCTGGGGCCATGGGATCGCGTGGGCTGCCGTTGGGGGCCCACGCCGGGCCGAGCCAACGGTGCACCAGCCCGCTTCTACCTTACACTGCCCTTGCTTCAGGTGCACGGCAAGGTCTTCTTGATGCCCTGTTATCATCTACTCACACTCCGCTAAACGCAGAGAATCCCCCATCCACCGGCACCACCACGCCGGTAACAAAACCCGCGGCCTCGTCGGAAACCAGCCAGAGCAAGGCCCCAAGCAAGTCCTGGGGCTCGCCGAAACGATTCATGGGGGTGTGGGCCAGAATGGTTCGGGCCCGCGGTGTCCAGGAACCATCAGGTTGAACCAGCAGGGAACGGTTCTGGTCCGTGACGAAGAATCCCGGGGCGATGGCGTTGACTCGGATTCCCACGCGTGAGAAATGCACAGCTAACCATTGGGTAAAGTTGCTCACAGCGGCCTTGGCTCCGCTATAAGCCGGGATTTTGGTCAGCGGCCGAAATGCGTTCATGGACGAGATGTTGATGACCACGCCTCGTCCTCGAGCGGCCATTTCCCGCGTAAAGGCTTGGGTGGGCAGCAGCGTGCCTAGGAAATTGAGGTGAAACACGAACTCAATACCCTTTGGATCCAAATCGTAAAAGGTGACCACATCCTGACGAACGGCTCGTAAATCTTCTGGCCGGAGGTATTCATGGGTCGTGGTCCCCTTGGGATGATTCCCGCCAGCCCCGTTGATCAGAATGTCAATGGGGCCCAGCTCCCGTTTGACGGTTTCATTGGCTGCGATGAGACTCTCGCGCTGGAGCACGTCGCAAGCAACGCTTATGGCGATGCCTCCTTCCTGTCGGATCTGTTGAGCCACAGCCTCAGCGGCTTCCCTCTTCAGATCCGCTACTGCAATGCGGGCTCCACAGGCGGCCAGCGCACGAGCCATGACACTGCATAGCACTCCACCGCCACCGGTTACCAACGCAACACGACCATCCAGATTGACTTGAAACGGCAATTGAAGGGTTGCCATAAAGCTTGGTCAGATTAGGAGAACCGACCCCGCCAGGCCCACAAGCCTAGTGCAGGGTTGGAAATGTAAAAAATCCTTTCTCCATCGGGCAAAGTGTTCCACCCGTCTCGCAGCCGATCCGGCGGATACCGCTGGAGCATGGTGGCCAGATCAGCGGAATCGAACCCGACACTTTCGATTTCGTCCCGACTGAGTTGCCCTGGACAATAAATTACGCGGAATCGGCCTTCCGAACTGCCGTGGATCAAGTGGGCAGCCGCGCTGAGGTTGGCCTGCAGCTCAGGTTGTTCCCGGACGGCTCGAAGCGTGGCAGGGGTCCCCCGGTAACCATACTTTCGAATCAACCGGTCAATTTCCGGATCCTCGCCGAACTCTCGAAGGCCGGGCGCTAGCACGATCAATTCTCCGCCATCTGCCATAGCCATGCGGGTGCGGTAAATGCTCTTGTTTCCCAGCCAGGTGCTCTTGAATTCGCCCGGATCGAGGTAAACCACCACTTTAGACAGGGGGTGATCCACCATCTCGAAATTGACTTGCAGCGACAATGTGGCGGCTTTCTCAAATCCGGAGCGGTCGTCGCTGACATAAAGACCGCGCAGATGGAGGCGGCCGTCTGCACCACGGCTGACAACAGTGTGGATGTACAACAACGGCAGCTGACGCAGAAAATGCTCGGACGCGTAATCCAAGATGCGTCGAACCGGCGTGTCGGCCCGGCCCATCATCCGTTCCATCCCATACGCCGCTCCGATGAAATGGCTTTTGTTGATGCCCTCCGCGCCGCCAGTGCCCACAAAAAGATTCTTGTTATAACTGGCCATCCCGACGACCTCGTGGGGCACCACTTGGCCGACAGAAACGATCAGATCATGACCGCCCTCCCAGATCAGCCGGGCAACCTGCGCGGGCCATGCAAAGTCCACGGCACCTTCTGACACCTGGCGCACAAAATCGGCAGGCACCTCTCCCAGGGTAACCACGCCCGTTCGCCAGTTATGAACCCGAAACAGCGTCGGAGGCACCCCGGCGTACATCTCGACGATCTGCTCTGCCGTCATCGGGCTGTGCGTGCCCAACGCTGGGAGTATGTCCGCTATGCGGCTGCCGTAGTATTCATAGAGTAGCCGCGTGACCAACCCAGCTTGCGAATGGTATCGGGTAAAATCTGGCGGTACTATCAGAACGCGCCGGCGTGGGCCCAACCGGTCCAGTGCGGCGCGGAGCGCTTCTCGAACGTCGGCTTCTGTTAATTGTGCCGTGGGCGAACCTATGGCAATGTACAACATGTCTTCTTTGTTTCCGTTCGCGGGCACAAACTATGCCGACTCTTAAACGGGCGGAACCTCGAATTTGTGTTTGAAATCCGTTGTTTTTTGCACTGGAAGGTCACTTGGTGCGTATCCTGCGGCTCCGCGGGTTGGCCCGTCGTGCAGCTTCTTCAGCGTGCTGGCGGCGTTTCCGATGCCCAGGGCTGACCGTTCACGATAAGCTGGAGGCCCGCATGGGAGGCATTCGTTCGGAAGAGGGCTTGGACACCGGCAGGAACGCGGTAGTGGACCCGCAGGATACCTGCTTCACGCCGCCAGGATACTTCCACCGGACCATGAACCGTGGCCGTGCGGCCTTCGGCCCAGTCTAAATCAAACAGGAATGGGCTAATCTCAACCTCGGCGGCAGCGGGCGCCGTCGGCTTGATGCCTAGCACGAGTCGGTTCAAGTAAAAAACGGGCGCAGCCGACCAAGCGTGGCAATGGCTTCGGGTGGGCCATCGGCCGCCGCCGGTGGTGCCGGTTGGAAAACTTTCCCAGACCGTGGTGGCTCCGGCCTCGAGCATCGGAAGGTAGTGACGATAGATTTCAGCAAGAATCGTCGAACCCAGCCCATGTTTCTCGAGGGCTTCATACAGGTAGAGTGCTGCAAACGGTGATCCCACTTCAACCATGCCGGGGGGAGGATTGGTCAAGTTTCGGAGAACCATTGGCCGTTGCTCTGGCGGCACGATATCGAACGATAACGCCAAGAAGCTTGTGTGCTGACTGGCGACCGGACTCAATGTGCCATCGTCTCGGACAGCGTCCAGGTATGAACCACGCCGAGGGTCCCAGAGCCGCTGAATCCCCGTAGTCAGTCGGGACCGCAAAGCCTGTAGCCAGGCCGCGTCTGCGGATTGGCCCAACGCCGCTGCGCAACGCAATGCCGCATCTACAGCACCCACCATCAACAAGCTATTGTGCAGTACGGTGCGATGCCCTTGATCCAGGTGTACCCAGTCAAAGAAATTCCAGAACGGCGCGGAGAACAGCTGCTGGTCTTGGACGAACTGGGCAGCTCCACGCAAATTGCGCATCACGGCCGGATAGATTTTTTCGAGCCACTGGCGATCTCCCGTTTCCCAGTAATGATCCCAAACAGCCAAGCCCCACAGGAAACTCCAAGCCGGGATAAGCACGTCCCACGAAGAGGGTGTTTGGCAACCCACAATCGGGTAGCGCTCGAGCGACTCCGCTGCGAGCCGGATGCAACGGCGTGCCAGGTCATGAGCACCGAAGACTCCATAGGCAAAGAGCGCTTCATTCCGGGCATCGCCCACCCAGTGGGTCTGTTCGTACAAAGGACAGTCTGTAAAAGTGTCCTCCATGCAGAGTTTGAGCGTGCGTGCGGAAATTGACCAAATCTCATTGAGGCGTGCGTCGCTGCAACGGAAGGCGCCTCGGTATTCAACAGGATAGGTCGATTCCACAATTCCGACATGGCGGATGCGGACGGGCTCGTGGAAGTTGCGCAACGTCAGAAATACGTAACGGCCGGACCGCCGTTGCACAGACACGTAATGATTGCGACCAAATCGTGTGATGTATCGCATGGCATTGCGATTGCCCCAGGTCCATTGGATCCGGCCGTCAGGCGCGATGTATTCCACTGCCGCCATGTCCACCACGACTCCCTCCGGAGCCCAGAGGTCAAAGGTCCAATAGCCGCAGCGTTGTTCTCCCAGATCCAGCAGCAGTTCCACGTCCCCAGCCGCATGGGGGTAAACCACGGTTGACTCGGCATTGTCGTGCAACAATGCAGTGGGTCGTTCAATCGTAGGAGCTACTCCTTCGACAACGCGGCGGTTTGGAAACTGCCAAAAGATGTCTTCCACAAACATTTGGTCTTGGGGCAGGGAACGACAACGGTGACCCAAAATGCTGCGCAATTGCTGGACGTTTGTGATTGTGCTCAGCCATTGGTTGATGCGCTCCTCGTAACGTCGCGACATCGGTCCCAAAACCGGGTCCGTGTCCCGGAATTGGATCCACAGCAGGTCATTCGTGGCGAACGAAAACTCGGATAGCTCGATGAAGACCCAAGGATTGTCCGACGCTTGTCCAAACGGGTGCACCAGACGGAAACCGGCGGGTTCCAAGAAGCGGATGCTCTTTTCTTTGTCGTGCCCAAACAAACTGCGGGAGAAACCGATCAGGAGATGTTGCCCGGCTGGTAAATCCATCTCGTTGTCCACCGATTGTCCGTTGAGGGCCAGCTTCATGCCTTCTTGACGAATGCGGATTCGAACAGGGTGGGGGACTTCCAATACTGTGGCCATGCCGAAACCACAACTCGTGTGATTATTAGCCTCGATCCGACCGGGATGGAGCAGCCGGGCTACCGGCACAGTAAAATTCCATCCGTCGGCCCGCACGATTCGCGCATCGAGCACAGTTCGGAATGACTCTGGGGAGCGGGTCAGCAATGCAACGTCTCGCGGTTGAAGCCGCTGCCAGGGTCCCCGTTGTGCTGGATAAAGTTCCCGTGCCGGACGGAATCGAAGGGGCTCCTGAAGCCGAGCGTCCAGCCACTCACACGGTCCCATTTGAATGCTGATCTTCGGGACACGTGCCAGCAAAGCGGCGTAACGAGCCGCTCTCCATGTTCGATCCGTGCCGATGGACAAAGTTCGGCCATCTGCCAATTCCACGTCCAATTGTGCCAAAAGCCCGGCTTGCTGCGGCACCCGGTGAAAATCGCCCACTCCGAAATATCGGGCCAAAATTTGAATTTCATTATGGCCGGGACGCACGTAGGAGGAGACGTCAAGGACATCATACTGATAAGACTCCGGCCAACTGCGGCACGGTCCGTCTTGAACCCAGGCTCCATTGATCCAGAGCCGGTACCAACTGTCGGCAGTGATTCGGAGTTTGCACTGACGGAATGGGCCCAGATCGAGTTCTTTGCGCACCACCACGGCCTGGTTGTAGTCTCTAACGTCGCCTTCTCGGTGCCAAATCCAGTAGGCTTTCCAGGGCGCCCTGGGATTTGAACCGTCATCATTCGCGGCCACAACATGAGGCTTGCTCGCTGGCTGCAGTCCGATGACCAGCACCAGCAGCAAAACGCCGCTTCGAAATGGGAGCCAGCCTGCATGCATGGGGCTCATCTACAGATGATTGTCAAGCGCGGTCAAGCCTGCTACTCAATCCGGGTGACTCCCTGACAGGGTTCTGATCCAACGGGCTTGAGCTGGCCTGATCGGATCATCGTCGGTTGCAACGTAAGAAAACTAGGGCCAGGGGCTTAGGGTGTAGCGGCGTCACCTTCGGACTAAGAGTGATGTCGAACGCAGGAGCCGTGGGTCTCCTAAATTCGATTGTTAACGAGCTTGCTGACATCAGCCTCGAACGGTCACGTGGCGGCTATCGAGGCAAGCCGATGCGTTGAAGTGAGCCTCGGGATGAGTTCAGAACTGTCTTGTGTTAGGAAACTGTGGAGCAACTCAGACATTGCTCATAATGCCTGCGGATTTGCACACACATACCCTTGTCCTCCCACGACCCAGTCATTAGCCTCAAACAGTGTATTTGCCTTTGATTGGTCGGCCTTATGTCAACTCAACCAGGAAAGACCATGAAAGTGTCCACATGCATCACATTGGCTGGCGTGTTTTGGTTGGGCCTCGCCCGATTCGCAGCAGATGCACAACCTGCGTTTCCACCTGTTGGACCTGACCCAAACTGGATTCCGCACGATCGAACCCGGCCACGTCCGCCGGTTATCGTCCCGCCAACGCCAAGCACGCCTGTTGAGCCGGGCCGACCGCCATCCGATGCAATCGTCTTATTCGATGGCAAGGATCTGTCAGCATGGTGCGCCATGGACGGCTCACCCTCCAAGTGGGCGGTGCGAGACGGTTACATGGAGTGCACGCCCGGCAGCGGGTACATTCGGACCCGGCGCAGTTTTGGAGATTGCCAGCTTCACCTCGAGTGGGCAGCGCCTGCGAAGCCGGCTGGCTCAGGTCAAGGGCGGGGTAACAGCGGTTTGTTTTTCGGATTGGATCGTTACGAGGTCCAAATCCTGGACTCATACGAGAACGAGACTTACGCAGACGGCCAGGCTGGCGCTGTTTATGGTCAGTATCCGCCGTTGGTTAACGCATGCCGACCCCCAGGGGAATGGCAAACCTATGACGTGGTTTACCTGGCCCCGAGATTCGATACGGAAGGCCGTTTGATTCAGCCTGCACGGCTGACCGTTTTCCACAACGGCGTCCTGGTGCAATACCATGTGCCTCTGGCCGGACCCACGCAATGGATCAATCGGCCGCCCTACCGCGTGCATCCGGAAAAGTTGCCGATCAGTTTGCAGGATCACGGGAATCCTGTCCGATTCCGCAATATATGGGTCCGGGAGTTAGGGCCGCCTTCCAAGCCGGAGTATCTCTTGCCCCGAAGCATACTAGATCGGTACGCAGGGACTTACGATCAGATCACCATCACCCGCGAGGGAGATCATTTAACAGCCCGGTTTGGAGGCGAAACCCTGGTCCTCTATGCAGAGTCTGAAACTCGGTTCTTCGCCAAGTCGACTGATGTTCAGATCGAATTCCGGATGGGCACAGATGGCCAGGTCCATGAACTTGTATGGTCCGTGGGCGAAGGGGCCAATGTCGCGCGTCGCCGTCGATAGGCGATCAGCCGCGCTGTGTTAGCAAGAAACCAAATCCGATCTTTACTATGCCTGCTGGTGGAGGTTGAGAGAAGCACGGTAAAACAGTTGTCAGAGACGGCATTAGACAATAGCGGGCGGGGAGCTCCTCGTGCCACAATGCTCACTCATGACATGGGCTTTTTGGTAGTGGCGAGCACTGACCGGTTGGTTCACAATAGTTTGGCCAGCATGACGCGTGCGCGTCCGAGGCTACCACTGCCATATTGATCGGCGGCAGGCTCGCCGGGCCGTGTCTAATGGCGGACTGCCTCGTGCAATTTGACGAGCCCGCAACCAATCAGCGGAACGCTGCAAGGGCAAAACCGGCCCGATGTAGGACCGAAATTCTCTTGTAAGCCGCTTCTTGCCTCAGGGATCATCGGCGCAGGATTGTCCCGTGTCGAGGCAGAGGATGCGGCTTGGCCGGGACTTGCAGTTATGCCGAAACCTTCTGTGACTGTGCCGGCGAAGCGATGATAGTTGCTGGTGTTTGCTTGCCGTCGAGACACGTGCGCACCGTGGCGGCCAATTTGGCCGGAGTAAATGGCTTAGGGAGGAACGCCCCGGGCAAATGATTCACGCCCTGGTCGAATAGTTCCGGGCTGTATCCGCTGGAGAAAATGACTTTGAGGTCGGGCTGCTCGGCGCGCAGTCGGTCGGCCAGTTCCTTACCGTTGAGCCCGCCTGGCATGACCATGTCGGTGATCAGCAAATCGATTTGGTTTCGATGCGTCTGCCAGAGTTGGAGTGCCTCGATGCCATTTGACGCTGCCAAGACCTGGTATCCCAAGCGCCGCAGTCCGTTGACCAACATCGAGCGGAGGGCCGGTTCGTCCTCAACCGCGAGAATCGTCTCGTGACCGCCCAGCACAGGTGAATGTTTGGACGCCTTAACCGGCTTGGCTGCATCGCCCGTGGCCGGAAAGAAAACGCGGAACGTGCTCCCGCGGCCCGGTTGACTCTCCACTTCAATCCAACCGTTATGCTGTTTGACAATTCCATACACGGTGGAGAGGCCCAGGCCGGACCCTTTGCCAAACGGCTTCGTGGTGAAAAAGGGTTCAAAGATGTGCTGGAGCGTCTCGGCGTCCATCCCGGTCCCTGTGTCGCTTACCGCCAGACAGACGTGCCGCCCGGGCGCAGCCTCGGCGGAGCGTTTCAAATGCTCGGGGCTGACCTCCGTGCGCTCCGTGCGGATGGTCAACTTGCCGCCGTGGGGCATGGCATCCCGCGCATTGACTGCCAGGTTGACGATGACTTGCTCGATCATGGCGACATCAGCCTGAATCAGGGAAAGAGCCGGATCGAGTTGACATTGCAATTCAATGTGCTCGCCGAGCAAGCGCCGCAACATTTTGCTCATGTCTGTGACCACTTCGTTGAGATTTATGGGCCGAGCCTTCATGACTTGTTTGCGACTGAAGGCTAGCAATTGCCGCGTCAGATCCGCCGCCCGGGTGGCCGCGCGCTGGATCTCATGGAGGGATTCTTGAATTGCCGGCGCGAGGTTGCCTTCCTGCAGCAGCATCCCTGTGTGGCCGAGGATGACTGTCATGATGTTGTTGTAATCATGCGCGACGCCGGCGGCCAACTGACCGACGGACTCCAACCGCTGCATTTGCCGCATCTGCGATTCCAACTGGCGGCGTTCCGATTGGTCGCGTGCGATGCATTCAAAACCTCCTTTTGAGCCGTTGCATTGCAGGCTCTGTAGATTCAGCTCCCAAACGCGTTCTTTACCATCTTGCGATTTGAGCCGCACTTCGAAGGGAGATCCAGAGCGGCCGGCACGCAGGCGTTGGAGTGCCTCCTCAAATCGGGGACGATCGTCGGTATGGAGAAAGTCCGAGAGCAAACGACCGGCAAGAGCGGTTCGGGGTTCACCGAACGCCTTTTCCGCGGCGCGGTTGACGGCAATGATTCGCCCCTCAGTATCGAGAATCAAAATCAGATCACCCGCATTTTCGAAGAGGTCCTCATAACGCTTTTTGAGCTCCTGTTCTCTTCGGAGCTGTTCTTGGATCGCGCGCGTCTGGGTCTGAACCTTATGCCGAAGCATGCAGCCCCAAGCCAGGGCTAGCACGGCTACAACCGCAGCCGCGCCTCCGATCAGTGCCAGATGCCTTTTGGTCAGCCAGGGAGGAGCAGCAAGCATTTGCATCTCACGTGGGGAGTTCACCATGATGCGCACAGCCCGACCGCGTCCTGATTCGTCCCTTTGGGTGCGTACCACGCCCGTTGCAGCCAAGCGGCTTCCGGGTTTCCAACTTGTGAGCCCGCTCAACGGCGAGTCCGCAGGCAGATAAACGTGGATCAATGTGCCGGAGTCATCGAGGAGGAAATACGGACGGGACAGCCCCGTGTGGTTTTCGATCAGTGTACCTTCCACAGTGACACGTTGCGCTTCCAATTCGCCGCTAAGCAACGCTTCAGGAGCAGCCCGGACAGGGGCGGGCAATGCGTCCGTGCCGGTGATGCGAGCTGCGGGGTGTTCTAGCGTGGGACCATGGCTGCCCGCAGCCGGAAAACCTAATAATTCAACCTTTTGCCCGGGATGAAGCTTTTCTGACGGCAGCTCTAACCACAGACCGGCGGTGTGGTCTTGGATGGCAATCCAGCCGTTGGTGCTGGCGTAGGTGACCACACCTTGGATTCTGGCTCGTGCCGCGTAGCCCCGCCCACTGGAGGCCGTTAGGAGTTGGCGAATGGACATGACTGGGCGGTCCCAAGGATCCTCCGGAACGGGCTCCAAGAATTCAAGATATGTGCGTTTGGGCACATGAAGCGTAACGCCGGTAAGTTGGCGGAGGGCATTAAAGCGGGATCCCACCACTCCCCGAGCTCGAACTTCAAGGCCTACCCAGTTCTCAGGCGCTGGTTCATTGCTCCAGTCAGGCAACCAAGCTTGGATAGACCCCCGGCGCGTAGCCAGGGTTAGTTCCAAGTTCGGTCCCATGCGCTTTACGGTTTGGATTCTGGCCTGTAACTCCGCCCAAGTAGAATCCAACAGGCCTGAGAACAACCGCGTCTCACTGGGTCGAACAGGCTCAGGCAGGCCGCCCTGCCCGAGCCGTGTGACCCGGGCCTGGTCAATAATGGGCGCATACCCTCCAGGACCGGTGACCCCCTCTACGCGGACCCTGTCTCCAGGCTCCAACCGATCCGGGGGGCTTCCGCAGTTCACAAAGATTCCTGAATCACCTTGTTGGATAAATAACACGCGCCAGTTTGGATCGTGATAGGTTACCACTGCTTCTACGGACACTGCTCGCCGGGTAGCAGCTTGTTCTGGTGTGAGTGCGCGGATTTCTTGAATAAACTGGAATACGTGGCCGACCGGCTCTTCAGCTGATAGTCTGGATGCCCCTTGGATCCGAAAAGAAACTTCTTCCAACCACAGATCTGAAGACCCGGTACCGTTTGGGTATCCCACCACCTCCAGCCGGGTTCCATTGGTCAGCACCAAGGCATGTGAACTCCGGATTTCAATACGACCGGTGCCATCTTCCAACCAAAAGGAACGACCTACAATTTGGTCTCGCACCAGGCCTTGGACGCGCTGTAGCATCTGGGGTCGATTCGGACGAAACTGCGCCACTAGGGATCGAATCGATGTGACCGGCGCTTGAAACGGGTCTTGAGACATCGCCATCAGCACGAGGACATCCTCCAACCCCCTCACGAGTAGATCCACAGGGGCGAGTCCAGGTTTTGGGTTTGCCGCTGGGACACGGAGGCCAACCACCTGCACACGTGCATGTCGGATACGGATGAGACTTTCGGAATTGGCCTCGCGAAGAAAGGCCTGAATCCGAGCTCGACCGGCATCCAGAATCAGCCGGCCCCGACCTGCATCCAGTGGTTCCGCCTCACGTACGACCCCTTCAAAGACCACACGCTGAGCCGAGGCTGTACGATTCGTTAGGTCGGTCCATGAAAGCCGAGCAGGCGGTGGAAGCACCCCAGAGCCTGTTACCTTTACTTCAATCTTGTCAATTCGACGGTTTGTTTGAACCCAAGCTGTCACACCGGTCAAGCGCACCCGGTCTCCAACCTTAAACGGCGTGACGCCCCGGGGCAGTTCCGTAAAGAGAGTGCCTGTGTCGTCTTGGATAAAGAGCAAGCCCCAATCCGGATCTTCGTATAGCACAATGCCCTCCAGATGTACGGGCAGACCGCGTCGAATCTCGGCTTCGGATAATGACCAAAAATGGGCAATTGAGGTGATTCCAAATGAACTTTCCGACCTGCTGGATGTTACAGGCTCGGAAAAGGCCCCCCCGCTCAGCGCAAGACCGAGCGCCAACATCCTTACCCAGCGGGCGTTCATCACCTCTTCTCTTCAGGACCTATTGCCGGCATGAATCACATTGCCTCCCATCTTTTCGGCGCTCACTGCGGTCAGCTTTAGCGGAATCTTCCACTGGTGACGCCGACCGTCCTCGTGCCTCTAGAATTGCCGGAAAAAGCTTGGCAGGGGATACGGGGACCGATTTATTCTGCACCCGCAGGGCGCGCCTGGAGGCTTGAAGGAGTCTTGGGCGCGGCCAGCCAAACCGATCACGGAGACCGAGCGTAACAGACCTGCAGCCTATGTCAAACAGACCTCTAAATGTCGGCCTTGTCGGCGGTGGACGCGGCGCGTTCATCGTTCATCCTCACCAACGGGCCATCAATATGGATGGCACCCGGCGCGTAGCCGCGGGGGCTTTGTTCCCTGACCCCAAAATCGCGCTGGAGGAAGCAGCCAACTGGCCGTACCCGATTCGAGGCTACGGTTCGTACGATGAAATGATCGCGGCCAATGCCTCGTTACCGGACGAGGAAAAGCTGGACTACATCCTGATTGTGACGCCCAACCATGTTCATTTTGACCCCGCCATCAAGGCGTTAAAGGCCGGCATCCCGGTTTTTTGTGAAAAGCCTCTATGCTTGAATCTTAAGGAAGCCAACGCACTGGTTAAAGAGGTCCGAAAACGCAATATCCCGTTCGGAGTGGCGCACACCTACCTGGGCCATTGGACCACGAGGCTCTCCCGTTACATTGTTCGGAACGGCCTCATTGGTGAGGTCCGATGGGTGGATAGTTATTATCTACAGGGTTGGCTGGCTACCAAACTAGAAGCCACCGGTCAGCAACAGGCTTCCTGGCGGGTAGATCCCAAGCGAGCGGGTGTCTCGGGTTGCGGCGGTGACATTGGCACGCACGCGCTCATGCACCTTCGATACGTGACAGGTTTGGAGGTTACCCACGTCAGTGCGCAGCTCGAGACCTTTGTCGAAGGACGGCCACTGGATGACCATTTCACCGTTTACTGCCGCCTCAACAACGGGGGTAAGGCGCTTGTAAGAGCTTCCCAAATCTGCATCGGGCATAAAAACGACCTGGGCATCATCGTGGCCGGCACAAAAGGGACCCTGGAATGGCGACAGGAAGAACCCGAGAAATTGGTGGTTTACCTGAACGGCCAACCGGACCGGGTGTACTGGCGTGGCGCCGTGACGCCCGGTGACGGTTTCCTGCCCAAGGACCTTCCCCAAGAGTTGTTGGCCGAAGTTACAATTCCTTCGGGTCATCCGGAAGGATTCCATGACGCCTTTGCACGATTGCATCGTTGTTTCGAGGCTGACGTTCGTGCATGGAAGACAGGTCAAGAATTCCGATGCGATGGCTCGAAGTATGCCAACGTTGAGGATGGCTGGATGGGCATTGCTTTCTTGGAAACATGCGTCAAGAGCAGCAAGAATAAAGGCGCGTGGACGGCCATGCCGCGGAAGATCTGATCACGATTCACGTTGAAGGGATCGCCGGTCGGCGGCACCTTTCGGTGCTGCCGGCCGGCTTTTTAGTGTCGGTTTGCGGCGGCCGTTTTGTCGGACCCGGCCTCAATAGAGATTCAGCCGCCCAAACAGTTCAGGGGCTGGAAGAAACCGTTTGACCAGGTGGTGGCTCCAAGTATGATGGAAACAAGATGAATGGATGGCTGAACCTGCTGCTACTATGGGGTGCGCTGCGACACCGCGGCGCGGCAGTAGGGTTTTAGTCTCTGAAGTCTGGACTTTGGATGGAACCCCACTGCCAGCCCGGCAGTGGGGTTTGCGTTTTTCAAATTTCGATCTCGGCAGTTTGAGGAATTTTGTCCTATGCCCATGTTGAAAGAGCCTTGGACCAAATACCGGCCGTTTCCGCCGGTCCATTTACCCGACCGGCAATGGCCGAATCGGACGGTCACTCGCGCGCCGATTTGGTGCAGCGTGGATTTGCGGGATGGGAATCAGTCTCTCCCCATTCCCATGAACGTGAGCCAAAAGTTGGAGATGTTTCAGGCTTTGGTTCGATGTGGTTTCAAGGAAATTGAAGTTGGGTTTCCCTCAGCTTCCAACACGGAATTCACGTTCAATCGTCGGTTGATCGAAGAGAATCGGATCCCGTCCGATGTCTGGATCCAAGTGCTGGTCCAGGCACGGGAAGATTTGATCGAGCGGACGATTGAATCGCTGGTGGGCGCCCGTCGGGTGATCATTCACCTTTATAACTCCACGTCCCCCGCACAGCGGCGCGTCGTGTTCAACATGAGCAAAGAGCAGATCATCCAAGTGGCCGTGCGCGGCGCTCAAATGATTCAAGATCGATTGCCCCGTCTGAAGGGCGCAGAGGTACGGTTGCAATACTCGCCGGAGAGTTTCTCTGCTACCGAGGTCGAGTTTGCCAAAGAAGTGGCTGAAGCTGTGATGGAAGTCTGGAAACCAACGCCGGACCGCAAAATGATTCTCAATTTACCTGACACGGTGGAGGTTGCCACACCCAACGTGTATGCCGATCAGGTGGAGTGGATGTGCCGGAACATCCGGAATCGGGATGCGCTAATCATCAGCGTGCACACGCACAACGATCGCGGTACCGGCACGGCCAAGACCGAGCTGGCGCTGCTTGCAGGCGCCGAACGGGTGGAGGGCACCCTGTTCGGCAACGGCGAGCGAACCGGTAACCTCGACATCGTCACTGTGGCGCTCAATCTTTACATGCATGGAATCGACCCGGGCTTGGATTTCAGCGACCTGAATCGGCTCCGTGCCATTTACGAGCGTTGCACCGGCATGACGGTTCCGCCACGACACCCTTACGCGGGGGAACTGGTCTTCACCGCTTTCAGCGGATCGCATCAGGATGCGATACGAAAAGGGCTGCGCGAGTGGAATGAGGGACAACGTCAGTATTGGGATGTGCCCTACTTGCCGATTGATCCGCAGGACATCGGTCGGCAGTATCGTGAGGTCATCCGTGTAAACAGCCAGTCGGGTAAGGGCGGTGTTGCCTATCTTTTAGAGACCGAGTATGGTATCGAGCTACCCAAGGAGCTTCAGCGAGAGTTTGGCCCCATTGCCAATGACGAAGTGGATCGGCTCGGCCGTGAGGTCAGTGGGGCTGAATTAAAGGCCATGTTCTGGCGCGAATATGTTGAGCGGACCCAGCCTTGGGAATTGACCGGATTTGAAACCCGCAGCCGGAACGGCCGCGTCGAATGTACGGCCCGCTTGCGCTACCATGGTGAGCCCGTCGAAGTTCGCGGGGAAGGGAACGGCCCGCTGGCTGCCTTGGTGCATGGCTTGGTTGCGTTTGGAGTGCCGAAGTTCGAAATCCTTCATTACAGCGAGCACGCGCTCAGTGCCGGTGAAGAGGCCAGCGCCATCGCCTACATTCAGGTACGTCTGCATGACGGACGTACCCGTTGGGGGGCCGGAGTGGATACCAATATTGAGCTGGCTGGAGTGCGCGCTGTCCTGAGCGCGCTCAATCGCTCCTTGACTTGAAGCAAGGGGGCTTCTTGTCATGCGACGAGGGACGCTCATTCGCGCTGTGCGTCGGAAAAGCTCGCCGTCGATGGATCGTGTCGTTGCCGGTTCCCCGGCTCCCCACATGCTGTATCGAACGATCCTCCATCCAATCGTAATTGTTCAGGTCGAGCAGCTGATCTGGACGGACCAGGGGACTGAAGGACTCCCGCCTGTTCGAGCATCGTGCGAAACTGGGACTCTTCCAGCACCGGGATGCCCAACGCTTGCGCTTTGTCGAGCTTGGAACCCGGGCTTTTGCCTGCGACCAGGTAATGCGTGTTCTTGCTCACGGATGTTGCCACCTGCCCGCCGGCTCGTCGAATCAACTCCGCGGCCTCGTCACGCGTCCATGCATCCAGCGTGCCGGTCAGAACAAATGTTTTACCCGCAAGGGGACCGGATGGACCAGCAGCGGCATTACCGCCTTTGGGACGGATTCCCAGCTCGCGGAGTCGATGTAACACCGTTTGTCCCGATGGAGAGGCGAAATACTCCAACACACTGCGCGCAGCTACGGGCCCAACCTTGGTCACGAATGAAGGAAAGGCACTTTCGGTACGAGCCGATGGCCGGGCGAATCCGATCGCGACCAACTCCTGTCCAATTCGTTCGGCTTCCCGCCGCAAGGCATCGTACTGTTGCTGTCGGTGCAACCGTTCGAACTCGGATCGAGGCGGATTCCGACGCGAGTTCGGGTTGATCGCTTCTGCTTCAGCGGCCAACTCATCCAACCGCAGGACCCCGCGAAGAAGGGAGGAACATGCCACGCTTTCCAAATCGGAATGGAAGGCTGCAATATCGTGAGCTGTAACCTCGCCCACGTTGGGGATGCCCAGAGCAAAGAGCCATCTACCCAAGGGCAATGTTCGCGCTCGGGCGAGCGCTTCCAACACTTTGCGGGCATTTTTCTCTCCAAAGACCCGCGGAGCTTCCTCTGTTCCTAGATTAAGCCGCGCCAAAGGTTCCAGTTTCAGGTCGAATAAATCCAGCGGCTCGTCTACAAGCCTCTGTTCCACCAGTTTTTCGGCCACGATCCCGCCGATTCCCTCAATATCCAGGGCTTTACGCTGGGTGAAGAACTCGAGTCGCCGTATCTTTTGAGCCGGGCAACCCGCGACATTCTGGCAGCGCCAGGCCACCTCCGTACCTTCCCCTGTGGAAACAGGTTCTTTTGCGATGGGCCCCCCACAAGCCGGACAACGCCCAGCGACAAAAGCATACAGATCGAAGGGCTGTGCGCCCGGAGGGCGCCTGCTTTTCACAACCTCCACCACTTCGGGGATGACCATCCCGGCTTTGCGGATGACTACGGTATCTCCAATGCGAATATCCTTGCGCCGGATTTCATCTTCGTTGTGAAGCGTGGCACGAGAGACGGTGGAACCCTGCACAAACACCGGCTCCAACTCAGCCACTGGCGTCAATACGCCCGTCCGACCCACTTGCACCGTGATGCCCTTCAACACGGTCTCGGCTGGTTCAATCCAGTGAATGGGCTTATGTACGATCGCATAACCGGGAGCTCGTGCCTTGGTCGGGATGCGGGTCCAGAGGCGCATATCGTTGACCTTTAGGACAATGCCGTCGATCTCATACGGCAGACGGGTGCGCAGGTCCTTGTCTTCCTGGTAATCAGCCACCACCTCTCGACGATAAATTTCCAATACATGTTCCATGTCCCGGCAAAGCCACCAATGGGGTTGAACCGGCAACCCGAACCGACGCAAGGTTTCCAAGACCTCCGCGTGCGTTTCAAATGCGATCCCTTCGAAGTGCCCAATCCCATAAAAAACGGCGCGCAAAGGTCGGCGAGCCACTTCGCGTGGGTCGAGCAGCTTCAGCGTGCCGGCGGTGGCATTCCGGGCGTTGGGGAAAGGTTCCTCACCAGCCTGCTGCAGCTGACGGTTCAGTTGCTCGAAGTCCTTCAGCGCCATGTAGACCTCGCCTCGTACCTCCAGCCACGGAGGAGGCTCGTTTGTATACAAAGTAAGCGGGATGGATCGAATCGTGCGCAAATTGGCCGTGATGTCGTCCCCGCTTGTGCCGTCGCCTCGGCTCACGCCCAGCACCATTTGGCCTCTTTCGTAATGCACACTGACGGACACGCCATCCACCTTGGGCTCCAACACGTAGGCGAGTCGTTCCAAGCGAAGCTGCTTGCGCAAATTGAGGTCCCAAGACCGTAGTTCATTCAGGGTGTTTTGGTCTTGGCGTTGCTTGCGTATGGTGTCGTCCGGCTCTTCAAGGCGGGTGGGATGGTCGGCGGGCCGCACTTTTTCCAGCGAAAGCATCGGGACCCGGTGTTGGACCCTTCGAAACCCTTCCAAGGGTGCGCCGCCGACGCGCTGCGAAGGCGAGTCGGGCGTTACCAACTCGGGGTACTGCCGTTCCAGGTCCAACAATTCTTGGAACAAACGGTCATATTCACGATCGGTAATGCGCGGGCGCGCCTCTACGTAATACGCGTGGTCATGCGCACGGATTTCGGCAACCAATTCAGCGTGTCGAACTCGAGCTTCGGCCAGGTTCATGACAGAAATCGACAGGACTCGGATGCACGCGCCCTGCTGGCGTTTTCGTAGGGTTAGATTCGTTTGCGTTACTGCACGGGAGATTCATTCGAGAGACTTCCGGAAGAGGGCGGGCCTGACACTTGACGCGCCACTTTCAGTACATCTGCTGCCGGCAGAATAATACCGGCGGCGTCATCGCCTTGAATTCGCAAGGGCGCAAAGGAGGCACCGCCACCACCCGTAGCTCGCATCACGCAAATACCAAGGACCCGACCGTCCATGAGAAACGCTGGCGATCCCAACGTGGTGGTGGTGATGGTGTCATCGGGAACGTAGAATAGCCGGGGCCGGCGGACCACCGCAGCGATTCGTTCAAAGGATGCCGCATGCGCTCGTCCTGCGGCCTGACCTAATCGCGTCAAAGTGACCACCGGGTCGAGAAGGTCCGCTGATCCGGACTTTTCCAGATCAACATACGGCATGGGTTGGGCCGGCGGCGTTTTAGGCCGGATGAAACCGAGATCCAAATCGCGATCCCGTAACACGACCTCGGCCGTAAGCTCGGTTCCATCTTCGAGCATGATTTTCACGTCTGCGAGCTCTGATTCTACCTTGAGTGTGTTCCCTTCTTCGCTCATCAGGGCAGTCAGGCGACTAAACAAGCTCGAGGGGTCGATGGCAGACAAAGACACCACAGTGAGTCCGCCGGGATCAATGACTGTGCCGATGGCCTCGGACCGTTCTTCCCGCCCCCCGTCACCTCTGCCGCCAATGGACAAACGGGTTTTGGTGACGACTTGAATGGTTACAATGGCCTGACGATGCTGGTCGAACACGGTCTTGCCTTGGCGGGCCAAATCGTCCGCCCGGGCCAGGCCGACCATGACCAATGTGGTGAGCATGCAGAAATCCCAGCGAACAGGCAATACCCTACACATAACGCTGTCAGTTGACGATTACTGGTTCCATCGAGGTTCGAGTTCTAGATACCGGGTATGAATGCCGCGCAACACCTTCACGATGACTGGACTCTGTCGCGCGGCAGCCACCCGCTCCAGTTCGGCACGGAGACTATCCACATCGGCGATGGGGCGACCGTCGACTTCCAGAATCAGGTCGCCTGCCAACAACATCCCCAGGTCGGCCCAGCCACCGCGGCGAACGTCCGTTACGCGCGCCCCCTGAAGGTCGTCGGGCCATTGTTCTTCAGCACGGTCAAAAAAGGAGATATTACGCGCGGTGAATTCGAAAGCCTCATTCCGATAGGTTTTCATCTCTCGCGGCAGGCGTGGAGAAGCAGGCAATTCGACTGGCACTTGAATGCGTTGACCGCTGCGCATGACCGTTAGAGTGATGGTGGAGCCGATGTCGTATTGACGGACCAGCGCACCCAATTCGTCAGCATGTTCGATACTGGTGGCAGTCAGGGGCTCGCCATCCACTGCAACGATGAGATCGCCGACCTGGAGACCGGCCCGTTCGGCCGACGTGCGGGGATAGACCCGGGTGATGTAAAAGCCTCGCAGGTCAGGATGGCCTAATTGACGCGCCAAAGGTCGGCTCACAACCTGGACCTCGACCGGCAGCCACGCTTTGCTGACCTCCCGGCCCGGGTCGTCGAATTCGCGGAGGCCTATTTGAATGACGGTCATCAGGCGCTTGTCCGCACGATCAAACGTAACCAACACAGGCACAGGGTTGGTTTGATTGTGCAGCAGCCCCTCCGTAAATTGAAGTAGATCGGCTGTGCTGCGAACGGGTCGGCCGTTGACACCTACGATCACATCTCCTTGCGTCAGAGGGGGGCGCGCTTCCCCGGAGGGACCGCCAGGGCGAACAGAAGTAACCACCACACCGTTTGTGTCTGGCCGCTTCATTTCACGGGCTGATAAGGCTGTTAGGTCACGAGCCGTGATTCCCCAAGCCCTCAGCTCCTTCGGACGGGCCAAAAATTCACCGCGCTCGACCGGTACCAAGGTGAGGTGCAACCGCTGATGGGTGCGTTCTATCACGCATGGAACGGGTTGACCGATTGGCAGGCTGGTGGCCAAGCGCATGAATTCCGGCATTTGTTCATCAAACCGCACGTCCACCGTCTGGCCGGCTAAAGATAGAATTCGATCGCCTGGCTGCAGACCCGCCCGTGCAGCGGGAGAGTCAGGTAGGACTCCTGCCACTAGGACACCGCGTTCGTCTTGCAGACGTCTAAAAAGCGGTTGTACGTCTATGCCCAGCCAGCTCCGACGCACCCGCCCGTACTTCATGAGGTCAGCCGCCACGGCTCGAGCCAGGTTGATGGGAATTGCGCCGCCTAAGCCAAGTCGAATCTCATTAATTCCCACCACTTCGCCGCGCAAGTTTACCAGTGGGCCTCCCGAGTTGCCGCCAAAAATGGGGGCATCATGACCAATCCACTTGACCAGCGAACCGACATCCTCACCGTCCAGTTGTAAACGCGCGGAAGGTCCCATGAACCGGGGCATGATCATGTTGGTATTGCTTACGATGCCAAGGGTCACGGACTGCGACAGCGCCATGGGACTGCCCATCGCTAATACCGGATCTCCCACACTCAGTCGGCTGGAGTTGCCCAATCGCGCCGGCACAAACCGCATGGGACGCGGCGGTTTGAGTTTTACCACTGCTATATCCGTTAGAGCGTCTGTGCCTACCAGTTCTCCTTCAATCTCTTCCAAATTCCACAGGGTGCAAAAGATCCTTGTTGCCCAACCGGCGACGTGGTGGTTGGTAATCAAATACCCATCCTCCGTAATGATGACGCCGCTGCCCACGGATTGGCTCTTGATTTCCCGCCCCTCCACGTAATCTGTGGTAACGACGCGGAGCCGTACCAACGACGGACGCAAGCGATCGGCGACGCGGTTCAATTGGGTCTGAGTCAGTGCACGAGAATGGGACGTTTGACAACCTATCAGAAGGGGCCCCGCCAGCCACACGACGCAAAGCTGAAGCAGCCAGGGTTTCCTGCTGGTTGTCCGCATGTCCTTCATACGCCTCTTTTACCGGGACCCGACAGGGTTGCAAGGCGGAACCGAAACGTTTCACGCGCAGAGCCGTGGTCAAACCGATCCAGGGGTGGGTTCCGTGCGCAGTTTGGCATCTTTTGGCGCTGAGAACGAATAGGGGACGATGCTTTTTCACACCCTTTCTTGGTTCACGGTCATGTTCGGCGTGAGGCTCCGCCGTCCAACGGAGTTAAACGACGAAATGAGTTCTTTGGCTTCGACGCTCCGGAATAAATGCAGCGAAACCGAGGAAACCTGATCTCTCTTGGTTCCACTTGGGCGTGTCCAGACGCCGATCCAACGAATGCGATCGGCCGACTTGCTGGAGGCATGCCAGTGCTGTATCTGAGCAGATGAACAGAGTTGGCGCTTTGGCGTAGACAAAATGCTTGACCGAGCTACTGGGCCGCTTGACGCCTGGGTCGTTGCAGTGCATGGTAATTATGCCACGTCGGGGGCGATCTGGCTTCGACCTGGCATGGACGCCGGCGGTGGCATGCCGAGGATGATGCGTTGGCCTCGTTAATCATCGCATCAACCAAAACTGCTAACGAAGAGTTGGCTCTCGCAGCCTAAAATATGCTGCGACGTTCCGCGGCTGACGCCTGCTAGGCCGCAGGAACGGGATAGCAGGCTGGGGTTGTACCCGGAGACAGCGCGGGTGCACCCGAGACCTTAAGCAGCTGTCAGGGCAGTTGGATTCGGGTCCGCAGGTGATCCAACCGCTGTCTATCTCTGCGGACTAAGCATGTAGTCACTTCCGGCTACCGTGTCAGGGACGGGGGTTCGAATCCCCCCGCCTCCACCATTTTTTATGCGGTCCCGCGCGTCAGACATGGAGCCACTTCTGAATGTCTTTCTGATTTCCATCCGATTTAGCGGCAGAGGGTTGATATGGGTCTGATGGTGTGACGAAGTCGTGCAGGAGAGCTCGTTTACGGGAGTTACGGGATCGGCTCATCGCGCTTTCAACTGAGTCCACGCTTCATCATACAAGCGAAGGCCAGGCCCAAGATCATGGAGAAATTCGAGGCGGGTGAGGACCTCCTCGGGTGGATAGATTGCCGGGTTTTGAAGATCTTCCGCTTGCAGGTGACCCCGGGCTGTTTCGTTGCAGGTCGCGAACCGTGTGTATTGAGCGATGCGAGCAGCCCGGCGCGGCTCCAGGACAAAGTTGATGAATTGCTCTGCCAGGTCTCGATGCGGGGATCGCGCAGGTACGACCAAGTTGTCCACCCACAGGATGCTGCCCTCGCGAGGCAACAAGTAGGTTAAGTTGGTGTCAACGTTCATGGCCCGCGCGGCTTCACCGCTGTACACGATGGCAGCCCGGGCTACGCCCGATAGGACTTTGTTCATTCCGCCAACGCTGCTATCGAAGCCACGAGCTCGTTTTCGCGCCTCAATCAAGAGGTCTCGCGCCCGGCGCAGGTCGGTGGGATTAGTGGTGTTTACGCTGCATCCCAGATAACGAAGCGCGGCGGCAAACATGTCTCGGGGCGAATCAAGGAGCACAAACGGGCCCGGCTGTCGTTTGGAATCGAATAATAGGCCCCAAGTAGCTTCGGGCATATTGCCGGCATGGGTCCGGACTAGTAATCCCATGGTGCCCCATTGGTACGGTACCGTGTAACGATGTGTCGGATCGTAGGCTGGACGCCGGAAGCGATCGGCCAGGTGCCGTAAATTGGGCAGATTCTCATGCCGCAAGGGCGCCAAAAGCCCGCGCCGAATAAGCACGGGCACAATGTTGTCGCTGGGTACCACCACATCGTAAAGCGCGTCGCCTCCATGAGTCAGACGGGCTAACATGCTCTCGGTGTCTTCATAAAGATCCAAGATCACCCGGCATTGGTATTCGCGCTCAAATTCAGCGACGATAGCTGGGTCGATGTACTCCGACCAGATGAAGAGATGCAACTTGCGCTCCGCACCGGAAGCCGGTTGCCACGGAGCCATACTGATGATGAGGCATACACAGAGCTCAAGAGGGAAGCTGGCGCGAGGATACATGGGTGATCAGAGAAATTCGCTTAAGTGGAAAACCACGGTTTCTTTTGCACCAGGCGCAGGGCCACGGTCAAGGCGACGGCCGCCATCACCAAAACACTGGATAATGCGTGAACTTCTGGAGAAAGCCCCCGCTTGGCCGACGCATAGATCCATATCGGCAGGGTGGTGGCGCCTGGCCCCGTAGTACAGAAACTGACGATGAAATCGTCTAGGCTGAGAGTGAAGGCCAGCAAAGCGGCTGCACCGATGCCTGGCTGGAGCAGTGGCAAAGTCACATGACGAAAGGTCTGCCAACGGGTCGCACCCAGATCCATGGCTGCTTCTTCCAAGGCAGGGTCCAGCGTGGCCATTCGGGCCCGCACAACCAATGCGACTAATGGCAATTGAAACGTGACGTGCCCGATCAGCATGGCAGTCATTCCGGGCCCGAGAACTGCGTGCACCTGTTGAAGCAGACCGACCACAAGTAACAAAGCCACGCCCAACAATATGTCCGGGATAAAAACCGTCAGGGGCAAAAGGCGTAGGACCGTGTCACTACCCGGAAACCAGTGCCGGCTGAGTCCATAAGCCAGAGCTGTTCCGAGCGCAGTAGCCACCAAGGTGCTGCTACCGGCCAACCAGAGCGAATTCACGCACGCTTCCCATACACTTTCATTGGCGGGCAGATTGCGATACCACTGAGTGGTAAACCCATGCCATTTCGTTCCGTACCGGGCGCTGTTAAACGATTGCAAAAGAATCATGGCCAACGGGGCATAGAGAAATAAATACACGACGACCGCCCATGCCGTGGCCAGGCGGCCACGAAACCAGGAGACATTGGGCAACCCACTCGACTTCATGCCCGCGCAATAGGTTGAGGACCGCTCAATCCCCGACGCAACCAAAGCGCCAAAAGAACAAGGAGCAATGCCACGCTGGCAATAGCTGCCCCAAAAGGCCAGTCCCGGCTTGGACCGAATTGTTGTTGTAACAAATTGCCCAAGAACATCAGACGCGCGCCCCCCAGAAGGTCAGGCACGACAAACTGACCCATGGCGGGCAGGAAAACCAGAAGCGCTCCAGCAGTCACGCCGGGCTTTATCTGGGGCCAGACGGCATGTCGGAACGCTTGCCAGCGATTGGCTCCCAAGTCTACTGCAGCTTCCATGAGCCGCGAGTCCAGTCGTTCGGCTGCTGCGTAAACCGGCAAGATCATAAAGGGGAGAAAGTCGCAGACCATGCCCAAGAAAACCGCACTCCAACCGGGGTAAAGTCCCTCCTCAGGAGCCAGCCAGCCGAGCGCTTGAAGAAAACGTGAAAGCCAACTGTCCGGTGCCAAGATCAATTGCCAACCATAGGTGCGCACCAGGAGGTTCGTCCAGAAAGGAATGACCACCAACATTAAGGCTGCTGGCTTGTAAGCGGGAGCTAACCGTGAGAGCCACAAAGCCACTGGGATGGCAATGACAGCACACAGACTTGTGGTCCCTAGCGCCAGCCCTGCGCTCCGCATCAACACCGCCGGATAAAATGCGTCAAAACCCAGTTCACCGAAACCTGCCAGCCGACGGTAATTTTCCCCAGTCAAAGGCAGGCCAATTTCTCCGTCCGGACCTCGCTGACAAAAACTGGTCGCCAACAGTGCCAACAAGGGCAGCCCACAGAAAAGGATCAGCCACAAGATACCGGGGCCGCAGAGCAACCAGCCGCATAAACGTTCCCATGCATCACGGCCTCGTGGCGGTGAACCGGGAGGGTTGATGCGAGCACACACAGCGTGCCGGTTCGGTGGGACCTGCTCAGTCATCCAACAGAGTTAACGCGGTAGGCGAGAACGCACAAAGCACCTGCTCACCCGTTGCGTAAGGCACGGTTTCATGACCGTTGCGCCCCTCTAAAACTGTTAAAAGTTGGCCGGCGCTCCGCAATCGGTATTCGATAGACGCCCCCAGATACAGAGCCTCCTCCACTACGGCGCGAAAAGTGTTTACACCCAACCCAGCTCCCTGGTCGGGTCGCATCCGAATACGTTCCGGCCGTACCGCCAAGGTTAGCTGCTGCCCCCGGGTCGGAGGAGGACGCCGGTCGGCTGCCACGGGCAGCGTCGGGGAAGCAGACCCGGTCCAAGCGACCTCCATCAAACCAAGAGCCGTTTGCACAAGCAAACGATCCGCGCTCCAACCTACGGCCGTGCCATCAATCAGATTGCAATGACCCAAGAATTGCGCCACGAAACGCGTGCGCGGCTGTTCATAGAGTTGGCGCGGCGTGCCCACTTGCTCAATTCGACCCGCTCTCATGACTGCTATCCGGTCGCTCAAGGTGAATGCTTCCTCCTGGTCATGAGTGACGTGAATGAAAGTTAACCCCAGGCGCCGTTGCATCTGGCGAAGCTCCGTTTGTAACTGTTTGCGAAGATGGACATCCAGCGCCCCCAACGGCTCGTCGAGCAGCAACACCGCAGGCTCATTGACCAATGCACGAGCCAGTGCCACCCGCTGCTGTTGGCCACCGGAAAGCTCCGCAGGTTTGCGCTGCTCCAAACCGTGGATACGTGTCAACGCCAAGGCCTCTCGCACCTTGCGCTCTACCATCGGCTCTGGAAGCCGTTTCATCCGCAGGCCAAACGCTACGTTCTCATACACCGTTAAATGGGGAAACAACGCATAGGACTGAAACACTGTGTTTACTGGACGTTGTTGCGGCGGTACCCCTGTCATGTCCACCCCCAGGAGCCGGATGTAACCGGAATTCGGAGCATCTAATCCTGCCAACAGACGCAACAGGGTGGTTTTACCGCAACCGGAAGGCCCGAGCAGAGAGAAAAACTCGCCCCGATATACCGTGAGAGAAACCCCATCCAGTGCCGTAACATCGCCAAATCGGCGGGCCAGATTCCAGCATTCCACCGCGGGCAAAGCACACGGCTCTGGCTCGGTTTCCGCGCCTCCTTCTGCGAGAATCCCGTCCACTGATAAGCTCTGCACGTCCTCATTTGTAGCACACTCCACAAACTTGCCAATAGGGGCAGCGCTTACGGATGGCGTTGCCAGGCGGCCCTCGGGCGGCACGGAATGCCCTTTGGCCCAGCACGTTTCGGGTGAGCCAATCCTCCTCAAGCGGTCGCTCGCTTTCAGCACGGCACCCCCGTTGTTGCGATTGCGGATGCTTGCTCACCGGTAAAGAAAGTGAGTTCCGGCGCTCAAAGGCTACCACCCAGGTTGATGCTCTTGGATTTTGGCCAAAGCAGCGCCACGAGTCGTGGGACAAGCATCCCAGCCGTTTGTCCGCTCAGAGCTGCTTGATGGCTCCAAGTGTGACGGAAGTCACGGTCAGATTTTGAAAACCCGGGCTGGAAACCACGTTCGAAGTTCCGTAGGCTCAAATCGAACGTATATAGGATTGCATATCCATGACTGACCCTCGACAAGTTGTTCGGTCGGCGTTGGTGTACACCATCTGCCTGCCTCTGGCGGCGGTGTTAGGTTATTATCTGGCCGACCCGATGGATTTCACTTCCTTCTTGGTGCTCGGGACGGTCTTTTTGATTTTGCTGATTCCGATCCTGCTCAACTGGCACCAGCCGCTGCTTATTTTATCCTGGCACACGCTGGCGGTGGTGCCGTTTTTACCGGGCAGGCCGCCCATGCGATTGGCCCTAACGTGCGTGAGCATCATTATTATCCTGCTTGTTTATGCGTTGGACCGCCGGCAGAAGCCGATCCTGGTGCCTTCCGTGACTTGGGCGCTGGTGTACCTGAGCGCGGTAATCGTGGTGACTTACGTGCTCACGGGTGGAGCCGGTTTTGGCTTTATTGGATCCGAAGTGGGAGGGGGCAGTCGGTACGTGGCATTGGCGGGCGCCATTTTGGGCTTTTTCGCTTTGAGTGCTAAACCCATCCCTCCGGAAAAGGCGCTGCTTTACACCGGTTATTTCTTTCTCGGGGGCCTGACACTGGCTCTCAGCAGTGCTGTCGCCTTGGTACCCGACTGGCTGCGGTGGGTTTATTACATTTTTCCCGTGGAGCGCTCCACCCTGTTTGCTCCAAGTCCGACTGGGCTCCAGGTGGGGCGCATGTATGGAGTGGCCACGGCCTCCCTGTGCGGTTTGTGTTACATGACCGCTCGGTACGGGCTAAGAGGGATATTTGACATACGGAGACCGTGGCGTTTAGTCATTGCTCTGACGCTCACAGTCGGTGTTGCCTTTGGCGGCTACCGAAGCTTCGTGCTCCTGGCGGCGTTAATTTTAGCGATTCAGTTTTATCTGGAAGGATTCTTGAAGTGGCGATACTTGCCGCTATGGATAACGATCGCGGGCCTGTTCATCTCACTTTTGCCCATTTCGCACAAGTTGCCTTATCAGGTGCAGCGTTCGCTAGCTTGGATACCCTGGCTGGGCCTGGAACAAGTGCGGGAAGATGCGCGGCTTTCGACTCAATGGCGACTTGAGCTGTGGCAACGGGTGCTGGTGGATGTGCCCCGATACTTTTGGTTAGGTAAGGGCTATGCAATTAATGTGCGGGATCTCGAGTTTGCGCAATTTCGGAGGTTTGATCCTGTTCGCGGCCAGGGAGAGCTCACGCCGGGGGAATTGGCGGAGTTGGCCGGCGATTATCACAACGGCCCGCTATCCGTGATTGTGCCCTTGGGGGTATGGGGCGCCATTGGGGTCTTGTGGTTTTGGTACGCGAGCTGGCGGATCCTGTTGCGGAACTATCGCTATGGCCCGCCTGAGTTGCGTACCTTAAATACGTTCCTCTTGGCCTTGTTCTGTGCCCGCGTCATCCATTTCATGGTCGTCTTCGGAGCCTTCTACGCAGAGTTCTATTATTTCACTGGCTTGGTGGCGTTCAGCATCGCAGTCAATCGAGGTCTGGCTGTAGCGCAGGAGGCGCCTCGCGCACAAACGGCGATTCCGGCAGAGCCGGCAGCGGCGCTATCCCCAGCACCAGTGCGTCCCGTGCCGGTTCGAATGTGAACGCCGGGCGGTGCTCCAGGAGCCGATTACCGGTAGTTGCGAGTCATGGACCCTCAGAGGGAAAATCTTCGGGGAATGATAGAAGGCCCTGAGCCAAAGGAGACCGCCGACGATTACCAGTCCATAGAGGATGGCTCCTGTCTCGATTGCTCTACGCTGAGCCGCAGATGTTGATGACCGGCGCGACTACTGGCCAAGCAATCCGGCCAGGGAAGCGGACGTACCGGGAGACGTGGAGCCAGTGTGGGCCGATGATGCACAGGTCGGCAGGCCCACTTTTCGAACGCTCGAGCGCACAGCTTGGGCCGTCCATCTGCGGTCCATGACCCGATGCGCTGTGTCACATCTTGCGCTCCCGGATGATCCATAGGGGCCCAGTGCAACCACCCATGGACCCAGCCTTGGCTAATCTCGATAAGACGACTGCACCCGCGAGCTTGCTCCTCTTGTGTGGCGGCGGGATGAGTTGCAAAAGAGAGCGCTCCACCTTCGTATCAGCCGAATTCATCCAAGACCACGGATTTGCTAGCCCGACCTAGTTCCTGCAAGAGAGCATACAGATAGGCAAGATTCCCCACATCATCCTCGGGCTGATCAGCGTAAAAACCGCCTGCCAATGGGCAGAAGTGAATCTGGAGAAAGTCGAGATATGCCGCGATGCGATGTGGGCTGGAGCCGGAGTAGTGCCACCGACCGGCCAACGCAAGGGGCACGGACCATTGAACCAGTCCCCCTGTCACGAGGGCGTCGGGATCGACGGCGCGAATGGCTCGTACCTGACGCCAAATCCATTCTTGCGCTACATGTTGCCGGAAATGCTGAAAATCCAACAACTTCGGGCATCGGAGACAATCTTCACGCGGTGGCACCGAGATGCACTTCGGCACGAGGGACTGTTGTGGCACGTTCCATGCCGTAGCCATCCAGGCGATGTTGGTATATCGTCGGTCTAGCCAAGCATTCCAACCAGGGCGTAAGTGTGGACTATCCCAAGGCACTTGCGGCTCATTTAGCAGATCATCGGCAAAAAGGACGGCAAAAAGGACGGTCCGCCTTCGGCAGCGTGTGGCAAACATGCGCCAGAACGGCTCAAGCGCATTCAACATGCTTCCATCAGCGTAACGCTCCGTCTGCGCCCATTCCGGCAGCCCTTCCCAATGGTCCGGCCCGGTGGGATCCACGTAAATGCCCGCTTCTTCGGCCAAAGCTAGAAACTGGTCGAATTTGTCTAGTGCCGCCTGCGACAAGCGATCGGGGAGTTGAAAAAAACCAGCCGAAAGTCAGAAAGAAGCGAACGCAATGAACACCCATGTGACGCAAGCATAGCAGATCGCGCCGGGTCGCTTCGGGGTCAAATTCTTTTCATAACTGAGGTGCCCATCCCGTGCCGGGCCGGAAGTAGTTAATGCCGAATGGCACGGACGGTCGCCTCTGATCGTCACAAAACTCTCGCTGGTCCAGTGCGAGCCGCATACGGAGCAGTGGCCGATGTTCCGAATCGGAGAGGCGTCGAGGATGATGTCGGTCTCGGCAGCTAATGAATGGCAGCAAAAAGCTGCGCTGCGCCATGCTACCGTGCCCTCTTTTGCTGTCTGGCGGATCCTGAACAGCAAACGACTGCAGGAACGATAACACGATTGGCCTGTCACATGAGCACGATCTTTGTGCGGAAAGGTTGGCCCGATCCAGCCAAAAGCATCCATGGTTAAGGACGGTTTCGACTCACGGCCCTTATGTATCTGGAACGACTCGGCTTAAGCACGAACCCGTTTTTTATCAGTTGACGGGGTTCGCAAGTAAACAGCTCTGGTAACGAACCGGCCGAACACAGAGAATGTCTGGCAACTGCCCATCTTCGTAGGGGTGAACACGGTCCTGGCTCCCAGACGTACTCCGAGGAAGCGGACCGGCCCTGCTTGACAGTAAGATTGCAAAAGGCTTCTTCCGGGAACAATCCTGCCCGGATCGAGCAGGGTTTTCTGAATTCGATCCACTTTGCCTTTTGCCATCGCAGCCGCAGGCGGAAACGCTGTGCGCCCTCCTGCTGAAGCGCGCATGGCTCCTCCGACAATTCAAGAGGAGGCTTTGCCCCGGGCATAAGGCAGGTTGCTTGCAGTGGATGAATCCATGCTGCATGGGCTGTGAGCCTTGCACCCCCGCGATACGGGAACCGAGCCTTGTGTAATCGCAAGTGGATGCCCGGTCGCAGGCAAGAGAGAGGAAAAAACGGCGCGACTCAGAATCGCTGCCCACTAACGGCCAATGCGACAAATATAGCAGACTCAGCACTTCGGAAAACAGGGTCCCTTTCTTAGCATGTGGAAAGCCTTGCATGAGGAGACGCTCGCTTTCCGCCAAATCGAGGATCGTTCTTGAAGACGCTGTGGAGGGGGCGGAGCTGAATCGGCAGTCGTCTGCTTATTGTGGTTGTCTCTGCTCTCCGGCTCTTGTCAGCCTCTATCCACTATTAGGGATCGGCTCATACCCTGCTGGGAATGGTGTCACGAGAAACAGCGCAAGGAGCCACTATGCCCTTTCGGGTCTTGACTGGATACCATTGCCTGGCTGAGCAAGTTAATCGGTAGGGGCGGAGGGCGTGGCTGTGGAGGCGAAAGGATTGTCCATCGGCAACCGAAGTCTCAGGATTGAGACACACCCCTGCGTCCAAGGCTGGTTTTTTTGACGCCGTCTCTGGTGCTCCACCTACACAAGGCGAAAGGAGGCTGCCAAAACAGTCCTTGGATCAGAGGCGGGGTTTCATGAACGTGGTGATTTGGCCAAAACGAACGATGGCTTTCAAGGGCCCGGCACGGGTGGCACGGGGGGCATCGGCGAGGGCGGGGCTGGTGTTGCCCCACCCCCCGGTGTAGGAGGGGTCAGCTCAGTGGGAGGCAAGGGAGGCAATAGCCCTTGTTGAACCTGTTGCTCCGTCGCTTTTCGCTGTAGCTCGATCAAAACAATTTGTTCTTCGAGGGACAACTGGGGCTGCTGAGGAGCCTGAGGTGCAGGCATCGCTGCAGGCACCGGCGAAGGTACCGCCGCAGGAGGCGTCCGAACCGGGCGAGAAGGGAAACCGGGCGTCGTCGGCCCGGATGCCACTACGGCTGTCGCGGGAGGGCCGCCGGCCTGAACCCCTGCCGTGGGGGGTGCAGTCGGGCGGACCACAGCTGGGGCCGCAGGCACGGCAGCTATAGGCGCAGGCGCTGCAGGCGTTTTGGCGATGAAATCCGTGAGTTTTAGTTTGACCGGATTCCCGGAATCTCGGAACTCCACCTCTCGCGTGATTGGATCGATTTTGACCACCTCAATTGGACCATGTCGTTCACCTTCGCCCAAGATCAGAGACCGTTCTTTAGGTGGTTGACCCGGCGCCGGGGACTCGGGGATCTTAAGCAGGACCTCTTTACGGCCGAAAAGGACCGTGATGCCTTGCAAGGTGATTTTCGTGGGCGGAGGCGGAGGGGGAGCGGGCGCCAACTCCTCTGGCTTGGGCATCGGCCTCAGGTCGAAGATGTTACGTTCAGCCGCCACTGCATAGGGATTCTCTGTGAGTGTTGGTGTGGCCGAGTGCACCACAGTCCCTGAGGCTATCCAGGCTATGACCAGGGTGCAGTGCAGCAATCTTACAAAATTCCGATCTCGCATGCGCATCCTTCTAAAGCATACGACTTATTTATCCGAAACACCACAGTGCATGGAAAGTTGCACGACAAAGTTGCGCCATGATGACGTACGGGCGGGGTCTTGGCGGCCTGTCGCCGCGTCAGGTGCGTTATGAAGTCGAACAAAACCGCTTGACCTTGTTAAGGGGCAGGTCTAAAAGGGCTGTGCACCAAACGCAAGCGGCCGGGCAACCCTACACGCAATATGACGGTCACCAAACGGGATTTGGTCTTGTCCATCTGTGAAGAGACTCGGTTGAACCAATCGGATGTTCATCGAGTGGTTCAGGGAGTGTTGGACCGGGTTTTCGAAGCCCTTGCACGCGGGGACAAAATTGAACTGCGGGGATTCGGCGTGTTCGAAGTCAAGTTGCGCAAGGCGAGAGTCGGCCGCAATCCGCATGAGCCGGAAAAGGATATCCCCATTCCAGCTCGGGCGGTAGTACGATTCAAACCGGGCAAGGACCTTCGTGAGGCAGTCTTAAAACTGACGCCGGGTCAAGAAAGCCCGCCTGCTGGCAAGGCTGCCAACGAGACTTGACCGTTTCGATGTGAGCTGTCGGGATGCAGCTGCAGTTGACAGGCTGCATTCACGTGCAGTGTTGCATCCCGGTCATGTCATTCGCAATGGGCCATTTCCCCCAGGCAAGCTGGCAAACGATCCGAGACGATCACCAGCCTATTGCTGATGCGCACGGGGCCAAGATCGGGATCGCCGGGGCAGCGGCTGATGTCCCGGCGTGAAGTAGACTTTCATGGAGCTCGGTTCACGGAAGTGAGGGAGCTTTTTTGAAGCACTGGCTTTTATCAGGACGTGCCGATGGGAAGTGCTTTTTTTGATGCAGGCAGGCGGGCCCGGAGCTCGTGTCGGGGAGGCGGAGGATTTCGCAGCCCGGGGCCCAAGGATACGGTGCTATGGTTTTATGCGGCTTGCGTCTTCGGGTGGATTCGATCTGTCAGGCTTTGGCTCGCGAAGCCTCCGGATTGGCAGCAGAGCTTACGCCTCCGCATGAATTTGATTCGCCGCATTCGTTGACTCGTACGCGGGACTGACCTGAACTCCCACGTTAGCATCGAGCTGGCCCTCCTGGTTTTTGATTTCCGACTTGGGAGCTCCGGACATATTCTCAAGGCGCATGATGGAGCGATTGCCTGGATTTCGTGATTTTTATCCCGAGCCGGTTCCTGAGGGCGATGCTCTGGCTTGGAGTGCAAGCCTACGGGAACACATCTTCCGCACCTGGCGGCGAGTCGCCCAGAGATACGGGTTTGTTGAGTATGACGGTCCCCCTTTGGAACCGCTTGGGCTGTACAAGGTCAAGAGTGGCGATGAAATCGTTCAACAGCTTTACCATTTTGTGGACAAGGGTGCCCGCGAGGTGGCCTTACGCCCCGAGATGACGCCCACTCTGGCGCGCATGATTGCGGCACAGTTCCGGCAATACAAAAAGCCGTTGAAATGGTTCGCGATTCCGCAGTTGTTTCGGTACGAGCGCCAGCAAAAAGGTCGTCTTCGAGAGCACTTCCAGTTCAATGCCGACATCGTTGGGGAACCAGATCCAGGCGCTGATGCGGAAGTGATAGCCCTGTTGGTTGACATTTTGCGGGCGTTTGGTTTCTCGCCTGCCGATGTGGTGGTGCGGATCAGCAGTCGCTCAGCATGGCAGGAATTCTATCGGCGCCATGCTGCCAGCAGCGCCAAGGACGCCTCGGGCGAATACGCCTTTTACCAGATCATTGACAAACTTGAGCGTACGCCCTTGGACGAATCCAAAAAAAAGCTAGCTGCTCTGGGCATCGCATGGGAACAAGTAGAAGCATTTCTGCAGGAATCACCCCCAACGGTTGAATTGGCAGCCGTTATAGAGAACCTGCACGCCCGCGGGTTGGCTTCCTACGTGCAGACGGATTATCGGATCATCCGGGGTTTAGCCTACTACACAGGAGTGGTCTTTGAGGCGTTTGATCGACAGGGCCAGTTTCGAGCGATCGCGGGTGGCGGACGATACGATCATTTGATCCGTTTACTCAGCGGTGGTCGGCTGGATCTTCCCGCACTCGGTTTTGGCATGGGCGATGTGGTCTTGACGGAGCTGATTCGCGCTCGCGGTTTGGCGCCAAATTCTTCAGCTCGGATTCAGGTTTTTTGTCTTTTGGAAAATAAAGCTTTGGACAAGCCGACCCTGCAGCTTGTCCAGCAGTTGCGCGATGCAGGAGTCGCAGTGGACCATCCGCTGGGGCCCGAAAAGTCGGATAAGCAATTCAGGCGTGCGCGAGAGGCTGGCGCCCGCATTCTTGTGACGATGGAGCAGGCGCCGGATGGCATGGTGCAGGCCAAGGTTCGGGATCTTCTCACGCGTCAAGCCATAAGTTGTACTCTCCACGAAGCGACCGGCGTGGTGCTCCGATGGCTGGCAAGTCCAGAAAATGCGGCTCAGCCGGCACAAATTTTGCCGTAAAGGATCCATCCCGCTGAACGCCATGGGCTTAATCCGTCCCGTTGGTGGCGCCTTGCGTTGTGTACCACGTTTGCGACGCTGGATCGTCCACGCCCTTAGGTGGGCTGTGCTGGCCGGCTTCGTCCCTTGGGGAAAGGCTGATGAACAGGGTCTTCTCGTGCTCATGGACTTTCGTCGCGAGGAGCTCGCCCGTCAGTGGAGCGCATGGAATGATTTAGCACCTTTGCAAAGAAGTTCAGATGGTTTGGAGCTCCTTATTACGGGACCGGATCCTTACTGCGGTGGTCCAGCCCTCCAGCTGCCACGGCGCATGCCGGTGTGGCTGGAATTGCGCTTGTGGTCGGAAAAGGGAGGCGTCGCGCAGGTATTTTATTTCCAGGATCAGGCGCGGGAGGAGGATTCGATCCGGTTTCCCGTGCCATCGCGACAGTGGCATGAGGTCCAGCTTGCATTGGGGCCGCTGCCGCCCGATGTGCGGTTTCGTTTTGATCCACCCGGTCAGCAAGGCCGCTGCATCGTGGCTTGGCTGAGATTACGGGAACGGCCGGTGCCCACGGCGCCTGCATGGCTTAAGCCGACGTTGCCTCGGTTGATGCGGCCGCGGCGGGAAGTTTTGGATGGTGCCGTCCGCCTTATCCATGGCGGGGCAGGTTGGGGCGACTTCGAGGTGCGCGTGGAAAACCAGCGCATGGCGGCGGGTTACCCAGCAGCTAGGTTGGCTTACCAAGCCCCTCAAGGAATTCGTTGGCTGCGCATGGATGAGGCCGATCGCTGCCTCGTTGAAGCGTTTCGGATCCCGCGTGGGGGAGCTACGCAAAGAATCCGAGCTGCCGGGAATGAGACTGGTCTGCGTGTGCAGGCCGAATGGACGGACCCTGAAGGGGGGCACTGGACGAGTGAGCAGTGGTTTGCCCCTACGGTATTGAATGCCGTTCGAGTAGGAGTGCGCGTCGTGTGCGATCAGGACCGTGATGTTTGGCACCTGCCATTACTTTGGCTTGTCGCCGGCCTTGGTGGTTTCGGTCTGGAGAAGCAACAAGCCATGTTTGCCGGCTTGGAGTATCTCGAAAACGAACCTAGTAGTTCCACAGCTGACCTCGTACCTCCAGGGTCAAACCGTCAGGTGCCTGATGCTCTCAAACTGACGTGGCCATTCATGGCATTGGTGGCGCAGGACCGATACCTCGGCGTGGTTTGGGAACAAGTTTCGCATGAAATCGCGGCAGTTTTTGATTCACCAGATCGCTTCTTCTTAAGCGACGGTCACCTCATGGGTTGGATTTACCCAGGTTCGGATGGACGCATCCGCAACGAGGCAAGTTTGCTGCCCCACATACCTGTGCGGGTGAAGCGAGGTCAGCCACTGGAATGGCGCGGCTGGTTGATTGGTGGACGCGGGCGCACGGTAGTGCCGGCCATTCAGCATGCCTTTCGCATCACGGGTTGGCCGACACCGCCGGATCCGGGCATGACGGCACAAGATTATTATCGATTGGCGGCACGTGGTTGGTTGGATTCTCGAATCCGGGCGGGAGATTTGTATCGCCACGCCGTTTGGCCGGGATTCGATCCGCAGCCCGCCGCAGACGCGGCTTGGACTATGCTCTGGCTGGCGCAGCACGTGCAAGATTCAGCGCTCTCAGTTCGGCTGGTCGAAGCAGCTCAAGCAGCAGCGGCCAACATTCCCACGAATGAACTTAACTGGCACCAAGTGGGTCACGTGCGTCGGCCTTTGCCGGCTTTGCTTTTCGGAGGGGTTTTGCCAAATGTTCAGACTACCGCGCAGCGGGCGTATCGATTGCTCACTGAGTTTCGACCGGACGGATCCATTCATTACGAGCCGCGACCCGGAAGGCCGGACTTTGCCCGGACACATCCCTCACGCGAGGCCAGCGGTTATACCGCAGAAAGGGTTTGTCAACTTTTGGAGGCAGCTTTGTGGTGTGGCGATCCGAGGTTGATAGGGGCCGCACTGGACAAGCTGTGTGCAATGGATGCGCGTTTCCGGGAGGGCGTGCCTCGCGGAGCTCAAACATGGGAAATTCCGTTGCATACCCCCGATCTCCTGGCCGCAGCCCATCTGGTGCGGGCCTATGTGCTAGCTTACGAGTTGAGCGGGGAACAGGCATGGCTCGAACGGGCCCGGTACTGGGCATGGGCAGGGGTACCTTTCGTTTACCTGCATCCACCGGTGCCGGCCCCGGTGGGGTTATACGCCACCATTCCTGTCTTCGGCGCCACAAGTGGGCAGGAGCCAGTCTGGTTGGGACGCCCCGTTCAGTGGTGCGGCCTCGTATACGCTGAGGCATTGTGGGAATTGGCCGGGCATGATTCGGATGGGCCGTGGGCGCGCCTGGCGCGTGGCATCTCATTCAGCGGCGTGCAACAAACGTGGCGTGCGGATGATCCTGATCGTGCCGGCTTGTTGCCCGATTATTTCCTGCTGCGGGAACAGCGAAGAGAGGGTCCTGCGATCAACCCGGCCACCGTTCTGCTGCCAGCCATGCGGGCCTATGAGGCATGTCCGCCATATCAGCGAGCTGTGTTACGAAAAGCCGGCCTGCGGGTTCATGTGCCGGGTTGTTTGGAAATTTTGGCCGAACAGAGGGACTGTGTGTCGTTCCGCGTGCGGCCGTGGTGGCATCAGCCATGTTGGATGTTGGTGAATGGGTGCCGGCGCATTCCGAGCGCGCGGATTAATGGTTTAGTCTTTTCCCCCCAGCGGCTGAGGGACTACCAAGAGGTTGGGGGATGCTTGGTATTGCCCCTGCATGGGCCTGCGGTAGTCGAGCTGAGAAACTTCGGAACCCCGTGATCACGGATAACGGCTGAATGCTCTTTCGAACCTGCCGTGAATCCGGTGCCAACCATAGGGGGGCATGAATTTGAGTGTCTCAATCCAACCGGGAGGGTTAAACTTACGGGAGTTTATGGCACAAATATGGTGGATTTTCTTAGGAGGAGGACTCGGCGCGCTCGGTCGCTGGTGGGTTTCCGGCTGGGTCGCGACGAGAGTTGGAGAGACCTTCCCCTGGGGCACTTTGGTGGTCAACGTCAGTGGCTCGATGCTGGCTGGATTTTTGGCGGGTCTGATGCTGCCCGAAGGGCGTTGGTGGCTTCCCTCGGAAGTGCGCCAGTTTTTGATGCTGGGTATTTGTGGAGGTTACACGACTTTTTCCTCCTTTAGTCTGCAGACATTGCACTTGATGCAAGAAAGGGAATGGTTGGCCGCTGTCGGGAACGTGGGTCTGTCGGTGGTGGCTTGTTTAACAGCGGTTTGGTTGGGGTACACCCTGGCATTGTGGCTACAAACCTTTCGCAATGGTTAAGGAACGGAGGGGGTCATGCAATTACCTCAAGAGGCCGTTTTACTGCGAATTTTTATCGGCGAGTCGGATCGCTGGGAGCACCAGCCGTTGTATGAAGCCATTGTGCTCAAAGCACGCCAAATGCATCTCGCTGGAGCTACTGTGTTGCGGGGCCCGATGGGCTTCGGTAAGTCCAGTCGGCTGCATACGGCAAAGATTCTTCGCTTGTCAATGGATCTCCCAGTAGTGATCGAGATCGTGGATGAGGAAACCAAGATCCAGTCCTTCCTGCCTGTGCTGCATCGAATGATGCAAGGCGGGCTGGTCACATGGGAAAAAGTCAAAGTCCTCCGGTACGAAGCGGGTGGCACTTTTGAGGCTTCTTCATCAGAATCTTGAACGAAACGGGCGTCACATCTTTGGTGCCTGCATCGTAGAAGTGCAGGTTGCGCAGCGCTGTGGCCACAGTTGGATTGAAGTGCGAGATTAGGATTATGGGACTTTTCGGATTCGACAAGGACTGAGCACTCTCCTTGTCGCAGGGTCCTGAGTTCCTAGGTATGGAGGTCACCCGGAAGGCATAGGTTTTCATAGACCGACAGGATTAAGGAGCGACGCGGCGAACCGAAAACCAGTGCCGGTTGAGAGCTTATTGCATGCCCCACGGTTGTGCTGAGGAACATGGGGTTCACCGGTGAATTCTTTAATTCTGGGTCATCGGCTGCGATGGGTTCCTTGCGCTGAGCTGCTTGAAGAGGTTTCTAGGCCCCATGCGGGGCTGGAAGCAGCACAGCTCATGCAGCCGGCTCTGCCACCATGCTTCCGGTGTTGACTCAGGGCGGCTGGTTGCGTTGAATCGCGGTACAGGACGCACCAGAGAAAAGCCTCTGACGAAGAACCGAGTGGGAGGTATGTGCATAAGATTAAGGCTGTTTCCCCAAGCCAGGATGAGGGTGCATTGCGGATGCCACGGGTCCGGTCCGGCGCGAGGTCCGTCTGGCGTTGATCCATACGCACGGGCAAAAGAGGCTTATCTTAACCCCATTGGCGTAGGCCCGCGGATTTTAAACGCAACTGGGCGGCTCCGAATGGATGTCGAGACTCGCCTGGCAGCCCGGGAGCGCTCTCAGCGACGCGTGGGTTTCAAGGGCACTCAAAACGACACGCTCCGCTCGTGCACCCACGCAAAACCGTTGGTCAATGCCTCGGTCGTGCATCTTGTAAGTAGCACTGGGCAGCTAGTGGCCGTGACTGCACCGGCAGCACGGGTTCTGCAAGGAGACGATGAGCGTCTTTTAGCGGAGGCTTCGAGGCGGTAACCCCTCCTGCTTTAATGTCGCACATGGAACGCGGATCACCCGAACTTGCATGGCAAATGAAGCCCGTAATGGATGGGTGACCAGGAGAAGACGGCGCAACGACCAATACAGCTAGGAAAATGGAGCGAGCCCGAACCACAAATCGAGAGACAGAATCCGCTTTGGCCTGGCTTCGCAAGATTGACCGACTCCTTGCGCAGAATGACCCAGCTGCGTACAGGACCTGGCTCACTGCCAGAACCGCTGAGGGTGAAAAAGAGATGGTTTTTATCGAAGTGGGCACTTTGCTTCCGTGGGCTATGCCGCATGCATGATGGAATTTTGGAAACAATTGTTTCAATATCCCACGGAAGCAAACAAGGCATCAAAACCAGCCGATGCAGCTTCTCGGGCAGGGCCGCGCCCAAAGGGGATTGTTTTGGACTCACACCTTTTAAACTGTAAGAACATGGCGCCCGGCTGGTCCCATCCCATAAGCCTAGATGATGGAGATGGGACAATCATGAGCCGCGCGTCTTACCTTGCAACCGTGACCCATGAAAGGCGAACGAAATCCACGAATCTGGCAGAAGCAGAACACCCGCATGAACAGCACCGTCGTGCTGGTCGCTAGTGGGGATCTACGGCTTTCCGCCAACCAAGTATGTTGGCCTGCCCAGCATGCCATGGAGCAGGTGCTTACGGCTGCTATAGAAGCGGAGGGCTGGCGAGTTGTGCGTGGTCACCACTACAATCCCAAGCTCAAACACGGTTTCATCGCCTCCCAACGGGAAGGGATCGAGGTCTTCCGCCGGCTGGATCCAGAAATGCCCCTGATTGTCGCCGAAGCCGTTTGGCAGTATTCGCACCACGTATTGCCCGGCCTGACCACGCATCGTGGACCCATTCTCACCGTCGCAAACTGGTCCGGGCAATGGCCTGGCTTGGTGGGCATGCTCAACCTCAACGGTTCTCTCACTAAAGCAGGCGTGGCTTACTCCACTTTGTGGAGCGAAAACTTCCAAGATGAGTATTTCCGCCGCCGGCTACGTGATTGGCTGAGGACCGGTCGCTGTAGTCACGACACCTCCCACGTGGTGCCTTGGGAACGGGTCCAAGTTCCTCCCCGGGCGCGCCGGTTGGGTGAAGAACTCGCACAGGAGTTGATTCGGAACAAAGCCATTTTGGGTGTTTTTGACGAGGGTTGCATGGGCATGTACAATGCCATCATTCCGGACCATTTGTTGCATGCAACCGGTGTTTTCAAGGAACGATTGAGTCAATCGGCGCTTTACTATGAGACGCTGCAGGTCACGGATGCAGAAGCTCGCTCGGTGCGCGCATGGCTCGAGAAACGCGGCATGAAATTCCACACCGGTTCCGATGAGGCAACCGACCTGACTGAAAATCAAATCCTGTGGCAATGCAAAATGTACATTGCTGCGTTGCGCATGGCGGATGACTTTGGATGCGATGCCATTGGCATTCAATACCAGCAGGGCTTGAAAGATCTGCTGCCCGCCAGTGACCTTGTGGAAGGCATGTTGAACAACAGCCAGCGACCTCCGGTACGCTCGCGTGACGGCCGGCGCGTACTTTATCCAGGTCGACCGCTGGTCCATTTCAACGAGGTGGACGAATGTGCAGGCTTGGACGGGCTGATGACGGCTCGGGTTCATGCAGCCCTGGCCCAGCCGGTGGAGACGACCTTGCACGACGTGCGTTGGGGCGATTGGGATCCCACCGGGACAGTCCAGGACTACGTGTGGGTGTTTGAAATTAGCGGTGCTGCACCGCCGGCGCACTTTATTGGTGGTTGGAAAGGCGCGGAAGGTTTCCGTCAGCCGCCCATGTATTTTCCTAAAGGCGGCAGCACGTTGCGCGGGATTTCCAAGCCGGGCGAGATTGTTTGGTCGCGTATCTTTGTGACGGACAACGCTCTGCACATGGACCTGGGACGGGCCAAGGTAGTTTCGCTACCGAGGGAGGAAACCGAGCGGCGTTGGCAGGCCACAACGCCTCAGTGGCCCATTATGCACGCGGTTACCTACGGCATTACGCGTGACCAGATGATGGCGCGCCACAAATCGAATCATATCCAAGTTGCCTACGCGCAGGATGCCGACTCAGCCGATCTGGCTCTGTTAACCAAAGCCAGCATGGCAACCGCCCTAGGAATTCGGGTCAACCTGTGCGGCACACGCGCTGACGGAACTCCGTGGACCTAAGAGGCACGGTCGATGACCACGATTCGACGATGGCCGGACTGACCAGGGCCTTGCGGGCTGTGTATCGTCGGGCTCGTGCCCACTTCGGTCATCAGCATTGGTGGCCTGCGGAAACGCCTTTTGAAGTGTGCGTGGGAGCGATTCTCACGCAAAACACCACATGGACCAACGTCGAACGGGCTCTGCAAAACTTGAAAAGCGACGGTTCGTTGGAACCCGGGCGGCTCTGGAAACTACCCGTCGAGGAACTGGCCACCCGAATCCGGCCGGCCGGTTATTTCAGGGTTAAAGCCGGTCGGTTGCGCGCCTTTTTGCAGGTGTTGATGGAGTGCTACCATGGGGATATCACTGCCATGCTGAGCGGTCCCACCTCTGAAGTGCGAGCGCGACTGCTGAAGATTCCTGGCATCGGCCCGGAAACCGCTGATAGCATGTTGCTTTACGCGGGAGGTCACGCCGTTTTTGTCGTGGACGCTTATACACGACGCATCTTTGCACGACACGGATGGTACGAAGGCAGCCCTTGTCATGGGACCGAGCCGGATGGGACCCACACCAGCACGGACCATCGCGTGCACGAGCCCCTTCCCATCCCTCCCCACCACGTGGCGGGCCTAAGCTACGATGCCTTGCAGCGTCTGTGTCAGCATGCGCTGGGTCACCGCAAGGGCAAAGCTCGATTGGACTATTGGCAGGATTACCACGCCCAGCTTGTCATGATCGGCAAGCATTACTGCCGAGCCCGTCAACCGCGCTGTTGCCTGTGTCCGTTGCACGACCTGCTTCCACGGCGTTTGGCCTGAACATGACCCCGATCCTCGCTTTGGACAATAGTTGCCAACGGTTCTCCCGCAGGTCGCTTCAATGTAACGATAACCCGGCTGTCTTGGGAAGCGCTCATTTTACCAACGCAAGGATTTCCTTAAAGCCGACTGCCTGTGCGGTTCCCAACATTTCAAACAAGGCCATCTCCACACAGGTGATGTGAATGCCTAACGCGGTCAGTTTCCGGAGGGCCAGTTCCTTGTGTTGAAGGGATCTGGAGGAGACCGCATCGGCTACTACTTCGACCTCATAACCGACCTCGTGAAGGGCTCGAGCGGTTTGATAAACACAGACATGTGTTTCAATACCCGCGATCAAGACTTGCCGCCGTCCTGCACGCTCAATCGCATCACGGAAACGTTCGTCCAGCCAACAATTGAACGCCATCTTTGGAATCGGTGGGTTATCCATTAACAAAGATTTTAGTTCAGCGATCGTGGGCCCGAGCTTGTCCGGGTTTTGTTCAGTCCAGACAACGGGCAGACCCAAAACTAGTGCCCCACGGATTAAACGCTGCAACTCGCTGACCAAAGACTCGCGATCTGCCATGACCGCTGCCAAACGGTGCTGCATATCGATCAGGACTAGCGTGGTATCGTGTACGCACAACATGCGGACCAAAATGCCACGTAAATCAGAAGGCGTGCAAACCGTCTGTGCTCATGAACTGTTACGAAATGGAATGCATGAGCCAACCCATTAGCCTTCATCTATGCAAATACTTGCTAAACTCATTCCGTTACATTGCCCTGCATCCGGCCGTTTCTTGGTACCTCACCGACGGGGCAGAGATCTACCGGTCGTCGTCCTTTAGCTCCATCCCGAGCCCACCAAGACCTGCCCAGAGGCAACGACAGCCTGCTGTCTTGACCGGCGTTTCGACTCGTACGATCTCTACCGGCGAGGCATGGAGTCGGTGACTGTATTGCGCAGTCATCCGGCCTAGCAGTAAGCTTTAGCGGACCACGGCTGGGTTGTCCCAAAGCATGCATCCTATGCAGTGGAATGAAGCCGATCTACGATTCATCATCGAGACCGCTGTCACGCGGAGGCAGGATCATGCTCAAATCGTGGAGTTGGTCCGCGATAAACCTGATTTGGTGGCGCCATTATTGGACGATCCCCGATTGGCGGATCGGTTGTTAAGGGAGAGGGAAGCAGTCGCGCGAATCAGTCCGCGTCTGCTATTTACGATCCTGCTGCGACGTCTTCGCCGGGATTTGGAACAGCACGAGGTCGTTTACGAACGGGAGGGTGGTTACCGGCTGCCCGTGTTTGCGGGGTCGCAGGCGCGGGCGCTCCTCGATGAACCAGGCATGGTGGACTACCTCATTGACCTGCTTTGTTCCTTTGTACGTACGCATAGCGGAACTGTGTATTGGAAAGAACGGGGATTTTGGCGAAAACGCAAATTCAGCGATCTGAACCTTGATGACATGGTGGCTCTCTGTCACTTGGTGGCACCGGAATGGCGGCCGCGCCTTTACAAACGGATTGGTGACATTGCGTTGTTCCTCAGCGGAGTTTTCCCAGACCACCTCACGCAATTGTGGAAGGGCGCACGGCACCGCGTTCAAGAACCGCGCACTGTGAGTGATTATGAACGAGAGGGACGCTATTTCTATCGGCTGGCCGCCCGGCAAGCTGAACCCCCTTGGTCGGCCGCGCTGTTTCACCGGTTGGCCGAACAGTTTACCCTTGCCCGGGAAATCCTGACCACGCTCAGCTACCGCTACTTGAAGCCTTTACGGGAGCAATACTTCGTGGCCCCGGGCACGTGATGTCAAACTAGCGGTCACAAGGGGTGCTTTCTTCCAATTTATAGCATCTGCGCGGCTCGATGTTTTGCCCTGAGTCTAATTTGGGCGGACACCACTAAGGGGGCCAACCTGGATCGATTCAAACCCGGAAGGGCACCCCACTCGGACCTCTGAATGGGCCCAATGGAGAATGATCCGTCCATTCATGAGTGGACTGCCGTTGGATCATCCGACGGTGGCCTCTGCGATCATGTCCGGCACTTCCACCGTCTGATGCACAGCCAGGAAATGGATCCATCGACGCTGCACGGGACGCCGATAGATCGTCTCCAGGGCGTGCGCGTATAGACAGAGCTGGATTCGATAGCGCTGGATGCCTGACTGAATGGAAACTGATTGGAGCTGGTCGGTCTTGAAGTCCAGCACCCACAGCTCTTGGGGCAGCACCACAACCAAGTCCGCAGCGCCCTGTACCACGACACGTTCACCAGCAAGGGAAGGGTCAGCGGACCGGCCCAAAAGTTGGCGTAAGTCACTGGCTGACATGCATAACGTGAAGGCCAACTCTCGGCGAATTGCCAACCGATACTTGCGCAATAATTCGCCCAGGTCGGATGCCCAAAACGCGGCCAATCCATTCAGATCCAACGCTTCCACTTCAGCGCGGGTCAATTTACCTGCTTGTTGCAAACGGTGAGCCTCGCTCCGAAATGCCTCGACGGTCGGAGGAATTTCCAGGGAGAAATCCCGCAGAAACCTGTGATAAGCAGTGCCGCGCTCAAGAGCTGTCAAAGGCGGTGACGGAAACCGTCGTTCCCGCTGTATAGTGGTTGAAACCAACCAGGGCAAGACCGGATCCTCATGCCACCGATGTTGCACGGAAGTGACGGTCGTCTTGGCAGGTTCTTGGGTGGCGGCGAGGTGCGGGTAGGAGCTGACTGTGAAGCCCTCGCACCCGCGCTGCAATGCCTCTTGGATCCAATCCACCCCGGAGTCCTGGTCGGTCCGTGATTGTATCGCGGCGGGGGGTCGAGCTTCCTCAGTGATGGAATCTTCGGGCGGTTCCGTTTGTTCGGCCGGCAACCACCCATACTGAAAGTGCAGGGTGGACCCCATCAGTACCTGTGCGTCCTTTTGCGGCGCCGGTAATCCCAGCTCCTGAAACACTGGCAAGTATAAATCCATGGAAGAGCGAGCATCCAGGAGCCGCGCAGCGTCCCATCGACCAGAGCCCGTTTCATACATGCGAGCTGGCGCCTGTCCGGTAAGTAAGAGGTAATCACGGGCACGCGTGCACGCCACGTACATCAGCCGGATTTCCTCACCTATCTTTTCTCTCCACTGACGCTGCCGAGCCAGCCAGTAACTGAGGGATGGATAACTTTGCCGACCATCCGCTGTTCGGATTTTTGCCGACAGACCGTACTCCTCATCCACCAGTACCTCGGACTGAAGATCCTGCAGATTGAAAGGCTTGGACAAATCCGCAACCACCACAACCGGAAACTCAAGACCCTTGCTTTGATGAATGCTCAAAAGTCGAACTGCATCTGACCCACCGACTAACCCGACTTCGGGTTCAGCCCCGCAATCGTCGAAAGCCTCCAAGTGGTCCAAGAATTGGTGCAAGCCACCTCCGTATATTCGATCGTGCTCTCGCGCCAACTCCAGGCATCGTTCCAATTGCATTTGATGGATTCGCCCTTCGGGACGGGTGGCTATCCAATCCAGGTAGCGCGTTTCGGTTAAGATGGCCTCCAGGCAAGCACTTACAGAACGTTGTCGCGCCAACTGACGCCATCGCGCGTGCTGATGGATGAAACCTTGCAGAACTTTGCGCAAGCCGTCTGTGTCAATCGGACATTCAGGATCCGGTTCCGCACGCCTTGTCCATCGGCACATGCGTTGCCAGACGGGCAGGTTGCGATCCTGCGCGCAAATCCAGGCCAGTTCGTCCATCGAAAGCCCCACCAGCGGAGAGCGCAGCACGGCCAGGAGAGGCAAATCCTGAATCGGGTTATCCAGCAGGCGCAAAAGATTCAGCAGATCGGATACAGGCAATGATTGGAAAAACCCTTTTTGTGGAACTTCCAAGGGCACGCCCGCTTCCTCAAACTGTCGCACATAGATTTCGGTCTTGGGAGCCGGGGATCGCAACAAAACTGCCATGTCAGAAAACCGAACCGGCCGCGGAAGACCGGTTTTAGGATCCCGCACCAGCCAATGGCGTCGTTTCAATTGCCGTAACCGTAAGGCCACAAACCGCGCCTCTCGCTCTGCTTGGGTCCAAGCGTCCACTTGGAAGTCCTCTGCTTCAGTCGGCTCTGTGGAGGCGGAGACCGTCAAGGAGCGCTCGGACGGTTGCCAAATCCAGACCTCTACCGCAGGTTTTAGGGTTACGCCTCCGACCGCGGGCGCGGGCGAGCCTGGCTCCAGACGTGCTTCCTGACCATAACTGACACCACCGACCTCTTCATGCATGAGTCGGCTGAACACTTCGTTGACAAATCGCAATAGTTCGGGCCGGCTGCGGAAGTTTTCCCGCAGAAAGATCACCCCCTTCTGTGTCCCAGTTTGCCACTGTTCTGCGTAATCACGGAAAATCTTTGGATTCGCCCGACGAAACTGGTAAATACTTTGCTTCACGTCGCCGACCAAAAAGCGGTTGCCCAACGGTTCGTCTCGGCATAATGCACGCAGAATGAGGTCTTGCGCCGGGTTGATGTCTTGGTACTCGTCCACAAAGATCCAACGATACCGATGGCGTAACCGCCGTGCCAAATCCGTTGGCTGGCCCCTTCCGTGATCCCACAGTAACACAAGAGCAAACTGCTCCAAGTCGGCGAAGTCCAGCCAACCGCGTTGGCGCTTCGCCGCCGCGTAGGCGTTGCCAAAAGCTTGGGATAATCGCAGTAACGCAAGCATGGGCCGCCGCATGCGGTCCCAATCCACCACCAACGCTTTCCTATTGGCGCTTGCTGAACCGGTGTCGCCGTGAAGTAAACGGTGGAGATAACGAAGGTCATCCAAGCACCCCCCTAGACTGGCACAATCCTTTTTCCGAACCTCCTTGGCCTTTACGGCTCGATCCACTTCGGCCAAGCATGAAGCGCAAACGTTGGCCCAACGCTGCACGTCCACGGAGGAGGACAGCGGTTCGGCCAACGTAAGTTGCTCGTGTTGAAGGATTCCGTCAATGAGTTGCGCAGCACGATTCCCTTGTTTGGTTTCCTCCTGAAGACGACCCAACCATCGTTCGTACCAGAACTTGAAGGCATGACCCAGCCAGTTTTGCCATTGCTTGGGAGACGATTCCGACAATAAAGCTGCCTGTGCGTCGTACCAAGCCGCGGGGTTTTGCAAGCTCTGGGCAAACGCATGAACGCGTAAGACCCATTCTCGGAGCCGAGCTAAATCCGCTCGGAAATTCTCCAAGAACGCCCATCGTAACGCTGCTGCTTGTTCACCTTGGGAATTCAGGATCGTTTCCAATAGTTCCTCAAGTACCTCGCGTTGCAGCAGCGAGGCTTGACCCTCCTCGATCACAGTCAGACGGGGATCCAGCTCAAGATCAGCAAAATGGTCAGCGATCAACCGGTAGCAAAAGCTGTGGAGCGTCCCAATCGAGGAACTGTCCAATAAGGCCAACTGCTCACGCCATCGTGTTCCTGAGTCGCTCCTGACTGCATCCTCCAGCCGAAGACGGATTCGCTCTCGAAGTTCAGCAGCAGCCGCCTCGGTAAAAGTCACCACCAACAGTTCCGTCACGCGACAAGGAGCGGTCCCATGACCTGCCATCGCGGCCGCCTGTTGGGGGGGCACCAGCAAGTGCAATATCCGCTCCACCAACGTGCGAGTCTTGCCCGTCCCTGCGCCGGCCATGACCAACACATTGCCAACAGCCTGAACCGCCAAGGCTTGGTTTTTCGTCAGTTCGGAGTCGACATATTCCGGATTACAGAGGCTGGGACTCATGTCAGGGTGCCAACTCTAGTAAACTCGAAGCCGCCAAAAACCGGCATTTCCGGTTGGCTGGAATCGGAGCAGCACTTGGGACGGATTGGTCACCGCGGCGCTGAGCACTACGTTCCAATCTGGAACATCCAGCCGAGCCGTTGCCAGCAACTGACAGGACAGGGGAACAGCCGAAGCCTCGATCCCCAATTCCAGCCATGTACCCGCCCGACGCATCCACAAACGAGTGGCCCTAAAGTCAGCAATTGGATCGTCGCTCAGATTGGGAATCCCGTCTCCATCGGAATCGTTCGGATCTCGGACCGCACAAAACCAGGTTCGGTAGTCTGCTTCTGGCGTCCCAGACCAGCCGTCTTCAAAATCAAAATAGCCCGTGTAGAGATTCCCCGGCTGGTCACCTCGAAACAGATAGTTCGTCCCATGGGGCCAGATTTGCGAAAACTCGTCCAACCATGCGCCCGGCTCGAAGACCAGGCCGTGAGTCGGATCGTCGGCCGACCGATGCAGCCGTACCTGGGCGCTCTGGAGAGAACCCTCTGCAGCTACCCGGGCTAGTGAAAGAGTGGCTGACACTCCTCCGCGGCCAATGTTGTAGCGGAGCGGCCCGAAGTATTCCATGAGCTCAAAGGTGTGCGTGAACACCGCCAAGGACTGAAAAGCGTTGAGTCGGAACTCGAAAATGCAGGTTCCCGTCGCATGGCCGGCCGACCGACTCCATCGTGCTTCTACTACCCCTCGGCCGTAGCCTTGGATTGTATAACTGCCGCGCGTTGTGGATTGAACAGAAAAATTCACCTCAAAAAAATCGGGAATTCCATCCGCGTCGCCATCCTGCGCGGGCACTTCCAGGATTATGTTTCCAAGCGCTTCCTCCGAAGACGTCTGATCCGTCAGGGTCAAAATACTTACATGCGTGTAGGGCGTGGCTTGAAAAATGGGGAACAGCTCGCCGTTCACCCGTCCCGGCAGCGAAGAAAGGTCCAATGTAAACAGCCCGATCGGCTCAGTTCCTTGATGGAAACGAATCGAGGCGCATGCCATTCGCATCTCGGCGGTCTGTGAGCAGCCCTGCCATGCTGGCTCATGGACCAAGAGTGATGCCAGAACCGCAATAGCCATGCTTGAGTGCCTGACTCGACTCGCAATACAGGCTCGCATCAGGTGAAGGCAAACAGTCGTCAGGTTGGCTGTCAAGAAAACCACAATGAGCCGGGCAATCGGACCTTTGCGCGCGCTTCGCACGTACTCAAACGCAAAAGGAGATAAAAAACCCATGGGAGACGCTCCGGCTCCTTCAGACTCGATTGCGGATGGTCAGTTTAAGAGCTGCTCTTTCAGCTTTGCAGACCCCAAAGGATTAACAAAGCCATACCTCTGCAGTGAGTGCAGAGGCCTGATGGTGCGTGAATACGATCCTGAGCGCCTACTCCGCCCTCTCTCATAGGGTTTCGCTTGGACAAAACTTGAAAGGCGCTGGGATCCAGCCCTCGTGGCATTTGTCAACCCCCAAGGAATGAACAAGACTTCACCTGAAGAGACACTGACCGGCTCTGACAACCCTCTAAACACCGCACAAGAGCCGGCGCTTAAGCCGTGTGCCCGCCTCCTGTTGATACCCTGAGTCCTATTCGTTCAAGCCGTAAAAGCGATAGGGAGCCGGACCGCTCATAATGTTCCGCAAGACCGGAGTGACTACTTGCTCGCGGACCTGCAACCCTTCCGTCAGTGCTTCTGATTCGGACTTGATCTCGCCCTCGGCGTCGGCCTCCAGTGCACCCAACCAACTGATACCATGCCGATGGGCCAAAGCTTCCAGCTCAGAGCGAATCAATGGAGCGCTCACCCTCAAGTTGGAAGAGGTGATGAGGCCCATGGCCGCATCAGGAACAGTTCGACAGCCGGCCCAAACCTCCAGCCAGTCCAGCAGCTTCATGGGGAGAAAACCAGTTCGAGCCAGGGCTATTACCATCAATGGAGCGTCCAGAGCCTCAGCCAATGCAGCGTCTGCAAAACCGGTTGGGGAGAGAAGATCAGCCCGCCATGGGATCACACTCACGCCCGACTCCTCGCATTGTTGAACGACTTGTTCCAATAGCACCTTGGCCATGGAGGCCCATGCTGCATCATCGTAGAGGAGGAAGGCCTTGATGACCTCAGAACCGCTTGATGTGAGCAGATCGCCGCTGTTCATGAACCACCTCGCGCCTTCCTAACCATCGCTGTGAATTAAAAAGCGTGCCATCAGTAATGTGCGGAAACATCTCTACGGAAAATGCCTATATGCGGTAGGAATACGGCTGCCCATGTCCGAGCGGGTTGTTAAACTGAATTAGCACGAGTGTTCGACGGTTCATATTGACCGTACTTTTTTAAACAGCCTCAACAGCAGAAAGAGCTAGGCAGCACGAAGCGGCGCCGCGTTTCCATGGCTAGTACCCGCGGCTGGGATGGACCTGAGCCAACATTTAAATGGCATTCAACCCAATCAACAACCACGACGAACTAGACTCAAGGAGAACTGAGCTGGTCGGACAACTTTTTCGAAGTGACTGGATGAATCCAAGATTAGTAGGCTAGCCATCCAAAGAAATGTGGCCACCCTTCATCAGGGTGGCCTGTGTAATCAGATCGGAGACAGAGAAGATCCCACGCTACTTGGCCGTTCGGCGCAGCCCGATCAAGCCGAGCAGCCCAAAGAATAGAAGCCCGGTGGTGCCACCGGCGTCAGGGAGGCGGACGTTGACCCGGATGGCAGCCCGATCGAGTTCGACAAGGTTCGAATCCCTCAAGATCAAAGCGAAGGTGTACTCACCTCCAACATTAGGATTGAAACTGCCGTAGCTGGGAGGAGTAAGAAAACCGGTCATCCAGATGGCAGGCGTGTACAGGAAGTTCATCCCCAAGTTCCATGAATCTTGTAACAAGGTATTGCCCATGAGCCTCTGGCGCAAAATCCCATGCTGCGAGGCGTCCGTGCCTGCTCCAGGATCGGAGTCGTAAAGCAAGTCCACCACGTAAATCGTGGACGAATCGTTCTTGATATAAAAACCAAAGTTCCAGCGGCCATAAACAGGCATCGGAGGGACACTGTACACATCACCGCCCGCTACAGCGTAAAAATCGCCAGCCCCATTGTTGCTTACCGTCGGATTGAAATAGCGCTGGTGGGCCGTCAAAGCGAGAATGACCCCGGAATAGGTGCTCACGGCAACTGCATGGTTTGGAATGCCGCTGCCCCCAAAAGTCGCTGCCGGGAGAGGCCCAAACGTGTCATAGCTTGGTACGATTGGCGTAGCCCCCAAATTTAGGAGGCTAACGCCCACGCCCATCATTCCCACCAGGATCCGTTGCATTGTTTCCGTGTCCGATAAGATCAAATTTTGGTCAGCTTGTCAATGAAACATGATTTGTGCCGGAGATTGGGCGGCCTATGGGAATTGAAAGCGGGGGAACAATTAGTGTTACTCCATTTCTAAGCAATGGATTGTTAAACTGTAGTGACATAGTGAAGCAGGGACCTTTTCTCATCCGATACTTTATGCAAGTCCAGTTACCTTGCTAAAAGCTTGGGCCAACACTGTATTGGAGAGAAACGCAGACAGCTCTCGATGCGGCACCAGGCATGGAGTTTCAACGTCCTGATGATCTGAACGTTAGGAGTTCAGGGCTCGAAGATTTGCTCGCTCCTTGAAAACTGTAAAAAAACACTGACGATTTGTTGGTGATAATTTCGTTTCTTTCTTTGTGGTCGGATGTGGAACGGGGAATAGGGCATGGAGAGAGCGCGCCAAAGCTGGTTTTGGTCCAGATCGCCTTGGAGGAGAATTGGGGCAGAGTTGACTGGCTGCTTGCGGGCTTCATCTGATGTTGGGAAATTACTCAATCGAGGGGCGGGTCGTGGTTGCGCTCGACACGTTCGCATATTCCCTACGGGCTCATGCGCATCCCGGGGAGCACGAGGGAGCGCGACGCGTCTTTATGTGAACCAAGCTGCAAAAACTTCACGTCAAAAAGACATGGGGCTAAAGGTGTGGATGGGAGGCGGGAGAGTGTAACTGTACTGGTCAGGAACGCACGGAGTAATAAAGGCATTTGAAGTCGGGCGCTATCGGCCGATTGGGTCGGAAAGGCAAGCGATGGCTTTCCGGCTCTTCAAGTGCATGGGTGCTTTGATCATGTCAGAAGACCAGCGCGGCGAGACTTCCGGTTCGCAAGGCCCCAGCTTTGCAAGTTGATCCCAACAATTCCTGCATGCTGCGAGCTTGCCTTGGGAAGACTTGGGTTCAGAGTGCAACGAGAGCCGGCCAAATCTCATTTCCATGGGATAGGATCAGTGAGGCGCGAGTGGCTGCAACCAGCGGAGGAATGCATCAATTGCTGACCATGATTTAACGATCTGTGCGGATCAGCCGAAGAGTCGGTGCTGCTTTGCCCAAGAGGCCGTCTTTTGGCTACGGACTGCCCGATGACGAGCCTGTGCGTGATCAGGCGCGATGGGAATGGACGATCATGGTTCATGGGTGCTTTCCGACCTTGGCTTGGTTAGCAGGGTTCAGGGATCGTGTGACGAAGTCCGATTTTTTGTTTCGGCCAAAAGACGTGCGGCGGAATGATTCATGAGGCGAAGTGATTCTCTTGGGCTGGCCCTTACGGGGGAGGCACTCATGGGTGCTCGTGGTGGGTAGTTTGCTGGCAGGGGCCAGTCAGGGATCTAAAAGTACCTCGACCTGTGTGGGCGTTAAAGAATGAGAGGGTGGTTTCGTGCACGGCTGTTTCTCGAGGCGTCTGGGCTGGCAGGAAAGCTCGCACGGGATGCGTTTCCTAAACATTGAGCGGCGGATGACGGCTGCCGAGGATGGCCGTAAGGGCAGTGTCCGAGGGTTCGATCATTCGTTTCCTGTCGTCTTGCTGCAAGATTGCTTGATTTTCATCACGGAACACATTGCGCAGCGTTGCGGAGTAGGGTTACCTTGACACTTCAAGTGGCGTGAATATATGGTTTTGACCCGTCCGGGCTCGAGATCCAATCGATGGGGGTGTGCCGTATCCCAGCGCGACGGAAGTGAGGCGCCCAAGGTTCGGAGCTGCCTGAATCCAGAAACAATTCAGGAACTGATGAAACGGGTTGGGGCGCCGGATGTGGCAAGGCATCGAGCCCGGCCGGGGGGAAAAGGTCCGAAATGCGAGAATTAGCAATCTATCAACCACCGCCAGAGGCGGCAGAAGTCCTTCAGGCATGTCCGAAGTTGGTCATCGCCGAGAGCACAGATCAATTAGTCGATTTGGCCTGTGGAGGACCGGGTTCAGACTGGTTTGAGGTGGCCTACGAGGTGCCCGGTCGAGGTCGCGTCGTTGAAGCCACGGTGGCCAGGGTCCGAAACGGTGTAGTGGCGAATTATCCGGAGCCATATATGCGGCGGCGGGACCCGGATTGCATGGTCATCGGCGATGATACCCCCACTGATAAGCCCACCTTCCGGCAACGGTTTGGGGCTCCCTTCGAACCGTTGCGACAACTGACATTTGAATGGCTGAAGCAGCAAGAGCTGGCCATGTTTGCTTTTCATGCTGGGGGGCCGGGCACAGGACTGGACGCACTGGTGATCGCCCCAGCCAATGCAGGTTTCTTTGCACTGGGCCTGGCTATGCTGCAGGGTATTTTGCGGAAGGACGAGGTGCCACCCCATTTTCATCCGCGCGCCGTCATTTATGTGGCACCACCGTTTCGTCACACGCACTTCCATGGACGTCAAATAGTGGTCCACAATCGCCGAAACGGTCTTCACGAGCTTTTTTCTTACAATCTGTACCCGGGCCCTAGCGCTAAAAAGGGTGTGTATGGTGTGTTACTGGGATTGGGTGAGCGCGAGGGTTGGATCACAAATCATTGTTCCACCGTCCAAGTGATCACGCCGTACGACAACGTGGTGACGATCATGCATGAGGGGGCCAGCGGCGGTGGGAAGAGTGAAATGCTCGAGCACGTGCATCGGGAGCCCGATGGCCGTCTCCTCTTGGGCGAGAATCTCGTCACGGGTGAAAGGCGGTACTTGCAAATTCCTCGTGGTTGTGAATTGCGGGCTGTCACCGATGACATGGCACTGTGTCATCCTTCCGTGCAATCAGGCGAGGGGAAATTGACGCTCATGGATGCGGAGAGCGCCTGGTTTGTGAGGGTCAACCATATTGAACACTACGGAACGGATGTGCATTTGGAAAAGTTATGTGCCGAGCCCCCCGTGCCCTTATTATTTCTAAATATTGACGCCGTGCCGCGCAGCCGCGCGTTGATCTGGGAACACATTGAAGACGCTCCAGGTGTGCGCTGTCCCAACCCGCGTGTCATATTGCCACGCAAGATTTATCCGGGCGTGGTGGAAGGCCCCGTGACTGTGGACATTCGGAGTTTTGGCGTACGAACGCCTCCCTGTACGCGGGAGAAACCTACATACGGCATCATTGGCTTGTTCCACATTCTTCCACCAGCCCTGGCATGGTTGTGGCGACTCGTATCGCCCCGGGGACACGCCAACCCGAGCATCGTAGAGACCGAAGGCATGTCCAGCGAAGGTGTGGGTTCCTATTGGCCCTTTGCGACGGGCCGAAAGGTGGATCAGGCGAATCTTTTGCTGCGGCAGTTTTTGGACAGCCCCAAGACGCGCCATATTTTGGTGCCCAATCAACACATTGGTGCATGGAGGGTTGGGTTTATGCCGCAATGGATTGCGCGTGAATATCTTGCACGCCGAGGCCCAGCCAAGTTCCGACCCGACCAGTTGCGGCCGGCTCGATGCAATCTGCTGGGTTACGTGCTGCACCAGTTGCAGGTGGAGGGAGTTCAGATTGCCCGGTGGTTCCTGCAGGTGGAAACCCAGCCTGAGGTAGGTGAAGAAGCCTATGATCGCGGAGCCGCCATCTTGCGCCGATTCTTTGAGAAGTGTTTGCGCGAATTCGACGTGCCCGAGCTTGATCCGCTGGGACGGCAGATCATTGCTTGTTGTTTGGACGGCGGGAGCATGAGTGACTTCGAGACATTGATGCCCGGCGGATGACGAGCGTGCGGTTTTGCTCGCTGGAAAATTTTTGACTGGAGCTGCCGTGGCGTGAAGGCCGGCCGCTTTGACAGCTATGGTTAAAAGTTGTGCGTGGGGTCAGCTTGCAAGCCCGGGGCCTCGATTGGCCGTGTTGGGCGGGGGGCAGTTGGCGAAAATGTTAGCTCAGGCAGCTGCACGGCTCGGTTGCCAGGTTGTCGCGTTGGAAAAAAATCTGGATTGCCCTGCTGCGTTGGTTTGTCCCGTCCAAGTATTGACGGATTGGGAACAAACTGTGGGCGCGATCACGAGCTGGGGTAGAGTTGACGTGGTAACATTGGAAAACGAGTTTGTTGCGGACTCAATCCTGGCAGACTTGGAAGCTTCAGGACTTCAAGTACGACCGGGCGCTGCCACCCTGCGGCGAATTCGTGACAAATTTGTTCAGAAGACTACCTTGGCGCAAGCGGGACTTCCCGTCCCTGCATTTGCCGCCGTGCAGACGCTTGAGGAAATTGCCGTGCATGCCCGGGAGTGGGGTTGGCCCCTGGTGTTGAAGGCAAGATGCCACGGGTACGATGGCAAGGGAAATGCAACTTTGCGCAGCCTAGATGAAGCGGGCTCTGCTTGGGCGCGACTCGGTGGCTCGGCAGGTCGGTCACTGTACGTAGAGGCGTTTTGCCGGTTTGATCGGGAATTGGCTGTGATGGTCACACGGGAGCGAGATGGGAACATCGTCACTTATCCAGTAGTCGAAACCGTCCAGACGAATCATGTGTGCCATCATGTAGTGGCGCCGGCACGCATTTCAGCAACGCTGGCCCAGCAAGCGGCAGAACTGGCTCGAGCCGCGATCGAGAGCGTGCAAGGCGTGGGTACTTTTGGCGTCGAGCTGTTCCTGGATCCTGAAGGGCGGCTTTGGATCAATGAGCTGGCACCTCGCGTGCATAACACGGGACATTACACGATCGAGGCTTGTGAGTGTTCCCAATTCGAGAACCACGTCCGTGCCGTTCTGGGGTGGCCATTGGGGTCGCCTCACATGGTTGCTCCTGCGGCGGCAATGGTGAATTTGCTGGGGCAGCGTTCCGGCAGTGGGCACGCTCACGGCTTGGAAAAGGCTCTGGCCATCCCCGGTGCACATGTTCACATTTATGGCAAATCGCGTTGTGCGCCAGGTCGGAAAATGGGTCACGTGACAGCCTTGGGAACAACGCCGGAAGAGGCTTTGTCCAGGGCGGAGGCGGCAGCTCGCTGCATTGAGTTTGGGCTGAATACAGATACAGAAACGGATCAACAATGAGCAACATCCCGCGTCCTTATTCCTCGCAAGTTTTCGATGGTCCCGAGCGGGCGCCCAGTCGTGCCATGTTATACCCGCTGGGGTTCCGACCCGAGGACTTCAAAAAGCCTTTGATTGGCATTGCGTCCACTTGGAGCCATGTTACCCCGTGCAACATGCATTTGGACCGGTTGGCCCGCGAGGCTGAGGCCGGTGTAAACGCAGCCGGTGGCAAAGCCCTGATCTTCAACACGATCACCATTTCGGATGGTATCTCGATGGGCACTGAGGGAATGAAATATTCCCTGGTTTCTCGGGAGGTCATCGCTGATTCCATCGAGACTGTTGTAGGGTGTCAGGGCATGGATGGCCTGATAGCTTTGGGCGGATGCGATAAGAACATGCCGGGATGCCTGATCGCCATGGCACGTTTGAATCGTCCGGCCGTCTTCGTGTACGGCGGCACCATCTTGCCCGGTTATTTGCCTGGCAACGGGCGAAAGCTGGACATCGTCTCGGTTTTTGAAGCGGTCGGAGCCCGCGCTCGGGGTCGGATCTCCGAAGAAGAATTCCGATGTATTGAGCAATGCGCTATCCCTGGACCCGGCTCGTGTGGAGGAATGTACACTGCCAACACGATGGCCTGTGCCATAGAGGCCCTGGGACTGAGTCTGCCCAACAGCTCGGCTCAGAACGCGGTCTCCGATGCTAAATTGGCGGATGCGCGTCGGGCCGGCGAAGCCGTTTTGAACCTGCTTCGTCTTGGCCTTCGGCCGCGCGATCTCTTGACCCGAGAGGCATTTGAGAACGCCATCACCGTGGTCATCGCCCTCGGCGGGTCCACGAATGCCGTATTGCACCTGCTGGCCATTGCTCATGCGGCAGGCGTGCGATTGACGCTGAGGGATTTTGAAAGAGTGGGGCGGCGGGTGCCTGTACTGGCCGATTTGAAGCCCAGCGGCCGATTTTGGATGAGTGACCTAGTGGCCATCGGAGGCATTCGCCCCTTGATGAAGCGGCTGTTGCAAGCTGGTTTGTTGCACGGCGAGTGTAGGACCGTTACCGGCCGTACCCTTGCAGAGGATCTTGCGGATGTTCCTGATTACCCTCCGGATCAGGAAGTGATTCGGCCATTGGAGAATCCAATCAAGAGAGATAGTCACTTGGTCATTTTGCGTGGCAACCTGGCTCCAGAAGGTGCTGTGGCCAAAATCACGGGGAAAGAAGGCCTCCGATTCGAGGGGTTGGCCCGTGTTTTCGATTCGGAAGAACAGGCCATGAAAGCGATCCTAGCTGGCCAGATTCGCAAGGGCGACGTGGTGGTGATCCGCTATGAAGGCCCGCGTGGGGGACCTGGCATGCGGGAGATGTTAGGGCCCACCAGCGCTATTATGGGCCAGGGTTTGGGAGCTGACGTAGCGTTGATCACCGACGGCCGGTTCTCTGGAGGCACCCATGGATTCGTCGTCGGGCATGTCAGCCCGGAGGCGTATGTAGGGGGACCGCTGGCTTTAGTTAAAAACGGCGATCGAATTGTCATTGACGCGCGCAAGCGGCTGCTCAGTTTGGAGGTTTCTGATCGGGAGTTGGCGGCTCGCCGGGCCCGATGGCGGCAGCCCAAACCTCGGTATCAGCGTGGCGTACTAGCCAAGTACGCGCACACGGTCGCCTCCGCCTCTTTGGGCGCCGTGACTGATCTTCACCTGAACCCTTGAAGGGTCTCTCATGACCGCCAATCGATCGGAACAACCTCGAGTGGGCGTTATCATGGGCAGCGATTCAGACTGGCCGACCATGCAGGCAGCAGTCGAAGCCCTCGCTGAGTTCAATGTGCCCTGTGAGGTACGAGTGGTTTCAGCCCACCGCACTCCACTAGACATGGCCCGATACGGCCGCACAGCCGAGGCTCGCGGTTTGCGCGTGATCATCGCTGGTGCCGGTGGTGCTGCGCATTTGCCGGGCATGATTGCCAGTCACACAACCCTACCGGTGATTGGGGTGCCGATCCTCACTCAGACCTTGCATGGGCTTGACTCGCTTCTCTCAATTGTCCAGATGCCAGCAGGTGTCCCTGTCGCAACTGTAGCCATCGGCAATGCCCGGAATGCGGGTCTTCTGGCCGTGCGTATACTGGCTGTGCAAGATCCGAACTTGCGGGCCAAACTCCGCGCCTTTCACATCCGGATGGCACAGGAATCTCGGAACAAGAATCGGGCGTTGCAGCGCAATCGCTAATGGACCTGTGGCAGAGCATCCGACTGAACGTGGCGTCCCCGCCGCTACTGTTTTTTGCCCTCGGGGTGGTCTCGGTGTTGTTGCGCGCGGATTTGAGGTTGCCGGAGCCTGTTTATGTCCTGCTCAGCACCTACCTGCTTATGGCTATCGGCTTTAAGGGCGGTGTGGCATTGAACGAGGCGGGCTTCAGTCAGGTTTGGCTTCCCGCAGTGGCGGCCGTGGCGTTGGGGGTGGTCATTCCACTGTGGTGTTACGGAATCCTCCGGATGGGATTGCGTCTTTCGGCCGTGGACGCGGCTGCGATCGGAGCCCACTACGGTTCAGTAAGCGCCGTAACCTTTGTGACCGCCTTGCAGTACCTTGCATCAATTCAAATACCTTATGAAAACTATGCCAGCGCCTTTTTGGCAGTGATGGAATCCCCGGCGATTGTGGTGGGCGTGCTCTTGGGCCGCTGGGCGGGTCAGAAAGGGCAATGGTTGGGTCCTGACATGCGTCGAGTGTTGCATGAGGCACTATTGGGTCGAAGCGTGTTTTTGTTGGTCGGTTCGCTACTGGCGGGATTTATTTGTGGCAGTCGAGGTGCGGAATCGACTCACGGCTTTTTCGTAATGCCGTTTGAGGGTGTCCTCACTTTGTTCTTGTTTGAGATGGGGATGGTCGCAGCACGGCGCTTGGGGGATTTGCGTCGCGTGGGAGTTGGTCTGGTGGCTTTTGGATTGGTAATGCCGGTCTTGCATGGGGCGGTGGGGATGGTTGTAGGGCACTGGAGCGGCCTGAGCCCGGGCGGATCATTTCTAATGGCTGTTTTGGCTGCCAGTGCGTCCTACATTGCAGCGCCTGCTGCCATGCGGCTGGCGTTGCCTGAGGCCAATCCGACCTTATACCTGACAGCCTCCCTGGCTGTAACCTTTCCCTTTAACGTGACGCTGGGCTTGCCCTTGTACGCGCAAATGGTGCGCTGGTGGCTGGGGACTTTCCCATGACAACCCATCCAATGACGCTTGTGACCGTGGTGTGCGAAGCGCTGGCACGTCAACCCTTGTTGGAAATACTGAGAGAGCATGGCGTGCGGGGTTACACGCTTTTCCCGGTCGAGGGCGCGGGTAACAAGGGTGACCGACCGGCAGACATTGAGGAGTTTGGCAATATTCAGGTAGAAGTGATCTTACCTGAGGCCGAAGCAAACCGGTTGCTGGAGAATCTCGCGAGTCGCTTTTTATCGCGCTTCCTGGGGATAGTGTACACCGCAGAAGTACGGGTGCTCCGACCCACCAAGTTTGAGACGCATCGTTCGTAAAAGAGCTTTATGAGTTGCCAGCGCAAGCAGGTCCCATGACGAACTGCGGGGCGTTGCGGGCGGGGTTTGCATCCGTTCCCACAGTGACAGCTTTCGAAATTGCGGTGGGACGCGACATGGAGTTGCAGGAACACCGGTTGCCCGCCTAATCTACCATCGCATGCGAACGAGGATTCCTCCGTTTGTTGTTTCATGGCTTCTGGGTTTGTGCTGGGTCGCGGCGCCTTCATTTGTGGTACGTGGCGGCGACATTTTGAACGTCCTTGAGTTTGGAGCGATTCCCGATGGGCGAACCGACAATACTGCTGCCTTCCAGCGGGCTTTGGACGCCGCCGGTCAGCGGGGTGGAGGCGTGGTTTACGCTCCGCGCGGCAATTATCGGTTTGCAGGTTCCCTGCGTGTCCCTCCGGCGGTGACATTGCGCGGCGTCTGGGAATCGGTGCCAGCGCACAATGGGATTCGCGACCGGGGACTGCCCAAGCCGACCGATGACGGCACGACGTTTCTCGTGACCGGCGGGGCGGGGTCTGAAGCAGAACCGCCGTTTATTACATTGAACCACAACAGCACGCTCAAAGGTGTAGTGATCTATTACCCGGATCAGAATCCGGAGTCGGAACCTCGGGTTTATCCATGGACGATCGCCATGCGAGGCAAAAATCCCGCTGTGCTGGCTGTGGAATTGCTGAATCCATATCAAGCGATCGACGCGTCTCAGAATGAACGTCACCTCATCCGCGACGTCCACGGCCAACCTCTGCGACGAGGCATCTACGTGGACGCCATTTACGACGTGGGTCGCATCGAAAATGTGCATTTCAATCCGTGGTGGAGTTTGCGACCTCAAGTGCGTGCATGGCAACAAGCGCACGGCGAAGCTTTTATTTTTGGCCGGAGCGATTGGCAATATGTGTTCAACACCTTTTGCTTTGGTTACCACGTCGGCTATCGGTTTGTAGCCACGAGCAATGGGGTGTGCAACGGAAACTTCTTAGGCATTGGTGCCGATGATTGCTGGACGGCCGTGGTGGTGGACCAGAGTGCACCCTACGGTTTGCTAATCAGCAACGGGGAGTTTGTATCGTTTCACGGCCCGGATCCTACGATGGTCCGAGTGGAACCCCGCCATACCGGGGCCGTTCGATTTGTAAACTGTGCTTTTTGGGGGCCTTGCAATCAAATCGCTCGTGTTGCGGGCGACGGCACAGTGGGATTCAGCGATTGCACATTTGTACAATGGGATCGTCAGAATGAGGGTCGTCCGGCTCTCGTATTCGAGAGTGGAAACGCACTGGTGCGCGGTTGCGAGTTCCAGGCCGACAAACTCCAAGTTCGACTGGGGGCGGGGGTGCGTCGAGCTGTGATCACCGGAAATCTTGTGCGGGGCAAGGTGCGTATCGAAGCGCCTGAACGCCCGGGCGTTGTCGTGCGCGACAATGTGGGGGATCCGAATTGAAACATACCACGCGGAGGCGCACAGCATTTCCTGCGAAAGCTTTCGAAATCAACAATCACGCAAGCCCCATTCATGAGGATTTGTTCAGGCACCGCTTCGTGGGGTGACAAAGCTAGGAATGCGGACCACGGAAAGGCTTGCGCTGCCTCGGTTCCCTCGCGGGGACCAGCGGACCGACTAAAAGTGGCGATGGTGTGCACGCTACTTGGTGTGGCGGAAGCAAGTCCACACGGATTCGCTGAGCCTGTTGCGGCTTCACCTGTTTTTTACGTGGCCACCAATGGCCACGACGCATGGTCAGGGCGATGGCCGGAGGTCCGCCCTGGCGGGCAGGACGGCCCCTTCGCCACCTTGGCACGAGCTGTACGCGGCGTGCGGGAATTCCGTGCTAAACAGCCGCCTGGCGCGGTGCCCGTTGTGGCTCGGATTGTCGTGCGAGGAGGAACGTATTTTCTCGAAGTCCCATTGATTCTGGCGCCCGAAGATTCACACCTTGAGATCACTGCTTACGGCAAAGAGCAACCTGTGTTGAGTGCTGGCCGACCGGTCGGGGGATGGCAGGCCATAGTGCAAAATGGCGAAGTATGGTGGGAAACGCGTTTGAGGCAGCCTCGAGGCCCGACCGGCCAGATCCGGCAACTATGGGTGAACGGGCGCCGCGCTATCCGAGCGCGTCACCCGAATCAGGGTTACTTACAGGTGGTAGCCGTGCCGGATCAGACCGCGAAGTGGCACGAGGGACAAAAACGCTTTCAATGCCAAGCTGGGGACTTTCGAGCAGGCCCGAGTCTGATGCAGGCTGAGGCAGTCGTGATGAACCGATGGGCGGAATCGCACCTGCCGGTGGCCGGATGGGACGCTCGTCAGAATATGCTGCATTTTGGGAAGCGTTCGGTGTTCCAGCTTGCGCCAGGTGACCTGTTCTACCTTCACGGAGCAAAAGAGTTCCTGGATGCGCCGGGAGAATGGTGGTTTGAAGCACCTACAGGCCGGCTGCTATATCGGCCTCGGCCCGGTGAAACGATCCCAAACACCGAGGTGGTTGCGCCTCACGGGGTGCATGTGTTGAGGATTGAAGGTCGGCCGGAGACCGGCGCATGGGTGGAAAACGTGCGCTTTCTGGGGCTGACCTTTGCGCATACCGAATGGTGGTTTCCCGAAGATCCGGAGACAGCCCGGGGCCTGGCCATGGCGTGGCCGGCGGCTGTGCATGAGATTGGTGGATTTGCGCAAGCCGCCGTTGGGGTGCCGGCCGGCGTTAGTGCCGTGGGTCTTCGCGGCGGACGCTTTGAGCGCTGCCGATTTGTCCACATGGGGACCTATGGGCTTGAATTGGGACGCGGTTGCCAGTCCAACCGCGTATGGCGCTGTGAATTTGCCGATTTGGGCGCCGGTGGGATTAAAATTGGAGAAACCATTGTGCGCACAAAAGATTCCGAGATTGCTCGGGACAACGAGGTTGCAGACTGTCACCTTCATCACGGCGGCCGCATGTTTCACAGTGCCGTGGCCATCTGGATCGGACAATCCCCGAATAATCAGATCCTGCACAACCATATTCATGATTTTTATTACACGGCCATATCCATTGGCTGGACTTGGGGATACGACCCGTCAGCCCTGGCCACCAATCAGTGCGTGGCCGGAAACCATGTGCATCACATTGGTGCGTTGTCGGATGGCGACGGCCCAATCCTGAGCGACCTGGGCGGCATCTATACCTTGGGCCGTCAGGTGGGCACCCGCATTGTTAATAACGTGTGGCATGACATCGCGGGCCTGCGCTACGGAGGTTGGGGCATTTATTTTGACGAAGGCACTCATGGTGCTGCAGCCGAAAGCAACTTGGTGTATCGGACCACCCACGGGGGATTTCACCAGCACTATGGAGCTACAAATGTAGTGCGCAACAACATCTTTGCATTTGCCCGCGATCATCAATTGCAACGATCGCGGGATGAAGATCATGTTGGCTTTGTCTTTACCCATAACATCGTTGTTTGGGATCAGGGCCAGCTCTTGGGCGGAACATGGCGCAACGATCGCTTTATCATGGACCAAAATTTGTATTGGGATTACCGCAAGCCGAAAGACGAGGGCTCCGGTCCGTTCGCCGGTTTAACGCTGCAAGATTGGCGAGGCCGGGGTCACGATCGAAGGAGTCTTTGGGGTGACCCTCTCTTCGTGGATCCTCAGGCCGGTAATTTCACGCTGGCCAGTGGATCGCCGGCTTGCTTGTTGGGATTCCAGCCTCTGGACTTGCGGGTAGTAGGGCCTCGCGTCGAGAAGAAGGTTCAGTAGTCGTTTCGACCGCGAAAGCACCGCCGGTTGAAGCAGAAGGCAGTGGACAAGCGGTCTAACACCCACGTTGGTGCTTTGATGACCTAGGCCCACCGAGCCAGTTCGATGGCCCCCACCGGCACAGCATCGCGGCCCAGAGCTGTAAGCACGACGTTGGGTCCGGGGCGAAAAACCTCCATCAAGTAAGACGGAAGTTTATGCGCTACCGCAGCCCGTAACGGCTCGCCAAGGCCGGAAAGGCCCCCGCCCAAAATGATCACCTCCGGATGCACGAGATGCACCATGTGGGACAACCCAAAAGCAAGGTCTTCGGCAAGCTCCTCTAATAACTGCTGCGCCAAGCAATCTCCCTGCGCCAGGGCAGGTCCCAAATGCCGTGCTTCATCACCTGGATCCATGCGAACCAGGTCCTGCAAGGGACCTTTAGGGGCTTTCTCGACCGAAGCTCGGATGCGTTGGTTCATAGCCCAGCCGGAGCACCGCGACTCGATAGTGGCTCCACTGCGGTCCAACCGGATATGGCCAACCTCTGCTTCACCCGGAGGTTGGCCGTGATAGATCCGGCCTCCGTAAATCAAACCGCCGCCCACTCCGCTTCCCAAGGTGATATAGAAAACCGGGTCGCACCCCCGGCCGGCGCCGTGCCACGCTTCGCCCAGCGCGGCAACATTGGCATCGTTTTCAACCGCTACAGGCAAACGGGTCAATTGCTGGAGCCAGTCACGCAAGGGAAAGCCAGACCATCCGTGGATTTGGTGGGAACGTACGATTGTGCCGGTCCTGCGATTGACGGGGCCTCCGAATCCGACGCCCAACGCGCGGATGTCGTAAGTTTTGCCGAGCTCGCCCCATTGCTGAACAATCCATTGGCGAATAGCCTCGGCGCCCCCTGCCGGATCGACGCGTCCTTCCCTTCGGGCCAGCACCTGAAATGGAGTTTCAGCTACTATGATCTGTAGCTTTGTGCCGCCGATTTCCATGCCTGCATAGGGCATGCAATCTAAGTTATGAATAAGGTACGCGACTGGCAACGCAACATGGCGGCGTTGGCAGCAAAGCAGTCCAATCAGGTGTTTGGCTTGCCGCAGAGGCTTACGCGCGAGGGCGCCATGCACATCTGAGTCATTTGGATTCGATGCCACGACTAACTGCTGAACAGCTTTTGGGTTGACGACAGGGCTAAGAGGTTCTTGATTCGGCAGTCGTGAAAAGAAAGGAAGTATTTGCGCGCTGGTTGGCGCTGATCGGCTGGGTGAGCTTCTCGATTGGAATCCGGGCAGATTTTCGCACGGCGCCCATTTTCACTCATCACATGGTTTTGCAGCAGGGACAACCCGTGCCGGTTTGGGGCTGGGGCGAGGAGGGCGAGCCGATCACTGTTCGATTAGGGCGGCAGCGGGTGACGACAGTGGTCCGAAACGGCCGTTGGGAGGTGCGGCTGCGTCCCCTCCGGGCGGGCGGGCCGTGGAGCCTTGAGGTGATTTCGCCGGCGCGCCACGAAGTTTTCACGAACGTGCTGGTAGGCGAGGTCTGGCTTTGCAGTGGCCAGTCGAACATGGAGTGGCCCCTAGAACGAAGCCACGAGCCGGAGGCGGACATTGCCAGTGCCACAAACACGATGATTCGCTTCTTGGACGTGCCCAATGTGAAAGCGGAAGCCCCGACGACCCGCTTGAACGCGCAATGGACGGTCTGCTCCCCGGAACGGGCTCGTACTTTTTCGGCCGTTGCCTATTATTTTGGTCGCGCTCTGCATCAGGCGCGCGGCGTGCCCGTGGGCTTGATCCGTTCTGATTGGGGTGGTTCCCCCGCGGAGGCGTGGATGAGCCGTGAGACCTTGGAAATGCGTCCACGATACATTCGGGAGATCTTGGATCCATTCCCGGAACAATGGCGTCGATATCAGGAAAGTTTGGAGGAATGGCGCAAAGCGCGAGAGGAAGCACAGCGGGAAGGCCGCGAATTCACGCGGAATGCGCCATGGCCTCCGTGGCGGCCCTCCGAGCTGTATCACGGCATGATTGCCCCCCTGATTCCGTATGGCATCAAGGGCGTCTTGTGGTACCAGGGCGAATCCAATGTCGGCCGCGCGGAGCAGTATCGGACGTTGCTTCAAGACCTTATCCGAAATTGGCGTCGTGATTGGCGGCAGGGCGACTTTCCCTTCCTTGTAGTACAGTTGGCACCATTCATGCCAGTCAAAGCGGAACCGGGCGAAAGTGCCTGGGCCGAGCTACGTGAAGCCCAGTTGTTAACTATGCGGCAGGTGCCCAAGGTCGGTATGGTCGTCACTACAGACGTGGGCGATCCGAACGACATTCATCCGATCTGGAAAAGGCCCGTCGGTGAACGACTCGCGTTGGCGGCCCGGGCCATCGCATACGGAGAACGCATTGTCTGGTCAGGGCCAATCTACCGCAGCGTGCGATTTGAAAAAGGCCGTGCTCTCGTGAGCTTCGACCACGTGGGTCGTGGGTTAGAGGCCCGGGGCGGGCCCTTGAAAGGTTTCGCCATCTGCGGTGAGGATCGCAAATGGGTTTGGGCCGAAGCCCAAATCGTAGGCCAGACCGTGGAGGTGTGGAGCCCCTTGGTGCCGCATCCGGTGGCAGTTCGTTATGGATGGGCAGATTGTCCCGTAGTGAACTTGTGGAACAAGGAGGGATTGCCTGCCTCGCCGTTTCGCACCGATGATTTTCCCATGGCCACCGCTGCTCGTGGCAACTAAGGATAAAAATGGATTACCAGCTGGGCTGACGAGCATGGCCTGGTCAATTTGGCCCATCCCTGGCCGCTCCTGCACTTTCGATACGATCTGACAACAACTGGGTAAGAGGACACAGAGGTCCACCAAGGCAGGATGCTGGATCGCCAAAGGGTGTTGCCCATTCCTAGAACCGGTAGTAAACCGTGAAAGTGTGACTGTTCAATCCCGGGTTGCTGGAACTCAGGCTGGCGTTAGACATGTGCTCGAATCGATAGCCCAGGCCCCAATGAGGTGTAAGGTCCCAGTTCATCCCCGCGTAACTGGTGAATTGAAATGCGATTCCCAAATCCAGCTCTCCAAAGGTGTGCCGCGTCAGGAAGGTCGGGTGAATACCGAATTCGATCCAAAAAGGCGACTCTGAAGGCCGAATAGATAGAGCCGGTCCGGCTCGTAGCAGGCCGGCTGTGGCGCCTCGCCCCCCCAACCATCCCCCACGTAAATTGAAGTGCGAATCGATGCGCCAGCCAGATGCACAGTCCCGATGCCAGGGGAGTTTCCATGAGGCGAAGGCTTCGCCCGCACCCATGTCTCGACCACGTTGATTGATGGCAAGAGAGGCATGCCAACCTACCAACAGGGGTCGTGGATCAACCGATTGCCCTTTCACTAGCCAAGGGTTCAAGGAACCTGCGGCCGCAAAAAGCAGAACCGGCGAGATCCATATCCGACAGCGCAGCCATTGAAGCGAGCCTTTCAGCGGAGGCAATGTTGCATGGTTGCCCGCTGCCGAGGAGGCTGCGCGGAAATGGCCTTCTTCACGACATCCGTCCTGCATGGCAGCTACGATACGGAATGAGCCAAACCCCGGCAACCTGGATGGCAACTCTAGCTCTTAACCACGATTTACCACAAGCCCCTTGGTCGTATCGCCCCAAGTTCGATCGGCACCTGCCCTTTGCGCACCTTCCCTCCAGGACAAAACCGAGTTTGTTATGACGACCCAAACGGCTCGCAAACTCGGGAAGCCCCGAGGGGCCATCTTAAGAAAGGCAGGCTGTCCTTGCCCTGGAACATAGGCCACTTGCGGTGCTGCGAGTCAGAGGCGTGAAACCCGTTTTCCCAGCCTCCTGATGGTTGTACCTCTGGCTCCTGATCCGGCGCGGGACGTCACCATGGCTTGAATGTTGCCTGCGAGGGACGTTCGAAATTGTCTTGCGCGTTGCTGGAAAAAGTAAATCTGAGTCCAGCGGTGATTCAGCCGTCATGGCCTTCCAACAAGCGACGTGCGGCTGCGGATACCCGCTCCACCAGCTCTCGCGGGCGCAGCACCCGGGCTTGGCCGCCCCAACTCAATACCCAGCGCGTAATTTCTTCCAATTCCGCCAACTGAAGATGCAGTTCAACGCTGCCATCCGCCCGGTCCTGTAGCTTTTGCGTCTCATGCCAACGCTTTTCGCGAATGTAATCTGCTGCCGGCGGTTGGAACACAAGAACCACCTGATAGTGGCCAGTGCCGGTGCGTACGCCGAAGCTTCCGCGCAAAAGTTGATCCGGCGAAAACCTTGAAGGCCTTTTAAACGTGCGACCTGTCAAATGCACCTTTAGCATGCGCGCCGGCACAAACGTGCGGAGTGACTGCCGCAAATGATCGTGCGCAAAGAGGTACCATTCGCCATTGATGTTGGCTAGATGGTAGGGGTCGATGACGCGTCGTTCGGGTTCAGGGTGCCCCGGCTTGCGATACAGGATCTCCACCTGCTGACGCCGCGTAACCGCACGACTCAACGTGTCAAAGATCGCCAAATCCAGTCGCGGCTCAGCCCGTTGGCGAAATGAGAAAGATTGTTCTATATCAGACAGGCTGATGGAAATCGTTTCGGGAAGACCTTGTTCCATCTTCTGTATGGCGCTGAGCAGGGGCCGTTCGAAGGGCGTGCCGCGATATTGTTGAAGCGCCTTTTCCGCCAGGATCAGTGCAACCAATTCTCCCTCGGTGAGTTGCACCGTGGGGAAGGCTTCTACCGGTTCGGTGTAGTAGTAACCATACCGACGCGCGTCATAGGCCAACGGCAGTTGCAACCGGTCCCGCATGAACTCCAGATCCCGCTGAATTGATTTGGGACTGACCTCCAGCTGCCGCGCCAGTGTAGTGGCATTGGGAAAGCGGCCGGCCTGGATCTCGGCGTGAATCCGCAGCATCCGTTCCAACGGAGGCCGTGAAACTCCGCGACGTCCGGACTTCATAAAGAAGTGCCGGTCCTTATGTGGGCCTGGATTTCCGCCGACGTCAAGCCCGTGTCCGACAGGATGACAAGCCCGTCAATTTTTTGGCCACCCTCGCCTTGAAGACAGACGACACGACGAAATCCCTCACGAAAGAGTTGCTGCTCCCAATTCCGGATCAATTGCACCTTTTGGTCTGAAGAATAATTGATACCGATCACTACCACCGCCAGGTTGCGCCCAACTTTCAAACGATCCAGATGCTGGCTGAATTGCGCCAAGGAAACGGGCACCAGAAAGCCTTCCTCGCGATAGTCTGGCCGCACGATGTGAAAATGATCCCAATTGAGAAACTGGATCACCACATCAGCGTGGGCGGACTCCTGAAACCGTGGGGCGGTTGTCGAGGTCGGGTAAGTCCCCACACATCCGGTCAGCATTCCGACTATGACCGGGAGGCTGCCTACGAATAAGTGTTTCAATGCGCAGCACATCGTCGTGAGACGCCCTTGCTCCAATTCTTTGCCTGGCGAGGGAGCAATTCTCAGGCCATATGGAACGTGCGCCGGCACGCAAAAGCACGCGCAATATTAAACAGTCGGTGGTGTGCCCCGCATCCGATTGGAAACGGCCTGAGTGCTAGTGCAGTCCTTATCCGGTGGAGAAAACTTCCCTAGTCAACATGAAAACTTAATCAAGAAAACGGCAAGCACCCCGAAAGCTCACACTATCGGGCCACTCGCGGGGACGTGTCATGGGCGCCTATCCAAAGGGAATTTAAGCCGCCCGCAGCCCTATTGAGGGATGCATGAATTCAACGACTCAATACCCTCTGCCATTAGCAGTTGGCTTTGCAGGGGTCGCCTCCGGCTCTTGTAACAAAAGGGGCACCTCGTCGTGAACGTGCCACGCGACTGTGGCCCCAGCAAAGAAGGGAACGAAAGCCTTGCTGGTTCACGAGCTTTCGCCAGAAAAGTGTAGGAAACACTGCCGCAGCAAATCATCGGTTGTGGCCCTATGCTCTATCCTTGCGCGATCGCTGTGCCATGCCGGCTTGTCACGAGCAGCAAGGCCGGCAACACCATTAATGCCGTGATCATGCAGGCGAGCACGCCTACGCTCATGACAAAGCCCAAGCTGGCGATCCCTTGATGATCCGCGAGCAACAGGCTGCCAAACCCCGCCACGGTAGTCAGGCCCGACACCAATACCGCTTTGCCGGTGCTGCGTGCGAGCACACCTGGTTGACGCTCCTCGGCGTAGCGATTGAGGATGTGAATGCCATTGGTGACACCAATGCCGATGACAAGCGGCAAAGTCATGATGTTAGCTGGGTTAAAGGCTACGCCCCACCACTCCATCCAACCCATCAACCAAATCATTCCCAAGCCCACCGGCAGGAGTGCGAGCACCACGGCCGATAGACTCCGAAAATGCCAACCTACCAGCAGGATAATCGCTCCCAATGCGTACCAGGCAGCTTCCTCATAACTCCTTTTTAGCAGCGTAGTGTACTCATACAATTGCACCGGTGTGCCCGTGGCGTCGGGATCGACCGAGCGCAGTTGTTGAACGAATTCTTCCTGTGGCTGCCGTTGCCAAACATCCTTACGTGGAAAGACCTGAAGGAGCAACTTGCCGTGCCTTCCCACAAACCGTTCCCGCAACGCTGGCGGAATATCTTCCAATCGCACAGGCACCGTTGGGTCTTGTTCTTGCAACGCCTGAAACGTCTCGCGCAAATCGGTAAAAAACGCCTGCTGGTAAGCTCCGAGTTTGCCAGCTCGTTCTTCTTCTGAACCCAGGGAGTCGTCCAGCATGGACCGGCGCAAAGCCGTCACAGTTTCTCGCAAATTTTCCAGTTGTGAGCGCAACAAACCGCCGTTGTTACCCAATCCATCCAACGCCAAACCCACGTAGCCGCTTAAGCCCCACAGCGTCCGACTCAATTCCGCCAGTGCCACAGGCGCAAGGTCAGGCTCGGGCAGGGTCAATCCTTCGACAAGGGAGCGAATCTGGGCAATGAGCTCGCTCTTGCGCCCGGGCTGGGAGGTTAACAACGGAACCAGGCTCTCCACAGCCGCCACGGCCGGCAGTTGTTCAAGTTGCGCCTGTAAAGCTTCGGCCTGGGCCAATCCGTCGGCGATGACAACACCATACAGCAGCGATCGACCAGCCGATTCAACCAGCTTCTTGCTAAACACGACTGCCGGCAGACTTTGACTTTGGAGATTCAGTAGGTTGTAGTCGAAGGTCACGCGGCTGGCTGGGAGCAACGCACCCAGGGTGCACACCCCCGCCAGACCTAACACCAGGCCCGATCGACGCAGCCAGAGTTGCTCGAGCCGGGCGCGAATTGGTGGACGCACTGAAGTTTCATCCCACAAGTTTTGCCGACCCTTCAGCAGCAACACAGGGAGGAACGTCAAGGTTGTAACCAAGCAGATGATCATGCCGCCGCCACATATCCAACCCATCTCTTGGATCCCTTTAAACTGGGTCAAACTCATTGCCCAAAAGCCGCCTGCAGTGGTGAGCGCACCAGTAAGGATGCCCTGGCCGGTGTTCACCATGGCGCGTTCCAAAGAGGGGACGCGACCATGGCCGGATCGCAGCTCCTCTTCATAACGAGTGACCAAATGGATGCCAAAGTCGATGGCCAAACCCACCAAGATGGGCACAAAGGTAATGGTCAAGATGTTTAAGTGGCCCACGGTTAACGTTGTGAACCCCAACGTGTGCGCCACACCCACCACTAAGCCAGCCATGGCTTTCAAGGGCCGACCGGTCTCGCGGTAGCCGACCATGAACAAGACGGCACAAAGGAAAAACGCCACCAGACTGGCTCGAGTCGTGTCCCGCTGAGACTGCCGCATTTCATCCCATTCCAGCACTGGTTCGCCGGTGATGCCCACGTTTACCCCGGGCACTTCGAGCCGCGTCTGGTCTACCAAGAGACGGAGGCGAGTGATGGCGGCGCCCTCCATCTCAACCGAAGGAGGGTAGGTGGTTACAAGGAAGATCCGCCCTTGGTTATAGGCCAGGTACTGGGCATGAAGAGCTTCCTCCCCTCCGTTGAATAGGGCCGTGACCCCGGGCGAGGGCGGAAGACCTCGTCGGTGCAAGCAATCCGCGGCCTGGGCCAGAATGCGCTCCAGCGCTGGCACAGCTCCTGCGAGAGCCTCACGACGCTCTTGTGGGGCATCACGAGCAGTACGGAACCAGGTGTTCACCTGATCAAACAACGACAAAAGATTTGTCGTCCGGCAGACCGTCTCCAAAAAGGGCCGGTATCGTTCCAACTGCGCATGCAGTTGTTGCAACTGATCCTCGCTGAGGAAATGCAACGCTTTGCTGCCAAGCAGCTTCAGGTCGCCCTTGTAGAAAACTCGTTGGAAGAACGCGGGCTCTGCTTCCAATCGAGCCGCCAGTCGTTCCGCAAACTGGCGATTGGCTTCCGGATCCTCACTTTCGATCACCACCACCAGATCGTCGGGCTTGGGAAACTCGGCCCGAAACTGCAAGAAATTGCGGTGGTAGCGGAGCTTATCACCCACGAGGTTGCCACGCCGAGTGTCGAATTCAAGGTGGCGCAGGGTATAGAGTAATGAAACGACGGCCACCACCAAGTGGGCTGCAAGAAACCAAGCCGGATACCTTGCCACGGCCCGGGCCAGGGTCGACAGCATAGCGGGCACCCACTTGTGTGCACCGATGCACTTCATGAGCCAGCAGGACACCGTAACCCGGGCCACAAGGCACCCGCAATCTCGTGAACATCGCTTAGCTTTTTCGATCCTATAGATGGAAGGGCCATCGGATGCAGGGCGAGAGGCGGCCTAGTTCAGGTACTCCGCATTGGAGTACACCTCTTTCACATCGTCGTGTTCTTCCAAGGCTTCAATTAACCGATTCACCGCCGCGATGGCCTCCGGATCCTGCAACGGCACGGTCGTAATGGGCAGTTCGGTTACCTCGGCCACTTCGCATTTGATGCCACGTTGCTCCAGGGCGCGATGGACGGCTTCGAATTTGGCCGGCTCAGTAATGATTTCGTAGCCTTGTTCGTCCGCGCGGAAATCTTCCGCCCCTGCTTCCAACGCGATTTCCATCAGGGTCTCTTCGCGGGCGTTCTCACGAGCAACAATAATCTGACCCTTACGCTGAAACAGGTGACTGACGGCCCCGGCCGTGGCCATAGAGCCGCCATTGCGCGTCACCAAACTTCGGATCTCGGCAGCGGTGCGATTCCGGTTGTCCGTGCTGACGGGTACCAACAGGGCCACTCCGTGCGGCGCATAAATTTCGTAGGTGATCTCTTCGTAGTTGCTTGTCTCGGCACCTCCTGTGGCTCTTGCAATGGCCCGTTCGATGTTCTCCTTGGGCATGTTGGCCGCTCGACATTTCAGTAAGACCATGCGGAGGCGCGGATTCATCTCAGGATCGCCTCCGCCCTGCTTGGCCGCGATCATGATTTCACGCGCCAATTTGGAAAACAATTTGCCCTTTTTCGCGTCTAGCGCGCCCTTGAAGTGTTTTACTTTGGCCCATTTGCTGTGACCCGCCATAAGCCTGGTTCCTTCTCTGACCGTTTGAGCAGGCCGAAGCTCGGCATCCGTGCTTCCGGCAGCAGCCCCACGGGCGCCATTACAGTCCTAGGTCTTGACCGGTTCCACTCGTACCGCTGTCCCATAACAAAGCACCTCTGTGACGCCCGAGCCCAGCTCAGTCGCGTCGTAGCGGATTCCAATCACTGCATTGGCGCCCAACGCACCTGCGTGCGACAACATTTGGTTAAACGCTTCTTGACGAGCTTGTTCACACAAGGATGTGTACAGCGTAATGTTGCCACCCAACAACATTTGCAATCCGGCACCAATATTGCCAAAAAGCGAACGTGAACGTACCACAATCCCACGGACCACGCCATAATTCCCTACAATGCGATATCCCGGCAGTTCGAAACCGGTCGTTGTGAGAGGATGTGTCTGACTCATGGCTGTCAAATTAGACGGACCATTTTTTCTTTTAAAGGTGTTTTGAGGTTTCTCAACACGCGGTCCGCTTACTCCAGGCTTGACGAAGGATCCGAAATCATCGCTATCGGTCCACAACCCGCACACCAGGCAGGAGTGGCAGCAATCGGGAAACGAAAAGATCAGTTCAGAGATTGGGTGGACACACCAGAGACGGGACAACACCTCAATTTCAGACATTCCTTGAGCCATCCTATTGCCTGATTTGTCGAGGGATCGTGTGTCCCACTCTATCCCCCGCGCGGTGACATGGCGGTGGCAGAGTGTGTTAGATCCTGATGAAAGAAACACCGGATACAAAAAACATCCATTGTGTGACCATTTGCATTGAGCAGAGCCACAATCCATGTTGGCAACATGCGAACGGATTGCGGTGTAGCCGATGAGGGGAGCAAGGGACGGCTGCGAGATAGGGCCTCATCACGGCAGTAGCCCCAGCACAAACGCCAAGTGCCCGGTGCCACTGGCGAAAACCCGCTTGCAACCCGGCTGCCCGCCAAAGATCGTTCGTAGGGCGGCCTGCTTCCGTCAGCGTGACCGAATGAACATGCCGTCGTGGCAGGACGGTCTCAACCCCCAAGGTAAAGACCTGCTGGAGGGTGCTTGATCTGAAAAAAAGAAATCATGCGAGTTTCAGGGGAGCCATTCCATGCGTGGCAAACCCGCCCTTCGTGCAAGTCGGTTTCATCTATGCTTTGAAGAGCCCCGTGGGCACGCTTGCGGACCCTGTCATCTCATGACACATATGAACGCCTGAATTCATAAGGTGCTCTCGAACACAGACGACACGCTAACCATGGGTGATCTTGATCTACGAAAATTGGAAGAGCAGGGTGGGGTCGCTCCCTGGCGACTTCATGGAGCGCGCTGGATTGAATCTGCGTCAGTCCAAGCGTTTCTTACAGGTGTAATTGTTCTTAATGCCGTCGTGCTTGGACTGGAAACCAGCCCGACCTGGCGTGACCGATGGGGGCCCATTCTGGTTGGCGTCGACCGGCTATGTTTATTGGTGTTTACACTGGAGCTGGGCTTCAAAATGTGCGTGTATCGGAGTCTATTTTGGCGCAGCGGTTGGAACTGGTTTGATACCGCAGTAGTGGGGATTGCATTGATCCCGGCTGCCGGTCCTTGGGCTGTGTTGCGTTCCCTTCGGGTTCTGCGTGTGCTGCGTTTGCTCACCATTCTGCCGCAGTTGCGTCGTGTCGTGGCAGCTTTTTTGCACGCCATTCCGGGGTTGGTCGGGGTCATTCTGATTATGGCGATTTTTTACTACACGGCCGGCGTTTTGGCCACCAGCCTGTTCGGTTCTACGCATCCACAATGGTTTGGCACCTTGGGACGAAGCCTTTATACGCTTTTTCAGATTATGACCCTCGAGAGTTGGTCCATGGGAATCGTGCGGCCTGTCATGGAGGTTCACCCTTGGGCATGGGCCTTTTTTGTGCCTTACATCGTCATTGCTACATTTACCATCCTGAACCTTTTTATTGGCATTATTGTGTCTACCATGCAGGAACTGGCCACCTTGCCCGATCCCGGACGGCCCGCTGCCGAACTAAAGGAAGCGCTGACAAGATTGGAGGCAGACGTTCAAAGCTTGCGTGCCTGCATCGAACGCGTTGAATTGGAATCAGGTGACGCAACTTTACGGCGAAGTGATGCCCGGTTTCCCGAAGAGCTCAAACAGCGCCCTTTGAGCTCACTCTAGGTTTTCGGGCGAGTTTTATTGGGGCCGTACGGATTTTGCGCCGCCCGAGCCGTCAAAAAAATGGAAAAGGGAATTAACATCGCTTCCGCGCGTTGGTCAGATGCAGTACTGGTTGGTTAAACAAGAGCCCGCGGAATATCCGTGGGATCAGTTTCTGCAAGATCGGGGCACCGCGTGGACGGGTGTCCGAAATTTCCAAGCGCGAAACCATTTGCGGTCCATGCGCCGCGGTGATCTGGTTTTGTATTACCACAGTGGGGAGGAGCGCGCCGTTGTGGGCATCGCCCGCGTGACTCGTGAAGCCTATCCGGATCCGACTGCTCAGGAAGAAATGTGGGTGGCAGTGGACCTGGCACCGATTCGTCCGCTCGAAGAAGCCGTTCCCCTGCACGTAATCAAAAAAGACCCCGTTCTTTGTGAGATGGCGCTCGTGCGGCAGTCGAGGCTTTCGGTTATGCCTGTAACGGAAACCCAGTGGCGGCGAATCTTGGAACTCGGTCGAACCTCACTTCCCATCGGGAACAATCGGCCATGAACCGCTGGACGGTGCTTTTTACCATAAAGGGTGCAATCAGGCACGAAAAGCCTTTGCATGCTTCGGCCGTTCCCTAGGGGTAGAGGGCACTCGGTGATCCGAACGTGTGCAAGGCGTCGGTTCTTTGCGTGACATCGGCCTGTCCGAGCCTGTCGCTAGGAAAAGTTTTATCCCACCGCATCGGCCAGCCGCTTCCATGCCTGACTTGATGGAAATGTCATGAGCGCAGTTGCTGACCTTATTGAGGCAGCGACGACCGCGCTTTTGGAGCCATTTGTATCACCTAGCAGCTGGCACGACCATGTTCCTCTGAGCCTCGCATCGAACCCCGAAGGGCTCTTGATCAAAGCCGTGCTGAAAGCGGCAGCCGCTCGCATGCGCTTTAGCCGCCGGGTCATCGGTACGAAGGCATTTTCACGCAGGACCGGCGCCGAACATTTTCATGTGCGGGAATTCGTAAACACGCCCGGTTTTCCAAGTTTCGCATCTCGGCATTGAGGTGACGCGGGCGGCCTCCCTTACAGGTTGGTTGTCCTTGCCAGCCCGTATCCACCCGTTTCATGGCGGGCACATCCCGTGGCCACGGACTCCGAACCGATCAGGAGTCACTGGGTGTGGTGAGGTGGGCGGGCGTAGCGTTCTTTATCGGTGCAGACCGGGACATGGTGGGCCCAGCAGGATTCGAACCTGCGACCAAGCGATTATGAGTCGCCTGCTCTGACCCCTGAGCTATGGGCCCATGATTGGTGAAGTCTGATCTCGTGCCGGTTCGAGGACAAGTGTGAATACGTCTTCGGCCGCTAAAGCCTCGACAGGTGTATTTCAATTTTGCTGTCTTGGCGGAGCCGTCCTTGCGAACACCCTGCATTCTTTGGACTAATAGCTCGAGCGGTCAAGACGCACTTTACCGCGAAAGATCCAATAAATGCTGATGGTGTACGCCAAAACCACTGGCAACCCCAACGCTGCGATGAGCAGCATAATACCAAGGGTCTTGGCCGACGACGCCGAATTGTAGATCGTCAGACTGTGCGCTCCTTCGGGTCGGCTCAAAACCAAGTGCGGATACATCTCCAATCCGAACAATGTCATCAAGGCTGCCATGGCCGCGCACGATGATAAAAACGCCCGGAAATCGCGTCCATGATGAATCTCCCGCGGGATGTTGGCGATGGCCAGCATGCCTGCCAGAGCCACGCCAAAGAGCCAGGGCTGGGTCCGCACACGCCCCGCCATATGCGGCACGTAGATGAGCGTGGCCATGGTGGTGATCGCATAACAGATGATGAAAAAAATGATGCAGCGAGGCACCCACGTTCGCAGTGTCTGATGGAACGGTCCGTCAATTTTAAGCAGTGCATAGATGCAGCCGTGCATCATAAAAAGCGCCACCGTGGTGATTCCCAGCAACAGGGCGTAAGGATGAAATAAGTTCCAAAACCCTCCGCTATACTCGCCTCGTGCATTGAGCGGGATGCCCCAGGCGATGTTTCCCATCACCACCCCGAGCAGGAACGCCGATCCCACGCTGCCGGCGGCAAACCCAATGTCCCACATCTGACGCCACCAGTGCATGGGCTGTTTACTGCGGAACTCGATTGCCACAGCGCGGAAGATCAGTGCTACCAGCAGCAGGATAAATGGCAGGTAAAATCCGGAAAAGACGCTCGCATAGACCTGAGGAAAAGCTGCAAACAACGCTCCACCCCCTGTTACCAGCCAGACTTCGTTGCCATCCCAGACCGGCCCGATTGCATTCAAAAGCAGCCGTCGTTCCTCATCTTTCCGTGCAAATAGGTGAAGGCCCCCGATGCCGAGGTCAAAGCCGTCTAACATCGCGTAGCCCGTGAATAAGACGCCGATCAAAATGTACCAGATCGTCGGCAGATCCCACGTTTCCCAGTTCATATTTCCAGTGTCCAATACCGCTCAATCAGATTCGACCTAGGCGGATCGATTCCGGCTCAGACTTGTCCCTTTGGCCCCGTCATTCTCCCCATTCGCTGACGGGCGACAAGAGAAACTGCTCGAAATCTTCGCGGTGACTATCGGAGGGTCTCGCGAATGCGTATTGACGGCAAGCCGACTTTTAATAGAATAACACGCCTGTTTCGCAAACATAGTGTCCATGAAGACATATTTACCAAAGCTCAGTCCCGAGTCGCGCAAGTGGTACGTGGTGGATGCTGAAGGCCAGGTTCTGGGTCGCTTGGCCGTGCACGTGGCGAATTTGCTGCGCGGCAAAAACAAGCCAATCTATACCCCGCACCTGGATACGGGTGACTTTGTGATTGTCATTAATGCTGAAAAGGTCCAGCTCACGGGCAAGAAGGAGACCCAAAAGACCTACATGTCGTACTCGGGCTGGAAAGGCGGCGAAAAGCACCGGACGGCGGCAGAGATGAGGCAGCGTCGTCCCGAGTTTTTGATTGAACACGCCGTGAAAGGCATGCTTCCCAAAAATCGTTTAGGGCGTGCCATGTTCACCAAACTCAAGGTTTATCGAGGTAACATCCACCCACACGCGGCGCAGCGACCCCTACCCGTGACATTGCCGTGATGAATTCGTAGGAGTTTTAGGCCATGACTGGCAACCAGATCCAGACCATGAATCAAACAGTTGAGTACTGGGGCACGGGCCGACGCAAGACGGCTGTAGCGCGAGTGCGTTTGTTGCCGGGCACGGGCAAAATCCTGGTCAACGGTCGTGCCTTTAACAACTACTTTCCTCTCGAAGCGCTTCAAGTTCACGCGTTACAGCCCCTCATAACCACCGGATTAAGCGGCAAGTTTGACCTTCGGGTGAATGTGCAGGGTGGGGGATTGTCGGGGCAAGCTGGCGCTATCCGGTTGGGCATCGCCCGAGCGTTGTTGAAAGTGGATCCCGGATTGCGTTCGCTGCTGCGCGCGGAAGGATTACTCACACGTGACGCCCGCGAAAAGGAGCGCAAGAAATACGGTCAACCGGGTGCGCGGAAGCGCTTCCAGTTCTCGAAGCGGTAGCCGTTACCTGCAGGTGTCGCATGCAGTGCTCGGTTGGGTGCGCACGCACACTTGCAGAACGAATGGGGGTGGGAAGGCGGTTGTTTGCCTTGGTCCGAAAGGGGCGAATGTTGCATCGTTGGGCCGCACCCGTACGATTGCCTGCGGGTGGAGTTTTAGAAAGAGGCATCGAATGCGGTGAGTCGCTCGCGAACACGCTCCAATCGCTTTTCGACTACGGGCCGCAACGCGGGTAGCCAGTCGCGGATACGCTCGTAAAGGCGGAGTGCCTGCCGCCATTCCTGTAGAGCCTCTGCCACGCGCACTGCTTCCAAACCCGCCCGGCGGGTCCAGAACAGATCAGGTTCCTCGCCGGCCCGGAGGTGGCGTCCGTAAAAAACGTCCACATACCGGTTCATGGCCTCTCGCAAGCCTTGCTGCCTTACGGGTTCCGTTGCATAAGAAGCCTTGCGCTCTTGAACCAGTCCAAGGCCAATCCATGCCTGGCTGCGAGTGGACACGTCCGCTCCGGGTAGCGAAAACGCCTGGAAGAAGGCGTTGCTAGCCACCGCTAAAAAATTGGGGTCCCGACTGGCGAGCTGCAGGTAACATTCTCCGATTTCGCCCCATGCGCGCGCTGCCGCTGTATTGGTCGGGTTGAACTCCAAAATCTTGGCAAAAATTTTGGCAGCCTCTTCGAAATTGACCCATGGCGCATTGGTGTCAGCAGGAAGGAGTCGTCGCATCGCATCACCATACGCAAACAGCGCCTGAATCTTAAGCGGCACGGGACAATCCAGATCAGCCGTCAAGTTCGTGAAATAACCAATGGCATCGCCCCACGCCTGTCGGGCCATGGCGACCCGGCCCGCCATCATGCGGGCCTCATAGGCAAGGGGATGGCTTGGATAACGGGCTGCCAGCAACTGGTATTGACGCTCCGCCTCTACATAACCGGCAGGTCCCAACCTGTAATGATGATCTGCTAACCACCACTGAGCCTGAGCCGTCAGAGAATGGTTAGGATACCGAGCCAGAAAATTGGTGAAGGCCGCAAAGGCTGCCGTTTCCTCTCCGATGCGATACATCGTCCAAGCGAGGCTAAATTCCACGTCGGCCGCAGAGGCATGGTCTGGAAACTCGCGCAGCCATTGTCGATAGCAACCTACTGCAGCAGCCCAGTTACCTTCGAACTCATAGGTGCGGGCGATCGCCAATTGGAGCTCGGCGCGGCGGTCAGTATTCGGAAACCGTTGAAGGATCCTTAGAAGAATCTCGCGCGCGGCCGCGGGCCGACCCAACCGGGTCAACCCTTGGGCTTGAAGAGTGAGGGCTGCTTCCGTTTGGAAACCATCTGGGAAATCCGCCACGATGCGATCGACCGCCTCCTGCGCCATGGCAGGGTCGCCCAGCTCCACTGCCAGGCGGACCATTTGGTACAGAGCCGGTTCACATAACTGAGTTCGAACCGCATGGGACTCGGTGGCCAATTGCACTACGGCTTGGTACAGGCTTACTGCCTCCGCCATTCGCCCCATGCGGAAGGCTATGTCGCCCAGTTTAAAAAGCGCGGTAGCGCGGTCTGGTCCTGGAGGCAAACGAAGGGCTGCCTCTTCAAAAGCCCCGCGCGCTTCCTCCCACTGGCCGGTTAGCCACAAGCACCAACCCCGATTCAACTCCGCTCGAGGACGATGCGGGCTGTCTGGAAACCGGCCGATGATAAGCTCCAGGCGCTGTCTTGCCCTAGTGAGAAGCTGCGTCGGCGCCACAGAGGCACCTGTCCGAACAGCCTGCAAGAACTGTTCCATAGCTAACTCCGCCAAGGCTAGGTGCGCCAGGTCGGCAACGGGACTATTGGTAACCGTTTGAAGGAACGTTTCGAGTGCCTGGGACGCCTCGCCGAAGCGGCCATGAGCCAATGCTAAATGACTGAGCTTAAGGATGGATTCTCGTTGCAAATCTGTCGGTACTTGCGGGGCCAAATTGCGACTGTACAAGGACAGCGCTCCGTTTGGGTCGTCGGCTGCTTCTAGAACAAAAGCCTGTACGAGTCGGCTTCGCGCCTCCCATGCTGGTGTTCCAAGGGTAGCAGCCAAGCTGACCAGATTGGAGGATGCTTGAAGCGCCTCGTGGACCCGTTTCAGCTCTGTCAAACACCGAATTTCCAATGATTGCCGGCGAAAGCTGAGCAGGCCGGGCAATCGCCTCGACCGAAGGTCAGCCAGAATCCCCAGGGCAGACTCAGGCTGGCCTAAATGCCAAAGCGCCTCGGCCCACAGCAGAAAGCCGCGCGCAACCGTTTCAGATTTCGAATCGGTGACTTCACGGGCCAATTGTTGGAAGATACCATTGGTGCGCCCTAACCGATCGGCCGCTTCTTGCCATAATCCCATGCCTGCATAGGCCGCAGCTTCGTTAACGGCAGCTTCCAAACGCAGGTTCGAGTCCGGAAATCGCTCCAACAATTCGCGCAACGCAGAGGCGGCTGCTTGAAACCGACCGCGCTGCTGCTCGGCTTCGGCCCGCCAGAATAGAAAGGCATCTGCCACAGTCCCGGCGCGTTTCGACTCGGTCTCGAGCAACGAGACGGCTTCATCAGGTCGTCCCAGCCGGCAAAGCGCTTGCGCCCAAAGCAACACGGCCAGCGGTCGGCGCGGTGAGTCCGGGTACCTATGGTGAAATGCGGCCAATTCCCGTTCGGCACGCTCCCACAACTCATCCTCGAAAGCGCGTGCCGCGGCCAGAAAATCATCTTCCTCACTCTGCGCCGGGCTGTTCAAACAGCCCAGCCAGCTCAAGGCCAATGCTAAACAGACGCCATGGATAACGCCGACTCTCACATTGGGAATTCTGGCGCCGGTCCCCTTTGAATCAAGGCACGAAAGTAAGGGACGCTTTTGGGGCCGGGTTTAACGCCGAACTGATTGAGTCGTGCTCTGGTGTCAAGCCGCTAATGGTTGGCATCTTGTATGACGCTTTTGTCCATCCGCGCATGGCTGTTGGTGGTGTGCCCCGCGTCTCATACCCCGGGTCACGCTTGACAAGCCAAGGCTTTCGAGCAAGGTTGAAGCGTAGAATTACTGCAAGGCTCCCTTGCCCAAGCTGTAACCTGAACTCTTGCAGCATGGCGCGCCCGTCGAGGACGGCCGACCGTTTCCGAGATTGAATCCGGATGAGGACGTGGCGGTCTAAAGGTCAAACAGTTTTTGACGACGGGCGACGGAGAAGGTTAGCGCCCTGCAGTTTACCTAAAAAATATGCCACGTGTGAGCACCAAACGTTCCAATCGGAAAAAAACGGAAAGACCGGAGGCCGACCCGTTGCGGTCGGAAGAACGAACGGGCCTGACTGAAGCCTCTGTCACGACCGAACAAGAACCCGCCAGCGCGGCGCAGACCGAGTGGACGCCTGGAGTAGGGGAATCAGCTCCTGCTGCGGATGAAGCTCTCAAACAGCGGGGTCGGCGCAAACGTAAAGACGAGCCCGAACCCCAGGCGACCGTTGGTTCCAGTGGAGCCGAATGGTCCCCATCCTTGGAAACACCTACCGCCGAGGCCGTGAAACAAGCTGCCGCTGAGGCGGCAGCGCGGGAACGAGCCGAACAGCAGAAAGCCGCCGCCCAAATCGGTCAACCCATACAACATGAAGCAGCTGCCACTCGACTGCGCGACCGCATCGCTGAGTCCATTAACATCGCGAAGTTGCAGGCCATGTCCATGAACGAGCTCAACCAAATGGCACGCGAGCTTGGCGTGGAGAATTACGGCACGATGCGGAAGCATGAAATCATCTTTCAAATCCTGCAAAAGAACGCGGAGCGAGCGGGTGTCATGTTTTCCGAGGGCGTCTTGGAGATTTTGCCGGAGGGATTTGGTTTTTTACGCTCGCAGAGTTTTAATTACCTGCCTTGCCCGGAAGACGTGTACGTCTCGCCCTCGCAAATTCGCCGGTTTAACCTGCAAACGGGCAACCGAGTGGCAGGGCAAATCCGACCTCCGAAGGAAAAAGAGCGTTTTTTTGCCCTTTTGAAAGTCGAGGCCATTGACGGAGAAGATCCCGAAAAAGCCAAGGAACGAACTCACTTCGACAACCTAACTCCGTTGTTCCCGACGCAACGGTTCATTCTAGAAACGGAGCCCAACGAGCTTAGCACGCGAGTCCTCGACCTTGTGTGTCCCATCGGCAAGGGGACCCGTGGCCTCATCGTGGCGCCCCCACGCACGGGCAAAACGGTGTTGATGCAAAAACTGGCGAATGCGATCCTGAAGAACAACCCAGAGGTGTACTTATTCATCCTCTTGATTGATGAACGGCCCGAGGAGGTTACAGACATGGAACGGACCTGCCGGGGAGCAGAAGTCATCAGTTCCACCTTCGACGAGCCACCCGAACGCCATGTGCAAGTAGCGGAAATGGTGTTGGAGAAGGCCAAACGAATGGTGGAACGCAAGAAGGATGTGGTCATCTTGCTCGACTCCATCACCCGCTTGGCTCGCGCTTACAATACGATTCAACCGCACTCTGGGAAAATCCTCTCCGGTGGTGTGGACGCCAACGCGCTGCACAAACCCAAACGGTTCTTTGGCGCGGCGCGAAACATTGAAGAGGGGGGCTCATTAACGATCATGGCCACCGCGCTGATCGATACAGGCAGCCGAATGGACGAGGTCATTTTCGAGGAGTTTAAGGGCACCGGCAACATGGAGGTCCATCTGGACCGCGCATTAGTGGATCGGCGGATCTTTCCCTCAATCAACATCGAACGGTCGGGGACTCGAAAAGAGGAACTTTTGTATCATCCGGACGAATACTCGCGGATTGTTCTGCTGCGTCGGGCGCTTACGGGAGTGCCCCCTGTGGAGGCCATGGAGTTGTTGCTCAATAAATTGAAGCAGCACAAAACAAACGTGGAGTTCCTCTTGAGTTTGGATCTCCGTTAAACCCAGGTCCACTGTTGGGCTTCCGGAATAGACCAGACCAGTAGGACCGTTCAGACCAAACCGCTCTGCGTACTGTCGATCCACCACTGTAGTTTCGCAGGCCGTCAAGGCGGTTCACCTTGCTGCGACGGGCTTTTGCGGCTACTGATTGGGAAAGGCAAAGGTGCCTTTTTTTATGAACGATGAAGTCACGGTTCCGCGCAGTCCCAAACGCCATCTTTGCAAGATCCTGATGTGGGCTGGACTCGCCGGGACGCTGGTTCCGGCGTGCAAGCGGGAAGAAGTCCAAGTTTATCGCATCGAGAAGCCACAGCCTCCATCGGCGGTCGCTCCCTCGCATGGGGACAGGCCGGGCGAAGAAGCCGCAGCCAGCATGGCGGGCCATCCGCACGGGGATCTGGAAGGATTCAGGCCCCGGATCGAATATGCCGCACCTCCAGGATGGTCCGAACAGCCGGCGGGGCCCATGCGGGTGGCCAGCTTCAGGGTGGATGATTCCCAAGGTTTACACGCCGATGTAGCAGTGATCCCCCTGCGCGGATTAACTGGGCGGACGTTGGAAATGTGGAATCTTTGGCGTCAGCAGCTCGGTTTGCCAGAGGGCAACGCGGAGCAAATGGAACAGTCCGCCGCCGAGATCATCATTCACGGGCATCGCGGACGCTTGTTTGACCTGGTGACTGCTCAAACGCCACCCGGAGAGTCGCAGCGGATTCGAATCGTGGGAGCCATGGTAGACGTGAACAACGTAGCATGGTTCTTCAAAATGACGGGGCCTGATTCGGTGGTCACCGCACAAAAGCCAGCCTTTGTAGCTTGGCTCCAGTCGGTTCGATTTCTTTCACTAGACACTCCGACTCAAGCCTCGGCATCGGTGGAAGCCGCCGAAAAATTCCCTCAATGGGAGGTTCCAGCGGGCTGGCAGTCTGTGCCCGCTGGTGCCTTCTTGGTTGCCAAATTCATCGTAGGCACCGAAAGCGAAAAGGCGGAAATCAACATCAGCCGTTCTGCCGGGGATGGCGGCGGGTGGATCAACAACGTGAATCGGTGGCGACGCCAGTTAGGACTGGCAGAGGCCGGCAGTGAGGAAATTCGGCAACAAACTCGCTTCCTCGAACTGAGCTCGGCACAAGCGATGCAGATTGAACTGGACGGGACCGATGCGCGTACGGGCCAGCCCACCCGTGTGGTGGGGGTCATGGTGCCCTTGGCGGATGAGGCTTGGTTTTACAAACTTTTCGGCCCGGCAAATGCGGTGGATTCGGAAAAAGCAGCGTTTATCCGGTTTGTGCAATCGGTCCGATACTGAGTCACCATGCCTTTGGAGAAGCTTTACCAGTTTTTCAGTTCGCTTCGGCTTACGGTTCTGCTGCTGGTTTTGGGCATGGTGCTGGTCTTTTTAGGGACGCTGGCCCAGGTTTCGCTGGGCCTCTATCGGGCCCAGAACGAATTCTTCCGCAGTTTCTTTGTTTATTGGGGGCCGCCGGGAGCCTCGTGGAGGATCCCAGTTTTCCCCGGCGGCTATCTGCTCGGCGCGTTAATGTTGATCAATCTAATAGCCGCTCATTGGCGCTACTTTCGAGCAGACTGGCGAAAAAGCGGCATCGTGCTGATTCATGCCGGCTTGGTTTTGTTGTTGTTGGGACAGCTCGCCACGGATCTCTTGTCGGTTGAGAGTACGCTTCATTTGCGCGAAGGCGAGGCCAAGAACTACTCTGAAGTCGATCGACGGGTGGAGCTGGCCATCACGGAGGTCACAGATCCTGCTTACGACCAAGTTGTGACCATTCCGCAGCGGGTTTTGGAACGCCAGGGCGAAGTCTCCGTATCTCAACTTCCATTTACGATTCGGATTCGAAAATTCTATCCCAACGCAATGGTATCTGCGCGCCCTGCGGACGCAACCGAGCCGGCGCCGGCGGATCAGGGGGTCGGCCCTCAAGTTGTATTAACCCCGTTGCCGCATGTCACAGAAATGGGCAAGCGGGACGTGCCTGCTGCCGTCGTGGAACTGGTGACACCGTCGGGCTCGCTGGGGCGCTGGTTGGCCAGCGAGTATATCAGTCAGCCGCAAAGGATCGCCACGGGAGGTCGTGTCTTTACCCTGGCTATGCGGCCGCAGCGCCTGTACAAGCCATGGACCATTCGTCTGTTGGATTTTCGCCACGATCGTTATCCTGGCACGGATATTCCCAAGAATTTTTCGAGCCGCATTTTGCTGACGGATCCTCGGAACGGGACGGAACGCGAGGTGGTGATTCGGATGAACAGTCCGCTTCGATACGGAGGGGAAACCTATTATCAGGCCAGCTATGATCCCGATGATCAAGGCAGCGTGTTGCAGGTGGTGCGAAATCCGAGCTGGCTCACGCCATACATAGCTTGCAGCATGATCACGGTTGGGCTGTTATTACAATTCACTATTCACCTTTTTCGATTTGCCGGTCGGATTGTGCGTACATGAAAACTTGGTTCCTAAGAGCGTTGCCCTGGGCCCTGCTGGCGGTGTTCGCTGCAGATATTGTAGCGATTCTGCTGCCGCGACCTGAGGGCGAGTTTCATTTGCAGGCATTTGGGCGATTACCGGTGCTGGCCAATGGCCGCGTGCAGCCCTTCGATTCCTTGGGCCGAAACTGTTTGTTGCAAATCCGGGGAACAGCGGCCGTGCCGCTTGAAGAGAAGAAAAGCTACGAGTTTTGGAAACACCCGCCCAAACTTCGAGCCACCGAGTGGCTGTTGGAGGTGATGACCCGCCCTGAAGTGGCTGATGCCCGCCCGATCTTTTTGATTCATCACCCCGACCTGCTCGAGGATCTAAAGTTGCAAGGCAAAGGAGTGGAAAAATCCGGGTTGCATTATTTTGCCTTTAACGATCTGAAGCCGGTTCTGGCCCGGATCGAATCTGAGGGCCGCCAAGCCATGAGTGTAGAGTCGCAGGCCCGCACCGCCTATCAACGTCAGGTGGCCAAGCTCTTTAACGCCGTGGCCCTGTATCAGCGTCTGAAGTTTACCCTTCAGCCTGAGGGAACCCGAGACATGACAGTTGAGTTGGATGAGCTTAGTAAGTCCGTTGAGCCCGGTCTGGCCGCTTTGCGAGCGCGTCAAGCAGGACGAGAGTTTGATCGGGCCCCCTTGGATCGTTTGGTGGAGTTTCTGCGACGCTACGACACGATGGCTCAGTTGGCATATGCCTGGGTCGTTCCGCCGCCGAGTGCCGATGCACCGCGTGAGCATTGGCAAAATTTGGGACAGGTCCTTTTCCAAGCAGGTATGAGTGGGCAAGCCCCGCCCGAGCCGGTGCGCTGGCTGGCCGAGATTGCTTCTGGTTACACGCTGCGCGATGCGTCACGGTTCAATCGCGCAGTGCATGCTTACGGGGAGTGGTTGGCGGCCCACGCACCGGCTGAATTGCGCAAGGGGCGGGCGGAGTTTTGGTACAACCAGCTTCAGGCGTTTTTGCATGCGATGATCATCTATTTGTGCGCCTTTTTGCTTGCGTCCATCGCGATGCTGACAGTTCAAGCGTGGCCTACTGGCAGCGAGAGCCTGCGCCGATCGGCCTTGTACCTGGCAATCCTCGCTTTAGTTGTCCACACCGCCGGCTTGGCGTTTCGCATGTGGCTGGAACGCCGCCCGCCGGTAACCAACCTATACTCATCCGCGGTGTTTGTGGGTTGGGCCGTAACCTTGCTGGGAGTGGGGGTCGAGCGGGTTTATCGTATGGGTTTGGGCGTGGCTGCTTCAGCCCTGGTTGGTTTTGTCACTCTGTTGATTGCCCACAATCTGGCGCTGGGAGGCGACACCATGGAGATGATGCGCGCAGTGTTGGACAACAATTTCTGGTTGGCCACCCATGTTATCACCATCACCTTGGGTTATGCAGCCATGTTCTTTGCAGGGTTCTTGGGGATTCTGTATATTGGGCTCGGAGTGTTCACTTCCCTCTTGGCCTTGAAACTGCATAAGGAAGGGGAGGCTCCGCAACCTCATCCAAAACCGTTTGGGCCGGACGACATTGCCGCCGCCACCTTGGGTAAAGCCCTGGCCAAGATGATTTATGCGGTGATCTGCTTTGGCACCTTGTTCAGCTTTGCAGGGACAGTGCTGGGCGGCATCTGGGCCGATCAGTCGTGGGGGCGCTTCTGGGGCTGGGATCCGAAAGAAAATGGTGCGCTAATGATCGTCCTTTGGTGCGCTGCGATTCTGCATGCGCGCTGGGGTGGTTTGATCCGGGAGCGAGGCCTCGCAAACATGGCCATTTTTGGGAATGTCATCACCGCTTTTTCTTGGTTCGGAACCAACATGCTGGGGATCGGCCTGCATTCGTACGGCTTCATGGACGCCGCCTTCCGATGGTTGCTCCTCTTCTATGCTACCCAGCTGGCAGTCATCGGGCTTGGATTGCTCCCATTGGACAAGTGGCGGAGTTTCCGCAAAGCCAGCGTGCAACAGGCGGGGACGGGCGCGTACGTGGCCGAGCCAGCCTCGGGTTCCTGAGTGGATTCGTGGAGGGGCGTTCCCGACTGTGGGTTGGGGAAGGTATGGCCAAGGGAGTTGAGCGCAGGTGAGTATAGGAAATTCCGCGCATGATCTGGGCACTGTGACGACAATTTGCGCCATGCAACCGAAGCTTGAATCATCGGAAACGCTCGAGCAGAGTTATTGCGCCAGGGCCCACGGAATGTAGACAAACAAACCCCGCCAGGGCCGGAAGGCAGCAACGGTAGTTTGCTCTGCATCTGCCGTGGTCGCCCTGGCCTTTTAAGATTGGCACGGCCGGACGCTCGGAAGCAGTCCCCTTGGCGAGCTGAAGTCATGGCATATCAGGTCATTGCTCGAAAGTACAGACCGCAACGGTTCAGCGAGGTGGTAGGACAAGAACATGTCACCCGAACGCTGGCCAATGCTATTGCTCACCGGCGCATCGCTCATGCCTACCTGTTTTGTGGGCCCCGCGGCACGGGCAAAACCACCATCGCCCGCATTTTCGCCAAATGCTTGAATGCTACCAATGGCCCTACGGTGGACTTTTCGGATGATGATCCGCGTTGCCGAGAAATTGCCGAAGGTCGTTCTTTAGATGTCCTTGAGATCGACGCCGCCAGTAACCGCGGCATTGATGAAATCCGGGGCTTGCGCGAGACGGTGCACTATGCGCCCGCGCAGTCTCGTTATCGCATTTATATCATCGATGAAGTGCACATGTTGACCCGGGAAGCGTTTAATGCATTGCTCAAAACCCTCGAAGAGCCTCCCGAACATGTAAAGTTCATGTTTGCGACCACGGAGCCGGAAAAGGTCCCAGCCACAATTCTTTCACGTTGCCAACGGTTTGACCTGCGCCGGATTCCCACAGCCCTCATGGTGCGGCACCTGGCCACGATTGCACACCGCGAAGGGGTAGAAGTCGAAGAAGCAGCATTGTACGCGATTGCCCGTGGTGCGGACGGCGGACTGCGCGATGCCCAATCAACGCTCGATCAACTGATTAGCTTTTGCGGGCAGCGCATTTTGGAGTCAGATGTCCTAGCCATGTATGGCCTCACGGCGCGCGACCAAGTAATGGCCTTGGCCCATGCGATTCTCAAGGGGGAACGTGCTGAGGTTTTACGCCGGCTAGACCGCCTGATCGACCAAGGAAAAGACCCGGCACGCATGTTAACAGATTTGATTGCGCACTTCCGCAACCTCCTGATTTGGCTGCTGACAGGGGGAAACGCAGAGCTACTGGACCTACTTGACGCCGAACGAGCCGCTTTGCAGGAACAGGCATCGTTAATATCGTGGGAGGGGGCCAGCCGTATCGTAGAGGTATTGGTCGATGCGGAAGCGCGCCTTAGTGACACCGGTTCTCGCCAGATTTTGTTGGAGCTTGCATTGTTGCGGGCCGTAGAAATGCGGCAGGCGGTCAGCATCGAGGAGGTTTTGTCGGAGCTGCGAAGAATGCACCAGCAGGCCAGCGTAAACGACTTGCCCGCGGCGTGCGCTGCGGCCACATCGGCTGCGCGATCCATGGCGCTCCCAAGCGATCCTCTGGGTGTTCCTCCCGCTTCGGTGCAGAGTAGTCATTCTGTAGGGTCTGATTCGTCCGGCAGTGAACGACGTCAAGCAGGGGAGCCCTCGGCTGATTCCACCGCTCCCTCGGCCCCGAGCGCAAGCATCTCGCCGGAGCCCCAGCAAGTCTGGTCCGCGCTCTTGGATCACGTCGGTCGGGTTCGGCCCATGCTTCGGAGTTTCCTGCAACATGGTCGGCCCATGGGTCTGGAAAAAGGGCGCCTGGTAATTGCGTTTCCGCCTGAATGGTGCGGGCAGCGCGACTTGGCAGATACGCCCGATTGTCGAGAAATTCTGAGAACCAAACTGCGTGAACTCCGCGCCCCGGTCCACGATGTGGCGTTTGTGGTGATGGAGATGGAAAACGCCAAGCTGCCAGTATCAAATCCCGACCAGGCATTTTCCACCGTTCCAATGGAGGTTACTCAAGAGCCGTCAAGGAATGAACTTCGTACGCAAGTCCAGCCGGAAGAAGCTCACCAACCCAACCGCGGGCACCGGACTTTCCCAAGTAGCTCTCGGCCTGGGGACAAACTCGACCCGACAGAGTTCAAGAACGACCCTTTGATTCAACAGGCTTTGGAACGATTCAGAGCTCGAATTGTACAGTCCGGTTGATCCCATGGGCTCGCCCAATCATTGGGACTGGGCCCAAATGGATGAAAGGTGTGTCATGTCAAGCTTCGGCAAGGTGATTAAACAAGCAGCGCGCCTGCAACAACAGATCGAGCAAGTGCAGGCGCAGTTGGCACAACGCACAGTTGAGGCCTCCAGCGGCGGTGGAGCTGTCAAAGTGGTGGCCCGGTGTGACGGTACCTTGGTCAGCTTGAAAATCGATCCACACGCCCTTGACCCGTTGGATGTGACGCTTCTGGAGGATATGGTGCTTGGTGCCGTGAATCAGGCCTTGCAACAGGCCCGCGACGTGGCCAATGCGGAGATGGCCAGGGTTACATCAGGCTTTCGTCTGCCAGGGTTGATGTAGGTCGTGCGCCTACCGCTTTCCACACACCATCGCATCAGGCAAAGAAGCCATGCCCGAATGGCCTGAATCCATTAAACTCCTGATCGCTGCTCTGATGCGACTGCCCGGCGTGGGCCGGCGGTCGGCCGAACGAATGGCATTGTTCCTGGTAGAAAGCGAACCGGAGATTGCGCGCGGGTTAGCGGCGGCCATCGAACGGGCTCGAACAGCGGTGCGAGCTTGCGAGCGATGTGGATCACTCACTGAAGATTCTCCGTGTGTCTTCTGCACGGATCCACGGCGGGATGACTCGTTGCTTTGCGTGGTAGAGCGTCCCAAGGATGTGCTCAGCTTGGAGCGATCCGGCAGCTACCGGGGTCGCTACCATGTTCTGGGGGGTCGCCTTTCGCCGTTGGAAGGGGTCGAAGTTGAGGATCTTCGGATTCAAGAATTGGAGCGCCGTTTACGGGAGGAGCCGGTGCAAGAAGTCATCCTGGCTCTGGGGACGGATGTGGAGGGTGAAGCCACCAGCCACTACCTGGCCAAACGCCTGGCCCGGCCCGGCTTGCGCATCACGCGCATCGCCCACGGACTGCCGGCGGGCACAGGCTTGGAGTACGCGGATGAGCTTACGCTGGGACATGCCTTGCAAGGACGCCGCGAGATAACCTAGTCCGCCATTGGGCGCAGAAGCACGTTGCCGCTTGTCATGAAACCGCATCGACCGGAAGTGGTTGTGTTCGATCTCGGTAAAGTGTTGTTGGATTTTGACTACAGCATAGCCGCACGCTGTATTGCCGCACGAAGTCAGCAGGACGAAGCAACGGTTCGGTCTGTCCTCGATCATTCTCCTTTGCTATTTCGCTACGAAACCGGGCTTATGAGCCGACAGGAGTTTTTCGAGCATGTCCGCGATCAAACTGGCTTTGATGGGGATTTGTCGGAGTTTGCCCGCTGCTTTGCGGACATTTTCTGGCCCATTGACCCGATGGTGGCCGTTCATCAGGAATTGCGCAAGCGCGGCGTGTCCACCTGGCTGTTTTCGAATACCAATGATTTGGCCATGGAGCATATCCAGGCTCACTTTCCCTTCATTCACGACTTTGAAGGTTGGGTGCTCTCGTATGAAGTGCGTTCGATGAAACCTGCCCCCGGCATGTACGAAACCTTGGAACGGCGAACGGGCAAACATGGGGCGCAGATTGTGTATTTGGATGACCGTCCGGAAAACGTTCAAGCCGGCCTGGAGCGGGGATGGTGCGCCTGGGTGCATGAAGAACCCCGGCGAAGTCGAGCGCGGTTGGTGGAATTGGGACTGTTGGATTAGTTGGATTAACTGGCCCACGCCACTTTAGGAGGCACAAACGGCGTTTCCGAACCGGCGGCAGAGGGATCTTTTTAAGGTCCTGGTGCCGAGGGTTGGCTCGACGGTCTTTGTTTCTATGAAGAAGTTGTCGCGATTTGAGCCACACAGGGACGTTCTAGATTGCGATGCTGGCGGATTTGGCGTAGCAATGGTGCGAAAAGCAGAAACAGCTTGAGGAGGATGCAGCATGAACATCGTTCTCTGGGTCGTTTTGGTGGCTGTGGGGATTTTGGTTTTGGGAATTCTCTGGTTGATCGGCAGTTACAACCGGCTGGTCACGCTGCGTAACCGGTTTCGAAATGCATGGGCACAGATTGACGTGCAACTCAAGCGTCGGTACGACCTCATCCCGAACTTGGTGGAGACGGCTCGAGCGTATTTAGCACATGAACGCAGTACCTTGGAAGCAGTGATCCAGGCCCGGAATGCAGCCGTACAGGCCAGTGGTCGCGTAGGCGCCAATCCGGCTGATCCGGAAGCCATGAAGGCCTTGATCACCGCAGAAGGAACCCTGACCGGCGTATTGGGCCGATTATTTGCCCTGGCCGAGGCATATCCGGATCTGAAAGCCAATCAAACGATGGCCCAGCTCATGGAGGAATTGACCGCCACTGAAAACAAGATTGCCTTTGCCCGGCAGGCGTATAACGACGCTGTGATGACCTATAACACTCGACGCGAACAATTCCCCACCAATTTCGTAGCGGGCCTATTTAACTTCGGACCGGCAGAATTATTTCACCTGCAAAAACCTGAAGAGCGTGAGGCACCACGAGTCAAGTTCGCTTGAGCCGAGCATGGTCTCGGCCCAAAGCAGGTTCAGCGAAACTATGAGATTGAAGTAAGACCTCCGAATTTCACCGCTGCCCAGTCAACACCGTTTCTCGGGGCCACAGCTCCGCGCCATGGATTTCTTTGAGGCTCAGGACCAAGCACGGCGACGTAGCAGGGTGCTGCTGTGTTATTTCGCTTCGGCAGTGCTGGGGATCGCCCTGGCGGTGTACTGCGTGTGCCTCTGGTGGCTGGGTGAATCGGTCCGGACCGGAAAGACAGCGACAGGCACGATGGGATGGTGGCGCCCGCGGTTGTTAATTGCCTGCGTAGGTGGGACCCTGGTTGTGATCGGAGCTGGTAGCTTGTATCGGATCCTAACTCTGCGGTCAGGCGGCCGGGCTGTGGCCGAAGCACTGGGCGGACGGTTGGTTCGTCCGGATACACGAGATTTGTCTGAGCGCCGGTTACTGAACGTGGTGGAAGAGATGGCGGTGGCCTCGGGCATGCCAGTTCCTCCGGTCTATGTCATGGAGGAAGAATCTGGCATCAACGCATTTGCCGCGGGATTAGGCCCCCAAGATGCGGTCATTGGCGTTACGCGTGGTTGCTTGCAATGGCTTAACCGGGATGAACTGCAAGGCGTCATCGGACATGAATTCAGCCACATCCTGAATGGAGACATGCGGCTGAATCTCCGCTTGACCGGTTGGATTTTTGGGATCTTTTGCTTATCTGAGGTCGGCCGGATCCTGTTGCGGACTCGGGGGCGCAATAATCCGTTGCCCATGCTGGGTTTGGTGTTGATGTTGCTTGGCTCGATCGGAGTGTTCTTCGGACGCCTCATTCAAGCTGCTGTGAGCCGCCAACGGGAGTTTCTGGCTGACGCGGCTGCGGTTCAATTCACGCGCAATCCGCAGGGCTTGGCGAATGCATTGCGTAAAATTGGGGGACTCGTTTACCGTTCGCAAATTCGGCATCCACGGGCTTTGGAGGCGGCGCACATGTTTTTTAGTTCTGCCTTTCGCGGATCGCGACCGGCCTGGTTCGCCACTCATCCACCGCTTGAAGAACGGATCCGGCGTTTGGATCCTAGTTGGGATGGACAATACCCACGATTGACGCGGGACAACGCAATGGTCGTACAGACAGATGTCCCAAGTGGCCAACCCGAACTGTTGCGACTGGGACCGTCCCCGCGCATGCCCGGCCATGCATTGATCCAGCATGTAGGAAAGCCAGGCCCGACTCAGGTGCGGTTTGCGGGGACTTTACGATCGATGCTTCCGCCAGAGATTATGAGCGCCATCCGAGAGGAGGCTGGAGCGCAGGCCGTTGTGTTGGGCTTGGTCTTAAGCTCCGAATCGGACCTGCGCCATCAACAGCTCATGGGGTTGCAAACCCGCCTGCCCGCAAGCGTGTACAATCGCCTGGTGGCGCTTCATCCGGTGGTGGCTCCTTTGGAGCATGGCGCCCGGCTGCCGCTGGTTCAGTTGGCCCTGCCCACACTACGCCTCTTGGATCGAGAGGCATTCCTGCAGTTTCGCCATTCGTTGCGCTGGTTGATGCATACGGATCGGCAGATCGACCTCTTCGAGTATGCCTTGCAGCGAATGATTGAACGGCATTTGTCGTCCCAATACGAACGGGATCGGCCCAAGCCGATTCAATACTACTCCGTGCGTGCATTGGAAGGAGAGGTCCGCTTGGTCCTCTCGGCTTTAAGCTGGCTGGGACAAAGAGATCCGGAAACAGCCAAACGAAGTTACCAGGCGGGTTGGGCATCAATCATGCCCGATCGACCAGAGGCGCCCATTTTGCCCGCCGCAGAATGTGGTTTGGAAAAGATCGACGCAGCCTTGGAACGTTTAGCCCAGGCCTGCCACGCTATCAAGCGCAAGTTTTTAACGGCCTGCGTGGAGGTGGTAGCCACTGATGGTTGGTTAAACGAACCTGAAGCCGAGTTGCTGCGTGCCGTGGCAGACGCGCTGGAATGTCCTGTGCCGCCCCTCCTGGCAGAAACCACCGTGCAGGCATGAATTTTCTCGAGCACCCATCACAGCGCCCACCGATCTTTCCCGGGATGAGAAGCGCCATGTGGTGGGAGAAGAAGAGGGCGCCATGCTCCGGTCCGAAAATTCACAGTCGCTCTGAGCTCGCTCACAATCCATGTCGCTCCGGCCATGCGACCTTGTGACTTGGGTCCCGATGACTTTGTTCTGGTTACAACTCGAATTGTTTCGGTCTGTACGGGCTGAGCACCAGAGAAGAAGCTCCCTCAACTCCGGGAACCGGTGCTAATGTTGCCCGAGCCTGGCTGGCTGTGGTCCTCTTCTTCGTGAGGTCCAACGCCTCTCCCGCAAGCACCACCGGGCATTTCATCGTTCAACGGAAGGTGACCTCCTGGCGTCCAAAGACAACCCCTTATGAGGACGTCGCCCCGCTGCTGCCCAGGTGCTATATCACCCAAGCCGTGACGCTCCAGGCTCAACGGAAAGGGCACCCGCAACAGGTTCAATACGGCAGGGGAAAGCGTGAAGTCAATTCTCGCACTCGCTGCCGGACTTTGGCGATTGCCTGGTGATCGTTCAAATCCATCAGCACTTCGCTGATCATGTCGGCGATGGCTGCCATTTCCGGCTCCTTCATGCCGCGCGTTGTCACCGCGGGCGTGCCGATCCGAATTCCGCTGGCTTGAAAAGGCGAGCGTGTTTCAAACGGGATCGTGTTTTTGTTGACCGTAATGCCGGCTTCATCCAGAGCCGCTTGACAATCCTTGCCGGTGAGCCCGCGAGCCCCGACATCGACCAATACCAAGTGATTATCAGTTCCTCCACTGACCAGGCGGAACCCGTTCCGCGACAGCCCATCGGCGATGGCGCGGGCGTTCCTGAGAATCTGCTCTTGGTAAGCTCGGAATGACGGCTGCATAGCTTCCTCCAAGCAGACAGCCTTAGCCGCGATGACATGCTCCAGCGGCCCTCCCTGGATACCGGGAAAGACCATGGCATCGATTTCCTTGGCATATTTTTCTTTGCAGAGGATCAATCCACCTCGGGGGCCTCGCAGCGTCTTATGGGTGGTGGTGGTCACAAAATCTGCATGAGGCACCGGACTGGGGTGCAGACCCGCCGCGACCAGTCCCGCAATGTGAGCAATGTCTGCTAATAGGTATGCTCCCACCTCTTGAGCAATCTGTGCCATCCGCTCAAAGTCAATCACGCGTGGATACGCACTGGCGCCGACGGTGATCATTCTCGGACGATGTTCTTTGGCCAGACGCAATATCTCATCATAGTCCAAACGTTCATCCTCGCGACGCACTCCGTAATGGATCACATCAAAGAACTTGCCTGAGAAATTGGCCCGATGCCCGTGCGTCAAGTGCCCGCCGTGACTCAAATCCATCGTTAAAATCTTATCGCCGGGCTTTAAAAAGGCGAAGTAGACGGCCATGTTGGTGGCTGAGCCGCAATGGGGTTGCACGTTGGCATGCTCGGCGCCGAAGAGTTTTTTGGCACGGTCGATGGCCAGTTGCTCAATCCTATCTACAAACTCGCAACCGCCATACCAACGCCGACGGGGGTAACCTTCGGCGTATTTGTTGGTCAGCACCGAGCCCTGGGCCTCCAGGACAGCAAGACTCGCAAAGTTCTCGCTGGCAATCAGTTCCAGATTCTCCTGCTGCCGAAGCCGCTCCTGCTCGATCAGACTGGCAACGGCCGGGTCCACCTGACGCAATCCGGGGCGTGTGCTGCAGCATGATTCCAGCTTCAGCACGCGCCGTTCATGGCGACCGCCTTCGAAGTTTGCCTGAAGGAACGCGTCGATCAAAGCCAACGCTTGTTCTAGAGAGGTGCGTTTACTGGAAAAACACAAGATGTTTGCATCATTGTGTCGCCGCGCTAACGCAGCTTCCTCCACATCATGGACCAGGGCAGCGCGAATGCCGGGCACCTTGTTGGCGGCGATGCTCATGCCGATACCAGTGCTGCAGCAGAGGATCCCCCATCGAGCCCGGCGATCTGCCACGGCGCGGGCCACGGCGTGGGCATAGTCTGGATAGTCTGTTGAGTCAGCCGAATGCGTGCCAAGGTCGATCACCTGCACGCCCCTCTGGTGTAAAGCCCGGACCAATGCCTGTTTGAGTGAATAACCCGCGTGGTCGGCCCCGAGGGCCACCGGGCCCGCCTCCCATGCTGCATGCTGGGCTTCCCGCAAATCTCGCTCCAGGACGGGTACCAAGCGCTCCACGGCCTCCCGGATTTGATCGCGACATCGAACATACACTTCGTACGACCCGCCAATGGGATCGCTAATGTCCTTGTCTAAGTCGTTAACCGAATCATCGAATTCTCTAAGCAGGAAGGTCTTCTCTGCGGCCTCCGGATACAACAGCAAGATGGCTTCCACATGCCCATGGGTCATGCCAAAGATATAATCGGCTCTGGCCACCAACTCCGCGGTCAATCGACGGCTCCGATGGTGGGAAATGTCGATTCCAATCTCTCTCATGGCCTGCACAGCATGCGCACTGGCGGGCTGGCCCTCCAAGGCACCCAGACCGGCAGACAACGCTTCGAACGAACCGCGTCCTTGAACTGCATGACGGAACAAGCCCTCCGCCATGGGACTGCGGCACACGTTCCCCGTACACACAAAAAGAATTGTCTTCATTCCCTCGGTCACAGACGGATGGTCCAGTTTGTCGCCCCAAGAACGTTCGTCAACGGTGAACTGTGTCGTCATTTGCTTTCGGAAGCAAATGGGAATCTTGGCTCCCACAGCCCCTGGCAACCAATAAACCATGCAGCATTTGTCGAAAAACGCGACCGAACTATGGGGTTTGGGGACGGGCTTGCCTTAAGGAACGAAACTCGACTACGCAGGGGAACTGAAACGCGCACCGCGACCGATCCATGGACGGTAGCGTGACAAAATTGGGTTGCACTGCCGCAAAAAAAGTGTTGGCCTTTGGGCATCACACGGGCAGTTTCCGAGCCAATGACTGGTATGCGAACATTCAAGCATATGCGGGTACTGACGACCGTCTTAATGTTTTTGTGTGCAGGCTTGGTTTCCACCTTGGCCAGTGAGGCGCAACTGCGGTTGCCAAGTTTGCGAGAGGTTCATTTCCCAGCCCTGGGCGGAGCCAGTGGTTATACGCTGATGCTGCTGGGCATCGGCGTATGCGCTGTGGGCGCGCTTTTCGGATTGATTCAGTATCTCCAGACCAAAGCGCTGCCGGTGCACGAGGCGATGCGAAACGTCTCCACGCTGATTTGGGAAACCTGCAAAAGTTACCTCATTCAGCAGGGCAAGTTTCTGGCCGTGCTTTGGGCGCTGATCGGCATTTGTATCATCTACTACTTTGGCACCTTGCAACACATGCCGGCCGGGAGCGTCCTTGTGATTTTGTTGTCATCCATCTTGGGAATCCTGGGCAGCTATGGCGTCGCGTGGTTCGGCATGCGAATTAACACGCAGGCAAACAGCCGGTCGGCCTTTGCCGCCCTGCGTGGTTTGCCTTGGGCGCCGCTGGCTATCCCCATGCGGTCGGGCATGAGCGTGGGGCTCCTGCTGATCAGCGTCGAGTTGTTTTTCATGATCTGTATTCTGATCTTTTTGCCGCCGGAGCTGACCGGGCCTTGCTTCATCGGATTTGCCATTGGGGAATCGCTGGGTGCCTCGGCGCTGCGCATTTGCGGCGGCATCTTTACCAAGATCGCGGACATCGGCTCGGACTTGATGAAGATTGTCTTCAAACTCCCCGAGGATGATCCCAAAAATCCGGGGGTCATCGCCGATTGTACGGGCGATAACGCAGGTGACTCCGTTGGACCCACAGCAGATGGCTTCGAAACGTACGGCGTGACCGGAGTGGCCTTGATCTCGTTCCTGGCCCTTACCTTGGGTGCGGAGGGTTTAACCGGGGCCATCTGCGCCAAGTTGATCACTTGGTTGTTTGTCATGCGGATCATGATGATTGTGACCTCCCTGGTTGCCTACGGGGTGAACCAGGCAATCTTCGGGGCCAAGTATGGGAATGTTACCGACTTTCATCCAGAGAAGCCGTTGACCTGGTTGGTGTGGTTAACGTCAGCAATCTCTATTACTCTGACCTTCTTGGTGAGCTGGTTGATGCTGGGCGATTTCCGGGATGTCAACGGACAGTCCCAGCCGGCCTTGTGGTGGGTTTTGTCAGTGATCATCTCGTGCGGCACAGCCGCCGGAGCGCTGATTCCTGAATTTACCAAGGTCTTCACCAGTACGAACGCGCGGCATACTCAGGAGATTGTCACGGCATCGCGCCAGGGCGGTTCGTCTCTGAACATTTTGTCGGGATTCGTTGCCGGTAATTTCTCAGCCTTCTGGCAAGGTCTGCTGATGCTGTTCCTGATGCTGGTCGCGGCGGTGATGGCCAGCCACCACTCGCTGCAATCCGTCATGCCACCGGGCATCGAATTTGCCGCGCCCATTTTTGCGTTTGGATTGGTAGCCTTCGGGTTTCTCGGAATGGGGCCGGTCACCATTGCCGTGGATAGTTTCGGCCCTGTTTCAGACAATGCGCAATCGGTTTACGAGCTGAGTCAAATTGAATCCGTGCCCAACGTGGAGCAAGACATCCAGAGCAAGTTCGGATTCAAACCCGACTTTAAAGCGGCCAAACATAATCTGGAGAAGAACGATGGCGCAGGGAATACCTTTAAGGCTACGGCGAAGCCAGTGCTCATCGGGACCGCCGTGGTGGGGGCCACTACCATGATATTCGGTATCATTCTGCTCCTGGACAAGGAATTTGGGAATGTCATCAGCAAACTTTCCCTCGTGCAGCCCGAAATTGTCCTGGGCTTCCTGATGGGTGGCGCCGTGATCTACTGGTTTACCGGTGCTTCGACACAAGCGGTGGTCACAGGGGCATATCGGGCTGTGGTGTATATTAAGGAAAATTTGGACCTCACGGCCAAAGCTGCCTCCATGGAGGACAGTAAAGAAGTAGTCCGCATCTGCACCGTTTATGCTCAGCGCGGCATGATCAACATTTTCATCGCTATCTTTTGCCTTTCCCTGGCCCTGGCATTCTTCAATGCCTACTTCTTCATTGGATACCTAATTTCCATCGCCTTCTTTGGTCTTTTCCAAGCGATCTTCATGGCAAACGCCGGAGGCGCTTGGGACAACGCCAAAAAAATCGTCGAGGTGGACCTTCGTCAGAAAGGCACGGATCTGCACGCCGCCACTGTGGTGGGGGATACCGTGGGCGACCCCTTCAAGGACACCAGCTCAGTGTCCATGAACCCCATTATCAAGTTCACGACCCTGTTTGGATTGCTGGCAGTGGAGATCGCCGTGGCCATGCAAAAGGCCGGTCAGGTGGGATTGAAAACATCGATTGCCGTGGTTCTTCTACTGATTGCGCTTGTGTTTGTGTATCGGTCCTTCTACGCGATGCGGATCCCACAGGAGCGGTAAGCAGGCTGGTGCGACCTCTCAAGCGGCCGGACAGACAAGATCTGTCCGGCCGCTTGACTTTTGCAGCGTGCCCTCATGCGGCGTCGTCCCATGCCAAGCCGGGAGGAAAACATGCCAATGCTCGCCGCATATTAAAGTCGGTTTGGAGGAATCCGTCCTCCTTTGTGAAAGCGCCGGGAAGAGGCTCAAGGCACGCAGCGTGACTGACACGGAACCAGAGGTTCGCGATGCCGACGCGAACGCACCTCGAGCGACAGGCTGGCATTTGCCGAAGCAGCCTTGAGGCTCCAGGCCGGCTCAGGACCGCGAAACCAACCGACAGCCGGTCATCTCAAGAAGCTGCGTATTGACGGATCGAAGTCGACCCATCAATTCGATGGTTTGGCCCAAGCGCAAATGCGGCCGTCGTCTGCCTGACGCGTCTACCACCATCAGAGTTGCGCCCGCTTCAGCCACGTACACCCCGCGTTGGGTTGCTTCCAGTTCCACGACGCAGCGAAACCGCATGTTCGGACGAGACGTTTCTAAGTAAACACAGTACTTACTGGTGAGGAGAGGTTTATCGAAGCCAGCAATTTGCCCGCGGACGCGCAGGATTTGGCCCCGGTACTGTTGAAGTGTACGAGTTGGATCGTGTTCAAAAAGTCGGGCTAAATCTGCTGCAGAAGTCGCAGAGTCGCGTGATCCGGTGAGAAATAAGGTTGGTTCAGCCACCTGCCGTGCTGGGGAAGCCGTCCCTAATCGAATCGGGTCTTGAGACCTCTTTAATTCAGGCTGAGACGAAGCTTTCCGGGCGACGGGTTCTTCGGTGAGGCGTCTTTCCTCAAGCTCTGCTTCTTTCCGTAGCAGCTCTTCGTATCGCCATCTCGGCAGGGTTACCGTGTCGTTGGTATCTGCCTTCAGGACGGTGGGCGGAAGAATGGACCAGGCTACTAGCAAAGCCAGCGGTGGGGTGACTCGATTTCGCATGGTCATCCCTTACCTACCTAGAACAAGACTTGTCAAACCTTCGGCTAGGGGGCGCTCTCAGCGCGCATCGAGTTATTAACAAGACCTTGCGGAGGCATGTACGCTAGGATTGCCTCGCACAAACCGTGAGTGCTGGTAACGCACTCGGTGGCACAGTCGGCGGCGGCTTCATGGTGCGATGCACTCTTCTGGCAGGGCCTCCAATTGTCTGTTCGATCCGTGTCCCAGCAGTTGCCTTGGAGCGGCTGCGCTGGTAGCGATGGTCTGCCGGCGCCAAGACAGAAGCATGCCCCTGCGGCATCGGAGGAATTCAACGGAAAAGGTCTCCCAACAGATTCAGCTGGGACGCTGGGACGGGATTCAAGGTCTGTCGAAGATATTGAATCGCATCTTCAACCGTGCGGATCGAGCGGGGCAAGGTAGCCGCGGCCGCATTCGGATGACCGCCCCCTTGTAACCGTGTCGCTAGGCTAAGGGCCTCACCGTTGCGGCTGCGCACACTCACAGCCAGGCAACCGTTCCCACGTCGGACCACACTCATCAACACCGGGTAACGCGTTTTCGGGTCTTCCAACAAACGGTGGACGATAAGATTCGGGTTGCCCACGACGGTCTCCACGAGTCCAGCAGTCGGTGTGATTTCCAAGATGCGTTCACGACTCCACGCCAAACCGATCGGATTTTCCACCTCCCGCTTGACGCGCATGACTTCCAACAACGGATGGTCCAAGAGTCGTTCAATCTGACCCTCGACCAAACTCAACAGATTCCAAAAACCGTAGATCTTCACTAAATTAGCATAGTCCGTGGCCAGTTCGAACTCGGGATCTTCCTCAAGGAAGAGGTCCGCTACGTTGTTGAGATGCACCAAACGATCCAATTCTGAGGAGCTGAGGCCGGCCTTTCGACACAATTCATAACAAAGTAACGCTGCGGATTTGTGCGGATCATGGATCAGACAGGCGTGCCGAGGAGGCGCATCATAGGGATGATGATCAATGATCAACCAACGGGGGCGATCCATTCGACTTTCCCAGCTCAGGTCTGTGACCCACGCTACATTTTCGTGCAGCGGCCGTTGTCGCAAGCCGTGGTAACTCCATGCTTCCAATCGCACGCGCTCGCCGAATTCAGCTTCAGCCAGCCGTTGTAAGAGCACCCCGGCCAACAGACCGTCAAGGTCGCTTTCGTGTGTAAGGATTACATCGGGCTTCGAAAGAGGCACCATGCCCCGCACGTTAGGAGAGTTGCGGAGCCTTGACCAGCCAGGATTGAAAGGTGCGGGCCCCGACCAAGCTCCTAGGGGGGCTTCTGGTTGCTAAAAAGCTTCATTACGGTGCCCCCGCGGGCCACCCGCCGAACGCACGGGATCAGGGTAGTCTCACGCCCAGCTTGTAATAACGCGGCGAACGATGGAGTTCCAGCGGCACTCGGTAGGTGTTCTGGGAGGCATCCATGTCAATGCCTCCGGGAAGCGGCTGGAAAGATCCTGCGGGGGCATCAGCGTGCCAAAGCGTATAGAGCCGCCCAGGCTGCGGCGTCCACGCAAGCAGCACTGTCCGTCCGACGGCATCCCACGCGATATCCAACCGCAGCTGGCTAGCCGGGTCCCAAGGATTCAACCCTGCTACATAGGATTGCCAAAGCGGCAAACCGTTAGCACCTAGGTTGGAGACCACGGTCTCGAACTCATTGGTATAACCCAAACTCGCCAGCCACCAGAGTGGGGTCGGATGATTGGTGGTCTTCAGCTCCACAAATCGAGCCACTACCGAAAGGTCCTGCGTCACTACCAACGTCAACGGATTTGCAATGGACCTGACGTCGCCCGCCCACGTGTCAAAGGCAAACCACAATGCTGGACGAGCGTACAGGGTGACCACGGTACCCTCCGTAAAACGGCCTCCAGCCGGCTCTACCCATCCCCAATCGGGCGGCTCGGCCGAAACGTGCACCACGTGTGTTTGAGCAGGCAGCACCTGCAAACGGACCGACCGTGTTGTATTGCCTTGTCCCGTGGTCAAATTCAGGAATGTCACAGTAGCAGCGTGGATCCCGGGCATGAAATGGATTACCTCGTCTGTCAATTTCAACTCGATGTTTTGGGATCCCAACGGTCCCACCTCTCCGGCATTTGGGTTCGCCTCCAGCCACGCCTCGCTGCAGATCACACTGAATCGCAGTGCAGCCGCGCCCCGGTTGGTCAATAAGTACGTTGTCACAATCGAGGTGATCGAACCGCCCTGAGTCGCAGTGGGCCACCAGTCTTGATCGGGCCAGACTTCCAAAACGCCCGGCTCATCAATCGGAATGCGCACAGCAAACGTGCCAAGCAACGTCGCCGGTGTCGAGTGGCCCCACACGTCCTCAACGGCGCCTTCCACCAAGGTGACGCTGTAAACGCCATTGTGAGACGGCTGCCAAGATCCATTTGGGGGCACAATAGCGTAGGTGGCTACGATACGATCGGCGTCCATGGGGCGGTCTGCCGCCAGGAACTGAGCCCACGCTGCATACCCGTTAGGACCGGTGATCCAAAGGTCTTGAGAATCCAAGCTAACCAAGCTGACTCTGGTTTCATCAACAAACTCCACGCTGCAAGAGTGGGTAATGGCACCTGCGAACGAGAGGTCACTCACGCGCAACAATGGTCGCGGAGGATGTTGGTCGTGCACACCTTGCCCCACCACCATAACGTCATCCAAGTGCCAGCCTAGGTCCGCTTGCGAGGGATTGGACGCCAGCCCCCATCGAATGCGCAGCGTGGGGCTACCTGCCATCGATTCGGGCAAGTCATATTGAACCCGCCGCCAGGAGTTATCAGCAACAGGGCCGGTACTGGACCACACCGCTTGCCAGTGGGTGCCATTGGTGGAGACCTCGATCTGCGCTGTATCCCCGCGGCGCAATTGCAACCAGCGTTGGAATCGCAAACTTAAACTCGTTGCTCCCAAAGTGGAGATGGCTGGTGTGGTGGCCCAACGCATGGGCAAGTTGTTCTCGTATAGACCGTTAAGATTGTAACCAATGAGATGTCGGCCCGTAGCACCTCCCGTGGGCCCAACCCCGCTGTAAGCCGGAATCCCGTACTGCCACAGCGGCTCGAGCGTCCAGCCCGGATCCGCATCCATCAGAGTTGCATAGTACACCACAGGTACTGAGACGGCAAATTGCCCCAGCCGCATGGCGCCAATCCAGCTCCCTTCTGTATCTGCTACGGAGTGCGGCCGAGTCCAGATCTCATAAATCCCATTGTCTAGCGCCGTCCATGTGTCTCCGTTGGGTGGTGCCAAACTGTATGTGGCTGTCAGGCGGGGAGTGTTGGTGTTTGTGCTGAGCGACATCAAGCGAGGCGACTGAACAAAGCCTTGCGGCCCGGTGACCAATAGGTCGTCATCCCCCAGAGATGCGACCTGGATGGCGACATCGTCGGAATAGGTCACCGTCAGCAGGTGATTGGTTTGATCCAGTTCCACGACATCTGCGACGCTCAGCACCGCTACTGGAGGCACCGCCACCCCGCGGGGATCGGTAACCCAGCCCTCCCAGAAATACTGACCCAAGCTGCCATAAGGCGTATATCCTGTGGGCGAGGTGTTCCACGGGTCGCCCGCGCCACTGTTACGGACCGCCACAAAATACATGCCGGCGTTCAATCGCATCTCAAGGATCGCGAACGTGCTCGCAGCAGGATTATTGGATGCCAAGCGGTTGCCGAAACCGTCGTACAGCTCGATCCATAAATCAAGGTTCCCTCCTCGCGTCCCGGATGGCATCACCCATGGATGCACCGCAAGCCGGATCGGACCAGACCCAGTCACAAAGGAAAACCAATCGACGTCGTCGTTCCGTTCCAACACGCCTTTATTCACTCGATTCGTGTTCATCGGGTCGCTTTCGGGCGTCGTTGAAAACACGTTGGTCAGGTCGGTCAGAACGAGTGGAGTGGCCAGGGCAAGGGTCGAGCCATGATCATCAGGCCGATATCCCAACTTCGAGGCAAGGACAGCGAGGTCGTCCTGTGTGTTGTTGGCTAGAAAATACTCGCCCTTGCTCCACTGGGTGACATTGCGGTTGTAACCAACGCCCATGATCGGCGCCCAAGAAATATCGCCGCTCCCGTGACCTGAATAATATTCCACTCCATCACTCCGGCCATCGTGGCTCAAACCCAGATTGTGCCCTGCCTCGTGGGAGGCAGCTTCCGCAATATAGGACTCCACGTATCCAAGATTGTTGGCATAGACCCAAGCCGGCCGATATCGGGAATAAAACAGCGTTCCAAAAACATTGACGTAGCTGACCCCGCCGGATTCACTGGCGGGGTTCGGAAAACCGTTTGCGTCCGTATTGCGGGTAATAAGGACCATTGCTACCCGGTGGTGAAGCACGGGCGGACGATCGGTGGTCACATCCACCTCAAAAGGCGCGTAATCTTCCGCCACGCGCTGCCAAATGGCCCGGATGATCGCCTGTTCGGCCTCGTTGAACGTCGCGAAGTCAGCATCGAGACTGAACGGGAGCACAGGGATTTGGTTTCGATTGAGTTCAGTGTTCCACTGGGTGTTTGTCACAACCTCGCCGGCGAAATTCAAAAACAACACATTGGGCGCTCCGGGCCGACTATGAAACTTTAATACGTCAGGGAAAGGACTCACCGGAACGGCGGTCGCACTCGCCGAGGGCGGAGCTCCAGCAGCGGTCAAACCCGCTCTTTCAGGCAGGTCCGGGAAATTGCACCGATAGAACACACCCCCCTCGGAATCACAGTGCAGCGACAGGACATCTTCGGAGGTGAAATGGAAGCTTTGCAACCACCCGCGGACTTGCTCCCGGGCGCGAGCTGGTAATAGGATCAAATCCTGTTGAAACCGGCCTGGGGGCAATTCATCCAATTGATGCCAATGGCCCGGAACGTACTCTCGCCGAGCAAAAGGTGGCGTAACACGCGCTGGCTGGCCGGCGGCACTTGTCCAAACTCCCGCTGTCACCGCCGCAACCAGCAGCCCTGCCTGTAATTTTGCCCTAAGACCAATTTTCATTGTTTTCTGGCGAATTCACGCACAACCCGGTCGCCGCTCAATCTTGCGGCACCCTTTCCCTGCTGAGAATTCGGTCTTGATTGTCCACGCCTTAACCGTCGTGACCATTCGACCGCAGACCCGCAGAGGATCCAATCCACCTTTCATTCAATTCGGTTAAAGTGGGTCCCGCACCGCTGGGGCAAAGCAGCCTGTTCTTACTTAACAAATGCCGCGCGGTGCCGGCGCATCGTGAACTGCCTGTCAAGAGTCTCCTTCCCATCATGGCAAAAGCGTAGCGTTCCATCGAGGCCGGGGCCTCAAACCCCATGCGCAAGCATCTGGGACTTGACCTTCTCCGCTCGGTGCACGAAGTAAACATGAAGAGGTTGCCCATGCCGAGCAACAGACCCATCTCTGTACCGCTAGGGTTTTCAATGAGGTCCGACTCTAAAAGCCGCTCCAGCCCCGGCATCCTAACGAGCCACCCACACGCCGACAACTGCCGGGTCTTAAACCGCCATGGCGCGCGCCGTACCATACCTCGCGTCGGATTATTGATCGAATCTTCGCGAGCGGCAGGACGAGCGCTGCTCTGCGGCATTGCGCGATACGCCCATCACCATGGGCCGTGGTCCTTCTATTGGGAGGCTCGTGGGCTGGAAAACCCGTCACCCTCTGCCTCCGCCATGGATGCCGATGGGGTCATTATGCGGGACACTGGAGAGGTCGAGCAGATGTTGGCTCGAGGCGTGCCGACGGTTGTGGTGTGCCACCGTCACGCCGAAATGGACGGAGTCATCAGCGTGGTAACCGACGGGGAAGTAATCGGCCGGTTGGCGGCTGAGCATTTGTTGGCTTGTGGCGTACGGCATTTTGCCTTCTGTGGCTACAAGGACTGCACATGGTCGGAGAGTCGATGGGAGTCATTCCAAAAAACTGTAAGGAAAGCAGGGTTCGAAGCCGTCGTGTTTCGGGTGCAAGCCGAGGTCACCGGGGCGCCCTGGCGCGACCAGCGGCCGGCCATCGCTCGATGGTTGCGGACGCTGCCCCGTCCGGTCGGCTTGATGGCTTGTAATGATGATTTGGGTCACGAAGTGGTTGCCGCGTGCAAACTAGTTGGATTGTCCGTGCCCGATGACGTAGCCGTCATCGGAGCGGACAACGATGAAGTGGTTTGTGGTTTGAGCGACCCGCCGCTGTCCAGTGTCCACATCAATTTCGAGCAGGCCGGATACGAGGCTGCCGAGGTGCTGGACCAGTTGATGCGTCAAGGGCATGGGGAAACGGGTCGGATCCTGGTTCGAGCCAGCCACGTCGTGCCACGCCGGTCCACTGACATCCTGGCCGTAGACGATCCAGCACTGGCCAAGGGACTGCGCTTCATCCGGGATCACGCTCGAGAGCCATTGGTCGTCGACGATGTCGCGCGGGCTGCTGGAATTTCTCGTCGCGCACTGGAAAAAAGGTTTCGACGATGGCTGGGCCGATCCATTCTGCATGAAATTCGGAGGGTCCGCGCCGATCAAATTGCCCGCATGCTGGTAGAAACGGATCTGCCCGTGTCCGAAATTGCGCAGCGCCTAGGATTTGAGGATGTCCAACATGTCGCCCGATACTTCCGGGCAGCCAAGCAAATGAGCCCGCTGGCATGGCGAAAACTTTACGGACGCCGGCCATCTTGAGTAAGATGGCTCTCTCACCAACTTACGCGACAAACCATCCGGCGCCCAAGGAGACCGCGCTGCCCAGCCTGCAGCCCATCAGAAACAAAAGCAATATCCCAGTTTACAGGCAATGTGTCTCCGATCAAACTTGAACGGGTTGAGCCAGGCCAGCAGGATTTTCGATGTCCACTACCCTTCGAGGAGAGTGCATCAATATATCCAAAACGCACCTCTTCGTTCGCAAAATGGCGACATTTTTGCGCAAAATGGCGTTGTCTCTGCTTTCAAGTACGAATAGGTTACATCAAAATGCGGAAGAGACCGCGAGGGGTTTCTCAATCCAAGCCGATAGGGTTGCTATGCGCAAGCCACGACCAATCAAGCTTTTAGGGGGGTGGACCGGCCAACCCGTGCCTCGGAAAGCCTTCACGCTCATCGAATTGTTGGTGGTGATCGCTATCATTGCGATTTTGGCAGGGATGCTTTTACCTGCTCTGTCTCGGGCTAAAGAGAAGGCCAAGAGGATCCAAGACGTAAACCACATTAAGCAGCAAGCCATTGCCCTGTTCATGTATGCGGGCGACAATAACGACCGCCTGCCCGCTTGGCGTGGCATTGGTAACTGGCTTTGGGACATCCCCCAAGCAGTGACGGACCGAATGGGCGCTGAGGGTGTGATCAGGCCCCTTTGGTACGATCCGGGGTTCCCTGAGCAAAATGATGATGAACTTTGGAATTTTGCTGTCAATGCTGCAGGCACAGGTTTCCGCGTGGCTGGGTATGCATATACGTTCGACGGAACCGGCTCGTCGGGCCAACCGATTTTGAATCCGACCAATGTAAACCGGAAGATCATCCCTGAACCGATCACGATGGGTGCATTGACCATGCCGGCACCACCGCCTTCGGAACGAGTCCTCTTAGCCTGTGCTACAATTTCCTCGGGCAACAACGAAGCCAACCGTACTATGAACAATTACACCCGAATCACCGGTGGATGGAGCAAGCCGCATCGTTCGCCTCACTTGGGCGGTCCCATACCGGTCGGGGGCCACGTCGGCATGCTCGATGGCAGCGCTCGTTGGCGGAAATTTGCCGAAATGCGCGTCCGAACCCTGTCTGGGCCTTATTTTTGGTGGTAAAAGAGAAGCTTGCATCTCAAAGCTATTGAGAGTGTCATGCAGCTTCTGATGTCAGGAGTGACGAGGTTGACCGTTTTTCGGATCAGAAGAAGACCCAAATATCTACGAAACTACTAATAGGCTGGAACTTATGCAGAAGAATCGTCCGTTCGTCCACGTCCTCGTTTGGGTAGGAACCGCATGGCTGGGCGTCCAGTCCACCCTTTTGGCTGCTACACTCAAAAACCGCTGGAGCTTTAACGAGCCTAATGGGCAAACCGTTGCAGTGGATTCCGTCGGTGGCCGAAACGCCACCCTTATGAACAATGCATCCTTTGATGGAGCGGGCAGTGTCTGGTTGAACTCGACTTTCGGATCGAGTGATCCGTCAGGCGATTACGTGGCTCTGCCCAGCAACATCCTCACGGGTTATACCGCCATCACGATCGAGGTTTGGTACACACCCTATGTCACGGCGTTGTGGAGCCGGATCTGGGATTTGGGCAACAGTCTCAACAACAGCGGTGGATCCACGTCGTACTTTTTCATGCGATCTGGCGATGCCAGTTCAGGTGTCCTCGGTGACATTACAATCATGGTCCCGGCGCGAAATACTCAACAGGTGCCGGGTCCGGTCATCCCCACGGGCAGTGAAACCCATCTGGTCTGGACCTCCGACGGTAACACTGGCATAGCGCGCATATACGTAAATGGACAACTTGTGGGGGAAACGTTGGGCTTTACCAACACCCCTGCCATGATCGGTCCGACGACCAACAATTGGCTCGGGCGGTCGCAATACGGTGCCGATCCCTATCTTAACGCCAGCTACAACGAGTTCCGCATCTGGGATGGTGCGTTGACCGCTCTGGAGGTTGCCGGTTCCTACATCGCAGGGCCGAATACAGTCAGTACCTCTTATGGCACAATCACCGCAGTCCAGTTGCAACTGCCTTCTACCATGTTGCGTGCCACGGCAGTGGACGCACGGGTTTTTGCCACCGCTTCGGCCGTTCCATTCCCAGTGGACGTGACGGGAATGCCGGGGTTGAGCTATCGCTCGTCAAACACGAACGTGCTGAGCGTGGATGCCACCGGGCGTGTTCGGGCGGTCGGTCTGGGCACGGCCACCATCACTGTGATCTTTGATCATGGCGCCGTACAGCGTTCAGCTCAGCGCGACATTACCGTGCTGAATTTGGAGCCGCGCTTGATCCACCGTTACAGCTTCAACGAACCGGGCAGTTACGTTGCGACCGACAGCGTGGGGGGGGCTCACGGCACGATCCAGCCGGCGGCCGAACAACGCGACGGTCAGGTCTGGCTCTATGGCACGGCCCTTTCCTACGTGGATTTGCCGGCCAATCTTATCAACGCCTCTACCATTACCCGAAACGCCATTACGTTTGAGACTTGGGCCAGTTTCGGGGCCAATGCAAATTGGGCGCGTTTGTTCGACTTCGGAAACACGGTAGGCAGTGACGGCGGAAATTATGTGTTCTTCTGCCCTCGGTCGGGTAGCGGGGACACGCGGTTCATCATCTCAAACACGCAGCCGGGCTGGAGCGGCGGGGGCGAACAAGGGGTCTTCATTCCCGGCATTCTGGACAATCGCACCAACGTCCACATCGTGGCAGTGCTGGATTTTGGGCGGGATCTGGCAGCTGTTTATACCAACGGCCGCCTGGCTGGCTTGAATACAGCGATGACGCGTGAGGTGAGCGCCATTAGCAACAACTTCAGTTACCTTGGCCGCTCGTTATACGGAGCAGATCCTTATCTGAATGGATCCATCGATGAGTTCCGGATTTGGGACGGTGCTCTCAGCGCCCAGCAGATCGTGGCTGGATTCCGTGCCGGCCCGAATAACACAAACAATGCCCCTGGTCAGTTCTTGGGCATCGACATTGAGGCTCCAGCTCAGTTGACAGCTGAGTGGCAGGTCCGCATCCGAGTCATTGGGAACTGGCAAAACGCGACCAACGTGGATCTGCTGGTGGATCCAGACATGATCCTCACCTCGGACAACACCAATGTATTGACCGTGGGATCCAACGGTTTGCTGACCGGAGTGGCCCCGGGTGTGGCCACGCTGCGCGCTCGTTATCAGGGGCTTGAAGCAACGAAACAGGTTGCCGTCGTGGCGCCCACGGCCACCCTGGTACACCGGTGGACGTTTAACGAGACCCAAGGGCATCGGGTGGCCGACGTGGTCGGGGGGGCGCACGGTTACATCACGATCGGCACAAACACGCTGGGGGTGACCAACGCCTACTGGACAGGGCAGGGTGAGCTGGTTATCAACACCAACACCGCCCTGGGTGCTACGGACACGTACATCGACCTGCCAGACGGCATCATTTCACGGCTGACGAACAACGCGACTTTTGAAGTTTGGCTTACGATTTATAATACGGACTATTGGTCTCGTGTGTTCGACTTCGGCAGTCTGCCTGGAGGCCCTACCTGGTTGGCCGAGCCCAACCTCTTTTTCGCCCGTGGATCGCGTCTGGATTGGGTTGCCGGTGGAATTGCGGGTGCGGCCCTGCCGACAGGCAGCAAGGTGCACTTGGTGGTGCTTTATAACGAACGTGAGAAAATGGCCAAATACTTCGTGAATGGGCAACTCTCCCAGAGCAGCCAACCAGGAGCAGCCACATTGGCTTTGAGTCAAATCAATGACACCAACAACTGGTTGGGAAGGTCACTATACTCTGAGCCCATGCCAACGCCTTGGAGGGATCCATATCTCCGGGCGGCCTACGACGAATTCCGGATTTACTCGGGCCTCCTTGGAAGCGCGCAGATAGCGGCCAATTATGCCATCGGTCCTAATCCTCCTGCAGAGCGACCTGCGCTGTCGGCACGCATTCAAGGCAATCAGTTGATTTTGAGTTGGCCCGTCAGTGCCAGTGGCTTTAGCTTGCGCGCCAGTACGAGCCTGGGAGCAAGCGCTAATTGGACACCTGTGAGTGGAACGCTTACAGTGGTCGGCGATCGCTATCAATTGGCCGTGCCTTTGGCAGATGCGCCGCAGCGATATTTCCGACTGCAGCAATAAGTCTATTGACGGTCGAGGCAGCCCCTCGGTCAAGATTGCAAGGGCTGCATGGAGGTTCTCTACTCGCTGCCTTCATGCAGCCCTCTACTTTAAGGGATCGCGGTAGAGGGCAAAGCCCTAATTCCCTAATGTGAGCATGAAAACAAAGCTAAGGGCGGCCAATCACTTCTTGGGGGCTCGGAGAATGTTTGTTGTCTGGTTCCTAAGCTGCTGGACTCCAGGGATCGGAATATCAGCTGAAACCGTACCGGTCCCCGCTGGTTACACCCGGATCCATGATCCTTCCACAGTCGTCGAGTCGGGAGGACGATGGTGGGTGTTTGGAACGGGGCGGGGGATTACATCGCTTTGGTCCTCCAATCGGGTGCATTGGCTACAGGGGCCGCCCGTGTTCCGGGAACCGCCAGTTTGGGCTGCAGAGTGGGTTCCCGATCACCGATTTCGATATTGGGCACCTGACGTGGTTCGGATTGGGGATCGGTATTATCTTTATTATTCGGTTTCAACGTGGGGATCTCGTCAGTCCGGTATCGGCCTAGCGGTGGGACGCGTGCTAACGCCAGATGTATTCGCACACGACTGGCACGATGTCGGACCTGTAATTCGCACCACGCCATCAGACAATTATAATGCCATCGATCCAGCCCTATTTTTGGATCGAGATGGTCGGTTGTGGATGGTCTTTGGCTCTTATTGGTCCGGGATCAAGATGGTGGAGTTGGACCCTGGCACAGGCTTACGTAAGGATCCTGAAGCGCCGCTGATCGACTTGGCGTGGAAAGAGGCCATTGAAGCGGCGGCTTTACTGCGGAATCGTCAGCATTACTTCTTGTTTGTTAACTGGGGTCAGTGTTGTCGCGGTACGAATAGTACCTATGAAATCCGGGTCGGTCGCAGCGCGAACGTCACCGGTCCGTACTTGGATCGGCAGGGAAAAGACCTCCGACAGGGGGGAGGCAGTCCATTTCTCGCCACATCAGGCCGATTCATTGGTCCCGGTCATCCGTCATTCTTCGAAACCGGAGGCAGGTGGTGGATGAGTTATCACTACTATGATGGACGACGTGGAGGGCAAAGCGCGCTAGATATATTGCCTTTGGACTGGGATTCAGAGGGTTGGCCGGTCGTAAGACCACGCGGGCCCATGGAATAACAACCACGGGAAGTCAGCTTTTCTTAATGCCCAGAGCCAACCGCGCATAAAAAGAAACAGGTGGCCCATCCAATGGGCAAGTGTACTTGGGAAAACATTGAGGCAGCTTTAGGGGTTATGGTGCTATAGCCGATGAACCACGGTATCACCGTGTCGCAACTACGGGCTACGCAGGATTTTAACTCCCTGCATCCTGTGCTCACATCTTGCTTGTAACCGATTTTGGGATCGCTCGCGGGGTAAGGACTCGATCCGAGAGTGAACTTTTTGGTACACCTTAGCATGCCGGGCAAACTCGGTCCTTGAGCAAGCAGCCGCAACCGCGTCTGGGAAACACACTCCGGTGTCTGTAGACCCCAAAGCCCACAACTCTACCCATGTCCAAAGCACAACGTCAGACAAAGGAAACAAGCCGGGAAGAGCGATCGGCTGCTGTAAGTAACGAGACACGCTCTTGGGCCTGGTGCCTGGGTTCATCTCTACCGCATTCGGAAAAGGTCTGTTATTAAGCTCAGATCCATACGAGTGTTATCGGGCAGGAATCCAGATTCCAGAGAGTGACGAAGCACGCGCCCGGGAATCGAAGTTCTCTTCCACGCGGAGGGAGTCCCAGCGCGGTACCACTGGGTCCGGGCGCTGGATGTCGTTGACGGCTGCTGGATCAGGGTCAGTCAGAACGACCACGACGCCCCGACACAACCCCGACATGCCCTGGGGCCGTAGATGCTCTAAGCTTGAGGAAGCCGAGCCGTCAACCAGCTTGAAAATCCCGTCTCTTGAAGAGGTATCTCGCACCGCCGACCATACGAAGTGATCCGGTTCTGAAAAGCCCGGTCCACAAAGTTCCATAAAAAGTTGATCGTCTATATATCTCTTGGCCATTGTATCGTGGATCTTCAGCCGAAGACCGCACCAACGACCCGGCTCAAGATGGCCACGGCGGTGAATGCCCACTTCTTCCTTCTCGCTATCGACAAACTTTTCACAAGCGTGACACCTATTGTTCCAGCCTCCGAGATTCCACCAACAAAAACACCGCTGATCTGGTCGGCCTGTCCCGATGAGGAAGCCTTCCGCGCCGCCCCTTTCCGCGCACGGACCTCGAACGTATGTCGAGCGGAAACCGCCGGCACCTCGGGTTTGCAGATCGCAGGCATTAGATCACTGATTTGACGAAGCAGACCCTGGCCCATTGCCACTGACGGAAGAGCGGCTGCCAATAAACATTAGAGAAGATGAACGAATCCGCCACGATTGCAACGCCCTCCGGTTCAGGCTGTACATGATCACATTCAGCCTGCGTGTTCCAAGTGCCGAGATGAGCCGGTCAGCAGGTTGAAGACCACTGGCTGCCGGTAAGGAAAGCGGCTCCCCGGACCCTGCGAGATAAACGTGCCCACTGTAATGACTAACCAATTCTTGAAGATAGTAATTGATCGTGCGAACCACGATAGTTTTAGCAAAGTATATCAAATTGGGATTCCGCTGCGTACGATGGCGGTCAGGGTGCTTAGGAGGCCGTCGGGACTACGTCACCTTTGCGTTCCAAACTCGTCAAAGGCGCTGCTTCAGCCAGCGTGGATCGAAGCGTGGGTCCACGCCCCGTGTCGTGAGCCGCATACTCGCCTACATAGACTTTGGAACGCTGACAATGGTATCTCTCATAGCGGCTGAGCCTGGCGCAAAACCAGCAAGGCGGTTCATTGTAATGTTCATCCACGATAGGAATTCGAAGTTGATTCGCAAATTGCCATCCTTCCTTGTAATCCAAACCGCTGTGGAAGGGACCTACTGTACCAAGGATCATAATCTGTGGAGGCTCCCAGCGCACGGCCTTCTAAGTCACAGGAAACCGCTCCTTGAAGACGGGAGTAATAGGCTCCTTATTACCGACGCCTAAGTAACGGAGATTGAAAGGATCTCGACGACCTGCGGCAGCGCGAAGGGCACCCCATTTGAATTTGCTGGACCGTTGGCCCACTCAATGAAATCCGGGTCTTGCGAATCTAAGCGGGTATTTCCACCAGCGCAAGGCCGCATTGACCAGTGCCGCCCTGGGAGTCGGCAGTCTGATAGCACACACCGGCCGGCACAACCGGAATGGGTATCGACCCAATATCCTCGCAAAGTTGAAGTGTTCAAAGTAACGCGAGCCCACGATTTGATAGTATTCCCGCAGATCAGGCTGAGCACGACGACATTCAACGGGGCCGACCGTGGTATTCCAACGATACATGTTGTTCAGATCGGAGCCGTAGACCAAGCAACCACCGGGAAATCGAATGAAACGAGGCTTGAGATCTGCAAGGACCTGCGTCAGGTCTGCTCGCTATCCCGTGGGGTGACCTTTAAACGTATCTTGCGGGAATAGGGTAATCTCGTTCAGTGCAACACCGCCACAAATGCGAGACAGCAGCACTAAGGAAGCAAGAGCCTTTGTATGTGACGCATCGGGGACGCCGTCGCCCGATGCCAATGCCTTCCGCGGACCCACACTTCAGCAGAAGTCAGTGCAGTGCCATCGGGCCGCTCTAGGCGTACTGGGAAACACGAAGCCTCTTTGAGAACTCCACTGTTGCCCCGTCAGTTGCCCGTGAAGAGGTGGCGGCCATGCAAGGAGAAATGATACGCGCGGCCTGCTTGCACCGCAATGGCGTCAAAGCCCTCGTTGCGCAAGCCGAAGACGTTGGCCAGCTGACGGACCTCCATAACCACATACTGTGGATTATTACGATGAACGGAAAACGCGTCGGCTACAAAGACGGAGCCTTCCGGAGCTCCGCGCCGACGGACTTCCCAACTGGTTCATGCGTTCCAGTTGGTTTGGCAGTGGACTGGTATTCAAAGGATCGGTTCTGGCCCAACTCAGCGTAAAGGCCTCCGTCAGCCATATAGTTGAGATCCTTAGAAAACACCCCCTACGAGATCGTGCTGATGTACTTACCGGATTCGCGCAGATCCACTTCAAGCACAAGAAAGGACAGGGAATCGTCTGCCTTGGCGGACTTGCCCGCGGAAATGTCTGAGCAACATGTGTCACGGGCTTCAAGGACCCGCCGGAGGGAGGGCTTAGCCTGCCATGTGCAAGTTTGGCACAAGTCATCAGAAAGAACCACAGTCCTCATCACAACTGGACGCAGCAGGGAAGTTGTTCATCCATGGATGGGTGGAAAGTGTTGGGGTCTTGCATTAGGCCCCTCGAACCTTTATGGAAAGGCCCCATGTCGCATTGGGCAGCCATTTTTGACTGGGACGGAGTCCTTGTGGACTCGTCTCGGGCGCATGAACGCTCTTGGGAGCAACTGGCCGCAGAGGTTGGGCGAAGCCTCTTTCCCGGTTTTTTTCAGCAATCGTTTGGCATGAAGAACGAAAGAATTTTGCGAGAGTTGCTGCGATGGACGGACGATCCCTTGGAACTCAAGCGGCTGGGTGATCGGAAGGAGGAACTGTTTCGAGCGGAGGTTCGCCGGTTTCCGTTGCGCTTGCTGCCGGGAGCCGCCGAGTTTCTCGAATGCCTTCGTGTTGGTGGCATTCCTCGGGCGGTGGGATCTTCCACTCCCCGAGCCAACATTGATTGCGTGATCGACAGTTTGGGCTTACGGGGGATGTTCCAAGCATTAGTTACGGGCGACGACGTGCGAAAGGGCAAACCGGATCCGGAGGTCTTCTTGCTTGCCGCCCAGCGCCTCGGCATGCCGCCTGAACGATGCGTCGTATTTGAGGATGCGCCCGTAGGTGTGGAAGCTGCTCGCCGCGCCGGCATGCCTGTCGTGGGGGTTGCGGGGACTCATCCACCCGACCATTTGCAAGGATGCAAGCGCGTGGTGCACCGCTTGGATGAAATAACCGTGGGCGAGTTGAACAGCTGGTTCTCGCATGGGTGAAGGCGATCCCTCCGATTTCCGAGATGCCAACTCCTTGGAAGGCTTTTGAGGGCCAAGCGATCGGACCTGCAATGATCGAGCCGTGTCGAGCAACGAACGAAAACGCGGTGCTTCTCGAAGTGCCCGGTTCGCTCTCAAGGACAGACGACCCAAGACGCTGCATTTTTTGGAGTTTATCTCAACCGGGCGCTGGGTTAAGAATCCGGCCGGAATGAAAGAACTCGAGCAACAAGTGGCCGTAGTCACTGGCGGCAGCCGCGGTATTGGACGTGCAGTGGCCTTGCGCCTGGCGCACGCCGGTGCTGATGTGGCGGTGGTGGCTCGGTCCGAGGAAGCTTGTGCCTCAACGGTGGAGGCCATCCGTGCCATGGGGCGTCGTGCTTGGGCGCTCGCCGCCGACGTGACCCAGACGGCAAGTGTGGAAAACGCCGCCGCACGCATTTTGGGGCAGACCGGCCGTGTGGATATCCTGGTCAACAATGCGGGTATCACGCGGGACATGTTGCTCATGCGTATGACCGATGAAGATTGGGATGCCGTCTTGGCCACCAATCTCAAGGGTGCGTTTCTTTTCACTCGCGCCTTGCTGCGCCCCATGTTGAAGCAGCGAAATGGCCGGATCATCAACATCACGTCTGTAATCGGGTTCACCGGCAATGTTGGTCAGGCCAACTACGCAGCCAGCAAGGCGGGGTTAATCGGATTTACCAAGTCCTGCGCACGGGAATTTGCTTCGCGAGGAATCACAGTGAACGCTGTTGCGCCCGGCTTTGTCGAAACCGACATGACTGCGGTGCTCAAGGAGGAGCAGCGGCAGGCCGTCCTGGCACGGATCCCAGTAGGCAGCTTCGGCAAGCCGGAGGATGTGGCTCATGCGGTGTGGTTTCTGGCCTTACCGGAATCGCGTTACATCACGGGTCAGGTATTGACCGTGGATGGAGGATTGTCCATGTAATCGCCTCAATCCTTGTCGGGGGATGCTTTTTCAGGGCTTGACGCCCTTACGTTGGTTCCATAGACACACAAGGAACTGTAAGACTGAGCAATTGGAGAGTCCCATGGCTGAAAACAGCATCGAACAGCGAGTCCGAAAGATTATTGCCGAGCAGTTGGACGTAAATCCGGATCAAGTGACGCCGGAAGCACGGCTCATTGATGATCTGGGGGCCGACTCGCTCGACGCAGTCGAATTAATTATGGCCCTGGAAGAAGAATTCGGACATGACATTCCCGACGAGCAGGCTGAAAAGCTGCAGACGGTCGGCGATGTCATCAAATACATCGAAGAGTTGGAAGAAAAGTAACAGCCAAGGAAGGTTCTGAGGGGCAGGGCGGCGCGAATGCCGAAAGCACTGCCCCTTGATTCTTTATGGGAGCATCTTCCTCGGAACGGCGGGTGGTGGTCACAGGTATGGGTGTGGTCACCCCGCTGGGCTCAACGTTAGATACTTTTTGGAGCAACCTGATCGCTGGGCGCTGCGCTATCCGGCGTATTACGCGTTTTGATCCTACCCCGTTTGCCACGCAAATTGCGGCAGAAGTACACGACTTTGACCCCAGCCCTGCGTTTCCCTCGGGCAAGGAATTGCGCCGGACGGATCGGTTTGCGCAATTTGGAATTTATGCGGCATGGGCCGCTCTAAAAGATTCCGGGGCAGACCTGGACCGGCTTGACCGAGAGCAGATCGGCGTGATTATTGGATCCGGCATCGGCGGATTGGAGACCACCACCCAACAGCATCAAGTCTTGCTGGAACGCGGCCCAAATCGGCTGTCCGCTTTCATGATCCCGATGCTCATCAGCAACATGGCCTCGGGAATGTTCTCCATGTACTACGGGCTCAAAGGCCCCAATTATGCCACGTGCTCAGCTTGCGCTACGGCCAACCATGCCATTGGCGAAGCTTGGCGCACCATTAAGGCAGGAGACGCCGTGATGATGTTTGCAGGCGGCGCGGAAGCAACCATCGTGCCAATCGGTATTGGTGGGTTCTGCGCGATGCGGGCTATGAGCACACGCAATGAGGATCCGCAGCGTGCCTCAAGACCTTTCGACAGAGAACGGGACGGTTTTGTCATGGGGGAAGGGGCAGGCGTTCTTGTGTTGGAAGAGCTCGAACACGCCAAACGACGGGGGGCGCGTATTTACTGCGAAATCGTGGGATACGGCAACACAGCTGATGCCCATCATGTCACGGCGCCGTCCCCCGGCGGTGAAGGAGCAGCCCGGTGTATGCGCATGGCATTGCGCACCGGGCGGCTCAATCCCGAGGACGTTACGTACATTAATGCCCATGGCACCTCTACTCCGGCAGGCGACGTGGCAGAAACGCAGGCGATCAAGGTGGTCTTCGGCGACCATGCGCGTCGGCTTGCCGTGAGTTCGATTAAGGGAGCCGTGGGACACATGTTGGGCGCAGCAGGAGCCGTGGAAATGGCAGCCTCGGTTTTGGCCCTTTGGCACGGAGTGGTCCCCCCGACGATCAATTACGAATACCCGGATCCTGAATGTGACTTGGATTACGTGCCGAATACAGCTCGAGAATTGAAAATCCGGGCCTTCATTAATAATTCCTTCGGCTTCGGCGGGCACAACGCGAGCATCGCGGCCAAGCGGTTCGAGGAATGAGTGCTCCTTGAGGACGCCGTTGGGTGGACAAACCGGGCGTGCCCGAAAGGTGCATGAGCGCTAGCGTGGATTGAAACCAAACGTGACGGTGGCAAACTTTCCGAATCGGATTAGCGCGCCTTTATTGAAGGGGTCGTCCGCGGAACCATCCCCGACTATCAGATTGCCGCCTTGCTCATGGCTATTTATCTCCGTGGCATGGAGCCGGAAGAAACGCGGGCGTTGACTCTGGCCATGAGGGACTCAGGACAACGGTTCGCTTGGCCGGCGGACGGGCGTCCGGTGGTGGATAAGCATTCCACGGGAGGGGTTGGGGACAAAGTGTCCTTGCCGCTCGTGCCGCTGTTGGCTGCGTTGGGGTTTCGTGTGCCGATGATCTCCGGGCGTAGCTTGGGAATTACCGGTGGAACGCCAGACAAATTGGAATCCATCCGCGGGTACCAAATGCGACGAACCACCGCGCAACTGCAGGCGCAAGTGCAATTGATTGGATGCCCAATCGTGGGACAAACCGAGGAACTCGTGCCCGCCGATCGGAAGCTGTATGCCTTGCGAGATGCTACCGGCACGGTGGCCAGCCTGCCGTTAATCACCAGTTCCATCTTGTCCAAGAAACTGGCCGAAGATTTGGACGCGTTGGTCCTAGATGTGAAGCACGAGCGCGCAGCGTTCATGCAAGAAATGGCCTCAGCGCGGGCCTTGGCCAGTGCCATGGTGCACTTTGGCTCGTTCATGCGGTCTCCGGGCGGTTGCCTTGATTACTGACATGAACCGACCATTGGGTCGGGCCGTAGGTAAATTGGCTGGAGGTTCGCGAAAGTCATCGTTTTCTCGCCAAGTGCGCATCGAGTGCTTCGATAGGAGGGGATGACCCGGGGCTGGAGCCATTGGAAACAGTGTTGATCCAGTCCGCGGCGTGGCTGCTATGCTTGACCGAACGGAGTCCAACCCTGACCCAGGCCCGCGAGCAGGTGCGAGCCGTTCTTCTTTCGCCGGTGCCCATGCAGATTTGGCAACGCTTGTTGGAGGGACAAGGCGTGGACCTACGCACCTATGAAATCGTACTGACAAAGGAATCCCTGGCTCCAAGTGTCGTGGGCGTGGTCGCGCCGCAGGAGAGTTGGATACACGAATGTGATGCGCGCCTGATCGGCGCCCTGGTGCGGGATCTGGGAGGGGGTCGATGTACGATAGAAGACTCAGTGGATTCGCGCGTTCGCGTTGACCAACTGGCGTGCGTAGGGACCCATGTCTGCTGCGGCGATCGGTTGGGGCGAGTCCATGGACCGGATGCAGCGCGCACCACTGAAGCTGCGCGCCAATTGGTAAACGCCTTTGTCATCCGGGATTATCCGCCTTTGCCAGAGTCTATTGTATGCGAAGTGATGGCTGCATCACCCGATGACTCTTTGCTTTTCATGGACAGCAACTGAGGGTCAAAGCCGGACATCAGATGGCTTCCAGCAAGGGTTGCAAGGTGTCGAAGACGACTCACCATTCGGAGCGTTAGCTTTCCAAGACCGGACATAGACGCGGGGAACGTGGGTTTTCAGCTCAAACTAGAAGTCACTCTCGGGGTGCTCGTCCCGATCGGTAGAGCCTAAGGAGTTCCTCATTGCGCCGGGCAAGATCCGTTTGACCGCATTCAATAGCCTGGGCGACGGCCTTTTCCGCTGTCTGGATAGCGTCCGTGAAGCGACCGACCTCGGCGTAAGCTGCTGCCAAAGTGCCGAGCAGCAAAGGAACGCGCTCCTGGGTCAATTGGACGGCGCGTTCGGCCAGCTCCACGGCCAGACCGCCATTGCGGACGTTCTCGTTGGGATGTGTCGCGAGAAGCCACGCCAGGTTGTTCAGTAGTTGGAGGTCATCGGGACAGTGCGGAAGGGCCTTGCGGTAATGTTCAATGGCCGCTTCGCGCTGTGCCTGGCCCAAGCTTAGATGTCCCATGTGAAGATGAGCCAGGGCATGGTCGGGCAGCTCCTGTAGCACAAAGCGCAGGTGTTTTTCTGCGAGCACCGATTGTCCCAGTTGCAGGCGCAACACCCCGAGACGCAGGTGGATTTCGGGGTCGTGGGGACGTAGAGACAAGGCATGTTCGTAAGCCTCACAAGCCGCTGGCAAGTTACCTTGAAGGGCCAGAACAGCACCCAGTCCCTGGAAAGCAGCGGCCGAGTCAGGTTTCAGTTCCGACAAGCGCCGATACGCCGCTGCTGCAGCTTCCCAGTCTCCAGCTTGGTGATGAGCCTGGGCCAATGCGAACAAAGCACCCATGTGCAACGGCCAAAGTTCGAGGGCACGTTGGGCAGCCCTGGCAGCGTCGGACCAGTGCTGTTGTTTGAGCAACACTAACGCCAGTCCATGCCATGCGTCCGGCAAAGAGGGATTGCACACCAAAGCTTGTTCGAAGGCTTGCCGGGCAGCTGTCCAATCCCCCTGGCGGTACAAGATGTTGGCGCGCACATTATGCGCCTCAGCGTAGTGAGGACGCAGTTCCAGCGCACGGGCGCATTCGCGCAAGGCCTCGGCCAGGCGGCCTTCCTCCAGCAAAGCGTTGGCCAATTGCGTATGAGCGAGATAGTTGCGCGCAGTCACATGCAACGTATGTTCCGCCAGCGTCCGACTGTTGCGCCAGTGGGACAATTGGCTGCGCGTCAAACTTGCAGTTCCGATCAATGCAAGGGCCGCACCGATCATGGTGACGAGACTTAACCCCGGATGATTTCGCAAACGATGCCCCAACGCCCAAGCCACGGCCCAGACCAAGCCGATCTGCGGAAGGTACGTGTAGCGGTCGGCCATAGCCTGTTGACCAACTTGTACCAAGCCGATCACGGGCACCAACGTTCCCAAGAACCAAAACCAACCGGTGACAACCCAAGGAGCAGAGCGTCGTGTCAGCACGACAACAAATGTGGTAAACCCCAATAACGCACATCCCATTCCGACAGCTGGGTCGCTCCAGTCCTTAGGCTCGTATGGATAAAAGGGCGCCAAGCGCACAGGCCAGATCGTTTTTCCCAAGTAGCTGGCATAAGAAACGCAGACCTGCGCCAAACGCGTGGAGAGTGGTAATGCCTCCAAAGGAACCGTGGCGCCGGCTTGAGATTGAGCCAGAAGGGTAACGACCGAGCTGGCCAAGGACAACGCGAAGAATGGTAATTTTTCCAGCAACAGCCGTCGGATGGATTCCGGGGATACCCCTCTGAAGGCTGGTTCCGGGCCAACGCCGATCATCCCGGGCCAACGTCGTAGCGGCCAGAAATCAAGCAATAACATTACGCATGGTAAGGTCACGAGCATGGGTTTGGCCATGAGCCCCAAACCTAGGAACAGCCAGGAGACCGACATCCATCCGACCCAAGCGGTCCGCCGGCCCCGGATGTGGTGGCGAACCGCGATCGTGTAGGCCCACAAACAGCCCAGACCGAAGGCCAAACTCAGCACGTCTTTACGTTCGGCAATCCACGCCACAGACTCCACCCGGAGTGGATGCCAGGCCCAAAAAGCGGCTACCCACCATGCAAGCAGCCAACGGCCGGTCAGGAAACCGAGCCATCCATACAGCACAGCGGCGTTGAAAGCGTGCCAGAACACATTCACCCGATGATGCGCACCTGGGTTTAAGCCGAACCACTGGCAGTCTAACATGTGGGAGATCCAGGTAAGCGGATGCCAGTTGCTCGCATGGAAGCTGCCAAAGGCCCATTGCAGGCTCCGTGCGTTGACGCCGCTTTGAACCATCGGATTCGCTGCGACATAATCTGGATCGTCAAAATTCACAAAGTCGAACGCTCCCACTAGTTCGTACAGCAGGCTCGTGCCCAGCGCTAAGAAGAGGACTGCGCCCGCCCGGGCAAATAATGAAAATCTGGATGGAAGAACCATGCGTGGGGTAATCATCTCAAGTGATCCGGTCACACAGGGCAATGGAAGTCCATCTGCTCAAAGCGGTTCGTTCGCCAAATGAGTTTGAAGAATGGGATGGAGACGTTGGAGTTGCACATGCGCTGGATCGCTCTGGATCCTCTCGGGACCTCCCGTGCGGAGCCGGCTGCTGCATTGCACTTACATGGCCGTCGCACTGCCCGGCGGAAACATTACCGCCTCATCTCCGAGATTACCTGATTGGACACAGATCATGGCTAGATACTTCTCATCTTCAAAGTCCGGCAGGGATTTTGGCCTGGATCGGGCCACCGTTCCATACCACGGTGCTGCGGAGCCGGTTTTGTCCACGCGATGAGTCCGGCCCAAGACGGGGTCCTGAACCTCTACCAGTCGCGCCGGGTTCAAATAAATCCGATTGATCGCGTCAATCGATGCGCAGACGGCCCGATGCATCCCGGTGTCGTTGCCCCGTCGTGTCATCCGCATATTCGGTGCCCTGCAAACGAGTGAGCCAGATTTCTCGTACATCTCCCATAGCCAGGCAGGTATGGAGGTCGAGCCCATACCGAAAGGTTCGATCCGACTGGCTTTGTAACCTTCACCTCGAGCGCCACGGTGTCTCGAATGACCAATTCATTTGCGACTGCAGAGGGAGCATGCGCAAGCGCCTTCGATGTCAGGCATGCGCAACTTGAGATCAAGAGAGGCATCCAAGCCGGTGGCCATCTCACTCAATCCCCAGTCTTGCAAACGGGCAAGCCCATGCGACCAAGGTTGCCCTTCTGGTTTGCCAAACCAAGGATAGACGATGGGAATTCGACCTCGGATGGGCGCGGTTGGTTCAAAACGACGGCATTGACCGGTAAACAGCAAGTGGGGCTTCACTTCCTTTTGAAAATGCGTCACCTGTCCACCATGGAGGTATCGTTCCGATTGACTCCAACGAGTCAACATTTTCAGTAATCAGCGGCTCTCCACATCCGTTCAGGCAAGTCATATGACAGGCCAGAGAGGATGTGCGTCCTTCCATAAAGCTGCGCGCCCCGGATTCTAAACTGCCCCAGGGCAGCCGGACACGAAAAAGTTGCTAGAGACAATCTAACACCAAGGGGGTGCCTCTTGTCAGTAAGCCCCTCGCTCCGGCAGCATGACTGAAGTGCAACAGATGCGAAGAATCGGCTGCGTCCGCGCGATCATGCTGCTAGTTGCGGCCGCGTGGATGGCCATGTGGCTGCACCTGGCCTATTGTCGCGACGCTGGTCCTTATCTCCGACCTTACGAGGGCCTATCATGGTGGACAGTTCCACGCCCTGCCGCGGCTGAATTGCAACAACGAGGAGTTGCTTGCAGCTTCCGAGCAGAGTGGGTTGTGTCAGCCCCGATCGAGCCAAGCTGGTTGCGCATGGCCGTCTTCCGATCCGGCGCAGCTACTCTAAACGGGATCCGTGTGGAGGGACTCACGTTGAATGGGCATCGTTGGAAACGACCGCAAACCGTCGAAATTACAGGGCTGCTTCGACCAGGCACGAATGAATTGTGGGTCCACGTAACCAATGCCAGCGGTCCACCGGCCCTGTGGGTCAAGCTTCAGATCGGCGCCTGCGAGAGGATCGAGCCGCTGCGCTGGCAGGTAGCGACGGCTGCCGGCGAATTCCGCGAGGCCCACTTGGCGTCAAAACCGCTGCCGATGGGGCCTTATCTGCGCGCTTTTCGCACGTTAGCGGATTTAGTTGCCAGCGAGTGGCCTGGGGTTGCCGCAGTGGTGGCGGCTGTCGTGACCGCAGGTACAACGGGATACAGGCTTCGAGTACGATGGATTCACCATATTCCCACCAACCTGCGACTATGGCTGTCCAGTCCTGGAAGCGACGGGTGGCTGTTGGGAACCATAGGAATGGCGTGGGTCCTACTGTTTGCGAACAACCTGCCTCAACTCCCCCGGATCTACGGTTTCGACGCAGAAGGACACGAAGCGTATGTCCGGTACATTCAAGAACAAGGGCGAATCCCATTGGCTCACGAAGGATGGCAAATGTACCAACCCCCGCTGTATTATTTGATGGCCGCGGCTGTTCTGGAATTCGCAGGCCTAACAACCTCCGACGAGGCAGCGGTCATGCTGCTGCGGGCTCTGAACGGACTCGTGGGGTGGGCCCACTCCGTTGCCGTGTTCTGGCTGTTACGCTTGCTCTACCCCTTCGAACGCTGGAAAGCGCGGGTCGGCCTGCTATTGACCAGCGCCCTGGGCGCCCATGTGATGATCGCGCACTATGTAACCAACGAAACGATGGCCGGACTTTGGGTAACCCTCGCCCTTGGCCTGATGCTTCGATCACGGAAGGAGGAACACAACCTAAAGTGGGCTGGGGCAGCTGGAGGTGCGCTCGGATTGGCCATGTTGACCAAATTCTCCACCGTGCTAGCGGTGCCAATTGTGCTGGCTGTGTGCTGCCTGCCGTGCGGCACAGCAAGCGGACAAGCTTCCCGGGCTACGCCCTACAGACGTCCGTTCCGGGCTCTCGGAACGGCAGTGGCGGTGTTCTTGTTGATTTGTGGCTGGCACTACGCGCGCGTATGGTGGCATTTTGGTCAGCCTTTTGTGGGTAACTGGGACGGAGCCATTCAAAGCGCCTGGTGGCAGGAACCGGGATATCGCACACCCGCTGAGTATCTTCGATTGGGCATGGCTTGGTCTCATCCGTGGTACAGCAGCTTTTGCAGTTTCTGGGATGGCCTCTACGCGACCCTTTGGGGCGATGGACTGGTTAGCGGGGTGTCTTGGATGGTTTTTCGACCGCCATGGAATGAGCCCTGGATGGCTGCGACATGGTGGCTTAGCATCGTCTGGACCCTGATAATCCTCTTCGGAGCCGGCGTGCTGACCTGGCGTGTATGGTGCGGAACAGTGGAGCCCGCGTGGTGGGCATCCGGGCTGCTGGGCTTTTACCTGTGGGGCCTGCTGTACATGTCCGTCCGGGTAGGTTCTTACGCACAAGTGAAGGCATTTTATGCACTGCCCGCGCTTAGCGGCCTTGCGGTGGCCCTGGTCGTTGGATGGGAGCGGCTGACAGCTCGAACGCGATGGGGTCATTGGGCTCTGGGAACCTTGCTGGTGTTATGGTGGATCCTGAGTTTCGGCGCGTTTTGGGTGTCGAGAGATCACCCCCAGACGGCGGTGGTGCAAGCCTTGTGGGCTCTGGACCAAGGGCGGATCGCGGAAGGGCAACGCTGGTTTCAGCAAGCCCTCCTTCGTCATCCCACATACCCCGAACTGCGAGCAGCATTGGCCGAGTCCGTACGTACGCGCCCGCGCGAGCCGGGTCTGCGCGATCTATATGCGACGAGTCTGGAGGCGCATCAGCTTTGGTCGGAGGCGCTGGAGCATCGCCAGCTAGCAGTCGCATTGGATCCCAGCCAGCCTGAATGGCTGAATAATCTAGCTTGGTCCTTGGCGACAGTGCCTGAGCCGACACTGCAACGGCCCCTTGAAGCCGTGACCTTCGCACAACGCGCCTGCGAACTGAGCCAATGGACCAATCCGGTTTTCATAGGGACCTTGGCGGCTGCGTTGGCGGCAGCCGGCGATTACCCCATGGCCGTCCAAAGGGCTGAGCAGGCCATTGAGCTGGCTCGACAGCAGGGAAAGGTGGAAATCGCAAACCGTAACCAGGTCCTGGTCGAGCAATACCGTCGGGCTCTACCGGCCCGTCCTTGAGGGAGGCACTCTACCCACGAAACCTCGGTCCAGTCTGTAGAGCTGGTCAAGGTGGCTCCTACATATGGGATGCCGCACGCACGGGGAGGGGTTCAGCCGTTCTTTGATGATGCATCCCTAGGACATTGTTTTGCGCAATAAAACCCTTTCGCTCGACCAACCGCCCACGTCGCGTTTGACCCGGGGCTCGATCCGTCCCTACACTCCGTTCGTCTATGAAGATCTTGGTATGCGATCCGATTGCGCCCAAGGCGGTGGAGTTATTGCGGGCACGACCCGAATTCCGCGTCGAAGTCCTTTCTCGGCGCCATTCGGAGGCGGAGCTTCTGCCCTTGGTTGAAGACACAGTCGCCTTGGTGGTGCGTTCCGAAACCAAGGTGACACGTCGTGTCATTGAGGCAGGCAAAGCGTTGCGGGTCGTGGGCCGGGCGGGCGTGGGGGTGGATAATGTGGACGTCGAAGCAGCCACACAACGCGGGGTGGTGGTCATGAACACTCCAGGCGGAAACACGGTCTCTACGGCCGAACTTACCTGCGCGATGATGCTTGCCTTGGCGCGCAAACTGCCACAGGCACACGCTTCGATGGTCGCAGGTCAATGGGATCGCAAATCATTTTCAGGCATCGAATTGGCTGGGAAAAAGCTCGGGATTCTCGGTTTAGGGCGAATTGGCAGCGAAGTCGCCAAACGGGCTCTGGCCTTTGGCATGGAAGTTTGGGGCTATGATCCGTTCTTGGCCGATGCACGAGTCAAAAGTCTGGGCGTCAAACTGGTGAGTGAAGTGGACGAACTCTATCGCGTAGCCGACTTCATCACCGTGCACATGCCAGTAACAGAGTTGACTCGCGGCATGCTTAATGCGCAGGCCTTTGCACGGATGAAGCCCGGCGTACGTTTGATCAACTGTGCGCGCGGAGAAATCGTGGTTGAAAAAGACTTGCTGGCAGCCTTGGAGAGTGGCCATGTCGCAGGAGCTGCGCTGGATGTATATGCCGAGGAACCGTTGCCCGCAGACCATCCCTTTCGCAAACATCCCAATCTAATCCTGACGCCTCACCTGGGAGCCAGCACCAAAGAAGCTCAGGAAAAGTGCGGCGTGGAGGTAGCCGAAGTCATCACTTCCTACCTTTTGACGGGTGAAGTGCGAAATGCAGTCAACCTGCCGTATTTGGACGCGCAAACATATGAGCAGGTGAAGCCGTATCTAGTGCTGGGTGAGAAATTGGGGCGGTTGTTGGGACAACTGGCACCCTCGCAAGTAGATCGTCTTTACATCACATACGGCGGACGTGCTCGAGAGCTGCCCAACGTCGATCCCATCTCGCGGGCTATTTTGCTTGGATTCCTGGCCCGTTCGGGCATGGAGGCGGTCAATCCGGTGAACGTCCGCAGCGTTGCAGCCACCTTGGGTATCACCGTTGAAGAAAAACGTTCTTCCGAGCCTGTAACCTACAACGAATGGCTTCACGTCCAGGTCTTTCAGGGCGACCAAAAACTGGTGTCGGCCGGTGGAACGTTTTTCGGATCGCCGCAAAATCCTCGCATCGTGCGGCTCTACAGCATGCCCGTCGAAATCCCGATCTCCGGACATATTCTGCTGTTGACCAACAAGGATCGTCCCGGCATGGTCGGGCACATCGGTTCCCTCTTGGGCCGGCATGGAGTGAATATTGCGAGCATGAATTTGCATCGGGATGAAGTTGGCGGTCGCGCCCTAACGGTTTTGCATTTGGACAGCGCGCCGCCTGCGAACGTCCTGGAGGAGTTGGAGCGCGACCCGGATATCAGCAATGTCCGTCTCGTGCAACTTTAGTTCATCATGATTGAAACCACGTTTTCCATGCACATGCCTTTCCGTACGCAAAAGTTTCGGTTGACCTTGACGGCGCTCGCTCTGGCCGGGCTGGCTTGGGCTCAGACAAATCCTTCGACAACCAGCGCGGTGGCCGTCATGGCGGAATTGTTCGGCGACCAGGTCATTGCCCGGGGCAAGAGTTTCGAAATCAAGCGCAGCCAATTAGACGCGGCCCTGTTAAGCTTCAAGGCCCTGTTGGCAGCCCGAGGCCAAACGTTGCCGCCAGCAGCGAACCTCCAAGTTGAGCGGGAGCTGTTGCAACAACTGATCCGTATCCAGATGCTGGTAGGACGAGCCACGGAGGAAGATCGCGCCGAAGGAACCAGGGTGGGCGAAAAGCGCTTCGAGCAGGTCTTGGAGCGGGCCGGTTCCATGGATAACTTGACCCGCCAGCTGAAGTCTGTCGGGATCACGCCGGATCAGCTCAAAGCGCGATTGATCGAGGAAGCCACCGCAGAGGCGGTCATCCGCCGCGAAGTGCAGGTGAATGTCACCGACGAAGAGGTCCGTAAGTTTTATGACGAAAATCCGGCACAATTTGAGGAACCTGAGCGGGTGCGCGTCAGTCACATCCTCTTGCGCACCTTGGACGCCAACACTCGGGAGCCGTTATCCGAGGAGTTGCGTCAGGCGAAACGAAAGCAAATGGACGAAATTCTTCAAAAGGTTAAGGCTGGCGAGGATTTCAGCGCCCTGGCGCGTAAATACTCCGAGGATGCGGGCTCAAAAGACCGCGGCGGTGAATACATATTCGCTCGCGGTCAAATGGTGCCTGAGTTTGAAACCGCCGCTTTCAGTCTTCAGCCGGGCCAAATCAGCGACATTGTTACAACCCAGTTTGGATACCACATCGTCAAAATGCACGAACGCATGCCGGCCCGGCGCGTGCCATTCGATGAAGTCAAAGAGCGTATACGGGATTATTTGATCACCCAGGCAATCCAAAAAGTCCTGCCGGATTACGTGCGCAAAATCCGAGCTGACGAAAACGTCGAGGTGCTCGTGGAAGACCTCAAAGAGGTCGAGCAAGCCGACCTGCCCAGTGCGATGAAAGAACCTTGATGCCACTGCCGCCCGGTGAGGTTATCGGACGACTTGCGCCGGGCCGACTCATTCGCCCCGAAGATTTCCCAGAAGATGAAGTAAGGCTCCTTCGGAAAAGCGCATCCTTGATTGAACTTGTCAGGATTCGAGGAGCTCCCGTTGCCAACTCATCAAGCGGGGAGCATGTGTATCCCAATCTCGGGCCAGATCGATCAAGACGCTCCGCGGAGCAAGGAACGAGGGATCCAAACCAAGTTCGCGTGCACGTTGGTTCCGCCGGGCTTCGAGCGCTTCCAAGCGAGCTTGTTCTGCCTCTGTCAGTCGGCGTCCTGACCCTCGGCGCAACTCGGGCCATTGGTCAGGAGGCGTTGCCAGGCCGCGAGCGATTGCTTCCTTCAGGCCGGCCCGGCGACGCGCCGGAAAACGCGGGGGTAACCATTGATCCACCGGGGTCGAGTCCACAGCGGCTGCGGCGATCCGACTCAAAGTTTCATGAGGCAAGATGAAAAAAGGCGGCCGATTGCTTGCACGCGCTTCTGCCTCTCGCCACAACCACAGTTCTCGCAACACGGCCAGTCCACGCCGACTCAACAAATGACTTCCCTTTACCCGCCAAACCTGATCCAAGTCCACCACAGGGTCACAAGTGCACTCTTGAATCAAGCGGTGACAGGCTTCCTCATGCCAGGCCAGGCGGCCTTTTGCCACCAGCTCCGACCGCAGCCGGTCGGAAAGCGGCTTCAAATGCCGCGTGTCGTTGCGTGCATACGACTCCATTCGAGGCGTAAGAGGGCGTCGAGACCAATCGGCTTTTTGCATCGACTTGTCCAGGCTTACGCCCAGATAACGTTCGAGAAGTGCGCTCAGACTAAAATTTCGTTCCCCTAAAAACCTCGCAGCCAACATGGTATCGAAGACAGAGCCGGGCACGAACCGGTTGTATCGCCACAAGAGTCGGAGATCATAGTCAGCCCCGTGCATAATCAGGTTGTGACCCGCCAGCACCTGCAGCAATGGCGTGAGATCCAACCCCGCCAGTGGATCAATCAGTCGGTCCCCTGTAGGCGTGCTGATTTGAATCAAACAAAGCTTTTCCGGATAAGCGTGCAAGCTGTCGGCTTCGGTGTCCATGGACACCCAAGGAGCTGCGCGCAGCACCGGTAGAAAAGCCTCCAACGCTTCCGGTGAGTCAATCACGCGGCGCAATATGAAGAAAAGCCCACCCAATGCCAAGAGGCCGGACTGCACCTATAATGGACCTTATCCTCAGTCCGAGCCTCCTCGCTGGTGCGGCTCCTCGAGATACGGACCCCTGCGCAATGAGATTCATTAATGGCCTCGCAAGGCCCAAAAGGGCGGAGGGCGGCACGGCCAAGCGGTGTGCCGAGCGGTGTGTTTTGCCGCTCCAAGATGTGACCAATTTGTTAGAGCCGCGTCCGACCTCACGGCCCAGGGACAAAAAGCCCCATTCACTTCAGAACCCCGAGTTCAACCACGCTCCCAACCAAGGCGAGCCCCAACGTTGGACCTACTTTAAGAGACGATGCGCAACAAAGGCCCTCTAAAAGTCTTTTGGGCCAAACGGAGGGCATTTGATGACGGCTCGACCTCGCAAACTATGAATTCACCATCCTCCTGGGTAGTCGGAACCGCGGAGACTGGTGGATCCAGCAGTGCCTACACAGATCAGCCCCACGGCACAGGTGAAAGACTCGGCTGACCTCCCCAGGATGATCCAGATGGGACGCCACTGGAGCAGGCCACCATCATCCAACTTTGCCTCAAGCTTCAACAGGGAAACGAATGTGATCCACCACTCTGCGTGAGGTTTCGGTCTGCATAAACCGAACCGTGAGGCCACCTTGGTTATAACGGCGGTGTGGAGAGGCGTACGCTCGCTCGAGGATGGTTCACTGGCCATTGGCCCGCACTCAACGTCTGCCCAAACCTCCTTACGCAGCGCCTGGCGCGTGGTGGCCTCTTGTGCAGCATTGTCGCCCCCAACGTGTCCTTTGGTCGCCCCACGCAAAAATCACGGGCGTGCCAGATGCATAGGTGGCCAGGCATTTGGTTCCATGGCCAATTCTGGCCATTGCTCGAAAGGCAAATCCCGGTTACTCGATGTTCAGACGCCTTGTTGGAAATGTTGAAACATGAGTCCCGCAAAAAGTTCGACGAGAGTCTTATGAAAACCTGCCTATGCATTCTTTTATGGGCTTTGACTGCCTTACCTTTGGCTCAGGCAGCGACAGCATATGTCACACGTACGGGCACAACGTGGACAGGTCGTGTGGATGGAAACGTGGTGTATACAGGCAGCAGTTATAATGCGGCCATCCAAGCCTGCGTCAATAACATGACGTCAGGAACGATCTACATTCGCAACAGCGGCACATGCGATCCCGATTACGGCGTGGCGCCCAAGGACGGCCTGGTGCTGGACTATGGCGGAACGACGGCCACGGGAACAGCATCTACGATTTCCGTGATTCAACTGGATCGCAGGAATAATGTGACCATTCGCAACCTTCGGATCGCCGGCAATCCACGCTATGGCATTTGGTCGCGCAGCAGCAGCGGTATCACGTTAAGTGGTTGCAGTGCACAGGTTACCGGTGGATTGCCGTTTCGTTTTGATGATAGCAAAGGAGGCGGGTCTCGAAACATCAACGTAAACAGTATCACCTCCAACGGGCAGAGTGCTCACGGCTTGGAAACGTACACCGTGGACGGATTCTACTGGACCACTTTGCAAGCGCGAGATTCGACCGGCTGCGGCCTGTTATTGAACAACACACTGAATTGGTCAGGCGGATCCGTTTATGCCTACAACTGCTGTTACGGCGGTGGGTATGCCGGGTTTCGCATGGCGAATAGCAATCAACGCGGCACGGTCAATTACGTCGATGCAGATCGTTGTGGGCGCGGCATCTTCAGCCTGACGCAAAGTCGGGACGCCACGATAAACAATTGCAACGTGCGCAACTGCAGTGGCATAGGCATCTGGCTCCAAGACTCTTACAACACCCGAGTATTGGCAGGCACCGTGGCAAACAATGCCGGCGGTTGCTACGCCATCACCGGCGGCTCCGGGAACTCTGTGCAGGTAACTTGCCAGTGATCGCAGACCAAGGCACCCGGCCGGGCTGCGTTTTTCGCGAAAGCAGATTTGAACTCGCGTTTTCACATGGCGCCGGCTGAAATCTAGCGGAGGCGGTAGGGCACCGCGCTTTTCCACAGTAGGGACTACCTCTTGAACTGCCACATCGAATGAACATGCAAGGGGGCTGGAAATTCGGTCTGGCTATTGTCCTAGCTGTGTTGGCCGGAATTCTTTTGTGGACCGTAACGAAGCCGCGCACGCCTGCTTCGGTACCGCCGGGCCAATGGCGGGATGGCAACTGGTCCGCGCGCGTATCGCTGGATACCGAGCAACCTGCGAATGTCGCTTCCTTTTCGCGCGTGGAGCGACTGGCGCTCCAATTCCTTGGAGCATGCCGCGGCAAAGTGTGGCGTCGCTCGGCTGTCTGGGATCAAGTAATTGAGCCCTTGCGCAGCGACGAGCTTGCCGAGTTGGTACAGAAGTTGGACCCCGTGCTGCGACAACCCGTGCAGGAAGAGTTGCGCCTCTATCTGATGGAACGATGGGCGCGACGGGATCCGTCTGCAGCTGTGATGTATTTGTCGTCGTGGCCCGCCTCCCAACTTCGGGATGCTGTTCTGTCCCGTTGCGCGCGGCTCTGGCTGGAGAGCAATCTCGAAGACGCTTCTCAATGGATCCGATCTTTGCCGGATTCCATGCTGCGTCACGAGCTCGTCAATGTGGCCGTACTTCTGTGGGCGCAAGTGGATCCTCAAGAGGCGTTGCGATGGGTGCAGGAACTTCCCGCCATGCTCCGTGGCTCAAGTTATCAAGAGGTTTTCCACACGTGGGCAATGGACAATCCCGGGGCGGCATGGGAAATGTGGCAAAGATGGAATACCAGTTGGTCTCACAAAGAGGCAGCGCTCACGGGCTTGTTCCGTGGATGGGCTCGCCTTGCTCCGGAACAAGCTGTGGAGCAAGCTCGCGCCATGAGCCCGGGACCTTGGCGAAGGCGAGCGATGCAATCGGCCCTTGAAGGTTGGGTGACTGCAGCGCCATCAAACGCTGTGGCACATCTTGCGTCCTGGCCGGCTGATGCTGAAAGAACGCAGGCTGTAATGACTCTCTTGGAGAACTGGCCTGACACCGATTTCACCGGGGCCAGGTTGTTGCTGGACCTGTTGCCCCAGGGGTTGGGCCGAAAGAGCGCCTTGGAGATATTGTTACCCTCGTGGGTTCGAGCTGACCCTGGAGCGGCTCTTGCCGCTGTCCAAGCATTGCCAGATGGACCCGCCAAAATCGAGCTCCTGGGAATGGTTTTTCAGCAATGGGGTTTGGATGCGCCCGAAGCCGCCTTGGCTGAGCTCAAGAAGCTACCTCCGGGGACGAGGCGATCCGATTGGTTGGAAGGATTATTTCAACAATTGGCTGACCGCGACGTCCGCCATGCAATACAGTCGGCCGAAGAATGGCCGCCGGGTGAAGAGAAAAATGCCATTGCTGCAGCCTTGGCGAGATCTCTGGTCCGCCAGGACCCGGCGCTAGCGGCACATCTTTTGGACCGGTTGCCGATCGGTCCTGCGCATCGGGAATTGGTTCCGGAAATCGCGGTGGCCTATCTGCAAGCGCATCCCGAGCACGCACAGCAATGGATTCACTCCCTTCCAGAAGGATTGCCCAAACAATTGGCGCTCCAACGGATTGCTCAGTGGATGACCCAACAGCATCCCGAATCGGCCATGCAATGGGCGCTTTCATTGGAAGAGCCTGGTGTACAATCGCGCATTTTGGAAACCGTAATCCAGCAATGGACGCGACAAGACCCCATTGCCTTGTGGACATGGTTTTCCTCCTTGAGAGATCCTTCATTGAAAAGCCATGTGGCTCGTGCATGGACGATCGAGCTTGCATATGCGGACCCAGCATTAGCGTTGGACGTCATCACGCAGCATGTGGATTCGTCCCAACGACACGAGGCATTGGACCGGTTGGCGCACACATGGGCAAGGTGGGACTTACAGAGTGCTGTCCCTGGCCTCTCCAAACTCAAGTCGGTTGAAGAAAAGGATGCCTACTTGAATGGACTGATCCGCGCCGTTGCAGAAACAGATCCCGGCAATGCGCTGCGAATCTGGCTTCAGCATGGAACTTTCCAGACGGATGCCTCTGCAGCGTCCAGCCTTCGGCTAATTTTCGCTCAGTGGGCCATGAACGATCCCAAATCGGCGGTGAATGAGCTGAGCCGGATCCCAGACGGACAGCTCAGGGCCGAAATGCTTTACGAGGCCGGCTACCAATGGAGTATTCAGGCACCTGCGCAATACGAGGCCTGGCTGCGGACCCTGCCGCCGGACGCTTATCGCGACGTCGCCGTGGCCGCTCATGTTGATCGCTTGGCCTCTGAAAATCCGCAAATGGCTACCTCATGGCTCTCGTGGATCCAAGACGATCGCATTCGTCAACAGAAGCTACACCAAATTGCCGCCCACTGGTTGCGGATTAATCCGCAGCAAGCCTCAGCGTGGCTGGCCACGCAACCCAATCTAGGGACGGGGCAACCTTCGCGCTGAAATTCCTTCCTGCCAAACAACTCAATGCCCTTGTCACCTCGGCGCTCGTGGGGATGATCCAGACAGGCCCAAGTGACCGACCCGTGGCGCTTCCGTCAGTCCGACGCGTGAAGTCGCCTCAAAGAGACAGCTGCGCACGCCAGCGAGTGGGATTTCTTGTGGACAGATTTGGGCCACCGAAGGAGCGAAGCGTCACTCTCCATGGATCAGAATCCTGAGAGGAGGGCAAAAAACTCTGAAGCCTTTGATGCCCCCGACTCCCTTCGTTCCACCCGACTGGGAATACCCCCTTCGAACGGCCAGTACACCGACCCACGCACGAGTGAAATTCCTCATGCGCGGACGTTACGGCCCAGCTCTTTTCCAGGTCGAACTCGATGTCCCTACCAACAGGTTCGTCCTCAGACTTGCCTCTTCATCTGCCCCCAGAGCTATACCCTTGCGCCCTCATCCGTTGCGCGCAGGACGGCCTGTTCCATGGCGTCCGGCGATTCAAGCTCTGCATGTGCCGCCAAGGCCCCGGTTTTTGCTGAAGGTCGACCGCAGAACGATTCAGACGGCTGATATGTGTGCGGGCAAAGGTCATGATTGCCCATTGGTCCGACGCTACCCGATGCTGTACAATCCGGACGAACGTCAAGGGGGCTTGGAACTTCTCCGCACCGGCGATGTTGCAACGGGATAAGTTGAAGCAGCCGGAGGGAATAAGGGAAATCCGGGATACCTCGTGCCCTTGATGGCGCACCCACACACTGGCTCGAGCATTTAACGGGCAGAGCTTGGAGCGAAGCTCGAAAAAGAAGCATCGTCTTGCAGCCACAGTGGAACGCAATCTCGGGAGCAACGGGTTACAACGCCCAATTTTGCGGCTGGCTTTCACGTGCTCAGCCCTGCTTCGTCAGGGGAATTGAATCACAGCCCAACTCAGAGGAAGATTCCAGGTAATTCCCGCGCAATTCGAGCCTGAGTGGCTAGGGTCCGATGCTCGGAGCCGTGGGTTCTGAGCCCGAACTTGCCCCGCCGGCCTTCTGGAGAAACTGTCCGACGATCGGAGGGGGGGAATAGAAGCGCTGCCAGTCGGCAGTTTGTTCGTATGCATATGCGATGCGCAATAGCACGGCTTCACCCAAAGGGGGGCCCAACAGTTGAAGTCCGATGGGCAAGCGTGGTTCACGCGTAAATCCACAGGGCAAGCTCAAGCCGCAAATACCTGCCAGATTGCAGGACAACGTAAAGACATCGGTAAGATACATTTGCAGAGGATCGGCCAACTTTTCGCCCAACCGAAAAGCTGCGCTTGGAGTAACAGGTGTGATCAACGCGTCCACCTGCCGGAATGCTTCTAAAAAATCGCGCCGAATTAATGTTCGAACCTTTTGTGCGCGCAGGTAGTAGGCATCGTAATAACCGCTGCTCAGCACAAAAGTACCCAAGATAATGCGGCGCTTGACTTCTGGGCCAAATCCTTGGCCACGCGTGCGCTTATACAGTTGGACAGGGTCGTCTCCGTCCACTCGGAAGCCGTATCGAATCCCATCAAAACGAGCTAGATTCGCTGAAGCTTCAGCGGTGGCGATGATGTAATAAGTCGCCAGAGCCCAAGGCGTGTGTGGGAGGGAAACCTCCCGAATTTCCGCTCCCAGCGACTGCAGATGTTCCGTGGCCCGCTGCAAAGCCTGTGCGATTTCCGGATGAATCCCATCCGCAAAGTATTCACGGGGCAACCCCAAACAAATGCCCCGCAAATCAGGACACAGTCCCGCAACGTAATCCGGCACTGGGTCCGGCAAGCTGGTGGCATCCCGAGGATCATGACCGGCAATTACCTGGAGCAGAAGTGCTGCATCTTGCACAGTGGCCGTCAGAGGCCCGATTTGGTCTAGGGACGAGGCAAACGCTACCAGACCATAACGGGAAACACGCCCATAGGTAGGTTTTAAACCTACACAACCACAAAAGGCAGCGGGTTGGCGGATGGAACCACCTGTATCAGATCCAAGAGCTGCTGGGCACTCGCCTGCCGCCACGGCTGCAGCTGACCCCCCGGATGATCCACCAGCCGTCCGCTCCAGATCCCACGGATTCCGCGTAGGGCCAAAAGCCGAATTCTCCGTGGAGCTGCCCATGGCGAACTCATCCATGTTAAGCCTTCCCAACAAAACGGCCCCGGCTGCCCGCAAGCGTTCAATCACAGTCGCGTCGTAGGGTGCGACAAAATCGCCCAGAATCCGGGAGGCGCAACGTAGAGGATGCCCCCTGACGGCGATGTTGTCTTTGATGCCAATGGGAATCCCCAGCAAAGGCCGTTGCTGATGCGTGATGCCAAAGGCAAGAGCGCGATCGGCCGCCCTCGCTTGAGCTAGCGCTTCGTCCGGATCCCAGTCCAAGAACGCATGTAAGTGTGGCTCCAAATGAGCAATCCGACTCAGGAAAAGCCGCACCAGCTCCTGCGCCGATATCTGGCGCTGGGCCAGGAGGGTTTGGCAAGCAGCCAGGGTCAATTGATCACGCATGAAGCACGAATGGTCCGGTGAAAAAACTCTTCACTCCCTTGCGAATGCTGCTCCAACGAGCTGGCTGCCAGTCGCGAGGATTCTGGGTTGTTGCTTGCATCCACACTGCTTCACTCTCGCAGCTTGCTGTCAATAACCAAAGTGACCGGCCCGTCGTTAACCAAGTGCACCTGCATCATCGCACCAAACCGGCCAGTTGCAACTGGCCGGTCCAGCTCGGCTGCCAAAGCGTGAACAAAACGTTCGTACAGCGGCTGGGCGAAATCGGGCGGCGCGGCTCTGGAGTAAGAAGGGCGATTGCCTTTACGCGTGCTGGCCAACAACGTGAACTGACTCACCACCATCACATCTGCATGCACGTCTTGGGCCGACAAGTTCATCTGTCCTTCTGCGTCAGGGAAGATTCGCATGCGCGCGATTTTTCCTGCCAGCCAACATAGATCTTCGTCAGTGTCGCCTTGCTCGACGCCCAGCAAGACTAACAGGCCGCGACCGATTCGGCTATGCAGCTGCCGGTTAATGACCACGGAGGCTTCGATAACTCGCTGAACGACGGCTCGCATGCAAGGCTGAAACACGGGGAGAAATGCCGTCCTCAATGGCCAGCGGTTTGTCTGCAACCGAACCAGAACAGAGCCAGTCCGTAACCCACTCCAGCAGTAATCAAGAGCCACCAGTTACCGGCATGGGCGAGAATCATGCCCGCTGCCAGCAGGATCCCGAAAATCGCGTACACGAGCCAAGCCAGCCAGAATTTCATAGGGCAACAATGTAAGTTGTGTGTGCTTCAAGGCAAGCGCCACTGAAGAGGCACACATTGTGTGGTCCACGGGCAAATCTCGTGGCGAATAAGCGATGCGATTTGCACCGATCTTTTCTACGGCATCTGCGTCAGGAGAGGATCTTACCCCTGCCCAAGTCGTCCACGGAGATGCTGACCTCGGATGGATTATGCCAAGACCCAGCTGATCTAATGAATCAGCTCATGACGATTCACGAATCGTTGCTTGCAGCCCGGCGCGAAGTGCTGCTACGACGCGGGCGTGCAGAGTGTTCACCTCTGCATCGGTTAGGGTGCGATCGGGTGCCCGATATGTAAAGGCATAAGCCAAACTCTTGCAACCAGGAGGGATGGACACCCCGCGAAAGACATCAAAGATGTCGACGCGGACAAGATGGTTCACGCGTGCTTGCTGCACCACGCGCATGACGTCAGCGTGCGTTACAGACTCCGGTACTACCATGGCTACATCCCTTCGGATCGCTGGATACAAGGGCAGGGGTTGAAACGCCCGGCTACGAGCACGTTGGGACAGCAGCCAATCTAAATCGAGCTCCATCAGAACCACTGGATCGCGCAGGTCGTATTGACGGGCCAAGATAGGGGAAACCAGTCCCAATTCACCGATCCATTGGCGGCCCACCTGAAGCGTGGCGGATTCGATAAAAAGCGGGCTGATCTCCGTCCGCCGATGCATCATGACGCCACGTACATCCAAATGCTCGAGCAGTTCGTCGAGGAGACCGCGTGCGTCCGCGAGGTCATATTTAGCGTCTCGGTCATTGCCACTCCAGAAAACAGGATGGCGTCTGCCAGTCAGCGCCCACGCCAGACGTCGTTGCTCTTGAACCCCCTTCTCAGTGCGACGGAAAACCCGGCCGATCTCGAATAACGCAACGTCCAAATTCTTGCGCGTCACATTGTGGCGCAGGGAGTCGAGCAGACCGGGCAAGAGACTGGGCCGCAACGTGTTCATGTCACTGCTCAGAGGGTTGGCCAGCCGAACCAAAGCAGCCTCCGGACATACCAACCTGGCTGCAGATTCCGATATTAAAGTCTGGCCCTGCGCCTCATCCAACCCCAAGCCGCAGCAGAGTTGTCGAATGTGGGCCATTCCATCGTAAAGGGTATCTGCTGGATGACTTCCCAATCCGCCTCGGGGGACTGTGGCGGGCACGCGTTCCACACCATGCAACCGTTCCACTTCCTCGATCAAGTCCGCTTCTCGCTTCAGATCATGACGCCACGAGGGAATCTCGAAGGTCGCCGATTCGTCATTGACGGTCACAGTTTTGAGCCCCAAGGCGGCCAAGTGACGGCATTGCGCTTCTGCGGGAATGTCAATGCCCAAGATCGCCTTGACTCGGTTGAAACGAAGGGTGACATGCCGGGGAAGGGCAGGGGAGGGGTGGTGTTCCACTTTGCCTAACGCCAACCGTCCACCGGCAATCTGCAGAATAAGCTGAGCTGCCCGGTGGCTGGCCCAATCCGTAATAGCCGGATCAGCTCCTCGCTCGAATCGGTAACTGGATTCAGTCCGAAGCCCCAGAGCCTTGCTGGTGCGACGAATGTTGGTGGGCTGGAACCACGCGCTTTCCAACAAGACGTGGCGTGTTTCAGGCCGAACCTCGGAATTTTCTCCTCCCATAATCCCGGCCAGCGCAATGGCCTTGGCGGCGTCGGCAATTAAGAGCATGTCCTCCCTCAGCTCGCGTTCCTGCCCGTCTAAAGTCCGAAAACGTTCGCCTGGAGCCGCCCGACGTACACACAAGGTGAAACGCCCGGCTGAATCCCGGGCCAGTAGCTCTGCATCGAATGCATGCAGGGGCTGACCGCATTCTAACATGACATAGTTCGTGACATCCACCACGTTGTTGATACTCCGCAAGCCAACCCGCTCTAGAGCGCGCCGCAGCCAATCCGGACTCGGTCCAATTTGAACATCTTGGATCAAACGCGCCACATATCGCGGACACAGCTCCGGCTCTTCCACGATCAATGAGATCTGATCGGCGGCTGATGGAGCTGCCTCCCAGGCAGTCAGATCGGTAAGCTCCGGCAGCCGCACGCGTTTGCCCGTCGCAGCTGCAATCTCCCTTGCAACGCCAAGGACACTGGCTAAATCGGGCCGGTTTGGTGTGATCTCCAGATCAAGCACGACCTCGCCTCTGGAGCGACCCAGGTACTCGGCCAATGGCATACCCACCGGGGCATCCTCTGGCAGAATCAGCAAGCCCTCTGCGTCTTCTGACAAACCCAGCTCCCGCGGGGAACACATCATGCCTTCACTCAGAATGCCGAAAACCTTGCGTTCGCGGATTACCAGCGGCTCCTTTTGCCCTGGCTGGGTTGGCAAAGCATGACCGGGCAAAATGAGCGCCACTTTATTCCCCGGCTGATGATTGGGTGCACCGCAAATGATCGTTCGCTGCCGTTGCCCGTCATAGACGCGGCAAACGGAGAGTTTGTCGGAACCCGGCACTGGTTCGCGGGTCAAGACCTGAGCGACTACCACGCCTTCCCACTCGCCGGGAATCCGCTCCAAACCTTCGACCTCGAGACCCAGCATAGTGAGGCGTTCAGCCAGAGCTTCAGGCGTGTCCTCCCAGTCAACAAACTGTTTCAACCAGCTGAATGGAATTCTCATGATCTTCCCAGACGGGCAATCGTAGCAGACGTCTTCCTGCGCATGCTCTAGGGCCTGCACGTTGCGCCGCCGGCACCCCAGACTAGGCGACCTGCTTGTTCTGGAGCAAGTACGGGGCAGTCGGTCCTCGGGAAAGGTCAGTATTGCCCATGTCCTGGCGACACGGATGGCCCCTTGCAATCAGCCCCGGCTGGCTCCGCTGGGGGAACTGGTGAATCAACAACTGGTTCTCCAAGATAAATAAGCGGTGGCGGAGAGCTTTGAAAGGTCTCCGGCGGTGCATTCCGATCGGACAAAAGCCTGCCTGAAACATTGGAGCACATCACAAGGGGAAAGATGCACTTTTTGCGTGGCGCGGCTCTTTGACAGCTGATCGGTGTTTCGTTTATGAGACCCACAAGATGTCACGGCCTGAACAAAATGTGGCCGGCGGGATGCTTGTCGCGGGTGGTTATTGGCGATGGGGCATTTGCATCCTGCTGTTGCTTGCCGCCATTATCAACTATGTTGATCGCCAGGTCATTGGGATCCTGAAGCCCACTTTGACGGAGGCTTTTCACTGGTCCGATGAGCGCGTCTATTCGTCGATCGTCTTTTCCTTCCAGCTTGCGTACGCGTTGGGGTTCATCTTTGCCGGGCGCTTCATGGATGCCGTGGGCGTGCGGATTGGCTTCGCGACTTCGGTCACGCTTTGGAGCGTAGCGGCTACCGTGCATGGCTTCGCTGGTCTCGTTCCGGACGACTGGCGGTTGCCCATGCTCAACTTGGATGCGCAGACAGGGTTCGCTTGGGTGACCTTGAGCGGTGGCGCGGTTGGACTGGCGTTGGCCCGGTTCGCGCTGGGCCTGGGAGAGTCGGGTGCATTTCCCGCTTCTATCAAGACCGTGGCGGAATGGTTCCCCAAACGGGAACGGGCCCTGGCTACCGGAATTTTTAATGCGGGCACAAATGTGGGTGCTTTAATCACGCCTCTACTAATCCCATGGATTACTCTTCATCTGGGATGGCAATGGGCGTTCATTCTTACCGGGCTGGTGGGTTTTGCATGGGTCGCTGCATGGCTGGTCTTCTATCGAGAGCCGGAACGGCATCCCCGCTTGAAGGCGTCGGAGCTGGCTTACATTCGCAGTGATCCGCCTGATCCAGCCGATCGAATCCCGTGGCGAGCTTTGCTGCCGCATCGGCAAACCTGGGCGTTCGCGGTCGGGAAATTCATGACGGACCCAATCTGGTGGCTGTATTTGTTTTGGATCCCAGATTTCTTTCATAGAAACCACGGACTGGATCTGAAAAGAGTCGGTTTGCCGTTAGTGATCATTTATTTGGTGGCAGACGTGGGCAGTATCGGCGGGGGCTGGATCTCAGGATGGCTCATGAAGCGCGGTTGGACAGTCGATCGTGCCCGGAAAACTGCGATGCTCATCTGCGCGCTTTCCGTGGTGCCGGTGATGTTTGCTGCTCATGTAAAGGACTTATGGATTGCTGTGGGCCTGATCTCTTTGGCCGCCGCAGCCCATCAGGGTTGGTCGGCCAACTTGTTCACTTTGACCTCCGACATGTTCCCGCGCAAAGCGGTGGGGTCTGTCGTGGGAATTGGGGGAACGGCGGGTGCAATTGGGGGCATGTTCATCGCTATGCTGGTGGGGGCAGTGCTCCAGGCCACGCAAAGCTACATTCCCGTTTTCATCATGGCGGGTTGCGCCTATCTAGTTGCCCTCTTGGTCATCCATCTGTTGGTACCTCGCTTGCAACCGGCCAGGTTAGCGGAGGTTTGAACGAGCTTTGCTGCCGTTGGGTCGAACGGATTTCCATACCACATTGGCTCCTGCGGACATGATTGGGCCAAACGGCTTCGCTCTCATCCTCGAGTGTCGCTTTACATAGGGAACCTTCCCGAGTGAGAATCAGGCTCGTGAAATGGCAGCAGGGGAGGCGGTCCAAAACTTGGGCGACCTGGCTTCAGGTCGGATGGCTTTATGCGGTTGCAGCTGTGCGAGCTGCCGTGACCTCACCCCCAGATTCCCCCTTTTTAGTGGAGAACTGGAGCACGGGAGAAGGGCTCCCCCAAAGTTCCGTTTTGACCGTGATTCAAGACCAAAACGGCTACCTTTGGGCAGGCACATTGAATGGGCTGGTGCGATTTGATGGCCGACGATTCACAGTGTTTGATTCAGTAAACACGCCGGGCTTGGAAAGCAGCCGGATCGTGCTTTTGCATGAGGATCGTGAGGGTAACTTTTGGATCGGGACCGAGAACGCCGGCGTTTTTTGGGCTCGACCGGATGGGCTGCGCCGTGTGGACATTGGACGCCGCACCCGCGACGGCTGTCTTCGGGCCGTTGTTCAAGATCGCGTGGGTGCAGTATGGTTCTATACAGCAGACGGGCAGTTGGGGCGCCTGTACAATGGACAAATGAACATCTGGCGGCTGGGTACTGAGTTGCCAAGTTACTGCCGTAGTTTGGCGGTGGAAACAGATCGGCTATGGGTGGGCTCGGATCAGCAACTGGCCGCCGTCAGCCCCGTCGATAGGATTACACCGCCCGACTTGCCTGTGAGTTTGGTGGTGCCTGTTCGGCGACTCGACTTGTTGCTCTCGAGTCGAACGGGCGGCCACTGGCGCTTGGTTGAGGGGCGAATCATGCTATGCCGAGGGAATGAGGTGATCCGCGATTTAGGCCCCTACCCGTGGCGTTCCAATGCGCGTCCCTCTGCGGCGTGTGAAGACTTGGAGGGCAACTTAATCGTTGGAACCTTGGATGAGAGCAGTGGGGACGGTGTGTACTGGTTTGACCCAGAGGGTCAGTTCACGCGCCTTGGGGCTTCCGATGGGTTGGCCGCAGAGGGCATTTTGGCCCTGACGATGGATCGAGAGGGGAACCTTTGGGTGGGCACAGATGGCGGAGGACTCCATCGCGTTCGGAAGAAGCGTTTCCGTCGGGAAGTGCTTCCCAATGCGGTTGTAGCCCAATCTGTCTGTTGTGATCCAGAGGGTAACGTCTGGATGGGCTTTACCCGTGGCCTGGCTTTGCGAACAAGGGATGTCTTGGTGCTTTTCGGCCCAGACCATGGATTGGTCACACCCTATGAACAAAACGTCTCGGCCGTTTGGGTCGATCATCAGCGCCAGGTCTGGGTGGGAACAGGCAGCGGATTATTTCGACGGACTGGTGAGCGGTTCGAGCGCGTGCCGGGCCCGGCGGCTCTCTTGACGGCTATCAGTGCAATCGCAGAAGACCATGCGGGCCGACTTTGGTTCGGCACCCAGGCTGGCCTGGTCAGTTATCACCAAGGCCGTTGGCATTGGTGGCGCTCTCCGGAGGGACTGGGGTCGGAACCCGTGCGCGCTATAACGCCGGACAACCAAGACGGTCTATGGGTCGGAACAGTCGGCGGAGGCCTGTACCGCATTGAGCATGGCAGGGTCGAGCGATGGGCAAGATCGGGAAGCGGATTGCCTGTAGATGACATTGCTTGTTTGTGGTTGGATCGCATGGGCAATGTGTGGATCGGGACACCCGGACATGGCCTGATATTGTTTGGGCAGGGACAATGGAGGCGCTTCACTACGAGAGATGGTTTGCCCGGCAACAGCGTGAGCTACCTGCTTCAAGATCAGGAAGATGCCTTGTGGATCGGCTCCAACGGAGGTTTACTGCGATTGCCACGACAAATGTGGGAGGCTGTAAGTCAAGGGGCTCAGACCCAATTGGTTGGCCGCGTGTATGGCCCAGCCGATGGATTGCCCACCACCGAATGCACGCAAGGCTCCCAACCCGCAGCAGCCGTAGGAACGGATGGTCGTCTCTGGTTTGCCACGGTCAAGGGGGTGGTGTCCGTCCACCCACAAGAGCTCCGCCCCAACCTTTCCCCTCCGCCTGTCGTGATCGAGTCAATTTGGTTGGACGGAAATCCCGTTTGGATTCGGGGCTTGAGGTCTCAAGAACCGCCCCTATGCACAGTGCCTCCGGGACAACGTCGTTTGGAAATTCATTTCACCAGCCTTAGCCTCAGTGCGGCAGATCGCGCCCGATTTGAACATAGGTTGCTCGGTTACGACAACACTTGGACGGGCGCCGACAGCAGCCGTTCCGTACGATACGCTCGGTTGCCTCCGGGTCAGTACCAGTTCGAAATTCGCGCTGCGAACGAGGATGGTGTCTGGAGCCTGGCACCTGCCCGCCTGTCTATCACAGTGCAGCCCCCCTTGTGGCGCAAACCATGGTTCTTGGCTGCAGCCATCGTGGTGGTCACGGCTAGCGTTGTCGGGACGGTCCACTGGATCTCTACAGCACGGTTGCGACGTCAGTTACGACACCAGCAGGCACTGGAACGCGAACGAGCGCGTATCGCCAGAGATCTTCACGACCAGCTCGGCGCAAACCTCGTTCAAGTGGCCTTGTTGAGTGAATTGCTCGAAACCGATAAACACAACCCCACAGAAGTGGAAACGCATGCCCGCCAAATCACGGAGACCGCCCGTGAAACTACCCGTGCTCTGGATGAGATTGTCTGGGCTACCAACCCTGCCCACGACTCTCTGGAGGGCCTCGTGAATTATGTTTGCAAGTATGCGCAGGAATACCTTGCGCTTGCCGGACTGCGTTATCGCCTTGACGTCCCCCCTCTCCCCGACCGGTCTCTACCCCCTGAAGTTCGGCATAATGTGTACCTTGCGGCCAAAGAAGCCATTCACAACGCCGTCAAACACGCCAGAGCGCAATGCCTGCACGTGCGACTCCGACTCGACAATGAACGTGCCGTGTTGGAGATTCAGGACGATGGCCGTGGGCTGCCGGGGGACGCGTTGGACCGGGGTCGCCATGGCTTGGTTAATATGCAAAAACGCATGCAGGAAATCGGTGGCCGCTTCGAAATCGTTTCTCAAACAGGGCAGGGGACCACCGTCCGCCTTGAGTTCCCCACCGCTCGCCTTGGTTCATGAGCCTTCGACTGGCAGGTAAACTGCCATCAACCATCCGGAACCACTTGTGTCGCCCTTGCTCGCGCAACGTGGATGTGTGGCCTCTTGAACCTCGGGAACGAGTCTGATCGCGAATCGCAGCAGTTTTTTCACCATGCCCATCAAGGTGACCATCGTCGAAGACAACGAAAAACTGCGAGAAACCTTAGCCCGTGTCATTGGACGCACGGAAGGGTTCGAATGTGTCGGATCGTTTGCATCCGCCGAGGACGCCCTGAGAGCCGTGCCTCAGATCAAACCCGACGTGGTGCTCATGGACATCAATCTGCCTGGCCTCAACGGTGTGGAATGTGTCCGCCGTCTTAAAGAACAATGTCCCGAGACCCAGTTCATCATGCTGACCGTTTACGAGGATACAGACAACATTTTCAATGCCTTGGCGGCGGGCGCCACCGGTTACCTTCTCAAACGCTCCACACGCACCGAGCTCCTCCAGGCGATTCGCGACGTCGTCCAAGGCGGCTCGCCGATGACCACCCACATCGCTCGCAAAGTGGTCCAGTCCTTCCAAAAACCCGTCCCCAAGCCAACTGAACCCGCCGCGGAACTCTCTCCACGCGAACGTGAAGTGCTCGACCTCCTCGCACAAGGATTTCTTTACAAGGAAATCGCAGAAAAACTTGGTATCTCCTACGAGACTGTTCACACCCACATCCGCCGCATTTACGAGAAATTACAGGTCCGAACCCGAACCGAAGCCGTCGCCAAGTTCCTCCGCCGGTGACCCATGTGCTGCTACGTCAGATACAGCCTTCGAAATTACCAGCATTACCTCAAACGATCTTCACCGCACATTGAGGTGGAAAGAAAGCCTTGACTGGTTTGGCCCATCACAACCTCTATCCGCCTTGAACTGTCAAACCCGCAGTTTGCGGCCTGAGCGGTAACGAAAGACGCGCTCAACATGCAATGGAACATATATTGTGCTGAATTTATTATCTTGCAACTGCTGGTATTGGAATGAAGTGTGGTCAAGGACGATCGAGAGCATTCTGGCTGAGCAATGCACCGGCTCTCAGCGGGCGGTATGGTGCCTTTCGGTGTCAGCGTGCCTTCCAATAGAGTCGGTGCAGCAGGGGGCATGCAAGATGAGCGGAACCCATGCTCCAGAGCGCATAGATTTTTCTTGAGCTGGCTACCCGCCGAAGACCGTCGCAGTGCCGGGGCCAAGGCGTGTTTCAAGGTGCAGCGACATCTCAGCTAGCGCCGACAGTCAAAACAAAGCTCAGAAGGCTCGAATAATATCAAAACCAACAACGGCTTTGAAACCTACCATTCGTCGCCCGGTGAGGAAGATGCGACGCCAAGTGCTGACAGGCTGGCTGGCATGAGAGGCAGGCTTGGCGGATCAGAACGCGCCAATGGATGCCAACGCATGCTGCTTGCAATCGCCTTGGGATAAAGGCTGGTGCTTTGGCCAGTATTAGCGGCGGAGTCCCCCGCCCTGTTTCGCACGGAGCCGGAAAAATGCCAGACGCATCTCAAAGTCGGATGCGGCTGCCTGTTGGCCATGGATGGAAACGATCGTAAACCGAAGACAGCCGGCTGTGTACGTTGCACGCCGTTAACCCCCTGGTCTTGCGAGAGCGATCTGGCGAGAGCCTTGGGGGTGTTGCGCGTCGTCACTTCGGCGCCCACCCAAATCGCTCTGTGATGGGCCAATAGACAAACCAGTATCGGCCGATAACGTTGCGGGCCGGGAAAGCACCCCAGTTTCGGGAATCCAGACTGTTGAGCGTATTATCGCCCATGACCATGTAGTGGCGTGGAGGCACCGTAACTCCCTCCGGATGAGTGTAGAACAGTTCTGCCAGTTGAGGATGATTGACATGACCTGAGTATCGGCTGTCACGCGGGGGCTCCGCAGGATCAAAACTATAAACCAGTTCGAAGCCGGGCACCAGGTGGTTTAATCGACGGCCGTTGATGACCAGATGACGGTCAGCTCCAATTTGGACACGTTCACCGCCCAGTGCAACCAAGCGTTTGATGTAGTATTGATCTTGGGGCAGCCCTGCTATGCCAGCTGTCTCAAACACGATGATCTCTCCGCGACGCGGCGGGCGAAAATTGTATGTCATCCGGTCCACAAACAAATGATCCCCGCTCTGTACACGGACGAACAGGACCACGTCACCTTTCCGGAAAAACTGGCCCGGTCGCACCCCACCCCGGGTGGCAATGTCCACCTGACCCGTATCGGGCGGGAACCAGAGCGTGTGAGGAACACCTCCGATCCACAGTGTTTGTTTCAAGTTGAAAAACAACAGTCTTAGAGGCGGATCGACCCGTTGGATCGGACCATCTGCCTTTGCCACGAGCTTGACGTACGACACTCCGGCGAACCATTCCTTTACACGCTTCCATCCGGTGGGCGGGCGAACCTCGGGATGTTGCAGAAGGTTCAGCGAGGTTACCCCGAACAGTGTAGGCTGCATTGAGCCGGTCGGGATCTTGAACGGCTGAAGAAAGAAGGTGCGAATGGCCATCGCTACTGCCAGGGCCACTAGCATGACCTCGAAGTTCTCTCGCAGTCGGGGGTAAGGATATCGAATCAGCCAACGGTGGGCCGCTTGCTCCACCTCCTCGGATCGCTCCCGCAAAACGGCACGTGCGGCCCCCGTTTGGAGGGCCTCCCGGAGTTTTCGCGTCGCCCGACGCAGGGCTTCCAAGCCCTCGGGTGGCAAGAGGTCTGCTTGAGCATGGGTCAACCGGTCAACGTGCCGGCAAAGATTATGCGCCTCACGCACCGATCGGAATAGCAGCCACCGCAAAAAAAACATGGGTTACACAAAAAATTGTGGGTATTCGAACTGACGGGTTGAAGGATCTTAGGCCGTTTTCAGCACTTCGATGAAGGCCTCCTGTGGGATGTGTACCGAACCGATGGCTTTCATGCGCTTTTTACCCTCCTTCTGGCGCTCTAACAGTTTGCGTTTACGAGTGACATCCCCTCCGTAGCACTTGGCTGTGACATCCTTGCGCAAGGCACTCACTGTTTCTCGTGCGATGATGCGACCGCCGATGGCAGCCTGAATCGCCACTTGAAACTGCTGACGCGGAATGACTTCTTTAAGTTTGGCAGCCAGCAGACGCCCACGGCCCTCAGCCTTGTCCCGATGAACAATGCAAGAAAAGGCATCAACGGGTTCCCCGTTGACCAGCATGTCGAGTTTGACCATGTCCGCCGCTACGTAGCCCGCATGTTCATAATCCATGGAACCGTACCCATGGGTGACACTTTTGATGCGATCGTGAAAGTCGATTAAGATCTCGTTTAAGGGCAGCCAGGCGATGAGCATCACCCGACGGGGATCCAGAGTCTCAGTATTCTCCACATGTCCTCGACGTTCCGTAATCAAAGTCAGCAGGTCTCCGATGTACTCATTTGGACAGAGGATGTAAGCGCGAATGATGGGCTCCTCGATTCGATCGATGTAATTGGGCTCCGGCATGTGGGCCGGATTGTCCACCTCCTTAACGGTCCCGTTGGTCAAGTGAACCCGATAGACCACACTCGGGTAAGTGGCAATGATGTCCAAACCATATTCCCGCCGGAGACGCTCCTGCACAATTTCCATGTGCAGCAAACCCAAAAAGCCACATCGAAAGCCGAATCCGAGGGCCACGCTCGTTTCGGGCTGATAGACAAAGGCCGGATCGTTGAGCTGGAGTTTGGCCATACTTGTCTTGAGATGTTCATAATCAGCGGTATTAATGGGATAAATGCCGCTGAACACCATGGGCCGGACCTCCTGGAAACCAGGCAGGGCGGGCGAAGGCACGCGGGCGTCCGTGATGGTGTCGCCCAGCTTGACCTCGGAAGGACTTTTGATATTGGCAGCCACGTAACCGGTCTCTCCGACGCCGAGAGAGTCCCGCACGTAGGGTTTCGGGTTGAAGCTTCCGACCTCTTTGACCTCATAGGTGCGGCCTGAGTGCAACAGGCGGATGTGCATTCCCGGCCGGAGTTCACCGTTAAACAAACGGACATAGACCACTACACCCTTATACGTGTCGAAGTAGGAATCAAAAGCCAGCGCCTGCACGCTGGGGGCCCCGGTAGGCTGCGGAGGTGGGATGCGCTCGACGATGGCCTCGAGAATCTCATCAGTTCCAATTCCCTCCTTGGCGCTGGCCAAGATCGCCGTCTCGGCGGGGATCGCCAAAATGTCCTCGAGTTGTTGTCGGACCAATGGAACGTTCGCATGGGGTAAATCAATTTTGTTGATGACCGGGATGATGACCAGGTTTTGCTTCATGGCCAGGTGAACGTTGGCCACAGTTTGGGCTTCCACGCCCTGCGCTGCATCGATGACGAGCAACGCCCCCTCGCAGGCCCTCAAACTGCGCGAGACCTCGTAGGAGAAATCCACGTGACCTGGAGTATCGATCAGGTTCAGTTCGTAACGTCGGCCATTGCGCGCTGTGTAATACATGGTCACAGGGTGCGCCTTGATGGTAATGCCCCGTTCTCGTTCCAAATCCATGGAGTCTAAGAGCTGGTCCTGCATCTCTCGGTCCGAAATGGTCCCCGTTCGGTGCAGCAATCGATCCGACAACGTCGTTTTCCCATGGTCCACATGGGCGATAATGCTAAAGTTCCGAATCTGGCTCGGATCCATTCCCATGGTTTCGGTCGCTCGCTTATGCCTTATTGAACCTTCAACATAACTCTGAAAGCCGGGAAGAAAAGATCAAACAGCAGCCGATCCGTGTGACCCGTTCCTCGACCACGCGAGGAGTGAGTGGTTGGCGCGACGGACTTCCGTAGACGTCGGTCAACCAAGCGGCATCAAGCCTCCGTCCTGCGATAGATGGGGCTGGTGTGAGGCAAAGCCAGGTCCACCTTGCAAAAGGCGTTGCCAAAGAAGCCTCGAGCCGCTAGAAGGGTCGCAGGGCGGCTCGGCTGGATTGTCATGGTTCAGAGGAACAAGACCGCAACCCGAGCGATCACGATGAAACTAGGATTCGTCTCTGCCATTCTGCCGGAGCTAACGCTGAACGAGCTGTTGGCCTTTGCTGCAGCCGAAGGTTTTCGATGCGTGGAGGTCATGTGCTGGCCAGTCGGCAAGGCGGAACGCCGATTCGCCGGCGTAACGCACATTGACGTGACAGGTTTTACGCAAGCGCAAGCAGATGACATTAATGCACTTTGTTCTCAACACGGTGTCTCGCTGAGCGGCCTTGGTTATTACCCGAATCCACTGGATCCAAACCCGAGCGTCTCGCGGGCTGCGGTCGAACACCTGAAGCGCGTGATCCGCGCCGCCAGCCTGTTGGGCGTCCGTCAAGTTAACACCTTCATCGGTCGCGATTGGCAGCGGAGCGTGGATGAAAACTGGCCGCGGTTCTTGAAGATCTGGAAACCCTTGGTTGCTTTTGCCGAGGATCATAACGTTCGCATTGGCATCGAAAACTGCCCCATGCTGTTTACGCGGGACGAATGGCCAGGGGGCAAAAACCTGGCCACGACGCCGGCCATTTGGCGGCGTATGTTTGAGGAAATTCCCTCGGATTACTTTGGGCTCAATTATGATCCGTCCCATCTGGTTCTTCAACGAATGGACCCGATCCGGCCCTTAGGAGAGTTCAAACAGAAGATCTTCCATATTCATGCCAAGGATGTGCAGATTCACCAAGAAAAGCTCGATGAGGTTGGCGCGTTTGCCTTCCCCAAACTTTGGCATACGCCCCGAATTCCGGGTTTTGGCCAGATCCTGTGGGCCAGCTTCATGGCCAAGTTATATGAAATCGGTTATGCGGGCCCGATCTGTATTGAGGTGGAAGACGACACGTTCGGGCCAACCTTGGAAGGACGCAAACGAGCCGTCCAGGTGGCTGGTCAGATCCTGCGGCCATTCTTCCCGTAAGTCGAATCGTTTCTCCGCCTGACGCGACCTGTTTGTGACCTGCGTGGCTAGTTTGGTTCTTGGGGCCTCGCCGCTGGCGTCCAGGACTGCAAGTGCGCCTGCCAGCTTTTAGCAGGCACGAACGGCGCCGGGGCACAGGAGGTCAACAGAAGTCCTTCAGTGATGCTTGACCACTTCCCTAAAGACGGATAAGCGTGTCAAGCCATGATCATCTCAGATCTTCAGAAAATTGAGGGACGCCGCTATCCTGCACGACGCCGGACCCAAAACCTTGTGGGAGGCATGGCACCCATTCAATGCCGCAACTTTTGCATGGGTTACGTGACACTTGATCCCAAGGGTGGGCAGGTGCCATGGCACAATCAAGAGCAGGAAGAGGTTTACTTCATTTTGGAGGGCACTGGAGAAATGTGCCTGGGTGAGGAACGCCAGATTGTGACCAGCGGCCAAGCCGTTTACATTCCTCCCGGCGTCTACCACCAGCTCACCAATTTGGGCGAGACCCCACTTCGAATGATCTATTGCTACGGACCGGCGGGGGACGTCGCCCATTGGCGGCAAGAGTTGGAAGGGACCTTGCCGCGGGCCGGAGTGGAAGCACCTCCTTTGCCCCCGGGAGCCTGGCCTCAATGCACGGAGAAACCTTCTTGAGCGCAACTTGCAGGCCGCTGCGGCGCTCCCCTGCCCTGCTCGCTGACGCATCGGTGTGCCAAAAAATCAAATTGCGAGGACATCGCCACGCTGGAACTAAACATGAAAACACGCTCTGTCGGGATCATCATGAATGGTGTGACGGGACGGATGGGCACAAACCAACATTACATCCGTTCCATCCTGGCCATGATCAAACAAGGAGGGGTACGACGCGGGGATGAGGAAGTGATTCTGCCACAGCCGATTTTGGTGGGTCGAAACGCAGCCAAACTTCAGAAATTGGCATCGCTGGGCGAGAACATTCGCTGGACCACCGATTTGGACACGGTATTATCGGATCCAACGTATCCCATTTATTTCGACGCACAAACCACCGGGCTGCGTGCGTCCACTGTCATGAAAGCCCTGGCTGCCGGCAAACATGTGTATTGTGAGAAACCCACTGCGACTCAGACCACCACTGCCTACAATCTTTATCTCCGGGCCAAACAAGCCGGCGTGAAACACGGCGTGGTTCAGGACAAATTGTGGCTGCCGGGCTTGCGCAAATTGCAGACCTTGATTCGGTCCGGTTTCTTTGGTCGGATTCTATCTATTCGCGGCGAATTTGGTTACTGGGTTTTTGACGGAGAGCATGTGGCGGCCCAGCGTCCGTCTTGGAATTACCGCAAGGAAGAAGAAGGTGGCATCATCGTCGATATGCTCTGCCATTGGCGTTATGTACTGGACAATCTCTTTGGTCCGGTCAAAGCCGTATCCTGTCTGGGCGCCACCCATATTCCGCAGAGATGGGATGAGCGGGGTCAGCCGTACCGGTGCACGGCTGATGACGCAGCCTACGCCACGTTTGAATTGGAGAACGGGATCATCGCGCATTTCAATTCCTCTTGGTGCGTCCGGGTTCGAAGAGACGATCTGCTGACCATTCAAGTAGATGGCACGCTCGGTTCAGCCGTGGCTGGCTTGCGCGAGTGCTGGATTCAGCCAGCTCATGCAACGCCCCGGCCCGTGTGGAATCCTGATCTGCCCAACCCCATCAACTTTTACGAACACTGGTTACGGGTCCCTGATTACGAGACGTACGACAACGCGTTTAAAGTTCAATGGGAGCTTTTTCTGCGACACGTCGTGTGGGACGAGCCTTTCCCTTGGAATTTGTTAGAGGGCGCCAAGGGGGTGCAACTGGCCGAGAAAGGTTTGGAATCGTGGCAGAAGCGTGCCTGGATGGAGGTACCTCCTCTGCCTGCCTAAACCTCTTTGGCGGTTGAGGCCACTTAGGCGGCCCATGTAACCTTGCGAGGGAATTGAACGCAGTCAAGCGGCTGGGCTTTCCTCAGCCGTGGATGCGGCCATTCCACGGGCTTCGGCCCTGTTGTTCCGCCTCCCTCCGTTTCCCTAGGCCTGCTCCGTTTTGTCTGAATACAGTCCCAATTTCGCATCTGATCGATCCGGAGCCGCACGGGCCAAGGGCATGCAATTTAAAAGCGAGTGATACGCCTAAGCTGCAAAACCCGCTTTTCGATCGCAGACCGCGAAAGTTTGGCCAGCCGTATGACGCCGAATTCTTCGCAGCAAAAACTGGCCACGGCACTTGCATAAATCATGGCTCGGCGCAGCCGCCGCTCACTAAAGCCTCGCCCGGCCGCCAGGTAACCGAGAAGCGCACCGGCAAAACTGTCTCCTGCACCGGTGGGATCTACGACGCGAGCCAGCGGGAAGGCCGGCGCCAGAAAGAGACCGTTCGGTCCCGACAAGATGGCCCCATGTTCCCCCTTCTTAATAATTACGTAGGGGGGCCCAAATGCATGCAAGCGGCGCAGGGCAGGTACGGCGCTTGCCTCCCCCGTTAGCTGTGCCGCCTCGCTCTCATTCAGGATGAACAGGTCCACTTGCTGCAACAACTGCAGTAGCTCTGTCCGAGCTGTTTCCAGCCACAGGTCCATTGTGTCGGCAGCCACCAAACGCGGCCGATAAACCTGCTGCAACACATGGAGCTGCAACTCGGGGGAGATGTTTGCGAGTAGGATCCACGGGGTCCTCCGGTAGCCATCGGGCAGCTCCGGGCGAAAGCCGGCGAAAACCCCGAGATCGGTTCGTAATGTGCGCCGACGGTTCATGTTGGGTTCGTACTCGCCTGACCACTGGAAGGTGGGCCCGTCCCGCTGCTCCATGCCGGTCACGTCGATGCCACGGCGCCGCAACAAGGTTAAATAACTTCGCGGGAAATCAGTCCCCACGATTCCAACCAAGCGTACCGGCGCAAAAAAACTGGCTGCCAAGGCCGCGTAACTTGCTGAACCGCCAAGGAGCCGGTCGCGGAAACCGTGGGGAGTCTGAATCGAATCGAGTGCGGTTGAACCCACTACAAGGACGCTCATAACTTGCTCCTATCTAATGATGATTTAACCTGGCTTGCAGGACCATACCAGAGCCGCCAAGCCTACAGAAGGCTACTGGAAAAGCTTGTCAGCAACAACCCAAGGTCCCGACTGCCAACGGAAAACTGTCCTTTCGATACTCTCTCGGCCCCAGTGAACTTGCACTCACGGGGCTGGAGTTTCTTTCCGATTTAATGAAATCCTCCGCCTCCGGTGGGTTTGGGGGCAACCAGGTCGGGTACTGATGCCACGAATGAGTATCCCGTTGCTCGTTTCGATGACTGCGTAGTAAGCTCGTGCCGGCTGATGAGGTACCGGGTTTGGACCTTGTGAGCGGTTGGTGTTGTCACCGGCTGGTCTGCCCAGAAAAGCATGGCTGAACCGATCGAAGTTCCTTGGCGAGTGCCGACGCACGTCGAAGACCAGTCGCGGCTTGCAACACGTGAGCGCGTCCGTATCCGCGGATGGCTTGGCACGAGAATCCATGTTAAAGTGACAAACCGATCACTGTCGATGGACCCCAATCATTTGCTGGCGGGCTATTGGCGCCGTCCAAGCCACCATCCATGGATGGGCGAGTACACCGGCAAGTGGATGCATGCCTCGACATTCGCCTGGGTGCATACGGGAAACCCGGAACTGCGGCACAAGATCGAGCTCGCCGCCGTTGACCTCATAAAGAGCCAAGAATCAGACGGCTATTGGGGCACCTACCGTCCGGATCCGCGCTTTGGTCTTTCCCCGGGTTGCAGACTCGGATGTATGGCCTCAAAAATGCAATCTGACCGGCTTTGTTCACGAACGATCGCCACACTGGCAAAGCCTCGTCTTTGGCGGCATGTCAAAAGATGGCTGATCTACTCGTTGCGACATTGACTCCCCAAAGAGCATCATGGAAGCTGGCACGCATGTGGGCATAGCAGCCACGAGTGTTTTGGAGCGGATGGTCTGGCTGTTCCGCTTCACGGGGGAGGAACGGTGCCTGCGGTTTGCAGAGTACTCGGTAAACGCGTGGGGCGAGTCCGGCGGGCCCATTTACTCACGGCCCTGCTTGAGCATGGGCAGGTGCATCGCGTTGCCAATGTCAAGGCCTATGTGATGCGATCCAATCTTGTCGGCCTTAGTGAGTTACATCGAATCCCCGGCGAGTCTAAGTATCTACGGACGGTTTTAATGGCATGGCAGGACATTGTCGAGCGCTGGCTTTACATCACGGGCGGCACGAATCAAGGCGGGTATTTTCGGGAGGACTATTTTCTACCGAATCCGAAAGGGACTCACATAGCCGAGACCTGTGTTACCGTGACGTGGTTGCAGATGAACCTTCAGTTGTTGCAATTGACTGGCGAGCCCCGTTTCGTTGACAAGGTAGAGCGCACTACTTATACTCACCCTTTCGCCGACCAGTATCCGACAGGCGAGCGTTGGTGCTACTTAACACCCTTAAAAGGCCGGAGAGCTCACGGCCCGGGCATCAACTGCTGTGTTTCAAGTTCAAGGAGTCCGCGGGGAATCACCTGGGCACCAACGTTCAGCTACGGTGTTACCCGGTTTCCTCACTGTGCGGCCCCGGCCGTGTTGATGTTCGAGTGTTCCCGGGTCCAATTGCGTATGGGCCAAAGGGCCATCGAGCTGATTCACACAAGCTACTTTCCCGCTCAGGGCTTTTCTCGGCTTTGCCTCCGTATGAAAGCCCCGCGTCGGTTTCCGCTTTGCGTTCGGGCACCTGAGTGGGCTTTGCCTTTGGAGGCGCAAATACCCGGGCTGCGCTTGATGCGCCAAACTCAGCCCGGCTGGAGGGTGCTGCCCCAGAGGTTGTGGCGGGATGGCGACACAGTGAAACTCCGATATGGGCTCGGCCCGCGCTTGATCCGCGGCCGTTATGGAAATACCGGCCCTGCCACTCTGCGCTGGGGCCCGTTCGTATTGGCGTATGATCGAGGTCGAAATGTCGAAGGCGCAATTGCGTCGGCGGTCGGGTCGGTCGAACCTTTCCAGGTCGCTTGCGTGGTTGATCCGCATGCCGGCTTGATCTTACAGACCGGCTCACTTAGGACACGGTATGGTGTCCGCGGTGTCTTCAAGCTCGTGCCGTCTGCAGATGCCGGAGCTGCAAGCGGCGACTACCAGGTGTGGCGATCGGGTCCCGATCCGGGTTGGCGTTCCTCCGTAAATCGGGAGCATCGTGGGAAACCATCGGAGGTCCAACAGAGTACCCTGCTACGGCCGCCGGCGATCCTGCTGGGCTACAGCCCGGCCAAACCTTTCCGTTACTTTTGGATAAGCCCGTCCGAGCCATTGTGGTGCGTGGTGTTGGCTTTCCGGCTCATGGGGACCAACCAGCTCAAGACTTCAGTTTATGGGCAGAGTTAAAGGCCTATGGAAATTGAGGAACCACCCCATTCGCCAAGAATGGGCACTCTCGCTACAATGACTTTTGAAACGCATGCTTGGGAATGGCAACTAAGGCCAGCCCCCTGCTCGTTGCATCAGCTCCTCTAGTTGAAGCCTCCGGTCACCATGAGTTGAACGGCGCCCGTTTAGCATTCGCACAGAACTCCCCAAACCGCCGGTGCTCTATGGGTGGTTTCGGTTCCCGGACGTGGCCAACTTGAACGAACTCAGGCGTTAACAACACACGCGGACGATAGAAATCGGACACACTTGAAAGACATGAAAGTTCGATGAGCGAACTTTGTCGCCACGAGTGGAAAGAAAAGGATTTCCATTCTAATCTGGCCGCACAGGCAAAAAGGGATCCTCATGGCCTTAAGGCAGCCGTGGATTATTCCGAAAGTGAGAAAATGGATGTCTTGCATCCCTACCGAGTCGGTTGTGTCCGGGCGCTCAACACCGCGCCGCTTTGTCGGGGCATTGAAAAAGAACTGTTGTTTGCATCTCCGGCGGAGCTGGCACAGATGCTCCGGCGGGAGGAATTAGACGCCGCTCTGGTGAGTATTGTGGAACCTTTGTGGCACGACGCCTATGACATCCTGGATGGCGTGGCCGTGGCATGCCTGGGTGAGGTCAAGAGTGTGTTTCTTGCGCATCGAGATCCACTTGAGGAAATTCGGCTCATTTACCATGATCCGGGTTCCTTAAGCAGTGTGGCGCTATTGCGCGTCTTGCTTGCCGAACGCGGAATCAAGCCCGAGTTTCGTCCCCTGCCCTCACAGGACCGGGCTTCGCAAGTCGACAACGTGCTCCTCATCGGTGATGCAGCATTGGATTTCCTTTTCCACCCGCACGACCACAACATCTTCGACCTTGGCGAGGCTTGGTATGACCTAACTCGGCTGCCCTTTGTGTTCGCGGTGTGGGCACTACGCCGCTCGATCGATCACAGCCGGCTCCGATCCATCCTCCGAGAGACACGGGATTTTGGCATGGAAACACTGGATCGGATCATTCACGAGCGCCCCCAATACACGTTGGATTTCCGTCGAGACTATCTAAGCTGGCATATTCACTATCACCTTGGAGAGGATGAAAAACGCGGCATTCGCAGGTTCATGGAACTCTTGGACAAACACGGGCTGGGGCCTGTTCATCCGCCCCGTTTTGTGTGGTGATTGGAGTCGCACGCATGGTGCTGCATGGGCATTAGCATAGGTTGCCCTGATCTGAGCGCCCCGGATTTTCTCCCGGCCACCTTGAAAAGCCGCTTCGATTGGCGCTCTTGCTCCAATGTCTTGTGCTGTCCAGCCTCGAGTGATCTGACAGGCACACACTCGTTCGGGCATCAACTTTGTGATGTAGCTGATTCCTCTTCCAGCCGACGCAAGACTTCTGGATCCCGTACATCCACCCAGCGACCCTGAATCGGGCAGCCCAGGATTCGGTGCCCGGTGCATGCCATGGCGTTGATTGCGTCGGTCAGTTCATATTCTCCGCGGGGTGAAGGCTTGAGTTGCGCCATAAAGTCGAAAACCACAGGCGCAAACAGGTAAATCCCCGCGTTGTACCAAACGGGTTGACAAGATCCCAACAAACCGTCTTGGCGCAAAGCATCCAGCTCTTCTAGCGACGGTTTCTCCACAATTCGACGCAATCGAAAATGACTGTCGAACAGCACTAATCCGCCTTGTCGTACATCCTCCCCCTGTGTCACGGCGATCACACCTTCGCAGGGTTTATGCTGGTACCGCCCCAACACATCATGGTATGTCTCTGGTCGCACCAAAATGTCACCATATGTCAGCAAAAAGGGCGATGAGCCGACGAAGGCGCGGGCCGGTTCGGCTGCTTTTCCAGTTCCATTTTGAACCGTTTGCCGGCCGAACTCAATTTGTACACCCCAGCGTTTTCCGTCAGCGAAATATTGCTCAATCACTTCGGCTCGAAAGCCCGTGACGATAAAGATTTCGCGTATCCCCGCTCTGCCCAGCCCGTCAATGATATGCTCCAAAATAGGCCGCCCTTGAACCCGAAGCATCGGTTTGGGCAAAGCGCGAGTTAGTTCTCTCATGCGAGTGCCGCGGCCAGCTGCTAGGATGACTGCCTTCATCGGGCTCATGAATGGAGCCATTTTCGCCGCTACAGCCAAGGAAAAAGCACACCTACAGAGTTAAAATGCAGGCAGGCATCCCATTCGTCTCTCCGCCATCGGCCCCGTGTCAGGGAGACCGTTGCGGAAGTCCAGTGGTTTCATTCGCTCCATACAGCAGCAAAGGCTTTTCAGGCTTTTCGCCTCCTGGCCCTGTTGCAGCAATCCACGCTGTCGCGGCAACCGGCTCAAACACGGCTGCCTTGAGCCTAACGGGTCCAGCGCGCAAGGCCCGTCGCGATCCCTGCGTCCCAAGATGCTGTGAACCGGTAGCCAAAGCCATCCAGGCGCTTCACGGGAGGATGGTTGCAGATCAAATGCTCGATTGTCCCGACGCCCTACTCCGCCGCCCACCACAAAAAGTCCCTTTTGATGCCGAGCCGCGGCCTGGCCGGTTCGCCCAACGCGACGCACGGAACTCTCCGGATGCAAGGGAACGCAAAACCTGGTGACATGCTTGAGCGCCGGGATATCCAGCCCTCGGTTGGCGTGGTCCATTGCCGCCAGCAGGTCGAGTCGTCCTGCACGAACTTCCCAAAGAGGCTCTTCTCCCTCCGGTTGCGACCGGATTGTCTGAAGGACAGCTACCCAATGCGCAGGGATTTGCCAAGAAGCGGCCGGCCAATCGGTCTGTTACGTTTTGGGTGCGGCGGAAGACAATGGCACGTTGCTGCTTCAAGCGCTCGAGGAGAGTTAAGAGCAAGGCTTCTGGTACCTCTGCCGCTGAATGCCACGCGTGATGAACCGTCTCGGCCGGGCCCCGGGAAGGACCTGCCTGCACGTTTTCCGAATGCTTCATGGCTCGGCTGACGAGATGTTAAGTCTCGGGTGGTAATATGGCTGAAGAAAGCAGCGTTTGTCGACGTTGCGGACACTGCTCTGAAATGGCGCGCACATTCGGAAGAAACTCCACAACCTGCATCCGGCCCGCCCTACCTACGTCTATATGAACCAAGCAACCGAAGTGAGAAGTCCCGCCCTACAGATCATCGAGAGGGTGTCCAAGCGTGCCGCGAGTCCGTCGAATCCTCGCCGGAACGCATTGTTCTGCTCCCAATAACCAACCCTCCCATCCACAACACCCATACGGTGAAGCGAGCGTACCCTCCAAGACTTCCTTCACATGCAGGGGAGGTTCGCGGGTTAGTTCTATTTCAACCCTGCGGTCTGGCGCTGCTCTCATCCAAACTCTGGAGCAGAGGTAATGCAAATGCCGTCGTTTTGCCGGCACCAATCGGCGAGCGCCCCAGCGGATCGCGCCCGGACAGAATCATCGGGATCAAAAGTTGCTGAATCATAGGGAGCGTGGTGTAACCCAGGGGGCGGCCCGCATGCAATAATGCTGGCTCAAGCCCCCTTTTTACGAACGTCATAATCGTTAACATCATGGCGCTGAGGGGACCTCCTATCCGATGAAACGTTCTCCGTACACTTCGCTCAACAAAGCCCGTTTATAAAGCGCTCGTTTCCTCCAATCAGCCCCGCGGGGTAGCTCGGTGCCGAGCCGCAATGTGTGACACAAGGCACGCTGACTCCAGAGGTGGGCAATGGGTATTGTCCTGTGCTTGGCGGGAGAAGCGCGTGGCCGGAGCCATCCCCGATCTGTTGGAAAAATTCTCAAAGGGATTCGATGACATTTAGCCTCTACCACTTCGGTCGTGTTTCGCCCTCACCACGTCTGGACCGCATGAGCCTCGGACACCACTCGGTCTGATCGAATTGGGCACATGTATGGCGCAGCAATGCAACTTTGGAAGGCGCTGTGAGCGATCAAATGACTGGACGCGTCTGGCATTGCGTCTTACGCAGTCCGCATCAAAACAGCAGCAGGCGCTCCGTTTGCATCTCGGGTACAACTTTGATACACCGCTCAGCCATTCCACGGAGTAGGTCGAGTGAGATTATGTAATCCTCTCGGCCCGACTTAGTTCATGAGCACTCCAGCCAGATTCTCCTTGTTGCACCACCGTGTTTCTATGAGTGCCCGCGAGGATCTTGAGTGGATTCGGCAAGGAAGGCTTTGGAAAATGGCGGAGCGTGTCCTCGGGATTGGGCGATCAGGTGATTGGCAGATCGGTGCGAGTTTCGCCAGGATGCGCAATGCAGGTGTGAAGAATGATTTCGATCGCCGGTTTGAGCCGGCGGCGCGAGGCACGACGTGGCGCCGCGAGCTTTTGGCTGGGGTCACCAAATTCATGACCTTGGCTTCTATTATTGCAATCCAGCCGGCCGTATTATCGGGTCGTATGTTTGATCGCCCGACCGGCATGGAGTTCGGTGCGCGAATGACTGCCACCTGCGCGGCTATGGCGTTGGCAACGATATCGATGGCTCTGTATGGTCGGTACCCAACGCGCAAGCGCCCGGGATGGGCCACAACTTCTTCTTCGTTCTAACGGTGATTCCGGCTGCAGAGGCGGCTAAGATTGGCGAACCGTGGCAAGTGGCTCTCGGCGCCGTGCTTTGGTCAGGCGTTCTATTCTTGATCCATTCCCTCGTCGACTTGCGCACCTTGATTCTTCACTTGATCAGTCCCAGTTTGAAACATGGCCTGACCGCCGGGATCGGTTTGTTGATCGTTTGTATCGGATTCAAAAAGCAGGTTTACTTGTGAGAGCCCCTGGCTCTGCCGTGAAGCTGAGCGCGCACATGACCTCGCCGGATGTTTTTCTTTTCTTAATGGGGCTATGGCTGACAGCCGTGTTCACTGCCAACAAAGTTCCCGGCGCCATTTTTTGGGCCAAGGCCGTGACCACCGGGGCGGCGTGGCCAGGGCATCAACGGTTGTCTGCTCTTGCTCGAATCTTGGCGAGAGAGTCCGGCTGTGGCGGAATCACTGCGTCTCAACTGTTTTGAACCCGCGCGTTCATGGATGACGGCGCCTCTCTCGCCGGGCCCCACCTTGTTGCAACTGGATTTTTTCGGGGGACTTTCGCCTGCAATGTTGCCGCTGGTGGGTGTTTTGCTGTTCATGTTCGAGTTCGGGGCGATTGGCACCTTGATCGCTGGGTGTGAACAGGCGGGATTGATGGAAGGCAACCGTTTGCCGCGTGCGGGTCAGGCCATGGTTTCGGACGCTGTAGGTACAATCGCTGGGGCCCTGTTGGGTACGAGTACCGGCACCAGTTATATCGAAAGCGCAGCTGGAGTAGCTCAGAGTGGGCGGACAGGGATAGTCAGCCTTGTGGTAGCAGCGCTCTTTCTGGGAGCGCTGATGTTGGAGTCGGTGGTGAAGATGATTGGAAGTTACCCTCCGATCACAGCCCCAGCGCTGGTGTATGTCGGATCATGAATGCTCCGGCAAGCAAAGCATGTTACCTGGGACGATTCGATTGAAGCCGTGCCGGCTTTTCTCGTGATCCTCGGGATTCCGGTGGCATTTTCTATCGCCGACGGCCTGGCACTAGGTTTGATCACCTACCCGCTTGTGAAAGTCCTCGCCGGCCGCGGAAGGGAGGTGATCTTACAACGAGCTGGCCGGTTTCGTCCTGGCGTATATTATTTGCTTGCGCGGGCGCGTGGTTTAATTCCCCAGCAAACAGATGGCTCAACCGTCAGTGACCGAAAAACCCAAAGCTAACCTAGCTGGTGACAGTTTTATTTAATCGCAAAGCGCGCTGTCCATCAGCGTGGCCAATTCGACAGCACGACGTGCAGCCATAATACACGCCAGATCAAGATTCTGCCGATCGGTTTCAATTCTCAGATTGGCTGCGTTTATCCACAAGCCGGTGTCTTCGGCTAGTCTTCTCAGCAATGACGCCAACGCTTGCTCAATCCAGGGACGGTTGGCCCGCCGAAAGGCCTGCAACTGGGCGCTTGTCACTGGCACCGGCGGCAACAAGCTCGATGGAAGCCTCCCATGTCGCAGCGCATGTTCAATATCCTCGCTGGCGTACAAACCCGTGGCATATGCGAACGTCAAGAGAGCCAGAAGTTGGCGAGACGCCGGTCCGCTGGACGGAGCGGATCGTAAGCGAGGCAGGTCCTGGATCATGCAATCCACTGCTTGCCACACCCACTCTTCCAAGGACCGGTCGCCATACTGCAGCCGAAGGTCGAACGGGACCAAGGCATGCGGAGGAGCCACCGCAGGCGGTTCGGCAATGGAGCTCACAGGGTTCATGTGTACCGACCTTTTCGAGCCCACCTCTCTCTCTTTCCACCTTTACCTTCGCTGGCCCCGGTGACGCCATCTGGACATCTTTGTAACGATTGTGTGACAGCTTACCCGGAGGCGGTTCTTTTTTAAATGGTGTTGAATGTCGAAACCTTGTCGACGGTCCCATGTTCATAGAGAAAGGCTGGGTAGGCATGCCGGCTGGTACCCGGCCGCTTTGGAAGGACCAGCCCAGGCCCTGACACCTTTCTGATCCACCCACATGCGAATCGAAAAATGCCACTCGTTCTGAGCGGGAAAAGCAGCCGGCGGCGTTCAGCAAGTCACTCCGAAACCGAGAGTGTTTTTAAGCAAGCGACAGGCTTTCAGCAGGTTCGTTTGGAAACAACTTCAACCCTTTCACGATACAGACGTGCGAAAAACTCGGCCGTGGTAATGTGAGTTTGCATGCGGGATCCATTTGAGATTAGATAAGGCGGGTTATGAAACTGCCGATCGTATATTCCCGGGCTTGGATGCGATTCTCAACGGAATGGATATTCGCGACACTTTGGGCGGCAACCTGTTTGGCCCAAGTTCCTTCCCCTGCTCCTGGAGCTGATGCGAATGTGGCAAATGGACCAATGAGCATCCCGCGGATTCGATTCGCCACACCAATTTACGATTTTGGCCCGGTTGTGAGTGGGGCCGTGGTTCGACATGACTTCGTTTTTACCAACATGGGCCAGGCGGTGCTTGAAATTTCTGGCGTCCACGCCTCCTGCGGATGTACGACAGCGGGCGAGTGGACTCGGCGAGTAGCGCCAGGTCAGACCGGAATTATTCCCATCCAGTTGAATACAGCCGGATTTCAAGGCATGGTTCTGAAACACGTGACCATTACCTGCAATGATCCGGAGCAACCCACGGTGACTTTACAGGTACGGGCTAACATTTGGACTCCGATCGAGCTGAATCCTCGATATGCAGTTTTGCACGCCAACGCTGAACGTCTGGACCAAGCCCGAGCCATTGTCACCGTTATGAATCGGGAACAAACGCCCTTGCGGCTGGAGACGCCCCAGAGCAACTCCCCTCATATTCGGGCCGAGGTAGTGGAACGTGTAGCGGGGCGCGAGTACGAGCTGGTAATCCTGCCAACAGAATTGGCGCCCCTCGGCAACGTGCAAGGTGTCATCACAGTGCCCACCTCCTCTACGAACGTCCCGCAGCTGAATGTTACCGTGCTCATGTTGATGCAACCCGTCGTGAGCGTGGCACCGCCCTTGATTCAGTTGGCTCCGGGGCCGCTTCCCGCGCCGCAAACGGTTGCCGTGGCGGTGATGAACAGTGGCACCAATCGGCTTCACCTTTCGGATGTAACGGTCAACGACACCAACGTGGTCGTCGAAGTGCAGGAAACGAATCCCGGTCAGTACTTCAATATCCTGCTCCATTTTCCGGCCGGCTTTGAGTTGGCGCCCGGTCAATTCCTGACTCTGAGCGGTCACACATCACATCCGAATCATCCCCAGTTCCGAGTGCCTATCACGCAAATGCGCGGCGCTCCGCCTCTGTCAATCCCTCCGCGGGCTGTCTCTGCGCCGAGCCCGCCTGCTGTCTCTACTCCACCTCCCCCAAGCGCACCCACGGAAGCCGGTGCCACCACGTCGGCGGGAGCAGCTGTACGACGTCCCGCGCGCCCCCCCACGGAAATGCCTCCGTGGCCCGGCCAATGAAATGGATGGAGCATCCAGGTCCGAGCCTACCTCCCCATCGAGACACATGCTCGATTCAGTTCCTGACAAGCACATCTCGAAACGTTGGGCCAAGCTGGTATTTGGTCCTGCACTGGAAGCCGGACTTGTTCTGCTGGTCGGTATAGGTTTTGCCGTGTTAGCCAACTCGCTGTCGCCCTTTGGATTACAATGGAGTCGGAATTATTTTCCCACGCCGCCTGCAACTTCCGAAGGGCCTGACCGGGTTTCAACCGCTGCCCCTAGGGTTAATGCCCAGGCGGAAGCCAAGGCACGGATTGAGTCCCGGGGTTATGCAGCATGGACCTTTGAGCGTGCGGCGGAAGCGTTCCGGGACCCACTCCGTTTAAGTGGGCAGATCGTCTTCGTGGATGCACGAGCAGAAATTCCCTATCGGCGCGGGCACATTCCGGGAGCCTTGCAGTTCGATCCGTACCGGCCGGACCATCAGCTCTTGGAAGTTGTAGCAGCATGCTTGCGAGCCATGCGGGTGATTGTGTACTGCACCGGCGGCGCCTGCGAGGATGCCGAACTGGCAGCGGCTCTTTTGGAACAGGCTGGTGTCCCCAAGTCGCGGCTGGCCATCTACGTTGGCGGTTTCACCGAATGGCTTGAGCGCGGACAGCCGGTAGAGCCACCTCGGACAGGTCCGGAGCGAATAGATAAGGAAGTCGGACCATGAAATCGGGGCCGACATATATCGAATTACTGGGTTTAGGCGTCCGCTGGTTCCTGGGGCTTTGGGTAGGATGGCTGGGCTTGCTAAAAGCATGGGACCCCGTCCTGTTTCTGAAAGCGGTCCGGCAATATGGCCTCATAGACACACCATGGGTGTTAAATGCCACGGCCATTTTATTGCCTTGGTTAGAAGTGTTCTCTGCGCTGTTGTTGCTATTGGGCATCGCTGTCCGAGGCACGGCCTGGTTGCTGGCAGGCATGCTTGTCGGATTCACCGTGCTTGTGGGCTGGCATGGGTGGCAACTGCATGTCGCCCACCAGATGCCGTTCTGTGCGATTCGCTTCGACTGTGGGTGCGGAACGGGGGAAATCCACCTGTGCACCAAATTGGCGGAGAACGCGGTTTTAATTGGAAGCGCGCTTTGGCTCGGGACCGGTCGAGCGGGCCAATTGTGGTCGGTGCGATATCATTTGGTCCGGTCATGTGTCTCAACCTGAATCCGTCTGTGGGCGTTTCATGACCCCTTATGGAAAGGACAAGACCGTACACGATGACTCCTCCATGCGGGGTGGGGACGGCGTCTCTGAGTAAGCCACGGGCTAATTCGAATTCACGAGGGCAAGACTCTTTGCTTGGCGCCCCCTTGGTGCCATCTGCCAGGATCTCGGGTCAACCCATGATTAGGATTCCAAACTGATCTCCATCGCCGGGGGACCTACGCGCACAGGTTCTCAGTACGGGCGAGAACGTGAGGACCCGGCTAACGGGAGAAATTATGCGGCTTTCCGTCGGAAAGTAATCGAAGGTGAAACGGTCTGCGGGCCCTTGATTGCAGCAGTTGCATTTGTGAGCTTCAGAGAGGTTGGAAAACAGGCGATTGAGGGCTGAACAATGCCAGGATCAGCGAAATCACGAGCCCGCTGTAGGGCTTAGGGTGAGGGCATTCGGCATATGGATCGCCAACTGCCATGGATCGTCGCGCTGGTGACCGCAGTATTTGCGCTCGTCATCGCGGTCCTAATGCTTCACGCGCGGAGTCGAGAGATGACCCGCTTGCGGCAATCGGTGGCCGAGCTTGAAGCGGAGCTGGCCCGCATGCAGCAACATGCTGATCAGGCTTTGGAGGAACGCGACCGTGTGCAAGCTCAATTGGAGCAACTCGTGCAGGAACGAGCCAATGAAGTCCAGCACCGAGACCAGTTGCTGGATGAAATGCGGGCCGCTCTGCGATCCCGAGATGTCACCATTAGCGAGCTGCAGGGGCGTTTGACGGTGGATATTTTGGACCGGGTGTTGTTCGATCTCGGAGAAGCGGTTTTGCGTGAGGAAGGCCAGACCATTTTGCGTAAGGTGGCGTCCGTTCTAGCCGGACATCCGGAACGCAACGTACTGATCATTGGGCACACGGATAACCTTCCCATACGGCCCGCAGCGCAGCACCGATTCCCCTCCAACTGGGAATTGTCGACGGCACGAGCGACGGCAGCCGTGCGCTTTTTGATTGAACAATGCGGGTTGCATCCCCAACGCTTGGCGGCTATGGGGTGCGGCGAATACCAGCCTGTGGCTGATAACGCCACACCGGAAGGCCGGGCTCGCAATCGGCGGATTGAAATCGTCGTTCTGCCCCCCGGCTCACACTATCTTTTCGATCCCGCTGCCGGGGCAGCGGCGCCGGTAACACCCTCGTTTGCTCGGCCTTGAAATCGACGCGGACCTCGGGCAGCCTTCTTACATTCTCCGAAAAGTTGTACCACGCGGTTTTGCGCATGCTATTCTGTCCTGTATGCTCGGGGCATCTCCGCACGGTTCGTCACCGTGATGGGATTTATCATGCATGCTCCAATTGTGGTGGACGCGTTGTAACCCTGCCTCAGATCCGACGCATGGCAGGCGATCTTTTCGCCACGCAACTGCTACGGCTCATGAACCAAGGTGGAGCCGGTCAGGGTCCAGCCTGTCCCTTCTGCAATCGTCGCATGCGAGAGGTGTCCGTCGGTAGACCAGTGCTGCAACTCGATACTTGCCGGTCGTGTCTCGCTGTGTGGCTGGATGGTGGCGAGTTCCAACAGGTTCCTACTGAACTTCCTCTGAGTGAGCAGGCCGCGGAGCTCATGGCAAGGGAGCGATTGGCAACCATTGACCTCGAACGTCAGAACCAACGGGCGACGGAGGAAGCACCGTCGGAAACGTGGCAATGGCTCCCCATGCTTTTGGGGTTCCCCACCGAATTAGCCAACTCCCCCATTGCTCGGTTCCCGTGGGCTACAGTCATCGCAGCTGTTCTGATGACAGCGGTTTCCGTGGGAGCATGGTGGATACACCCGCATGCTTTGGATCGATGGGGTTTTATTCCGGCCGAATGGGATCGTGCAGGCGGGCTCACTGTTCTCACGAGTTTCTTTTTGCACATTAATACGGTACATCTGGCCAGTAATTTGTATTTTCTACTGCTTTGCGGGGACAACGTCGAAGCTTGCCTTGGCCGATGGAAGTGGTGCGTTCTGGTCCTAGGCGCTGCCCGGCTGGCGATTGGTTGCATGCCCTGGTGGATCCACGGGCGGACATTCCAGTCGTGGGTGCCAGCGGGGGCGTTTCGGGTTTGATCACCTTTTATGCGCTTCGGTTTCCGAGAATACAGCTTGGAGTGCTGATTTATTGGCGTATGGTTCGCATGTCGGCGCAGACGGCTTGGTTTTTCTGGACGGCCAGCCAAGTTTTGCTCCTGCTTATGCAGCGGCAGGGCGCGGCAGACGTCTCGGCGGCAGCACATCTCGGCGGCGCCATAGTGGGCATGATCTGCTGGTGGTTTTGGCGCGAACGAGATCGTTCTCTGGCAAGGCATACCGTGTAGCCATTTTATGCCACATGACGCCGTCTGTAATGCGGCGCATGTTTGGGGATGTTGGGCGTGGGCCGCACAGCATGGGAGGCCTCCAGGCTGTTAAAAGGCTTGGGTCCCTACTGCTGGAGCGGTGCGTGCTAGATTGGAACCAGAGTCCCGGCAACTGGGCGCTCGATTGAATGTCACGGCGATGCGCCGTGCACTGCAACTCAGAACGCAACCATGCATTGGAAGTGGTATGCCGTTAGTAGGCGAATAGCTGTGAGCCTTTGGTGGACAGCCGCGCTGGGGCCGAGTATGGGTGAGGACCAACTGAGCGTGATTGAACGACCCCTGACGGGCAGCACGAATCGGTTCTACGGCGGGAATCGAGCGCCGCTGGTGCCGAGCCCTTTTGTACGCCTGCCCATTGGGGCTATTGTCCCTCAAGGGTGGTTGCGCCACCAATTGGAACTGGCGCGGGACGGCATGGTTGGACGACTGAAGGAGGTTTCGCCCTGGCTAAACTTTGAGCGCAGTGCGTGGGCCAGCCCAGATGGGCGCGGAGAACGTGCCTGGGAAGAAATGCCGTATTGGTTAAAAGGTTTCGGGGATTTGGGCTACGTCTTGAATGATCCGCGTCTAATTGGTGAGGCTCGTCGATGGATCGAGGCAGCCATGGCGTCCCAGCGCGAAGACGGTTGGTTCGGTCCGCGCGATCTTTTGACCAGCCTGGAGGGGCAACCAGACCTCTGGCCGCACATGATTATGCTAAACGTGCTGCAAAGTTGGCACGAATATAGCGGCGACCCGAGAGTTTTGGAGGTTCTGCGACGCTACTTCCAGTGGCAATACCGGCTTCCGGGTCGTGCTTTTGGCGTAGGTTACTGGCCGCCGCTGCGCGCGGGGGATAACATCGAGAGCGTGCTCTGGCTGTACAACCGGACAGGAGAAGGCTGGTTGTTGGATTTGGCACGAAAGATACACGAAAATATGCCTCCCTGGCACCGTGATGTGGTGAATTGGCACAATGTGAACATTGCCCAGGGATTTCGCGCTGGCACTGTAGCCTGGATGTTTACACATGATCCTGCGCATCGAGATTCAGCCGAGCGTAACTGGCAAAAGGTGATGCAAGTATACGGGCAGTTTCCTGGCGGCGGCTTTGTCGGAGACGAAAATGTCCGTCCCGGTTATGTAGATCCGCGTGGGGGCATTGAAACTTGTGGCATCGTCGAATTCATGCACAGTTACCAAATGCTGGTTCGGATAACCGGCGACTCTGTTTGGGCAGATCGCTGCGAAGAGATTGCTTTCAATACGTTCCCGGCCGCGCTGACGCCAGACGCTCGAGCGCTGCATTACATCACGTGTGCCAACCAGGTTCAATTGGATCGCCACAACAAGTCGCCGGGCATCCAAAACAGTGGAACGATGTTTTCCTACAGTCCGTACGAGGTTTATCGGTGCTGCCAGCATAATGTTTCGCACGGCTGGCCGTATTACGCCGAGGAACTTTGGCTGGCCACTCCGGATGATGGGTTAGCAGTTATGCTTTACGCGCCTTGTGAAGTACGAGCCCGGGTGGGTTCGGGCACAACTGTGCACTTACGCGTCCAGACCCAGTACCCGTTTGAAGAAAGCATCCGCATTCGGCTGGCCACCCCTGAACCAGTGCGGTTTCCGCTCTATTTGCGCGTGCCCGGCTGGTGTGAAACGCCTCAGTTGAAGCTTAATGGGCGCCGCATTTCAGCACCGGCACAGCCATTGCGCTATGTCCGCTGGGAACGAACGTGGCAAGACGGTGATACCATCGAATGGAAACTGCCCATGCGCCTGGTTGTGCGAACCTGGCCCATCCATCACCATGCTGTCTCAGTGCATTACGGGCCCTTGGCCTTCTCACTCGCCATTGCAGAACGTTGGGAGCGATATGGAGAGCGCGTCCCGGGTTGGCCCGAATGGGAAGTGTTCCCGGCATCCGGGTGGAATTACGGCTTGGTGGTGGACCCCGAGCGCCCGACGGCAAGCCTCCGGCTGGAAAAGCGGCCGGGTCAAATTCCGCCCCAGCCCTTCACGCCGGAAAACGCGCCCATTCGCATTCGGGCTCGTGCACGGCGCATCCCCGAATGGCAGATGGACCATCTCAACATGGTAAGTCAGCTCCAGCCATCGCCCGCCTACAGCACGGAGCCGTTAGAGGAAGTGAGTCTCGTTCCCATGGGAGCTGCCCGACTCCGCATCTCGGCGTTCCCGACTGTCAGCTCGGAGCCCACGGCCCACCGGTGGGCGCCACCGGCCCGACCCAAACCGGCGGCTTATCGAGCCTCTGCCTCCCATTGTTTCGAGAGCGATACCGTGGAGGCTCTCTGCGATGGCTTGGAGCCTCGGCACTCAAACGACCACGATATCCCAAGATTTACTTGGTGGCCTCGTCGCGGGACCAGGGAATGGGTGCAGGCAGAATTCGATCGTCCCAAAAAGGTCCGGGCCGTCAGCGTGTATTGGTTTGACGACACTGGCGTGGGGCATTGCCGGGTGCCCACTGCATGGGAAATCCAGTATCAAAGCGGCGAGGACTGGTCGCCCGTTTCAACTCGGTCACAGCCAACAGTAGAGAAAGACCAATGGAACACCATTGAATTTGCACCAGTGGAAACATCCGCTCTGCGACTGGTGGTTCAACTGCAATCCGGCTTTTCTGGAGGGATTCTCGAATGGAAAATCGTGGAAGACTGACAACATCTATTGGTTTCCTGAGTACAGGCTTGGCGCTGGTTTTTCTCACTGCCGCGTCCGTCGGGCTCGCTTCTGTTAGGACTCCAAGCACAGCAAAGCCCACTTGGCAACCGGCCCGAGGTCCGCTCATGACCCGTTGGGCAAAAGAGATCTCGCCAGAGAACGTACTCCCCGAATATCCACGGCCCCAGATGGTACGCAAAGAATGGTTGAATCTGAACGGTCTGTGGGAATACGCCGTGACTCACCGGGAGGATCCACGGCCGGCCGGTTGGGAAGGACAGATCTTGGTGCCCTTTCCCATCGAATCCGCCCTGTCGGGCGTTATGCGACAACTTCATGAAACAAACCGCTTGTGGTATCGGCGCACGTTCACCCTTCCCCGCCCCTGGTCTGGACAACGCATTCTCCTACATTTTGGAGCAGTGGATTGGGAGACGGTCGTATGGGTGAACGGGCGAGAAATCGGCCAACACCGGGGTGGATATGATGCATTCAGTTTCGACATTACCGACGCTCTTCGACCCGAAGGCGAGCAAGAACTCGTCGTGGCGGTGTGGGATCCCACGGATGCCGGGTCCCAGCCCAGAGGCAAACAGGTTCGGAATCCGCATGGCATTTGGTACACCCCTTCCAGCGGTATTTGGCAGACCGTTTGGCTGGAACCGGTCCCTCAGACGTATTTAGAACACATTCGCCTGACCCCTGATGTGGATAAGCAAACCATTCGGATCGAAGCTATTTGCCGAAATCCAGTTGAGGGGTGGGAACTTCAAGCCGAGATTCGCGCTGCCGGTCGCTTGATTCAGACCCTCTCCGCTGCTGTCCCCGCGGGAACCAACCGGGGTCTTGTGCAGCTCGAAGCCTTCGTGCCTTCAGCTCGCCTATGGTCTCCAGATGACCCTTTTCTCTATGACTTGCACCTCACACTGCGCCAGAAAGGCCGCGTAGGTGACCGCCTCCAATCCTACTTCGGCATGCGCAAAATTGCGGTCTCGCGCGATCCGTTGGGGATCCCGCGTCTCTTTCTGAATAACCAACCTGTGTTCCAATTCGGCCTGCTCGACCAGGGTTTTTGGCCGGACGGTCTGTACACGGCGCCCACTGATGAAGCCCTGCGCTACGACATTGAAATGACGAAGAAACTTGGCTTCAACCTGGCTCGGAAGCATGTCAAGGTTGAGCCAGCACGATGGTATTATTGGTGCGATCGGCTGGGGCTACTGGTTTGGCAAGACATGCCCAGCGGTGACCGTTACATTGGTCCGAATGATCCTGACATCCACCGGAGTCCGGAGTCTGCCGGTCAATTCGAGCGCGAGCTGCGGGCAATCATCGAGAACCTTTACAACCACCCTTCCATTGTGATGTGGGTGCCGTTTAACGAGGGTTGGGGACAATACGACACCTGCCGCATCGTGGAGCTCATCAAGCAATGGGACCCAACGCGTCTGGTCAACAACGCCAGCGGCTGGGCCGACCGGAACTGCGGGGACGTGCGGGACGTTCACATTTACCCCGGTCCCGGCACTGCGCCGGTCGAATCGCGTCGGGCTCTGGTATTGGGCGAGTTTGGAGGTTTAGGTTTGCCTATTCGAGGTCATACCTGGCAGGAAGAACGCAATTGGGGTTATCGCAATTATCGGACTCGCGAGGAGCTGACCGAGGCATATTTGGATCTGCTCCGCCGCTTGCACCCGCTTACGGGAGAGGATGGCCTCGCCGCGGCTGTCTATACCCAGACCACCGATGTCGAAGTCGAGGTCAACGGCCTGATGACTTACGACCGCGCTGTCGTCAAAATGGATCCCGATCTGATCGCTGCCGCCGCGCGAAAACTCTACACACCCCCCCCTAAGCGACTCAGTCGCGCCGACGAGCTCGTCCCACCTGCAACTCCCTTGGTGGCGCACGATCCCTACTTCAGTATTTGGTCTCCGGCCGATCGCTTGACTGATGCCGATACCGTTCACTGGACCGGTCGGCCGCATCGTTTGACCGGTTTGATTCGCATTGATGGCCGCGTGTACCGCTTCATGGGGGCGAGTCCGGCGCGCGTGCCGGCTTTGCTGCAAACCGCTCTTGATGTGCTGCCAACGCGCACGCGTTATACGTTCGAAGGTGCGGGCATTCGTTTGACCTTAACCTTCTTAACTCCTGCGCTGCCGATGAACGTTGACATTCTTTCCCGACCTGTGACTTATGTGATCTTCGATCTCCAATCCATTGACGGGCGGGCGCACACCGTTGCTCTTTATCTGGATGCCTCGGCCGAGCTCGCGGTGAACGAGCCTGACCAAGCGGTGACCTGGCAACGGGAAGACTTTGGCACCGTCCGCGCTGTGCGCGTTGGATCAGTTGAACAACCCGTGCTTGAGAAACGCGGGGATGACCTCCGCATCGATTGGGGCTATTTCTATATCGCCGGAGCAGACCACATACCCGGAGCGCCTGCTGCAGGGCTACGGCAGGAGATTCAGGCAATGTTCCTCGCTGCAGATCGTTGGCCCACGGAAGTGCCGGGAGAGAATCAACCTGTGCAGGCCGACCGCTTGGTTGCAGCATGGAACCTGCCTGTGGGTCACGTGGGCGCTCAACCGGCTCGTCACTGGCTCATGCTCGCTTATGATGATCTCTACTCCATCCAATATATGGGCCACAATTTGCGACCGTACTGGCGGAGAACCGGATGGGACGCAAGTGACCTGCTTCGAGCTGCCGGGGCCGAATTTGAGCCGCTGCTGCGTCAATGCGAAGCTTTTGATGCAGAGCTAATAACGGATCTGGAGCGCGTCGGTGGTCGTGCCTACGCCCGGATGGCTGCATTAGCCTATCGTCAATGCTTCGCTGCTGGTAAGTTCGTCGCGGATGCTCATGGTCAACCTCTGCAATTCAGCAAGGAGAATCATTCCAACGGCTGCATCGGCACAGCCGACGTCTTTTATCCCATGTCACCTCAGTTCCTACTGTTTGGCTCTACGTTGGCCAAGTCCTTCCTAGTTCCATACCTGAACTACGCTGCCAGCGACCGGTGGAAGTTCCCCTTTGCACCGCATGATTTAGGGACGTACCCACACGCCAATGGTCAAGTGTACGGCGGGGGTGAACACTCCGAAGAAAATCAAATGCCGGTCGAGGAGTGTGGAAACTTGCTCATCCTCATGGCTGCAGTTGGTCAGATGGACGGCAACGCCCGCTTTGCCATCCCTTACTGGTCTCGACTCGAGCAATGGGCCGAGTATCTGAAAGCCAAAGGTTATGACCCTGAGAATCAGCTCTGCACCGATGATTTCGCGGGACACCTGGCTCATAACGTCAACCTCAGTGCCAAGGCCATCATTGGTATCGGTGCTTTCGCTAAACTCTGCGCCATGCGAGGCGAATCCACCAAGGCGCAAGATTACTTCACCACAGCGCGCTCTTACGCACGACGGTGGATCCAGCAAGCCGACGATGGCGATCATTATCGCCTCGCCTTTGACCGCCCCGGCACGTGGAGCCAAAAATACAATCTCGTCTGGGACCGCATCCTCGGGCTGAACCTCTTTCCGGAGGAAGTGTTTCAAAAGGAAGTGGCCTTTTACCGCCGGGTGCAGAATCACTATGGGCTTCCCTTGGACAACCGGCGCGACTACACGAAGTTGGACTGGATATTTTGGTCAGCCACGCTCACGCGAAATCCGTCCGATTTTCTCGCTCTCACGGAGCCAGTCTGGCGATTTCTAAATGAAACTCCGGACCGCGTCCCCATGACTGACTGGTACGACACCAAGACCGCCCGGCGTGTCGGATTCACCGCTCGGCCAGTCGTGGGTGCTCTGTTCCTTCCTGCTCTTTACGACGCCAAACTTTGGGAGAAATGGGCCGCACGTGACCAAACTCGCGCCACCAACTGGGCTCCCATGCCGAGGCCACCCAAAATGATCCCGGTCGTTCCCGCTGCCGACACTCAACCCACTCTTTGGCGCTATACCACCACGCGTCCGCCCGAGAATTGGAACCACCCGTTTTTTGATGATCGTTCTTGGAAAGAGGGGCTCAGCGGATTTGGCACCCCGGGAACACCAGGGGCACACATTGGCACCGTTTGGAACACTCCGCGCATTTGGCTGCGACGGGAAATTGAGTTGCCTTCTGAGGGTCTCGACCAGATCCAACTCTGGATTCATCATGACGAGGACGCAGAAGTTTATCTGAACGGGCAACTCATCGGGCAATTCCGCGGCTATACAACCTCATACTTCAGCCGACCCCTGAGGCCTTTGGCTAGGGCTGTCCTCAAACCCGGCAAAAACCTGTTGGCGGTTACCTGTCGCCAAACCGGGGGCGGCCAATACATTGACGCTGGATTGGTTCGGATGGAGTTTTCTGCGCCTTGACCGATGTTCGCAGCCTCGGGACCCATCTCGCGCGGTCCGGCCCCGCCGGTCGGTTCAAGCCGAAAACCGGCCCGGTCAAGAGACATCTTTGACCAGAGCACGTCGAAGCGGAGACGGAGGCTCTCTTGTTAAAAGTCCCCGACTTTGCGCAGCAGGCCCCATTGGTCGCTGGCCGAGGGAAATCCCACTTTCTGATCCCCCCTTCGAAAACCCCGACGCGCGTGGCCCAAAGAAGGCCCGCGTCCAAACCGTTCCTTTAGGCCTCAGGGCTGCAGAGACGGAGCCTCCATGTACCTGCCAGCAAGCTCACTGGTTGTGATTGTCCCTTCGGGTTGCTGAATAATCGGCTTTTCCTAAACGCCGTTTTGCCCTAACAATATTGTGTTTAAGGCAGATACAATGAAACGGGCAGTGGAAATTTACGACACCACGCTGCGGGACGGCAGCCAGGGCGAAGGCATCAACTTTTCACTCCACGACAAGCTGCGCATTGCCGAACGCTTAGATGCTTTCGGTGTGCATTACATCGAGGGCGGCTGGCCCGGCAGCAATCCGAAGGATGTGGAATTCTTTCATGAGGCTCGCCGGCGCCGTTGGCGTCATGCCCGGCTGGCTGCTTTTGGCTCCACCCGCCGCAAGGGGGTTGCGGTGGAGCGCGATGAACAGGTTCGGCTCTTGCTGGAGGCCGAGACTCCCGTGGTGACAATTTACGGGAAGACCTCCATGCTGCATGTGCGCGAGGTGCTCCGCTGCAAACCGGAGGAAAACCTTGCCATGATCCGGGACACCGTGCGCTACCTCAAAGACCACGGCCGAATGGTAATCTACGATGCCGAGCACTGCATCGACGGCTACAAGCTGGATCCGGACTACGCCATGGCCACACTACGAACGGCGGCTGAAGCAGGAGCCGACCTCGTTGTCATTTGTGACACCAATGGCGGCTCTCTTATGCGCGAAGTGGCCCAGGTCACAGCGCTGGCCGTGCAAACTTTACCTTGTCCAGTGGGCATCCACACACACGACGACATCGGCTTGGGTGTGGCCAACGCGCTGGCAGCAGTGGAAGCAGGCGCAATCCACGTTCAGGGCACCATCAACGGATATGGCGAACGCACCGGCAACTGTAACCTGACGAGCGTTATTCCCTGCTTGACCTTCAAAATGGGCGTACGGACTGTCCCGCCTCGTTCTTTACGGAAGTTGAGAGAACTGTCCCAGTTTGTGGACGAAATCGCCAATCTCCGCCCCAATCCCCGCCAGCCGTGGGTGGGCTCGGCGGCCTTTGCGCACAAAGGTGGCACTCATGTGAATGCCGTGCAAAAACTCGCAGCCAGCTACGAACATATCGATCCGGAACTCGTCGGCAACCGCCGCACGGTGCTGGTCAGCGACCTGGCTGGCCGCAGCAATATTTTAATGAAGGCACGAGAGCTTGGTTTCCGACTCGATCCCGACACGCCCGAGGTGAAGGAGATCCTGCGCCTGGTCAAGGAACGTGAACATCAGGGTTATGAATACGAAGCCGCGGCAGCGTCGTTGGCCTTGCTGATCCGGGGCGTGTTGGAACATAACCCGGGGCTCTTGTTTACCATCGAGACCTATCACGTATCCATGCGCCGGGATGCGCAAGAGTCCATCTGCGAAGCGACCGTCAAGGTCCGGGTCGGCAATGAAATCCACCACACAGTGGCCGAGGGTGACGGACCCGTCAACGCTTTGGACGGCGCACTCCGCGCCGCCCTGATCCGCTCTTTTCCAGAACTGCGCAAGGTCCGTCTGACGGACTACAAGGTTCGAATTTTGGACAGCAGCTCGGGCACCGCCGCCAAGACACGTGTTCTCATTGAATCCACCGATGGAGAGGAGGAGTGGGGGACCGTTGGTGTCAGTGAGAATATCGTCGAGGCCAGTTTAGAGGCCTTAGCTGACAGTTTGGAATATGCCCTGTTGCGCCATCGGCGATCCCGACGTTCCTGAAGGAAACGCGCATGAAGAGCCTCGCCTGGCTTGTGTTCAGCCTCTGGGGGACTTGCGCCGCCGATGAGCCGTGGCTGCGTCTCGAACCGATGTCCCCATTCGGCCAGCCGCCCAAGCACATCGTGCTCATGGCAGGAGATGAAGAATATCGGTCCGAAGAGGGGTTGGCCATGCTCGGCCGGCTGTTGGCCGAACGCCACGGTTTTCGCTGCACGGTTCTGTTCTCTATTAACCCAGAGGACGGGACCATTGATCCGAATAACCAAACCAACGTGCCCGGATTGCATCACTTGGCCACAGCGGACCTGGTGATCCTCCAATTCCGATTTCGCGAACTCCCGGATTCGGACATGAAGCATTTTGTGGATTATTTACATTCCGGCCGGCCGCTCATCGCACTACGGACGTCCACGCACGCATTCCAATACGAGCGTAACCCGGCGAGCCCTTACGCGCATTTTGACTGGCGCAGCCGGTCGTGGCCGGGCGGGTTCGGCCAACAGGTTCTTGGCGAGACCTGGATTGCCCATCACGGGGAACATGGGCGAGAAAGCACGCGAGGATTGATTGATGGGCGCGCTGCTTGGCACCCGGTGCTTCGGGGCGTGCGTAATGTCTGGGGCCCCAGCGATGTGTATGCAGTCCGAAACTTGAAGGCGACGGATCAAGTCCTAATGCACGGTTTGGTCTTGCGCGGCATGCAGGCGGATGCCTTGCCGCATTATGATAAGCCGCTCATGCCCATGGTCTGGATCCGCGACCATGTCTGGCCTCATGGCGCCGTCACGCGATCGCTCACGTCCACCATCGGCGCAGCGGTGGACCTGCAGAGCGAGGGACTGCGTCGCTTGCTGGTCAATGCGTGTTACTGGCTGACCGGGCGCGATGTGCCGGATCAGGCAGACGTCACCCCTCCGGAGCCGTTCCAGCCAACCATGTTTGGATTCGACCGCTTCGTGCGCGGACGAAAGCCATCCGATTTCCGTCCCCGCTGAAACAAGCCGACTGTTCATGTGCCAACTCCTTGTCCCTTGTGGCCTTGCCAACCGCTCAAGCCCGTGCAGAACTGGGCTCACCGCCACTCCGTGAGGCCTTTTAGAACCAGCGCCCGTTCGCGGTCTGAACTGCAAAGGCATCCCGGAGCAGAGCGCGGCAACCAAGTTGCAAAAGGCCCCGCAACTTTCGGCCAACCGAGGTGTTTAGCCCAGCGGATAGGAAAACAGGCCCCATGGGGTATCTTGGACTGAAGCAACTCTTGGGCAGAGCGCTCGAGATCCCTCAAGAGACGGTGGATGACCTGGTCCGAAGCTGGCGGGTCGCCACCGAAAACGGATCTCAGGAAGCTTTTCCCGCCTTTGTGGCTCGTGAGCGGGCTTTAAGCGAAGAGGCCTTATTGCGCCGACTCGCTGCGGCTTTGGACTGGCCTTTTTTGGAGTTGGGTCGTCTTAATATACCGGCCGATGCCCGTAAGGGACTCTCCACCAAAGTGGCCTTCCAATACACGGTGATGCCCACGCAATGTTCCCAAGGTCTGTTGCAAGTAGCCGTGAGCAATCCTTTTGACGCCGCCATGCTGAATGCCGTTCACTTCGATGCCCGCCAACCAGTTCAGTTCGCGCTGGCCACGCGTAATGACATCGAAAAGGCACTGAAAAAGTATTACGGCGTGGGCGCAGAAACGTTGGATGAAATGGCTGAGGAGGAACCCATCGAGCTGCTGGTAGGTGAAAGCAAGGAAATCACCGAGACCGACCAAGAGGCCAGTGTGATCAAATTCGTCAATCAGGTCATCTGGGAAGCATACCGCAATCGGGCCACGGACATTCATTTCGAACCGACCGAGGACGAACTCCGCATCCGCAATCGTATCGATGGCATCCTTCACCAAATCCCTATGCCGCCGCAATTGAAGCGGTTTCAATCAGCGATTATTTCTCGCATCAAGGTCATGAGCGGCATGAACATTGCCGAAAAGCGCCTGCCTCAGGACGGTCGAATCAATGTGCGTATCCAAGGTGAGGAAATCGACATCCGGGTTTCCACCGTTCCCACTGTCTATGGAGAGAGTGTGAGTCTTCGATTGTTGTCACGGGGTAAGATCTTCCTCAGTTTGGACAAGCTCGGCTTCTCGCCCCGGGATGAAGCCATCATTCGCGAGCTGATCGTCAAGCCTCACGGCATTTTCCTGGTGACCGGCCCCACCGGATCTGGCAAGTCCACGTCCCTATACGCGTTTCTCAGTACCATCAACTCGGTTCACAAGCGTATCATAACCATTGAGGAACCAGTCGAATATGAGCTGAAAGGCATCAACCAAATCGCCGTTCGGCCAGAAATCGGCCTCACCTTCGCGGTCGGGCTGCGACACATCCTCCGGCAGGATCCCAATGTCATCATGGTGGGCGAAATTCGCGATCTGGAAACCGCAGAAATTGCGATACGGGCTGCGCTGACCGGCCATCTGGTCTTCTCCACGCTTCATACCAATGATGCTCCCAGTGCTTTCACCCGGTTGATCGACATGGGGATCGAACCATTTCTAGTGGCCTCTTCTGTTGAAGCGGTCATGGCCCAGCGTTTGGTTCGGACCATCTGTCCTCTGTGCAAGGCCGAGCAGAAGGTGGAAAAGGAGTACCTGCAGCGAATTGGATTCCCTGTCAGCGACATTGAAACCGCACGTTTCTATCACGGCCTTGGATGCGAAGAATGCCGGCAATTGGGCTACCAGGGACGCACCGGTATTTATGAACTGCTGGTGGTCAGCGAACCCATCCGCTCCCTCGTGATGAGCCGAGCCCCGGCTTCCACCATCGCCCAAAAGGCGGTGGAATTGGGCATGCGCACCCTGCGCGCCGATGGTTGGAACAAGGTCAAAGAAGGGATCACCACCATCGAGGAGGTCCTGCGCGTCACCCAGATTGAAGAGCATCTCGATGCCTTGACGCAAGCTCCCAAGCATACATCGTGGGCGCGCTCATGATGAAGAAGCGGTTCCATACCTGCCAGGTGTTGGCCACCGGTCCTGAGGGCTGCCGTCTCTGGCGTTTTGACGTGCGCACCAACGGTCTCAGTTTGGACCGTGCCGAACAATTTGCCGACACCCGCGCGTTGCCGCGTCAACAAGTCCGCAAAGATTGGCGCTGCTTGGGTCGCCCGCGGCTGGATATTGCCTGGCTCAATCCAGACCGTGTTTTCCTGCGGGTGGTCCAACTGCCCACAGCGGAGCCGGCTGAGCTACAGGCCATGTTGGAACTGCAATTGGAACGCCTGTCGCCCTTGCCCGTGGCCCAAATCGTTTGGAGTTATCATGCCCTTCCCCATACGCCTCAAAACCCCCAAACGGTGATCTTGGTCATCGTGGCACGGGACACCGTCGAGACCCACTTGGGACAACTTGAATCGGCCGGCTTTTCCCCCGATCGTCTGGAATTGGGCATCTTGGACCAACTGGCGGCTGTACCGATCACGGGCAACGGAGTCTGGATTCACGCAGGAGGTCTGGGTCGGCCAGATTGGGCGCTTGTGGCCTGGTGGTACGGGGGCACGCTGCGAAATCTGGGCTTCCTCCAAAAGCCTCTACGGGATGACCGGGCGCGAGTCGTGCGCAACCAACTCCTGCAGGTTGCATGGGCAGGCGAACTTGAAGGCTGGCTGAACGAGCCGCCAGAGTGGCATTTGGTTGCCGACACAGCCATCGCTGCTGAGTGGGAGCCCCTGCTCCTTGAGGCCCTGCAATCCCCCATCCTTGTGCATGCACCTCCCTCAGCAGACGAGCTAGCCAGTCGCACCGCACAGCGCGCCCTGCAATCGAACGGACTCCCCTCGCTATTGCCTCCAGAGCATGCAAGCCGCTATCGCCAAAGGTACGTGGACCGCCTTTGGATGACGGGCCTGGGGGCGTCACTCGTTGCCTATCTTTTGATTGTCATCATCTACTTCAGTGCCCTGGGAATCTTACAATTTCAGCTGAGCCGATTGGAGGCTCGCATTGCCGAACTGACCCCGCAATACACGCAGGCGTCGCAGCTCAAGGCACGCCTCCAAGTACTCCAGGACCGACAAGATCTCCGCTTTGCGGCTTTGGATTGCTACAAATTAGTGGCTGAATTGCTTCCGGAAGGCGCCACCATCCAGTCTTTCGATTTTGCCGACGGGCGGCGGCTGACTCTTAACGGCACCTGCCCAGAAGACCGCGTCATGGCTGTCATCGAATTCAGCAGTGCCCTTCGGAAAGCCCAGGTCCGAGGCCGACCCTTGTTTGATGCGCAAAAGGGCGAACCGTTTACGCAGCGCCGCATGCCCAATGCCAACATGGTGTCATGGAACTTCACGCTTGAGCTTAGCCGACCAGAGGACTGACATGGCCCGTTCCCTTGCGCAGCTAAATCTTCGACCCGGTGAGCGCCGCCTCCTGATCGCAGTGGCCTTGGTGGTATTCCTTGTGCTCAACATGCTTCTTGTCTGGCCCCACTTTGGCGCCTGGCGGGACCTCCAGGAAGAAATCAAAGCAGCCCGGCTCAAACTCCAACGGTACGAAGCTGACATTGCTGAAATCCCGAAACTGCAGGCACGCATTCGACTGCTGGAATCCGATCAGGAGCCTTTGCCTGAAGAAGATCAGGGAACGGAGTTTCTGAGTACCATCCAACGCCAGGCATCTCTCAGCGGCGTCACCATTACAGGCAGTTCCCGCATGACCACTCGTACGAACAACCCGTTCTTCATTGAGCGATCCCAAACTATCAGCGTCATGGGCGAAGAACGGCCGCTCCTGGACTTTTTGTATCGCACCGGCACCGCTGGCTCCATGACTCGAATCCGGGGCTTGTCCTTGCGCCCCGATCCACCTCGGCACCGACTGACTGGCAATATTACGCTGGTTGCCAGTTATCAGAAAAAGCCGTCCTCCACAACCAACAGTCCGACAAACACCGTCCGAGTCACAGTCACAGCTGCTGAAGAGCCGACCGGCTCCCCCCGGCCGGTGAAACCGTTACCGCGTCCACGGAGTTCTACGCCCAATGCAACGGCAGCACAATCCAACACCTTATGACCTTCTTATGAGAGTCAGTCGTCCTCTTGCAGTTTACTCTTTTCCTTTCCTTTGTTGGATGGGGTTCGCTCAACCACAATCGCCACCGGGCATGCCTTCTCCGCCGAGTGCACCCACTCTCGTGATCACCAATCAGCCCTTGGTGCAGCCCGAATTCAAGCCGCCGCTCAGCTCCGTGGCTTCACCCGGCGTATCCCCGGTAGTGCCCACCGCCGCTCCGGCCTTACCTCAAGCTGCGACACCACCGCCACCTGTTGGCGGTCCAACCGTGGAACCCTCTGTCATCCCACCTGGTGTCATCCCTTCAAGCCCTCCCCTGGTTGATGCCCATCGGCACCTGACAAACCTACCCGCGACGCCACCGCCGGAGGAAACCATCCCCGCGGGTACTATCGACTGGGTGGGGGCTGGCGGCGCGGATCTCGAACAGGTCTTTGAATACTACGCCAAGCTCACCGGTCGTACCATCCTCCGCCCCGCCAACCTGGCCGCTCCGCCCATCAAGTTGCGAACGGAGTCTGATCTCACGCGGCGTGAATTTATTCAAGCCCTTGACAGCGTCCTGGCCATGAACGGGATCGCCATGATCCCGATGGGCGAAAAGTTCGTCAAAGCCGTTCCGATCGCCCAAGCAAATCAAGAAGGCGCAGCCATTCAGCGGCTCGATGCTGAGTTGCTTCCCGAGCTCGGCTCCTATGTCACACACATCGTCCAGCTCAAGTATGCCAAGCCGAGTGAATTGGTGCAGGTCCTGACCCCTTTTGCGAAAGTCCCCAATGGCATCCTGCCGATTGACAGCAATCAAATCCTCGTCTTGCGAGACAACGCCGAAAATGTCAAACGCATGTTGGAACTCATCCGTGAGATCGATGTAGCGGTCCCATCTGAATACATTTCCGAGGTCATCCCCATCAAGTACGCCATGGCTTCCGACATCGCGGCAGCCCTCAACAGTTTGAGCGCCGGCGGAGGCACGACCAGCGTCGGCGCCCGAGCCACTGGAGCCACAAGGGCTCAGTCCGCAGGTTTACAGCGGCCCGGCACAACCGGTCTACCGGGTCAACCCATGACGACCCCGCCGGGCGCACAGCCACCTCAAGCCAATCCACAGGCCAACTTCAGCCAGCGCCTTCAACAGATTGTCCAGCGTGCTTCCGCGCTGGCCAGCGGAGAGATCCAAGTAATCGGCCAAACCAAGATTATCGCCGACGAACGCGCCAATGCGCTTCTTGTGTACGCCACCAAGGAAGACATGGCCACCATTAAGGACATCATCTCCAAGCTGGACGTGATCCTGCCGCAGGTTCTCATCGAAACCACTATTCTGGACGTCTCCCTGAACAATAAGTGGAATTTGGGACTTTCCGGACTCCAAACCACTCGGCGTTTGGGAGACAATATCATCGGCGCCGGTGGCGTCAACGCCAGTCAGGCCTTTAACTTCTCCGGCACCAATCTCACCGCAGATCTGCTCGGAAGTGGCCTCCGCTACTTCACCCGGATCGACGACAATTTCTATCTTACACTGCAGGCTGCTGCAAGCGACGGCACTGCCCGAGTAATTCAAAAACCTCGCATCCTGACCTCACACGCCAAGCCGGCCTCCTTTTTCGTTGGCGAAACCGTTCCTTACATCACCAGTACTTATTATGGCGGCTGGGGCACGGGACCTGCCGCAAGCTACCAGCAACTCCGCGTAGGTATCCAACTGTCAGTTACACCGTTTATCAATGCCGACGGGCTTGTCCTTATGCAAATTGACCAGTCCATCGATGAACTGGGGGATGAAGTCGAAATCGCTGGCGGGGGGAAAGTCCCAAAGACGCGTAGCCGAACCTTATCTGCAGAAGTTGCCGTCCGAAATGGCGAAAGCATTCTCCTCGGCGGATACATTCGCTCCTCGGGAACTGAGTCCCACGCAGGTGTACCGGTCCTCAAAGACATCCCGCTGCTCGGTTACCTTTTCCGCAGCAATGATCGTTCCCGGGATCGTAGCGAACTCATGGTGCTGATGCGTCCAGTGGTGTTGATGGATCCCGAAGAAGCAGCCCGGCTCTCTGCTGAAGAACGCCAGCGGTTGCCCGGCGTCCGGCGGGCCGAACGCGAGTTTAATCATGAGGAAAACCTCTATCGGGAACGGCAGGAACGCCGCACCCGAGCCCCAAACGCAGAATCCAACCACTTACCACCGCCTTTGCCTGCTGCTACGGCTGCTCCCGCTGCAAATTGAAGTTCCCTGCCCTCAAAACCCCCCATGGCGGAATCTCATGGTCTGAATCACAGTGCGCAAGGGGCATCGAATGGCCAAACCGGTCCCTACTATGACCTCCGACCCTCAACAAAGCGTGAGTTGCCTCGGCTCACACCGGGTACACTCTACCTCGTCGCCACACCCATAGGGAACTTGGAGGATATCACGCTGCGGGCACTGCGCGTGCTTCGGCAGTGCGATGTCATTGCTGCGGAAGACACCCGCCGAACCTTGCAACTGCTGCGTCATTACCAAATTCAGAAACCTCTCCTGAGTTGCCACGCCCATAACGAAGCGCGGCGAGCCGCGGAAGTAGTCGCCCGGCTTCGAGAGGGCGCCATCGTCGCTTTGGTGACAGACGCTGGCAGCCCGGGCGTTAGTGACCCTGGGGAACGCATTGTACGGGCTACGTGGGAAGCAGGATACCGCGTGGAACCTGTCCCCGGTCCCTGTGCGCTGGTCGCCGCTCTCAGCGCTAGCGGTTTGCCCGGTCACCGATTCCATTTCGTGGGCTTCCTTCCGCACAAACCAGGGCCGCGCCGACGGCTCATAGAAACCGTCCTCTCCACTCCGGCCACGCTCGTAATCTATGAGTCGCCTCACCGAATCGAACGCTTGTTACAAGAGTTGGCCACATTGTGTCCGGATCGGCTGATCGTGCTCGCGCGCGAGCTGACCAAAAAGCACGAACAATTCTTGCGCGGCCGCGCTTGTGAAATGCTGGAACGTGCCCGAGCACAGAAGATTCAGGGCGAGTGTGTGGTGCTCGTTGAACCTCCACCCACAATTTCGGAACCTATTGAATCGTGATTGCTCCAACCGCCGCGAGCTCGAGTGTCTGCTCACAGAACTTGGTTCGCAGCGGCCCAGCACCCCGTCCGCATTTAGCGCATGCTTGCCCCACGACCCCAATGGCTGATATCAAACAGGCACGATCCGCTCTATGCCAGGTTATTGTGATCGTGGATGACTTAGATTGCCCGATCAACAAGATCAGCATTCCCGCCTTGCGCGCTCGGCCCAATACCGAGCTTCTTCCCCAGCGAGGCCCGCACGGGCTGGATCCGCCCCGGTCGCGTGCTTTCCACCAGGTTCGTTTTCGGTAACGGAGGCGCCCGTTGGGTCCGAAAACGATGCTTCGTAGACATCGCCGCTGCTCTAGGGTGCAAATACCTGCTCGTGGACGCCCGGGGGCACTCTGAACGTGGGGGTTAGATCGAACCGGACGCAGATCGCTGGTCACGTGTCACCGAGCGATGCCGATACGCCGCCACGAAGAGAGTCAGGATCCCCCTGTGGCAAGCTGATCCCGATGGCCGAAAGGTGAGCTCCGGTCCGGCACGACCCGGGGATCGAAAGGCATCCTTTCAACGATGCGCTCAAGCTGGCGTGCGAGGCGTGAGAATTGATTTCATTGATTCCGGGAGTGTTGAGACCGTCCATGTGCTGGAGGGATTTTCGGCAACGAGCCGCCCAACACCGATGTCTGACAACGACCACGGTGTTGCTAAACCGACAGGGTTACATCGCTCTTGGCCAACCATCTCATTCGCGAGGGGTATGCGGGAGCTGGAGTATTGGCTCTGGACAAGCCTCACCTTCCAGCATTACGGAGCCATTCCTCGCACCCGACTGGTTCTCGGGCTAGCGGATTTTCTGCATGGCTACATACAGCTCACCCGGGGAAAGAGAGCCCCCTAGGATGCCCCTAGGATTCGAATTGGCAGCCTCCGTAATTCTCAGCTAACATCTGCTTTGCTTGGCCCGAGCATCCGGAAGCTTATTTGGAACCTCCTGCTTCGTCGTTCTTTTGCGGCGTGCCAACCGTCCGGGATAAAGACCCGCGTCCTGCCGGGCTCACAAGATTGACAAGCCGGTCCTCATGACTCGACGGTATCAAAAGGAGTGGTCCATCGCGTTTTTGAATCGTCGGATGGCACCTATCTGCGTGCGTTGAGATCTTGGGCCCTTTATCCCCTGCGACGCTGCGTGCATTTCGATACTTGGTGCTTAGGCTCACCCGAGTGCAACGACCTCCGAATTGAGAGAGCGGACCTCCTCCAGCGGCGCCGATGTTCCTTGAGCCTCTCGCCGGTGGTGGTCTCGTATTGCATCATCGACCCATCGTGCGCCGGGCCTCTCGGTTCTGCGATTCTTATCGGGCTTGGCGTCCGGGCTCTTGAGATCTCAAGGTCAACTTGACCAGCGATTTAACGCCCGGCTGCGTCAAAGTTGTGCTCGTCAGCGAACTTTCTCAAGACATGCGACGCTGCGTGCCCCTCGCGAAGGCGCTTTAAACATTCCCGCGCTTAAGGTATGCTACCAAAGAGTTTTGGCAGCCGGTGTGGCGGAATGGAAGACGCACAGGACTTAAAATCCTGGGACCGTAAAAAGTCGTGTGGGTTCGAGTCCCACCACCGGCACCACAATTGCTCGTCGCCTCCTGTCCGTGTGTGCCGTGAGCTTGCGTATGTCAGGCCCGCGGCCAGAACCGCAACCAAAACCGTTGTGGCGACTGGATCAAAATCTCCCTTAATAACGCTTCCATACTGACCGCCTTTGGCTCCCACAACCGCCGAGCCAGGAGCAGCAGCACGCAAAATCCGAGAGTGACAGCCACGTAGAAAAGACTATACCGATTCCAATCTATGCCCAGCCAGTACCAATGCCGCTCGCCAATTGCGTCGATCCACAGGCCCCACCCGATAGGCGACAGTCCCAAGGTCACATTACTGGCTACAGAATAGAGGGCAAAAAAATGGTTTCGTCCCATCGGCGGAATCACCGCCATCGCTAGCCGGGTGTGCGCCATTTGCACCAAAGCCGCCAGTAAACCCATGAAGAACTGCAACATCAGCACCGCCCAAGCCCTCGCGCTCATGACATGGCCGGCCAGCATCAACCAGCCGGCTACCACGACGATCCAGCCCGCACCACAAAACTCAATCACAGGGCGGCTGCCGAGTTGATCGAGCCGCGAACCTAAAAACCATAAGCTGCTCAATCCGCCCAGAAACGTGATGGAGGTCATCCAGAGCACTTGCGCTTCGCTGAGCCCCAGGCTTGAACGCAGAAAAGCAACCGTGAATGCCGTAACGCCGCCATAGGCCACGGACCAAGCCACGACAACTTCCAACAGCCGTCTGAAGGGTCGGTGCTGTATCATCGCCAGCCAGGGAACAGATCCGATGCTGCCCCCTGTCTCTGCGACAATCGGAACGTCTGGAATTCGTCTCAGAAAAATCAAGCTGGCCCATCCCATGGCTGCGCTCAAACCAAACAAAACGGCAAACCGCCACGGTTCCGCCTTGGTTCCCAACAGTGCTGCCGCCACCCAGAAGGTCACCGTGCCCGCCACGTTCTGAATGGCTGCGTCCCGAGCGAGGTATCGACCTCGAACTCCCTCAGGCACGAGCGCTGTGATCCACGGTAACCAGGCGCAGCTTGAAATGCCCCTCGACAAATTAAACCCGAACAGGAAAAACAAAAGCAAAGCCAACTGGTTCTGAGCATTCAGGACGCCACCTAACAGGGGCACCGTTGCCATCCCCAGGATGAATATCACTCGGATACTCCAGCCACCGACCACGAAACGGCGGTACCCGATGCGCGGGATATGCGAGGCCGCCGGAATCTGCAGAATCACCAACAGGGGCATCATCCCCGCGATGATCCCCAAAACCGTCGCACTGGCCCCCAGTAACTTCGCATATAAAATCATCGGGCCGCCCAGCACAACCTGATAGGACAAGGCATTGAACCATGCGAACAAATACGCATGGTGCAATCCCTTGGGAAATGGCTCCTGTCGCTCGGTCGACACCCGCCCTGACTCCCTCCGGCTGCCCATACCACCGCTCTTCCTTCCGTAATCGCTTCCCAAAACAGCCGCAGGGCCATGCGGCTAACTGGTTCCAACCATGGAGACCCGCTTTCTCAGCCCCTCACGACAGGAGTCCGCCCGCTCTCTTGCACCAACCTACAGATCCTCTGAACATGTGCAGCAGGAATCGGATCCGTTTCCAATTCCTCCACGGTCCAAGGCAGGCGCGCCGTCCAGTTTTGTTCCGAACGAGTGCCAGGTCGATTATAACGACTGGTCAGCCCCAAGACGTCATTCAACATGACCACCGCCAAATACGATGAAGCTTGCATCACCGAGCGCAGCAATCCCTCTTGAACCACAGGCGTATAAGCCCGCGGAGGTGGGACCCCCGGGAGACCTGCAAACTCCATCAAAAAGTCCAATTCTCGTCGAGCACCCACGTCCCCTGCATCCGCCGCCACCCATAATTCAATCCAACGCGCCGCTAAGGGCGGATGATCATGAGTGGCCGGTTGAACCAAAGACAATCGCGGATAGCGGCGTGGATCTGTATAGCGGCCGTCCGCATCCCGACAAAACATCGGTACGCGGAATCCAGGAATCCCCAACTTTTCCAGACTGGCCGGCACGTAATCCGGCACCCAACCCAGATCCTCTGCGATGATGTGGGCCTGACCCGAGGCTTCTTGCAGCATCCGCAGCAGAGCTTCGCCCTGAGCTTGATTGGCAGCGCGATGCTCCGGCGTGTCGTCCGGCCACGGTCGGAAACCGGGCAATCGTCCACCCGTTCGCTGAGCGGCCTGTTCCGGAGTGAGACTTACGAACTCCTCGTTTCGGTCCGGCGTCCAAGGAAACGAGTAAATCCGGAAAAAGCCTAGCACATGATCAATGCGATACAGATGAAAGATTCGCGTCAGTTGTCGCACCCGCTCTCGCCACCACGCAAATCCCTCCCGTTGGTGTTCTTCCCAACGAAAGTTGGGAATTCCCCAGTTTTGACCCCACCTTTCCACGAATGGATCACCGCGAAAGGTCCATTCGGGCGGAGCGCCTCCACACCATTCGAGGTCGAACAAATGTTGACGAGCCCAAACATCCGCACTGGCCCGGGCCACGCCATAGGGCAAGTCGCCCATTAAGGCCACGCCGCAGCGCTCCGCCTCTTCCCGAACGGTTTCCCATTGGTCGAAGGCCAACCACTGAACATAAGCATAGAACCGCCTTCGTCGTTCGAATTTCTGGCGGGCTTCATTCCCGAGGTTTCCATACCACGCCTTTGCGCGTTCCGGGCTGCGGTGCTCGGTTGGCCAGTTTTCCCAAGCAGGCGACCCGCCATGTTCATCCATCAGTGCACGAAAGAACGTGTACTCATCCAGCCAAGCAGATTCGCGTCTCAGAAAAGCTTCAAAAGCTGCGCTACGTTCGGTCTCCCCTTTGCCGTGCCACCGTTCAAAGGTCTCAAACGCTGCCTCCAGCAATCGTCGTTTCAAGGCACGCACGCGGACATAGTCCACATCATCGCTGCGAAGCTCCTCCAGATCTTCCTGTGCTATAAGCGCAGAGTAAACTGCAGGCTCCAAATCCGGCACGGTTTCAGGGCGCACGTCAAGCGTACTCGGTTCAATCGCCTGCGCACTGATGGCGTTATACGGACTGATATCGTCTCCCACTTCCTGAATCGGCAGCATCTGCAAAATCTGCAAATTATGCCTCTGACACCAGTGCACCAGGGCGCGAACTCCGGCAGTGTCGCCGACTCCCAAATCGTCCGATGTGCGGATGGCAAACACAGGGACCAAAATTCCCGCGTATCGATTTTCCGTCACGACCTTCATGCGCGTGCGCGTGAGAATGGCACATTTCGGCCCGGGTTCAACCCTCCCCCGGGTGCGCCCCGACCCGCAAAGCCCGCTCCACTTCAGAAGGTCGCGCTGTGCCTGTAGTGCCCAGCTTGTGAATGACCACCCAAGCGGCTGCATTCGCCGCAGTCAGGGCCTCCTCCGGAAATGCGCCGGCGCTCAATGCAGCCACCACATGAGCACTCACTGCATCTCCGGCCCCAACCACGTCAATCGGCCCGCGTGTCGGCAGCGCCGGCACTTCCCATACTTCTCCAGTGGGCCACGCCCCCAACAGTCCCTCCGCGGCAAGCGTCACAATCACCGGATGCCGGTTGCGCCGCGCCAATTGCGATGCCTCTCGCCGCACTTTGGCCCGGGAAAATGGACTTTTCCCTCCGCACAACAGCCCCAGCTCTCGACGATTCATTTTCCAGATCATCGGCGGAAATTCCCGCAGGCCCCGGCGACAGTCGCCTAGCACCAACAGCTCCGGCTCTCGCCTCATGACGTCCTGCACCGCCTGTAAAACTTCTCGGCTGACCACGCCGGTTCCAGCCACAGGTACCTGGTCCAGCACAATCATCGCGTCCACCTCGCCCGCAAGCGCCCGCACATGCTCCGATAGCCGTTTTTGAACTGTCCGCGGCGTGGGAGTCCAATTCTTCAAATCCAATCGGTTCAACTCTATTGGCGGCTGGCCGGGCACCAAAACCAGGGGCTTGCTATAGGTGAACGTTCGCCGTTGAGATGTCTCCAAGAGACCCTCCAGGACGACCCCAGGCAGACTGCTCAAGGCCTGTCGGAGCTCATAACCTTCTCCGTCCGATCCGACGAAACCCACCACAGGAACCTTCGCCACACCGGCGGCCACCAGGTTGCTCACCACGGTCCCCGCTGCACCCGGCTGCGCCCGGATTCGCACCACGTTGTGAACGGATCGTCCTGTCTCGAGCGATCGCTCCTGCCGATCCGGATCGATTTCCAAATAACGATCCAGGGCAAAGTCTCCCACCACGGCAATTCGGAGCTTCCGATAACGCCGAGACAATTCGCGCCACCGCTTGGGTGTCAATGCATGCATGAAGTCTGGCCTTGAGCCGATCGACGGCTTTGTTGCGCAGTGGGAATCTCTAGCTTGGCCCGGCTCAGCCGATGCCACAATCCGTGCAAAAATGCGCGGTTGTCACATTGCACGTAACGCATGACCCCGCCCGTCCGGGCATAACTTTTGCAAAACCGCAGATAGTACGCCGGATTGTCTTTGGGGGGCTCGCCCTGCGACCAATCCCAGTTACCGCCATCCTGCAGATCAACCACAAAAATCGTGTGCCCTCGCACCACGGGACGACCCTGTTGCTTGCGTAGGTTGTTCACACAACTCAAGCTTTTCTCAAAAACCTGCGGCCCCATGATGGCCGAGCCTACTGATAAGACCACGCCATTATCCAAGCGATCCACCGAGCCGGCAAACAACGCAAAGTCCCACTCCCCGGCTCGCCCCAGGACCGCGCCGTTGAACCACGGATGCGTCGCCACAATATCATAGCCAATGCCCGGATGAACCGTGAAGGGAATTCCCAGCTCGAATGCACGAGCCAATAGAGAATGATCTTTGTAAGGGTGGCGTACGGCGTGCCACCCCGGTTGCAAACCGTGCCGTTGCATCACCGCCAACAATTCCCACCGAGCGCCTGTCCAAGGATGATGCAAATCTGATCGGATGGCTTCTTCCAGCTCCTGAGGCCGTGGCAACTTCAAACCTTCCTCGGAAATGAAGCGTCCCAAACTTCGCCCCCACCCATCTCCCTGCAAAGCACCTGCCATGAGAGCCAGATGCAGATACCGCCCCGTTTCGTCCCATGTTCCAAAACAACCCTCGGCTACGTGGGCCCGTACGCTCTCCTCCGTGCGGCCGGAGAAGGCCAGTTCCCAATCATGAATCGTGCCCGCGCCGTTGGTGGCCAAATGGGTGATCCACCCCTCTTCCATTAACCGGATCACCACATCCATTAGGCCGTTTTTGACCAGATGCGCCCCGTAAATTAACATGACCATGGCACCGGCGGATCGGGCCCTGCGGATGCAGGCGGCTGCCTCGTCGATCAGAACAGTCGCTGGAGTCGGAGCTTGCATGGGCTCAGAGTTTGGATCCAGCAAAATATCCTCCAGTCGACTCAAGCTGCGGCGCTCTGCCAATGGCCAAACCCGTACTTTCGAAAGGGGCAACGCCATGTACACTGATCCCGAACCTCTCTGAGGCAGATGTTCTTGATCCATGGAAACTCAACTTGGACTTACAGGTTGACCGGGCTTGAACGGTGGAGCAAGTCTCACATCTGTCAGAATGCATCCGGACATCTTTCCTCCTGGCCCGACGAAAAATTTATCCTTAAGGCTGAACACCCCTTTTTGGAAACCGCGATAGTCCGAAGCGACATCATGAACGAGTATGGTCTTCGTGACCACTGCTTGATCTGCTTATTGCAAGCTGGCTTGACTGAAAGCGTTCCTGCGCCACCATGCCTCTGTGGCACTGTTCACCATTCACGCGGACTGTCGCTACGACATCGTGCGCAAACTTGCCGAGGGCGGCATGGGCATTGTGTACGAAGCGGAGCAGCACGGAGCCCATGGGTTCGTCAAGCGGATTGCCATTAAGGTCATTCGCCAACAGTATGCCCGCCAACCGGAGTTCATTGCCAACTTCATCGGCGAGGCCAAACTCGTGGCCGATTTGATCCACACCAATATCGTCCAAACGTATCACCTGGGGGAGGCCCATGGTATTTATTTCATCGCCATGGAGTTGATTCGAGGGGTCAATTTGGAACAATTCACGCAACAACACGCGCAGCAGGGACGACGTCTGCCCAAAGAACTGGCCGTATTCATCGTCAGTCGCGTCGCCCGTGGCCTGGCTTATGCCCACGCAAAGACAGACCGTGATGGGAAGCCCCTCGGAATCGTCCATCGCGACGTGAGCTTCAAGAACATCCTCATTGCCTTCGAGGGAGACGTCAAACTCACTGACTTTGGCATCGCCAAAGCCCGGGGTTATCTCACGGACCAAGAAGGCGAGGTCGTCGCCGGCAAAGCCGATTTCATGAGCCCGGAACAGGCCAGCTTCCAAAAAACCGATAAGCGCTCGGACTTGTTCTCAGCCGGGATCGTACTTGCACATCTGCTGCTGGGTTACAACATCTTTAAGGCTGCCACGGCGGATGAATCTCGGCGGCGCATTTTGGAAATGCCCGTGCCTGACTTCCGCAAGTTGGATGATCGCATCGACGATCGTCTCAACGCAATCCTGCACAAGGCGCTCGCACGCGATCTCAATCAACGCTACAGCTCCGCCGATGAGCTGCTTTATGACCTGGAACATTACATCTACCACGCAGGCTATGGCCCGACCAACGAAACGTTGGGTCGTTACATTCGCGAATTGTTCGACAATTCGGCGCCAAAGGCGCATCCCCCCTCCCCCTTGTTGGAGCAAAGCACGCGGCTTATGGTACGTGCCGAACACCTGTCTCGACCCCGTTAAACGGTGAATCTCATGGGTGCCTCACGCTCGCACGCATCGCGCTCGGTCCGCATTGGGCTGCTTCAGTCGGCAGCTGTCGCAGATCCCGAGCAGAATCTTCAGCGAACGTTGCACGCTGCCGAACAGGCTGCCCGCCAGGGCGCCCAAATTCTGTGCACTCAGGAACTGTTTCGCTCGCTCTATTTCTGTCAATGCGAATGTCATGACTTCTTTCAGTTGGCCGAGCCCATTCCAGGCCCTTCAACCCGCGCTTTTCAACAATTGGCCCGACGCCGCAAGGTCGTCATCATTGCCTCCCTTTTTGAGCGCCGGGCTCCGGGCCTTTATCACAACACCGCCGTCGTGATTGACGCAGACGGCGCCCTGCTCGGCTTGTATCGCAAGATGCACATCCCGGATGACCCGTTGTACTACGAAAAATTCTATTTCACACCCGGTGATCTTGGATTCCGAACCTGGCAGACTCGCTACGCAAGAATCGGCGTATTAATTTGCTGGGACCAATGGTATCCAGAGGCCGCCCGGCTCACCGCTCTTCAAGGAGCCGAGGTTCTGTTCTACCCCACCGCCATTGGATGGCATCCGAAGGAAAAAGCCGAGCACGGACGCGCCCAGCACGATGCATGGGAAGTAATCCAACGCAGCCACGCTATCGCCAACGGCTGCTATGTCGCTGCCGTCAACCGGGTGGGCCACGAACGCCTGCCCCAAGCCCCGGGTGACGGGATCGAGTTCTGGGGGCAGAGCTTCGTCGCCAGCCCATTTGGCGAGCTTTTAGCCAAAGCACCATCTGACCGCGAGCAAATCCTGTTGGCCGATCTGGATTTGGAGGAATTGGATCGCGCCCGTACCCACTGGCCGTTCCTGCGGGATCGTCGCATCGACGCCTACCAAGGTGTGACCCAACGCTGGATGGATCCGTCAGTATGATAGGTATCTTGCATTCATTGCGTCCCGAAGCCCGGCCGCAGTCTCATCCGCCACTAGGAGTATGAACAAGGAACAGGTCGCCGCCATCCTGGCGGAAATTGGAACCTTGCTCGAACTAAAAGGGGAAAGCCCGTTCAAAACCCGTGCTTATCTCAACGCTGCGCGGGCCATCGAAAGCCTGGATGAGCCGATTGAAAAAATCGTCGCCGAGCAACGCTTGGACCAAATCAAGGGGATCGGCGAAAGCTTACGCGAAAAAATCACCGAGCTGGTCACGACCGGGAAACTTCTTTACTACGAGCAACTCAAGGCTTCCATTCCACCCGGGTTGATCGAGCTATTGGAAATACCCGGGCTCGGACCAAAACGGATTCTTGCCCTTCGGGAAAAGCTGGGCATCGAATCTGTCGAAGCCTTGGAGCAAGCTTGCCGGGAGGGTCGGGTTGCCCAACTCCCCGGGTTCGGCGAAAAGACGCAGGCCAACCTCCTCGAAGGAATCCAGCGACGCCGCCAATTTGCCAGCCACCACCTCCTCCTCGATGCTTGGATTGCCGCCGAACCGTTGCTCGACTTTCTGCGGCAACATCCCGACGTCATCCGGTCAAGCCCCGCCGGCAGCCTCCGCCGTAGCAAGGAGATCATCGGTGATCTGGACCTTTTGGCGTCCAGCAAGCACCCCATTCGCGTCCTTGATGATTTCACGCGTCAACCCGGCATTGCCAAGGTGCTGGCCAAGGGCGAGACAAAAGCGAGCGTGCTGCTCGAAGGCGGTCTGCAGGCTGACCTGCGCGTCGTCGCCGATCGGGAGTTTCCTTTCGCCCAGATGTATTTCACCGGCAGCAAGGCACACAACATCGTGATGCGGCAGCGGGCCATCGAGCGTGGCCTGCGGCTCAACGAATATGGGCTGTTCCGCTCAAACGAAGAAACCCGCGACCCCAAACTGCTAGTGGCTTGCCGAGATGAAAATGAAGTCTTCCAACAGCTTGACCTTCATTACATCCCACCGGAGCTCCGTGAAGACATGGGTGAGTTCGAAGCTGCCGCAAAAGGGCCCATTCCCAGGCTGCTGGAATGGACCGATCTCAAAGGCTCTCTCCATAATCACACCACCTGGAGCGACGGACACATGACGCTCGAGGAAACGGTGCAGCTCGCCCGGTCTGTCGGTCTGAGCTACTGGGCCGTCACCGATCACTCTCGGTCCTCCTTTCAGGCCAATGGACTCGATCCAGATCGCCTCCGCCAACAAATCCAGGCCATTCGCGATCTAAATCGCCGACTCGAGGATGAGGGAGTTGACTTCCGGTTGCTGACCGGCACGGAGGTGGACATTTTGCGCGATCGGTTGGATTTTGACGACGATCTGTTATCCCAACTCGATTTCGTCATCGCCAGCCTCCATGTCCCGGCCAACAATGAAGCGGAAAATACCAAACGCCTCATCCGCGCGGCACAAAACCGCTTCGTTCACGCCATCGGTCATCCCACCGGTCGGCTCCTTCTCGAACGCGAGGCCTACCCTGTGAACCTACCTGCGCTGATCGACGCCTGCGCCGAAACCGGCACCTGGATTGAACTGAATTGTAACCCTAGACGTTTCGACATGGATTGGCGCCACTGGCCCGCCGCACTGCGCAAGGGCATCCGTTGTGTCCTGGGCCCCGACGCACATCGAAGAGAACATGTCGCCTATCTCAAACTCGGAGCTGGCGTTGCTCGGAAGGGCTGGCTCAAGCCAAGCGATGTGATTAACACCCTGCCTTTTACTCAACTCCAACGTGCGCTCCGGAAAAAGCGTGAGGCAAAATAGGTCATGGATGGGAGAGACCCAGGACAGATCCAGATCAACCGCCCACCGAGCGATCGAAAGGCCCTGCAACCCTAACGGTGATCCGGCTCTGCGTCCTTACTGACGAAAAGGGCCTGCCAATCCTCAGCAGCATTGCAGTTATAAAAACAGATTTCATCTCGCGACGGGATGCGCCAGGGCCGAACAGCTCGCGCTGCGATGCACCCTTCGACAAACATCCACATGGCGCAGCGCCCGGCAAGTAGTAACTCAAGCGCCAACCTGTGGCATGGCTTCGGGTAAACCGCCACCAAGGGCTCCCAATGCCCACCCCGTCGCATCGGGACGACCCCACGCTCCGCCTCGCACTGACTCAACAATCGCTTCACAAAATCAGGCTTTAAAAGAGGCAGGTCCACCGCAACTACCAAGACTAAAGAATGACAAGCGTGGGCCAAGCCGCGCTCTACCCCTGCCAAAGGACCGCAGTGGGTAAATGCATCCTCCACAACCGAACACCCCAAACTGCCGTAATCTACACCAGGCCGAACTGACACAAACACCTCCTCAATTCCTGTGGAACGCAGCAGCTCTAGTTGGCGCTGCAAGAGCGTCTTGCCATCCCAACCCAGCAACGCCTTGTCCTGCCCCATCCGGGTCGAAGCGCCGCCTGCCAACACAACCGCACTGACTCCGTCGCAACAATTCACTCCGATGCCTCCTCCCTACGATTTCGACGCAACCATCCACTGGTCAAAATGCGAGCTCTTAATCCACCTCGGCCCCTCAGCCAGGCTTCCACCCGCTCATCACCAAAGGCGTAATTCATCCAATAGCATGGCCGGCATTCCTCCACGCCGAAAAAGCGCACGCCCTGTACTTCAAACTCTGTCCCGATCAGCTTTTCCAAATCCAGGCCCTCGGTGATCACGTTGCGCCGGGCGGCGGCCGCTGAGGCTTGCTTCAGTCCTAACTCTCGCCGCATGGCTTCCAGTGTCTCCCAGGCGAAAAAAGTGATTTGTCCCTTGTAATTCTCCTTGAAATCAAAAAAGCGGTCCCCTCGGATCCCACGCCCGGCCACGCATTCGATCGCCTCAACCGCCACGACCGGAAATCCTCCTGCCGGTTGTCCATGATGCCCGAAGTAATTGTGCCCCGGTGAAATGAACAAGTAGCGTATCTTCATTGCCAGCTCTTCGGCTCAACATGGCCTCTCCAGCCGGATCGTCAAGCACGCCGCTTCCAATGAAACGAGCAATACCGAAGAGGCCACGGCCGAATCTGCGCTTGGAGGGCCCCAAGGGCGTTTCCCAGCAAGACCACCAGCCCTTGAAAAGCCTGCGTTGAAAAGCCCACAAGCCGCATGATAGGTAGCGGAATTTGTTTTCCTACCCATCCCGACAGCGCTTTACGCTTCAGGCCGACCCTCTACAATGAAGGTGTTATGGCGACGTTGGGTGACCACCCCATCTTTTCCTGTGTGCCGCCCCCCCTGATGAACGAGCTGGTGGCAGCCGCGCGACGCTTTCATCTGCCGGCCGGCTCTCATCTCGTCCGCGAAGGAGAACCGGGGGACGGCCTTTATTTGTTGGAAGAAGGAACTGTCGAGATTACCCTGGCTACGGACGACGCGTGCGGCCGAATCCTAACTAGACTTGGTCCCGGCGACCTATTTGGCGAAATGGCTGTTTTGGAAGAGAAGCCCCGCTCCGCCGGCGCCATCGCCAGAACCGAAGTGCGCGTGTGGTTTATCCCAAGGGAAGCAGTCTTAAACATAATCCGACAGTGCCCCGAACTGACGTTGCGTTTCCTGCGAGAACTTAGCCGCCGCCTGCGCGAATTCAATCGCATCCACATCGAGCAAACCCTGCAAATGGAACGACTCGCCCTCCTGGGCCGCTTCGCACGCACGATCTTCCACGATCTCAAGAGCCCATTGAATGTCCTTCAGCTGACCGCCGAAATGGGACTGGCGCCCGATGCTGCTCCGCATTGTCGCGCCGAGGCTCTGCAACGCATTAAGCGCCAAATCGAACGCATTAACGATTCCATCCACGAAATCATGCTGTTTACCGAAGGTCGCGCCGAAGCTGAGCTCTCCCTTTCCACTGAATACAGAGACTTCCTCCACAGCCTTGCCGAAGAGCTCGCAACCGAAACAGCTTTGCGCGAGGTTCAACTGAACTGGAACTCCCGGTCCTGGCCATCGGGCCGAGTGCGCCTTCAGCCACGGCGCCTGCGCCGAGTCCTGCAGAACCTCGTCCACAACGCATGCGACATGCTGTCACCCGGAGGCAGGATTGAACTCAGGCTATTCAACTCTTCAACAACGGCAATCACCGAGGTCCATGACAATGGTCCCGGCATCGCCGATGAAATCCGACCGAGGTTGTTCGAACCCTTCGCGACCTACGGCAAAGCGCAAGGCACCGGCTTGGGGCTCTCCATTTGTCGGAAGATCATCGAGGACCACGGGGGAACCATCGAAGCTGGCTCCAGCGACCTCGGGGGCGCTATGTTCCGATTCACCCTGCCGTGGTGCAGATGAGCAACTGAACTCGAAAAGCAGTGCCAAGTCTCTTCAAGCGTCCTCCCGACGCAAGGGAAACGGTTTTGCCGTGACGAACCGGTTTTCTCTCAAGGCCATTACCACCGGCCGCGTGCAACGCGCTCGATCAGTGCTCCAACCAATTGGTCCAGCGGTGCCGGTTGCAAGCCGGTTTTGGCCAATGCTTGCGGCTTCAACCTACTACGCACAACCCCATTCGCCATGCTTTTTGCCTCCACTATGACGTTGCACGAGTCTCCCCGACCTATCCCCCTTTCTAGAGGCCTGATTTCCTAAGTGCACGCCGTGCTCTTACTCCACGCTACCGCCAGATCATAGAGTTGGAATGGAAAAGCAAGGGGCCGGGTTTCTTACCCGGCCCCTGCTTCAATCCCTTACGGTCTTCCCTACACCGCAGCGCAGAGCCAAACCCTACCTACCGCACCACCCGGAAGTACTTCGCACTGCCACTGATCGGTATGACCGCCGGATTCTGCGTCGTCTCAAGCTGCCACCCGGCCCCGGGCCCCAACACCGTACTGCTCTCCAACTGACCCCCGGCCGGACTCCACGAAATCACAATGTTGTTGCCCTGCCGACTCACCACCAACACCGGCCGCTCCACCGGCGCTGGCTCCGCCATGTATCCAATCACCGCGCCCACCAACCGTGGCGCATCCCCATCCATCGGATCCGGCTCCGTCAATAACTTGTACGTCACCGCTACATTGTCCCCACCACCCCCTTCCCGATGCACCGCTTCAATGTAGTACCGACGACCCGCCTCCAACCGAATCCCCATTGCATACGGATAATTCACCCCATCGGGTGTAAAGGTGTCCGACCGGCGCCGATCCGCATCGTTGCCCGACACCCATTGCCGTGCGTTGTTCCAGCTCCGTTGCTCAGCCACCAAGACCTTCGCCGCCGGCTGATCACTGTTGGTGCTAATGTACAACCGACTCTGATCATCCGAGCTGATGAAAAACACATAATCCCCCGTCTGCGGCGGAATAAAGAATCCACTCATCCGCCGTGCATAATTGTCCGCCACATTTGTCCGCGACTCAAAGATCGTCCAGTTCGTCACCACCGACGCCAAACCCACGTTCCCAAACACCAAATCATCAAATCCTACCCCCGGGAACTCCTCTACTCGTAACTGACCCGATACAAACACTGTGTCCGTCCGTACACTCACTGTCGCCACCTGGCTCGTCACCGAACCATACTGCGACAACGTCACCACACAGTCGATCCCCACCCCCTGATCATTGGTTGAAACCACAAACGAATACACTGACGTCGTGGCATTCGCGATCGGTTGCCCATTCCGACGCCACTGGTAAGTCGGAGGATACACCGCATCCGTCACCACCCCCACTCGGAAGACCGCCGGATGCCACGCCCGCACCACCACCGACTGCGGCTGCTGCGTAATACTCAACACTGTCGGCGCCGGTAACTTCATCCCAATCACATTCCCCCGCAAATTCGATGGCGTCCCGTCCGCCGGCGCAGGCTGGCCCCACAGCGTGTAATACACCGCGATGTTATCTCCACCCCCTCCCTCTCGCTGCACTGCCTCCAAATAATACCGCTGCCCCGCGACCAACGGAATCCCCCCAGCCCCGGGCGTGCTCCCATCCGGCGCCACAAATGTCTCTGAATTGCGCTGACTCACATTCATCCCACTCTGCCACGCCCGTGTCCCATTCCAGTCCGTCTGCCGAGCAATCAACCGCTTGTTCGCCTCATTCTCATCCGTACTCAAAAACAAATCACTGTCATCATCCGACGCCAAATAGAATACGTACCGACCCGTCGCGGGCGGCACAAACCACGTACTCAACCGCTGCACATAGTTGTCCGCCCAGTCCGTCACATCAAACGCCGTCACAAAATCCCGTATGTCAGGTAAGCCCGCCTGCCCATCAATCACCATTTGGCGCGTGATCCCAGACCGATTCGGACCCCACACCTCCCGTCGCACAATCCCCGTCACAAACACTGACTGCTGCACCGTCAAGACCGCCTCCGCACTGGTTACACTCAAACCCGTGCCCGGTACACTGACCACACACCGATACCGCGCCCCATTATCCGCCATCATCGCCACAAAACTCAACGTCGAACCCGTCCGACCCGGCAAATCCACACCATTGCGCTGCCACTGATACACCGGCGTCAACTCTGCATCCGTCACCACCCCTACCCGAAAGACTACCTCCAAACCCTCCCACTGCGTCACCGACTGAGGCTGCTGCGTAATACTCAACGACGTAGGCACCCACGTCACCAACCGAATCCACTCATTCGTCAAATTCGACGGCAGCCCATCCACAGGATCCGGATCCTCCACCCGCTTTACATACACCCCCAAATTATCCCCACCGCCCCCCTCCCGATGTACCGCCTCAATCCAATACCGCTGCCCCGCCACCAAGGGAATCCCTCCAGCATACGGCTGCGTCACACCACCATCGGGCGTCCACAAATCGGACCGCCGCTGCGTCGAGGCAAACGACCCACCACCCCCACCATGCGAGGCCCAATTGTTCCGCCCAGCCCAACCCTCCTGCTGCGCAATCAACCGCTTGCTCGCCGGACTCGCATTGGTCCCCAAATACAAATCCGCATCATCATCCGCAGCAATGAAAAATACATAATTCCCCGTCACCTGCGGCACAAATAACCCACTCACCCGACTCGCATAATTGTCCGCGAAATTCCACGGTGCATCAAACGAACCAATCGCACGAATTTGCGCAGCAGCCCCATGGGCGCCAGCACGCAAATTGGCCAAGCTCTGGCCGGGGAAATACTCCCACTTCAAATAGCCCGTAATTTCGGTCGGCGATTGAACAGTTAGAGTGGCCACCGCGCTATCCACGGAAGCATTGCCTACCGTCGCACGGCAACGAAACTGGGCGTTGTTATCCTCTGGGGTGACAATGAAGGTGTAATGAGGCCCGGTTGCATTGGGAATCGGCTGATTATTCTTAAACCACTGATAATCCCCCACACCCAGACTGCCATTCGCAATCGCCGCATTGGTGACTTGGAAAGTTAGCGTAACCGGCGTCTGCGCATAAACAGTGCGATTGGCAAGATTCCGCACAATTTGGAGATTGGGTGCGGTGGGCGTCACCGTGACGCTCAAATCCGAAACCGTGGCGATCCCGCCATTGGGATCGGCATTGTTATGCGCGGTGACAGCCACGCCGATCAGGACCCGACTGGGGAACGGGTCACCAAAGCCGAACTGCGTGCTGGCCGTATTGATGTCTGCATAGCGCGTCCAGTTCACGCCATCCGTGCCATACCACATGGTGATCACGCTGCCCTGCCGGGTCAGTCGAAGCCACGTGTTCGGATAGGACGGTGCCACACTGCGTCCAAAGTCGCTCCAATCTGCACTGCCGCCTCGAGTAGCTCGCCATTGTGGCGCAACCTGGTTTTGCCCTGCGCTGCGGGTCGTCATGGCAGCGATGAAGGGATCTGGCCCTTGCGGCAGACCGCTGGCGTCGGGCACTCGGACCATTAGTTCACACTTGGTCCACCAGTCCGGTCCTTGGAGATCATGCACCCGAACCTTGGCGTCCCAAGCATGACCCTCCACCACGGTGTAGTAATAGTAAAAACTGTCGAATTGGTTCCAAATGTCATCGCCTCCACCCACAACTGTCATTAAGCTGGGAGCCGAGCCTGTGTGAGAGCCGGGCAGGCCCGGATTACCCACGTCACGACCGGTCCACGTTTGAGCCCCAACGGTGGCGGTCATTACCACGGAGAACAGCGCCAGCGGACTGCGCATCGCTTTCATAGGTCCACAACGAGGCGGGTTGGTTGTCAGGGTTTGGTTGTCGCTGCTATCATCTGGTTCGCTCCATAACGAGCCCAAGAAGCTGTCTGCAGCTCAGAGACTTTGTATCCGCTCACTTCAGCGGCAAACTGCTTCTAGGGATCTAGGGAACCAGCTTTCGAGTTCCCTTTTAGTTGAATCGACAGCAATTTGTCAACATGTTTTTTCAGGATGGTTACATCCCTGCCACAAATGGCCTCCTCGACTGCATCTGGACCCTGCATTTGAACCTGCGAGGCCCCTTAGGTGCTCAAGAGCGAAGTACATTTACGCGAGGGCTATTAGCAGGGCGGTACACTCTGTCTTCATCCAAACGCAAGGCAAAGGCCTTTGTCTCGCCACGCCGGAATCTTTTAATCTACGGTCAAGGATCAGGTTTTAGACCCTCTAATAAGACGAATTGCACAATGTGACGAAACGGCCGTGGCCTTATAGGAATCACAACTGTCTGCGGGTTTCCTGGGTCCAAAAAATCCTTGTCAGCCACCGGCAAACCGACTTTGAGGAGATGTGTATCATTCGACTTTACGATCATTCTACAATCGCGGTTCTTGAGGGGTGTCGGGCGAGACCCTTCGCTCATCCAACGCCGTGAGAGAGGGTCACATCGAACTCTAGACCGCCGTGTAAACGTATTTTGAACTGCTCCCCTCGACGTCATCGAGAGAGAGGTTGACTGGTTGGCGCGCAGCAGCATGGGGACGCGCGTCTGGCTGTTTTCGTGACGTCGAGATCGAAGCGAACTACACGATTCGCGACCCGGGCTAATCGCCGAGGTCAACATCCAAGGGTTCACCACCCTGTTCTTTTATGAAGGCCGTGGAGTCCTATTGTCTGTAAGGGCAGCTCAGAAATATGATGATTGTGGCTTACAGACTTTACGGAAGTGTTCCCCAAAGTGTGCATTCGAATCGGCGTGCTCCGTCTGATAGGAACAACGACCGAAACAAAATTCCGAGATCTGCTTAAGTGCCTCAAGTGCCCCTGGCAAGAAGGTGACCCATGCAGAGAGAAGCATTCGATCCGGTCCAATCCTCACGAATCCGGCAATTGCGCCGTGAAACGGTATCGTCCAGATCCTACTTGCACCACCACTTCTTGCGGTCCTTGAGACAGAACGTTAACCGCCGGACTTTCTACCAGCGGGCGATTCGACTCTTTCACGCTGCTGGGATCGGAGGTTGGGACGTGCACCCGTGCGGTAGCGTTGGGCGGAATTCGGATTTCCATCTGCAAGGAATTTTCGGTGCGGTGCCAATGGCTTTCAATCCGTCCACGGATGGAATGATAGTGGGCTCGGACCCAACTTAGCCCTGCGCCGGCCCTGGGAATGAGCGGTCGAATCACGATGGACTTGAATCCGGGCTCGTCCGTGTCAATACCGGCGGCGCGGGTAAAAAGCCACTCACCGACACAGCCGAGCCAATAGTGATTAAAGGAATTCATGCCCGGATCCTGAAAACCGCGTTCCGGATGCCAGCCATCCCATCGTTCCCACATGGTGGTTGCCCCCCAAATCACCTGTTGGAGCCAAGACGGGTATGTTTTGTTCAAGGCCATACGCCAGGCCAGGTCAGGGTGCCCCGCACGCTCCAATGCAAAAAGGACCATGGGCGTGCCAAGAAAACCAGTCGCCAAATGCCAGTCGCGTTCCTCCACAGTCCTCACAAAGGCGGCAGCCACTTTGGCCTGCAGGTTCTCCGGTACCAAACCCAGTGCGAAGGCCAGGGCATAAAAGGTTTGGCCGGTCTCGCCCCGTGCGTCCACGATCCGACCATCCTCACGGATGAACTGTTGAGCAAAGGTTTGCCGAATTTCCCCGGCCAATTGCCGATATCGTTCCGCATCCGCAGCATAACCCGCTGCTGCTGCTAACTCTGCCATCACACTGGCCGTATAATAATAGTAGGCCGTGCCAATCACTTCAGAATGCTGTGGACCAGCCAGGCGTAGCCAGTCGCCATAAGCGCCGGTGCCACGGACACGGTTGGTGCTGGTTTGTTCAAGATAATTCATGAAGCGCGCCAGGGCTGAATAATGCCTTTGCAGGATCTGACAGTCTCCGTACATCCGCCACATCTGCCAGCAGCAAATAGGGCCGGCGTCGGCCCAACCGGTGTTTCCGTATCCGACGACGTTTATGTGAGGCGCGACGTCTCCAAAAGCGCCGTCCTCGCGTTGCGAATCTTCGCAAAGGTCCACCAACCATTTTGTAAAGAAGGCCGGCGCGTCCATGTTGAAGCAGGCGGTTTTCATGAACACTTGCGCATCTCCGGTCCAGCCGGCTCGTTCATCCCGTTGCGGACAATCCGTGGGAACATCCAAGAAGTTGCCCTTCTGACTCCAAAGCGTGTTTAGGAACAGTCGGTTGACCAAAGGTTCGGAACATTCAAACGAGGATACTCGTGCCAAATCTGTGTGCACCACCACTCCAGTAACGTCGCCCAGTGCGGGTCGATAATCCAACCCTGTGACCTCCACATAACGAAACCCGTGAAATGTGAAGGACGGTTCATAGGCACGCTTGCGGGGACCTCGCAGATAATACGTGTCGGTCGCACGGGCAGCTCGCAAGTTTTCGGTGTAAATCGTGCCATCGGGGTTCAACACTTCGGCGTGACGGACGACGACTTTTTGACCGGTTCGGCCTCGAGCTTCCAGTCGTACCCAACCGACCATGTTCTGGCCCAAATCAAAGATATAAGTACCGGGTTTCGGCTCGGTTACCCGGACCGCTGGCAGGGTTTCGATCCGCCGAATGGGCGGAGCCGGATGCGCTTGCAGCCGTACGCGGACTTCCTCGTCTACGTTCACCGACTGCCAGCGGCTATCATGGAAGCCCGGACGATCCCAGCCCGGCATTTCGTGCCGCGCGTCATACACGCAGCCCATCAGCAAATCCGCTGCACGAACAGGGCCATGGGAAGCTCTCCAGGATTCGTCCGTGCCGATCGTTTGGGTGGATCCGTCCGTGTACTCAAGGTGCAGTTGCGCAATGAACCGGGGTCGCTCGCCGTAATAATGTCGCCGCCCTGTAAATGCCAGGTAACTGGCATACCATCCGTCCCCCAAGACAACCGCCAAGACATTCTCGCCTCGTCGCAACAGGTCGGTGACATCGTAGCCAAGGTAATGCACGCGCTTGCGATAATCGGTCCAACCAGGTGAGAGCACATCTCGATCCGCAGGCTGACCGTTCACCCGGAGTTCATACACACCCAGGGCTGACGCGAATAGTATCCCACGGCGGACACGTTTGCCTAAAATGAAGCTCTTGCGGAGATAAACGGCAGGCGCCTGCATCGACTTTTCTAACTCCACTGTTCCCCAGGGTGCATCTCCGTAAGATGCAATCTCAGTGGCCGGCAACCACCCGACCGGCTCTTGTAAGGCGCTAAGCCAGCCGTCTCCAGCCATGGCACTGCCGCGCCACGTGGTGTCGATGGGGAATTCTTGAACGGCCCCACCTTCGTGCAAAAGCACCAGTTTGCCGATGAGCCCCGCTGGCGTGGGCTGTGCACCGGCGTTTCGAACGTGAATGGCCAAGATATTGGTGCCCGATTTGATAAAGTCCGTCACCTCCAGGCACTGCACCACGCGCCAGTTTGATCCCTGGCCTGCCGGCCGTGCATTGATAAAAAGTTGAAACGCATCATCCGCGGCCAGCAGAAAACATGCCTGTACAACCCGCGGCCTCGAAGGAACTAAAATGGTCTTTCGGAAGAAGCCGTTCCCAGGTGGCTGACTCTCGTGCCGCGTGCCGGGTAGCCAGATCCAACGTGCTCCGCGCAAATGCAGATGCGGCTCGAGGTGCGCTCTGGCCGGATCAGGCTCAGCCGCAGCATCAAAACCGATCCAACGCGCCTTCCAATCGCCGGGGGTTCGCAATCCAACTGTCCAGCGGCCCACTTCGCTCCAAGGGGTCACCCGGTCCGCTTCGTCCCAAACCCGGACCTTCCAGAAAACGGTCTGCGCCGATTGCAAAGGTTTGCCCCGATAGGGAATGTGCAATGTCTCCTGACCAACGACCTTGCCACTATCCCACAAATCCCCCACATCACGTCTTAACAGCTCTTCTCGAGACGCTGCCAATACCTGCCAGGCTGACTGACGTACACCGCGCCGTTCGTCTGGCGCTTCCAACCGCCAGCTCAGACGGGGCGTTTCCTGCTCCACCCCAATCGGGTTGGTCCGATACTCACAGCGCAAATCCACCACCCGGACATTGCCGCTAGCTCCTGAACCAACACAAACCAAGACCGCGCAAAGCCAAATCAACTTGCGGCACGTTTGCCACATGCGGCCTCTTGCAGCCCCGTCAGCGATCATGACCCTGCCGAAAGGTGGCCTAAAGGCGTGAATTGTCCCCCTGGCCAAGGTTTCTCTTGCAATCGTAGGAATGGCGATCTTCATGGTCGAACTTCCGCGGGGTTCAGCCCGGACCTGTGAGCATAGCCCATCAACCAAAGCCGAAAAGCAAAATTCCCTGCACCTGCCCCATTTCCTGCACTTGGGGCCCACCAACAGCGCCAGGCATCTGACTGCTCAAGCCAAAATTACATCAGTGTAGAGATTGTCATTCAGATAAGAGATTCTTACGGAATACGGTAACGGTCGTAGACTTCGAGCGCTCGTCTGGGTCGGAAGACTCAAGTTACCAGGCCAAATAGCGTTGAATGCGGGTGCGTCGGGCGCGCGCGACCGGGTGCTCGACACGGCGGAGCGGTTGTTTGCCGAGCGCGGCCCGGACGCGGTGTCCGTGCGCGACATCACCAACGCGGCAGGCGTGAACCTGGCGGCCATCAATTATCATTTCGGCAGCAAACAGGCGTTGATTGCGGCGGTGTTCGAGCGCCGGATGCGACCGTTGACCGAGGCGCGGCTGCGCGCGTTGGATGGCGTTGAAGCGGTAGCGGGCGACCAGCCGCCCAAACTCGAAGCGGTGTTGGACGCGTTATTCCGGCCGGCGGTCGAGCAGGCGCTCGACCCGGCCCGGGGCGGCGGCACGTTCGCCAAGCTGATGGCCCGCTGCCTGATCGAGCCGAACGCGGTCGTCGAGCAGACCATCCGGAGCGATTTTGAGACCGTGGTGAAACGGTTCGATGCGGCCCTGATGCGGGCGATGCCGGGGCTGACGGCTGACGATGTATTTTGGCGGAGGCACTGGTTGATCGGCGCGTTGCATCATTCGTTGCTCATGCTGGGTCGGAAACCGCCCGGCGGCCGGCGGTTGCCCTTGGACATTGAGAGCTATGCGGAACGGTTCGTGGCATTCGCCGCCGCAGGGTTTCGCGCCGTCCTGCCGGGAGAATCCAGGAAACGGTCGCAGGCCAAGTGAAACACTCGCGAACAACTTTGGTCGTGGCGGCCCTTTCCACGCTCGGCCCGTTCTCGAGGGACACGTATTTCCCGTCGTTTCCCGCGCTGGCGGCGCATGTCGGCGTCGGGGAAAGCCAGACGCAATCCATGCTCAGCGGGTCTCTGGCAGCGCTGGCCAGGCATGAACAGTTTCACGGCGCGTTGTCGGATTCGTTTGGCCGCCAACGAGTGATTCTCACCGCCCTCGATGTTTCCACGGCCAGCGCACCGGCGTGCGCGGTCACGCCGAGCTTCAACTGGTTGGTGGCCTTGCGCACGGTGCAAGGCTTGGCCGCCGGCGCGGGAATGATCGTGAGCCGGGCAGTCATTCGCGACCTGTTTCCCGGCGCGGAAGCGCAAAAACTCATGGCGCAAGTGGCGATGCTGGCGGGTCTTGGGCCAGTGATTGCGCCGGTGGTGGGCAGCTGGCTACACGTGTGGTTTGGCTGGCGCGGGCCGTTTGTGTTCTTGGATCTGCTGGGCATGGCGCTGGGTTGCGCCTGCAGGTTTGGTCTGCCGGAAGGCTTACCCACCCATTACCGACACCCGTTTCATCCTGCACACCTGTTTCGCGCCTACACGCAAACCGTGCGGCCTGCAGCGTTGGTGCTCCTGTGATTTCGCGGGCCGATCGGGATTGGGCTGACGGCGATCACCTTGGCTTCAGTGGCTGGGAGGTTGGAGGAATCCTTCGTGCTGAATGCCCCGATTGTGCCAGCCACCTTGGGGTTTAGCAGTGCCAGTGGGTATGACTTTCGGGTACGATCATGGATGGAAATTGGAAATAGTCACTCAGTCACTTTGGTGTGTTGTTCCCATGAGAAGCAAAGCGTCATCCTTGCAACCGCACCACGGCCCGGGGCAGCCCGGCAGGTCTCGAAGCAAACTTGCTGTTATATCACAGGCGTGTTGCCACAAACACATCAGGCACCCGGCATTCCAACCCCACGCAGCTAGCTGTACAGCGAGCGCTTGACCTGCTCGGTGATAGCCGGAAAGATCCGCGGCGACTGTCGCTTGCTCATCCGGTTCGTCGTCAATGAATGGCAGGGACGGTCACAGACGCAAACTCGATCCCAGGCATTTCGTCACTAACTGCGCCCGCAAGGGAGTGAGTGCCCAGAACGCCTGCCCAAGGCACGCTCATGCAGTTTGAAGCTAGTTGCCACTAGTGTGTTAAACGCAGCGATCATTGAAGCCCTGACAAAGCATTAAATGCAGTCGGTAACCGGAAGGATCCCCAAACTATCGGACGCAACCAAGGTGATCCCCATCGTCCCGAATCGCTTCCGAGATTCACCCATAAATGTGAATTGTGGTTCGAAGATGAGTGCCGCGCCTTGGTTCATCCGGCAGGAACCGCTTGTGTCCGGAGCTCGCCCAGTGCGGCAAGTTTGGTCCTCTTCACGTGTGAGCCGTTTGACGTGCCGACACGATAATGAACACTTATGTGTTTCCTACAAAACCAAGCCACGTAAATGGGAGGATGCTTCCCTCTTATGGTCCTTAGTAGTCGAGCCAAGGGCAAACCCCTCGACACATCCCGGTGCTGGCCTGACTCTTACCTCTTGCGGTTTTTCAGCAGCGAAACCAGTCCATGTGCCATGGCCAACATACGCGAGTTCAATCACGCAGGCCGGCAATCCTATTAGAACCGCCCTACCATGCCTTGCGGACTTAAGTCATGCGGGATTTCCATTAAGACTGCCTCATGCTCAGCTCGCGAGCCAAAGCACGCCGAAGATTGCCACCCTGCAGAGTCTGCACGGCAGGCTTGCCAGCAACTGCTCCGGAGAACGATAAGGATCGAACACTGACAGGATTTGTACAGGCTCTTCAAAGCGGACAGTTCCTCGGTGCCAGCTGGTTTGAGGGCTGGGAAACAAAAAAGCCGCTTCCATTGGGAAACGGCTTGCAAAAGTGGGCCAACGTCTCAAACCGCCCCACAGAATCGGGACGCAGATCATTTGAGCTCGGCTAAAATTTTTCGAGCTTCTGCGATAAAGGGCGCATTCGGCGCAAGGCTCACGGCCCGATTCAATACCTGACGGGCTTGGTCGGGTTGCTTCAGTTGACGATGAGCCAACCCCAGATAGTACAAAGCCTCCGCGTCGTCGCTGTGCTGACGTGTATATTCGGTCAACGCGGCCGCGGCGCGGGTAAAGTCGCCCCGACGCTGCGCCAGAATCCCGACGATCCGGGCCATGGCCATGTCCTCGCGATCCGCCTCGCGTACGCGCAAGGCAAGTTCATACGCGCGATCGGGTTGCTGGAGCGGTCCAAAATAGAGCACGGCCAACTCACGCATGGCAGGCAAAAAATTAGGAAAAATGTTACGCACTGTCTCAAACAAACGAGCTGCTTCCGCAGCCCGGCCTTGGCGGCCTTCTGCCATGGCCCACGCCATTAGACCTGGCACGTGGTTTGTCCGAGACTGGGCCCATTGCCGAAGTTGCGTCAGTTCTGCCGGCGTGGTGGGCGGGGCTGCTGCCCATGCGATCGCCCTTTCAAATTCTTGGATTTCTTGTTGTAGGGATGGTTCCGGTTTCAGCGTGGCGGCCCGCCGCATGGCCTCTAATGCGCCGGGAACCTGGCCCATGCTGTACCGGGCCCAGCCCAGGTCATACCACAAACGAGGATTGTCCTGAACACGTCGGACCGCCTCTTCCAACAAACTGGCGGCCCACTTTTGGTCCCCCTTCCGCCAGACCAAACGAGCCAACGTATGAGCGACTTCCGGGTCGTCAGGAGCCATGTCACGAGCCCGCCTGGCCAACTCGATGGCACGATCCAAGCGATCCGGCATTTCGCCCATCCAGCGCGCCAAACGGGTCCTGAATACGACCGAACCGGGTGCAATTTCCACGGCTCGCTGACCGGCTTCCACCGCCTGAGGCCATCGCCCTTGACGGGCGTACACTTCCGCCAAGCGCGACCATACCACCGGGTCACGAGGTTCCTGTCTCGCCAGTTTTTCGAGTGTCCCCAGCTGCGTATGGTCCACAGCGCCGACTTGCAAATCCAGCAAGGCAAGCCGGCGCTTGGCTTCCTCCGCCTGAGGAAAATCCGGCCGAAGCCGGATGGCCGTCTGCAACGCCACGCGTGCCGCGGTCTCTTCTCCAAGCATGTAGTGGGTCATACCCAGGTGGAATTGCACCTCGGCTTCCTCAGGCAGTCGTCGGGCACTTTCCTGCAGCAAGGGGAGCGCCCGGTTGTACTCGCCCCGCTTGAACAAAATCCATCCCAAGGTATCTGAACTGGCGGGTTCGTCCGGTCGAAGATCCACGGCTTGTCGCGCCAGTTCATATGCTCGGTCGAGCTCGTCCAGATACTCTGCCAAAAGCCACGCCAAGTTGTTTAACGCCGGGGCATACCGCGGCTGGATTTCCAAAATCCGCTCGTAAACTTTGCGCGCGGCCACATAGTTGCTGAGTCCCGTCTGAAGCAAAGCCAATTGCATCAGAGCCACTACATCGCGAGGATTGGACTCTACAACGGCTTCCAAACGCTGGACCGCTTCTTTCTGACGACCCGTGGCAAGATACACTCGAGCGAGCTCGGCATGGGCTGGTCGGTAATCTGGCGCAACTTCCACAGCCTTCAACAGGGCACGCTCAGCGTCCGTCAGGTTGGTTTGGAAAAGATGCACCTGGTAGAGCAGCATCCATGGCAGGGGTGAATTGGTATGCCGCGCCAACTCCGCCTCGGCTCGTTGGCGTGCCTCATCGAATCGGCGGGCAGCCAGGTCCAATTGTACCAGTTGTTCCGCTGCGGGCAGATATCCAGGGAGGACTTCAACAGCCCGCTCGAACGACGCCCGAGCCGCCTGCAATTGGTTTTGCTGGCGCTGAATGAGCCCCATCAACAGGTAAGGAGTAGGATTGGTGGGAAAGTCTCGCGCTAATTCCTGGTAAATGGCGATCACTCGATCGGCTTCATTTCTGGCTTGGTGGGCCTGAGCCAACAACAGGCGCGCCTGCCAAGCTTCTGGATGACGAGCCACGAACGGTTGCAACAATTGAATGGCCCCGGACGGATCGCCCCGGCGCAATCGCAATTCAGCCAACAGCGTCACCCCTTCCACAAGGTCAGGTGCCACTTTAAGGGCCTGTTCCAGACTGTTGACCGCGCGTGTGACGTCGTTGACCATAAGCGATGCCAGGGCCATTTGATAGAGGACGCGGGGATGATTCGGCACCAGTTTGAGAATCTTTTCCAACTCAACGACTGCATTCGTGTATTGCCCACGGGCGACGGCAAGTTGAGGCCGGAGCAACAAGGCCGGCAGATTCACCGGATCCCGTACCAACACCCGGCGCAGCGCCTGATCGGCGGCGTCCCATTTCCGCTCAGCCAGTTCCAACTTGGCCAACTCCGTCCAAGCCGGCAAATAATCTGGAACTTCTTTGACCAACGATTCGAGCAGCGCTCGCGAGCCGGTTCGGTCGCCTGTCGCGGCCTTGAATTCGGCGTAGCGAAGTCGATAAGCCGAGCGGAGCGGAGCCATTTCCGCCGCAGCCTTGAAAGACTCCTCTGCTTCACGAATTTTCTCCGCGCGCGCCAGCCAGGTGCCCCAGGCAAATTGAGCCGCGCTGGACCGGGGCTCTACTTCCAGCGCCCGCCGAATGGCTGCCTCGGCTCTTGCCCGATCACCCTGCCGACTGAGTACACCACTCCAAGCCAGGTGATAGCCGGCGCAGGTTGCCGCCTGCGGCTGCAGTTTATCCAACCACTGACGGGTTTCCTTTAAGTCCTCGCCCGTGATGGTCGTGTCCCACAGTAGCAGCCAGGCCTCGTTGTTGGTCGGCGAGCGGGAAAGCACCATTTGTGCTTGCTGCCGGGCTTCCCGAAAGTTGCCCAAGGCCAAGAGACTCTGACCGTATGCCAGACGCACCTCGGAATGGTCGGGCACAAGATCCACCGCAGTCCGCAACACCTGATAACCCTCAATCAACCGACCTTGCTGATAGAGAATCAAGGCCAGGCGCGCCACGGCGATGGGGTTGGTCCCTCCGTACTTCAGGGCATTCCGATACTCGATCTCCGCACGATCATAGTCGCCTGCAGTGTACAACTTGTCTGCGCGACTCATGTGCCGCTCTTGCCGCGCTTCACGCGAGCAACCCGCCACACCCAGGACGCCGACCAGCACGGCTACCTGAGCCAGCTTCGTCAAATTCGGTATGGCTTTCCTCTGATTCATACTCCCTTGTCCTCTTTGGCTTGCGTCGCCTCACCCAACTTAATCTGGCCCGACTTCCGGTCTCCAACCTCGCCCGGTGGTAATCGGGTTGCCTCCTTTTTTTGGTCGCACCGTCGCAACCACCACACCAGGGCCAAGAATGGAACCATGGACAGCGCAAAAAAGATGGGTCCGCCCTGGGTATGTAGAGGGGAATCAATGACGCGCGGATCCACATGCAGGGTCAATAGTGATATCGTTACGATTCGAAACGCGTTGCGCGCGACGGCCAGAGGCAAAACTGAGGCCACAAGCACAGCCCGCAACCCGTATGATCGCAAAAACCAATAACCCGCAACCCAGCTCACAATAAACAGCACATAAGTTGAGCGAACACCGCTGCATTCCTGTGCCACCATGATGGTCAAACCGGGCAACTGAAAGATTAATCCGTCTCGAAACGAGGTCGTTCCGGTCAGCCAAAACAGGCCTGCTGCGACCTCTGCAGAAGCGTGTTGCAAGAAGATTTCCACACCGTCACGTAGGCTGGAGGGCATCGGCAACACGAACACCAGAAAAAGCAGAGGGAACAAATATGTCCGCGTGAATGCAGTTCCGAGGAACAGCAAAAGACCGCTCCACAAAAAGCTTAACCATGCCAGTACCTGCCAAAACAAATGATCACACGGTTCTGCCAACAGCCCCTGACCTCCCAACCAGGCGCGCGCCTGTAAGGCTGCCACACCCACTCCTGCCGGAACAATCGCCAGCAGCGGGGAGCCTCTCACACGCACAGGTCGGCGAGACCATTGTTGGCCAATCATATATGCAGAGATAAATGGGATCAGGAATACATGGGAGTACAACTCTGTTTGCCAGGCATAACGAGCGTATTGAGCGAGTGGCCCCGCAAACGCCAGCGAGATCAATACTCCAAAAAGCCCAAACCACCGCAGTTGACGTACGACCGGGTGCCCCTCCACCGGAGGTCTAAACCGGGCTGTGTCAGACAACCGGCTAAACAACGAGGTTGAAGTATTCGAGGTATGATCGCTCACGGCTCCATCCCCATGTTATTGTCCGCTCAACGACTGTCTGACAATGGCAAGGTGGCACTTCCTGCCCTTCCTAGGGCACCTAAAAAGATGCGCCAGAGCAGGTTCCCTGCACACAGGATTTCCAACCAATTTGCCCAAAACCAAAGTCCGCCGGGCCCGTCAGCTTCCGGCTGGCCTCCGCCCGTCCCGTGCTGTAGTTATGGGAACAACTTGATCAGAGCACCGTTTGCCTCCTTCAAGGGTTTCTCACTGGTTTTGGGGGCCTCGGCAAACGCTTCATGGAAAGGCCACATCATTCAGTTCATTGCGATTCCTTTTTCGAACCGCTTGCGGTTCCTCCAAAGCACATATTTGTGCTACTTCTAGCTGCTAGTCTACCACTCGATGATACAGCTCGGTGTTATCCTGCATTGGATCCGAGCGCTGCTGCGGTAGAGCCGTTTGTTTGCCTGACAGGCTCCGTGCTCTCGCACTCAGATTACGCCTTCCAGACCTGGCCGGGACGGGTGGCGCAACCTTTCATGGCATTCCGCGTATCTACAATGCAGTGCGCCCATTCAGCAAGTTGCCCGTAGTTCACGCACGCATGGTTTGTGGAAATCAACACAACGTCAAAACTCCGGATGGTGGCTTCATCCCATGGGACACTTCGTTTGCCTGCCCAATGAGGGTGTTCGCGAGTTGGCTTGATCACGGGCACATACGGATCATGGTATTCCACCACCGCTCCCCGCTGATGCAGAAGGTCCATAAGCACATAACTCGGGGATTCACGATCATCGTCTACGTTGGGTTTATAAGCCAAACCGAGGATCAAGATTCGACTGCCCTTGACCGCCCGGCCCCGGTCGTTCAGCGCGTCCGCCACCCGATGCACAACATATTCCGGCATGGAGGTGTTAATCTCGCCAGCCAGCTCAATGAAGCGGGTGTTTTTCCCGTATTCCCGAGCTTTCCACGTCAAATAGAAAGGATCAATGGGAATGCAATGACCGCCGAGACCCGGTCCCGGGTAAAATGCCATAAAGCCGAATGGTTTAGTTTTGGCCGCGTCGATCACTTCCCAAATATCAATCCCCATGGCGCTGTACACGAGCTTGAGCTCATTCACCAAGGCGATGTTCACACTACGAAAGATATTTTCCATGAGCTTGGTGGCCTCAGCAGTCCGACAAGACGACACCGGCACCAGTGTTTGAATGGCTCGCCGATACAACGCGCATGCTTTCTCCAAACAGGTCGGCGTATATCCACCCACCACCTTGGGAATTTCAGCTACCCGACTCTGTGGGTTGCCCGGATCCTCACGCTCGGGCGAGAAGGCCAGGTGAAAATCCACCCCCGCCTTCAATCCCGATCCCTGCTCCAATACCTGTCGCAGGTCAGTATCCGTCGTGCCAGGATAAGTGGTGGATTCCAACACCACCAGGGCGCCGCGTTGGAGGTAAGGCGCAATGGCACGACCTGTGTTTAAAATATACGAAATGTCCGGCTCGCGATTCTTGTTCAGCGGCGTGGGCACACAAATAACGACGGCTTCCACCTCGCGCACCCGTGAAAAATCCGTGCTGGCAGAAAACCGGCCCGCAGCCACCTGCTCCGCAATGGCCTGGGCTGGAATATGGTGGATGTAGCTTCGGCCTGCATTCAGCGCTTCCACCTTAGCCGGATCAATATCCAAGCCCAACACCTTTAATCCTGAACGCGCAAATTGTAATGCCAGAGGCAGCCCCACATAACCCTGACCAACAATGGCGATGTACATATGCGTGATTTTGAAAAAACTGAGGCACTCTACGCAAGCGCAACGCCTCGAGAGCGTCTGTTAACAACGACGGTTTCAAGACTGTGGGGCAGCCAAGCTGGCCCGGCTCCCTAATTGCTCAGGGGCATGGGGAGGCGTCCCTGTTCATTTCACTCCTTCTTTATTTCACTCCCTATGGCACCGGGTTTCCATGGCCCCCCTTATGCCCGGCCCGAGGCCACGTGGGCATCCGGAGCATATCCTTGTGCAAAAATCGGCTGGTTATCCACCTCCTTGTCGGCTATGGATCTCTCAGCCGCTCGTTGCTCAAATCATTTGCTTGCTCAAGTGCGCAGGTGCTTTCTTAGCCATCTCCGCTGCAATCCCAGACCGGTTACAGGCCATGAACCAAAAAGCATTTCGGCCAGCCCACAGTTCAACAACTTTCCTGCATCGCCCATGCCACGCAACGTCATGGCCAAGTCGTCACAGCCAATCCATTCTCCGCACTGTGAGCATCTGCATCAAACCACCGACTCCACCAACTCTGACCGGATTGAATTACTATAGAGTTAACCTTCTAACTGACATGAATTCGATCGGCCATCGGATCACCATCCTTGGCCCCGACAGACCCGGTCGTGCCCGGAGATCCTGAATCCAATTGCGACACTCGCGCCCTACAAACCGTCCGTCAACGAGCTCGCATTGCTACCACAGGGAACTCCAGCCCGTCCGTACGACCTGTCGTACCTTACCGGCACTGCTCAGTCTTTTATGCGAGCGTTAAGGCGGTAGTTACTTGGCCACTGTCATTACGAAAATGCACTCCGAAGACCGGAATTAGATTCGCGCTGCGCAAGCTGAGCAAAGCGCGATGGGCGCATCCCGAACTGCCGAAACTGTATGCAGCGCCCGTATTGTGGCTGCCGGCATCAACTGTGCCTTTGCCGTCGGCATTACTCCCAGTTTCATCCACCACCCAACTGATGCTCAGCCGTATCAGACCCGTGCCAGTAAGCCGGCATCAAATGGACCGCTGCAATGAGACTCAGGCCATTGACCCGTCCCAAAAAGATGGCGCTCTCTTTCGCAGAGAGCGCCGGGGAAAGACAACCGCAGCAACGGAGTTTTTCAGGCTTTCCTACGGACCAAGGCCAGCCCGAGCAAGCCCCCACCCATTAGAATTAACGTCATTCCACCATCCGGCAAGTAGACAATCATGTCTTGTTTACGTGCTTGCCAATCCGTATCGCCATTAGGCTTGATGCCGTAAAGGTTTACCACACGCACTTGGAAGTTTGCCAAGGATGGGTTGTAGTTGGTCTTTGCTGCCGACAGCGATCCAAACTGCGCAATCACCATGGCAATGTAGGGATTTGGGCCAATCGAACCCAACTCGTCCTCCAAGTACCAAATGGCCTCTTGAAGTTCTCGGGCCGATGCCGCCCTGCCCGGACCAGGCGTATAATTGTAGCCCGGGAGCGTTCCTTCGGCAAAGCGCTTATACAACCATGCTGTGCCGATGGACAATGGATCTGGACTGCCTCCACCGACGCCGCCGTTGATCGCTACTGTGTTCAGATAAGCATGGAACGGTTGGCCGGACAAGAATTCATTCAACTCTAAACAAAACGTTTGTAATCCGTTCGCGACCAACGTGGCCGGGCTGTAATGATTAGGATTGGCCCACGGGGAACCCTTTAAGGTGAACTCGCCGCCTTGGTAGCTAGTGTCATAGTACCCAGCCGTACGGACAACGGTTACCGTGGCGTCCGGCACCGCCATCGCCCCCGTGGCGCTGAGCACCAATAATCCAACTGCAGACCATCGAAGTGTGCCTTTCATATCTTCCTTTCTGTTCGTCGCTGTGTTGCCTTTGCTACTCCTTTTCAGCACTCACCATGCCAATCCCTGCAATCAGCTCTCAAGGGAGCGACGTCAATATTTATAACATACTACACAGCAGAATGTTACGACTAAACTTTTTTAGCGATTTTTTCAAAGGATCCGGTTACTCAGGCTTCAGCACCTCCCGAAGCGTAAAGTCAACCGACACTTTCAAAGACCACAGCGAAAGCGGAATTGCATCATCAGACATAACTTACTGACAGCAAAGTATTTAAGAATTCACTCGTCTTTGTTAACTTTGCCGACATCCTTTCTGTAATCCCGTACAGAGCGTCCTGCACATTCGCGACTTGCATTCATTCCTTGTTTAAGGATGGCGCTGGTAAGTGAGCCTTTACCACAAACGAGCTCGCGTATTCGTAAAAGCCTCAATAGGAGTCTCTTGAACGAGCAATCGGCACCTTTGTCGCGACAGATGGATCGTGAAGACGAAGAACCTTTGAGCCGAGCGGGACGCTCATGATGAATGGGAACACGGTTTGTGATGCCAATCATTCGGATTACCCCTCGGGGTGAGAAAGGCTCAGGCAGCTTCCTAACCGCCAACTCGATGCTCCAACCACCGGGAAAGGCGCGGCCAAGCCAAGCAAAAGTCCATGCAACCGGTTAAAAAGCGAGGCCAGACTCTGATTTGAGCGGGTGGCAAAAGCACGGGCATCCCACCAAGCCGGTAGTGAAACGAGTGCCGGGTCGCTGCCAACTCGCCAGGCGCAGTTCCCTCCTTTAGAATACGCTCTGCAAGGGAGCGATCCATGGCCCCAAAGTCAGCCGAACGGCAACCCCATTCCGCTGCCTTTCTCATGGCTTCTACATAAAGGAGGGTATTGGGAAAACACTTGGGGTATTTCTCATTCCACCCTTTCTTTTCAAAGGTGCAGCGATCTGCAAAACGCAGCAAAAGGAGTCCGGCGATACGTTCATTTCCCACATCCGCAAAAAGGAGCTTTATGTCATGACCAAATGCCTCCCACCGAAGACGTAACGCTTGGACAGATGAGGGATTGGGTCGAACCTTTTGCCGTACACAACTTTGGCACATTAGATCGAAGAAGACTGGCAAATCAGCCTGATCTCCTTCCACCACGCGAACGCCTCGCTCCATTGCCCTACGCGCCTCGTTCCTCGCCGTAGAGCCAAGTCGCTTGTAGATGGCCTCCGCCCCACCTTCCAAACTGGCAATCAAGGTGGCGTCTATGATGCCAGGAACCGCCCGCAAACTGAAACCATGCCGATGCAGATGTTCGCGTCGGATCTTGCTAAAATCGGGGGGTTGTACGATCAGTCCCCGAAGCTGTTCCTCCTGTGCTGTTCTTACTAATCGATTTAGTGCCTCGTTAATGAATTCAGGTGTTTCTTCGCGTAAGACTGGGCCTTTGTTAACAAATCCCAGGCGGCCCAACCGGGTCTTTTTGACCAACATGAGGAAACCTCCGGCCAACTCGTGGCCGCTTGTCCAAGTTTTCAGCCGAGCACTCCATCCGTCGCCTTGCTTTACCCGTGCCCAACGCACGGATTGCTGATACTGCCCCAATGGATGCGATGCCAAAAACCTTTCCCATCGCTCGGTTTGCCCTCTATCTAGATCGGTAGCCACGCAAGCGTGATCACCAGTCGGCATGGTCGTACTCATGCCTCATCCGGCGCGTGCCCAGGGTTTAACCTTCCTGCGGCACCAACGCGCTCGATACAGAAGAAACGAGGTCCCTGCCCGCGAGCCTATTCCACAAGTCCGGTCGCCATCTCCGCAAGCACCAAGCGGCCAGTGGATTGACCCAGCAATAAGCAGGCTGCACCACAACCTCGCAGCCGCGCTGGAGATAAAACTGATCCACAGAGGCCTCAGCACCGGTTTTTTTCAGGCCCACGTACACTTGGGCGATGTCTCCTCGCTGTTGCGCCCACGTACGGAGAACGTGCAACATTAAGCTTGCCACGTGTTTTCGCAGGCCATCCGTTGTGGCAAAAAAGGTGGAGTAAAGAAGGGTTTGCTCTACCGGTATCGCCAGGCTGACTGCTTCAATTCGATTTGCATGGTAAGCGCCCCACACCATGACCTTGGGGTGGCGAAAAACCTCCTCGGCCCACGCTCCGAAGCGTTTCGGATCGACCCGGTCAGCCCGGTATTTGTAGCGGGTGCGGCTTTGGAATTCCAGATAGCATGGATGGGCAGCTACCAGTTCGCCCACGTGTTGGAGACGCCGAACCTCAAATTGCTTCTCCGCTTGTCGAACCTCCCAACGCCGCTTCTTTTCCAAAGAATGTAAGGAATACCCCCTCACTTCCCGAAATAGCAAAAATGCCATGGCAGCGTTGGCCTGGCACTGGTCCCGAACCACGCATTGCCAACCTCCCCACCTGGCTAGCCATGGGCGGCGAACCGCACTCGCATCCAAAGGCTCAAATGACAAAAGCGGACGGAAGAAAAAAGGCCGCACCTGGCGCCAATAGACTCCATTTTGTTCAACAACCCGCTCCCCCATGGCACGCTCATAAGCTGCATATTCTGCCGGCGTCATCACGCAGTCTCCCCATCACAACACTCACATCCCACCTGCCAGGCATCCCCACGGGCACACATTGAGCAGTATCATCTGAAACCCCATCCGCTCCAACACCGATGGCCAAAGTGTTTTGAGCGCCTTAAAAAAGACGGATGGCATCTTACAGTACGCGGGCATCTTCTCAACTACCGCACCTCTTTCTAGTTTAAAATCATTAATGCCATGTTTTCTTACAACAGACCCCATCCAAATCGCCTTCACCCCATTCAAACGTGCTACAGTTTCTCGCAAACTGTGCAGCAAAGCGTCCGATACACGGCAGGGCAATGCCTCGGTTCGGCAGAACGTGGGTCCGGCGATGACATATTGCTCCACCCAATATGATATATCAACGCCGTACAAACCTGTGGATGCAAACGCACCTAGTACCAGCACCCCGGGACATTCAAACAGTGGTTTGGCCCACTTCTGAAAGACGCCTAGGCGGCAACGATCTCGGCGGTATTCATACCTAGTCCGTAGGTAAAAATCCACGTACACCGGCCACGCTTCTTCTACGAAGCGTGTGTAGTCCTCAATTGGCCTAATTTCAAAATGCTCAAGTCCCTTCTGCAAGTGTTTGCGATGCGACCGGCCTAACTGAGCAATATCGTATTCTCGAACATCACGGAACACCACATATCTAACCCATGTATTCGCCACCGCTGCGGATTCAACCAAGTGTTGATAAATGCTGCACTTGCCGAATGGTGGTTTCACTGCCGCCCCGGGAAGAATGACTTCATAAGGGAATACCGGTCGCCAGAAAAATGGCTTCACTCTGCGCCAAGCAATGCCATCTCGCCACAATACTCGCGCACCTAAACGACTTTCCAACTCGGCATACTCGGCGCGCGATATGCATTGCCATCCTTGCCCCATGAGTGGCCAAGATGCACGGTCCCGTAGCTATGCCCTCGTTTCGCGAAAGGCGCGTTCAGTCTGGTCCTGCGGCCTCATGCAGCCCGTCGCAGCCACCAAACAATATTTTCGCATGTACGCGTAATATGGACCGATCCCAGGCACAAAGCCTCCATGGATGGTCATGACATCGCTCAATATGGCACATGCGCTCCCTCTCTTACAATCATTTCCTATTCAGGCCTCTTCGGACGGAGCCATACCTGATCTAAGAATAAGGCGATCTAATACGACATTAGAGAACCACTTCGTTCACAATATTTAAATGTCGGAGGCGATTGTTCGGACTGGTTTCTTGAGAGGGCATTGATCGTCGATCGGGCGAATGGAAATTTTTGGGATACCACAGCATCGCAGCGCTACACATATCCCACGCACCTGGAATCCTGCTGCTCGAAAAGCTCGTAGAGAGGATACATTGGCCGGGCGCACGTACGCTGTGATCCGTTGCGCGCCAGCAACACCGGCTTTATGGACCACCATGCGTAGTGTGCTCCGAAAGAGACCTTGGCCTCTATAGTCAGGGAATGTATAAGCGGCGCGAACCTCAGCTTCACCGTCAGCCACGATTTGCCCAGGTAAACTGCCCTTCTTTCCTGGTGTTGCCACCCAGCAAATGTGAGCCAATTCGGAATCGCGCCAAACGGTGTAAACTTGCTCCAAGCCTGCAAACTCATCCATGAAGCATTCGGCTGGAAGCCAACCACGGACCTTTAGAGCCCATTGTCTCCATTGCACCAACCGCGGGAGGCTGTTAGAACAGAGTTCATAACCTGCAGGCATGTCCACATGAGGGCACAGAGACGCACCAACAGACCCTAACCGCATCTCAAGCTGAATATAGCCTCTTTTTGACCATAGCAAGGCACGAAGATGCCCTAGGAGCGGTTGCAACCCCTCAGAGCGGTAAAGCGCAAACCAACGCTGAATGGGGCCTAAAATCACCTTTGTCAATTAGCAAGGCCACGAGGCCAACTTTGGCGTTCCCTAGGCGGCCATTTTTGGTAGCTTAGGAATCCATACGCCCCAAAGGGAGACCCATTTCCGCGTTAAAAATTAGCGATGCAAGACCGACCTGTGGCTTCTTGAAACAGTCGTGCCACCTCCCTTGGGAGCAATAGCCGATTTGCCGCTGTCGGCCTAGCTCACGCAACTAATCACGACGAGACAGGTTGCTCATCCATGGGTCTTTTGCCGCAGGAACAACAAGCGAAGTCGCATGCGAATCCGTATAGAGTGCCCTGTCAGGAAAGCCTCGTATCATCCAAGAACAGTGACCCGGATGATGCCTGAGCCTGACTACCCCTTAAAACTGAGTCGAGAAACCGTTTTACAAACGCAAGCCGTTTCAATTGAACATGCGCACAGGCTAAAAGGACGAGCGGGCCCACAAGCGGCCCAAGGTCCACAAACCGCCCATGGCCAAGAGAAGCAGTACTGCTGCGCTGCCCCCGTCCGGCACTCGTGCAATCCGAATCTCCCCGCCAGGCACATCCCAACCCACCCAAAGTCGCAAACTGGCGTCTTTGGCGTCCCACGCATTCACCCAGCCGCTCAACACCAGCTCATATTCATGAGCCGGGTTCACACTGAACTGGTAATTGGCGCTGAACACGGAAACCGGCTGCTCCGCGAGCTGCCAGCGCAGCAAGACTTCGTCCAACGTTAGGTCGCGTACGACCAGGCTCATGTCCTGTTCATGGGCATGGTAATTCCAATAAGCCTCCGCCTGCAGGGTGAAACTCAAGGATGGAGCGTTGACCAAAAACCGAGTTCGCGATTCGGCTGCGACAGTCATCGCGGTGCCCGGCAAACTGCCCATACTCCCGTCTGCCATCGGAAGCAACCAAGCCGCACTCCCAGCCGTTAACCAAAGGGAAAACGGTCCCACTGCGCCCTCAGTCCAACCCCAGCCATGGGGCGCCGATGCCTCCTGCCAGAAGATCATGCCGGAGCCCGTCCCCTCCTGCCCGAACAACCCAGAGCGCGTGAGGGTCCCCCCGTCCGCATTCTCCCATACTTCCTGCCAGCGGCCTGACACGCGCGATTCGTGTCCAGACAGTTGAACTGCCTCGGAGCGCAGAGCCCATGAAACCAAACAAAGCACCAAGCTCGACAGCCGGACGCGGTTGAACCTCAGCTTTTCCATTTTCACATCTCTCGCCTGAATTGTCATCCCGGACACACGCCTGTGAATTCCACCGGCTTTTTCACCGACGCGATCTCGACGGCCGGTGCCCGTCGCAAAATTCTACCTCTGATCCATGCCCCACATGGCGAAAGCAGCATCCTGCATGCCGGTCATTCATCTTCTTAGTAAAGCTGCTCCCCCCAACTCCTCAAGCCCTTTGCCTCCGGTATCAAGACTTCCATCCGAGGGCCTACCTCCGTGATTTTATATGACGGGGCCCTCTTTCAGGCCCCCAAAAACGTTTGGGTACGCTTTAAGCAAGGCCCGCTATCAACAAGGGGCACGCCGTTGCATCTCACCGCCTTTCGGAGACACGGCAGACGACGGGGCGTCTGGCCGCCAACAAGCATCCGTATTTTCATGAAGCCCCGCACCAGTTCGTATAGCGCACACGATGAACTGCTGAAAAGCTTCTTCCAAGCTGCGACGAGCCTCGCCAGCCCGAGCACTGAGGCCGGCTCGTACTTCCTCGCGTCGCCGGTACAACTCCAACACACGCTGCAACGCCTTTGACTCTTCCAACTTGCGCGCATCCACCACCCACTCTCGCATGCCCACAGTTTCAAATACACCCTCAAATTTGCGACTGTACGCGATTCCCACGGTGGGTATTCCTTGTGACAAAGCCGCGATGCACGCATGCATTCGCGAACCGATCATGAAATCACACAGCCCGATCACACCTTTGATTTCATGGCAATCGTACTCGCCAGTCACCACTCGAATTCTACCTTTGAGTTCGACCGGCATTGCCTCCTGCACACGCCTACAAGCCTCCGGATCGCTCTCCACACTTTCAGGCGGGGCATAAGTGTGGGGAATCAACCAGATTTCACCCGGATGCTCCTGTAACAACGCAGTGACCAGTTTGGGCAGAAACGAACGGTAATCGAGTTGCAAACCGAATTGATTACGCCGCGTGTATCCGCCGTTGTACATCAACCCGTTGATATTTAACCCGATCGGGCGCACGCCCGCTACAGCCGAACATCCATGGCCGAGGTTCAAAGGCGGGCTTAGTTCCAACCGCTTGGGAAGCCTGGCCTCCAAAGCAAACGCCACATCTGGTGTCAGCCATGCGGAACGATGCGGTCCAATCCATTCATTGGCAACTCTTTGGCTTTCCGCATCACGCGCCAAAATCACACGTGCCCGGCGCAACAAGTATCTGGCCAACCACCGGGCGATCGGATGTCGATAAGGACCATACGTCTGGGGAAACATTACCAAAGGTTTTCCCACCAGGATAACTGTCCATGCAGCGAGAAAACCGAGCAAAAACCGACGCATTCCGTAAATGTCGCTAAAGCTGTCACCGCCGCGGATATCGCCCACGACGTCCATCTCCGTCAGTTTCTTGATCCATGGGCATCCAGCCTGGAGCCAGGCTCGGACCCTCTCCAATGGAAGCGCCGCATAAAGGAGACTTGCGCAAACGATCCACGCCAGGTGCTCCTTCGGACGGGCCTTCGGTGACAACCGATAGTTCACCACCTCAACCACTCGGATCCCCTGGGAACTCCAAACGCGCAACGGATCCGGTCGCGCGTGTCCAACAAACATGGTGCAGTGCGCAGCCCCGGCCCGGGACAAGAGCGAAACCAGAGCCGCGCCCAACGCCATCACCCCGCGATTCCCCGAACTTACTGGAGTTCCCAAGATTCCAACCTTCATGCGGGAGTTCCTCCGGGTGGATACCACCACCGGTCGAACACCGTCTGCAACAATTCGCGATGCGTTTCGCACAACACCATGTTGCGAACCCCCCGCATCCGCTTTTCGCCGGTCCAAAGACGCTCCACCCAACCCGTTCGATTCAGTGTTCGTGCCAAGGTCCCATGCCCGAGCAGGGTGCTCAAAGCATCGTGACGAAGCGCCTCGCAGAACGCCAACCACTCGGTTTCCACCTGGGTCGGGTCTGCCAGTCGTCTGCTATAATCTTCCATTTGCCGGATCCAGGCAGTCGCATCGGTGGGCGGAAGGAGCCTCGCGCCTGGGGGCGGTTTCGACTGACGAAATGGAATGCAGGTCATGCGCGCAGACTTTTTCAAGCCCAGGTCCAAGCGCACAAGGAAGCCGTCGTGAAATCCCTCCTTCTGCCGATAGATTTCCTCATCCATGACAAGCGCACCTTGACCGTAAACGATAAAACCGTGCTGATAGCGTTCCCAACCACCCAGTGCATGGGGATGCTGAACTACGACGGCTGTTGCGCCTGTCTCAATGAGGAAACGGCACAGACGCTGGACTTGTGGCGTCACTGGCTGAAACTCTGCGGCACCATGATAAAGAACAATCCAATGATCCCAACAGTCTGCTTCCGCACGGATGCGCCTCAACACCTCAATCAGGTCAATCGGATTTGCCCCAGGCGTCTTTGGTCCGGCAATGGAAAACTCTCTCTCAGCCACAGCCAACACGGCGATGCGAAGTCCTTGCAAATCCCTAACGTATGGCTGGCCGGCCTGCTCGAGGTTTTCCCCCGCTCCCACGGTGGCGATACCAGCCCGCCGGCAAACCCGCAGGGTGTGACGCAAGCCTTCAACACCATGGTCCATGATGTGGTTGTTTGCGAGCGACAGCAGGCCGATTCCGGCCCTGCGCAGCGCCTCGACGCATGAAGCAGAAGCACCGAAAATGGGGCCGGTCTTCCGAATTGGCGAGGGCCTATCGATCAAAGGACACTCGAGATTTGCAACTACCAAATCGGCCGAGCGAAAGAGCGGCAACAGATCCCCAAACAATGCTTGCGCATCGCCCTTCTCAAAAAAACTTCGGTTGGCCCCGATGGGGCATACATCCCCAGCAATCACCAAAGATGCCATCTTCCCACAAGAGCTAGCCCAGCAGGTCTCTACCAACCATCTGCAACCTTATCCTCCACAGCCGATCTCACACCTCTCTCGATCCACAGACGCACGAGCCAGGCATCGCTAAACAAACCTTCCCCTGCAAACCAATGCCCTCCGGGCAAAGACGGGGCCCCTTACGCCCGTGGCCCGGGCTGCCGTCGTCCGGGGTAGTGCGCGCACAGCCACGCCCACCTCCTCTTGTAGGCGGCTCTTGAACCGAAAGCCTCGCCATTTTGCCTGGGCAAACCTCGTTCGCCGTACCCAGCCAATGTCTAGGCAGACCACAGCTCCGCCACCTAGGCCCGCCTTTTCAACCGGGGATGGATGCGGGCTCACCGCCCCGCATCACTAAGCCGATATGCGCAAGCTCGTGTCCGACCATCCTAAAAATTAAATGCAGACCATTTTTCTAACCTGCCTTCGCCAAGGTCGACGATTGCTTGCTCCCACCAGCGACTGGAGATCAAACGGGGAATCAGGGATTTATCAACCCGCCATCCTACAATGCGCGCGGGGAAGCCGTCCACAATTGCATAGTCTGGTACGTCCATGCACACGATAGACCCGGGTCGCACCACGGCGCCAATCCCAATCCGGTGGGCGGGTGGAAGGATGATTGCTCGGTCCCCGACCCAAGCTCCGTGCTCAATGTCGAGCTTCCCAAAGCAGACCGGAGGGCCTGTTACACGGCCTAGCTCAGGGTTGTAGAATAAGCCATGACTAGATAGCAAATGAAAGGGATGATTTCGAGTGAATGTCCGCACGGTGTTGGCGACATAGCAATAGTTGCCGATTCTCGTCCCCCGATGCAAGACGAGTGGCTTCTGTCGCCACGGCCAGTAACTACAGCAGCCGACCTCAATACCATAATATTTGTGGAGCACGCTCCGGATGCTCGCGGAGTAGGCTGGCCCACCCTCCATGCGTATTATCCAATGGCGCAATTTCCGCCGAACAAACTCGCTGGATACCCTGCCATAAAAGGGCACTAACCATGCAGCATTTGTCCGCATGGCCGATTCACAGCTCCGGTTTACTCTGGGTAACCCAGCGCACATGTCACCCCTAACTCCCGGCTATGCAATCTTCGAGTGGCGCATCCAACCTCTGACGAGAGGCGGCTAGCTCGTCGATCGTTTTCAACCACCATTGCTCTGCGAGGAGCTTCTCAATAGTAGCGGCCCTAAATCGGTAGCGGACCACACGGGCCGGATTACCCGTTACGACTGCGTATGGAGGGACATCATCGTGCACAACAGAGCCCGCTCCGATGACGGCCCCGTGTCCGATCGTTTGAACGCTAGGCAGAATAACGGCGTTGTGACCTATATAAACGTCATGCCCAATGTCCACGCCCACCGGATCCCTCGCGTACTTTGGTTTGCTCCAACGCCTAGGGTCCCACGCCGGACCACCAACAAAAACTGGCTCCTCCGGCCCACTCTGGCTGAGGACCATGGCGGTGTAATACACAGAACAGTACCTTCCGATGCGGGTACCAGCAGCAAAGTTGGACGGTTCGGATTCACAAGGGCCAATCGTGTACATGCCCACGGAAACGCCATGATATCGCCAGAAAATCTCTCGGATACTGCACGAGTAAACCGGCCCTCCCTCCAAGCGCAAAACCAACCGCCGCAGACAACCCTGCAGGGTCGAAGGTGTCCGTCCATAGAACCAGCGAGCCATTAGGATGGCCAGTCCTGACTGCTTCCCCTCGGCCTGGTGGCCCGAGGATGCCGGATCCCGTCCCTTTGGTTGCCTAAACTCTCTGCTCTCCATGTCGCTGCTCTCCGCCTTCAGCGTGCCGGGTCAGATACCGCTTCCTCCTTGTATGCTACCTAGACACTTTTCTGGTTCTCCTTTCGCGCGACAAAGGCCGCAAGGCGTTCAAGCGTGCCAAAATTCTCCTCACGCACGTCCCCGTCGCCGATCTGGATTTGAAATTCCTCCTCGAGGAATTGAATCAGCCGCAAGAGACCTAAAGAGTCCAACAGTCCACCCATGCCAACTAAGTTCTCAGTTGCCCCGATGGATGAACGACTCCCTGCCAGTATATCCTGGGCTATAAACCGTTCAATTCGCGCTTGAGTTTCCATGAACGCCTCCCTTCTGCCTGATTCTATCGCACCTCTTTGCCTCGTGGTGTCCGCCCTACCTCATTCGCGGCCGCCCTGCGCACCAGTTTGCGCCCAAGTTAGCAAACTCGCTCGATCAATCTTCCCGGTGGAGGTTTTGGGCAGTTCAGCCAAAAACTGGACTCGCTCCGGCACCATATAGGGTGGCAGGCGCTGTTGACAAAACGCCAGCAATTCTGAAGCATTTGGTGGATTGTCGCCCCCCCAAACCACGTACGCGTACAACCTATTTCCCACGATCTCGTCGGGCACAGGTACCGCAGCGGCTTCCCGGACAGCCGGGTGATGATAAAGCGCGCTCTCAATGTCACCCAGCTCAATGCGATAACCACGACTTTTAATCATGTGATCTCTGCGTCCCAAAAAGAGCCAAGTCTTGCCGTCGGCGGCTAACTTTACCAAATCGCCCGTACGGTAAGAAGGGTCGGGATACCGGTCATGCAAGGGGTTTTGGCAGAAGCAGCGCGCTGTTCGTTCCTTGTCCCCCCAGTATCCCTGTGCTACCGTCGGTCCCCGAACCCATAACTCTCCTTCCACTCCGGGGGCTTTCACCAGCTCTCCGCTTTCGTCCAATGCAAAGACCTCCGCGTTTTCGCAGGCCCGCCCTATTGGCAGCGTCGGCGGTGCATCCGCGGCAATATCCTCCGGCCGCACTCGATAGTAAGTGCACACATTTGTCTCGGTAGGCCCGTATAAGTTGTAATATGCAGCCCAGGGAATGGCGTTAACTAGGCGACGGAGATACTTCACCGGAAAGACTTCTCCCGCGAACAAAATCATTCGCAGCGCGGACAAGTCGTGCGAGTCGAGGCGGCCATACTGAACCAGCATACTCAGGATCGAAGGGACCGTGTAGGTGACGGTAATTCGCTCGTGCTGCCACAGGTCGGCCAGTTTTATAGGTAACGAAACCAGTTTCTCTGGCACAATCACCACGGTGCCTCCTGCCTTGGCAGTAGAGTACAGATCAAATGACGACAAATCAAAATGCAGCGGCGCTATGCTGGTCACTCGGTCGCAGGGCCTTAGGTTGAAGGTACACGCTGCCCATTGGACAAAGGCCAGGCTTGCCCGATGCGAGATCATGACACCCTTGGGACACCCGGTCGAACCCGATGTGTAGAGAATGTAGGCCAGGTCGGTCTCAATGGCAGGGCATTCCACCGAGCTCTCGGCTTGGCCATCAATGAAGTCGCGGTCCCAAAACCCTATGTCCCCTCGGTGTGCGCACGGGGCTGACACCACGGGTTCTAGACACAACACTGTCCGTACGGCCGCACCTTGCTCGAGCAAGTCCGGCACTTGATTCGCATGACTGGCGTCTACAAGCAGTACCCGAACGTCGCAGTCGCGGGTAATGTATGCCACACGTGCTACTGGAGCGGAAGGATCCAAAGGCACATACACGGCGCCCGCCTTCATAATGCCGTAAACTGCTTCAACAGAATGAAGCGATTTGTTCATCCACAAACCGACTCGATCCCCTCGACGTACGGCGCTCGCGAACAGGGCACGGGCTAATCGATTGGTCCGAGCCTCAAGCTCTCCATAACTCCACGCGTGCCCCAAGAACCGCGCGGCCATGGACTCAGAATGACTGGCGGCAGCCTGCTGCAATAGATGCGATAACAAATACTGCATGTCAGAAACCTTGCTGAGCCTAACTTACCATGAGCAATATGTTAATCGGACTAGCGCTCCCAACGGGACACGGGGTCTGCAGGCATCCGGGTTACAAACCAAGGAGAGACGCGACCAGGTTAGCTTGGATTTCGTTGGTCCCTGAATACAGGCGACTGCCCAGGGCATCTCGCAATTCCCGCTCGATTCCGCTTTCGACCCTGTATCCCAAGCTTCCATGGATTTGGATCGCGTCCTCGCATGTCTGCACCCAGGCCTCACTGATAAACCTTTTGGTCAAGGCCGCTTCCATATAAGCAGGTCTTTTTTCCGTCAGAAGCCATGCTATAAAATACAGAAGCAATCGCGATGCTTCAAGGCGCTCCTTCATGCCCACCAAGCGCATGGCCACCTGCTGATACTTGCCAATCGCCTGGCCGTACTGCCGGCGGGTCCGGGCAAAACGAACACACTGTTCCAGCATGCGCCGCATTGCTCCCACAGCGGTGGCAAGAATACACCCCCGCTCCCACGTCATAGAGCGCATGAATACAAAACCTCCTGCGCCCTCCTCCCCTAGACGGTTGAACACTGGCACGCGGCAATCGGTGAAGACAACTTCCCCACTTGGCGAAGTGCGCAATCCCATCTTTTCGATTGGGCGAATGGTGATTCCGGGACGAGTGGTCTCGACCAAGAAAACGGTAATGCCCGCTGGTCCTTGGGCACGATCCACCGTTGCATAGACAGTCAGCAAGTCTGCAATCGGGGCGTTGCTCACAAAGCTCTTATGTCCATTGAGAATGTAGGAATCGCCTTCCCGATGTGCCGTGGTCTCCAAGGAAAAGGCGTCGGAACCAGCACCCGGCTCGGTCATTGCATTGCCGCCAACCCATTGGCCACTCGCCAGGAGGGGCAAATATTTTCCTTTTTGCGCTTCCGTTCCTATCGCCAACAAAGGAATCACAACGGTCCACAAATGAGCATGCAGAGTGAACATCAAACCATGATCGGCGCACACATAACCTAACCGCTCCAAGGCGCCCACTGTGGTCAGCGCATCGCAACCTCGTCCTCCGTAAGACCGCGGGATGGGCAATCCCGTCAACCCAAACCGCCCAAATGCTTCCCACCCAGCGCGATCAAAACGCCCTTCCCGATCGGCTGCAACCACATCGGTCCGGACCTCGGCTCGGATGTACGCTTCCAAGTCATCAAAAAGACGTCTCTGGGTTTCACTCCACGAGAAATCCATATGCATCAGGGGTCTCGCTCGGACTGACTCGCTCGCAACCGGGATCGATTACGTACTTTGCGACAAGGACGCTCCAGGATGGTTCCGCGTTGAACAACGTTAGGATTCAGACGGGGCGCACTCCCATCCGGCTCCTCTCAACCATCGTCTCAGCGCTGCTTTGGGCCCACCGTGGCGGAGACCGTGCCACAACGCACGGGCTTCAGCGCGGAGTTCAGGTTGCGAGATTATCACGGTCAGACCCGCTAGTGATCCGGCCGCCACGACACTCAACAAACCGAGCCATTTGGAAGTCCCGGTTGTCCAGTAACTTATCGCATTGGAAGCCAGACACAGGATGCCCAGCCCCAACGCGGGCCGGAGGGTCAAACCGATCGGGAGTCGGTCTCTCCGCCACAGCCGTACCGCGCAAACTCCCAGAGCAAAAGCTTCTCCGATCAATCCACTCGCCGCCACGGTCCACAGCGGCATGCCATGTATTGCAAGAAGCAAAGCAGGCCCCAGTGATCCGACCCGATACAGACTGGCGAACAACTGGCTCTGCGAATCTCCTTTGGCAAGGTTGGCCACGGCAACAGCGACCCGGAGGGATCGAAATGCCGCTACCGCTGCCACCCAGGCCAGCAAGCCGCCTGTCCCGGCGTATTTCACGCCGAATATAAGAGGCATGAGAACCTCTGCACCGGAAATGAATACGGCTGCAGAAACCGCCGCGTAAAGAAACATCACAGCGAGCACCTGGCGATAACGGCTCGGAAAAGCAACCGAATCATCTTGCACCCGTGCTACCAACGGGAAAGCGATCGAGTTGAAAACGCGCCCGACCATAAAGTGAGGCGCCATCACCAGCATCGAGGCCGCGGCGTAGGAGGCCAATTCGTCTAAGCTGTAGTAGGTGCCCACCAGAAACTGGTCGCCTTGCAAAATGCCAAACATGAGAAAGCCGTTGAGAACTAACGGCCAACCGAACTGGAGCATCCGCCGCCCATATTCCCGATGCCACGCCAGTGCATACCGCCGCTCAGCCAGGGCGTGGGAAAGCACCATGCTAAGACCTGCTTTCGCCAAAAGGAGCACCAAGACAGCCCGATAGTCGCCCAACCATCTCGCCACTGGCCAGGCCGCAAGCGTAGTCACCACTTGGGGAACCGCTTCCACCAAGGCAGACGGTCCAAACCGAAGGTGCCGTTCATAACGGCGAACGTCCAAATGTTCCAACCCTCGTAAGAGCACCACGCCGGCCAAACTACCCAACGCCCAGGCGTGCTCTTGCAGCTCAAACCATTTGGCCAGCCAGGGGGTCGCGAGGATAATCGCAACGGCACTTAGCGCGGCAGCTCCAGCTTGCAACGCATGCGCGGTCGCTATAAAAACGGGGTCATCGCCCTCTTTGTCGCGAATCAAAAACCGGGCCACTCCCAACTTGGCTGTAAACTCCAGCAGGCCCATCACCATGCCAAACACCGCGGCTGTGCCGAAATCGGCTTTGCTCAGCATGCGCGCCAGAATTGCATTCCGGCAGAAGGAAGCGGCATACGAAACCCCCTCGCCCAGGGCCACCCAGCCCGTGCCTTTTAAGACTTGCTTCCGCAGGCTCATTGCAATCCCCGTTCGCGTCCAGCCGCTCCGACAGATCCGTGTGGAATGGGTCAGGACCGAGGCTTGCGCTCCAGAGACGACAGCAAAAACCTCAAAACGCAATCATGAAACTGGCCTCTATGTTTGGCAAAGCAGCGCCGCGTATCCCACGACTTCGGAAGAGCATGCTTCCTCTTGCTATTGCGCTTGGGACTTGTTTCAGAGCGTCCGCTCTGATGAGCCACCCGCTTTAGGCGGAAAAACTGTTCGAAATCGCTTCAGGCGCTCAGGGTCCAAAGGCCCGGTAAAAACAGCCCGATGCTGGAGGATTTTCTCTAGGGGCTCTGTCCACCAATGCGAAGCCGCTATGACCTCCTGCACCTCACTTGGGAAGCGCCAACGGATGACGCGCGCCGGGTTGCCGGCTACAATGGCGAAGTCAGGCACATCTTTTGTGACAACCGATCCCGCTCCAATGACCGCCCCGTTCCCAATGCGCTTACACTTAGGCAGTATAATGACGTTGGCGCCGATCCAAACATCGTGTCCAATTTCAAGCGGGTTGCACTCTACGGGTTCCAATCTGTCCGACTCACAGGCACCTAACGTCTGCCTGTAGAAGAAGGGATGTTGCGAGGCCCATTCAATCGGGTGATTTCGCCTCAAAACAACAAAGCCAGAGGCAATACTACAAAACCGTCCCACGACCGTGCCTGGCGGTAAATCTCCTGGCTTTAACCCAGGGCTGTACGAATATTCCCCAAACTCGACTCCATGATACTTCCGGGCGATCATGCGCCACGCTGGCGAAAACATGACACCCCCTTCCCACAGATCCAGGATTAATCTCAGGACAGGCCGCAGCACCCGCCAAGTATAAAGACGGACACAGAGGCGCCCCACCCTCGTCGGATGGCCCTGTGTTACCCGACATGGGAACCGCAGCGTCCTATTGCGCTGCCCACCAGCGCTGATTCCGCACAACAGAACCGGTGCCGTGACAATGCTCTGTGCCGTTGTCTCCAGGATCATTGGCAGATTCAAGTGGAGCCAGCCTGGCAAAAAGTCGTGGCATGAAATCGCTACCTGCCTCAGCGACGCAGTCGGAACCATCGTAACGATTCTGTAGCCGGCAGGACCACTTCCCAGCCTGACGCAGTCAGTACTGGAGGATACGGCACCTCTTCCCACGGTCCGTCGGGCTGGGCCGCAACTTCCAAAGACCATGTCCAGATCGAGCGCGGCCAACCGAGCCGCATCTGCCCCTCGCTCAAGCGCACAATCTCCAACACAATCCGTTCGACAAAGGGCAAATCGTACGCTCCAACCGTAGCCCCTCCCGCACCCGCACCCAGCAACTTGGAATGCGGCTTTAAGCGAAGCCCATCATCCGCCGTGAACGGGGTTCCGTCGGGACCTAACGGATCATGAATGTTGACAAATCCCGGGTCACCGCCGTTCAGGAACTCGCTTTCCGGCCATCCAGCTTTTGCATGATAATCCGGCGGCCCCCCGCTTACATAGTTTCCCTCCAAGAGGGCTGTATCAGTCGGGCCGGTGAAGCGATACCAGCCCACCTGTTCGGGCCTTGTTTGTCCGGTTGCCTGACCACAATCCACGAACGCATTGTTACGAATCACCACGTTGGTCGCATAATCTTCCGAACGAATGATAACGGGATGGCGCTCAACCTGGACGGCAACATTGGCGCTCTTCGCCACTCTGAGAAATGTGTTGTGTTCTATGATTGTATTCGGCATGACAATGCTCAACCAACCTGTATCCACAAACACGTTGCCGCGAATGTACAACGGGCCGCTTACTGTAGCATTGCGCTTTTGTGCATTGATCACTCCTATCATATTCACGACCATGTTTTGTACGAAATGGACATTTTCGTACCGCACCGGCCAGTTATCAAACACATCCGGCGAAGGTTCATAGACCCCCCAACCCAAATTTCGGAAGAGATTGCTGCGAACGACGTGGTTAGTGCCCGTCCAAAACAACAGGTCCCATCCGTTGTTCTCTTCAAAAATGTTACCCTCGATTTGATGATCGAATCCCTGGATAAACATGTAGCGGTAGGACAGGTTGCGGAATCGGTTTCCGCGAAGAATACAGCCGCGCGTCCCGCCCGAAAAATAGACGCCATAGTTCGGCGATCCGGTGATGTAGGCCGGTTTCGGGCCATCCTCGCGGATCGTGTTTTCCACCACTGTTATTGCATTGTCAGTGACGTCGGCGATCACGTATGCAGCTTGATTGCTGAGGGCGATATTTGTCCCCCGCATAACCAAGATTGTCTGTCCCGGTTCAAAGCCTGTTGCCCGTAATCCACCAGTGGCGGTCTCAATACGGTTCGGCGGTCGAAACACAAAGTCGTGCCTTTTGACTGCACGTCCATCGCGGATGCTGCAGGACAATAAGTGAAAATAGGAACCTCCTGTGTTGATTCTGACGTACGCCTCCAAATTGGACGGATGCGTGTGCTCGGTGATATCGAAGCCCCGCACGGTGATGTAGGGATGATTAATGACCCAGCCCCGCATTACCACGGTTCCAACCGCTTCCAAGAGGATGCGGTTTGTTTCGCTGGTCCCTCCACGGACGGTGGTGACCCGCTCCCGATACACGCCGTTCAATACGCGAATGGTATCGCCAGGCTGTGCCTGGGAAACGGCGTGCTGAATGGTTCGCCATGGGGCTGCTTCCGTGCCCGCATTGGCGTCGTTACCGTCAGGCCTGACAAAAAAAACAGCCCCTTGTAACAGAAAAGGCACTGTCGCCGACCAGAGCAACAACAAAAGAGGCATCCTAACGGCCCAAGGCCTCCCGGGTGCAAGCCAACGCCTAGTAATCATGGCGCAACCATAAGCCCCATAACGGGCGCTTCCATGATTCCGGCAAATGCGGCTGTACTCGCCGATACCATACCTTGTAATAGCCCAAGCGCAGCATGTTTTGCATCCAGCCTGCCGACAGGCGGCGCAGCGCTGATCTGCCGCCTGGAGCGAGGAATCTTAGGTTCCACACGGGATGTTCGCGTCCGCCTAGACGTAGCTTGTACTCGTAGTGCCCCAGGCCACCCTCTACACGAGAGCAACCTTCCCGCATGGCTTCTACCAGCAGCAGCATGAGTGCCGTCGGTCCCAGGCTGAAGCGCTCCCATTGAGGCCCGACGATGCGCGCTGGCAACTCCCAATACCAGCGATCTGCAAACGCGAAGGCATATTGACCCGCCACGTGCTGGTCCCCGGCCCAGAGCTCCATGATTCGGACGCGTCCGTGAGCAGCAAGAGTCCGCACCAGGGCCCGGTTGTACTCAAGCCCTCTTGGCCATGCCCCGAAATGCCCCAGAAGCCCTTCCGCTTTCCATTGCTGCGTGTGAAGTTGGGCAAAACGCTCGAAGGACTCTGTCCATTGGCTGCCCGGGTCACGAAGCACCTGTAACCGAACGGCAAATTCTTTGCCCAACAGGCGAAGTTCATATTTCCGCCGGTTCTTTTGTTCATTTTTTCCCAGACGCTTTAGATACTCCTCATACGAAGAAGCCAGCTGGAAAATGGTATGGACCCCTGCAGTTTGTCGGTAATGGCGAGGCTGGCAAAGCGGACCATTTGATTCCCGTGCTACCTTACCCCACGTCGGGTGCGCCTGCGACACCGGGCCCAAGCTCACCACGTCGCAACCTTCTTCAAGCAGGGATGCCATCGCAACGGTCAAACACGATTCCAAACAGTCAGGATGCAGGGGAGGATCGAATACTTTTGGGGGAATGTTTGCTCCCACCAAGCGGGCGACCGTCAGTCGAAACGGTCCGAATCCCAACTGGCGCACATAGAAAGGCAGCAGTCCTGTCAACGCTCCGTCTTTCCTAAACCAGAAGAGTCGTAGCTGACATCCATCGCCGTAAAATTGCCACCATGTATGCAGCCAATCCCACGTCATATACACGGAACCGCCCAACTTAGCCGTGCCCGAATCCCATTCCTCCCGGCCAAAGGGAAGACGGTCGAATCTATCGCATACGCCCCAAGAAAGGTCGGCATCCACGGCTGGCAAGCTGCTGGTGCACAAGGATGCCTCCGATTCCGTTACGTTCACTGTCATGATCCAGCCCTTGACCAAGTGGCCCGGTTCGCAAACAGCACCGTCGGATGGCGCCTCCAGCGGATTACGTGAGATTCCTCCCCCTCGCCTTTACTCGTCCTGGAGCTCAGCCCGGCGCATCATTGAAGTCAGCGAACCGGAAAGTTTGGCCACTACGAGTCCATGATCGCGCTCTGCATCGGCAACGAAGATTCACCGGTTGACGCCCCGCAGCCCGTTCCACCGCGTGTGCGAGGCGTAACCACAATACGGACGATGATGAATTTGCTGCTTAGCGGAGCCGCACAAATTGCCCCAGTGCCTTTTTTCGCTGCTCAACCGCTGCTCCTTGTAGGAGGATCCACAGGTTGACACCTGATCACGCTCACATGAGCTACTGCGCCACCGCAATGATACGCAACTGCTCCGGAGGCGCCGCAAGGGCAGAAGCTCGTAAGTCAATGACGTAAGGGCCAATGTCCCACGATCCATATCGGAGTCGACCCAGAATGTCCGTTCGGAAAAGCTTCGACAGATTTAGACCCCGGCCGATGAGCGGACTGTCCGGCCTGAGCCGGAAGTCGCGTCGGCTCAGCTCCACAAACCTCGGGTCGCCGCCGTTGATGCCATTGGGCTCCCACCATTTACCCCATGTGGCCCATCCACCAGGATTTCCCACAGGGCGGCGCATGGGATCCTGCTCTACTGGCGCAAATCCTGCCTTTGCGACATAGTTGTAATCAGCCAGGACATTTGTCAGCTCCTGTCCGAAGGAGTACCATCCAACGGTGTTCCGGGCATCGCCACAGTCGAGGAAGATGTTGTTGATCACCTGGCATCCGTGAGCCGAGTTTGTGCCGGACCGACCGCCATAAGTTGAAGCGTAATACCGCGAGCCGAACGTCAGCGCGTGACCTCCGTTGGTTTTGTTGCATCGGAGGAAAAGATTATTGTAATACTTGACCTCTGGCATGGTGCAACTCGCCTGCAAGGCGATGTCAATGAATACATTATTGCGGAAGGTCCAGTTCCGAATCTCGGGCACCAGGTTGCCCTCCAACTGCGTCAATTGCCCTCCCCACACGCCCACGACCCAGTTCCCTTCAATCACATGGCCCATGCTCCCGTCCCCATTGTTTCCAAAGGTCTGAATGAAATCCGGATGATTGCCCACACCGGGATAGATGTAGTTGTTTGAGCAGACATTGTAGGCCAGATAGTTATGGCGACCAAAAAGTCGGAAGAAGTCCACAGCGCCTCCGTCACGAATCAAGTTACCTATAATGCGGTTGGAGTCACCCATGATGGATGCCATGGTGATGCCGAGCACGTTGCGGATCTCGTTGCTGATGATGAGGCAATGACTGGCTACTTCGCCCTCGCCGAATGGCTTGACCCGGGGCGCTTGCCATTCAATTCCGTAAACCCGCAACGCCACCCTGGCATCCAGCACACAATTGGACAGAACTCCGAAATGACCGCCGTGGCCAAAGTACACCAATCGGGAGTATGCCTGCGTCACTCCCGTAAAAGCCAAGTTTTGTACGGTGATATAAGGATGACGGAACGTGAATTGCTTGAGAGTGGCCTGCCCCTGGCCGTCCAAGACAATCCGCCGGTCCGCTGTGCCACCTCGCACGCTGGCCACAGCCTCGTCATAAAAACGGGCTGACAGCAAGACAACATCGCCCGGTTGCGCAGCGTTTAATGCAGCCTGAACGGTTGCATGGTCACCCGGCACACGCAAAATTGCGGCCAAGGAACCGAATGCAGTTGCTATCCATGCAAACCCAATGCCCGCCCAGCCTTTCATGAATGTGCTCCTTTCCATGCTGCGCATGCGACTCGCCCCCCCCGATGGGTGCTCATCCCTCGATTGGCCCCGCGAAAGGTCAGCATTCCGTATGCCGCATGCATTTTCTGCCTCTCTACAATCGCACGGTCCCAGGATCCCTGCCAGAAGGTGACGCGATGTCCGGCCACTCAACTGGAGCAGAAGGCGATGCAAGCCACGAACGCTCGGCCGTCACGTCGGCCGGCACCGCTTCGGCCTTGGGATTAACATGCCATTCAACGGCCCAGTTCCGTTTCAAGACGGCCGTCAGCGCCAGTGTCAAATAAAGGAACAGAATGGACTGATCAAAGTAAGCAACCGAGACACAACTGGCGGCATGCGCAAACAGACTCGCACCGATGGACCAAGCAAAGAATTCCCGCTCCGGGTCCATCCCTCGAAGCCGCTGAGCCGTTTGACCAATATAACGGAATCCACACCAAAGAATAGCAATGAACAGCATCATGAGGGGCACTCCACCTTTCACGCCTTGTCCGAGGTAATGATTGGTGATATCGGCGTGGTCCTCGCTCCATGGAACTCCATACGGCATCCAGTGACGCGTGTAATCAGTGCCGGCGAACCACCATTCTGCTAAGTGCGCGATTGCCGCCTCAATTAAGGCCGCCCGATGGTAGGAAGCGCTGCTGCCGGTCAGGTCCACACGCGCAATTAAGTAGTAGGCAGGCGCTTTCATTACAAGCTCCAGCATGACATACCCAATCACAGCCGCCCAACGCAGCTGCCGGGTCAGATGTCGCCACTTCCAAACAGCCAATGCGAATAAGCTGAAGATGACACTCATTAAGGGCCCACTCGAGGCTGACGTGACTACCATAACCCCACAGGTCGCGAGGCCCACCTTTGCTGACATTGGATACCGTCGCCACAGTCCCACCATCATCGGGATGCATACGGCTCCCACGGTCCCCGCCAGGATTGCGTGAGCGAATGGGCCCTGGGAGCGAATCCGTCCGTTTCGAATCGCCGGCTCATCCGGTACACCTCCGAACATGGCGAACAGATTTGTTTGAGTAAGCTGTTCATAAAGCATTTCCGCGGCGACCGGAATTAGGACCCATGCCGTGATGCGGACGAGCCGATAGACATCATCTTCGTCCCAGCAAAAGCAGCGCATTAGGAAATACACACAGAGAGCGTTGTAAACCATCCCTGCATGAAATTGGAACGTTGTCCCGGGTTTCTCATGGAAAACACTTGCTACCAGGGCCCAAGCCGCCCATGCCAAAAACAACTTGTCCATTCCAAGCATGCCACCCAAAGGGCGCTCGCCCCGCACGAGGACGCGAATGACGCCAGCGAGCAATAAAAGCCTGATAATGGGGAAATTGAGACCGGCAATTTCAAATCCCTGCCCCAAAGTCATGTAACAAGCACCTGCCAAAAGCGGCACCGGGGCCCACTTCCTGGGCAGGGTCCAAATGGCCAGGGTGGCGGCCAGGAGGAAAAGTAAAGCGAGCGGCGTCATGCGTTGGGTGAGGCTTCACCTCCGCCAGGTCTTGGGACGGACACGGCAGTTTCCGGATGCTTCGGAATTGCCGCCTCGCGCTGTTTCCAAGCCCATTGCCAGAGCAGCTGGCTTCGTTCCGCCTTCTCTCGCAATGCCCGGCGCCTTTCAGGGTTTGCTGCGACCAGTCGCCGTGCCAGTTCGAACCCAACCACTCGCATGCCTGCGGCGATCGCAACCGCCCACCGGTGTCGCATTGCGGCAAAAGGACCGTAATACTTCGCAATTAACAGGTTCACTGAGCGCTGTTTCATTAAAATGGAAAACCCGCTTGGAGCCTTCCTGCTGGCCGATCCACAATCGTGAAGAATCGCACAACCAGCCTCGTAGTAAAGCTCCCACCCCAGGTCTCGGACGGTCTGGCATAGATCCACGTCTTCAGCGTACATAAAATATCGCTCATCAAACCATCCCGCGGCGTCCAGGACGCTTTTTCGCACAAGGAGGAAACCGCCGTAGAGCTTGTACACCGGGCCACTGCGATGCGGGTCTAGGCGCAGCTGCCTGGCCCAAGGCCCGCGTTGGAGCACCTTGAACATCAGCAGTTCCAAAAAGACCCGACCCGGCGTGGGAAACCACTGGAGACCTTGCTCCTGAACCGTGCCATCCGGATCCCGCATTTGACACCCCAGCATGGCTACGTGCGGCCGAGACAAAAGACTACGGACCGCTTTCTCCAGAGTGTCGGGGAACAACTCCGTGTCGGGATTCAAGAACAGGACCAATGGTGTATCCACCCACGGGCGGGCGTAGTTGTTTCCGCGGCCGAAGCCAAGGTTGGCTCCGGTGTTGAAAATGCAAAATTCGGGAAATTCGGCTGCAGCTTTCTCTCTACTTCCGTCATGCGAATCATTGTCCACAACAATTACCTTAACCGGGAAGCTGGTTTGGCTGGCGCGAATAGAACCCAGGCAACGCAGCAGCTTCTCGCCCCCATTCCAGTTGACAATGATCACTGTTAAGCCAGCGGCATCGGCCTTTAGTACCCCTTCGCACGAGGCAGGTTTTGGCTCAGACTCCCCCATATTTGCTGAGAAGTCAAGCTACGCGGCGGCGCCACCAACGTTGAAAACGTTCCAACCAATGCAAGAGGCGTTTTTGTACGACCGACGGAGCATATTCAAAAGTGCCCAGCAACCGTGATTCAACCCCTCCCATCCCCGCCTTGAAATGGAAAACTCCCGGATTGGCTTCAGGATCAATGCCGCCGAGGTCGTACATCCGACACCCCACAGATTTCAGAAATTCCATTGTCCGCCATTGGAGCAGGTATGAAGCTTTGCTTTTCAGGCCGTCTTGCGCCGTCGCACCCAACAGATAGATCCCGATTTGGCCCACTCTACTTGCGACCACGCCGGCATGCCAAACGCCATTCCGACGAGCCAAGACCACTCTCATTCTTTCATGGGGCATGAGCCGCTCCTGCATGCGTGCGAATTGCCTGACATTCACGGAGGTTTCGAACCTCTTGCGCGCCATCATCTCATCGTAAAGCGTCACAAAGTGGTGGAACATCTCGACGTCAGTTCCCTCCACCACTTCCAGATGGTTTCGCTCTGCTGCATTGAGCTGGTTTCGCCATTTGCCGTCGAGCCTTTTGCGGATGGTTTCCGAAGGGGTATTTAAATCTACGAGAAAAGTCCTGTAACAGCGACCATTCGGCTCCCGTTTAAATCCCATCTCCTCCAGAATCCGGCGTGCCATTACCGCCTCAGCGTCGGTCTCATACACATAGGGAACAACACGCAAGATCCAGTGGCGGCGTTTAACAAACTCTGCCACCATCGCGTCTAACAGGGTACGAAACGCATCTTGATCCCATGCTTCGGCATAGGGCCGTACGCAGGGGCCCCACCTCACATATGCGACCCCGAACCTGGGCCACGCTCGGATTGTCCGAATCTGCACAAGACCGCGAATCCCGCCTTTGCCAGCGCACACCGCATGCACAAGAGACTGGCAACCCCATGAAGTGCTGCCGAAAGCATGGGTCTGGTAGAAATTTGCGTCTGCAAACCTGTGCAAAAGCTCGCTCCACTCGCCAGAAGGACATGCTTGAATGCGGACCTGCCAGCCTTCATTCGGAAGGTTTGCCGGGATGAATGAACAGACTTGCACCTCAGTTAGGTTCATGCGCGAATACAGGGCGCCCGAAAGCCGCGCACGCTCCATCGGTAGGCCCCACGACTTTTTAAGCGAAGTACAAGCAGAGGATCCCACGGTTCCAAAGCCACGCGGCCCATGAAGCTCGGCACCTCACGGGTTCGATAGCATCTAGGTTCGATGCCGAAAAGTCGCCGATAACCGGCCTCCAATGCGAGCTCGATCACGGCTTGATTCCAGTCGCCATGCGGAAAACTGAGTAGCTCAACCGGCTGCCCGATGAGATCTTCCAATGCAGCCTTCGACTCTACCAGCTCCCGGTGGGCCGCGCTTAAGGACAACCGACTCAAGCGGGGATGAGTGACCGTATGCGACCCCACTGTCACGCCCGGAACGCCGGCCAGGGTGCGAATGTGTTGCGCCGACATCACTCGCTCGTGCCAAAAGGGATGGTGAGGCTGTTGAACCCACCCGGGTCGAGTGCCCAAGCTTCCGGTCGGGACAAATACTGTGAAAGGAATGCCACGCTCAACCAGTTCCGGCACAGCGTTCTCCCAAACCGAGACATAGGCATCATCGAAGCTGAGCCCAACCCATCGTCTCGCATCGGGGAGAGGACCCCCCAAGGCCCAGAAAGTTGTATGCCGGGCCAGCCAATCCAATTGTCGAGCAAATCCCGCGCGAGACGCGGCGGGTACGGCGTGATAATAGAAAATGACGCCCAGGCAATCGGCTCGACCGTCGCTCCACAAAGAGCGGATTCGGTCGCTCAGATCCACCATCATGCTGATTCCAAACCGGATGGCCGATCGAAGGATGGTCGATGCTTCCACCACAGTCGCAACGTGAGCAACGCTACAAACAAGAAGCATTGGTCTGGCGGGAAATCCGCCGGACGATTCGGCAAAGCCTTCCATCCAAGAATGCGCAGCAAAAGGTCATCCAGCTCCGATTGACTTTCTTGCCAAAGCCGTTCGAGCACGATGCTGCGGCGGTAATAATAATCCCACTTTGGCCAGGAACCATCTGACTGTAGCGATGGACGCAACGCCCGCACCTTGCGCGCCATACGCAGCGCCTGCCAGGTCAGGCATTCCAGCCAACCGGGAGCGTCCAGAGCGGCGCCCGTGTTAGCGTCCGGGATTCGTAACAAGGCCGAGTTCGACAGAAGCGTCCTGGCCACTTTCAGAAATAGGGCTCGATTCAGTTTCCACAGCGACGGCGTGCGCTGGTAAACACGTAGAATCTCCAAGTCCGTAACCGGTGGAGACCAGGCCATTAGCCGTTGTGGAACAAGCCTTTGTTGATTGTCGCCTTCATGGTAAAGGGGAAAGGTCCGGAGCACTTCGATTTGAAACAATGAGGCTTCATCCTGCGCTTGACAAAGCGGAGCGGGAAATCTTCGCTCCCACCGAAGACGAGCTGCCTGACTCAAGGCAGTGTTGAATTCCCATCGCTGAAAGTAAAACTGATGCCGATAAGGCGCCAACGTTTCGCGTCCGTCATACCATCGGATACGTCGGTTCAGGGGCAACCCCTTGAAAAGATAATCGCAGTAACACCCTGTGAGTAAAGCCTGGCAACCTGCTGCTTGCAAGACGGGCAGGACACCCAGAAAATGGTTGTTGGCGAATGTTCCCATGCCTCCGGAAATGCGAACTCCACCGATGGCATGCTCTCCGTAATATTCCTCAGAGCGCCGGATCGGAAGAAATTCCACGCCGACGGCTGTCGCAAGCTCGCGTGCGATGCGGAACTCGCGATTGGGCGCGTCATAACAAGAAAAGGCCAGCGCACCCCGCGGCTCAGTGATACATGCCAAGACAAGTCGGGAGTCTAGCCCCCCGCTCAACGCAATCGCCACCCGCCCAAGGCGCCGCACTGTCCGGCGCGCTACGGCCCTTCGCCAAGCGGTGCCAAGAGCAAGAGCGACCTCGTCGAGGTTTCGGTCTGGCAATGGCTGATATTCCAACGCGAAATATCGTCTCCGGTTCATTTTTCCGGACGCCAAATCCAAGCTGATCACTGTTCCAGGTTCATATGCTTCGATTCCCTGGTAATACGTATGAGGTGGAGTTACGACGCTTGACATGACAAACTCAGCCACTGAGACTTCATCAACCTTGTGTTGTTTGTCCAGGCTGGCAGCCAAAATGTCCGGATGGGAAGCCCAAACAGGATAACCCTCTGCCCCGCACCCAAAGACCGGGAAGCAACCGGCAGGATCTGTTCGGAGATAAAGAGTTTGTCTTGGAGCGTCGTAAACCAGAATCGCGCAATTGCCGCTTAAATCCTCCCATGCTGCCACGCCTCCGGAACAGTAACGGCGCCAGACGTATGCGCCGGCAAGACCACCCGACTCACGGCTGCCACGGCTATTCATCTCCTGCTCGACACTGTCCCAGTCCTTCTCATCCAAAGCCAGAAAGCCGACGACGGCGACCCAACTGCCATCAGTTGACGTCCATGGACGCCAAAGGTCATCTGGAGGCGTCCAAGTCACCGTTACTCGAAATGTAGTGGTGTCCCAAACGTGGCTGCGCAACTGAGAGGACCAGCGCAGGCTTCGCGCCACATCCGGCGGACGGCGTCGTTCGGGTGGCCTCAAGTCCAACACGAAATCAGGCATCGAATCGGTCTGAGCTCTTTACGCGCGGGACCGTGGCCCGTCCGCGCTGTGCGTTGGAGGACTCGAAGCGGCCCCCTCTGCGTCCGGAGAGAGGCCGGCTTCATCCTCAGCACCGATCGTGTTCAAGCGGTACGACCACAGGCTGGGCCGGCCACAAAGGTGATTCCATTGCTGTTGCCGCACGTACGCTATAAATGCAGCGTCGCCTCCGCGGGGGAACCGACGCCAATATCCGCTCAAATATCCCCAGCCGAGGGCCACGCCACCGATAAGCCACGGGAAATTTGCGGCTCGACGAATGCATTTGGCGAGCATAAACAGCGGATGATAACAAGCCACATAGTTCGCCAAGCCGTTTTTCACCCAGTTGTGCCACCGGCCGTCCGCAGAACCTGTGTCCTTAAGTTGTTCCACCTGTAGTTCGGGAAAGGTCCTTGTATGCCACCCAAGCATGTTGGCCTTCAATTCGTCCACGGTGTCCCAGCCCGGGAGTCGGATCAGTCCTCCAATGTCTTCCCAACATTCACGTCGGTACATCTTCACCGCCCCGCGTACATGAAACAGCGGATCGTCAGGAGCTTCCGGAATCAAGCGATTGCCCACGCGGGTACATACAACACCGCCTCCAATCCCCAAACGCGGCTCCGTGCGGAAATGACTCAGGCAACGCTCGAAGTAGTTCGGCTCAAAGGCCAGGTCGCCATCCAGCTTCACCAAAAAATCCCATGTAAGGTCTGACACCAGAGCGCATCCTTCATGGAACGCCTCCATCACCCCACGGCCGGGCAATCGGTGCCCGCGATCTTTCCGGTGAAGGACCCGGATCCAGTCCTGCCGGGCAGCGGCTTCCTCCGCCAAATGCTCCGTACCATCCGTGGAGCCGTCGTCCACGATCACCCATCGAATGGGTCGGACCGTTTGCCGCAGCATGGACTCGACCGTTCGCGGAAAGCGGGCGGCCTCGTTTCGAACCGGCGTGATCACCACGTATCCGTTCATGCGTCGGCCTCCGCTGGGACTTGACCCCTCTCTTTCCGTGCAAGCACCCATGGTCTCCGTCCGAGCCGCTCCTTCAAGCGCCGGCATCGGCGCACACACGATTGGATACTCCCCATCCAATTGTAGGCACCGCGAACCTTGGCAATCAGCATCGCACGGTCATCTGCGCCACTGATTGGAAGCCGTGGCAAGGCAAGCCGAGGAGTCCGGGACTGCGCAACACCAATCCGGGTGGTGACGGCGGATTCGTATCCAACCGATGCCAATAGCTGACCCAGGCGCCGCACATAATCGCGTTCCTCAGACGGGAATGCATAGGGATGGCTGAATGAACGCACCGGAATGCCGAACCTTTGCTCAATCTCCTCTTTGCAAACGCGGATTTCTTCACCTCGTTCCTCCCAACTCAACCGAAGGAGTTCAGGGTGGGTAACCGTATGACTGCCAATTTCAATGCCCTCTGCAACCAAATCGGCAACTTCGGTCCATGTTAGGCATGGACGTCCCAGCGCGCGGGCCGCGGTCCCCGCGGCACGCGGCTGAAACGACCGTCGCGAGTCGCCGATGAATGCCGTAGGTAAATATAGGGTGGCCCGGAACCCGCATTGGCGTAATACGGGTAATGCTTCTTGATAGAAGTCGAGGAAACCGTCATCAAAGGTGATGGCAATAGGCCGGGGACGTCCTATCACTCCCACCTTGCTTCGATTCCGATCCAGCCAGGCCAGGCCTTCGGACAAGGTGACGCCCTGAAAACCAAACTCTTTCAAGCAGTACATCTGCTCGGCAAAGCGGCCCGGACTTGTGCATAAACGGTAGTAGGCCGGGACACCATCTTCTGATTCGTTCGAAATGCTGTGGTACATCAGAATCGGCAGATTGATTCCGGGCGTCTGCCAAAGACCGAACCAACCCTGCACCGGGTTAACCAGCTTGAGTGTCACAAACCGATCCAAGGAACGAAGCAGACTAAGATTCGCTCCCGAGTGAAGCGAAGCGTCCCAACGCGACCATCCCATCAGCGTCGGTTTCACTATACGAACGCGTATGCGCCCTGGCAGCCTGAGCCGCGCAGGAGTGTGCTCCTTGCTACATACTTTGGTCGGTCACGAATGCTTCGCGCGTGAACAAAGCCGATCTACAAGCGCAAGATAATCGCCTTTTCGCACCTGCCAGCTTTCTGCCAATGCATACGCCTGTGCCCTGGCCACACGCGCGCGCGTGGTCTCCTTGTCCTCAAGAACTTCAATCACAGCCTGTGCAAGGGCCACCGAATCGCCTGAAGGGAAGAAACGAACCAGGGAATCATTGAAATAATATCGGTCAATGCGGGTTTCAGAAACCACAACCGGCACACCAAGCGCCATGAATTCCATGATTTTGGTGCTATAAGCTTCATTCCCAAAAGAGTCGGCCCGCTTTGGCACCACGCCGACATCTGCCTCTGCCATCTTGACGGCAATTTCGTGGGCTGGGATAGGCGCGTGGAACGTCACCACGTCTGACAACCCCAACGACCTTGCCAATTCTTCCCACGGCTTACGCATGGGACCATCGCCGTAAACGTGGAACTGAACTTGCGGATACCGCTTCCGGATCTGGGGAAGCGCCCGAATGGCAATGTCCAACCCTTGATGCTCCTGCAGTCCACCAGGGAAAATCAGCAAGGGGCCTTCCGAACCATTGCGTATTGCACGCAACTCGGGACGATACAGCTCCGTATTCACGTGATTGATGAACACTGAACAACGGCCAGCCGTGCCCGTGCGTGCCTCGTAACGCGGCTGCCACAAATGATTGCTGATAATCACATGATCGGCACAATGCGCGGAAACCTTCTCGATCCATGCAAGTAGGCGGAACCAGATGGATGACTCCGAGGTGCCAAAGCGACTGCAGAAAAATTCCGGCAGTAAGTCGTGAATATCCAGAATCACTCGTGCTCCACGAAGGCGAGGATACGATGCAGCCACAACAAGGAAGTCCGGCAAGTTATGGACATGTAAAAGATCGTAAGGGCGCCGCCGGTGGTCAACAGCAAGGTGCCAACTCGCTCTCATCAGAAAATACAGTGAGCTATAAGCCACGCTCCAGATTCCTTGCGCATCCTTCGTGAAACGATTTGCAAGTCGGATTACACGCACACCCCGGACCTGTTCGGAGCGCGGCATGTTCGCTTGGGGTCGGAGGGATAAAACCTCAACATCATGGCCGGCATCGCGCAAAGCTTCAGCGTATCGAATGATGCGATTGTCCCGCATGTACACGGAATGCGTCACCATGGCGACGCGGAGGGGCCGGCGATGCAACGGCGGATGCGGCAAGTTACGAACGAACCGAGCTACGTCGCGGGGCAATGCATGCCAATACTGACCCGCGTATTTTTCGGCCACGTACGCAAGCAGTTTCTGATAATGTTCGACAGGGAAGGTGAACGGGCTGACTTCTTCATCCGGAAACCGTAGGTAATCCGGATGCACATTCACCAGTGCCATACCGCCGTGCTGCGCAATCCAGTCCAGTTTGCGCAGCCACATTTCGGGCGAATTTTGCTCTAACAGCAGGAAGAGCGTGGAATCTTGTACCAACGTGTAGGGCAATTCGACATAGCCCCGGACCGGATTCGGTTCGCCTGAATTATCTCCTTCAGCCTTGAAGGTAACCCAGAACGGGAAAATCATGCCCGCCCCATCCGGCATGGGTTCGAACGGATCGGTGTCAAATGTCGAGGCATCGTAAAGAATATCGAGGTCGTGCAACCACTCCAACCGCCGGAGCATGAATCCCGCACGGAATCCAACTGCGTTCCATTCTCGTAGATACTGATTGACCTTTTGAGCAGCTTGACGGAAATGTTCCCGGCTGCGGAACAAATGCCCATCGTGATGAAGGTCATGGACTCCGACCTCGAAGCCGTTCCGATCCAAGGTGTCTCGCAGCATGGGCGAAAGGTGATACTCCCCTTCTGGGATGAAATTAAAGGAGGAGCGAAAGCCCATGCTGCGCTCCAGCTCCATCAGCCGTTCACAGCGGCTCAGGCCGTCGAAGCCCTCGACATCATGAGTCAAAACGAAGGCGAACTTTTTGCCTCCCGGCCAACCGGGCCAGTTGGGAGGAGGTTTGTGAGAGCCAGGTAGGATGGGCCATGTATCGGAAAATCGCCGCAACCGCGCGCGGGCATGCCAACGGCGCAGTCGCAAGCGCAGTTCCCGCGGCAGAAACGGTTTCAAATGATACCAAATCCGATTGCGCAACATGGCTTATAAACCGACAATGGGGGTTTTCAAACACCCAAGTCTTATACCTAAATTAAAGAGCCGTGACAACACCGGGACGCGGCCGCGTGTCGGCACGTAACTTAGAAAATATTCCCCTTAAGCGTGCTGCCTTCAGGAGCGACCGCATAGCAGCGGAGTCACTCCTCCATGCACCTGCACCTTTGGTCTGAGTATAGGCAGGGTGTGGCTCAGCAAAAGGGCCCATAGTATGGAGTGCCCCTCATAATTAGCTCCTGAAGGAGCTGGATCCCTCACGTAGGGACTGTCCCAGCAGGTTACGTTTCGGCAGCACCGTGCAAAAGGCGGGCTCCGCCCCCGTCAATTCGCAGGGACAACTGCGATTGACTGCATCAACTGGTTTCGATGCTTCATCGGGACGGCTCCGGACCAGGGTTGGCCGCAGAAATGGTGCGCTACACCCTTACGCCGCGCCGCCAGGATCTGTCCGCCCGGCGTTGAATAACCGGGGCAAATCGCGATCCCACTTTGTTTCTTGGCTCAGGTCCGATTGCCTTTTGAATTCAGCAAGCGCACTCAACTTTCCGCGCCTGCCCGCACTACAATTCCTGTCGCAAACGTTCGGGAACGTAGTCCCGTTTCTTGTTCAATACGGCAGCCACGTTCGCTCGGGACTCTTGCAACAGGGCATGGGCACGTCGGGCCAAATCCTGACCGGTCCGCTCTGCCTCCAACACCATCAGGACCATGTCCATGTAACCGGCCAGCCGCGCAGTGATCGTGGTTTGAGCCACAGGCGGCATATCGAAAATGATGTAATCGAACTGGCTGGCCTTCATTTTCGGCACTAAGTTCGCGAAACGCCGGGGCAATACGCGGGGCAACTTTTGGTCGTTCGTTTCGGCCGCGGAGACCAGATAAAGGTTTTCCTGGACCATGGCCACATCGGCGCGGCCTTCCTCCAGTGCCTCGTGTAAACCGACAATTGGTTTCCCATGCTGAAAATGCTGGGTGGCGCCACCTTCAACGTTCATATCCACGAGCAACACGTTGCCGTCGCCGGTTTCCGAAAGCGAGGCAGCCAACCCTGCAGCCAGCGTGCTGACGCCTGCACCTTGATGACAGCTTGTGACCGCCACGAGCTTCGGCTTGTGCGTCATGTTGCGGACCTCGAAATAGGTCACAATTCGGTCGCGCAGGCCGTCAAAGTATGGTCGCAGAGGATCATCCTGCATCCAGCGGGTTACGGCTCCCCCGCGCGCCGCGGTCGGGACCAACGGTTGGCTGGCTGCTCCGTTGCCGTCATGGGCAGGTTTAGGCCCTTCTGTGGCGATGGCGACGCGGCCGTTCCGATCACGAGACCGCCGTGGCTTCAGGTACGGCAAATTCAGCAATAAAGGCAATCGCAGATGCCGCTCTATATCTACGGGTCGCCGGATGGCCATATTAAACAAGCGTTCGAGACCAAAGGCCAGGGCCAAACCCAAAGCAAGGCCACCGCCCAAGCAAAGACCCATCGGCTTGGCAAATTCGAACAGGTCTCGTGCGGCTGGCGAAGGAGATTGAACGATGCTGATATTTGTAATTTTACCTGGCCCTAACGATTCTTCGACGCGCGCCTTTTCCAAGGTGGCCGAGTAATAGCGGAGGTTTGCTTCATCCAATTCGCGGCGCCGTTCCAACTCCACCAACTTCGGTTCGATGGTAGCAATCCGGTTGGCTTCCGTTGTAAGTCTGGCAATTTGATTCGAATAAACCGCCATTTTAGCCTCCAAGGCAAGCACACGCGCCATGGCCTGGGTCAGGTCGTTCGTATCGGTCCCCGTCGGAGGCGGAACGACGATTGTGGTCAGCAAATTGGGGTGTTGCTCTTCCAAGGTCCGTTTTCGACTTTCGGCGTCCGCGACCTGGTCGCGAACCCTGCGCAAGAAGGGATGTTCGGGGCCAAATCGGAGCTGAAGTTCCGTTTCTCGCCGGCGGAACACCTCCAGCTCGGCCATCACGGTTCGATATTGCTCCGCAACGTCGGGCGGAACCGTTTGTCCATTGGTCGCTGCCGCTAAGGCGCCGGAACCGTACACCTCCAACAAATGGTTCAGAGCCGCCCTTTGCTCGGCCAATAGAGCTTCGGTGGCCAAAAGCTCCGATCGGAGGCGGGCCAGTTCGGCCAGCGTGGTGTTCTTGGCCTCGTTAATCGAAATAATTTGCGCTTCGTCCTTAAGCCGTTTGATTTCCTCCTCCGTTTGCGCAAGCCGTGCTCGAATTTGATCCGCCTGTTGTGCGAAAAAATCGTCGAGCACACCGATCCCTTGGTGGATGCTGACATGCTTGTCCAAATAGGTCTTCAGCAAGGTGTCCAAGACTTGACGCGCGATCGCAGGGTCGGGATGCCGAAACTGGACCACGATCAGGTTGCTCCGTCTGGGCACGTCAACCTTCAGTCCGGATCGGATGACAGCCGCCGCCCGGTTTCGATCTTCGCCGCCGCCGTAAGCCGCCAAAACGTTCCGCGGACCGATGGCGTCGGCCACTTGGAGAGCCAGGTCAAGGCTGGTGAGGATACCCACTTCGGAGTTAATGATGTTTTCCCCTCGGCTGTCAGGTGTTTTGATGTCCGAATCTTCGGTTTTGGTCAACGTGGGCCGACTTTCCAGAATGTAACGGATGAGAATTTGGGCTTCGGTGACGTAGGAAGGCGGATTCCGCAAGTAAATAAAAGTGGCGGCCGCTACTCCCAACAGGAAACAGCCCAGGATCTTCCATTTGTGTCGGAAGAACATGTAGGTCAGATCTGCCGCATTCAGCCCGGATGCGGACTGTGTTTGCGCCAATCGGACCTGGGTGGAAATCGGTTCGCTCATAACTAAGTTTTGTCTCGCATTCTACGTCGGATCGTCAATCCAAGTGCGGGTACAGCATCGCGCCACTCCATCGTAACAGGGCTGGCGGCATGCGTCGGAATATCCTGGTATGCCATCCCTCTGTAAGATCCTGTAAAGCCAAAGTTCGCCCAGTGTCTGGCTGGATCCGGTACACGGCCAAGGGTTCCTCGGCGGCGCCCAAGCCTGCCTTGAACCGGCGCAACCCCTCGTTGCCCAGCGAGGTCCGGCCCAGATGCAGCAGGGTGTAAGCACGTGTGCAATAATAGCGTATTGCAGTCCACATCACCAGATTGTTAGGCCGATGCTGTTGGGCAGCCATGTCCGAGGCACCATATTTATAGATCGCGCATTGACCAAAGTGGAGGAATACAGCGCCGGCCACGGGGGTCTGGTCTTTCCGAACCAACACTACCATGCCAAAATCCTGGGCTAGTAAGTGGCGGGCGATGTTCTGGAAAAATCGCCACGGCTGCGGTGGCAGGCCGTGCCGACGGCGGGTCATGCAGTGGAGCCGGTAGTAGTCCTCCAGGGCGTGGATGGAGCAGGAGATTTCTGGCTTCAGACCGCTGCTTTCCGCTTTTCGCAAGGCTCGTCGAAAGGCGCCGTCCATTCGGCTGAGGACGTTCTCTGCTCCGCGGTTCAAATCCAATTTATGTGCGTAGAACTGCAAGGAAGGTTGCAATTTGGGCAGGCCCAGCCTGGGATCACGCAACTCCAAAGATCGCCATCCACGGGCTCGGGCCACGCGCAGCGCCTCAAGCCAGAGTTTGCTTGGGTCCGCTTCGGGCTTCGTCAACGCAGGGCAAAAGTCGGTAAAGGGCAAGCTGACCCCGCGGCGCCCTGTAAGGAGGCTGTTGACTTCCGCCAGCGGCAACAGGCCGACGCAACGATTGGCTTGACGCAAGCAAAGCCCCATGAATTGATGGCCGTAAGTGTCCCGCAGGACACGGAGCCACGCTGTGGTGTGGAAGACTGTGACCCCGTCCATGCGAGCCACCCAATTGTCCCAATCCGGCATGGCCAAGGGGTCCACAGGCTCGACCACGCTTACGGACGCACCTTCGGCAGGCACCGAAGCCGGTATGCGCCCCGGCTCAATGCCCGTCTCTGGTTGTTCACATTGCACAAGCATGAACGTCGGGTCGCAATTCAGCCAAACAGGCACGCAATTCCGTCACCACCAGCTCTATCTGGTCTCGATGCAATTCCGGATACATGGGGAGGGAAAGGAATTCCCGAGCGCATTGCTCGGCTACCGGGAAACTGCCGTCGGCATAGCCCAAATGTTGGTAAGCATGTTGCCGATGCACTGGGATCGGGTAATGAATCCCGCACATGATGCCGCGCTCCGCCAGCATTTGAAGAACGCGGTCGCGTTGCGGCACGCGCACGGCGTAAACGTGGTACACGTGGGTACGATCGGGCGCTTCAACCGGCGGAATGACGTCTTCGACATCTGCCAACAGTTGATCATAGAGTCGGGCGTGGGCCCGACGAGCTTCATTCGCTGCGGCCAAGCGACGCAATTTCACCTGGAGGACGGCCCCTTGGATACCGTCCATGCGGGCATTCCAACCAATGTATTCATGGTGATACTTGCGGCTTTGGCCGTGATCGCGCAAGGTTTGGATGCGGGAGGCGAGTTTGGCATCGTCGGTGACCACGGCCCCTGCTTCCCCAAAGGCCCCCAAGTTCTTGCCCGGGTAAAAGCTGAAGCAGCCGGCAATGCCCATGGTCCCTGCCTTACGCCCCTTATAAGAGGCACCGTGAGCCTGACAGGCATCCTCGACAACGGGGATGCCGTGCCGCCGGGCGATGTCGAGGATCGGGTCCATATCCGCTGGTTGACCGAAAAGATGCACCGGGATGATGGCCTTGGTCCGTCGGGTAATGGCCTTCGCAAGCTGAGCCGGGTCCATTGTGTACGTCACCGGGTCTATGTCCACGAAAACCGGACGTGCGCCACAAAATGAGACAGCCTCGGCCGTGGCCATGAACGTGCTAGGCACGGTGATTACCTCGTCACCGGGACCAACCCCCAGTGCCAGCAAGCACAGCCAGATGGCGTCAGTTCCGTTTCCGACGCCGATGGCGTATCGACTGCCACAAAACTCGGCCCAATCTTTTTCGAAGGCCGCGACAAAGGGTCCTCCAGCGAATGCATTCGCGTCGATGACCCGGTCGATGGCCTGGCGCAATTCCTCACGCAGCGGAGTGTGATGAGCGTGGAGATCGAGGAACGGGACTTTGACCTTCGGCGCACTCATGGTTTATCGCTCGTTATAAGGACCTTGCGGTTGAGCCAAGAGCACCTTTTACGCCATTTTGCAGGTTCGAACTGGTTTCCATAAAAATTTGTGGTTGAACGCACAGTTGGCGACTTTCCATTGAGGGGTGGGGCGGGCGGTCATGGCGCTGCAGCGCCCACCGCTGTTATCAGGGTTGGCTCGGCTCCTGCAAAGGGAATGCGCCTGCTGGTGGGGCCGTTGACCCGGACAGGGACGCCGCCTTGCTGCAGGGATTGGGACGCCAGCTCAAGGATGCGCACCACTTCCAAGCCTTCAAGGCCCGATGTTAACGGTTTTTGACCCATGCGAATGCAATCCAGGAAATGCTGACATTCGAGTTTCAGCGGTTCTTCCTGTTTTACGTAAGGTACGTACATATCGCCATAATGGTAGGAGTATTGAAACTCGGCGAAGGTGTCGTAATGAGGCGGCACTTCCACGCGGGCATCGTAGATCTTGATTTTTTCGTGCACAGCCACGTCGTCGTACACGATCATGCGACGAGTGCCGACAAAGGTCATTTCGCGAACCTTTTTGGGATCCAGCCAACTGCTGTGGACCATGGCGATGCGGTGGTGATCAAAGGTTAGGTGCAGGCTAGTGACATCTTCGATGCCTGGCGTGATGTGGGCATTGCCCCAACAGGAGACCGTGTGGGGGAGGCTTTCCATGATGTAGAGGATGATGGACAGGTCGTGTGGAGCCAGGTCCCAAGTGACGTTGATATCTTTTTGGAACAGGCCCAGGTTGAGACGCCGGGCTGCGATGTAATGCAACGGGCCGATATCGCCGCGGCTGATGATTTCCTTAATCTTGCGCACGGCCGGCGAGAACAGGAACGTGTGGCCCACCATGAGCGTAAGGCCCCGATCTTCGGCCAATTGGACGAGCTCTTCGCATTCGGCCACGCTTGCCGCCATGGGCTTTTCGATAAACGTGTGTTTCCCAGCCAGTAAACTGGCGCGTCCCATGCGATGGTGAAAGCGCACGGGGGTGGCGATGGCGATCGCGTCGAGTTCGGGATCCCGGACCAGATCCTCGAAGTTTTGGGTAAGCTGCAGTTCCGGGTACAATCGGTGCATGTGCGCTAGCCGGTCTGCGCTGACGTCGCAAACGATCTTCAACCGGCAATCCGGCAACTGTCGGAAATTCCGGATGAGGTTCGGTCCCCAATACCCGCAACCGACCACCCCAAGCGTTAAGGGCTTTGCCATGGCTTAAATATCGGAACGTTGATAAAGAACTTTAGGCGGCCTTGGCGGCCCCGTTCGCGGCGGGAACGGCCGGTGTCGCCGGGGATGACGACGCCGGGGTGCGGACAGCGGCGCGGGTTTCGCGCACCTGTGCCGCCAAGGCCGAGAAGGTCTTGAGCATGATTCGGAGATCGAGCCATAAGGACTTTGTTTGGGCATATTCGATGTCCAGCTCGATCATCCGCCGGAAGGTGGTATGGTTCTTGCCGCTGACCTGCCAGAGGCCAGTCAGGCCGGGAACGGCCTCGCAACGTCGGCGCGCCCAGGCATCGTATTGCTCATACTCATAAGGGAGGCACGGGCGCGGCCCGACCAGACTCATTTCGCCGCGCAGGACGTTGATCAGTTGGGGTAATTCGTCCAAACCTGTGGCCCGCAAGAACGCACCACCGCGGATCAAGCGCCGGTCCCCTTTGACGTCCAGTTTGAGCATGGGAACGTCGCTTTGGATGAGGGTGCGTAAGTGCTGCTGATGGCATGCGGTGTCCGCATTGACCTGCATCGTGCGGAATTTCAGACACCAGAACCGCTGCCCGCGATACCCGATGCGTTCCTGGCGGAACAACACCGGTCCGGGTGAGGTCAGTTTGATGAAGGCGGCGATGGCTGCGGCTAGAGGCAATGTGACCGGTAAACTCACCACAATGCAGGCAACGTCTAAAAGACGCTTCCACAACGGCAACGGAGGTGAGCTTGCCTCTGCCTGACCAACGCTCAACGTGACGGCTTGGATCTGCTCCTGCATGGTCTTCCTGCTCCACTCCCGACTTTCACCATGAGCGTCCCGGTTTACATCCCTTATACGGTGCAGACTCGCAGACCCGTCGTCTGCACCCATCATCCCGCGTAAGCGCGGACGCTCTGCCTCATCGCCTCATGGAGTCACCACCACGACACCTGACTCCTTTGGCGAACACGTGTCCTTCATAACACAACCCTGCAACGGAACAATCTGGGCATATCCCCAATTGTGGACCTAGGTCGTTTCCCCAAGTTTGTCGGGCAAAATACGGAGGCGGGCCCTACCAATTTGGGGCGATGAGGTCTCGTCGTGCAGGTGCGCCGCAAGGCAAGACTCCGCCAGATGAGGAGAATACATACTGAGTCCATCTTGACCTCCTCCCCGGGGAATCCCTGGGGCGCACAAGGAAGGATCGAGCCTGAACGCACTAAATCCAGTGTCGAGGAACCTGGGGATCTGCCGGTTGTTGTCCAAACACCAGCGGCCGTCGGCACGTGGGAAGGCCAGCGATTCCCTCATTTTGTGGTGCCCGCCCATGAGTGTCTGAGAGGGCAAGCGTCGCTTCTGACCGTGCTTCTTCAGCAGCCGGAGCCTTACCTAAGGCCAATTGGGTTTCCGTACCTCAGCCAACCGCTGCAAGAGGCAGTTTGCTCCGGGTTTTGATTTCCGCGAGGGTTGTCCATGGCGGCGCGCTCCATTTCTGGAGGTGAGCGCTGGGCCTATGGGCAGCAGAGTTGTCGCGGGAAATGCGATTGGGCCGAGCGGGACCGCGTTCGCGTTGCTGCCAAAGCAAGGTTTGAACCGAGCGACCCTTGTTTCGCCGCGCCACGCGGTCGGCCCCATCCCTGCTGGCGCGTCGCCAGGTCGCTGCTACAGTGAGCAGTGTCTATGAAGCTTCAGGTCACGGTTGAGGAGTTGCCCATGGCGCAAGACGTTCGAGGTTGGGTGGTGGAACCTGTGCAAGAGGGGCATCTGTCAAACATGCGTAATGCGCATGTTGTGTGGACCCTACCTGGGCATGTTCGGGGGAATCACGTTCACCACAAAACTACAGAAACGCTGGTCGTGGTGGGGCCGGCGCTTGTGTGCTGGGAAGAAGATGGCATGCGACAGGACCGACACGTGCCAGAGGGACGGGCCTGGCGATTTGTCTTTCCCCCAGGAGTGCCTCATGCGATCCAGAACACCGGCTCCAGCCCGATTGTCATGATTGCTTTTACGGATCAACTGCATGATCCGGTCCACCCGGACACCCAGCGCCACGTTTTGTTGCATCCCTCGGCGACAGCCATGGTGTCATGTTCCAGTCCTTGAAAGAGCCCGCCCGCGGCTATGGGCTTGCCCGCGGGGAGGTTTCCGGATATGCAGCGGCTGCATGGATGAACGCGAAGCGTTCATTGCGTTGAACATGATTGATCACATCGGGCCGGTTCGGGCCCGTCATCTGCTGCGGCATTTCGGCAGCGCCGGGGCCATTTTGCGGGCCAGTCGGGACGAATTACTGCGGGTGGAAGGTGTGGGCGAGGAGACGGCAGAGGCCATCGTTCGGTGGGAAGAAACGATTGATCTGGGACGTGAGCTCGCGCGGATCCGAGAATTTGGTTGCCGTGTGTTGATTCAGACAGATGCGGAGTATCCGGCACTGCTGCGAGAAGTATATGATCCGCCTCTGGTGTTGTATGTGAAAGGGCAGTTGTTGCCCCGGGATAAGCAGGCTGTGGCGATGGTGGGTTCGCGTATGACAACCCACTATGGCATGGAGGCGGCACGGAAATTGGCTTATCAACTGGCCTATGTGGGTGTCACGATTGTGAGTGGCGGCGCGCGTGGGATTGATACGGCAGCGCATCAAGGGGCGTTGCATGCAAAGGGTCGGACGATTGCTGTTCTCGGTACTGGCATCAATTTAGTGACGCCGCCGGAGAATGCGGAACTTTTTGAACGGATTGCGTCTCAGGGAGCGGTGATTACCCAGTTCCCGTTCAACCGGCCGGCGGATCGTCAAAGCTTTCCGATTCGAAACCGGATTGTAGCCGGAATGACCTTGGGAACGGTCGTGGTAGAGGCCGGTCTGCACAGTGGAGCACTGATTACGGCGAATTTTGCTGTCGATTACGGTCGCCAGGTGTTTGCCGTGCCGGGGCGGGTTGATTCGCCTCAGAGCAAAGGTTGTCATGACCTGATCAAGAAAGGCGCCAAATTGTGCGAAAGCGCGGAGGATATTTTGAGCGAGTTCGAGTATTTGTTTCCGTCGTCGAATCGGCCGGCTCTTGAGTGCGGCGGTGGCGCGGGGCCAGCGTTGGAACTGCCGGAGACCGAACAGAAGGTATGGACAGCGCTGGGCACTGAAGAGCGGTCGGTGGATGAACTGATTCAGAGCACGGGCTTGTCGGCAGCCACAGTCTCGGTGGCTTTGTTGGGATTGGAAATGAAACGGTTGGTCAAGCAATTGCCGGGTAGGATTTACGTTCGTGTGAGGTGATCCCACCCCTGCCTTGACAGAGAGGTTTTCCCTGGATTTGGCTCAGTTCATGAAGGCTGTTTACATACGCAAGACCGGACCGCCCGAAGTGTTGGAATACGGGGACGTACCGGACCCTGTGCCTGGGCCGCGTGCGTGTCTGATTCGCGTTCGAGCCGTGGATGTGAATCCGATTGACGTGTACGTTCGGAGCGGGGCCGTGCCCGGCGTGGAAACTTTCCCATGGATTCCAGGCCGAGACCTGGCAGGCGAGGTGGTCGCCGTAGGTTCGGAAGTGACGCGTTTCAAACCGGGCGATCGGGTATGGGCCACTGGCCAGGGATTCGGGGGTCGACCGGGGACCTTTTCGGAGCTCGTCTGTGTGGATGAGGCATGGCTGCATCGGATCCCGGATGGTGTTTCGGAGGAAACGATTGTGGGCCTGTCTCTGGTAGGGGTCACGGCCCATTTAGCACTCTTTCGCTGTGCTCGGGTAATGGCTGGTGAAACGGTTCTCATTCACGGTGCCGGAGGCGCGGTGGGTTCAGTCGCTTTGCAAATGGCGCGGTTGGCGGGGGCCCGGGTCATCGCGTTGGCCGGAAGCGAAGAGAAAGTGCGGGTCTGCCGCGAGCTAGGTGCCGATATGAGCTATAATTACCGGGATGCGCGGGCGTGGGAAACCCTTCGAGGCTTTGCGCCGGAAGGGGTCCATGTTTGGTTGGAGACCAGTCGTCAACCGGATTTTGATCGGATGGTGGGTTGCATGAGCCGGCGAGGGCGCATGGTCGTGTTTGCCGGACGAGATGCCAGGCCTGCGTTTCCCGTGGGGCCTTTCTATGTGAAGGACCTCGCTTTATTCGGCCTTGCGGTGTTCAATTGTTCGGCCGACGAGATCCAGCCTGCGGCTGAGGCAATCAATCGATGGGTCGCTACGAAGCAGCTCCAGATTCGGATCGCGCATTTGCTGCCATTAGCCGAGGCTGCGCGGGCCCACCAGTTGCAGGAAGACAGTACCGTGCGCGGTCTGGGCGAGTGGTACGGCAAAATCGTTCTGCGTGTTTGACTGTCCCACGGAGAGGTCGAGCCGATAGAACCGGCGGTGGCTTCCCACGAGCGGCTCGGGGCTGTGCTGTTTCACCGGCCGCGATCGTGAAACGAAACCAAAACCGAGCATTTGTTTAAACTAGATGGGTCATGAAAATTCTTGTGACAGGCGGGGCGGGATTCATCGGATCCCACTTGTGTGAACGGCTTTTAAGCCGGGGCCATGAGGTATGGGCTTTCGACAATTTAGATCCGTTCTATGATCCCGAACTGAAACGACAGAATCTGCGTGAGATAGCGGCGGGGTTCGAACGATTTCGCTTTGTGGCTGGAGATATTACAACCGAGGAGCCACTCGCCTCCCTGTGTCAGGACATTCGCTTTGACCAGATTATTCATTTGGCCGCCCGGGCGGGCGTGCGGCCCAGCCTAGAACAGCCAGCTTTGTATCAACGTGTGAATGTCGAGGGCACGGTTCAAGTCCTCGAAGCGGCCCGCCGGAGTGGCGTCCGTAAGTTGGTCCTGGCTTCCTCTTCATCGGTGTACGGTTGCAATGCCAAGATACCTTTCAGTGAAAGCGACCCGCTCACCTCACCCATTTCGCCCTATGCAGCCAGTAAGATCGCCTGCGAAGCGCTGGGACACGTTTATCACCGGGTGTACGGGCTGGACGTCGTCATGCTGCGGTTTTTCACAGTGTATGGTCCGCGTCAACGTCCCGATTTGGCTATTCACAAGTTTGCGCGTCTGATTCAAGCGGGGCAACCGGTGCCGGTGTACGGCGACGGGCGAACAGCACGGGATTATACGTATATTTCGGACATCTTGGACGGAATCGAGGCCTGTTTGGATCAGGAGTTTGGTTACGAGATCTTTAATCTCGGCGACGCCCGGCCGGTGCAGCTGGAGGTTTTGATCAACCTTTTGGAGGCAGCATTAAAACGGCCGGTTCGTCGGCAATATCTGTCTGCGCAACCCGGGGACGTCCCGATCACCTGTGCAGACATTCACAAGGCTGCTGACCGATTGGGTTATCAACCTCGCGTACCGTTGGAGGAAGGTATTCAACGTTTTGTGACCTGGTTTCTTAACCAGGGCCGCTGAGTTACCCATAAAACACCTCGCAGCGACTTTTCGTGCGGGCGGGTCATCGCTAAGCTGGATGGTATGAACTTGCAGGAGCAGTTGACTGAGCTTGCCCGGCGTGCCAAAGCGGCTGCGCGCGCCTTGGCCTTGCTCAACACAGCGGAAAAGAACCAGTGCCTGCTGGCGATGGCTGACCGACTGGAGCAGCAGACCTCGGCGTTGTTGGAGGCTAACCGAGAAGACATGCAAGCTGCTGAGGCGGCCGGCCTGCGGCCGGCCATGCTGGATCGGCTACGGTTGGATGCCGGCCGCGTGCAAGCCATGGCTCGAGGCCTGCGCGAGGTGGCAGCCTTGCCGGATCCTGTAGGGCGCATCCTGGATGAGCGCGTGCGACCCAACGGACTGCGGTTGCGCAAGGTAACCGTTCCAATCGGCGTCATTGTGATCATTTACGAAGCTCGTCCCAATGTGACCGCCGACGCAGCGGGTCTGTGCTTTAAGTCCGGCAATGCAACCATTCTGCGAGGCGGGCGCGAGGCTTTCCATACCAATCGGTTGATCGCGGCCCTGTTGGTGCAGGCCGGCCAGGCTGCGTTGGGTCAGCGGTTTCCTGCAGAGGCCATTCAGCTCGTTCCGACGGCCGAGCGGGAGGCTATTCCGATTCTTCTGTCCCTGACCTCCTACGTAGATCTATGCATTCCGCGCGGCGGCGAAGGCCTGATTCGGGCCGTGGCCGAATGCAGTCGGGTGCCGGTCATTAAACATTACAAAGGTGTCTGTCACGTGTATGTGGACCGAGACGCAGACCCTGATATGGCCGAGCGGATCGTGATCAATGCTAAATGTCAGCGTCCCGCCGTGTGCAATGCGATGGAAACCTTGTTGGTCGATCGCAGTATAGCCGCGCAGTTCTTGCCTCGCGTGGGTGCTGAACTGGCACGCCGCAAAGTGCAGCTCCGCGCCGATGCTGAAGCCATACGGCTGCTGAGTGGGGTGCGAACGGAACCGCCCTTGGAGCTGCGTCCTGCCATAGAGCAGGACTGGTACACAGAATACAACGATCTGATTCTCAACGTGCGGGTGGTCAACGGTGTTCAAGAAGCCATCGAGCACATCAACCAGTATGGCAGTGCACATAGCGACGCCATCGTGACTGCGAACGAAACCACTGCGCAGCGGTTTCTCAACGGCGTGGACGCTGCTGCGGTTTATTGGAATGCCTCCACGCGTTTTACAGACGGCGGCGAATTTGGCATGGGCGCCGAAATTGGCATCAGCACGGATAAGGTCGGCGCCCGCGGACCCATGGGACTGGAGGAACTGACCAGCTACAAGTGGATTGGAATCGGGCAGGGCCAGATTCGGACCTAGGGGCGGGGATTGCGTTCAGGTTGTGCGAGGAGGTGGATTGGTCTGAAAGTGCCTCGAGCGGTTTGAACCCAATTCCATCCAGCCGTTGAGGGTGACCAGCACCTGGACCGGCATGTCTCCAGGCTCGGTCGGGACTTGTTCCAAGAGCTGGCAGGTGAAGGCCACACCACACCGGAGGCCTCGAGCAAGTTGCAATATTCGATCGTAATGTCCGCCGCCGCGACCGAGGCGGCGTCCTTGAAGATCGAAAGCCAATCCGGGTAGGACGAGTAAATCCAACGCCTCCCAAGGTACAAGGGGCAACTCGGGTCGTGGCTCTCGGACCCCATAAAGGCCAGGGCGCAAATCCCGATTCGGATCAGGCACGACCGCAGGCACGTAGCAGTCACGCGTGGCGTCGTAGCGAGGCAGCGTGAGGATCTTGCCTCGCCGTAAGGCCAGCTCCCACAGTGGGCTTACGTCCGGCTCAGTTTGCAACGGGGCAAACAACAGCACGGTGCGCGACCGCTGCCATGCGTCGTTTGCAACGATCCATGAACAGATGGCCTGAGACTCTGCCCGACGTTGCTCCGGCGGGAAGCTGGCCAGGCGCGACCGCAGCTCGATACGCAACCGGTGTTTCTGCTCGAACACACTCTCTCCCGGATAACCCATCACGTGCCCTGCGAAGCATGATTCTGGGCCTGGTTGGTCTTCGGATCTGACCCGGAGACTTCCTCCTGCCAGAGGCGAAGACGTTTGCGCAAGCGCTTTTCCATCCCTTGATCCGTGGGCCGATAGAAAACCTTGTCCACGCCCAAGTAATCTTGCGCCACCCAATGTCCCGGGTAATCGTGCGGGTACTGATAGCCGCTGCCATGGCCCAACCTTTGCGCGCCGTGATAATGCGCATCACGCAAAGGGCGCGGAACCGGCTGCGTGCGGTTCTGTCGGACGTCTTCCAGCGCGGCCTCAATCGCCAGATAGGCGCTGTTGCTCTTTGGCGCCGCGGCGATGTATAGAGTGGCTTCTGCCAGCGGTATCCGCGCTTCTGGCCAGCCGATTCGTTCGGCCGCCTGCTGCGCTGCTAGTGCGATCACCAACGCCATGGGGTCGGCCAGGCCAACGTCTTCCGCTGCGCAGATGGTCAACCGGCGTGCAATAAAACGCGGATCTTCCCCGGCGTGAATCATTTTCGCCAACCAATACAGAGCGGCGTCCGGATCACTGCCTCGCAAAGACTTGATAAAAGCAGAAATGGTATCGTAATGCGCATCTCCGGCTGCGTCATAAACGACAGCTTTCTTCTGGACACTTTGCTGTGCTGCGTCCACGGAGATGCGGATGACTCCGTCAACCGCAGGAGGGGTTGTCAGAACGGCAATTTCCAGGGCGTTGAGAGCCCTTCGTGCGTCTCCATCTGACACACGAGCTAGGTGCCGCAATGCGTCCTCCGCCGCTTCCACCCGCAGGCGGCCCAAGCCCCGCTCCGGATCCGCAAGCGCCCGGCGAAGCAGGATCAACAAGTCTTCTTCGGACAGCGGCTCTAGCTCAAAGACCAGGGAGCGCGAAACCAAGGGCGCATTGATGAAAAAGAAGGGATTTTCTGTCGTCGCCCCAATGAGGCGGATAACGCCGGACTCGACTTCCGGCAACAGAACATCTTGTTGAGCCCGGTTGAGCCGGTGGATCTCGTCTAGAAACAACAGCGTAGGTCGCCCAGTCCGTTCCAAGCGGTGGGCCGATGCTGCCAGCACGCGGCGCACCTCCGCCACGCCCGTTTCAACTCCACTCAAACGCTCGAAATGCGAGCGCGTCTGACGCGCAATGATTTCGGCCAGGGACGTCTTGCCCGTACCTGGTGGACCGTAAAAGATAAGAGACTGGATGCGATCTGCCTCGATGGCGCGGCGCAGCAAACAACCGGGACCCAGGATATGTGTCTGGCCGACAAACTCTTCCAAGGTCCGCGGGCGCATGCGCGCAGCCAGCGGCGCTGCCGTCAATGGATGCGGCGACATGGCGGCCTTTTCCGGATCTGGGACACAGCTGAACAGATCGTCTTCGGGCACAAGGCAAGGATATGCACAGGCAAAGCACGACCCCAAGCGGGAAATGCCGGGTGCTTCGGCCAACCCAGAGTACTCCCGACGTACTGGGAGCCGGCCACCGAAACGAGCGGACGCCCCTTCGACGCGATTGCGCCCGGCGCCGGGACTGCGGTAAGGTTCGGGCCAAACGGTGGTTCGCATGCACATTGTTCACGTTCACGTCCAGGTAAAGCCCGAGTGCGTCGCCGGGTTTTTGGAAGCGACACGTGCCAACGCCCGCGAAAGTCGGAAGGAGCCGGGCGTCATTCGATTTGACGTGTTGCAACAGGAAGATGACCCGACCCGGTTTGTGCTGGTGGAGATTTATCGGTCTGCGGAGGCTGCAGCCGCTCATAAGAGCACTGCGCATTATATGCGATGGCGCGACACGGTCGCACCCATGATGGCGGCGCCCCGTCAGGGGCTGCGGTACCGGGACTGTGATCCGGAGCCTCTATTGGGTGCCAGCCACGTCCTGCAAACGGAAGGCCGACAGGCGAAGCCCCTCTGAGGCGACTCAAGGCCGCATGTCGGGGTAGCAAATTCTTACATGGGTTGGTGCTGGTCCCGGAAGCGTCAATTGTGAAACCCACCGATCTAAGAGGCATCCTGCAGTACGTTCCCCAATTCCGCGAGCGCACCTTTGTCATCGCATTGGATGGCGCCGTGGTCACCGATGAAAACTTTCCGAATCTGCTTTTGGACATCGCCGTGCTTCGATCGCTCAACATTCGAGTGGTTTTGGTGCACGGCGCTTCGGCCCAGATTCAGGCCCTGGCCCGCGAGCAGAATGTGCAACCTTCAGACCTCGACGGTGACGGCGTGACGGACGCCACAACGTTGCGCCTGGCCTTGATGGCCTCGAACCGTCTGACGCATGAGATTCTGGAAGGTTTGGCCGCCACCGATCTACGAGCGGTCTGTCCCAACGCCATTGTGGCCTACCCGGCAGGCATCTTGCATGGAGTGGATCAGTTGTTCACCGGCAAGGTGGAGCGGGTGGATACCGAACTGCTGCAAACGTTGTTGGATCACGCCATTTTGCCCGTGATCCCGCCTTTGGGCTTCGACGGAGAAGGCCACACTTATCGCGTGAATTCGGATAGTATAGCCGTGGCAGTGGCCACGTCCCTGAAGGCGGTCAAGCTCATTTACGTTACGACTCACGACGCTTTGGAACATGCCGGCCGGCCGATCCGGCAGATTCTAGTGGCAGATTTGGAAGCGTTGCTGGAGCAGCAGCCTCAGGGTTTCCCAGACGATTTGCTCTCCAAGGCCCGGCATGCGGCTGCAGCCTGTCGTGCCGGCGTGCAGCGAGTCCACATTATTAACGGGCGGATCAGTGAAGGTTTGCTGGCGGAAGTGTTCTCCAATGAGGGGATTGGCACACTCGTTTATGCCGACGAGTATCAACAAATCCGACGGGCTCAAAAGAAGGATGCGCGCACGATTTACTCACTGATTCAACAGGCCATGGCTACGGAAGAGCTGATGCGTCGCAGCCGGGCCAGTATCGAAAAGCAAATTGGCGACTATTTCCTTTTCGAGATTGACCGCAACCCTGTGGCCTGCGTGGCGTTGCATGTCTATCCCGAGGAAGCCAAGGGTGAGCTGGCTTGTCTGTATGTCAAGCCCAGTCACGAAAACCAAGGGATCGGGCGGAAACTGATTCAATTCGTCGAAAATCGTGCTCGCGAGCTGGGCTTGCGCACGCTTTTTGCTCTTTCGACGCAAACGTTTACGTATTTCCAGACCAAGGCTGGCTTCGCAGAGGGCTCGCCAGAGGATCTCCCACCCGCCCGACGCGATAAGTACGAACAGAGCGGGCGGCGATCCAAGATTTTAATCAAGAAGCTCTGACTCCGCGCAGGGACGATGCAGAGCCGACCATGTTGTGGATCCCCATGGTCCGCGCGCCAGAGGGCAAACGAGAGACCATGGGCTTAGTACTGGCCAGATATGGAACCACAGTCGAGACGTCCCCTGTAAAAGCACAGACCGATCCTCTCCAACCTGCGCAGCCGCAGGGGATGCGCCCACGCTCCCAAGCTAGCCAGGCTCAACGACCCATGGTCATCCCGTCTTGCCCTTTTTTGTTTCACCGACTTGCCGTCATTTTCATACGGGAAGTTCGCAAGACGATCAGGTCCGAGGAGCCGTCTGTCCCGGGAATGGCGATTGACATCCAAACCTTATGCGTCTTAGCCTAGAATTATTGATCGCAGCGGAGAGGACGGACACATGCTGATTCGCATCAGTCTCATCATTGCGCTGGTGGCTGGGCTGGCCGCGGCCGGGTTGAATCTCTTCCAGGTACGCGGGAAGTTCGAGGCACTGAAGCTGGATCGGGACAATGAACGTGCCCAAAGAGAACAGGCGCAGACCGAGCTGGCTTCGACCCAACAACAACTGAATCAAACCATCGCACAGTTGAAAAAGGTGGAAGGTGAGATTGCTGGCGCGCGCAAAGAACGAGACGAGGCCGTGGCCACAGCAGAAACTCAGAGTCGCCGTGCCGCTCAACTGGAGGAAGAGCTCAAGAAGACCCGAATCGACCTCGAGGATGCCCGTGCAGCGTTGGCGAGCTGGAATGCGGCCGGAATCCCTGTGGAACAGGTCAAAGAGGTGGTCCAGCTCAACCGGCGTCTGGTTGAACAGGTTGAGGTCCAAAAAGAAGAAATTCAGGCATTAATTCGTGCCAACGCCCGGTTAACCAACGAGTTGGCCCGCCTTGTGGGTGGGAGTGACCATGTGGTTCGACTGCCCGCACAGTTGCGAGGCCAGGTCGTGGCATATGATCCCAAGTGGGAGTTCATTGTCGTTAATGTGGGAGAGGTTCACGGCCTGGTGGAACACGGAGAACTGCTGATCAGCCGCAACGGCCAACTGGTGGGCAAAGCCGTGGTTCGCACCGTGGAGAAGAACCGGGCAATTGCCAATCTGGTTCCGCAATGGAAACTGGGCGAACCTGTCGAGGGCGACGAGGTCATACCAGCCCATCCGGCTTCCTAATCCACGCATGAACGCTTCTGGCTGGTCGCTGGTGTTTTGGTTGATGGTTTGGTTGACGGCTACAGGCTGCAGTTCGACCGATCCTGCCAACCGGTCGGCTCGCCCATGGAACACGCCGAAGCATTGGGAGACCGGTTTGCCGACCGGAATCTTGGAAGGCCGTTGATGCAGGGTGTTCACGGACTGCGCGGCTTGTGAGATGGTGTTAGAATGCCTGAGGCCTCCGTATCAGGGCCAGGTTTTGGTCAAGGACTCTGCTGATGGTGCTCACTGGCGTCCGAATTTCCCGTGTTCGGTTCCGTGACGATGGGCCATTCGGCCAACAGCAAGGCTCGGTATCCCCCCATGAGCGAAGCCACCCGGCGGTATCCCATTCGTTGGGCTGCATCTGCGGCCAAGGCAGATCGGTACCCGCCGCCGCAATACAAGATCAATTCGGTCTCCTTGTCCGGGAATCGGCGCTCCAAGTCACGTTCGAAAATTCCGCGGCTCAGATGGACGGCGCCTTGGGCATGGCCGGCCTGCCACTCGTGGTCCTCACGGACGTCCACTAACACGGCTTGTGGATTTAGCCCCAAACGGGCTCGTAACTCTGCTACCGTGATCTCTTGAATGTGTTTCTTGGCCTCATTGACCAGCGCCAGGAAGCCCGGTGTATGGTGCATGGACTTACGTTTATCCTATCTCGCCAATGTCGCCAAGCACTGACCCACATGAAAGCAATGTCCGCTCGCGAGCGGCGTGCTTGTCACCTTCGGTTTGGAATCTAGGTGTTGCGTTGGATCACGCCGGGGCTATCCATGAAAAGCGCTCGCGCTGACCTCTCGGATGCAAGTGCATTCGACATCCACGGCCCGACTGACGCTCGGGTTGGTTGTGGCGACCTTCCTGTGGGGCGGCAACAACACCGGCGTTCGGTACTTGGTGCAAGATTGGCCGCCTGTCTTTACAGGCTGTACAAGGTTTTTCTGTGCAGGAGTTCTGTTATCGCTATGGCTGCGCCGGGGCGCATCGTGTCAAGAATGGCAGCCTGTGCCGCGGGGTTTGCAGCGATCGCTCTGGTGGCGGGGTGGCTTTAGCCTGGCGATGTACATCGTTGCATTTAACGAAGCGCTCCGTCATACGGCGGCTTCGCACGTGGCTGTCTTACTGGCGGCCGCGCCACTCTGGGCTTTGTTGGCTGAGGGATGGTCCGGTGCCAGGTCTGGTTTTTTCCGACGATGGGCGGCGGCGATGCTGGGTCTGGCCGGCGTCGCCATTTTGATGGCACCGGCCATCGGGGGAAATCCGGTGCGATGGAAGGGTGAGCTTCTCGGATTGCTGGCCAGTTTTCTTTGGGCGCATTACGGCTGGCAAAGCCGCTGGCTTGGACAGCGTCTGCCGCCAGCTGAGGTAACCGCTCAAACCATGTGGCGGGCCGCTGTATGGCTGGCGCCAGTCGCAGGCGCAGAGTTGCTGCGTCAGTCGGTGCCGTGGCGATTCGATCTTGTTGCAGTGCAGGGTTATTGCGTACTTGCCGGCGGCGTCGCGGCCTTTGGTCTGTGGACATGGGCTCTGAAACATTGGCCGACCAGTCGCGTGCTGCTGTTCAATAACCTCATTCCACTGACCACCCTACTTTGGGCACATTGGCTTCTGGGAGAGACTGTTTCGACAAGCTTTCCGATTGCCTTGGTTCTTATTGTTGCCGGGGTCTGGCTAGGCCAACAGGCTGGTCCCACAGCAACCTCTGTCTCAGGCAGTCCGCGGTCAGATCCGCCGGTTGGGCCCTAAGCTTTCCTCAAAAAGTCGGCTTTTGTCTTGCCCAGGCCTCAGATCGTTTTGGGAAATCGGCAAAGAGTACATCGCGCGATCGGCCCCGACGCCACCCTGTTCCGTGCGCGTGCCTCTGGCACGAAGTGGACTTGATGTACGTGGGACGTTTCAGCCTTCATCGGCCATCAGGCCTGAGCAGATCGAAGCTGTCCACACATATCCGGCAAACCGGGGCCTCCAATCCGAACGGTGAGCTCCTGGCTTTCGGGCTTGTCTCTGAGGCCAGCCGAGCATCGAGCATGCGGAAGCTGGACCAGCCCGTGCCCTGGCCAATATTGGTCATGGCCGATTTCAGTAAGTTTGGCATAATGCCGAACTGTGCGTGTGAAACCGATCAGGATCAAAAATCCAATCCACAATGAAATGTACCGCGCGATGAAAATGTTGCGTTCCCTTTGCTGGCTTGTGGTTGCCATGGCTCCGCTCTGTTCATTACCTCGGGCCCTAGGGCAAGAGATTCAGACCAACGCATTCATTCCGGTTGCGGATACATTCGTCCGATTTGGCGTCAATCAAAGCGTAAACTATGGAACGCTCGACTATTTGGACATTTTCGCCAACGGAACTGCGAGAGACTTTTTTGCTTACGTGCGATTTGATCTCTCCGGATTGCCGCTCGACGCTCAACTGGTGGATGCCAATCTTCGGTTGACCAAGGTAACGGGCGGTACGCGCAATGATACCCTGACAACCGGTCGATTGCGGATTCTCGGTTTGAACGACGTAGCGGGCAATACCCCACAGAATTGGGATGAACTGACGCTAACGTTTGATACCCGCGGTGCTGAATGGGTCTCAGCCAATACGTTCGATCCCTCACGGGTGACGAGTTTTGACGATGCGCTCGGCAATGAGGTGGCGGACAACACGGCAGGAATCGCTTCGATCAGCGGCACAAATCTGGTGAACTTTTTGAGCAGCCGGTTGGCAGCGGGGGGCTTGGCGACATTCATCGTGGATTTTGCCACCACGGAAGGGGGTCGTGGATTTGCTTTTGGTTCCCGCGAGAATACCAACTCGGCTGCGCGTCCAAGCTTGACGGTCGCCTGGCTAATCCCCGAGCCGGCTCTGCCGGCTCTGATAACGTTGGGTGGCCTAATGTTTCTCGTGTGGCGGCGGCGTTTCGAATAACAGCGGCTAACACAGACTGTTACCTTGTCGGCCCAAGACTCCTCGCCGTCCGGCGGTTGGCCTGGGGTTTGGCCCTTGCTACATCTGCCGCATGTTTTGCAGGTCAGACAGTTCAGGAGTCCAGGGCTGTGCCTGTGATGCTGACCGTGACGAACGGTCAGTTCATTCTCGAAAACGGGCTTGTAACGGCGCGGATTGAGCAGGCCTCTGGGGTATTGGTCTCGCTTCGGTATGCGGGGTTGGAATTGCTCGCCCAGCGCAGTCCGGGAGGCGCGCTGGGCGGTTATTGGTCCTGGGTCGGCCGCATGAACGTGAGCACCCGACGAGAAGGGCGGGTTCGCATTGACCCGGCCAGCAATGGTGGGGCAATCGCCGAAGTAGCCACTGAGTTTCTTCATGACCCGTCCCAGCAACTCCCTTCAGTGGAGATGAGTGTGCGTTATGCCATGCGACGGGGCGAGCCTTGCCTGTATCTCAGTGCCGTTTGGCGCCATCGGGTGGGGGCGCCCCCTTTGCGGGTTGGAGAAGCCCGGTACGCCCTCAAGCTAAATCCGGACGTTTTCGATTTTCTCTCCGTGGACGAACGACGGCAAAGGCTCATGCCAGCGCCTGCGGATTGGGATTTGGGACAGCCGACCAACTTGAAGGAGGCACGAAGGCTGGTTACCGGACGGTATGCCGGCACAGTGGAACACAAGTATGCATACGCCGCGCGTTTGTACGAGGTGCCAGCGTATGGCTGGGGCAGCACGCGTCACCGCGTCGGCGTTTGGTTGGTGCAACCGTCGTTCGAGAGTCTCGCTGGGGGCCCGACCAAGGTCGAACTGACCGGCCACCTGGATGTTAATCCTGGGGGTACTCCCACCCTGCTGTACATGTGGCTCGGCAGCCATTATGGTGGCAGTTCGTTGGTCGTTGAATCAGAGGAAGCTTGGAGCAAATTCGTGGGGCCTGTCGTGTTGTATTGCAATCAGGGGGCCGAACCTACCGACCTTTGGCGGGACGCCCTCGCACGAGCCCGTGCCGAGTCGGCGCAATGGCCCTATGGCTGGGTACAGGACCCGGAGTATCCGCCCGCATGCGAGCGTGCCACAGTGCGAGGTCGGATCCTGCTCGGCAGTCAGGAGATGCGAGAGATCGATATGCGAAACCTTTGGGTGGGAGTCACAGCCCCGGATTATCCGGTCGCGCTTGTCCCAGCGCTGAGTCGTTACAGCTTCAGTCCGACAGGGGCACCTGTGCGCATGGCCGATGGAGCTGGTCCCAGCTTGAGAGGTCGAGCAGAGACAAGGTTCGGTGGATTTCCGGCTCAGGTGGACTGGCAAAGGGACGCCAAGTACTACCAGTTTTGGACGCGTGCAAATTCAGACGGATCTTTTGAAATCCGGCATGTCCGACCCGGCCGCTGGGTCTTGCGGGCCTTTGCCGATGGGCTGTGGGGAGAGTTACAGCACGGCCCTTTCGATCTTCGTTCGGGCGAGGTGAAAGATCTAGGCTGTGTGAAATGGCCCTCGGATCGGCTGGGTGACATCGTATGGCAGATCGGCGTGCCGAACCGCAGCGCACGGGAGTTTCGCCATGGGGATCATTATTGGCAATGGGGCCTCTATTTGCGGTATCCGGAGGAGTTTCCTCGGGACGTGGACTTTGAAGTTGGGCGCAGTGATTGGCGACGCGATTGGAACTATGTGCAGCCTCCACGGATTGTGGCCGGGGCGGGCCTGCAAAGTCCCGAGGAGGAAGAAACCGACGAGAACTCAGATTCCATGGCAGGGCCAAGTTCAGGGCGTCCTAAAGTAGAGTCCACCACGTGGACGATTCGCTTTCAGATGCCGCGGCTCGTTCGAGGTCGGGCTGTACTGCGGCTGGCCTTTTGTGGCGCTGGCCCTGGTTGTCGTGTGGAAGTCTCGGTTAATGATCGTCCAATCGGCGACACAGGCTTGTTGCCATACACGGGCACCATGCACCGCGACGGCATTGAAGGATACTGGACGGAGCGCCGGATTTGGTTTGATGCCGCCTGGTTGCGTCTTGGCGAGAATTGCATCCGCTTGCATGTGCCTGCAACGATCTGGACGCAAGGTGTGCTTTACGATTGTCTGCGTCTGGAGGTGCTTGAGGAAAGGGACCTTTCTTCCCCCGAAGCAACCCGAGCCACGCCTGAAGCGGGACCTTCGCCCGGGTGAGCCATTGGTTGGTCAGGCCGATCTTTGCTCCTCTGCAAGCTATTGATGACCTACAAACGGTTTAACACATCAATCATGAGGCGCATTCGGCCATAGTCGCGACGGTTAAATCCGAATGCGATCCGGGGCAACTCCAGGTGATCCCCCTCCGCTTGTTCTTCCGGCGTGGGTTCGATCCGATGAATCGGAGGCCCCGTGATAATGTCGGCAAAGTCTTCATTCAGCGCCGCCAGGGCGGTATCGGTTGGTGGATGCTTGAGCCGAATGACGAAAAGGTCTTTCACAAACCGAGTGGAATGGAAATTACGGTAAAACCGTGTGATGATGCGCACCGCTTCGTCTACGTTGTCGGTAATCCGATAAAGGTGAAGATCATCTGGTGAAATCAGTTCGTCTCGCAGCAGGTGCTCCCGCACGTGTCGGTCCCACGTTTTCCAGTAGGTGCCGCCCGGCCGGTCGATCAAGACCAGTGGCATCAACTGACTTTTGCCTGTTTGCATCAAGGTGAGCGCTTCGTATCCCTCGTCCAATGTTCCAAAGCCACCCGGGAACAAAGCCACCGCGTCTGCGTGCCGGATAAAGATGAGCTTGCGCGTGAAAAAGTATTTAAAGGTAACGAGTTTTTTGTCCTCGCGGATGACGGGATTGGGATTTTGTTCCCATGGCAGACGAATGTTGGCCCCAAAACTCATCTCGGGGCCTGCGCCTTCGTGGGCAGCCTGCATGATGCCCGGCCCAGCCCCGGTGATGACCATGAAACCGGCGGCGGCGATTTTGCGGCCGAACGCAACAGCCTGTTGATATTCCGGTTTATGGGGTGCAGTGCGGGCGGAGCCAAAGACTGCAACTTTGCGCACGCGGGCATAGGGCGCGAACAACCGGAACGCATAACGCAGCTCGCGGATTGCGGTTTGAATCACACGGACGTCGCCGCTGTCAGCCACGTCGGTCAACAGTTTGAGAGCGTTCTCGATGATGTCGGCTACAGCAGCTTCGTTGTATCCGCCGCCTTTGTATCGGATGAGTTCCTGAATTCGCCGCTGCAATTCTGGATCGGGCGACGGTTTTTCTCTTTTTTCCGTGATGGACATGGGAGGAAGATAGTTCTACCCGTTGTGGAGGCAAATCGCGCTTGCCGGGGGGTAAGGCCTCCGCTCAAGTGTGAGTCACCCGGCGTTTCGCAGGTGCTCAGATATTCGTATCCGATCTCTCGCTCGATGGATCCGAGTGCGCGCGACACAGGATCCGGTGCAAGACCCAGAGCAGTTCCCGCGTTGGAAACGGTTTGGTCAATAAGGTTTCCAGGTGCAAGGATTGCAAGGTGGCCATGGCCACCCGTTCGGCCACACCCGTCATCCCCAAGATGGGCACGGTGACGCCGCGACGGCGCAACTCCTGCACCAAGGTGGGTCCGTCCATGCCCGGCATCAGCATATCGGTTAGCACGGCGCGGACCTGGCTTGCATGGCGTTCAAAAAGGACAAGCGCGTCATGTCCCTCGGACGCCATCAGCACGTTATAACCGTGCTTCTCAAGGGCGCGCCTCAACATATCCCGCACGCCGGCCTCGTCATCTACGACCAAGACCCATTCGCCTTGCGCATGAGGCGGCAGAGTAGGCTCGGTCGGTGCCTCTGGCCGAGTTTCGACCTGTGCGGCCGGGAGGTATATTTCGAAGGTTGTCCCCTGCCCTACGATGCTTTTGAACCGAATGAAGCCATTATGGCCGCGCACGATTCCGAGCACGGTGGGTAAGCCCAATCCGGTGCCTTTGCCAATTTCCTTAGTGGTGAAGAAGGGATCAAAGATTCGCTCCCGGATTTCTTCCGGGATCCCGGTACCCGTGTCTGTGACGGTCACACACACATAGGGCCCGGGCTTCGCTTCCGGATCCAGAGCAGCAAAGGTTTCATCCACGAATACGTTCTCCGCTGCGAGCCGCAGGATCCCTCCGTGCGGCATGGCATCGCGGGCATTCACGCAGAGGTTCATCAAGGCTTGATGGAGTTGTGTGGGATCTCCGAGGACTGACCACAGTTCACGTGGGGCATGCAGATCCGGTTGTATGTTGCGCGGGAAGGTCTCGCGAATGATTTTGTCCATGTCCCGCAAAAGATGGCGAATGGGCACCGGGACGCGTGTGCCCGGCGTGCCTCGCGCGAAGGTGAGCAACTGCCGGATAATGTCGGCACCGCGTTGCGCACATTGCTCAATGGTTTCCAACATGGCCCGGGCTTCGGGATCGTCCGTGCTTTCCCGTAACAAGGGCGCTGCCATTAAGATGGGAGCCAGCAGGTTGTTGAGATCATGTGCGATCCCGCCGGCCAGGGCGCCGATGCCTTGCATTCGTTGCGCGTGAAGGAATTGGGCCTCAATCTGCTTGTGCTCGGTGATGTCAGTCAAGATGGCCAGGATTTGCGGTTCGCTTTCTGGCGAGCCGTGGAAAAGCGTCCAACGGGCCAGAATCACGCGTTCACCGCCCGTGGATCGGGGCATGCGGATTTCGCCGGTCCACTCGCCTTGGCGCCGAACGGTTTCCTCCGCCTCAGCCAGGCCCGGGAAAACCAATTCGGGCAGTTCTTCCAATCGACGACCCACGACATCTTCCCGATTCCCGTCCAACAATCGGCAAGCCGACGTGTTACAGTACCGAATGCGGCGATCCAATGTCCACACCACGATGGCATCATTGGCTGCGTCTAACCATGCAGCCTGTTCGCGCAGTTGAGCCTCCGCGCGTTTCCATTCCGTGATATCCAGTCCACACCCGCAAAGTCCGACGATTCTCCCGGCTTGATCCCGGAGTGGCACTTTGGAAGAGATTTTCCATGCCACCCTGCCGTCTCGGAGGATCACGCGCTCCTCGAGGTTCAAAATCGGTTGACCACTTTCGATCACACGCCGGTCTTCGGCAACAAAGATGGCGGCCTGCTCCGGCGGATAAAAGTCATAGTCGGTTTTGCCCAAGACTTCTTCCTCCGCTTGAGCGCCCATGTAATGAAGGTCCATCGGATTGGTGAGTGTCTTGCGGCCCTCCAGGTCCTTGGCATACACCACCATGGGAACGGTGTTGACGATGGTACGCAGCAAAGTTCGCTCTCGAGCCAATGCCTCCTCCGCTTTTTTCCGGTCTGTGATATCAAGGCCGCAACCGGCCAGACCGATGATGCGACCTCGCGTATCGCGCAAGGGCACTTTGTAAGTAAGCAGCCATGCCTCACGTCCATCTCGTAAGGTCACCCGGTCCTCGCGTCCCAAAATAGGTTGGCCGCTTTCCAGCACCTGACGATCCTCGGCAGCAAACACCTCGGCCTGCTCCGGCGGGTAAAAGTCAAAGTCGCTCTTGCCGAGAACTTCCTGCTCCGAGGCAGCGCCCATAAACCAAAGGTCCACCGGGTTGGTGAGTGTTTTTCGGCCCGTGATATCCTTGGCATATACTGCAAGCGGTAGCGTGTTAAGCAACGTGCGCATCAAGGTCCGCTCCGCTGTCAACTGGTCTCGAGCGCGTTTCAGTTCGGTGATGTCCAACCCGATGCCGGCCAAACCGACGACGCGACCTTGTGCATCTCGCAGGGGCACTTTTGAAGTCAACAACCAAACCTCCGTACCGTCGGGACGCGTGAGCCGTTCCTCCCGATTGAGGACTGGCTGGCCAGTGCGGAGCACGCGTTGATCGTCCTCCCAGAAGGCCGCCGCCTGATCCGGCGGGAAAAATTCGAAGTCGGTTTTGCCCAAAGCCTCCTCCTCCCTGGTGATACCCAAAAGTTGACGGTCAATGGGGTTCAGCAGCGTTTTCCGACCTTGCGTGTCCTTTAGGTAAAGGGACACAGGTAGATGATCTACCAACGTACGCAGAAGTGCTCGTTCGGAAGCCAGCTTTTCTTCCCAATGCTGGCGTTCGGTGATGTCCACCAGCGAACTGAGGACGACGAGATGCCCTTGATGCTCCACCGCCGATCCGTGAACTTCCAAATACATCGTGGACCCATCGGCCCGTTGTCCTCGGAACCGGTACCGAACCGTTCGTATCTGCCCTTTGAGCAACTGCTGAATATGCCGTTCTGCGACCGGGCGGTCCTCAGAATGAATCAGGTCGAGCGGACTCAGCGAACGAGTCATTTCTTCACGGGCATGGCCAAAGAGACCTGCCATTGCAGGATTGACATAGTGGAATCGCTCGGCGTCATAGAGGCAAATGCCAATCAGGGCATTCTCCGAGAGGCTACGAAAACGCTCCTCGCTGGCCCGCAACGCCTCTTCCGCTCGTTTCCGGTCTGTGATATCGGCGGCCAAGGTTGCAAACCCGCCCGGTCCAAAGGGTGCAACTGAGACGTCAAAGAGCCTTTGGGTTGGTTCCCACCACATTTCAAACCGATACGGCTCTCCAGTGACGGCCACGCGGGCAAAGGTCTCGAGAAAAGGTGGGGGATTGGAACCGTACACCTCGCTGGCCAGCCGTCCTCGGACCGCTTCGCGTTTCCGGCCCATAATCCGTTCATAAGACGGGTTAACGTCCAGCAGCCGGTAGTCCACGGGATGGCCCTTGGCATCGAATTCCAAGCGATGCAAGGCAATCATTTCGGAGGCGCCTGCAAACAAGGATTGGAAGCGGGCCTCGCTTTCCTCGACTGCACGGCGCGCCGCGCGCTCGGCCGTTTGATCGCGGAAGACCAAGACCACACCGCGCAGCCTGCCTTCGGCATCCCGAATGGGCGCAGCGCTGTCGGCAATGGGAATTTCCCGACCATCCCGGCTCAACAACAGAGTGTGGTTGGCCAAACCCACAATCTTGCCCTCTCGTAGAACACGTTCTACGGGGTTTTCCACCGGCTGCCGCGTGAACTCATTAGCAATGCGAAAGACCGCGGACAACGGTTTGCCCTGAGCCTCCTCATGCTTCCATCCGGTCAATTGCTCTGCTACCGGATTGAGATACTCCACCCGTCCGTCGGCGTCGGTGCTGAGAACGGCGTCTCCGATGCTTTCCAGCGTGATACGCAATCGTTCCCGGCTTTGGAACAGGGCCTCTTCGGCCTGTTTCCGTGGGGTAACGTCGGCAATGAAACCCTCCAAGAACCGAAGCTGGCCTGTCTCATCGAAGACGCCCTGCCCCCGTTCCCATACCCAGCGCACTTGGCCATCGGCTCGCTGAATGCGGTAGGTCAGCTCGAAGGGTTCGCGCAGAGCCAGAGCCGACTGCACAATACTCCAGACCGCCGGCCGATCCTCAGCCAAGATGAGGTTTCCATACCGAGGCGTTCCCTGAGTCAGCGCCTCTGCTGAATAACCCGTCAATTCGCGACAACCTTCGCTGACGAACACCATGGGCCAGTCCGGTTCATTCGTGCACCGGTACACCATGCCCTGCAAGTTGGCTAGCAACAGGTTCATTTGACGCAGATTTTCCTGTAGCGCCTCGCGGGCTTGGACCCGCTCGGTGACATCCTCCAATGCTACTAGAACCATCCGGGTCATGCGGGCCTCGCCCTGCAGCCGACGCGCATTGACGCGCAAGATCCGTCGGCCTTGCGCCGGAAGGTGAATGATGAATTCCCGATCCTCCAGTCGATCGTCGGCCGCCGCCGCTGGCTCAAACAATGCAGCCAGTTCGGTCCGATCCAGTTGACCGCCCCACAAAGCTGCTAACGGTTGACCTACAATGGTGCCCGGCTCCTGGCCATACATTTGAAAAAACGCCCGATTGGCAGACACCACGCACTTGCGTTCATCCAAAACGAGCAACGCATGGCGCAACGTGGCCACGATGGCCTCATTCATTGCCAGCGCTTCTGCTAACAATTGTTGGGCCTTGCGCACTTCCGTCTGGTCCCTAAAAACCAAGACGACACCCGTAATCCGGCCCGATTCGTCGCGGATGGGCGCCCCGCTGTCAGCGATGGGAATCTCCCGCCCGTCGCGCGTGATCAAAATCGTGTGATTTGCCAGCCCCACCACACGGCCCTCGCGGACGACCCGCTGAAAGGGACTCTCTACCAACTCGCGGCTCCGCTCGTTAATAATGTGAAATACCCTGTTGAGCGGTTTGCCTTTCGCCTCGTCCTGCGGCCAGCCGGTTAAAGACTCTGCAGTGGGATTCAGGTATTCGACACAGCCTTGGGCATCGGCAACAATGACAGCATCCCCAATGCTGGCCAGAGTGACCCGATACCGCTCCTCCAGGCGGCGTCGGGCTTGCTCAGCCTCCAGACGTTCCTGCAACCGACTGGCCTCGACTCGCAACGTCGCAAGGCGCCACCCAAGGGCAGTCAGGGCAAGCAAGGCTAAGGCTCCAGCCCAGATGAAACCGGCGCGGAGACGAGCTGCGGCGTACACCTCCGCTTGGTCGATCTTACTCAACAACACCCAGGGCAGGCCGGGCACAGGACTGGCCAGGCCCATGACTTCAACGCCTCGGTAGTCACGACCTTCCAACAGGCCGCGCTGACCCTTAGTCGCGCGGACTTCCACGAGCTCGCTTGCGCTCAAAGGTATGCGATGCCGCAGGGCCATCCCGCGCCAATGACGAGCTTCGTTCAACACAACCACATCCTCGCCCTGACGTTCCAACAACAGGGTTTCGGCACTCTTGGAGGGTAAAGGCCAGAAGGCCAGCAAAGGCTCCAAGGCATCCCAAGCTCGTCCGATCAAAGCCACCAGTCCTACGATCGGTCGGTCAGCCCCTTCTTGGGACACCAAGGGAGCTACGACGCCGAAATTCGGTGTGGGATCATCCCCCCAGCGAAACAGGTCCGTCAGGGTCACTTCGCCTGTGCGCAAAACGTTGGTCAACACCAGCGACAATTCCATCGGCAGCGACGGGACTGGCCCATCAGCCGTCAAGCGCACCACGGCGTTGCTGTCCACCATCAACGCTTGGCGGTACGAATCTGCCCGTAGCCGGCGCTGGAGTCGGCGCTGCAAGGCCTCAGCTCGTTCCGGCTGGGGATCGGCCATCCATTGGGCAAAAGCCACCGCCAGTGAGGGACTTTCGCGGTACAAGGCGCCGTCGGCGATCCGCTCCCCGGCCCAAGCCGCAACTTGGCGCACCTTCAATTCGACGACGGTGGCGATGGTTTCCTCAGCCCGCTCTCGCAGAATGGTCCTTTGCTGTTGGCTCAACCACCAAGCCCCGCCCAGAACCACCGCGCCGGTGACGATCATCAAACCCCGCAAGAGCACCGGTGTTTTCATATGAGCTTTTTTGACAGTTCGCCGAGCCTAACTCGGCGTTCAACCCTGTGACAAGGTTGAAGCCCCTTGGAAGGCGGCACGCTCATGGCACCAGTGCGAACTAAAATGTGCAAGCGGTTTGCTGCTTCCATTCGAAGCCCTAAACAGAAGGCCCCGTATAATACCATTTGTTCAAGAGGGGGATCCTCTTTCCTACTCTGCTGTCGGAATCCGCACAGGCCGGGTCCGGCATTGACAAAGTCGGAGTGGCCCCTTTTGCCATTTTGGAGCTACTCTGGCTCCCCTTCGATGCACATGGCCATGTCGCAGGCGTAATCGCTCCCCGGGAGTCCCTCTCTTGGTCTGCTTTCGGCCCTGTTCCCCCAGAATCAATCGGTCAACCATGTGGCCCTAACTGAGGGGAGCAGTGGATCGGCTGATTTGCAGTTGATCCGGCGCGGGCATCCTCGTTCCAATGGGCGGGTATGAAACTGATTGTGTTGGCGGCGGGTTATGCCACGCGGTTGTATCCCCTGACGTTACATCGGCCCAAGCCGCTTCTCACCGTGGGGGGACAACCCATGCTGAACCATGTGCTCCGGGCCCTGGCGCCGGTGCGGGGTATCGAACATGCCTATATTGTGACCAACGCACGGTTCGCCGATCAGTTTGAAAGCTGGCGGCAGACGTGGGCAACGCGGACCCCATTTCCTTGTACCATTGTCAACGACGGTACCACGGACGATGCCAACAAGCGGGGTGCCATTGGAGACATTCACTTTGTCCTGGAAACGCAAGCGGTAGAGGACGACCTGGTGGTCATAGCCGGAGACAATCTCTTCAGCCAGCCGCTCGAGGGTTTTGAAGACTATTGCCGAAAACGCAGCGCGCCAGTTTTGGGCGTGTACGATGTGGGGAATCTCGAGCAGATCAAGAAGTACAACGCGATCGAAACTGACCAAGATGGCCGGATCACCTATTTTGAGGAAAAACCTGCCCATCCGCGCAGCACGGTAACGGGCATCGCCTTGTATTACTATCCACGTCACACGTTACCACGGATCCGGCAATATATCGCTGAGGGCAATAATCCCGATCAGCCCGGACGATTGGTCCAATGGATGTACCCACGTGTTGCGTTCTACACTTGGCGTGTGCCTGGTCTGTGGTTCGACATCGGCTCCCGCGAAACCCTTGAAGAAGCCGACCGCATTTTCCATGCTCTCAACCTGCAACAAGCGTAACCCGCCGAGGCGCGTCGGGCGTCAGCGGCGCCTTTTTATGGCTCAATGCGGCCTTTCCAATGCACGCGGACGCAAGACACTAGACGCAAGCCGTGCAACGAAAACCTGCCCCTTATTTCATCAAGCAACCATCACTCACCACGCCTGTCTTTGTCATATCAGAGATGCTAAATTTAGGGTTCGTAACCTTTCGCGCCACGGCCCCGATCGGATCGGGCTGAATTCCCCAACCACGTACCGATCTGGATGCAGTGAATCATTTGAGAACCCACCTCCGGCTTTGTCAGCGTTTGGCTTATGTCACTCAGTATCACGTATTGGTCCGCGTGTGTCCTGTTTCTGCCTCTCACTCTGTTTGCGGAAACGCTGGACTTGAGGGGTCGCTGGCGCTTTTTGGCAGACCCTGAGGACGTCGGACTCACCCGTGCATGGTGGCAACAGCGTTTACCGGGTCGTGTGCGGTTACCGGGCAACCTCTCGGCTCAAGGAGTAGGCGAGCCTGTCGGCACAAACACACCCTGGACGGGCAGCATTTTTGACCGATCATGGTTCGATGCACCCGAATACGAGGCTTATCGGCGCCCGGGACAAATCAAGGTTCCCTTCTGGCTTCAACCGGAACGCTACTATGTGGGCGCAGCTTGGTATCAACGCGACTTTTGGATTCCCGATCGTTGGCAGGGTCGTTGGGGGCGATTGATCTTGGAACGGCCCCACTGGGAGACCCGGGTCTGGTTTAACAATCGTCTATTAGGCACCAACCGGTCGCTTTCGACGCCTCACGAGTACGATTTGGGCTTCCTTCCAACAGGCCGCCATACGTTGACGATTCGGGTGGACAATCGTCGGATTGTTGACATTGGCGAGAACTCGCATGCAATCAGCGATCATACGCAGGGCAACTGGCATGGCATCGTCGGCCGCATCGAGCTGCAAACGTTGCCGCCCGTGTGGATCGAAGAGCTTCAACTGTATCCGCGAGTGACTGACCGGTCCGCGTGGACGGAACTGGTCCTGACCAATCCTGCAGGGCGCGCTTTTGAAGGAAGCGTTACATTCAAATCGGTTTGGCGTTCCAAGGATGATTCGGTCCGAGTGACCGTGCCTGTCCAATTCAACGCCCGCCAGTGGATTGTCCGAACGCACATACCACTCGGGGCTGAGGCGCCCTTGTGGGATGAATTCCAACCGGCGCTCTTGCATCTCGAGGCCCGTCTTGTAGGCCAGCTTGAGGGACAACAAATCCAGCATCGTCGGTCGATCCGATTCGGCCTCCGCGAAATCACGAACGCAGGCACGCAATTCATACTGAATGGTCGGCCGCTGTTCATCCGTGGTACATTAGAGTGCGCCATTTTTCCGCGCACGGGACATCCGCCCACGGACGTCGCTGAGTGGCGGCGCATCATTCGCGTGGCCCAAGCACATGGGCTGAATCTGTTCCGCTTCCATTCATGGTGCCCTCCCCAGGCTGCTTTCGAGGCAGCGGACGAACTAGGTTTCTACCTGCAGGTGGAAACCTGCTGGCCAAACCAATCCACTACCCTGGGTGATGGCAAACCTGTTGACGCCTGGTCATGGGACGAAACCGAGCGAATCCTACGTGCCTACGGCAATCATCCTTCTTTCCTCTTCATGGCACAGGGGAATGAACCTGGCGGACGCAACGCCAGCGCTTATTTGCGTCACTATGTAAGTTACTTCAAGGCACGGGACCCTCGTCGCCTTTGGACAAGCGCTTCCGGATGGCCCGAGTTGCGGGAAAACCAGTTTCACGTGATTGCTGCGCCACGCATTCAGGCTTGGGGCGCAGGTCTAACCTCGCGCATCAATGCGCAGCCGCCTGAAACGCTGACCGATTACCGCGACATCATTGCGCAGCGGGCGGTCCCGGTCATCAGCCACGAAATTGGCCAATGGTGCGTCTATCCCAACCTCGCCGAACGACGGAAATACACCGGCTATCTCAAGGCACGGAACTTCGACATCTTTGAAGACCGTCTCAAAGCAAGCGGCTTGGATGAGCTTGCACAAGACTTTCTCCATGCCAGCGGGCGGCTCCAGGTGCTTTGCTACAAGGAAGAGATCGAGACAGCCTTGCGCACGCCAGGCATGGGCGGCTTTCACTTGTTGGATCTCAGAGACTTCCCCGGCCAAGGGACGGCCCTTGTCGGCGTGCTAGATCCGTTCTGGGCCGAAAAAGGTTATGTCACCGCAGCGGAGTATCGGCGTTTCTGCAACGCTACCGTTCCCTTGGTTCGTCTGCCTCGGCGTGTGTTTACAACCCGGGACTCGCTCACCGCCCAGGTCGAAGTCGCACACTTTGGCGTCGCAGCGCTGCAAGAGGTCCATGTGGAGGCCCGTCTCCAGGACCGTCACGGCCGCATTCTCCAAAGGGAGCGTTGGACCCGCACAGAACTGCCTCTCGGAAACGGCCAAATCCTTGGGACCGTGCACTGGCCACTGCAGAGTGTCCCGGCTCCGGCGCGCTACCAACTAGCGGTGGCCATCTCAGGCCGGCCTGCTTCGACCGGCGCGGCGCGAAGCCGTGTTCGATTCGAAAATGACTGGGACCTGTGGGTCTATCCGTCAGACCCGAGTCCTGTTCCCGCGTCGATTTGGATGACAAATCGGTGGGACGCAACCCTTGCCTCCAGGCTAATGTCGGGCGAGCGCGTTTTATTGACACTGCCGGGGGCAAACCTGCGCAATTTTGAGCAGGCACCCGTGAAGTTGGGATTTTCAAGCATCTTCTGGAATACAGCATGGACGCGACGCCAAGCGCCCACGACGCTCGGTATCCTTTGCGATCCACGGCACCCCGCGCTGGCCGAGTTCCCTACCGAAACGCACAGCAATTGGCAATGGTGGTATATCCTCCGGCGGGCCGGTGCATTGCGCCTCGACTTGCTGCCTAAAGAAACCCAGCCCATTGTGCGCATTATCGACGATTGGTTCACGGCCCGGTCGTTGGGCCTCATTGTAGAGGGACGTGTCGGACACGGTCGCATCGTAATTTGCGGCGTGGATCTTCTCGAAGGAACTCAGGACCCCGTATCCCAACAATTGCGCCTCAGCCTAGCCCGCTATCTAGCGTCAGACCGTTGTCAACCCTCTGCTGAGTTTACGCCTGAGCAGATTCAAGCCCTCATTGATGAACCGTCACGCACTTCCCCACTGCCGAGCCGGATCCATGCTTCCAGTCACCAGCCGGGTTACGAAGCGCCTCACGCCGTGGACGGTGATTCTGCAAGCTCTTGACACACCCGGTGGGGCCCAAACGCGGCGGCTTTTCCCCATGAATTGGCGCTCGAGTGGAACACCCCGCAGCAGTCAATAGGCCTCCCGGTCTTGCCCAGACAAGATGAGAATGCCAACGGCTGGATCCGACGGTGGAAAGTGCACGGAAAGACCCCGGGGCAATCCGACTGGCAGGACCCCTGGCCTCTGGCGAATGGCTGCCCGAGACGGATTTGAAAACACTCCGATGCCACGCTCTGCCGAAATTAATGGCACTTAGACTCCGCGCTCCGGACGGCCACGCTTCTGGCCCCTGGGCCTCTGTCGCAAAGGTGCCTCTTCTCCCTCCCCAAAGCCAGCAGGAGGACATCATTCAGCGACTTTATCAGTCGTCCCTGCCACTGCAAGCTCAGCCTTGAAACATGCGAGCCCGTGCCGCCGGCTCTCTAATGAGGCACGGTCGCAAATTAACGTCCCACCTTAGACGATGACTCAAGTACCACCATCAGACGCGGCCCGGGGAAGCCTGGGCAACCCACGCAGGATTGGCTCCAATACTGCGGCCCACTTTGCATAACCGGCGGCGTTGGGATGCAGAAAGTCCGGAAACTCCTCGACGCGCGCATTCCCATCTGCATCTGCAAACGGTGTCCATGTGTCACAAAGGTGGCACTGTGGGAATCGTTGCGCCAGGGCAGCCATCAGGCTATTGAGACGCCGAATCTTCTCTGCCGGTCGCTGCCGGCTGGCGTGACTGGGCATGACCTTACAAAGCACGACGGGCATCGCAGGGTTGGCTTTCTGAAACTCCTGTAAAATCATGCATAAGTTATCGGCCACATCCTCAGGCTCTCCACCCAGGCCGATGTCGTTCGTTCCAATCAGAAGAACCACGGCAGCCGGCGCCAAATCTAACACATCCTCATGCAGCCGGAATAAGATTCCGCGCGTTGTGTCACCGCTGATTCCACGGTTGGCGCATTTCCAGTCGGGGAAACGTTGTTCCACATCCGTCCACCCTTGAGTGATCGAATCGCCCAAGAAAACAATTGCACCCCGATCCAATGCCCGGCGAGCTCGGAATTCTGCACGGCGCTGCGACCAAACCTTGTCAAACCAATCGCCTCCCTGGACCGGCCCCTTGCCCGGCAACATCTCCGCCGTAGGCGCTCGATGTGACCCCGGCCGTTGCGGGTTCGTCTCCTGACCCGGAGCCGGGAAAAGGCTGGCCACTAGCAAAGCGGCAACCAATCCCCGACGTGCAGAACAATTAACCAACCAGAGCCGATCTCGCCAATTGGTCATCATAAAGGACACCTCCTTTTCCCATCCTCCACGGACTCACCCGGCACTCACGGTTCAGTGCTCGCTCGTGACGCAGGCTTTTCCGAAGAGTTCTGCACACACTTATGCTCCCTTCCTGCCGCGGATATTTCCTCAAGCGCAACGTCGACGATCAAATCCGCTGCTACCTCTTCGATATGCCGACGCAACGCCTCCAAGTGCGCCTCCGGAGGAAGGGCAATTCGGAATCGCGCATGAAAAATGTTTTCGCCGGACATGGCTGCACTGCGACAGTGCGTTTCCAATTCTTCAACATTCACACCCGCGGCAGCCAATGCGTGGGCTATCTCCCGCACGATTCCCGGGCGGTCTTGTCCTACCACCTCAAGTTCTGCAAAACGAGCGACTCTACCCAGAGCGTGCGGCGGCTCATCGGCATGGACTACTACAGTCAGCCCTTCCTGGTTTAATGCTGTCAGGGCCCGCTCCAACGCGGCGCGACGTTCCGCAGGTACCGCGACTCGTAAGATGCCTGCAAACTGCCCGCCGAGCCGAGCCATCCGGCTTTCCAACCAATTCCCACCGTGCCGCCGCACGACATCGGCCACAGACTCCACCAAGCCGGCCCGATCCCGACCCAGCACCGTCATGACTAGCAGGGCCTGCACGAACCCACTCCTAAGCCAGAGCATGCATGCTGGCAAGTATCGTGTCGTCGGATTACCCTGATCCGCTTGCAGCCGGTTTGTTTCGTCACAAAAGGACGCCCACCACGCATGCAGTGGAATACGTCGCCAATACACCTCCCAACATGGCCCGCACGCCGAGGCGAGCCATCTCGGCACGGCGCTCCGGGGCAAGCGACCCAATTCCGCCGACCTGAATGGCAATGCTCGTAACATTCGCAAACCCGCAGAGCGCATAGGTCGTCAACACGAAGGCCCGCTCGGTGAGGACCGTGTCCGGTCGGGTGAGGGTCGAGTATCCGATGAACTCATTCAAAACGATTCGCTCGCCCAGGATTTGGCCCACAGTCCAACAATCTTGCAGTGGGGTTCCAAGCAACCATGCAAAAGGCGCGTTCAACCATCCCAAGACCTCTTGTAACGTCACTGGCTCGGTCACGCCCAACCAACGCTGCATCAGCTCGAGCGAGCCATTCACGAGTGCCACCACGGCCACAAAAGCAATTAACATGGCCAATACGTTAAGCGATAGCCGCAGTCCGTCGGCTGCTCCCTGACACAAAGCATCCAGGCTGTTGACGCTCAGGCGCGGGGGATCCACCAAATGCCCGTTGGTTGTTACGCTCGTCTCGGTTTCGGGCAACAGAATCTTTGCCATCACCAAGGCCGCGGGCGCGTTCATCACCGAGGCTGTCAACAGGTGCCCGGCCATGTCCGGGTGTCCGGCCTCCGCACCCATGCGCGCGTACACCGCCGCCACACCGCCAGCAATGGTGGCCATGCCCCCGGTCATTAGGCACAACAACTCGCTGCGCGTCATCTGCGCTATGTAGGGACGCACCAACAACGGCGCTTCCGTTTGGCCCATGAAAACATTGGCCGCGGCTGACAGCGTTTCTGCACCGCTTGTGCCCATCAGTCGCCGCATCAACCACGCCATTGTCCGGACCACCTGCTGCAATAGGCCCCAATGGTACAACACAGCAGAGAGACTCGACACCAGGATAATCGTGCCCGTCACCATGACCGCAAAAATCAACCCACGACCACCAAACACACGGTCCAGCAACGCTGCATCAGCCAGTGGTCCAAACACAAACCGGCTGCCTTCATCCGCATACGCTGTCAAAGCCCGAACGGCCTTGCCAGCGGTGTCAAACAGCGCTCGGCCACCCTGTGTATGCAACAACACCAATGCCAGTGAAAACTGGAGGGCCAGGCCCCAAGCCACCACACGCCACGGGAAACGACGCCGATTGAGTGAACATCCCCATGCCACCGCCAGCATCGTCAGCAGCCCCAACAGGCTTACAAAGCGAAGTCCCATGCCAGCCACAGTAACCGCATCGCCACAACGGGTCCAGCGGTCCGCAATCTTCCCCCGCTTTGCAGAGGAACCTGGCCGACCTCGTGAGCGAGGCCCAAAGGTGCGTGCGAAAAGCTCGCGGCGAAACGCCAAAATCATCCCGTTGTCCGAGGCTTCACCTCACGAGTCTGCTGTGAGTCGGCAGAGGAAACAGGTTTGTCGCCAACCCGGGCTGCACGACTTTGCGGAGCTCCTTACGATCCAACCTCTGCATTGTCCCGCAGGAAAGCGCCACCTTGGAATGGATCGCAAACACAGCGCGGCGGGCATGCGCCGACGAGTTACACGGCATTAGCCAGTTTGCTCCGAGCCCAGCACACAGGTCCCTGCTGCGAACGGTGAGGAGCCAAGGTGGCCCTTGGTTCAACTCTGCAAGCGCGTCCACAGCTCGTTCATTTCCCTGGCAGTGTCAGGTCCTGGGGATTCAAAGCCCGGCGTCGCTCGATCTCGGCCCACAAATAACGGAAAGCGCGTGCGAACACCGCCGGCTGTTGGCACACCCAGCGCGAGACGGCTGATGGCTCAAACCAAGCACCATCCTCAACTTCCTCCGGCGGCCATACAAAAGGCCCGTCGTGCTGCAGCCGGTATACCCAGACAAATTCTTGATCCGTTTCGTCACAAGCATCCAGTTTGAACCATCGATGCAGCGGCTGGGAGAGGGTCACGCCTAGTTCCTCCTGCAGCTCGCGTGCCGCTGCCGAGTCATAATCCTCACCGGCATCCACATGGCCGGAGGCCGAGGAGTCCCAAACACCGGGTTCCCGATCCTTCTTCTGAGACCGTTTTTGCAGAAATAATTGTCCCCGGCTGTTGAAGACCAGAACATGCACTGCCCGATGTTTCAACCCGTACGCGTGCACTTCCTGCCGCAAGGCGCGCCGGACCACCTCGTCCCTCTCGTTCACAACATCGAACCATTCCGTGCTCATGAGTTCAAATAACTGGCTAACGCGACGTATTGATCCAAACCGACCGCCTCGCCCCGGACCTCCCGCGACAACCCGAGACGGTCAAAAGCATCCCTCAGCCGATTCTCTGGCCATTCACTTCGTAATAACTTGAACATCTGTTTGCGCCGCTGGGAAAAGGCTCGACGCACGAGACGCTCAAATACCGGTTGCAACTCCCGCGGCAAACGCTCCACCCGATTCAGAACTACACACGCCGAATCCACGCGTGGGACAGGGAAAAAACAGGTGGGGGCGATACGGAACTGGTGACACAGCTCATAACGCTGCTGCACCAGCAACGTCAACAATCCATAAGCCTGCTGACCTGCCCGGGCTCCCAGTCGGTCCGCCACCTCGGCCTGCACGGTGACAACCAATCGCATCGGGGGCTGCGGTAGCAAAGCCAGCTCCACCAGCAAGGGCGAGGCAACGGAGTAGGGCAAATTCGACACCACCTTCCATTGCCGCCAGTCGCGCCGTTCCTGACGCAACCATTCCAAGGCATCGGCCACGCGCAGCTCGAGATTCGGCGCATGGCCCAGTCGGCTCGCCAACAGCGACGCCAGCCGCGCGTCTTTCTCAATCGCCAGAACGTGGCATCCCAGTGCGAGCAATCGTTCCGTCAAAGGGCCCAGACCAGGCCCGATTTCCAGCACTGCGGCACGTGGGTGCAGTTCCGCTACTGACACGATTCGATCCAGTTGTCGCGCGTCGTGCATGAAATGTTGGCCCAGCCGCCGGGTTAGTCGAATCCCCCCGGCCGCCAATAACGCCCGCATTTCAGACAGCTTCATGCCTGTCTCCCGATCTCGACTCCACGCGCCGAACCGCTGTCGCCAGCGATTCACCCAAGGCCTCGACCGCCTTCTGCAAGTACGAATGCTCGATTGTGAGCGGCGGAGTAAACGCCAAAACTTCGGCCGCTGGACCTTCCGGGAGCAACAAAAATCCACGGGCCAACATCTGCTTCAAGGCCTCCAAAACCACATCCGTTGCCGGACGACCATCCACATGCCGCACTTCCAAGCCCACCATCAATCCCTGCCCGCGCACCTCCCACTGCAAACCTGAAACCGGGGGCAACAACTCCAGCTGTCTCACCAACCAGGCACCCACCTGCCGGGCGCGGCACGGCAACCGCAGCTCCCGCAATACAGCAAGCTGGGCCAACGCCATCCTGCATCCCACCGGATGTCCCTGAAATGTGCTCGTATGCAAGGCTTCACCGCTCGACGGAGGCCAGGCCATATCCATCAGGTCCGCTCGACCGACACAAACCGAAAGCGGGAACCCTCCCGTCAGAGCCTTGCCCAAACAAACCATGTCCGGAATCACCCCGCTGTGCTCACATGCAAACCATGCCCCAGTCCGGCCGAAACCGGTGAAAATTTCATCCAGGATCAACAATGCGTTACGCCGGTCACACCACGCGCGCAAACGATTCAAGAACGACACCGGCGGCACTCGAATTCCCCCTCGTCCTTGCACGGGCTCCACCAAGACCGCGCCCACCGGCGTGCGCGCATGCTGCTCCTCCAACCACCGCTCGACCTGCGGCAGATCCTCTTCGGATCCTGGAAACGGGGCGAAGCCCGCAAAGCGACGCAACTGCGGCTCAAAGGGTCGCCAGAAATATTCTCGATGGGTCACATTTAACGCTCCGTATCCCAAACCGTGATAACCCCCTTCGAAGGCCACTACGGCAGGACGTCCGGTAACCAGCAGCGCCGTTTTTAACGCTGCCTCCACGGCTTCAAACCCTGTACAGCCGAAGATGACCTTGCCCGTGAGCCGCATCCCGCGCGTCCGGCCCCATCGTTCATACGTGAGTCGGCTTAATTCACGTGCCAATTCGATTTTGGCGACGTGGGGGTGTACATCGCCCATGCCGTGCAACAATTCCTTCATCTGAAAGCGGGCTGCTGCCACCACCCGCGGATGAGCATGACCGGTCGCAGCCACGCCAAAGCCCGACGTCAAGTCGAGGTACCGCCGCCCCTCTACATCCCAGATCCACGATCCTTGCGCTCGCTGCAAAACTACGGGCCATCGACCATCCGGATCCACAAATGTCACATTCCGGGCTTCAAACCGTCTCAAGCGTCTCAGCCAGCCTCGGTTGCTGTTCATTCCGTGCTCCATGGCCGATGCTCGGCGTTGGTTACGCCATGGATGGTAACCCGCTTGCCCCCTCGACGAGTCCAACACAATTAAACTCCCCGCTGGTCCGCAGGCCAAATGAACTTGTGCAATTGCAACTGAAACCGTACGGGCAGGGCATCCGCCAAGAGTCGTTCCACCAGTTCCCGGCGGGTCAACGGACGCTGGCCGGATGGTACCGGATTTAAACTTGGATCCTGCTGCTCGGGCGTCAACGGATGCACCCAGGAGACCAGCACTGGGCACTTTCGATGCAGCGCCCGCCCCACGATCTGACCTCGCGCCCATTCGTAGTCCTCCACCGTGCCGACGACAAACTTAAGCTCGTCGGTGGGTCGCAAATCCTCAAGGTTCTCCCAGCGGTTGCGCTCCATCTCCCCACTGCTCGGACATTTCACGTCCACGATGCGTCGCACGCGCGGATCCACCGGTCGAATGTCCAGCGCACCGCTGGTTTCCAACAAGACCACGTAACCTTCATCGCAGAGCATGCGCAGCAGTGGCAGCGCGGCCGGTTGAGCCAGAGGTTCTCCGCCCGTAACTTCCACCAACGGCAATTGACAGCTCGCCTCTCCCTCCCCCAACAGTCGGAGCTGAGCATGCCGGAATGGGTCCGCGTAGCGAGCCACTTCGGCCAGAATCTCCTTTAATAACATGCGGCGGCCCTCGCGAAATGCGTAGGCCGTGTCGCAATACGAACAGCGCAGCGGGCAACCTGTCAATCGCACGAACACGCAAGGCAATCCCGTCCAGCGGCTCTCGCCTTGCACACTAAAGAAAATCTCATTCACCACCAAGCTTTCATCCCTCATCCGAAACCACTTTTCCCAAGGTCAACCAGGTTGACAACCGAGAAACTGAACGCTGGGATGATACCATCCGGAACAACGCCCATTCGGGTCCCCCGGTCGACGCTCCTCGCAGATTACCCTGTCGAGTCAGTCCTTCGGAATACCGGGACTTTCCGACGCATTCATGTGGACCTGCCTACGTTGGGGCCACGCACTACAAGCTCTGGCAAGATTGCCCAACGGCTCAACCGCCCTCTAGAGCCAGCCCATTTTCTGGGGCCGCTGCCGTCACCCCAGGGTGAGGAGGTCGGCAACCTGACTATCTGGGCTCCAGAAAAGCTGCGGAATCCTGATCCAAAAACAAAACTGCATTCGGATGCTGCCGGACGACCGAGGCAGGACACTTCGGCCCTATGGGTCCGCACAGTGTTCGACGCACTGCTTCTGCCTTACGCCGCTCGGGCACCACCGCCAGAAGTCTGTCCGCCCGACACAATGCAGGAATCGTCAACGTGTACGCGTAATGTGGGACGCTTTCCAGGTTGGGGAACCAACCTTCGCGTACTTGCTGCTGCCTGCTTGGCTCTGTCAAAGCCACCACTTTAACCACATAAGGGTCTTGAAAATCCGCCACCGGAGGATCATTAAATGCAATGTGGCCATTCTCACCGATACCGAGACAACACAAGTCAATAGGCGCCGCCAATAACAACGCTCGGTATCGTTCGATCTCCCTCAACGGCTCCGGGGCGTCTCCCTGGATTTCGTAGAAAGCACGCGGGCGGACACGGCTTAGCACATGATCGCGCAAAAACCGACGGAAACTCGCAGGGTGTTGCGCCGGCAATCCCAAATACTCATCCATGTGAAACAACGTAACTTTAGACCAATCTATGTCCGCGCGAACGGTGAGGGACGCCAAAAATTGGATCTGCGACGCTGCACTGGCCAGAATTACCCGCGCTTCGCCCCGGCGAAGACAGGCATTCCGGACGCAGGAGGCCGCTTCCGATGCCGCCGCTTCCGCCAAGGCCGCTGCATCTGCATAAACGCGCACTTCAAGTGCATCCACAGTGAAACGTCGAAGGCTCTTCATTGTCGCAGTCTCATCTTTTACACCCGCCACCTTCTTTGCCTCCGTGACTTCGAATCGCGGTCGAGCTCCATGCAATTCGCATCAGGGACAGGGCACTTGCCTGCCCAGTCCAGCTGACTAATCAGGCTTGCAATCCCCCATCTTCGGCGCATCTTTTACTGGCCTATTGCTGCGAGTCCATACGCCGTGCGAAGGCCCTCGGGATGGCTGGCCGGCTCACGCCAAACACAGCAACCCCTGACAAATCAAGGCGGGGAAACAACTCATCTCTGCTCGTCGCCTCAGAGAAAACTGCGGGCAATGAGGCGGATTGGTTGGGGAATTCCATTTTTCAAGGGTGCAGTTTCTGAACCAACTTTGCCATCTGCAAAGCTGTTTCAGCAGCTTCGATGCCGCGATTGTGCTGCGGATGCAGGCACCGCTTCACAGCCTGTGCTTCGTTTTCCAGAAGCAAGACTTCGTGGATGACCGGGATGGCGTGGCGCAATTGAATCTGCATCAAGGCCCAGGTCACCGCCTCGCCAATGTGAGCCGCGTGTGCCGTCTCGCCTCGAAGGATCACGCCCAGGCATACAATGGCAGCAACGCGATCGGTTGAAGCCGGCGCTGCGGAAGCTCTGCGAGCCACCAGGTCGGCTGCTAACGGAATTTCGTACGCACCGGGAACGCGGACAACGTGGACCCGCGCCCCTGCATCTTGCAGTGTTTTACGCGCCGCGCGCACCAGGCTGTCGACATAGCGTGCATTGTAACGCGAGGCCACAATGACAAAAGGCCGGGCACCAACCCGAATGCCGGAGGATCGAACCTTTCGTAACATGGCGAGCAGCAGAACGGTTCGGCGGCTGTGTGCGAAAACCTTCAAAGCAAATGCCCCATTTTCTCACGCTTGGTCTTCAGGTACCGCCGATTGTAAGGGTTAGGTGGAATCCGCAAGGGCACTTGTTGCACGATTTTCAAGCCGTGTCCTTCGAGCCCCACCAACTTTTTTGGATTGTTGGTCAGGAGGCGGATGGTGTGCAACCCAAGATCCGTCAGAATCTGAGCGCCCAACCCGTATTCCCGCAGGTCCATGGGGAAGCCCAGTTTGTGATTGGCCTCCACGGTATCCAAGCCCTGCTCCTGAAGTCGATACGCTCGGATTTTGGCAGGCAACCCAATGCCGCGCCCTTCCTGACGCATGTAAACAATCACTCCCCGTCCTTCTCGGGCAATCATTTGCATGGCCGCCTGCAATTGCGGTCCGCAGTCGCACCGCAACGAGCCGAACACGTCCCCCGTCAGACACTCGCTGTGGACCCGCACCAGAACATTCTCCCGGCCTGCAACCTCGCCCATTACCAACGCCAAATGATGTTGGCCATCCAGGCGCGAGCGATAAAGGTGAAGTTGGAACATTCCATGAGGAGTCGGTAATTGGACGCTTTCCACACGTTCAATCAGCTTCTCCCGAGCGCGCCGATACTGAATGAGATCGGCAATGGTGCAGAGCTTCAGCCGGTGCTTGCGCGCAAATCGGCGGAGTTGCGGGAGCCGCATCATCGATCCGTCCTCGTTCATGATCTCGCAAATGACGGCAATGGGTCGCAACCCGGCCAGCCGCACCAAATCGACGGCCGCCTCCGTGTGACCGGCCCGTTGCAGGACCCCGCCAGGTTTGGCGCGCAAAGGAAAGACATGACCAGGCCGAACCAAATCGTCCGGGACTGCAGTTGGGTCGGCCATTACTTGGATTGTCCGCGCGCGGTCGGCGGCGCTGATGCCGGTGGTAATACCCTTGGCAGCATCCACACTCACTTGAAAATCCGTACGAAAAGTGTCCCGATTATCCTTGACCATGCTGTCAATGCCGAGCTGTTGCAATCGCTCGGCTGTGGTAGGCACACAAATCAGGCCGCGCCCATACTTCGCCATGAAATTCACCGCACGCGGCGTGACAAACTGCGCCGCCATGACGAGATCTCCTTCGTTTTCGCGGTCCGCGTCGTCCACCACGATAACCATGCGCCCCTTGCGCAGGTCGGCCACGACCGACTCAATGGAATCAAACGAACCCCGCATACCCAGTCACAGGGTAGCCAGAATCGCCCGGATTGCGAGTGACAAAGAGCTACACGCCCGTGTGCCCGGTTCATCCCTTTCGCCGGAAGATGGTCTTCTCACCTTAACAAGGGCATCCCAGTGTTCCCAAGCCTTAAGGCGACTTGATATGCACCCTTCTGCAGGTCTCGCCCCGCCAAACGGGGTCAGATTCACTTTCAAAACTCGTTGACGGAAACAACAGGCTTCAGTACACTGCGGGCACATTTAAAATCCAGAGTAGCTCAATGGTAGAGCAGCCGGCTGTTAACCGGCGGGTTACAGGTTCGAGTCCTGTCTCTGGAGCCAGCTTTTCCAGGCCGCTTCGAGGAGCGGCCTTTTTTCAGAACGGGGCCGAGACGAGCCAAGCCGACCACACCCCATTCTTCCAACGCGGATCGCAGCCGAATAGCTCGATTCGGACTGGCTTGGGGGCCCTTTGGTCCGCAAGACTCGGGTGACTCATGGTTTCCGGTCCTATTGACCGCGCCTCCAGGTTCGCAATTCCTGGCCGTTGAAACACTCGGTTCCTTCTGGTCTCGTCCATCCAGATTGAGCGCCTCATGCACCTCGACCAAGGCCCGCCACAGGCGGCAAGCGTGAACCCGTGTAGCACAGTAGGTCCGCGACGGCCCTCCACGAGAACGATCGAAAGCCTTCCCTGTGGTTTCCGAAGTTCAACTTCCTGCAGCACGACAGGAAACAGATCCTCAGCGATCCTTCCGCTCGGCCACGACGCGCGGCTACGGCTCCACACAAGGCTCCCGAATGCGCGCCCCTTCAGGAGGGGCCAAAGTTCATTAAAAGAACGGTTGACCGAGTCGGGACATTCACTTCGTATTCATGTCTGCCAAGGAACCGCAACAGGCCTCGACACCTCCGCCGTAGGTGCAGGTCCACCAAGCCCAACACGCGCAGCTACGTTCTGCGTGGAGGGGTTTCGGGAAATCGCACCGGCAGCTCCGCTGCGCCTTCTCTGTCGATTGTCAAAGCGTCCACTGTTGCAACCCCTGACTTGCCACGATGCCGAACCGTGGTCGCACCGACACGTCGATCTGTCGCAGGTCAGCCGTACGAAAAAGCGAACCAGTGCTGCCCGAGCCGTGCGCCTGCGTGACAATGCCCTGGCTCCGACTGGTGCCAATTGCGGCACGCAAGGCGTGTGCACGACCCTTGAAGCCCTTGGCCCGCAAATGACAGCAATCTCATTACGAGCCAGCAGGCAGCGGTTCGAGAGTCGCCGCGGTGGCCCATCTGATCAGAGGCATCATGAAGGAGTGATAACCCACATTCGCGCGAATATGGACAAAACAAGGTGCCGCTGGGAGAAAGAGCCAGTAAAGACTCGTCCTCCTCGTAGCCGCAATGTCCAGAAACCTGAACAACCCCGTTGCTTCGATGGTTGTCCCATCGATGGAACCACGATTTGCGGCTACGGAGGACAATATCCCCAGGAACCCGATCCCCGACCGGGAGCCACAATCGCAGCAAGGCCTTTTCACCACGCCACGGTTCAGCCCCAAGGCAACCAGCACGCGCAAAGCCCAAAGGAGCCAACGCGGCTTGCAGGGACTCCTCGGGCGCCGTTCAATGAAACACTGCTTCTCACCGTCCAGTCCATATCATCGCAGGCTTGCATTGGCTCCGAATCAACGCTGATTCACACTGCTGCGACGGCGCAATCGGCGGCTGCAGCCCTACGGAACTGACTTCGCCCTTTAATGCCGCAGAGCGATTGGTCGAACCACTCCTGCCGCGGCGTTTCGTACCGGTGGCGGTCTCTCGAACGCTAACCCGTGCCTACAGGGCCCGAAAGGCTCGTGAACCGGATGTCCTTTGTCTGGTCTGGACCCACTGAAGGCGTCTGCCTGCTCACGTTGGGGAATCGATCGGCACCAGCCCGTCACAGTCGCACCACCAGAGTCAGTGCATCCGCGTCCGGGGCGGGGTAACACGGCCGCTTCAACGGAGAGAAAAGCACTCAGCTTTGAGTTCAGCGCGGCTCGGCGTAAGACTGTTTTCAATAGTTAAACATGCGTTGGCCAGTTGCGTATAGCGTGTAGCCGGTGCGCTCCAAATACCAAGCGAAATCCTGCCGGCCCACAGCGTCGAAGGGCATGGGGACATAAGCATAACGAACCGGGAATTTGGACGTTCGACTCAACCAACGCCGGATCACTGAGTGCCCATCTGCAAAGGCGAACACACATGTGCCCGCGTGATAGCTGGCCGGCTGATCCTGCCAGTTCGCCGCAGATACGTTGTTGATGAAATATCCGTCATTCATCGAATCGGCATGTTCCTCGACGAACAACCAGGTCTTGGCGGGCGCCGGCACTTCGGACATTTTCAAATATTGCCGATAATTCTGGTCGCCCCAGTGACGTCCGGAAATGGTCGGATCCATAGCAGCCAGGGTGGCGGTGCTGAACCGACCGAAAAGTGCGTTCATCGAATAGCTTCGGACCCGATAAGGAAACGCAGCGGCCCGCTGCACCGGACTGAGGTAGTTGTCGGCAGGACACCGATAAGAACCCAGAGCGGCCGCCGTGTATCGGCCCAAGACTCCGTTCCCGATCCAAAGAAGGTTGGTGTTGCTCCGATCCGCCACACTGGTGCTGGCACCCCACGTCATGACATTGTTGACCCAATTGTCTAAGCGTCCGTTGTTGATGGCCTCGATCGTTTCAGCCACCCCATAGTTGTTTGGAATCCGATCGTTGTGATCGCCGATGTATAGCAGTGCTGCCGTCGCCAGGGTTTTGGTATTGTTCAGGCAGGCAATACCTAAGGCCTTCCCCTTGGCCCGACTCAAAGCCGGCAAGAGCATGCCCGCTAGGATGCCAACAATGGCAGTCACCACCAATAACTCAATCAGCGTGAATGCAGCCCGGCGATGCTCTTCGCCATGGGCCAACCCGGCAAGGCTCCATTTCATTGGTTGAGCATTTCGTACAACACCGTCACGCACGCCCAGTTGCGACGATCCACGCTTTTGGTATGTCCCTGGACAAAACTGCACGTGATCCTCATAGCTTTCGCAACGCGGAGAAAACAACGAATTCGTTCCCTTCAGGTTTCCAGTGAGCTGAGAAGCTTCCCAACACAATCCCTGCGAGGAAGCAAGGTCTTACCCAACCAGAGGCGGTCGATGCATGTTCAAAAATGAGAGGACCCCTTCATGGGTACCAACGACACTCGCGGCTGAAGCAGACGAAAAGGATATCACTCCTCCAAGTGTTTGGGGATCTAGGACCAGACGGTTTGCGCTTTGGGTCTAGCGGCTACCCACCGGTGAACAAAACTCAAGGGCACCAGACAATGTGAAAATCCACGGAATGAAAAAAATACCCCGCCTTTGCCGTGTGCAACGCTCCCTTTGAACATGTTTTGCAACATGTGGGACGGCCGCGCTGCTTTCGACTTCCTTCCCGCAGGAAGGCCTGTCGGCCACAGCTTTGCAGCGGCTTGGGTCCCGGGATGGCTAGTACGGTTCAAGGGCTTTGTTGCCGTTCACGCGCAAGGCAGGGTAAATCCTGTCTTCGTTCCCTCCGTGCCAAAGAACTGCGGTGACATCTGCACCGTCACCACCCCATCTATCGGCTCAGTGGCGCCGCAACTCAAGTGGAAAATGACAAGGAAGCGTCCGATGCCACAATCAACTCCACAGGCTGCCCTTACGCACGCCCATGGCAGGACCCTCGCCACTGGGGTTTCGCGGACCTTGGGGAAATCAACTGGTCTCCTAAAAGATCTTTGAAGAAGGCCTTGGCTCCGGAGCTACACGACAGGATACTTGGATCAACATCCTCGCTGAAGGAACCTGAGTTCGGTCCAACGAGCGCGGTTGTTCGAACCTACAGCGGACGCAATAGCCTCCCACAAAACCGGATCAACTGAGAACCCAGCGGATGCCCCTCAGGAAAACTGCATCCAACCAGGCCTGCCCGACCCGGGTTGGATTCGATACCATTGTCTGATTCGGTGGGCAACATCGGCCCAACGTTCCATTTCGACCTGCAAAGCTGCCCGGCGCTCCTCGAGCAATTTCAGGTTGTGTCGCTCGCGCTCGATGAGAGCGGAAACGAGGTCCCGGATGACTGGCGACTGCTGAATGGCCCGGGCATCGGAGCCGCCGACGCGTGTTTCCTGCGCGAAGGTCTCCCATTGCCGCTGCAGTGCGCCAATTCGCTCCTGGCACTTGGCCAGGGCCTGCCAATCTTCCCGTTGAATGGCCTCCGTTTCCTGCTCGGCCAACTCAAGCCAGGACCGCGCCAAGTTCTCCCAATGTGCAACTTCGGCCATGCGCCCATCAGCGGGCCGAGACGGGGGCTGAAACCGGTTGAGACGCCGAGATGGCCGCTGGCACGGCTTGCTGCGTCAGCATGGTCGCCCACGCGTCCCGCAAGGTAAGTAGATGACGCAAAACCTCCTCGATGCCGGTCGGTTCCTTTCGAAGGTTGCTTTCAAACAACCGGCGTTCGAAGTAGTCATAGAGGCGGCGCAGGGTGGCAGCACATTCCCCGCCGCGCTCCATGTTCAAGCAACAATTTAACTCACGCACGATTTCGATGGCTTTCTGGACACCGTTATGGATGGTCGCGTTGGCTATGGCGGGGTCATCACTTCCGAATCCACGCAACGCTTGTTCCAAGGAGCGGATCGCCCCGTCGTACAACATGAGCACAAGTTGGCCAGGAGGCGCTGTCTGGGTCGCGATGCGACGGTACGAGTCCCACGGGTTGCGGTGCATCATGGTTGAGGAGGGCCAAACCACCGGACCGAAAACTGCCTGTGTTTACTCACTACCCTTGAGCTTCAAGGCCAGCAGATGCGAAAGCCGTTCGAGGACCTCCTCCGGCGGGTACTTGACATCGGCAGCGTACGCACGGGCCTGTTCGACCTTTTCCGGCCGCACGGCAGGCGCTTCCGCCAGTGCGCGACGGACCGACTGGGCCCGTTCGATGCTCAGCGCGTCGGAGGCGGCCGTCGGAGGCGGCCTGCGGGTTACGCTCTGGCTGACTCCTGGCTCGCTGTAGCGGCCTGGATTGAATTCTATCTCCATACTCGCAAGCGCCTGTTTCAAGGCAGGCCTGAATGACAACTCCCGTTCACGCCAATCCAGTTTTGTTTATCGGCAAGCTGCAGACGGACTTTAATCAAAACTGCATCGAGCCGGCAAGGTTGTGGCCAACCAAGCGACGGTCATGCGGGCCAATTCACGCGGCACTTGTAATGTTCGCCAACCGTCGCCGCCCGAGCGTCGGAAAACGTGCCACCGATCCGGTTCCTCGAACTGACGCGCGGCCCGAATGACGCGAAAATCCGCCGTGTCAAACACCTCGTCCGCAGCCCACCACGTACATCCGCTGCGGGCGTCCACCAGACGCAATCGCCAGCCCAGGGTCACCGGCCGATAGGCTCGAAACACTGTCACTTCCACAAAGAGAACAGCGTCCGCCCCGGTGGCCTCACGAATCTTCTGGAAAAAATCCGTTGGAAGCGGCTGATCCAAGGACCATGTCGGGCGTCCCGTCCACTTTTTTAGGTCCGTGCTCCGAATTGGCCTCACTTCCGCAAATCCGTTTCGGATCAACCCTTGATGCAGCGCTTCTTCCAGTGATCTTTGCGTATCGGGGTCCAAGTGAGGCAAGGCGCAACTCAGAGGCAGCACAGCCACTCGCTGGAGATCGGACGGCAGAACAGGCGAAGCCCGATACACATTCAGTGGGCGCGACTGAACCTTAGAGAACCACTGTGGAAATTGTCCAGCCGCCGCGCTCCCGGTCATCAAGAGCCACGTTGCGAGCCAAAATGGGATGCCAGCACCAAAACGGTCGAAGCGCAGCTCCCTCCCACGCATGGCTCCCTCCTCCATGAACTGCCTCCCATCACCTATTCTGTCCAAAGCTGCGGAGCAGGTACTGTAACTGCTGGTTTAGGCGCGCTTGCGCCGTTTCCATCGCGGTAAAGCTTTCGATCATTCGCTGCCGGGTGGCTTGGACCAACCGTTCCATGTCCGCGATCTGATTGTCGATGTCTGTTGTTTGACGACCCAAGCTGGCCTGCTTACGAAGCAGACTGCCATCTTCACCAATCAATCGCTCCAGGTAAGCATCCAGTTGTGTCAAAAGGCCAGCCTGCTCATCGGCAAGGAGTCTTTGCACCGCAGCGAGGTTTTCCCGCAACAACCTATCCAATCTGACGGAATCGGATAGGCTCAGCCGGTTGTCCTGGCCGCTGGTGGTGATGCCCAGGTCCGCCAGGTGATCTGCCAAGCTCGAAAAACCAGGCAATGGCCGATAGACCAAGGTACGCAACCGGGAAGCAATCTCATTGGCGTCACCATCCCCGGCAAGCACACCAGCGGTGACGCCCCCTTTAGAGTCCGTACTGCTCGCTGTGTAGTTCTCCAACAGTGCTTGCACCCGATTGTACGCCTCCAAAAACCCATTTAAGGCGCTTTTGATCCGGTCCGTGTCCGTCTCCACAGTCACAGTAGTGGAGCCGGTTTGCAAGGCCGTCAGGGTTAATCCCGCGATACCAGAGCTGGACTCGGTGATGGTGTTGGCATGACTAACCAGTACCTCACCACCGTTGATCCGGTACAGGAGATTCTGACCCCTTTGCAGCGAGCCTCCTATGAGACCAGCGGCGGTCAGGAAGTTACCGGTCACGTCCTCCAGGGAAATGCCCACGTCGCCGGTGGTTTTATTGGCAAGGACGATGCGGTCACTGAGCGGATCGTAAGTGGCATAAACCCCTGCCTCCGATTGATTGATGCGTTCCAGCACAATGACCAAGGAGTCCGAAGAGGCGTTGTATCGAATCGCCACGCCGTTGATGCGAAATTCACCCGCACCTGCACCGCCGTCGTCGACGGGGATGGCAAAGTTGGCACTCGCCAACGGACGTTGTCCTTGCACGGTCCCCAACGGCCCAGCGCTGGCGACCGTGCCGGTGCCATTGTTATACAACCTCGCCACCTGCAAAAAATTGCTCGTGTCACGGGCGCTCCCAAGGACAAGTTCTGACTCGCTGGTGAGAAGTATGCGGTCCGTGGCAGCTTCGTATGAGGCCGTAACCTGACCTTCGGTTGCCGCCGCGATTTTGTCGAAAACTGTCTGCAAAGTGTCTGACGTATTCACCTCGATCTGTCGTCCGTTAATCGTGAAGATGCCCGCCGTGACTGGCGTGGCAAAAGGGGCGGCAGCTAATGTCAACGCGCTGAGGTCTCCCGAGGCAGCGAGGGCAGCACCCACGTTGGCAACACCCTGCCAACGGGCGGTGGTGGCCATTTGCAAAATTTCCACTGCATAGGTGCCCGGGGCCGTCCCCGTGCCCGCCCGCGCAGTCGCCACCGAAGTTTCCGAGACTTGAGCCCGTCGAGCTGCATAGAGATTGGGGTCGCGCAGCTCTCTAAGGCGGTTGCGCAAAACTTCCAATTCCGTCTGTAAACTGCGGTAGGCATTGTTGCGTTCCCGAATTCGACTCTGCTCGGTCCGGAGTGCCTTCTGGGGCGCACGTTCCACTTCCATGAGTTGGTCAATGAAACCACGCCAGTCGAACCCGCTCGCCAAACCTGACAGTCCCAGTTCCATACCAAGCTCTCCTTATTTCAAGCGAATTGAAAGCACGGGCAGACGCTCCTCGCCGAGCATGGGAACCGCGCGGGGTGGGCGGTCCCCGCGCGGTTCGTACCGGAAGCAGCCATGATTGCGGACTGCTTCCTGGTTCCACTCCGGCTCCCGCTGGTCTCTATGCCAGCAATCGAAGCGCAGTCTGCGGATTGGCGTTTGCCTGGGCCAACATCGCCGTGCCTGCCTGGACGAGGATGTTGTACCGGGCAAATCGAGTGCTTTCTTCGGCCACGTCCACATCCTTGATGCGGCTGTTGGCAGCCGTGAGATTATCGCGCAATACGCCCAACTGCTCGCTATACTTGCTCAGGCGGGCAATGTTCGAGCCGATGGTGGCACGATCATTGGCCAGCTGTTCGATGGCTGCCTTGACCCGTGTCAAGGCCGTAGCCGCAGCCGTCGTGGTCGAAACGCTCGCGCTGGTGGCATTGGTGTATACCGTGGCTCCAAGGTTGACGCCCGCCATCGAAAAGGTATTCGCATCGCTGTCGGTGGTGACGGCCAGGGAAGCTCCATTGAACAGGCTGACGCCGTTGAAGTCTTTCGTCGCCAAGTCATTGATGTAAGCACCCAGAGCGGCGAACTCCTTCTGATACAGGGCGCGATCTGCATCGGTCTTCGTCACGTCCTGTGCCAAGATGGCCAACTCGCTCATCCGATCCAACGCCTTTGTCACTTTTTGCAGGAACCCTTCCTGCGTTTGGCTGAATGAGATGGCGTTGGCCACGTTGGTGGCAGCGGCGTTGATCCGGTTGATCTGTGCGTCGAATCGCATGGACACAGCCAAACCGGCCACATCGTCCTCTGGCGAGACAATCTTGGAGCCGGAGGACAAGCGCGCGAGGGATTTGCTCAGCAACGCGCTCGACTCGGCGAGCAATCGTGCGCTGCTTTGTGCGGATATGTTCGTGTTGATGACCATGGATGCTGACTCCTTCCCTGAGTCACCCCTTACGGGGATTTGTGTGACACGGCATCCCTGCCGCGGGGCAATCCTTTTAGCAGGCGATCACCCGGTTTTCCCGACCGGCTGTCAGGGGCCGCCGGTCGCCCTTCTCTTTACGGCTCTGGTATCGGCCCTGCAGCCGAAAACTTGAGCCGCAAACTTTGCGCCGGGATCGGAGAGGGGCGGACCCGCGAGGCGGGCCCGCCCCTGCCGCTTGCTACTCCTTCCCCCGGGACGGCACCGCGGTCTGAGCGGTCTTCGCTCGCACGCTGCCTGCTTGGTTGCGTGTCCGGATGCGGTCGCAAAACATCCGGATGCACTTTCCCAAGCGGTGGCTCGCGTGCCCGACCATGCGATGCGCCAAATTCGGATTCATAGTTTTGAATTCCAGATGATGAGTGCAGCTCTACGAGATTGTGGGTTGACCGGAGGGCGCAGTTTCATGGTCTGCACCCTCCGGAAGCCTACATCATGAAAGCAGACGCAACACCATTTGCGGAACTGCATTGGCCTGGGCCAGCATGGCCGTGCCCGCCTGCACAAGAATGTTGTACCGCGCAAATTGTGTACTCTCTTCCGCCACGTCGACGTCCTTGATCCGACTGTTGGCCGAAGTCAGGTTATCTTTGAGCACTCCCAGTTGGTCGCTGGTGTACATCAGTCGGGCGACATTCGCCCCCACGGTGGCGCGATCCGTGGACAACTGGACAATGGCAGCCTTGACCATATTCAATGCCGCCGCTGCAGCGGTGGTGGTAGCGACGCCCGCAGTCGTTAGCACAGCGCTGTAGGGTGCCGCACCCAAATTAACCCCGGTCATGTTGAAGGTGTTGCCGTCGCTGTCGATGGTCACGCTCAAGGTTGCACCATTGAACAGGCTGACGCCGTTGTAGTCTTTGGTGGCAACGTCCTCGATGTAGTCCACCAAAGTTTGAAACTCCAAATTGTAGAGCGCGCGGTCTGCGTCCGTTTTGGTGACGTCCTGCGCAAGGATGGCCAGTTCGCTCATTCGATCCAGAGCCTTGGCAACTTTTTTGAGAAAACCGTCCTGCGTCTGACTAAAGGAGATCGCATTGGCGATGTTTCCTTTGGCCGCGTTGATCCGGCTGATCTGCGCATCAAAGCGCAGGGAAACCGCTTGCCCGGCCACGTCGTCTTCCGGTGAAACAATTTTCGAGCCGGAGGACAACCGCATGAGGGATTTGTTGAGCAATGCAGAAGATTCCATGAGCAGCCGCGCGCTGCTCTGGGCCGACATATTTGTATTAATGACCATAACTCAGTCCGTGAGTCGCCCCGGGGGTGGGGCCTTGTTTTGTTCGCGACGTCCGTGTCGCGGGTGCCTCGTTTCTCGAGGCCGGGCACCGTTGGCCTCTCCGGCTGTTCCAGGCCGCCGGTCGCCTGTCTTGCGACGCCCCTTTCATCGGCTGGGGTCAAGAAAGCTTGAATCGTTTTTGAAGCGCGCCCCGGGCACGTTACGACAAGACAACACGACCAGACCCTGACGCTTTTCAGGAACAACCCTTCTGCCGCCGAGCCGCACTCGATACGGTGGGAATTACCAGATCACTGGGCAGGATTGACGACCTCACCGACTGAATCCCAGATTGGGGCGTGGCTCACATTCACGAACGAATCGATTTTGCCGTAGCTGTGTTTGTGGTGCAGAAAGACAGGGTTCTATTATGCTTGCATCGCGAGCTCCAACAGTGGCTTCCACTCGGCGGTCACGTCGAGCTGGACGAAGATCCGGAAGAAGCCGCCTTGCGCGAAGTGAGGGAGGAAAGCGGATTAGAAGTCGAGTTATGGGGCGAGCGGCCGCCTTTTCGCAGCCCGGGTACACGCGCCCTGATTGCTCCGCGGTTTCTGGACATTCATACAATCAACCCGACGCACCAACATATTGGGCTGATTTACTGGGCTCGGCCCCAAGGAGGACAGTTAAGGGGCTCCAGGCAGGAACATCATGCCGTGCGATGGTGCACGGCCTCCGAGCTAGAGGAACTGCAACCCGGATTATCCCCTGCCGTTGAGTGGTACGCTCGCCGCGCGCTGGCCGAGTTGGGCAGCGCATCCGGGGCGATAGGTTGAAATGTTTGAGCAACATCGGCTCGCCGATACATGGCCCCCCCTTTCGCCCTCGTATGCACACAAACAGGTTCCGTTACTACCTCCTCACTGCGCTGAACTCCTTCGGGACCACGCTGTTTTTCTATTATTTCTACTTTTTTACGCAACGGGAGCTGGGCTTTGACAACCGCAGCAATCTATGGTTAGCCGCGCTGCAAGGTGCGGTCTATGCAATGGCCTCCTGGCGTGCAGGCCGGATTGCTGAAAGGCTTGGTTACGAGCGCAGTTTGTGTCTCGGTCTGATTTTGTTGGGCGCTTGCCTGGTCTCGGGTCTGGTGGTTTGCCGTCCTTTCCTCCATGTGTGGATCCTGGTCGGCGCTACCCTCGGAGTTTGCTTTACATGGCCTGCGTTGGAGGCACTGGTAAATCATGGCGAGAATCGCGTTGGGATCCAGCGTAACGTGGGACTTTACAATGTTGTATGGGCCGGTACCGGCGCGGTGGCGTATTTCGCGGGTGGGGTCCTTTTGGAGTCCCTGGGAATGCGAGCGCTCTACCTGTTGCCCTTGGGCATTGTGGGGCTGGAACTGGCGCTCGTTGCCAATGTTGCGTTGCGACCGAACGGCCGGACGGGCGCAGATCCGTCCGAATTTTCGCCACTCCATACAGCCCTTCTCCCCTGCCCGGGGCGGACATTGTTGCGCATGGCTTGGCTGGCAAACCCGTTTGCGTATATGGCTATCCAAACGCTTGTCGCGCTGATGCCGGCGATTGCCACGCGCTTGGGTCTCTCAACGGCTTCGGCCGGCGTCTGTGGCTCGCTGTGGTGTTTTTCGCGGCTGGGCGCATTTGCACTCCTGTGCGTTTGGGCCGGATGGCACTATCGGGCAAGATGGCTGATAGCCGCCTACGGTACCATGTCACTGTCGTTTGTTTGCATCCTCTTGACCTCTGCTCTGGAGGTGCTGGTCATTGCGCAGTTGTTCTTCGGTGCCGCCCTCGGCTTGATTTACTATTCCTCGCTGTTCTATTCCATGGATGTCAGCCAAGCCAAAGCCACGCACGGAGGAATCCACGAAGCCGCTATCGGGCTGGGTAACCTCCTAGGCCCGTTGGTGGGTGCAATCGGCCTGCATCTCGCCCCATCGCGACCCGAGCTAAGCGCAATTGCGGTAACGATCCTGTTGGCCGCCGGTGGCCTTGCACTCATCACTCAAATGCGCCTTACGCCGCGCATGTAAACCCCACACGCGCCGGGACGCGCTGCTCGGCTCGAACTCGGCTGCCAGCTTGCAGCCCCCAGTTAAGAGGCGGACTCTTGCGCACCGTTCCCTGAGGGCGGCGGCGATTCTTCGGCTACCCGGGCCAAGGCCTCTACTACACGTGCCAACTCGCGCAAGCCTGGTGCCGGAATGATAATGGCGTCTCGTCGTCCTCCGACATCCTCAGTGATCCGCAAAAACCTACCCCGCGGGTTTTCCTTGAGAGCGAGAATAAACGTCTTCCGCTCCACCTGCAGACGTTCGGTCCGCAAGGTCACGTCGGGCGAAGGCGCCGATCTACCTGAGTTGCCATAAGCCGGACGCGATCGGAACGGCGAAGGCCTTTCGTTTGAGATCATACCCTGTACCCCAAGAAGCCCTTGTTTCAATCATTAGACGATCACAAGTTGGCCTGCCGCAGTCAGCTTGTCAACTCCTCCATTTATAAGTGGGGACAAAGCGCGGGCCATCGACTGGACGAGCCATTCGACTCAAATAGAAAGCGAGACCGCCGAGCAGACAAAGATTGGCCAACTGGGCTGAGCCATGCCAGGAGCGCAATCGCTCCGCTGCAACCTGTCTTTGCTCGTGGGTTACGTTGACTGCGTATTTGATGCGGTGCAGGCGCCGAATTTCTGGTTGCCAGACAAACGCGCCCAACAAGGTCAGTGCCGCCAACGCGGCCCAGCAGTAAGTCTCCAAGCGCCGGAGCGGCCGGCGCAACCAAGCCCATTCCAAAAGCAGGTGCACCAAGGCCACACCGGCGCAAAGGATCTGCAATCGGATCAGCCGGGCGATCACAATCTGGGCGATCGCACCGCTAAAATAAGGATAGTTAGCCTCCCCAAGCAGCCGACGAATGTCATCGGAGAAAAGTGCCGGGCCGGCGCCGACGGTAAAAAAGAGGGTCGCTCCCAACCAGATCGCCGCATTGGCGAGGCCCAAGAATCGAACGAAACCGATCACAAATCCACCGTAGAGAGGGGGTCACCCTTTGCCAAGTCCTGAGTGCCGCAACGAGCGAAGTTCGGGAAATTGGCGGCCATAGACCGAAGTTCCTAAGCACGCATCGAAAGCCAAACCGGATTCCATCCCCCATCGACGCTCGTCCAAAGCATTTTTGAAACCCGACTGCCACGAGCTGCATCCTGAAGGGATTGCACAAAAGTTGTTACAGGGACTTCGGCTGCGCTTAGATATCCGAGTTGTTCGCGGCGCTGATCATGTCTATGTTTGAACACGAAGGTTCCAAGGCTTGGTCCTCGTCCTGCCGCTTGACAAGTGTCCCCTCCTTACTCCATAAATCCCTGCATTGGATTGGCGAGCGTGGATCGCGCGGCGTATGGCTGGAATCCAAGTCGGTAATCGCTGGCTTGGAGCAGCAAGCAGGCCTGAGCCAGGCATGGATCGAGGCCAACTGCAACACGTCGCGGCTCCATCTCTCTGTGCGAACCAGAAGTCCGGCACAAACGCGAAAAAGTATCCTCTTATGAAAGCCACCCGCCTCGGAATCGTCGGCATGTCACTTGTCGTTGCATCTTCGGGTCGCGCCGATTTTCAACCGATCGAGCTGCGGCCGGAAAGCTTTAACGCAGACGTCATCGTCGAGCGAACAGCTCCTCCCCCTCTGCCGGCGTTCGTGACGGCCACAATGGACGGAGGGACCAATAATAATGCATGGACGTGGTATGAGCAGGGATACAGCCCTAGTCACCCCGATACAGGCCTGCCTCCAGCGGGCACCACCTTTCGGCCGGCAAACGATCCGAATCGCATTTATCGGATGCCGCCCAGCGCAACGGGGCCCAATGCCCTGCTGATTTACTCAGCCGTGCCCACGGGCAAACTCACTTTGCAGACACCGGCCGCATTTTCCTTGCTCAGTGTCGTCAGTGCTGCCGGCGGTGGGACAGCCACATTGGAATACACAATCCGGTTTCAAGATAACTCCACTCAGACGGGCACGTTGAACATTTACGACTGGTTTAACACACCCCAAGAGATTGCGTGGATCGCCAACGGGCGAGTGAACATGGACAACGGGCAATTGGGTGCTCTTTACAGTGGCAATCCAAAGCTTTTCTACGGGGACATCCCCATTGTCAACCACACGACCCCTGTTCGCGAGGTGGAGTTTCGCTATGTGAGCGGTAGTGGTCGGACTGCCATCTTTGCCATCAGCGGCAGTCCGGATGGATCTGCATGGACCCCGCTTGAGCTAACCGGCTTCAGTTATGACATGATTATTGAATCGAACGCACCCCTGACGGGCACATTGTTCGGCTATACAACAGCGGTCATGGACGGGGGAAATGCCGCCACCAACAGTGCAGGGAACGGATTTTACGAGAGAGGATTTAACCGGGATGCTCCCGCGACCGGGCTGCCGGTGGCAGGGACAACCCTTACAAACGCGGGGCGCGCATTTACCTTTGCCAGCAGCTATGCTCAAAACAATGCCTTCTATGTTGGCCCGTATGCGGGTTATACCACGACCACCATAACATTGGCCGACCCAGCGTCTTACCAGGCTTTGTCGTTTTTAAGTTGTGCAGGGAACGGTCCTGTGGTCATGGACGTTGTGGTACGACACGCGGACAACTCCACCGAACAATTTCAGATCAGCTCGCCAGACTGGTTTAATCAGCCCAACCCATACTATGTGATCAATGGCCGATTCAATCCGAGCACGGCCGGCTTCAGCGATGTGAACAGTGGAAATCCCCGGCTGTACACCAATGACATTGTGTTACTGAATGTAACCAGCCCGGTGACCAGCATTGATTTGACCTATGTCAGCGGAGGCCGAGCAGCCGTATTTGCGTTAGCCGGACTGGCTCCAGGTGGCGATCTTTTCTTACCAGTAGCGGTTACGGGATACAATGCGGATGTCGTGGTCGAAGCGGTCGCACCCCGTTGGCTCTATCCCCTAACCAACGCCACTACCGTTTCTATGGATGGCGGCACTAACAACACAGGCAACACGTGGTACGAACGAGGCTATTACCCTCAATTCCCAAACACAGGTCTGCCTCCGGCCGGCTCCCTCCTGACCAGCCAGGCTCAACCGGACCGTCACTATCGAATGCCAGCGAGTTACAGCGCTCCCAACGCAGTCTATGTGGATTACGCACGGCCGGAAGCACACCTGGTGCCGGTCAATCCTCAGCCCTACTCGGCATTGTCTTTTCTGAGTGCCACTGCCAACAACAACGTGACCAATGCAGTCGTGGTGCAATATGCCGATGGCACTTCAGAAACCAACACCTTTGTATCTCGGGACTGGTTCAACAATGCACCGTACGCCTTCACCACACTGGGACGAGTGAACCTCAACAACCGCACCATCAACAATGATCCGGGTCGGACCACCACACCGAACCCGCGGCTTTATGAAGCTCAGTTTGCGCTCAACAACACCGTCAGTCCCGTCACCAATATCATCCTGCGGTTTTTGGGCGCTGTGAACCCCACAACAGGACGGATGGTAGTGCTAGCAGTGAGCGGAACGCTGGGGGACTTTTCACCCATTCTCAGCCCCATAGCGCCCTCCACGATCAATGTGTACGACGGCACTCTTGTGAGCCTGGGTAGCCTTCTACTGGGTGGAACGGCTCCGGTCTCCCTGCGTTGGCAATATCGTGCCCCGGGCTCGACGACTTGGACTGACCTTGTCAACGGAGGAGCCATTTCCGGGGCGGATCAAACCAATCTGGTTTTGAACCCTGCCACGCTGGCCCATTCCGGCCAGTATCGGTTGACGGCGACCAATGCCGTGGGCTTTGCCGTGAGCGACGTGGCCACGCTTACCGTAGTGTCTCGGCTGCAAGATGTGACCCGGCCTGGAGACACCATCTACATCTTGGACGGCAGTTCACCTGCGGCAGAGACCGTGGATCGGGCGATTGACAACACGGTTCAAAAATACCTGAACTTCGACGCATATGACACTGCGCCGCCCTTTGTTGGGCCGCAAGGCTTTGTCGTGCAGCCTTCCGTGGGCGCAACCATCGTGCGAGGAGTCCGCATTTACACAGCCAATGACGTGGAGGCGAGGGATCCTGCAGACGTGGTCATTGAAGGTTCGAACGACGGCGGCCTCAGTTGGACGCTTATCAGTTCGAATGCATTGGCCCTGCCCTCGGGACGCAACACCGTGACGACAGAAACGATTGATCCGCTCCGACATTTCCATCAGGAAGTGATGTTCGCCAATACGATTCCGTACGCGCTCTATCGAGTTCAGTTTTATAACGTAAAAAACAACGTGACCGCCAACAGCGTGCAGATTGCGGAGATTGAGTTGTTGGGATTGGTGGCCGGAGCGGAGCCACCCACGCTGAGCATCACCGTCGGCACTGGCGGATCCCTTACCTTGAGCACTTCTCACCCTGGGACATTGCAATCCACTACCAGTCTGACGCCGCCGGTTCAATGGCAGGATGAGGGCCCGATCGCTGGAACGGTGACCCTAATGCCATCGCCTGAAGTCCCGGCGAAATACTACCGTGTACGAATCCCATAGGGGTGCTGTAAGACCTTGAGATCAACGGGCCGGTTGCGCGGGGGAGCAAACCGGCCCGTTCCTGTTTATAGAGGGCTGAGCTGTGGTCTCCGCGCACTCTCCTTGATCGAAACCCCAAGCTGCTTAAAGGCCAGGCCGGGTCAAGCGGGCTTGCTCCCGGCGTGCTTCCCTCAGGGGTGCCGTAAGCAGCATTAGGAGTCGTGCTTTCCCACAGGGTTCAACCCACAGCAAGGCTAACGCTTAAACCATGCAAACCAAGTGGCCGACTAGGCACTTCTTGAGCGGGAGTTCAAGTCTCGGCCGGATCGCGAGCCTCCTTCCAAGACGGGCTTCCAGAAGCGGTTGAGCTCCAGAGTTGCCAAAAATATGGCATACACCCTTAATCATCCCAACGGATGGCGAGCGTAGGCGAACAACTTCGAGCGCGACGGGAGGCGCTGGGCCTAACCCTGCACGAGCTGGCCGCAGTCACCAAAATCCGGGCTGATCTGCTGCGAGCCTTGGAAGAGGGAAGATACGAAGTCTTCCGCGCACCCGTTTACGTAAAAGGATCGGTGCGCAACTACGCCCAAGCCCTCAAGCTGGACCCTGTACCGCTGCTACGTCTGCTGGACACGGAGTTAGCGCAAGACGAACGATTGGCGCAGCCGCCTTCATTGAGCCCGAACGAACCCACTTGGCTAGATCGCATTCTTTTCCGTGTTGCACGACTGAGCTGGCCTCATCTGGTCCTGATTGTGTTGTTATTATTTTGGGCAAGCCTGTGGATCGCGAGGTCTGAGTGGGTCGCCTCGAAAAGAAACCAGCGCGCGCTGCAAGGGTTTGTCCCAACGGTGTACGAAGGGCCCTCCCCAACTGCATTGGAGGTCCTATCCATCCCGGAGGCGACGCAAAGCAAGAATTGAAGGAAGCGCTTTGCAGTCCATCAGGTCGACCTGCTCAACCCGCCGCGACCCCCCGAAGGGGACACCGACCGTGGGCAGGCAAGGATGTGACGCCCTGGCCGCAGTTAAGCCGGTGGTTGTGGCGGAAAAGTGGCCCAAGCTGAAAGCCTCATTTGCGCTTGGGGTGACAGTTCAGTAAACAACAGCGAAATATGGTAACCGGTGTGCCGGTTGCCTGTACAACTGACGACCACACCGGTGCATGTCACACGGCTCTTGTCGCCGGGCGAACACAAGGTCAAGGTCATTTCCTTCCAACATGGCAGGGCCGTGGGACTCAAGAACTCGATTCCGTTTTTTCGGAAAACCACCACCTCAGGCGGTAACGCCAAATGAGTTTCACGAGCCTCCACCGATACCTGCATGCAACCGTCAGGGCGGGCTGCTTTCCGCGCACTCATAAGCTGTGATCACATTACCACATCCGTGCATTGGGTAAAGGCCGAACATGGAACCATACGCAGCGAGCCCTTGCTCAGTGGATGGGCGATCCCAAAAGATGCGGCAACGGCATCTCACCAGTCCTTCTCGACGCCGCTCGGTCGTAGATTTACTTCAAAAGGTGCGTGATAGAGCCGCGTGAAAACCATGGTTTCGTTTTCATCTCGCAACTTTTTTAATTCTCCGAGCTGTGAAAATGAAGGTGTGTTGGTTGCAGGACGCTGCTGTCATTGCATCCCGCCCGGCTCGAGCAGCCATGCAGCCTGTACTTCAGCGATGGGCGGGTGAGCGAGAACCCGACCCCCCTGTTTGCGCACGGTTTCTTTCCAAATCAGGAATTGCGGGTCATAATTCGGAACAATTGCGACAACCATTCCGTGGAGACCGTGGATGCGTCACAGATCAACGCCGGGACGTCAACTGAAGCTGGGACCGTGTTAACTAATCTCACGAAGGATCGCCCTGCGTCCTTGCGGCCCTTGCTCGAGGCAGTCTTCGCCGCGTGGATGCAAGCTGGCATTCCTTTTTTGGTGTTGCGCAATTACGATCAATTGCCGGACTTCACGGGGAATGACGTTGATGTGCTCATCCCTCCCGACTGTCTAAAGGCTGCGGAAACGTCCCTGAGGATCGCTGCGCGTCATGTCGGATACCTCCTCCACCACCGTGCCCAGTTCGATCCTTTGTCGTTGTTCGTGTCCCATCCCTCTACGGGGCAACAGGTGCAAATCGATTTGTTCACCCGTCTGGCATGGAGAGGGATTCCGCTATTGGACAGTTCCTTGGTACTGGCGCGGCGTCGTTTGCGAAACGGCATAGCCGTGCCCGATCCTGTGGATGAAGCAGTTCTGAACCTGTTCATCCGATTGCTCTATCAAGGTTCTGTTCGGGAAAAATATCGAGCGGGCATTCAGGAAGTGGCTCAGTTCCATCGCGTTGCATGGCAACAGCGTCTGGGCGAGATCGTGGGACATCAAGCCGCCATCCAGTTGGCGAATTGGGCTAGCGCAGGCAACTGGTCAGCGATCGAGCAACGGAAGTGGCACTGGCGATGGAGGGTGTTGCGCCGCGCACTGGCCCGGCAGCCGGGCAAAGTGTTGGCCAATCTTTTGTACGACGCGCGCCGTTTGTGGTCTCGCTGGTGGCGGCCGCCGGGGCTTTTGGTGGTCTTGTTGGGACCCGATGGCTCGGGCAAGACTACGGTCGCTCGGCAACTGATCCAAGCCATGCGCCCTACCTTTCAACCTGCCAAGAGCCGGTTGGGACATTGGAAACCAGCGCTGTTACAGCTTCCTCACCGAAAACGGCGCCCTCCTGCCACGAATCCTCACCAGGGTCAGCCGCGGGGGCGTTTCCTCTCTGTGGCTCTATACTTGATTCATTGGCTGGAATACATGGCGGGATTTTGGTTGGTGGTCCAACCCGTTCGATTCCGAAATGGCATGATGGTGATGGACCGTTACTACTACGATTTCCAGGTAGATCCGCGCCGATATCGGCTGGCGCCGCCGCCTCGTTGGATCGTAAAATTGTATGATTCTTTGCCACGTCCCAATTTGATATTCGTCCTCGAAGCGCCACTGCCGGTGCTCCGACAGCGCAAGACAGAGGTTTCGGAGGAAGAGACGCTCCGTCAGCAAGCTGGCTACCGCAGTTTGGCCAATCGTTTGCCCGGGGCGTATTTAATTGATTCCGCCCGGCCACTTCCCCAAGTGGTAGAGATCCTCACAAGTCAGATCCTCGCCTGCCTTGCGGAACGGGCCAATGCAGGCTCCCCATGATGGGCACATCCGTCCAGTATCCGTGGCAAGTGCTGCTGCCGCCGCCGGAAGCGGGCCAGCCAGGAATCCGGCTTGACGGCTGGCTCGTGCGCAAGCACGGCGAAGCCCTTTTGTGGCTACCGGCCCAGCCAGCCCTCGCCCGTCACACACTACGGCTCTATCCTGCTCAAACGCGCCGGGCCCGGTGGGCCCGTCAGATGCTGGACTGGGCTTTACGGCTGGGCCGGCCACTAGGACTGGCGCAAGCCAGCTTTATGGTGAGGGCGGATGCGCCTTTTCTGGAGGCACTCCGGACCGGCTTAACCCCAGGCGCGCCTCTTCGATTCGGCATTTTTTGCGGGAACCCTCGAAGCCCTGGCCGGCGTTTTTTGTTCCTTCGTTATACTGCGAGCGGCCGTCCTGACCTGGTGTTCAAGGCAGGTACGGGGGCAGCAGCCCGTGTCCGTTGGGCTGGCGAGGTGCAAATGCTTCGATCCGTTCCGGCGGAACTATTGCACACGCCTGCTTTGTTGGGCCTTTGGGAACAGGACTCGTTTTTCGCCATGATCCAGGCCTATGTGGAGGGGCAGACGCCACGTCGAAGTGAGGCCGCTCCGTTGGCCTCTCTGTTAACGGAGTGGATTGATACTCAAAGATGCGTTCCTCTGAACGCCTTGACAGCTTGGAATCGCATGCGCGAGCTGGCTGCTGCCCGGTCGTTTCCATCTGCGTGGTTGAGGCGGTTGGAATCCGTATCCGTTCACCCTGTTCTTTTCCATGGCGACCTGGCCCCATGGAACATTCGGGTACAAAGGAAATCGGGCCGATGGTGGGTGTTGGATTGGGAACGAGGTCAGCGCGACGGTCCCCCCGGCTGGGACTGGGCCTACTACCTGGTGCAAGAAGCCATGCTGGTGCGCGGCTGGCGCACCACGCAGCTTCTCCAGATGTTAGAGACATGGTGGAGCTGCCCCTTCGCGCGGTCCTATTTTCGCCAAGCGGGAGCCGATGCCATCCGACAATCTTTAGTGGCTGCAGGCCTGCTTTACCATTTTCTGGAGTGGCCGCCTGACGAGGGCTCGGCCCGTTGGGAATCACTTTTGGGCGTGCTTTTGACCCATCCCGCGGTTTCTGGTTCCTGAAAAGTTACCTCATGAAGCAGAGCGGCTGCGGCGTTGCCATTCGCATGCCCGGAGCTCACATTGAGCCGGTTACATGGATCGACCTTTTCAGCATCAATGGGAGTTTGGTGAGTTGTTCGCCCCGGAACGACTTCGCAAGATTTGGACGGTCAGCGAGCTGACCAGCCACATTCGACGCGTATTGGAAGCACAGATCGGCCAAATTTGGGTAAGCGGCGAAATTAGCAACCTCCGTGTGCAAGCATCTGGACACATCTACTTCACACTCAAGGATACTGGCGCGCAAGTTGCTTGCGTGCTGTTTCGAGGCGAAACAGTGACCGGGCGCGACCTGTTGGCCGACGGACAAAACGTCCTTGTTTGTGGCGATCTAACTGTTTACGAACCCAGGGGTCAGTATCAGTTGGTGATTCGGGCGCTTGAGTTTCAAGGGGCAGGAATGCTCCAACTGGCCTTTGAGCGGCTCAAGCGCAAGTTGGCCGCAGAAGGGCTCTTCGCTCCCGAACGCAAGCGTCCCATTCCGCCTTTCCCGAAGCGCATCGGTCTGGTCACCTCACCGACTGGCGCCGCCATTCGGGACGTGCTGCATGTTGTGGCGCGACGTAACCCTCTTTTGGAAATGATATTGGCGCCGTGTCGTGTGCAGGGCGAAGGCGCAGCCGGAGAAATTGCGGCTGCCATCCGCCAGTTGAATGAGTTTGCCTTGGCACCTATCCCTTCACCGGCGCCAGCCATCGGGCCCTTGCATGACCCCCCCCCTCGGCTAGATGTGATCCTGCTCACTCGCGGAGGAGGCAGTCTGGAGGACCTCTGGGCCTTCAATGAAGAAGTCGTGGCAAGGGCCATCGCTTCTTCTACCATTCCGGTCGTCTCCGCTGTTGGCCATGAAATCGATTTCACCATTAGTGATTTTGTCGCTGACCTTCGCGCGGCCACTCCGAGCGCCGCAGCGGAAATTTTGACAGAGGCCGCGTATGCCGGTCGGCAGTTCTTGAGCGGTGTTCCGGAACGGCTGACAAGCCTGGCGTATCAACACTTGAAGGGCCTGGAGGAAAGGCTCGGTCAAGTCATACGGCGGCTCCACAAAGTTTCGCCGCGACGCAGGATCGAACAGGCGTGGCAACTGTGGGACGATTGTCTTGCTCGTCTGCAACGCGCTTTTCGCAACGGTTACCAGTTGCGCTGGCAATCATGGTCCCACCTGACGCGCCGCTGGCGCCAAGCTCGACCGACTCTTCGGCTTGAAACCCATCGCCAAAAGGTGGCCTCGCTGCAACAACGCCTGCGGCAAGCTGTGCACCACGGATTGTGGATCCGGTCCCAACGTATGGAAATTCTCCGAACACGCCTTCGCTTGCTTGGTCCCGAGCAGGTACTGGCCCGTGGTTATTCGTTGACCTTTGATGCCGAATCCGGCCGGCTGATCTGCAACGCGCGGGAGTTGCGCCCCGGGCAGCCTTTGCGCACACGTCTCCAGAATGGAAGCGTATTGAGCCGTGTCGAGTCCGTGGAAAACGAGGACGGAGCGTCTCATCCCTCCGTTTCAACCGTCAAGCCGCTGCCGGGAGAACCGGACCGTCGCACGCCCACGCATGCAGATTGAGCGATTCGCTCTCCCGCACGCTCCCCCTCGCGGGTGCCCGCGTCAGCTCCGGATCGTGTCCTTGCAGGGTGGACGGGGCAGACACTCGACGTCGGCCCAAACCCTGCGTAGCTTGGCGCGCATGCGCGATGCTTCGCTCCAGTTCCTACAAAGGCTGGTGAATACGCCCAGCCCGGTCGGCCGCGAGATTCAAGGCTTGCAAGTGTGGCTGGACTATGTGCGGCCATACGCCCAGGAAACATTCTGGGACAGCTACGGAAACTGCGTGGCGGTGTTGAACAAGGGTGGTTCCCCCCGACTTATGCTGGCTGCGCACGCCGACGAGATTGCCATGGTCGTTAGCTACATTGACGAGTCTGGTTACCTATACGTTCGACGGCTAGGAGGCGTAGACGCCACTGTCTCTCTCGCGCAGCGGGTCCTCATTCACACTCAGCACGGGCCAGTGAAAGGGGTCATCGGAAGCATCCCGCCGCATTTGATGAAAGACGATGGCGAACGGAAAGTGCCCAAGATTCACGAATTGTTCATTGACATCGGGGCCAAGAACCGTCGGGAGGCCGAGCGAAAAGTCCGGATTGGGGATCCGGTGACCTTGGCCGATGAATTTGACCGTATGGGCGACGACTTTGCCGTGGGGCGGGCATTGGACAACCGAATCGGCACCTTTGCCGTGGCAGAGGCCTTGCGTTTGTTGCATGAGTCTCGGGCACGTTTACGAGCCGAGGTCTGCGCCGTTGCCAACGTACAAGAAGAAGTGGGGTTGCTGGGTGCACGTCAGATCGCCTACAGCTTGAAACCAGACGTCGCCCTGGTGGTGGATGTAACCCATGCGACAGATTATCCCAACATCCACAAAGCGAAGCATGGCGACATCCGGTTGGGCAAGGGGCCCACCCTCACACACGGCGGGTGTAACCATCCGGAGGTCGTCGCCAGGCTGGAAGCCCTGGCGCGTAAACTGCGCATTCCGTTGCAGCACGAGGCCATGTCGAATACAAGTGGTACAGACACCGATGCTATCTTTTGGACGCGGGGAGGCATTCCCAGCGCATTGATCAGCTTGCCCAATCGTTACATGCATTCCCCGGTGGAGGTGATAAACCTTCGGGATTTGGAGGCAATCCCGCGATTGCTGGCTGAGTTTGCCCGTTCGCTAAAAAGAGGCGAGCAATTCAAAGTCAAGTTGCAATAAGGCGCGGAACCTGGTTCTTGCAGCGGGGTGGCTTGCCTCATCTTTTTTCCGGATGGACCAAGCGATACGCCCCGGCGAACCTGAAGCCGCGACTTGCTCCTGCAACCTGCACCGCTTATGGTGGAAGGCATCGGCGATTCATGATCCACGGTTACGAAGAGATTCTGGAAGGATTACCCACCCCCCGCGCAGCTCCCAGCGAACGGCACGAACGCATCTGCCAACGGCTGCATCTCCGGCTGGCCGCCTGTTTGGCCACCTTTTCGGCCGCGCAGCTCCTGCAGTGTCGCAGCCGGATTCAGCTTTCTCCCAACACCTCTGTTTGTCCTGACCTAGCCGTGGTCACCATGGCCACCGGCAAACTCTGGTTGGTCGCCGAAGTCGTGAGTCCGGCTGATCATCACACGGATACCGTGATCAAAAAGGCATTGTATGAAGAACAACGTCTTGCTCGACTCTGGATGATTGATCCCCGATACGACAATGTGGAAGTTTATCACGCCACGCCGTATGGGTTGGCTCTTAAAACCATCCTGGCAGGAGCCGAATGTTTGACCGAACCCCTGTGGCCTACATTCCGCATTTCCATGCAGGAGTTGTTTGGACCGTGATCCGCTGCCGGTGTTTGTGTTGGGTGTTTCTCTGCTGCGCAGCCGGCAGGTTGTCTCAAGCCACCGAACCGCCTCCAACAAGGATCCAGATCGGACGCGGTCCGACGCCCTTCACCCGTTCCACGGGTGAACCCTTTTGTCCCTGGGGATTCAATTATGACCGTGACCATCGTGGCCGGCTCCTTGAAGAATACTGGGATACCGAATGGCCGACCGTAGCAGCCGATTTTGCAGAAATGAAGCGGCTGGGTGCGAATACAATCCGGGTGCATTTGCAAGTAGACGCGTTTTTCGAGGCCCCATATCGGCCCAATCCTCGCGCCCTCGATCGGCTGGCCAGACTTCTGCGACTGGCGGAACGGACCGGTCTGTACCTGAATCTTACCGGATTGGGATGCTACCGCCGTAGCAGGGTGCCCCTATGGTACGAACAATTGGATGAAGCAGGGCGCTGGCATGCGCAGACAATCTTTTGGACAAGCGTCGCACGGGTTGCAGCTCGTAGTCCGGCTGTTTTCTGCTACAATCTCATGAACGAGCCGTTCGTCCCCGGAACTCCTCGGGCACAGGGTGGCTGGCTGGCAGGCGAATTTGGTGGCTTCAGCTACGTTCAGGCCATCACCCTGGATTCAGCAGGCCGACCGCGCGTAATGGTAGCCCGTCAATGGATTCAAGCGTTGGCAGGTGCCATCCGTTCGGAAGATCCCCACGCGTTGATCACCGTCGGATTACTCCCGGAGACGAGAGCGACGGATTCATTTTCCGGGTTCGATCCGGCCATGGTGGCCGAGGAAGTGGACTTCTTGAGCGTGCATCTTTATCCCCGCGGTCAGCCACACGACGATGCCCGGCAAGTATTAGAAACCTGCAGCGCATTGAAACCAGTCGTGGTCGAGGAGACTTTTCCGTTGCATCTGGCGCCAGTTCTGATGACAGCCTTTGTCCGCGAGCACCGGCGATTTGCGGCCGGTTGGCTCACATTCTATTGGGGTCAGCCACCTGAGGAGCTGGCCACACAAACCACGTTTGAGGCAGTTTTACTCCACGACTGGCTCGTGCGCTGGCAGATTTTGGGCCGGTGCCTCAACCCTTGACGAGCGCCAGTGATGGTGGCCCCGCGCAATGTCACAACCGGGTGGTGTCGTTGATGGCGGAACGTGTAGCGAGGCTACTATGGCGCCGGCCATACACGAAGTACAGAAGCAACCCCAACGCCATCCAGACCAGAAGTCGGGCCCAAGTGTCGGGCGGCAATCCGATCATCAGCCAACCGCAAAAGAACACTCCCAATGGACACACCAACCAAAAGGCCGGCACTCGAAACGGACGTGGAATGTCCGGATCTGTAAACCGCAAGGCAAACACTCCGCCGCAGACGATCACGAATGCCAGCAATGTCCCGATGGAAACCAACTCCCCCAACAAACCGATGGGCAATAAACCAGCCAACAGCATGGCCACCAACCCGGTGAGAATCGTAGCCCAGTGGGGCGTTCGAAATCGAGGATGCACCTTGGCAAAGAGCGGCGGCAATAAACCATCGCGCGCCATGGCAAAGAAGATCCTAGGTTGGCCCATCATCATCACCAAGATCACGGAGGACAACCCAGCAATGGCACCTACTTTAATCAAGAGTTTTAGCCACGCGAGATGCGATCCCAATGCGTCAATGGCCACTGCCACAGGGGCCCCCACATTCAGTTGGTCGTATCGTACAATGCCCGTTAGCACGCCAGCTACCCCGATATAAAGCAAGGTGCAGATGAACAGCGATCCTAGGATGCCTATCGGCATGTCGCGCTGCGGATTCTTCGCTTCTTGAGCCGCGGTCGAGACAGCATCAAAACCGATGTATGCAAAGAAAATGACCCCTGCTGCACGCAACACGCCTTCCCAGCCAAACCGACCCGGTCCCTCCGCCGGCGGCACGAAAGGAATCCAGTTCCCGGGATTCAGGTGCATCACACCCACCGCAAGAAACAGGAGAATCACCCCCACTTTGACCGCCACTATAATGTTATTAAAAACTGCCGACTCTCGTATCCCCAACACCAAGAGCACCGTAATCACCCCGACGATGATCATGGCTGGGACGTTCAAAATTCCCCCAGTTCGCGTCCAACCTTCTGTAAATACGCGCCACAAATTCCAGCCAGCATCCGGCGGCACGACGTGATCCCAGGGAGCCATGGTCCATTCACGAGGGATGACCACCCCGAAATCAGCTAGCAATGAAACCACGTACTCAGACCAACCGGAGGCCACGGTTGAAGCTGCAAAAAGGTACTCAAGGATCAAGTCCCAGCCGATAATCCAAGCCATCAACTCACCCATGGTGGCGTAGCTGTAAGTGTAGGCTGACCCTGAAATTGGGATCATGGAGGCAAACTCGGCGTAGCACAAACCAGCAAACGCACATGCCAAACCCGCCAAGACAAAAGACAGCACAATGGCTGGTCCGGCGTAATTGGCTGCCGCCTTCCCCGTCAGGACAAAAATCCCCGCCCCAATGATGGCGCCAATTCCCAACAAAATGAGATTCATGGGCCCGAGGGCCCGGTGCAGACTGTGGTCCGTAAGGGCCTCCTGCTGGAGATCCTCGACTCGTTTACGACGCAACAAGCTCATGCGGTGGTCTCCCTATACGGCCCTGCTTAATGCGGCCATTCAGGCTTCTGAGTCAAGGAAATGGGCATGAACAGGCTCCACCGCGCTCCGATAACCCGCCTCGGGTGAGGAGGAGCTGCCACCATCCTCAACCGACCCGTGTCTCACCGCCGGCACCGTTCGCGGCAGAAGTTTAAAAGGACACTGATTGCGCGGCGTGCCCGTGTCAGAGATTAAGGTCATCATCGGGGGCCGAGTCGCGGCCCCGGGTGGATATCCGGTCCGCGGCGACAGCAGCTGTATTGAATCTTACGGTCTAAGGCCGGCGTCCTGCTCTGGAGCCGCCGCTCGGGACGCAACCGGGTGGGGCGATCGACGGAGAGCCAGTTGTCCGCGTCGGCAGAAATCAATGGCATCCGCCAAGATCCGGGCGGCCTCTTGCGGAGCGTGAAATCCCGCGGAATTTTCTGCCTCCACGAAGTCAATGTAAAACTGCGCCTTACGTTGATATTCGAGCGCTTCTTGCAATTCCGTCTTGTCCTGTCCAGAGGCTTGAGCGGCCTTTAGGTCGGCGATGAGATCCATCAGCGCGTCCAAGGCACGGTCGCGTAGTTGATGGGTGCGGTCCTGAATGGCTTGAACACGCGCTTTGAGCTCCTCTTCCGGCCAAGGATGGCAGGTCTGGCACGCACGGTGAACGTTTAGCATGGGGCTGCGTACATGATGATCACTGACTTTGTAGGCCCCCACTCGCTGATACGGCATGTGACAGTCTGCGCAGGCCACGCCCGAGCGCGCGTGAATCCCTTGGCTCCAGAGTTCGAACTCGGGATGCTGGGCTTTAAGCACAGACGCACCCGATTCGGCATGGACCCAATCGCGCACTCCGTGCTCGTCGTAGTAAGCCATGATTTCCTCGACCTTAATGCCGCGACTCCACGGAAAGGTCAAACGGCGTTCCGGACCCTTGAAATAATACTCCACGTGACATTGCGCACAAACGAAGGTCCGCATTTCCTGCCGGGTGGCCATGCGGTTGACGTCGTAATCCGGGATGCCCTCTTTGGCTTTCAACGCTCGAATGCCCTCGATGAAGGCGGGTCGGGTGATGCGCAACTGCATGGTTTCCGGGTGGTGACAATCAATACAGGCCACGGGATGTTCCACCAACTTACGCGCTTCCGCAAAAGGCAGGGCATTGAACCGATCAAAACCCTTCATGATATCTCCCTCGCCCAGTTTCTTATAGGCGGCATAGGCTGAAGAGTGACAGTTCAAACATGCACCTGGCTGCGGCCGGGCCTGCCGGCCGGTGAACGTGGCATCGTCCAACATGTACGCGTGTCCGCGGTCTTCGCGCGTGTCTAGTGCAAAAGCAAAACCTGCCCACATGGTTTTCAGACGTGGGTCTTCCTCCAGCTTGGACTGAGCCACTACCGACCGGGGATCCGCTTCAGTCGGTGTACGAGGCATGGCCTCGCTACCCCCATACCGCGTTCGGACCTGATCCACAGTCCGACGATAACCGTCGTATTGAACAGGAAAATTCTTGCCCCACACCGCCGGGTCGGTCATGTCATCTGTCAATTCCACCACGCGAAAGAAGGGATTTCTGGCTTCGCGTTTCCGTTCGAGAATGTTCAACAGTAGGGCCAGCGCAGCCACCGTGATTAGCGCAGCCATCCCCGTGGCGACACCATATTTGAGTAATTGGCCGCCCTGGCAGGAGGTCCTGGCCTTCCGGTGGAACATTACAGAATGGGCAGCATTGTGAATGGGCATGTGCATACGACGAGTCCTCCTCAATGCCGGTGACCAGCATCCCGATGACAGTGCAAGCACGAGATTTGGTAGCGATCCGAGCCGGCGCCGCCAGCCGGCGCATCCATGGCGTGCACCACATCGGCATGGCACTTGCGGCAAGCTGCCTCGGTCACGCGGCGGTTGCGCTCTGTCATTTGGATGGGATCGGGAAAACGGCCGGTGGTGAAAAAGTAGGAATGCCAAAAGCCGTTTTGGGCTTTGGTCCAATACTTCGACAACCAGCCTGCGGGTGTATGACAGTCGTTGCACGTGGCCACAGCGTGATGGCTCCCGTGCTGCCAAGCGTCGTACTGTTCCCGCATGATATGGCAATTCACGCAGGCTTGCGGATCATCCGTCAGGTAGGAATAACCCCGGGCCGTGATGAAGGTGTAGGCGCTGGTGCCCAACGCAACGCCCATCATGACACCGACCGCAATGCCGGCCCAGGTCTGCGGTTTCATGGCACAAACCAAATTAGGATTCGTCTTGGGCGTTCTCAACTGGGAAGGTCAGTACAGTCTTGATTTATGTCAAAGGAGGATTTGGCGACTTGACCCCATCTCCGGCGCATGGGCCCGATCACTGATCTCTACAAGGACTCTCAGGGGTCTTCCTCTTGGCCACGAAACGGTCGTCAGCTCAGCTATGTGGTCCATGGCCGCGTACCGAGAGACTTGCGCTGGATAAACTGCTGGAGCTTGCAGGCTGTGGCCCCTCCAGCGGATTGACCGGTGAGTTGGCAGCGAAATCGCTTCCCTCAAGCAGTGCAGTGCTTCAATAACGAACGGCAACCCTTAACGGTCTCCTGTGACGTTCAAAATTAATCCCGACGGAGACCTGCCCCAAATCATCCATGTTTGAAACTATGCATCTTCGTCATTGCGGTTGCATCGTTCGCCGCCGGTTTTTGGAAAATGTCAGATGCCTGCCATGATGGGACATGCGTTGATCAAGATTTGCGGGGCCCCAACTGGCCCCACCGACCTTGGGCGAAATGTTTGCCTTGTTTGGCCGCTGCTTTAAACGCAATAAGTCCTGACGTGGCACGAGGTCGGCCCAGGTTGGCCGCCATGCATGCGCCGCCGGTTGGTGATAACAGAGGCAAGCCAGTCACGGTTACAAACAGCCGAACGAAACAGCCGAGACAATCACCTTATTTTAGGAACCGGAATTCTCTGCATCGTCCGGGTCAAAGACAGCCCGCGAAGCATCCCGGCGGATGCTTCCAACCGCTTCACACGAACAATAGTCATGCCGCCTGTGATCGCGCGCTTGTTCTAGAAGACCAGTCATGACTTGCCAACTGGATCGGTTGGCCCCCATATTATGGTTGAGCCACAGGTTGGCTTTCGGGTGATCGTGCTTTGTCTTTTGGGTTGGTAGCTCAGTCGGTAGAGCAGCGGCCTTTTAAGCCGTTGGTCCAGGGTTCGAGTCCCTGCCAACCCACCAAATTACGACTCATTCGATCTCTTCCACGGATGAATCAGCACGGCGCTGGGATCGGGCGTCGGTGGGGCAAGCCCGCCTTATGAAATCACCTCGTCGTCCAGCCTCACTGGCATGGAAGCCTTCGTTACTTTCGCGCGGGCTGCAAACGCGGATCGTCCAGGTCCAGCCGGTACAGCACTTGATTGTAGTCGTACCGGGGCGTGGGCTCCGGTCGGTCAGCAAATTCTCGACTGTAGGTGCCTTCAAAGAGCAAAACCGGTGCCTCAGGGCGGAAGGTCTCAGCGTGGATGCGAGGGTTGTAGAATGTGTAGTTGTCATGGCTGAGGATTTTGACCGCTCGGCCCCATGGACCCAAAGGGTGATCAGCCTCGGCATACCAGACCTCGCCAAAGGCCGAAGGTTTGCCGTAACGCTCCACGAATACCGCAATCCACCGCTTCAGCCATGGATGCCATGCGATGGAGCCGCTGTGGGGCTGCACGCGGTGGCCCTCGGCCGAAGTGAGGGCCTCAGGGGGCTTCAGGATCTCCCAAGAGGCTGGATCTTGCCATGCCTCGAACGTAGCTGGACACCGGAGGAATGGGAACGGGTTCCCGAATAAAATCCAGCTACGGCCCTGGTCATCTCGCCACGGAACCGCATGTCCATCCGGCACTGGCGGTGCTTGTGATGAAAGCTCCGAACGGGTCCAAATCACTTTGAGTGGCTCAAACGTGGAATCGTTTTCGTTCCAAACGCAAAGTCCCCACCGATACACTTCCAGCGGCGGTTTAATTTTCGCATACGTGGCTACAAGACGGGGCTGGCCCGAGCGATCGGGGATGCTGACCAGTCCGCTTAACCAAGTGGGGCCATCGCCTGGCATTTGCGCCACCGCACGTGGCCGCCCGTCGGCGTTGGTGATCATTTGATACATGATCCATATGGGCGGTTCGGGTCGGCTAATGGGATTGGTCGAAGTCCGAGCAGCCGTGGCATGAAAAATGCCAAGCGGGTAATGCGGTAGAGTCGTATCGCCCCAGACCCAAAAGAGTTGGCCTCGATGCAGCGCGATTTGCACACTGTCGCAACCCCATACGTCGTTTGCCACACGCTCCCGAAACTCTCCGCAGAGGGAGCTCTCCCCGAACAGGCCGCCTCCGGTGAGACGCCCCAGTCGCCGGGCCACGATATTCCGTTGGACTTCGATGGTTACCGTGCTGCCGGGTGTGGGGCGTACTCGCAGGCCTCGCATTCCGAAGCCGTCTGGAACCACGCTGTACCCCGGACCTTGAACGAAAAGCCACACCTCTCGATGCATCAATTCCGGCGCATTCAAGGCAGCGAGACCAGTGTTGTCCGTGATCCAACGCATGTGGTGCGTGGTGCGCAATTCCACCAACGGAACCGGCCACCCCGAACCCGATTCCACCACCCGAACCCGAAAGGGCGGATCTGCCGCCTGGCTGCGAAACAGCGCCAGCACAGACATTAAGCAGCTGACTGCCCAACAGCGGCCGCTTGGGCGATTTGCGCGCGTCCCATCTTGACCAACAGCTGGCTTCAACGTCCCTACGACTGCTCCGTGCATCCCATATGGCAGGCTGCCCGGTTTGGACTTCCTTGGCAACGCGCTGTGATCCCAAAGGCCACCCTACATTCTTTCCGTATGCCCCCGTCCAGGGGACTGCGACAAGACTTTCGCATCTCAGCAAGATGAGGGATTGAGGGATTGACCAACTTAAAACAATTAGAGGGCCATGGCCCGCTTTTACGAAGCCCGCACCGCCCCTGCAGCATGGCATTATTTCGGCGAATTTTAAGTCCGTCAAACGAAGGGTGCAAACGCTGCCCGATTGTTCTTGATTCAGGGACGATTCCGTCTCATCCGCCTGGCGCGTCATTTGCGCATTGATCCCCGTCTTCCTTCAGGCCAATACGAGGCATATTCCGTCAAGTCCGCGGGATCATCTGCAGCGAGACGATGAAAGGATGCTGCCAATCGCTTCAAATAGTTGTCCACAGTGAAATGCTCCACGAAGTGCCGACGCAAGTTGGCAAAGTCGCTGGTCCAAATCATTCGCTCCAAAGCATCCGCAATAGCTTCAGGTGTGCGTGTGGATGCCGTGCCGAGATAATTCGGCGGCAGGACTTCAACAACGGCGCCGTCTTGGACGGTGACGACCGGCATGCCATAAGCAAGGGCTTCGACCACGACCAGTCCAAAACTTTCCATCGGATACGTGGGGAAACACATGATATCGGCCTGTTGCAACACAGTGGCTTTTTCTGCACCGGCAATGAATCCGAAGTATTCCATCAACGGACCGGCCTCCGGGTCGCTTTGCAGGTCGCGAAATGCGCGTTCCTCTTCTGTCCGAGGAAAGCTACCTGCAACCCACAGCCGCACTCGCAACGGACTATGTTTCGAGCGCAATCTTCGGTGCAGCGTCAATACTCCATCGATCGCATCAAATAATCCTTTCTCCTTCATGCAGTGACCGAGGAAGAGAATCCGCACTTCTTCCGGACTCGGCCCGGCCAGGGCCACGTGTTCGGGATCCGGTAGACGAGCTTGAATGATTGCCTCGCGCACCGCGCGGCGTGCCAGGCGGCGTGGCAAGACCTCAGTTTCGAAGGCGGGACAAGGATCAGGGATACCGTTTGGCACCACGGCCACCCGTCGCGGCCAAAACTTTTCCACATCGCGCCGGTGATGATGAGACAACACCACAAAGAGGTCCGCTCGACCCAACGCGCGCCACGTCCAAACCCGCGCCGGCATGCGAGCTGCGGTCTCCAGCCATCGCCCCAGCCCCGCCGCATGGCCGTGTAGGATTAATCGCCGAAAAAAAGGTCGGCATAGCCCCAACACCAGCCAGTCTCGACATAAGGCGGAGTATTTCCCCGGGGCAGGGACGTAATACAGATTCTCCACACCATGACGAAAGCGAATCCAAAGAGCCTGAAGACAGTAAAACAGCAAAAGCCCCAACTTTCCGAGGCGGAATTCGCCAATGTCCCGGAGATCTTTCGAGAGCCGCGCGTTGACATGGTAACACTCCATGCCATACGCATTGGCAGAATCCAGATTCGGCGGCTGTCGTCTTCGATCACCTCCAAATCCGTTAAGCATCAACTGCACCATGTAACTCTGCCCATGATGCGGTGGCGGAGTATGAGCGAACACAAGTAGCTTCACGATCCGATGTTACGCCGAGCCGAGGTTTGCGCCAAGGTGCCAACCAAATGTACTCGGCCTCCAGTCGGCGAGTTCCATCCGTTGCTCACCAGCACCGAACAGTCCTAGACGGAGCCTGCAATGGTCACAGGGGCAGTCCCGTGCAAAGCCACGTCTATTGCCTGCCCTGCGGGCGAAATGGACTAACTTACAGAAGCTGTCCGTAACTCCATGGGCCGGATCCACACACCGGTCAGCCTTGCTCGAGGCGACTGTGGGCCGTATGGGGTTCGCCAAGCAAAGCCGAAGCTGAAGAGCCGGGCAACGAAACTAATGGCGGAAGGGGTGGGATTCGAACCCACGGTAGCCTTGCGGCTACGCCTGATTTCGAGTCAGGTGCCTTAAACCACTCAGCCACCCTTCCGCCGGACCGGGAAAACATCGTCAGTCAAGCTTCCTGCCGCAAGTCGGATTTGGTTCATCAAACGGGCATCCGCGTTGAACCAACACAGCCCGGGCGGATTCTCAACAAAGCATCTGCGTTCGGGAAGTGCTTGACTGCCGAACAGAAGGCGGTGCCTGCACCGAAGTGGGCCAACATCTATGCACAACCAACCACAGCGCCCTCAAAAACCGGAGCCGGAAGTTTAGCTCCCGGCTCCGCTGGTGATGAGGTTTGCACGCCGCCACTCCGGCGCTCAAAGGGGTGGTGCGGCCAAGGTGGAGGGTCACTGCTCGCACCCCACCACGATACAACCTCGATACTAAACGCCAGCGAACGGCGGAAATCACTCATCCAGCACTCGTTTGACGCTTTAGAACCTGGTTTCGCTCAATCCCCTTTGTCCCCGGCAGTGCCCGGGTGGTCTCCTCCCTTTGGTAAGCTGATAACGGCAAGAAGCCCTCTGGCCCCTGGGCGATGTGAGCCGGCTGAGTTCCTGGGCGTTACCGCTTAAATCCGTACCAAGCGCTCGAGGAGCGCCGCCGTCTCCGATGGTTGGTTGTGCAAGGCACGCTTTGCGAAGTTAGATCCGCGGGAGGTCCAACAACCCTGCTTCTCTGCAGCATGCTCAAGGGAGGCTGCAACGTTTTGTCTCTTTGACAGGGGAGGTAGCACCAGCGCAGCCCGTCCGCAAAGAGGCTTTCCTTACCTCGCAACGCTCTGCCGATTCAATCGAGTAGAGCGATTCAGAAATTCGTCTGTCAACATGGGCCCGTGCGAAGCACAAGGCCAATAGAATAGACGACTTGCCTGCAACCGGGCGACTGTTGCCCACCGGGTCGCTTCGGAGGCGTCCGGGTTAAGACCCGGCAATTCCCCGTCACATTTGCCCCCACTTGCGAGGCCCTCAGTCTTGGGCTAACGCCACGATGGGTTGCATTGTGTTTGAATAGCCGGCTCTCAAGGGGCCTCATGCAGTTGGGGTCGGGGGCATGACTGTGCAAGAGACTGGACCAGCAAACTTTAACGCAGCAGTTGTTGCTCCAACATGTGAACCGTTTGGCGCACCCGGGGATCTACGTCCATGCGATCTTTGACCAAACGACAAGCGTGCAAGACCGTGCCATGGTCGCGGCCGCCAAAAGCTTCCCCGATGGCACTGAGAGAATGGTCTGTTAGCCGACGCGCCAGGAACATGGCAATTTGACGCGGAAAAGCGATGCTTTCCGGGCGCCGCCGGCTGGTCATGTCGGAGAGCCGAATGTCGAAGTGTTCGGCCACCTTCTTCTGAATCGCTTCGATGGTCACCATCGAGCGACCTTCTTCGTGCAAGATCTCGCGCAACAAACCTTCCACCGTCTCGATCGAAAGCGGTTTGCCAGTGAGAGAAGCAAACGACACAACCCGGATGAGAGCGCCTTCCAAGCGGCGGATATTGCTGCGGATGCGCTTGGCCAGGAATTCGTAAATCTCATCCGGTAAATGCGCGTTCATCAGCTCGGCCTTCTTCCGCAGAATCGCCAGTCGCATCTCCACATCCGGCGGCTGCAAGTCCGCTACCAATCCCCATTCAAACCGAGACACGAGCCGCTGTTCCATGCCTTGAATCTCACTGGCCGGTCGGTCACACGATAGAACAATCTGTTTCCGCGCTTCGTGCAGCGCGTTAAATGTGTGGAAAAACTCCTCCTGGATCCGCTCCTTACCGGCCAGAAACTGAACGTCATCGATCAATAACACATCCGTCTGACGATAGCGTTTGCGGAACTGAACCAGGCTGCTGTTTTGCAGCGCATCAATGAACTCGTTGGTAAACCGCTCACAAGAAACATATGCGACACGAGCCCGCGGTTTTTGACCGGTCACATACTGTCCAATTGCATGCAGCAAATGCGTCTTGCCCAAGCCCACCCCACCATACAGAAACAGTGGGTTGTACGCTTTGCCGGGCGCCTGCGCCACTGCCAATGCTGCTGCATGCGCAAAGTTATTGTTGCTGCCGACCACGAAGGTCTCGAAGGTGTACTTTGGATTAAACGCCTGTTCTTGGGGGGCCTTGGTCAGGGCAGCGGTTACAGCCCCGGAACGTGGTACCTCACCATGCGCACTCGGATCGGACCCGGGTTTTGCAACTACGTGGGACCTCTCAGTCTCGGGGGTCTCACCCGTAACTTGGAAGCGGACATTGAGCCGTCGTCCGCATGCCAGAGCCACCGCATCTTCCAAAACCGACTGGTAGTTTTCCCGCAGCCACACTTCCCAAAACTCGTTGGCCACCTCCAAGACCAATGTTTCATTGGCCTGGGTTACCGCGCGGATCGGTGCGAACCACAGTCGGTAAAGGTCCGGCGCCAAAAGTGTTTGCAAATGCCTTTGCGCCTCCGCCCAAATGCGGTCTGGTGACGACTGCATGGCTGTCCGATCCCGTTCGACGCTGCTTGTCGAAAGCATCTTATTCACCCCGCCCGACTCACCAAACGTTCGTCTGGTTCCCCAACGCTCCGGCTCTTAACACCAAATTCGATCCGGGGCAACAGAAAGTTCCCGGCTGCCTCCGCAATTTTGGAAAGGCCCCTACCAGTACAACTTCCTGCCCACGAATGACCTGGAAACATTGCCCAGTAGCCGCCGCAGGTCTCTGTCCCACCTCATGTGCTGCACGCCTTCGGCTACTTGAGCGACGCCTCTTTTAGCCAAGGCCTCCCGTGAAAGAAAGTGGAAGATGTTAAGAGTTGTTCACAGCTTGTTCACAGCTTGCTCCTGGACTCGGGGAGAGAGCCGGATGCACTCAACTCAGTTTCTGCCAACCGGTTGTACAGGCCTACAAGGCTAAGGGACAGGAAGGATTCAAGAGTCGTCGAAAAGTACCTGACGCCAGCCTTAGCCCACACACGTTTCATTTGCATTGACGCAGATAAACCCGCGCAGAAGCTTCGAATCATCGCTTCCCCTGCCCTGCCATGCCAGTCACGGTTCAGAGCAATACCGGCAGCCCCTCTTGGCGATTCCTCCATGACCGGCTCAACGTACGCGCAAGCAGCCGGGGCAGGCCGCACGCGCGGCAGGACCGGCATCCACACTTTTGCAACTGCAATGCTGTTACTCAGCCAGTGCTTATCGTGAAGCAATTAGGCGCCACCATGTCCAGAAGTGTGTTCCCAGTCAGTTCATGGTGACCTGGAAGCCTACTCTGCACATGATTCCGTTCGGAAGCAAAAGGGGCCGGGAGCTTGGGGTTTGGCTCAGAATGCCTGCCCTGCGTGAGCGGTCGGGTCAATCCGCCGATGCATTGCGACCCGTTTTGCCGCCCATATGCAACATGCCGATTGTCCTTTGACATTCGAGCGAATTTACTCATTTGCCTTGCCCCTAAAAACCGCTTGTCAAGGATTCGTGTATAAAGACCGTGCGGTTGGGCGGGCCATCGCGACCTCATGCATAGGAGCCAGCCGGCTTGCTGCCTAATGTAGGCCCCTCCATTCAAATTTTCGAGAAGGCGATTCCAACCTTGGCCTTTCGAGGCTGACTGTCGGCTTGGCAGAAGACGCGGCTTGGAAATACTGAAGCCATGCGAGCCGTGCTTGAATACCTTGAGGCTCATCAACAGCAATTCATTGAGGAACTGAAAGCTTACGTGCGGTTCCCTACCGTGTCGGCCCAAAGCCGTCACCGGGAGGACATGCTGCGATGTGCCCAGTGGCTGGTCGAGCAGCTCCGCCATCTGGGGCTGCAAACACAACTGCATGAGACGGCCGGGCACCCGATCGTCCTGGGCAGCACGCCCCGACGCAAAGGACGCCGACATTTCCTCGTCTACGGCCATTATGATGTCCAGCCGCCGGAGCCTTTGGAGCTTTGGCAAACCCCACCGTTTGACCCCTCTGTCCGCGGCGGGGTTTTGTACGGACGCGGCGCCAGTGACAATAAAGGGCAACACTGGGCCCATGTGAAGGCGTTGGAGGCGTATCTCCGCACGGGAACGGAGTTACCGTGCGATCTGACTTTCTTGATCGAGGGCGAAGAAGAAGTGGGAGGTCCGTCCTTGGAAACCTTCTTGAAACGTCATCGCACACGACTCCGGTGTGACGCGGTGGTAGTATCGGATACCGGTCTACCGGGACGGGATCTACCGGCATTGACGTATAGCTTACGTGGGCTTGCCGCGTTCGAACTGGAATTGATCGGCCCGAATCGGGACCTTCACTCGGGTATTTTTGGCGGCTCGGTTCATAATCCTGCCGTGGTTTTGTGCCAACTGCTCGGCCGCGTGCATGACGCACGCGGCCGGATCACCATTCCCGGTTTTTATGATGACGTCCAACCACTTTCGAGGAAGGAACGTCAGCGACTGCGCCGATTGCCGTTTTCGGAGCGAAGCTACCGCCGCCTGGTAGGAGTGTCGGCCCTTTTCGGTGAAGCAGGGTACACGCCCAACGAACAGCGCATGGCACGGCCCACTTTCGAAATCAACGGTCTGACCAGCGGCTATCAAGGGGAAGGCAGCAAAACCATTATTCCTTCAAGCGCTGCCGCCAAAGTGACCATGCGATTGGTTCCCAATCAACAACCACAAAAAATCTTGCAACGGGTCGAGGCCTTTCTCGAGAAGCACTGTCCACGATCGGTGCGAATGAACTTTCGGCCAGGACATGGTTGTTCGCCCTATTGGTTGGACCCCGATCATCCGGACGCACAGGCAGCTTTGCGAGCTTTGCGTCGTGCTTTCGACCGAGAGCCTCTACTGCTGCGGGAGGGCGGATCCATTCCAATCGTGAACCGGTTCAAAGAGGTCTTGGGTGCGGAGACTCTGTTGTTAGGACTGGCTCTGCCGGATGACAACGCCCATGCGCCAAATGAAAAATTTGACCTGGAGGTATTTGCCCGCGGCCAGCACATGAGTGCCTGGCTTTGGCAAGAACTGGCAACTCGATAGGCCCATCGTCTTAGTGACCCGCCAACGGGACGCCTTGCAGCCCTACAGAGCGATTGGAGCACCAAGATCCTGGATCTCCTATCCGGTGCTTGGACCGGGGATGGCCGGCGAGGGGCCTCGGGTCACCAAGATCGTTCGACTTTGTAAGCCACGCCGACTTGCCCATGATTGCGCATACACGCGCCAATCTGTTGCCATATCCAATTCAAGCTCAGGCCAAACTCCCCGGCTCAAGGGCAGTCGTTGGCAGGCGTCTTCCGCAGGCGATGGTTACGACCCACCCGGCCAATCTATGCCGGGCCACACTGCGAGCTGTTGCACCACTGAGCGTGGGAACCACTAAGGCAGGCACGTGGGCATGCGAAAGTCTCTGCCACAGCCCGCGCAATTACATCCCGGAAGTCCATCGGCTCGCAACACCCAGCAGCTGGCGTGGACAATCCACAAACAGTCCAGTGATATGCGCCAGGCTCGACTGCCGCAGCGATCCGACGAAGCATCACCACCGCCTGCACCGGGTACCGGCCAATTGCGGACTCAGCCGACAACAGCACGGTATCTGAGCCGTCAAGAATCGCATTCGCGACATCCGTTGCTTCCCCCTCGTGGGCACACGGGTGTGCGTCATGGATTCGAGCATCTTCGTGGCCGTGATGACGGGTTTGCCCAGACGATTGGCTTCGCGGAAGACAGTCTTTTGAACAAGTGCCAAGCATTCCATCGGCACCTCCACCCCCAGATCGCCCCGGGCAATCAATTACCCCGTCAGCCGTGTTCAGGACGTCGTACAAATGCTTCGAGGCCAGCGCTCATTCAATTTCCGCGATTCCCATGGAGCGATAAGCCAAATCGGCCGCCGCCTGCCCGACAGCATCGATATCCGCGGCCCGCTGCACAAAGAACTGGCTGATGATTTCGCGCTTAAGTCCAGCCGCTCCCTTAAGGCAGGCGCGATCTTGTTCGGTGAACGCGCCGGATCCCAGATCCAGCCCCGGCGCATTCCATCCCTCGGGCCAACGCAATTCGCCGCCGACGCGAACCCGGCTACAGATCGCCGTCTCACAAACCGATTCAACCTCGATCTGGGCAAGTCCATCGTTCGGGAACAGGAGTTGGCCCGGCTGGACAAGCAGAGGCAAGGGTTAAAAATCAATCGTGACACCCCTTTCATCCTCTTTTCCAGGTTCGGTACGCCACACAAACGGTTGGTCGGTGACCCGTTCCATCGGTTCACGAACCGGCTCCCCGATATGCAATTGCGGACCGTGCAAATCTCCAAGGATCGCGAGCCCTCGGCATTCGGCCCTCGCGGCCGCGCGCAAACCTTCCACACGGGCGGCTTTCTCCTGCGGGGCACCATGTGAGAAACTGGGCCGGGCAACGGTCATGCCTGCAACCAACATCGCTTGCCAGACTTCGGGATGATTTGAACACGGACCAATCCTCGCCACGATCTTGGCCCTGTACGATGGCGAACTCATGCACACCACGGAATCAGTTGGATTCAGGTCTTACAACTGGAATCGCTAATCTAAGAGACCAGGTCGCCAGGCCGCGACGCGAGGCGAAACGATGCGGACCAAACGGAGCCTCTGCGGGCATACCGGGGCTTGTGCCTCGAGCTGCTTTGCAAAACCGGTCAAAAATCTGGACGGCAACCGGTTGCGTCGTCACTTTATGGCCTGTGCAAACAACGATCGGATTTCAGTTGCCATGTGCCCTTGGGAAAAACATGGGATGAAAACTGGCAACGCATCGGGCATGGGCACGGTGAAGCAACTCAACGCAACTCCGCAGGGTGGTGTCCCGAGCGAAGGTTCTTTGCATGCGCCTTCGTGGGGCAAAGGCAGTCGGCGTCCACGACGCGTCCTGCTTTTGGTAGAAACCTCCTTGGCCTCAGGGCGGGATATTCTCCGTGGCATTGCCCGATACGTGCGAGAGCGGTCCGATTGGGTTTTGTTTCACGAACCGCGCGGTTTAGATGCCCGCCCCCCTCGATGGATCACTGATTGGAGGGGTGACGGCGTGATTGCGCGCATTCAGTCGCCCGCCGTAGCCGATGCCGTGCGGGCCACTGGATTGCCAGCGGTTGACGTGCTCGGACTTGTGCCCGAGAGTGGTATCCCCCTCGTCCATGTAGACGACCGCGCCATTGCCAGATTGGCCGGTGATCATTTACGGCAGCGGGGCTTCCGGCATTTTGGATTCTATGGACTAAATAGCGAAAACTGGTCCGTGCGACGTCGGGACGCCTTTTGCCAGTACGCGGCCGAATGCAGCGCGACGATCTCTGTTTATGAACGACCCCGGCCCGAAGGGGATGTTTCCCGATGGGCCGAACGTGAACAGGAATTGTTGGACTGGTTGCGCGCCCTGCCCAAACCGGCTGGGATCATGGTGTGCAGCGACCAGTTGGGATTGGGCCTTCTGGAATCGTGTCGTGAAGCCGGGATTTCTGTGCCCGACGAAGTTGCCGTCATCGGCGTGGACAACGACGACGCCCTGTGTGAAATCGCTTATCCACCGCTTTCCAGTGTCTGGCCGGCGCACCAGCGAGTGGGATACGAGGCCGCTGCATTGCTGGATCGCCTCATGCAAGGTAGTCCCGCACCGCAGCAGCCTGTCTTTGTGCCCCCATTAGGGATCGTCACCCGTCGGTCCACGGATGTATTGGCAGTCAACGACCGTGAATTGGCCCGAGCTCTTCAGATCATTCGGGAGCGCGCCTGCGCCGGCTTAAATGTGGATGACGTAGCTCGGGCGGCCGGACTGTCCCGCAGTGTGTTGCAACGTCGGTTCCGAGCCACATTAAACCGAACGGTTCATCAAGCCATTTTGGAAGTCCGCCTCCAGCGGGCCTGTCAACTCCTTCGCGAAACCGATCTGCCCATCCCGCAAGTTGCCGAAGAGGCCGGGTTCAAACACCAAGAATACCTCGGTGCTGTCCTAAAAAAGCGGTTGGGCAAAACGCCAGCCCAGATTCGGCGCGAAGCGGAACATCGGCCTCTGCATCCACTACCGCCCTTGCAGCCCGTTTCCTCCTCAACCCTCTAAGGCCGAAAGGCATGGTGCGCGAGGCGGGGGTCGAACCCACAACCTTCGGCTCCGGAGGCCGACGCTCTATCCAATTGAGCTACTCGCGCACCTGTTGTTTAGCATATGCCATCGGCCCCTTGACAGCAACGTTTTCCCACACAACACGTGCCTGCCCCCGTCTGAGCACCTTCCGAGGCCGTCCGCTTGGCGGCCCACGGCCCGGTCAGAAACGCACAACGGCGCTGCCTATTTGACGCTCTGCCGTTTTGTATCGACCCATTTTGCAAGGGCGGTAAAGGCCTGAGCCCCAATCCTTCGAAAATCAACAGCTCGCGCCATTACGTCGAACCAACGCATCCATGCAGGCAAGGTGTTGCGTCCTCAATCATGGTCACCATTTGGGGTATATCCATCTTGAACAGTCTCTACATCAACTGCGGAAACGCCTAAAGTCCCCAGTCCCATGAGCCGATTACGGATTGGGTCCACGATATGCACAAGGGGCTCCTTTGGGGTGGAAAGACGCAGGCCACGCAAGAGAGGTCGGCCGACAGCTTGTCGCCGGATGATTTCGAGTTCATCCGGCAAACGGTTTATGCAGAAGCAGGCATTCAGCTGGGACCCGATAAGCGATCACTGGTCATTCACAGGCTGCTCAAGCGGGTTCGGCAACTGGGTCTGCCAAGCTTGACCGCCTATTGCAACTACCTACGCAGTCCTGCCGGCTCAGCTGAACAGGGGGTGATGTTGGACCTCCTGACCACAAACGTGACCCACTTTTTTCGTGAAGGCGCACACTTTGAATTCCTGGCGCGAGAGATCCTGCAAAAAGAGTGGTCGAATCCAGCCCGCTTTGCGCGCGAATTCCTGGCCTGGAGTGCCGCCTGCTCTTCAGGAGAGGAGCCATACTCGATTGCCATTGTTCTGTCCGAACATGCCTTGCGAAACCCAAAGTTCCGCTGGCGTGTGGAGGCCACGGACATCAGTAATCGTGTGCTGGAGAAAGCCATGCTGGCCGTGTACGAAGAGGAAGATCTGCAACTGCCTCAGCCGACTTGGCGGGCACGCTATTTCCAACGCGGAATTGGCCGTTGGCAGGGTCATTGGCGGATCAAACCTGAACTTCGGCAACGCGTGCGCTTCCGGCGATGGAATTTGCTGCAAACTCCCTACCCCTTTGATGACAAAATGGACGTGATCTTCTGCCGGAATGTCTTGATTTATTTTGACCGCGAAGTCCAACGCCGCGCAGTCCAAAACTTGATCGGCCAACTGCGTCCAGGAGGTTATTTGATCGTGGGTCACTCGGAGAGCTTGCTGGGGCAGCTTGTCTCACTACGGCCGTTGCAACCCAGTGTGTATCGCTATGAGCCTATTGGAATCCATCAGGAATGAACGGCACCGGGCCGAACCGGCTGGCAATCGCCCCTAGCAGGCGTAGCAAACACCTTAACTTAAGAGCGTCGCATGCCGATTCCAACCCAGTGGGTCATCGCACCTCCGCGCAAAGCGGTGGTCGTCGGAGTTGCCGACGCGGCAGCATCGAACGATTCCGGGGCTGACCTGGTCACACATTCGCTTGGTTCCTGCATAGGGGTGGTTCTTTACGACCCAGCGGTTAAGGTGGGCGCCCTCCTGCATGCCATGCTGCCAGATTCATCGCTCGATTCAAGCCGGGCAGCTTCAAATCCCTGTTTGTTTGTGGACAGCGGTTTGACCAAGCTCCTGCAAATGTTTGAGCGATTGGGCGGCTTGCCGGCGCGGGCCCACATCAAAGCGGCCGGAGGCGCTCAAATCATGGATGAACACGGGGTGTTCCGCATTGGGGAGCGAAACTGGAAGGCCCTGCAACAAGCCGTGGCAAATCGGGGCTTACGCGTCACGCAGTGTGACGTCGGCGGTGTGATCTCCCGCACGTTGCGGCTAAACATTGCCACGGGCGAGGTCACCATTCAAAGCCCGGGCCTAGCGCCTCGACGCCTATGACAGCAAGTGAAGTCATGGTTAAAGTAGGCAAATTGCCGCCGATCGCCCCGGCGGCTCTGCAACTCATCCGCTTGCTCGGCCAAGAAGAGTCCGACCGAAGCGACATCCTCACTTGTTTGAAGCATGACCCGGCTCTCACGGCGGGGCTCCTCCGTCTATGCAACTCTGCAGCATTAGGCCTGAAGGACCCCGTGGTTTCTGTGGATCAAGCGCTCCTTCTCTTGGGACACCGCCGGTTGCACGAGTTGGTGTTGCAAGTCGCCCTGGGTGACTCGCTCTCAGTGCCACTGCCGGGTTACGCCATCGAGGCCCGCACTCTCTGGCGCCATTCGGTCGTGACAGCCCGGATTGCCGAACAGCTGGCTGAACGCCAGCCAGAGCACGGTGTAGCACCCGACGTGGCCTTCACTGCCGGCCTCCTGCACGATGTCGGTAAGCTCGTCCTGGCCGACATCCTCGACCCCCCACGGGTCGAGGCCATCCGTTGCCTTGTGCACCAAGAGGACTTGGATCGTTCCGAAGCCGAGCGTCGCATTCTTGGGGTTGACCACGCAGAGGTAGGAGCCGAACTGCTTCGTCGGTGGAACATTCCCCCTTTTCTCGTTCACGCTGTGCAAGCGCATCATCAGCCATGTCTGCGCTGTCAGCCTCCGCTTTGCTCGGTGACTCATTTGGCCGACGGCCTGGCGCACGTCTTGGGCGCCAATGCCGGATGGGAGTCGCTGGCCACGCGAGTGAACCCCGCCGCCGAGCGTCTGTGGCAATTGGAAGCGACAGAGGTGGAGGCGCTTTTGCTCGACTTAGCAGAGCACTTGAACTCCTTGGAAAAAACGCTGAACCCACGATGAAACCCATCCCCAAGCCTATCCGCGTGCTCATCGTCGACGACTCTGCTGTGGTCCGCAAAGCCCTGGCCGACGCACTCGCGCAAGATCCGGAGATTGAGGTGGTCGGCACCGCCTCTGATCCCTACGTGGCCCGCGAGAAGATCTTGGAGCTGCGGCCCGATGTCTTGACCTTGGACCTAGAGATGCCGCGCATGGATGGGCTGACCTTTTTGAGAATCCTTCGCCAGCATTATCCGTTGCCAGTGGTCGTCGTCAGTTCCCTGACGCCCTCCGGGTCTCAAGCGGCCTTGGCTGCCTTGGAGGCCGGCGCTGTGGACGTATTGGGAAAGCCCACCTCCGCATGGTCAATCGGAAATTTGACGCCCCAACTTATTCCGCGCATTAAGGCGGCCGCTACAGCAAGGATGCCCACTCACCGCAAAGGACCTCAAGCGCAGGGTGGGCAGCCTTTACTCAAATCGGCAAATTTTTCCCGTCATCCATGGCAAGTCATTCTCATCGGCGCTTCCACGGGTGGAACCGAAGCTATCCGAGAAGTCCTGACATGTCTGCCTTCCGGATTACCGCCGATCCTGATTGTCCAACATATTCCCCCAGTATTCTCTAAGGCATTTGCAGATCGTTTGGGCCAAAGCTGCACATTCCAAGTCCGAGAAGCCTCCCATGGAGAGCCTCTTCAGCCCAACTTGGCGCTGATTGCTCCCGGCGACTACCACATGCGCCTCGTTTGGGCTGGGGGACAATTGCGCGTGCACCTGAGCCAAGACCCACCCCTCCACCACACACGGCCAGCAGTCGATCACTTGTTTCAATCCGCGGCCACAACCGTGGGTCGCTACGCCGTTGCCGTTCTATTGACAGGCATGGGCAACGACGGCGCCGAGGGCATGCGCGCCATCAAACGTGCAGGCGGCTACAACATCGCTCAGGACGAACAAACCTGCGTGGTGTTTGGTATGCCGCGTGCTGCCATTGCCGCCGGAGTGGTCGATCAGATTTTGCCGCTCCATCAAATTCCTGAAGGGATTATGCGAGCATTGTCTCAGAATCGATCGATTGCGCCGAATTCCGGGTCACTGCCGGCGGCGTCGATGGGCTCTTCCAAGACGAACGCGAACCCATGAATACCGTGACGAGCCAATTCGATGTGGCTGCCTTTATGCAGCAACAGGTCAGAGACGTGTTCCAAACCATGGCGGCGCTCGAGGTCAAGCCGGTCCCGATCCAACAAGATGGCAACCACCATGAACGCATTTCAGGCGTGGTCGGCTTGGGCAGCGAGACAATCACCGGTGCGGTTTACTTGCACTTGCCTCTGCCGTTGGCGGAGCACATCACCCGGCAATTGTTGGGTTTGGAGCCGACCGATCCGGTAGAAGAAGCTGCTGTGAACGATGTGACGGGAGAGTTAACCAACATGGTAGCCGGCGGCTTGAAGTCTACATTGTGCGACCGCGGCGTTCCCTGCGCAGTCAGCACACCGACCATCATCCGCGGCACAGCCTACGAAATCGAGGTGTTACCCGACGTCAGCCGTTATTGCCTGAGCTTTGATGCCGGCCCCTTTCAGTTCAACGTCGAAGCGCATCTCAAGCAAAACTGAGGAGAACACGCATGCCCGCCAAAATTCTTAGCGTGGATGACAGCAAAACCATTCGCATGCTCGTAGCGAAAGCTTTTCGGCCCTACGATTGCATCGTGTTGGAAGCAGGCAACGGCGAAGAGGGACTCGCCGTGGCCCAGCGCGAACGGCCGGACCTGATCATCCTCGACGTAACCATGCCCATCATGGACGGCGTCACGATGTTGTCCAAGCTCAAGGAAGATCCGGACCTAAAGCAGATTCCCGTAGTCATGTTGACTGCCGAGTCCGGACGCGACAACGTCATGCACATCGCGCGTCTCGGTGCCCGGGACTATCTCGTGAAGCCCTTTAAGGAGGACCAGCTCTTGGCCAAGATCACCCGGATCATAAGCCTTCAACCAAAAGGGGCTGGAAGCGCCAACTAGATTGCCCGAACACGACCCATGTCAAAAACGATCGATTACAAGGAACTGGCCGTCCGTTACGGGTTGGATCCGATCCCGGACAGCGTCATTCGCCTCACGCAATTGTTGAGCAAGCAGGATGCCGACTTGGAGGAAATCGCACGGGTTATCTCTGCCGACCCCGACTTAACGGTCCGGCTCCTCCGCGTGGCCAATCCCCGTGCCACCAACGACCAGGAATTCACCATCGAAACGGTTGAAGAAGCGCTCATGCGCACCGGCGTCGGGTGTGTGCTCCTCTTAGCCATGGGAGCGCCGCTTACAGCAGCCATTCTTAAAACCTTCCAAACCATGGCTGGCATCCAGGTCCGGAGTGTGCATCCCCGATCCTTGCCTCCGCTTCGCGGCGAGCACATCTGCGGAAGCATTGGCTTCTCCGGCAAAGCCGAAGGCATGATCGAGTTGCGCATGATCAGACCTGTTGCCCAACGTGTTGCCGCTGCGGTTTTAGGCCTCCCTGAAAAGGAGCTGACGGATCCCACAGCCGTGGCCGACACCATTGGTGAACTGCTGAACATTGTAACCGGTAATTTCAAGTCCAACCTGTGCGATGCCGGACTGGATTGTCGCATCCAACCGCCGAAGGTCCACTACGCCAATGAAGTCACGCCCCCACCGGCTTCGGCAGGAGGAGTCGAACGCATGGCATTCCGCGGACCAAATGTGGAGCTGTTCGTCACCATGGTGGTGAATCCCTGGGCCGATTAACGCCATATTCCAAGCAACCTGGCAGAGGCCCAGAACCGTTTCCGCACAGGGTCCGGGCTGGCGCCAAACTGTGCAATGCACAACACCAACACGACTATCTGCTGGAAAACGCTCGGAGAAATTTGAGCAGCCATCGAACGGAGACACCACTCCTACCTCAACTCAACTCCTGAGGAATGCACACTAGCCATGGCCGATCCAAATCCAAGCCTGACTCGCATCCTCGAGCTATGCCGGAAGCTGGCCTTTGAAGCCGCGTTCGTGCGTCCCGGCTCCGATGATGGATTGCTGCCCTTGAACAACCTCCTTATGGAAGCTCGGGAGTGCCTCAACCAGCAATCTGCGCCCGGTCCACTGACCCAGGCCCTCCAAGCAGCCACGGAAAAGATTGAAGAAGTGTTTCAACAGGGCGGTCTATTCAACCCAGCCCATGTCCAATGGTTTCAAGAGTGGGCCGCACAACTTCAAACACTCTTGCAAGGCTGGGCGGAGCAGACGCCCGAAGAGCCGGAACCAAGCCCGGCCTTGGCCTTAGCTTCTCCACCGCAGACGGCATCGCCAACGGCCATTCCATTTGTCGGTGCTGAATCCGGACCAAGTTCCTTGCCGGACGCAGAACCCGCGCTTCAGCTTGCGCCGGACGTTGACGTCAGCTTGCTGCGCGAGTTTCTCACCGAATCCGCCGAGCATCTTCAAAACATTGAGCAAGGAGTGCTGGCCCTGGAAGAAAACCCTCAGGATCGTGACACCCTTAATGCCATCTTCCGAGCTTTCCATACCTTTAAAGGCGGGGCCGGATTCCTCGATCTGCAGCCGGTTAAAGAGCTCGCCCACGATTTAGAGTCGCTGTTGGATGCGGCCCGCAGAGGCGACCTTGTCCTCGACGCAGCCGCCATTCAACTGATCCTCGAGGGGAGCGACACTCTCAAAGCTTTCGTCCGGGAGATCACCGCTCGGCTCCAAGACCTCGCTGGGGCCACACCCATTGTTGTCCCGATTCGAGGGCTTCAGCGAAAGGTCCAGCTCCTCTTGACCGGTCGCAGCTCAGGCGTCTCTCGCAACACCTCCGGTGCGGAAGCGCCTCCGTCTGGCGTCGGCCCGGGTACGACCCGTGCCTCGGGACTCGTACCTTCAACGTCGAGCTCTTGTGCCGCAGAGGGCCAAAAACTCCCGGTTCCGGGTGAGTCGTCATCTATTGGAACAAACGTGGCCATACCGGCGGGTTCCGGGACTGTGGGATCAGCGCCCGCCACCGGGTATGTGAAGGTAGACACAGTCAAACTGGACACCCTGATCGACCTGGTCGGAGAATTGGTCATTGCTGAGTCCATGGTGCTGCAAGATCCGCAGCTCCAGAGTTTGGCCTCTGGCAACCTCGCGAGAAACTTGGCCCAATTGCGACGCATCACCAGCGATCTCCAACGAACCGCCATGTCGCTGAGGATGGTCCCCGTCCGCGCCACTTTCCAGAAACTGCATCGCCTGGTCCGTGATTTGGCCCTCCGACAAAAGAAACAAGTTCAACTTTGTCTGAGCGGCGAAGACACTGAGTTGGACCGAAATATTGTCGAAGCCCTGTATGACCCTCTGGTGCACATGATCCGAAACGCGGTGGATCATGGGATCGAACCGCCGGAGGCCCGGCGTGCCGCCGGCAAACCCGTCCACGGAACCATCCACCTTCGCGCCTTTCACCAGGGCGGCAACATCGTCATTCAAGTGGAGGATGATGGCCGAGGTCTCGACAAGAATAAGTTGATTCAAAAGGCCAAGGAAAAAGGTTTGCTAAAGTCAGATGCAACTCTGACCGATCTGGAAGCGTACAATTTGATTTTCGCGCCCGGATTTTCGACGGCCGATCAGGTTACCGAAATCTCCGGTCGCGGCGTGGGTATGGATGTCGTTCGCAAAAACATCGAAAAATTGCGCGGCAAAATTGAGATCCAAACCCAACCCGGGCTCGGTACTACCTTCACCATCTACCTGCCGCTGACTCTGGCCATCATTGATGGGCTGATCGTCAGCGTGGGTGACAAACGGTACATCATTCCCACGCTAACCGTGCGTGAATCCCTGCGGCCACGGCCCGAAATGGTGACCACCGTTCAACAGCGTGGCGAAATGATCAACGTTCGTGGCCGGTTAACTCCCCTGGTTCGACTCCACCGCCTCTTTGGTCATGAAGCGCGCCAGACCGACCCTACGGCAGGGATCGTCGTCGTGGTCGAATCGGGTTCACATATCACCTGTCTGTTGGTGGACGAATTGCTGGGCAAACAGGAGGTCGTGATCAAAAGCCTGGGGGCTGCTCTTCGGGAAAACCCCATGTTGGCCGGTGGGGCGGTCCTAGGAGATGGCCGGGTGGGCCTGATCCTGAATGTGGACGCCCTGGTTCGGCCCATGGGAACAGACGCAACCCGGACTTGGAATTGAAGAGGTTCTCATACGCCATCCTTTGTTTATGACCGCAACGGAACTGAGTGCAAACACGCTCGCCAAACTGGCCGGCAAGTACCTGACCTTCCGACTGGGTAATGAAGGGTATGCCATCCCTGTCTTAGATGTGCGGGAGATCATCCGGCATACGGACATCACGCCCGTCCCCCACATGCCGACTCACGTGAAAGGGGTCATCAATCTCCGGGGTAAAATCATCCCGGTAACCGACCTCCGATTGCGGTTAGGTTTGCCGGAAGCGCCCGTTACTGATGTCACGTGCGTGATTGTGGTCCAAGTGCCCGGCGTCAACCAACAGCCGATTCTGATGGGCTTGATCGTGGACGCGGTGGAGGCGGTTGTGCAAATCCACACTCGGGATCTGGAACCACCTCCGGAGTTGGGAACCGGATGCGTCACAGCCGGCTTGTTGGCCATGGCCAAGCTCGATCGGCGGGTGCTAGCCCTCTTGGACACGCGCACATTGGTGTCACTCGACGGGGCTTACTCCACTTCCAGTCCCCCGACACCGGAGCACTAGTTTTTAAGCCATAACATCCACGGGCAAAAATGTTCTTACACACTGGAGAAGCATTCTGAGGGGCGAGGAAACCATGAAAAAACAACTGGAAATGCAATTGACCCAGTCGAACCAGACTTTAGGGCGAAGACTGCTCTTGGCCTTTGCTGCAGTATTAAGCGTGTTGATGGTGTGGTCGGTGGTCATGATCGTTTTACTAACCAACACGCATCGAGACGCCAGGCGCTCCGCTCAAGACGAACTGCCCACACTGTCCGACTTTCACGAAGTTCTGGCCCTCACGGCAGAAATCGAGCGACTTGTATTGGCTCACGTCCTGGCAACTGATCCCAGCAGCAAACAGCGCTATGACGCAGAAATCCAAAAGCGGTTTGAACAAGTCAATGCCAAATACAAAGAAGTGCAATCGGATATTAGCTCGGCCACAGAAGAAACGCTGTTCCGCCAGGTAGAGTCTGCTCGCACCGAGTATGTCGAACGCCGGAATCGGGTCTTGGAGATGAGTCGCGCGGGTCGCTCGGAGGAAGCCCTTCGTCTTAACGCTACCGAGGTGGGACCAGCCTTTGAAGCTTATTGGAAAGCGCTGCGTGCGTTCGGAGATGAAACCGAGGAAGCCTTGCACCGTGCGGTAGCCCATACTCAAGCTAACGCGCTGCGCGGTATCACGATCACCGTCGCAGGTTCCCTCGTCGCTGTGGTTGTTGCCGGCTTGGTCGGCTGGTACACCCATCGACGATTGGAACAGGTTCTGAATCCCGTGGTGGAGAGCCTGCGCCAAGGCTGCGAACAAGTGGCTTCCGCCGCAGGCCAAATCACCTCCACCAGTCAGTCTGTGGCGCAAGGGGCTAGTGAGCAGGCTGCTTCGCTGCAGGAAACCAGCGCTTCGCTGGAGGAACTGACTGCCATGACCCAACGCAACGCCGCCAACGCCCAACAAGCCCGACAACTGGCCACCCAAACCCGCTCCGCCGTCG
>JANWVC010000022.1 GCA_025057755.1 Limisphaera sp. | reverse complement strand
GTTGGGGACGAATGCGGTGCCGGTGTTGACGAACAATTTGTTCTGGCGGTGCACGCAAGGCAATGGAGGGTTGGGGACGATCCCGACGGCTTCGTTGGCAGACAACCCCGAGGCCAACCCCCTGTTGCGCGGCATCAGCCGAATGAACGATGCCCGGCTATTACCACTGCCGGTGGGTCTGAGCAGCCCTGTTTACGCGGGTTATACAGTGCCGCCCAACGACGGCTTTTACACGGCTGCCTCCTACAAGGGTGCGTTTGATCAGAGCAACTGGCTGCTCCGATGGACGGCTTTGGACAACAACGGGTTCCTGGGCTGGCAATTGCCTCCTCCGGCATTGCGAACGACACCGAGTTGCCCGGCTCCGACCCTGGTCATTGTGCGAAACGGTAGCGGCGTGATTCTGTCGTGGTTAAGTCACCAAGGTTGCACATATCAATTGCAAACCAAGAGCCCACTCACGTCAGACTGGCAGAATTGGGGCGCGCCCATCTCAGGCGATGGCACAGTGAAGTCGCTCGTGGTCCCGATGCAGGACGCGGAGCGATATTTCCGGCTTTTGTTGCCGTGAGCTTGTTCAGGGTGGTCAGGCCGGGAGGGTTAATCCCTTCCCGGCCTTCTTTTTTTGAGTGAAATATGTCGAAAGCGGAAAACGGCGCTGAGAATTGCCTGTGGACACAACGATCCGAGGTAGCGGATTTAACCCCGTCGGAGGCCGGTGTCCACGTGAGAGTTCGATTCAAGCCCTGGATCGCTGAATGCCGATCTCCCCGGCAGTCTTTGCGCTTCTGCGCGCAGACGCCAGTTCGGCGCGACCTGAGACAGGACGGCTTTCGTAAGATTGAGTCGCCTCCGAATTTGAATCTGCATGGGAACCGAGGCTGTGGGTATCCAGGCGAAGGGGGGCCGGGTGCTGCGAATGTTTCGCGTTGGATGCTGGCGAAGGATGCCCGGTGGCGCTGGGCACCCATGGCATTAAATCGTTTGCTATCCGGCAGTTGGGTGTCATGATAAGGGCGGTGAAGCCCCGGCATCAGGAGAGTGAGCATGAAAGGCAAGTGGCGTTGGGTGGTAGCGGCGGTGGTGGTTGTCGGCCTGGTCGGCATTTGGCTTGGCGGCATGTTACTGAATCGCATCATTCAGCATGCTGTGGAACGGTGGGGCCCCTCGATCACTGGTGTTTCTGTTGAGGTTCAAGAAGTAGATGTCTCGCCCTGGAGTGGTGGGGGTGAGATTCGAGGATTTGTCCTGGGCAATCCGCAGGGATACAAGACTCCTTATGCCATGCGCGTGGAGCAGGTTCGAGTGGCATGGAGTCCGACGTCGTTGTTCGGGCAGAAGCTGCACGTGCGTTTGATTGAGATCAAGAATCCGGAGATAACGTTGGAGTTGGGCCCGGGCGGAAACAACTTGAAGGCCATCTTGGCGCATGTGGAAACTGTGACAGGCACTGGTCGGGAAAGCACAGGCGCTGCCCGGGATGAGGGTGGCAAGCGCCGCTTGCAGGTGGATTGTCTTGTATTGAGTGGCGCCCGGTTTCGCGTGGGCGCCACGGCGCTGGGTGGCTCAGTGCCCGTGCGTTTGCCGGACCTGACCTTGGAGGGCTTGGGGACCGACACGGAAGGGATTACCGAAGCAGAACTGGCGCAAAAGATTTTAGGTGCTCTTGTGGCCGGCACAGCCGATGCAGCGCAGCAAGCACTGGGGTCGCTGGGTCAGGACGCTGCGAAAGCAGCGGAGCAGATCGGACGTGACGCAGCCGAAGCGGCGTCCAAAATCGGGCGAGGTCTCGGCGATTGGTTGAAAAAAAAGGATTAGCTCGCAAGGGGACGCTGCTGAACGAAGAAAATGTGGGGGCCGGTCGCACAAAACTGCACAGAGCGACTGGTGAGCCTATCCCACGCCGCGAGCGTGCTTCGGCCTGAAGTGGACAATTTAGCGCTGCTTTTGCTAAAAGACCCTCATGCCGCTGCGTCGGGACCAGAGCAGCAACCTGACCTTCGCCGAGCCTTCGCGGGTGGCACGCCGGCTTTTGTGGCATTTGTATTCCATTGGGTCGCGCCGGATCGAGCAACCGGATCATCATGAGCCTTACGAAAAACCCGGCGCGCACTTGTTCTGGGTTCAATCAGGATCCGGCTGGGTCGAATACATGGATCATCGCTGGCCGTTGGATCGGGGGCGGAAAGTTTGGCTGTTGGACATGAGTCGGCCGCGCACGTACGTGCCTCAACCGGGAGGGTATTTAACCATTAGTGGCGTGCGATTTGGCGGGCCGGGATTGGAGTTTTGGCATGAGTCGCTTAATTCCTCTGCCCAACCGGAGTTCTTGTTGGAGGATCCCCGTCAGGCCCGTTTGTTGTATCATCATCTTTGGCGGTTGGCCCGCCGAAGGCCCGTAGGTTGGGAATGGCAGGTCCACATGCGAATGAATGAGTTGCTGGGTATGTTGTTGATGTCCCGCGGTCTTTTGGTCTCGCCCGAGGCAGAACTGCCGCCGCCCGTGGCGAGAGTTCTAAATGCGCTGGCAGCGAATCCATTGAAGGATTGGAAGGCACGGGAACTGGCCGTCATTGCTCGGGTCAGTTACTCCGGACTGCGCGCATTGTTTCGAAAAACGGGTCAGGGAACGATCCACCAGAACATTCAGCGGGTGCGACTCGATCAAGCGAGACTGTTGTTGGCGGACCCACGCTTGTCCATTAAAGATGTGGCGGCTCAACTGAATTTCTCCAGTGAGTTTTACTTCAGCCACTTTTTTCGCAAGCACACAGGGATGACACCAACGGAGTTTCGGCGCGGGCTGCAATTGAAGCCTGCGGTGACCACTCCGGGCTCAGCCCTGATCCGCTCCGGCACCAATGCAGGGAATAGCTGATAGGGTTTTGGCCCGGCCCCTTCGCCAGGCACAGGAGGAGTTTTCGCCTTCATCTTTTTGGGTCTGAAGGTGTGAGATGCCGAGAAGGCATTGATCAGATTTTTGAACCCGTGGCGCGTCTGGAATTGTCATCCGAGTCGAGCCGCCGGCCTCAAAGATCACGAGAGGCGATAAAAGGACGGACTCCATGACCGGAAGGGCAAGGGTGCCCAACCCGGCAGGTTTTTAGCTGCTCCCTCTCGCATGTCGGCGGGAATGCGATTCCGGAATGTCCTTACTGAGCCTCCGCAGATTGTAGGAGCTGCCGCGACCCGCGTGGCCGCTCGTTTCATGATCGGCATATGACGTGACGGATGTCTTTTCGCTCGACCAAGCGAGGACTCATCGACCGACACGTGATGCGACGTCTTGGTAGTCGGGTGCCTCGGCATATAAACGTTCCCATTCGCGACGCGCCCGGGTGGTTTCCCCCAGGGCTTCGTACACAAGGGCACGTTCATATCGAAGGGCTCGAACCAACTCGGGAGAGCAACCTTCTGGCCGGCGCAGGGCCAGGTTCAGCGTGTGACGGGCTGCGTCTTGCAGCCCTAATTGACGCAGAGCACGCGCTTTATAGAGCAACAGCGCGATGTGGACGGGGCTTTCTGGATTCACGTCAGCGGCCAACTGTACAACCCGATGACAAGCCTCACGGTCAGCGGGCTGGGTTTCAAGCAAGAGTTCCGCCAAAGATACGCGCACCACCGGATCCTGCGGCGCGTGTTGGAGCAGTTGCTCAAGATATGCCCGGGCACGAACCGGTTGGCCGCTTAATTGGTATACCTCCACCAAAGCCAGCCATAGCCCCGGTAGATTCGGCTCGACCACGGCGGCGATTTCCTCGGTGATAGGTATTTGTACAGTAGCCCGAATGCCGTATTTGGCCAGGGAACGCCCGAGTTCATCTCTGCGGTCGAGCGCGCGTTGTAACCAATCGGCCGCTTCGTCTAACCGACCCAACTTGAGTGCCAGCACGCCCGCCAGGAATGCGCCATCCGACAGATGAACCGCGTTTCTGAGGTGGGTCAGCGCGGCCGCGTCGTGTCCTTGCACGAGCTCCCGACAGCCATCCACAAGGGCTTCCTCTTCTTTCGGAGCCAGCAAACGCTGAAGAAATCCCAGGTTCAAGCGGTCTGTGGGAGGCCCCGACGCGGGCCCACCGGAGACGGGCACTGGGGATTGCTTGCGCTTTCGGCTACCCAGCTTGGTTGTGTAGAACAGACCTGTGCCCGGCAAGCCAACTGTGGCGCGGGCGCCGCGGGGGCCCAAAGTCAACTTCGCGCCGCGCGGACCTAGCGAGATTGAGGCACCTGATTTGCTCAAATTCAGCGTAATGCCGGGTAGGATTTGAATCCTCCGCCAGAAACGGAAGCTCATGGTGTTGGGCAAGCTGTTCTTCGATGTCCCCTTTTATGCCGTGGAACCCCGCGCCGATCAAGCGCGGCAGGAGGCAGGACCGGGCTGCCATCCCACCGTGATGCCCGTGTCGCGTTGGCGGTGGTGCAAGGTTTGACAGAGGTATCGCTTTCGGGTTGGGATGAGCCGACTCTTCGTCAGGAGCCCGGGTTGCTTTCGGCCTCCCTGAGCAAGCCTGCTGCATGTCCAACAACATGGCGTGCCGCGCGGGCTTAATTCGTGGTCGGGCGAAGGACCACTAGAGAGACTGCCTGACGGGGCAGCACAAAGGATAACGTTGCTCGATGCTCGCGTATCGGAAGCCTGCGGATGGGTTCATACCGGGTTAGGGCAGAAGCAGCCTCAAGCTGGGCACGTTCCGATGGGCCAAGGTTTGGAGGTTTACCCATGCGACGCCACTCTGCGTAGGCATTGCTGTGCTCTTCGTCAATGCGGTAATGCTCAAGCTCCAAGTTTGCCCATGTCACCGGGAGATTCGTCAGTGTTAAATGGACCTCTGCTGGGGGCCCCGGCAAGTCGTCGTCGTGATAGTGCCAGATCAAAAGTTGCACGGCATTCGAAGACCGGGTGGCGACGGCTGCCACATCGGGCGCTTCCCGTATGCCGCGCTCCAGAATGGTCTCGAGCGGTACGGCAGCTGAGCTTTGCACAGTGACTTCCTCACCCTCGAGACGGCTAAACATCCGAAAGACGTTTAGAACAGGCAGATCGATCCCTTCGCTGGCCAGTTGGCGGAAGCCGGCAAAGAGAGGTTGATCTTCAAAAGTGAACGCCCACGTAAGCACACCCTGAAGGTGAATTTCATGGCGGCGGGCCAGCTCGAGAATCCGCGGCAGGCTGGCGGCGGTGTAACTGGCGTATAGGGTGCCGTTGCGGTAACCGAGCTGCGGCCCTTGGCAAGCGGCGCACCCCTCGGGATCCGATTCACCGAGGATTACAGGAATGTTGTGCAATTCGGGGAAACGGTTCAATAGCCGGAAACCGTCGTGGATGGTGCGCAGGTGAACATGCAGCCCCATGCGAACATGGCCGTTGGTAAAAATGGGCGCGCCCTTGGCGTGGAAAGAGACAAAGTCCAGCGGCGTCCCACGTTGGCCGGTGGCGTAGTTGGTGCCGCGGAGACAGTGTTCCAAAAAAGCCTCCATAAACCGGCCGCCGCTGCCGGCGACATCCGGCCCGCCCACGCGTGCGGAGGGTAACGCGCGACGGACAGCATCTATGGCATAATCGTGAAGACGCAAAAATTCCTCCCGCGTGCCCTGCCAGTAGCCGATGTTGGGTTCATTCCATACCTGCCAGTACCACTGCTCGACCTCGGCTCGGCCGTACCGTTCGACACATCGGCGAGCCCACGCGTGCACTAGATCCGCCCATTTCTGATAGTCTTTGGGCGGATAGGCCCAACCCGTGTAGATGGTTTCGTAGGGTGCGCCTGGTTGCCAGTTGTGTTGATAGGGATCGGGCCGGACGGAGAGATCGCGGGGCATGAAACCGATTTGAACGTAGGGGCGAACGCGTGACTGGCGGTATGTATCGAAAATGCGATCCAAAATGGTCCAGTCGTAAATCGGACGACCCTCAGCATCCTCCCGGTACACACCTGTGGAACCCCACTTCAAGGCGGGCGTGCCATCGCCGCTGGTCAAGAGATTATGGGTACGAAAAAAGACCTCGTCCGGTCGCAGTTCGCCGAGTTTTGCAAGCAGTTTGCGACCATTGGGCATGTAAGCATAGTTCGGCTCGTCGCATCCGAAGAATCGCCAAACTGCCGGCCAAGGAGTCGTTAGCCGGGCAAGATCTACGTGCATCTGGACGGGAAATGAATGCAGCCCTGTGGGTTGCGAGACCGGCGGGCGCAGCTCGATGACCGTTGGGATATCCCGATCACATTGGAGCCAGCCATTGGTGTACTGAAGCTCGACCACTTGGATGGAAGACCGACGCTGTTCGTAGCCATCTTTCTGCGCTTCCGGGCCGCGACGACCCGGGTGAGTGAAATAGAATAAATAGGCACGGTTGCCATTGACGACCACGTCGGCATGCTGACCGACGACGCCGTCGTCTGGACCCAGACCCGGTTGAGCAAGCAGATTGTTGGGTTGACGGATCCAATCGGTGGCATTGCTCGAGCGATAGACCGCCAAGCCCTGCCAAATATCGGTGATCATCCAGTACCAACCCTGCCAATGGAACACTTTCGGGCCCTCGCCGGGCTGATCACCCACGGTCTTTCCGCGGTCTTGCCAGGCCTCAAGGTCGGGGCTTTCCGCGTAGTAGATCGATTTGCGATCGCGTTCGTTGTTGTACCACAGACGCCAGGTGCCATCCGGCAGTTGGAGCACGCAGGCATCAATCACTCGGTCCGACGCCAGGGTCAACCGCTGCAGCCATCGCCAGTGGCGCAGGTTGGTGCTAAGAAGCTGGACGATATACCGCGGCGCGTTCCAGTCGCGGAAGATGCCCGGCACGACCGTGAGGAACATGTGATGCTGGCCTTTGGAATCTTGGATGACCTCGGGAGCCCAATGAGTGGCCTGATCTCCACCATATTCCGGGGGCAAATCAATCTCAGCCACGCCGATGTAGTGCCAAGTACGGCCACGGTCGGCGGATTCCGCAATGCCAATGCGGGTTCCGTGAACCCATGAGACGCCCGGGGCGTTTGTCGCGTTTGCACGCCGGTTGGTGTAAAACATCCACCAACGTTGGCGATATGGGTTCCAGATGACCACTGGATCGGCGGCGCCATCATGCACGGGATCCCGATAAAGTGGTTTGGGTGCGGTGGGAAAGGTGGTCGCCCCGGCGTGGGCCGAAGCAAGGAGACAGAGCAGCAGTCCTGACGCCAGCGGGAGGGCGCTGGAACCTGTTGTGGCAAACCAGGGCGGAAACAGACGACGATGTTTCATGGCTTTTGCTTGGCTGCTTGGCGAGAAGCAAACCAGAGGCGAACTTGTGCATCCAGGGTTTTCAAGTCGGGCCGTTGCTCCGCGATGCGCCGTGCGGTTTCCCATTCGCGGTGCAGGTCGCCTAGCTCCAGGTTGGAACCTTCCCGCAGAAAGATGGGGATTTGATGCGGTTCGGTGGGGACCGTGATGGTTTGACCGCCTTCGTATACCTGCTGTGGATTCCATGCATCGCGCCAGCGATGGCCGGATGGCAGGTACACCTCTTGTTCGCGCTGCCCTTTCTGCCAAACGGGTGAGACAACCAGATCGGGTCCGTAAGCGTACGTCCACCAGTTGGACCACGCTGCCGGCGCGCGCGGATCAAGCAAGAAGAGCGGTCGGACGATCGGCATGCCGGTGTGATGGGCCTCCAACGCAGCGGCCCAACTGTAATCCGCCAGACGCTCGTGGAGCCGCGCATATAGTCGCCAGGCTGCGATCAACAGTGTGTCATACGAGGGTGGGCGAGGCAGATTCCAAAATCCTACGTTGCGGGTTGGCCCCACTTCAAAGATGGGGGTGAAGCAACTAAAGGCCAGCCAACGCAGACACACCTCCTGTTCCAAGAGCTGCTGATTATACCCGCACGTGTCGGAACCCCAAAAGGGATAACCCATCACCGCGGCGCGCTGGGCGGCTATGATGGATGCCCGCAGACCCTCCTGAGTACCGCCGATGTCTCCGCCCCAAAACACCCCATAACGGGTGCTGCCCGTGTAGGCCGCACGTGGCATGAGCACGAAATCGTCCTTTCGGTATTGGCGGGCGATTTCATAGGCCGCTTCCAGATACAAGACAGGATAAATGTTCCGCTGCTGGCGCAGCGACCGTCCATCATGAACGCGCCAAGGGCCGCTTTCGGGAATGTCTTCCTCGGCTCGGTCCAGTTTGAAGCCAGACACACCCAGGCGCAGCAGTTTGGCCACACCCTCCTGCCAATAAGCGCGTGCGGCCGGGTGAGTGAAGTCCACCAGAGGCCAGTTGTTCGGCCAGGGAGGCTGCCCTGGTAGATGCCAACCGCGTTGAAGCGCGTTGGTCGCCATCTGGCCCTGGTAAAAGGGGCCAATCCACAGCACCATGCGAATGTCTTGTTCGGCCAACCATCGCACAGATTCTTCAAAATGAGGCAGGCGGCCGGGATCGATTTCAAAATCGTCGTAGCCCAACCGACCAGGCCCCCAGGGCCGATCGATCCAATACACGCCGCAGGGGATGCCAAAGGCCCGCATCATGAGGACGTCCTCCATCATTTCAGAATTGAAGGGCCCTGTGACAGGCGTGCCATCGTAATATGTGGTTCGATGCCGATGTTCATCCCGCCAGCGCCAAGGTCGGAACAGCCACCGAGGAGGCAACACCGGTGGTCCGGTTTCACGCGCATGAGTGCAAACGAGCTCTGCGGGTGTGGAGGCCGTATAAATGCGCAAGATCAAGGTGGGGCCCTCGAAGCCCACAAAGACGTAAGCCGGATCGGCATTGCAGAAGTCGTAGAACCCGGGCCATTCAGTCTGAACCAACAGCGCGTATCCCCGCGAAGAGACATAAAAGGGCGCATAAACCGAAGTGGTGGGTTTTAAAATCATCTCCACGGTTTGACCGCGGAGGTTCATGGCTGCCTGAATGCCGGGAGCCCACGAAGCCTGTTGGGGACCGTCCACCACGCGCTCCATCAGGCCTGTGAAATACTCGGCTGCGTCCGCATTGATCTGAAGGCCCCAGCCGAGCACATCCTCGGCCGGCTCGGCACGCAACTGCACTCGAAAATGAGGACCATCCATGGCGATGGTTAGCCGGACAATTCGGCCATCGGGCGCTTTCCAAGTGCGTTCCATCTCATCGGTTGTCCCGGCGTGGGCTTCTGTGTTCAGGTCCGGAGGCAGGTACGTGCGCCCTTGCGGGGTGACATAAAACAGCCGTTCCAGCCTCAGTGCCTGTTCGCCTTGAAGTGTTTGAAGATGCGGTGAGTAAAGCCGTACCACGGCGAGTGGACTTTCCGGCGGTTGCTCCGGACGCGGCCCGGGTGGTGGTCCGGGTTCAATGCGCAGCGTGGCAGCGGTGAGAGCTGCAGGGAGCAGCCATGCTGACACCCAACTCATCCCGGGATGAGGCCGGCTCGGCATGAAAGCTGATTCACAAAACGCACGCATAGTTGTGTCTCCGATCGTTATTGCCTTTCCCATGCAGCAGGCTCGGAAACGGTTCGAACCCACCGGCTGATAGGCAGATCCGTGAACGCGGCCAGCGCCTGGGCCACAATGCGCGCAGTGACTTCTGCACCCTCGGCCGTTGTGTGCGTCTCATCACCGGCGTTGAAGTAACGGGAGGTGACCTTCTCCCGGCCCAACGATTCATAATGGCGAGCCACCCGCTCGTTGAGATCGATGAACGGTACCTTTTCCTCGTGCGCGACCGTTGCGGCCCAGCCTGCATAATCCGCGTGATTCCGAATCACACGGTTTTCCTGCCATCGATTTCTCGGCACGGGCGACAGGATGATGGGCGTAGCCCCATGTTCCCGTGCTTCGCGAATGTACCGGCGCAAATAATGGCCGTACGTGTAGACCGTTTCTTTCCAACCAGTGGTCCGATTGGTAATGCACAGAGTCTCGGCACCCGTGCCACGCAGGCTGGCGCGGGCACGTCCCTGATCCAGGGGGCCGCCATCATTGTGGCCAAACTGGATGAGAACAAAATCGCCGGGCCGCAACTCAGCTCGTACCTTATCCCAGAGACCTTCGGTGAAGAAGGTGCGACTGCTGCGACCGCCTCGGGCACGGTTCACGATGCGCACTGCATTGGTGTCAAAAAACCGTGGCAACGGAGTGCCCCAACCCATCTGACCTGCAGTCGTCGTTTGAACAGTGGAGTCTCCGATCAGCCATAGGGTCGGGAGCGGAGGCGGCGCCGGAGGCCGTTGTTCAGCTCGGAGATCCCGCGATGTGGCCAGGGCAATCACGCGTCCTTGATCGCCGACAGCACAATAGAAGTGGTAAACCACACCTTCGTATTTGAGCACCCATGGTTTGTGGGCGAACTCGCGATCCCAAGGCTCCGAAGGCGCCACCAAGTCCGGCCCGGTCCACGCCGTCCAATGTTTCAAGTCTCGGGAGACGGCAAACGTGTTGAAGGCGCCGGGTTTCCAAAAAGCACCGAAATAGAACATGACCCAGTAGCCATGCATGCGAACTATCTGTGGATCCCCACAAATCACCCCGTGTTTTAGACCTTTGGGACGCTCCGCTGCGATCACGGGCTCGCTGCCGTAGCGACGCCAGGTCCGAAGGTCATCCGAGACAGCGATGCCGATCGACTCGTCCCCGCGTGGAGGCCTGGCATTATAGAACATGACAAAAGGCGCGCCCAAGGCACCGGTCTCGTCGCGGAAAATATGGCTTTTGAACAGGACCCCGTTCTCAAAAGGACGGCTGTCCGGATCGTCGGGACGGAGAATCGGAGACGGAAGTTTGGACCACAACCCGGGCCGGGCGGGATGATCGGTGTGGGCCAGACCAATCATCAGGGGCGGAGTTTCGTAACCCGGATTCGGCCCGCCCAGGTAGCTCATCCAGTACCGGTTTTCATAAGAAAACAAAGCATGGCTGCCGCCCCACTCCGGATCGACCAGAGCAAGTCCGCCGGCCGCATTGGCGGCGTCCCATGAGCCCGGACTGCCCCGTTCCAGAATGGTTCCCAAGGGCTGCCATTGGAGCAGATCGTCACTTACAGCCAATTGCGTGGTGTACCCTTGGGGATCGTTTTCAAACTGCACATACACCATGTACCAACGTCCGCCAAAACGGAACACGTTCGGACAATCAATTTTCAGACCGGGCGGGGGCCGCAGCACGATGCCATACTTGAACGGCGTTTTGACCTCCTGAAAAACGCGCTCGAGAACCACCGGGTCGATACGGTTCGTGGTTGGGTCATCAGGGGAAGCGCCCCGCACCGGCAAGCAGCAACTTAAAAGGCACCCGAGGACCAACCAGAGGGTTAAAATCCGGCTGAAGCCAAGGCTCATGGCAATTTCAATGGCTGGGGTTCCACCGGCGTCAGCGTTACCGGTCCGATTAGACCGCACTCCACCACGGGCCAGTCGGCTGCATGAAAAGGGCGATATTGAATGTTGACGAAATTAATGTCGTGAAAGTTTTTCCAACTGACCCCCCGTCGATCCAGATCCCGAATGCGGTTAGCGGCGACGCTTGTGACTTCCACTTCCAGTAAATTGTTTTGAGGACGCAGCTCGGAGAGGATCACCCACCAGGGCGCTTGAAGAAATGTGCCGAGATCACGGCCATTGAGGCGGACCCGGGCACTGTGAGCGACCCGGCCCAGATCCAACCGCCAGTGGACAGCAGGCCACGGCGGCCGATCAAATTGGACGCTGTAACGGGCGGTTCCGGCAAATCGGTCACGTTCTGGATCCCCGCCATGAGTCCATGGCTCCGGACGATTGCTTTCATAAGAATCGGGTAGGTTGGGCCCGCCAGCGACGAAATCCACACGCCACCGCCCGTTCAGAGGATATGTGGGGCCTGCCGCTCGCCACCAGCGCCACGGTGGGTCAGGAAACGGACTCTGGCCGGTTTGGAGGATGCAGGATTGGCCCGGCCAAAGTTGAAGGTAAACCGCAAGTTGATCACGCCCGATTGGCCGGGTGGGCGGCACTCCATAACGACCACTCATGGGATCCAACAGGCGCACGGCGCGCGCCGGGCGCCCGAGCGGGACCCATCCTTCAAAAGCCTTAACAGATGAGCGGTTGGCAAGGAAATAATAGTGGCCTATCGGCAACGCACGGCGGACGTACATGAGACTGGCTTCTTCGACCATTCGCTCCCGCGGAATTCCACTTTCGAGCAGTGCGGACTGAAGTCTGCCGATAAACAGATTTGGTTCCTCTCGATCTGCCAGCGAGCGCGCTCGCAACAAAAGCTGTTGGAGTTCAGCCCGGCGTTGCTCTAGCTGCGCCAAGCCCGGCACATCGATCGGTAACCCACCAGCAAATATGACGGGCACTTGAGCCTCGGCCAGATCCATGAGCTTTCGCAAGGTGGGCACAGGCATGCGTTGGCAGGGCGGAATGACGATGCCGCGCCACGTCCCTCCGGGGAGTTGGATTTTTCCTTTCTCGGCCCGAGCTTGTTGCAAGAATCGGTCGGAAACGTAATCGAAGGCGTAGCCCCGGTTCCAAAGCTCCACGGCAGTTTCACCGATCGGCTTGGTTTCAAACCAATCCCGGGCATGGATGGTGAGATTTCGGGCGGTGCCGGTCGGGTCATGCCAGAGGTCGTGGATCGGCCAATAAAGCAGTAAGTCATTGTCCGGCCGTCCCGATTGCAGCACCGCCTGGCAACGAGCGACATAAAGGTTCAATGCCGGTACGTCCCGCCAGACCGGGTTGCGAGGATTCATTTGAAAGCTGGCGTAGAAAAGCCAGCCCGGCCAAGGCGCTTCGTCGGGAGAGTAGCAAGTACCGTGGTAGAAGACATGATTGACCCCGCTGAGGAAAAGGTCGTCCAACAACTCCTTCATCTGACCCAGAGTTTCTGTAAAATGCTCCGCCAGCCAGGTTCCCGTCTCACTGCTGACCAACGCTCGCCCGGTCAGATGCGCGGCCGAGGAAGCAAATTTGGACAGGAGCCGATTTCGATCCCGGTGGAACATCTCTGTTTCAGGAATATCGGCTGCCGCGTAAAGGTCGATCCAGTTGCCGGGGGATCCATGCGCCTCGTTACGCGTGATCCAACCATGGCGATGCGCCCAGGCAGTCCAACTGGGCAAAGTGACCTCCGCCATGATGTCCGAAAGCGTTTCACGATAATCGCACTTGACCCGCGCGGCGCGGTCGGCAGGTTCGCCGCGCACAAATGCGTCGAGATGATCCTGGAGGCGATATCCACGCCGTTTTTCAAATTCGATTAGAAGCGAAGGGGCCCAATCGCAGCGATACTCGTACGAATCGTGGTATTGGGCTCGGGGGCGGGCTCCGGCGTACGTGGCAAAGGCGTCGTCGAACCAGCGGAGGTAATTTGTCATCGCTCGCGGCTCGAACAGATTCAGCATGGGACCTTCCCCCCCCGGAGCAGCGCGTTTGACACGCTGTCCGGAGAATCGTTGCGTGACCGCGACGATGAGCCAGGATCCCCCCTCAGCGACCCAGTCCACAAGGCCCTCTGGTTGCAATCGTTGAAACAGATCCACACATGGGGCTTCCGGGCCAAAAGCCACCAGCGCCTGCAACACGCCGGGTTCAAACCTCTGTGACAAACGCTCCCCCGCATGAAGCTGGAAGGTTTGAAAGGTCGCCACCGCGTTGGCTTCATCGGGCGCGACCCTTGGGCCGCCGAAACACCAACCAGTGCCGGTTGTCATATCCACTCCCATGTCCAGCCGTTCAGCCTGGCGCACGGTAAAGTCCAACAATTCCAACCAGGGCTGGCTCAAATAGGGCACGTACCGGGCCTCCCATCCTTTGGCACCGTAAATGGGGATGATGTGAACACCCCCTAGCCCTGCTTCACGATACCGGGTAAGTTCCCTCACAAGATTGGTGCGATCCACGGCACTTCCCATCCACCACCAATACGTCCACGGTCGGGCGGTCCGGGTCACAGGCGGCCAGGGATCTTCCGCCAGCGCGGTGGCGGTGGAGATGGCTAGCAGAGCTATGTACAAACCCGCGAACCTGTAGCTCGATTCGCGCGACCGATCTTTCGCAGCTCGGTGAAGGATCCGCGGTTTCATCACTCGGGAACGCCCCTGCATCCTCTCTTGCGGGATCTGCCCGGATCCATTCAGCCCGGGCCCTGGCCCACAGTCAGCGCTAAATTGCCCGGAATCAAAACCTCGGCCAACCCCCAATTCTGGTCACTCCTCAGAGAACCTCCACCCCCGGGCAGGGCAAGCGATGGCTCAAAGGTCGGTGGAACATGCCCGAGTGGACCATGCAGACTTTCGCTCGAGGAGTTGCATTCAGTCTACCGTTCGAAAAGGTCAGGCTCGCTGGCTTGTCATCCTCGGCGACAACTCGCCCCGCGTCGGATCTGTCAGAGCTGCGTGAAGCAAGAATCCGGCGATCTCCCAGGACAAGTGCGAGGCCGCATTCTCGAGTGGCCTGTCTCGATTCTAAAAAAGAAAAACGGTGGCAACTGCACGACCGCCTGTTACGGTGAGAACCTGTCATTGTTTCCGACGGTTTCCTTTAATGGCGCTGCCGCTGATTGGGAAAGCGTTTCTCCAATGGTATTCCTCTTGCCCAAGGCGCCACTTCCATGGGGTTTACGGCGGGCTTTTTCGAAAGGTCCACCCAGGGTGGGTGGGATGCTAAAGCTTGCAACGAGTATTTTGAATTTGCGTGCAGGCGGTAGTGCATGTTCGAAACTCCAAACCACGGCGTCTTCCAAGAGGTTGACCCGCGGTCCACGTGGGGGATGGTCAAACCAAGTGGGTCGGGTTGTCAGGTGGGCGCAGACCTCGGGGCCCATTGGGTCAAGTGTTGCAAGAATGTTGCAAACGCGCGTTAACCCAGGCCGCCCCGGGGACTTGAAGGTTGGCAACGGGACTTGAAGGTTGCTTGCAAACGATGCATGTTGGCAGCGACGGTCGCAGAATGCCCTGCAGACTCCGCGATGGCTGACGGAGCGTGGGTGAGACCGGGTCATCCGCGGCAGAAGTGCAGGTGCACGGTTCCGGTGGAGGGGCAGGGAGGCAGAGGGTGTGCCGCCGGGCCGCTCTGCGGTCCGAGAGGAGCGGACCTCCGCAGCAGTCGCGGAATCTTTTGCAAAGCGCTGCTTCAGACCAATGGCAGAATAGCCGAAGGAAAGAAGCGGTGCGCGCAAAACAGGGCCTGCGCCCGGCCAGCGTGATCGGCTGCCGCACTGGACAAAGCGGGTCGCATGGCGCAATTTGAGCGTGGCTATGAGTGAAGAGTCCATGAGCAACCTCACCCCGCGAGCGCAGCAAGTGCTGGCGCTGGCGCGGAAAGAGGCTGACCGGTTCAACCACAATTTCGTGGGCACGGAGCATTTGCTCCTCGGTCTGCTGAAATTGGGGCAGGGCGTGGCTGTCAACGTCCTGCAGCGCATGGGCCTTGACCTCGAGTCGGTCCGCATGGAGGTGGAAAAGCTTGTTGGCACCGGCCCGGACCAGAAGATGATGGGCAGTATTCCTTTCACGCCCCGGGTCAAAAAAGTGTTGGCCCTGGCCCAGAAGGAAGCCAAAGCCCTCAATCACACCTACGTGGGCACGGAACACATTCTGTTGGGCCTGCTCCGCGAAGGGGACGGTGTGGCTGCGAAAGTCTTGAAGAGTTTCGATATCGACCTGGAGCAGACCCGACAGGAAATCTTGCGAGAGTTGGATCCCAATTACGCTGCTCAGGAAGAACCTGCAGCGGGGGAATCGGGCGAGAAGCCGGCCCCCGGTCGCAAGGCGGAGGTCAAGACACCGGCGTTGAAGGCATTTGGGCGCGACCTGACCGAAATTGCCCGGCGAGGCGAGCTCGATCCGGTCATTGGCCGCCGCAACGAGATCGAACGCGTCATTCAAATCTTGTGCCGACGGACCAAAAACAATCCGGTTTTGCTCGGCGAGGCCGGCGTGGGGAAAACGGCCATTGTAGAAGGTTTGGCTCAAGAAATTGCCGCTGGCAACGTGCCGGAAATCCTGCGCGACAAACGGCTCATCACACTCGATCTGGCTCTCATGGTGGCCGGCACCAAGTATCGCGGTCAGTTTGAAGAGCGCATCAAGGCAGTGATGGATGAGATCCGGCGCTCGCGCAACGTGATCCTTTTCATTGATGAGCTGCACACGATTGTGGGGGCGGGCTCAGCCGAGGGCACGATGGACGCTTCCAATATCATCAAACCGGCTCTCAGCCGGGGCGAGCTCCAGTGCATCGGAGCCACTACCCTCAACGAGTACCGCAAATACATCGAAAAAGACGCTGCCCTGGAACGACGATTCCAAGCTGTCCGCGTGGATGAACCCACACCGGAGGAAACCATCCTAATTCTCAAAGGGCTCCGGCCAAAATACGAGGAACATCACAAGGTGGAGTACACCGAGAAGGCGCTCGAGGCTGCGGTGCGCTATTCGGTGCGTTACATCACCGATCGGTATCTTCCGGATAAAGCCATCGATCTGATGGACGAAGCAGGTTCGCGAGCCCGGATCAGCACCATGATTCGGCCTCCGGAGATCAAGGCCCTGGAAGCCAAAATTGAGGAAATCAAAGCCGCGAAAGAACAGGCCATCAAGAACCAGGATTTCGAAGGCGCTGCTGCCATGCGGGATAAAGAAAAGCAGGCCAAAGAAAAATTGGAATTACTATTGCGGGAGTGGCGCACCACTCGCGAGGAGAAGCGGGTCCGGGTGGACGAAGAAGACATCTTGCAAGTGGTCTCGAAGTGGACCGGCATCCCGTTGCAGCGAATGGAACAGGGCGAAATGCAGCGGCTGCTTGCCACGGAGGCCGAAATGGAAAAGGTGATTGTGGGCCAGCGTGAGGCCGTCACAGCCATTTGCAAGGCGCTCCGGCGGTCGCGCGCCGACCTGAAAGATCCGCGCCGGCCCATCGGCTCGTTCCTGTTGCTGGGGCCCACCGGCGTGGGCAAGACCCTCTTGGCCAAGACGCTGGCCGAGCAGCTTTTTGGCGACAGCAAGTCACTGATTCAGCTCGACATGAGCGAGTACATGGAGAAGTTCAACGTCTCGCGCCTGATCGGATCGCCCCCCGGCTATGTGGGTTACGAAGAGGGCGGCCAACTCACCGAGCAGGTCCGGCGCAAGCCATATTCGGTGGTGTTGTTCGATGAAATTGAGAAGGCGCACCCCGACGTCTGGAACATGCTGCTGCAGATCTTGGAGGAAGGAAAACTCACGGACAATGTCGGGCGAGTGGTCAACTTCCGCAACACCATCATCTTGATGACCTCCAACGTGGGCTCGGAGATTGTTCGCCGGCAAGGGACGATCGGGTTCGGTCCTACCAACGAGGAGCTGACTTACGAACGTATTCGCGAGAAGATCCTCGACGAGGCGAAACGGGTGTTCCGACCCGAGTTCCTGAACCGGCTTGACGACGTGATTGTGTTCCGGCCGTTGAATAAGAATGACCTGATCGCGATCCTGGAGTTGGAGATTGGTAAAGTGCTCAGTCGGCTGCAGCAGCGGAACATTCGGCTGGAACTGGACACAGCCGCCAAGGAGTTCCTTGTGCAAAAAGGTTACGATCCCCAATACGGTGCTCGACCGATGCGACGCGCCGTTGAACGGTATTTGGAGGATCCATTGGCAGAGGAAATTCTCCGGGGGAACCTTCATGAGGGAGAGCCGGTCCAGGTCACCGTCGAGGGCGACAAGCTTGTGTTCAAGCAAAACGCCCCGGCTGCCGGCGCGTTATCGGGTTAAGATCGCCGCATCGCATCCTCCGCAAAACACCGGTAACTCCCGGCCGAGGGAGCGGTGTCTTTTGCTTTTGACTGGGGAAATCCTGTGCTAGATAGCCCGCATGGGGCTGCATTGTGCCTGGTGGTCCGACTGGTTGTGCGGTTTGGGCCGCATGGCCCTGTTGGCACGAGATGCTTTTGCCTCCCTGCTTCGGCGGGGTGCGCACCCTCGGGACGTGCTCGTGCAGGTCCACTTCATGGGAGTCAAATCTCAGTCGGTGGTGCTGATCACGGGCGCGTTCACGGGGATGGTGTTGGCCGCCCAGACTTTCTTTCAGTTTCATAAAGTGAAAATGGACACGGCCACCTTGGCGGTGGTGAGTGTCTCCATGTGCAGCGAGTTGGGTCCGGTCTTGACTGGGCTCATGGTAGCGGGGCGGGTTGGGGCAGCCATTGCCGCGGAACTGGGCACCATGCGAGTGACGGAACAAATTGACGCGCTGCGGACTTTGGCCACACACCCGGTGGACTACCTTGTCGTCCCACGGCTTTTGGCGGCCCACATTGCGTTGCCCTTGCTTACGGCAGAGGCGATTACTGTGGGGATTGGCGCTGGGTACCTCGTGGGGGTGGGCTTGTTGGGCATTGATGCAGCCTACGCCTGGCACAACATGCTGCGCTATACTGATTTGGTCGATGTCACCATGGGGATGATCAAGGCGGTGATCTATGGCGGCATTGTGGCTCTGGTCGGCTGTTACAAGGGATTAAATTGCCGCCTGGGCGCAGAAGGTGTGGGCCGCGCCACTACGGAGGCCGTAGTGGCGGCGTCGATTTCGATCCTGGTGTCGAATTTCTTTCTCACCCTGGGGCTGACCCCGCTGTTGACGGGTCTGGGCCTATGATCGAGGTACAAGGATTGACCAAGCGGTTTGGAGCCCAGACCGTGTTGGAGGGCATTGACCTTCACATTGAACGGGGTGAATCGGTGGTCATCATCGGGCGCAGCGGTTGTGGCAAGAGCGTGCTGTTGAAACATCTGATCGGCCTGCTTCAGCCCGATGCCGGCTCCATCCGGGTGGATGGGCAGGAGATCACCCGCATGAACGAACGCCAGTTATTGGAGGTGCGGCGCAAGTTTGGCATGTTGTTCCAAAGCGCGGCGCTGTTCGATTCGATGACCGTAGCGGAAAATGTTGCCTTTGCGTTTCGCAACCGGCGGGATTTGACGCCTGCAGAGATTGCCCGTCGGGTGGCGGAGGCATTGGAGTTGGTTGATCTGCCGGGCATTGAGAAAAAGCGTCCGGCCGAGTTGTCTGGCGGCATGCGCAAACGCGTCGGCTTGGCTCGCGCTATCGTTTATCGCCCGGAAATTCTGTTGTACGACGAACCCACGAGCGGACTCGATCCCATCGTTTCGGATTCCATCGACCAATTGATCATCCGCATTCGAGATCACTTGCGGGTTACCAGCGTAGTGGTCACCCATGACATGCGGAGCGCCCGGCGCGTGGGGCATCGCGTAGCCCTGTTGCACGACCACCGCATTTACGCGATGGGCCCCACACCAAGCATCTTTGCCTCGACCGATCCAGTGGTGCGGCGTTTTATTGACGGGGTTTCGGATCCGAAGCATCCCGACTTTTGAGCCATGGAGAACCGGTCTTTGGAATGGAAGGTGGGCTTGTTCGTGGCGGTGGGCCTTCTGCTGTTGGCCGCCTTGTTGGTCAGTTTCAGTAAAGGAGTGACCCGATTTGCCCGTACCTACGAACTGTATTTGCGCACCTCGGACATTGGTGGGATCAAACGAGGTGCGGCGGTGTTGATGGCGGGTTATCCGGTCGGCAATGTTTCCGATCTGCATCTGGATCCCGAAAGCGGCACCGTTCGGTTGACGCTCCAGATTCTGCAACAGTATCGCATCCGTACCAACGCCACCTTTGTAATTGAACAAAGTGGCTTCTTGGGGGATCAGTACGTAGCGATTTACCCCGCCACGAACGCGTCGGCACGGTATTTTCAGCCCGGCGAAGAGACGGAATGCCCGCCACCGTTCAATCTTCAGCAGACGGCTCGTGACGCCAGCGGCTTCATCCGCCGCATCGATCAGACGGCCCGTCGTTTGGATGCGGCCATTGCAGACATTCGACGACTCGTACTGAATGAACCCACGCTCGTCCAGTTTTCCAACACGCTGGAGCACCTGGGCCGTTTCTCAGGGCACGCCGCTGTTGCCATGGACCAGGTGCAGCGTTTGCTGGAAACCCAGACGCCCACCGTGAAGCAGGTGTTGAGCAATTTGAATGCGGCAACCGAGGATCTCAGAGGATTCATACATCGGCTCCATTTCCTGTTGGAAAGCCATACCAACGAACTGACGGCCACCTTGCAACGACTCGACTCCATCACGGCTGGTCTGGACCAACTGGTCCGCGATCTTCAGGCCGGGCAGGGCGTGGCCGGCCGATTGGTCAAAGACGAGCAATTGGCGCAACATCTGGAAGAGATCGCCCGAAACCTTTCCATCACCACTAGCAATCTCAACCGATTTGGACTGTGGCGGTTGCTGTGGAAGCCGCGTCCTCCGCCCGAGCCGCAGCCGGCATCCGCCGAACCGCTGCGGGCTCCGCATCACCCATATCCCTGAACGGTCATGACCATCTGGGTAATACGCATATTTTTCCTGCTCTTGTGCACCACGGCCGGTTACGCGATCGGCCAATTGCGGCCTGAATATGCGCAACAACCCTGGCTGGGCGTAGTGGCCGGCTTTGGCTTCGGCGGACTGATGATTGCCGTGGACGAAATACTCAAAGGCTTCAGCCTGCGGGCCTTTTCGGCAGTCACCTTTGGCCTGATTTTGGGCCTGGTGGTGGCCCAGCTCATCGATCATTCGGGTTTGTTTGACAATGTCGAGCCCGGCACACGGTGGATGGTGCGCCTGGGCCTGTTTCTGGCCTTTGGCTACATTGGCATGGTACTGGCCATGCGCAGCAATCGGGAGGACTTTTCCCTGATCATTCCTTATGTGCGGTTTACGCCGCGCGGCTCTGCGGAGTCTTGGATTCTGTTGGATACCAGTGTCATCATTGATGGCCGCATCGCCGAACTGCTCGAGGCCAACTTCCTGCAGGGCACCGTGGTGGTGCCCCGGTTCGTCCTTCGAGAGCTCCATCAGTTGGCCGATTCGGCCGATGCCACCAAACGGGCCCGCGGGCGGCGTGGATTGGAGATTCTTAACCGCATGCAACGTTCCAAACGCAACGAGGTCCGCATTCACGAGGCGGATTTCCCGGATGAGACAGGCGTAGATGCCAAGTTGATCCGCCTGGCCCGGAATATGAACGCGCGGTTGTTCACCAACGACGCAAATCTGGCCCGCGTGGCCGAGTTGCAAAACGTTACCTGCGTCAACCTCCACGAGTTGGCCCGTTGCCTCCGCACGGTCCTCCTCCCCGGCGAAACCATTCGCCTAAAAATTGTGCGCGAAGGTAAGGAACGTCACCAGGGCGTCGGTTACCTGCCGGATGGCACCATGGTGGTGGTCAACCATGCGCAACCATTCATTGGTCACGAGGTAGAGGTGCAGGTCCAAAGCTCCATTCAGACCGGCGCAGGAGTCATCATCTTCGCCGAGTTGTTGAACCGCGCCGCTTCTGCACCGGCACATGGCTCATGAAACTGGTCGCGCTACTCCGATGCCTCCAGCCAGCCGAAGCACATCTGGCGCGTGCGCGGCTCGAAGCCGCCGGTTTTCACCCCCGGATCGCGCATGAGGATGCGGCCTTGAGTGTGGCCGGATACGCGTTGGCTGCAGGTGGCATCCTTGTACAAGTGCCGGAATCCGAATTCGATGAAGCGCAAGCCTTCCTCCATGACCGTGGCCCGATCCCGGGCGAAAACGACCACGCCTGATTGGATTCCCAAGCTGGCCCGCCTCTTGCCCGCAGGAGAACTGCTATGGGACGAACGTACGCTCCAGGCTCATGCGTCTGACAAATGGTTTGCCAGCCACCGGCCGGAAGCCGTGGTGCTGGCGCGTTCCACCGCGTCCGTGGCGCGGACCCTGCGATTCGCACACGAGCATCGGATCCCGGTCACAGCTCGCGGAGCCGGTCACGGTTACGTGGGTGGATGCGTGCCCGTCCGAGGCGGGATCGTGCTTTCACTGGCTCGAATGAACCGCATCCTGGAGATTCATCCTCAGGATTTCGTGGCGGTGGTTGAGGCGGGTGTACGGACCGCACATTTGCAGGCGGAGGTCGAGAAACGCGGTTTGTTTTATCCCCCCGACCCTGCCAGTCGGGCCGACAACACCCTCGGCGGCAATATCATCACCAACGCCGGGGGACCTCGTTGCCTGAAATACGGGGTCACTCGAGATTATGTGCTGGGCCTGGAAGTCGTCCTGGCTGACGGCACCACTCTATGCTTGGGCGGACGCACCCACAAAAACAAGACCGGATTCGATCTGCACCGGCTTTTTGTCGGTTCGGAGGGACTGCTCGGCGTGGTCACCACCGCGACACTGAAGTTGCTGCCATTGCCTCCATACCGGGCAAATTTGGCTGTCGGCTTCGGCCGGATGCGCGATGCCGTTCGTGCGTTGCATGGCATCTTGCAAGCCGGCTACCTGCCGTCTGCTTTGGAACTGGCTGACGCCTTCACCGTGGAAGCAGCCCGGCGCCGGACTGGCAGCCGTCGGCTTCGCGGATGCGACGCGCTATTGATCGTGGAATTGGACGGCCAGGAACGATCGGTCCGCAGCGAAATCCGGCACTTGCGGCAATTGGTTCGAGCTCACCAGCCCAGGTTCATTCAGGTCGGCTTGGGACCCGAAGCCTGTGAAGCGGTTTGGCAGATCCGACGTGAATTCTCCTATGCCCTCCGGGACACCGGCTTGACTAAATTGAATGAAGACATTGTAGTGCCGCGCAGTCGATTGGAAGACTTGTTTGAATTTGCAGCCCGCTTGCAAAAGAAATATGGCATCCCCGTGGCCTGCTTTGGGCACGCAGGAGACGGCAACATCCACACCAACCTGATGGTGGACCTCCAGCAACCTGGGGCTCAACAAAAAGCCGAGGCAGCGCTGGATGAGCTGTTTCGTCAGGTGTTGGCCTGGGGCGGCGCCATCACCGGGGAGCACGGCGTCGGTCTGGCCAAAAAACAATGGTGGCCGTTGGCCGTCAGCCCAGAAGTGCGCGAGCTGCACCGGCGAATCAAAGCCGCCTTGGATCCACACGGAATCCTGAATCCGGGCAAGTTTGTCGAAATCTGAACCCGGCCTCAGCCCTCGGTTGCCCGGTGGACGCTCGTACTCACAGCGCTGGTAGGATCAACCGGTCTGAAAACGATGCATGTTGCGGAAGACCGTTATCCCGTTTCGCCTGCATGCGTCGATCATGAAACAGATATTGCTGAGCATAGCCGGCAAAGGGACCGAAATAGTGCCGCGCCCGGGTCGCAATGACCTCCGGTGAAATCCTGCCCATCCATCGGTAGCGTTCGCGTATGACCCGGGCAACCCAAGTGTCCACGGGAAAGGCTTCATAAAAGCCCAACGCAAACAGACACACGCAATCGGCTATCTTGGGGCCAACGCCAGGCAGGGTCATCAACCGTTCCCGTGCCGCCAGATAGGAACGCTCCGGAGGACCCGTGTCCGCCCAACCAAGCTGCAGCACCATTCGGGCTGCTGCCCGCAAATACGCCGCGCGGAACCCCATGCCGCACTGTCTTAGTTCCCTTTCGTCCAGTGCGGCAATCCGTTCTGGTCCGGGAAAACTCCAAACAGGCTCCGCGCCAGCGGGCGCCACCACCATATCGCCCCACCGCTGGCATATCCGTTCGATTACCTGTCGGATCTGCTCGATTCGCTTGTTGCTGGACAAGATAAAAGAAGCCAGGCATTCCCAAAACGGTTGTCGCAACAGACGAAGCCCGCGCCAACGTTGCACTGCCCCATGAAGGGCCGGATCCGCAGGAAAACTCCGGACCACTTCCGCAAAATCCAATTGCACTTGCAGATACTCCTCCACAACTGAGAGCGACGGTTCCAATCCAATCACGCGCGCCCTCAACAACCGACCCTCTTGTTCCAACTCCACCCGGCAGCCCTGGATGACGCCGAGCCAACGGTGACCCCGATACTGCCACCGGAAGACCTGACCACAGCTCAGGGTGAGGTCCAGCCGGTAATCGTCCACGGTCCAGACCTTCTCGACCGCGGCTGCGCACTGTCCTCTGCACTCACCGTAACCCCCGACATTCATAAAGTTGGATCCATTGCTGGGGTTGACCACGCCACACGGCCGGAAAAACTCCCAAACTTGTTACCTCTTCAAACTGGCTTATCAAAAGCGACGGAGGGTCCCGCGGCGAGGGTGCCACCCACCGCCACTGGGAATCCCAGGGCCGTCGCAACCAGGCACGGGTCTGGACCTTTGGTTTGAGCCGCTGCACGAAGATCGCATTGGCTCCACGCTGGTGTTCGTATCCAGGCCAGAAATAGAATTGATTCTTGGGACGCGGCGAGCTGAGGCAATACACCAAAGGTTGGTTCGGTAAGCCCCCGCGCGCTTCCGGCAAGTAAAACGTCATCAAACTGGTAATCCCGTAATGATCCCCGATCAGTAGTACCGGACGTCCTTCGGCCAGCAACTGTTGCCGCGCCTGCGCCGCCAATCCGGCAACTTCTTTCCAACCGCGCACCCGATGCAAAGGATCCATTTGGATCGGTAGAACTAAGCCGGTTGCTCGGGTAATCAAACGACTGTCATGCATGGGGACGAGCGCCAGCAAACCTACCACCAATCCCCAAGGCCACACTCTCCGATAAAGCCTGGCACCCGGCATTTCCTGTCGGTGCCAATACACCGCAGCTAGTGCCAGTAACGGCACGATCGAGGGTGCAATCCAATTCAACATGACCCTCGAGTGCAGGCTCCAGAGCATGTACACGCAGAACACAGGCGCGCCCATGCACAGGAGGTACAGCAACCGCGGCTCGCGGATTCGATGGCGCAGGATTCCCCACACCGCACCTACCATCAGCCCGAACCACACCGGATTCCATAAGACCGCTTCACCGGCCAAAAACTCGCCAAGATATTTGAGCGTAAATCGCCATGGTTCTCCCACCTGCGCATCCTCGGCCACATGTCGAACAGTGATCCAGTCATGCTGCCAGTTCCAGATCACCACCGGGGTTAAACACATCAAATTCATGCTCAACGCCAGGTACGGCCCCGGCCGACGCAGATGATGCCGGGCGGCCGGCCAGAGACCGAACCATAAGATCCAGCTCAGCCACTGCATCAAAGCCGTGTATTTGCTGAGACTTCCCAGCCCCATCCACAGTCCCACCCATAACCAATCGACAGTGCGACCGTCCGACTGCGTTGCCCGCCAACCCGACACCATCGCCAAGGTCCAAAACAACACATTCCACGGATCCACGGTCATTAGGGTGCTTCCCACGGCCAGCAAAGGTGTCGTGACCAACATGAGGAGAAACAAGACGGCTGACCGTGGCCCAATCCAATCCGACAAAAACCGCAACAGGGTCCAACCAATGCCAGCCGCGATCAACGGTGCAAAAAAGCGGACCCCGAACTGCGTATCACCCCAAATGCGTGTGCTGATCCAGTGGCTCCAGGCGATCAACGGCGGCTTGCTATAATAGGCCGGAGCAAGACGCTTCGACCAGAGCCACTGGTAAGCTTCATCCTCGGAAAGCTGAATCAGATCGCTCCCAATGTAGGCCCAGCGACCAACCAACAGCAGAACAAGCAAAACCACACCCGCACGGTACCAGTGTCGGTCCTCTTCCCTCTGAAAATCGCAGGTGGAGCCCTTTGAAACCAGCTCCGTCACAACGACAGCGGGCCAGGGCGGAAGCAAACGGGGATAACGCGCCTCCCAGAGCGGAAACCATTTTTTGCCAATCCACGTCCAGAGCTGTTGCACCCCCCAAAGGCCGGCCACCGCATAACCCGCCCCGAGAATCGCGCCTGCAATGACGTCTGACGGATAATGGACACCGTTGTACACCCGGGAATAGGCCACCGCGGTCGCCAAGGGCAGCATCACACGCCAGCTCCGCCGATAGTACAGGCCAAGGATCATCGTGGCCGCAAACCAGTTGAAGGCATGACCCGAGGGCATGCTCTTGCCACGGTTTTGCCCGCTGCCCACCCGCGATTCCACCCCTTCCAAGACTGCGTAAGGCCGGGGTCGTCCGATTGCTTTTTTTAACGTGTTGCAGACCAGGCCGTCCCCCGCAGGTAATAAAAGCGCCAGCATCAACACGCATAACCGCGCTCTTCGGCCCCCTCGCCAAAGCATGATAAGCGCCAGCACGATCACCGCCGGATAGAACAAAGGATGCCCGCTCAAAATCGGCATCAGCCCATCAAACACCGAATTCTGCCATTGCTCGTGAATTACCCGGAAAAGGGCAGTGTCCCATGTTGCCAAGGATTCCATCCGGCGTTGAATCTAGCGCGGCATTGGGGCATCGAAAGCGTAAAAGACGGCGTTGCGTCACATGCCCACTTGGTTTGGCAATACCGGCGGGCCATCTAACCCTATTCCCCGCCCCGAGACACTTGCTGAGCAGCTCCGGTATGAGTGCTCCAGAATGCCTGAGCACAGAAGGGTTCCGAAGCACTGAAGCCGGAACAACAGCGCGCAGCGCGGGCGGTCAAGGCTCGGCATCAGCCCGAGCGTGTTACGTTATAAGTTTCTCGAATGTGCGTTTGTCTGCTTTTCCGGGGCGCAGTTCGAACGGTCCGGGTCAGAGGCTCGCCGGGTCGTCTCCTAGGGCGACCCGGCTTGATTGCAGTCCTGTCACACGCCTACGGCAGCGTGCCGCCAGTCCGTGGTTCTGCAGGCTACCTGCTGGTGTGGCCAAAATCGGCCGACTTGGCCAGTGCCCTGTTCGACCACGCTTCCGCGGCCCTGGGTGGAGGATAGTCCCCCCTCACGATGACTCAGCCCGACTGTGTCTGCCTCAAGCGGGAAGGCCACATATCCTCATGAATCGCCCTTTTTCAATGTTTCTGGTTGACGGACTGGCTTTTGCCTCCGGGCGCGGCTCGGGTATGGCTGCGACAACACAGGCTTCAATTGTCAGGAAGCTCGTCGCGTAACCGGGTCCTGCAAAGGCTGATCAGTGGTGCTCCACATGTCCCAAGCCCCAAATTCCGGGCAGCATGACCCGGCCGTGTGCACACAGTCGGCGCAAAGCCATAGATCGCCATAGGGTACGACGTCCAGCCGGCCGCAACGCTCGCATCCGCCCGGCCCAACTCGGCCCGCGGAGGGCGTATCCTTAACAGGTGGAACGACGTCCTCCATACAGCAAGCCCTCGTCACGTAGAAGAGCTGGCAAAGGCAAATAAGTCCCTATTTCGAAAGTCCCTGGGTACCCATGATTCACATTGCCCTCACATTGCCGACCTCGACATGTACCCGTGCCATCGCACACCTCACGACCGATTCCAACATCGGGACCACGGCACGCCACGGCCTCGCCCATGGGTTTCCCCCGAGAAGGTTCGTCCGGATCGCCGATTGGGAATCAGATGACGCTCGTACACGCCCTCCAGCTTTCTGAGTAGCCCCCCGCCACAGCTCGAAACCAGGGACTGCGCACCGCGTCAGCCTCACACCAGGAGCGCTCCATCTGAGCCTTCACCAGATTCCGACCTGCTCCGAGGCCGGACCTTGTTCCTCATTTCTCCCCGACCCGATCTCAATATGAACTGCAGAAGCATCTCGTCAAACCGGTTGCCCGAGACAAAACTTTGGGTAGAGACATAAACCCTATCCAATCCCGTAGAGCATTCGTGGTCCTTGCCTTGCGAAAGGAAAGCTCAAGTCTTCTGCCCACAAACTTCGCACACATCTGCGAACAAAGCGCGCAGAAAAACAAAGGTTCTGGCACCACTTACCTCGGTTGCTCCCCCATGGGCTTGTGATCCATGCAACCCCGTTGTTCCCACAGCCGCTCGCCAGCACCCCTAGACGTTGTCACCCCACCTGAGCGGCGTCCATGCCCCAAGCCCATGCTAATAATGCCCTTCCAACCGAATGGTTCTGGTGCCAGAACCAGCTTGCGGTTCAATCTTCTTGAGTTCTGCGGGTTTGGCTTAACGAAGGTTGGCTGAAATGCGACATTTCTTGCCACCAAGGAGGATCAACCCGGATCCATTTCGGTTGCGGCCGCGAAGCAGGCTGTTTGTCCCCGCTACCTGGCCGCCGACTCGCGACCCTCCTCGACTGTGATAGTGGAAGATCGAACCCCGGTTGTGCACGGAGAGTCGCAACCAGACACATGCTCGACGGAATTGACCACGATTCCCTTTGGACGCGCCGCGGTTTCAAAAGCATGGATCGAATGAAGCACCGAAAATCCGAGCTGGGCCGATCCCCTGCCCTGTCTCGGTGCCCTTGCAACACGGGGGGAACTCGGACGAAAAACCCCGTAACCGCTTTTGAAGACTGATCTACTGATTGGTCTGAGCTTTGGCCGCTGCTTTGCGTTGTTCCTCTTCAAGACGCTTGAGGTCTTCCGCCTTGATCACTTCGATCTTTGCTCCTTTGGCCAACTCTTCGGCAGAAGGCACCTTAATGATGTCGCTGGTGACAGGAGTGCTGGTGACAGGTGGCGGCGTGGGTGTGGTGACGGAAAGAAGCTCCACTTCGAAAATCAGCGTGGAGCCGGGCGGGATGTTCGGCCGACCTGTGTCGCCATAGGCAAGGTCTGCAGGGATGTACAATTCCCATTTCGCACCCGGTTTCATGAGCTGCAAGGCTTCAGTCCAACCCCGGATCACGCCGCTGACGTTGAAGGTCGCGGGCTGACCACGTTTGTAGCTGCTGTCAAATTCCGTCCCATCAATCAAAGTGCCGCGATAATGCACAGCCACGGTGTCCGTGGCCTTGGGACTGTCGCCACTGCCTTCCCGGAGCACGCGGTATTGGAGACCGCTGGGCAAAGTGACCACGCCGGGCTTCTTTTTGTTTTCCTCCAAGAACGCTGCACCTGCCTTGCGGTTGGCCTCGGCTTCTTGCTGCCGTTTCTGCTCCGCTTTTTGTTGCATGAACTGGCTGAATTCGCGGAGGGTATTGCGCATCTCTTCTTCGGTCATGCGCGTGGGCGCACCGGTGAGGCTGTCTCGAAGACCTTGCAGCACGATCTCGAGGGACACCTGGTCGGGTTCCAACGCATTGCGTTTCCAGTTGTTGCCCAGGCTCATGCCGAGAGCGTAACTGATTTTCTCTTTCGAATCCTTAAAACCAGATGACTCCTGGCTGCAAGCAACACCGGCAGCCAGAGCCAGCCCAACGGTCCAAACGGAAATCTGCGTTTTCATGGTTAGCATCGAAGGCATTTTGTGGGGTAAGACGGGTGCAGGAGCAACAGAATTGTGGTGCCCGAGCTGGGCTGGTTCAATGGGGGAATGGCCGTCGGCATAGCCCCGGAGGGCTGAATCAAGGCCCCCAGGTCGGCCCCGACGGGGTGTTCAGAATGCGACGGATCACGTCGGTGTTTTCTTCAGCCCGATGCGTGCAAATGTCCACGGAACCAGGCAGACGACCGGGCAGACAGGTGGGCGCTTGATTGAGATAATCCAAGCCGGTTTGGCGCGCCACTCGGTGAAGCGCCAGATTCAAATCCGGATCAATCCGGTGCAGTGGGGCTTCGGTGCCGGCGCATAAAGCGATCAGGGCGCCCTCCCGCCCTTCGCGGCCGGTTAAGGCCTGCTGCAGCCAGTTCAACAGGCCTGGATGGACCGACCGGGGATGACTCAATGCCAATACAACGATATCCGCCTGCTGAAGTTGCTGCTTGGCCCGAGAGGATTCCGGCCCTTCCAATTCCTGAAAGGCCCACCAGGTTAGATCAAATTCAATGCGCGACCAGAAGCGTCGCAAAAGACTGTCGCAGGCACGGGCGGCGCATTGACGAGCCTCAGCGCAGTCGTAGAGGACGGTGATCCACCAGGTTTCGACAGGCTCACGCGTGGTTCCATCCGGTTTCATGGTCGGGGTCAACAACGGTTTGGGTCGGCTTCCGAACCAGGGCTGTGCCGGGTCTTCTCCACACAATCGCTCAATTCGAACAATTCGCAAGGGAAAGTTGAGAGGAACACAAAGCCAGAGACTGGATCCCTGCAAGGACAAGGATGCTCCGCGCCCCTCGATTGCCTTGGAAGCGTACCGCAGACTTTGAGTTTGGCCCGCCACCGGTTGCTCACAAGCTGACTCGTTCAAACGGAGAAATCCGACTGAGAATAAGGCCCTCACGCGTAGCCATCGGTCAAAGTGCCCTGTGCACATGTGCTGAGATCACGCAGCTGAACGGCTTAGCCCCCGCCAAGAGGATGCCTTTGCGCGACCCGACGCAGCACACAACATTCGACCGACGTTTAACCGTAGCGCCATGGGCTGGCCAGAGGGAACGCGTTCGGTAGATGCCGAATCTCAACGACCGTATCGCCGTTCAGCAAGACCTCCACAATGTCAAACCGGATCGGCACCTGCGGTTGACCCGTGCGGCGCAGGTACCATAAGGCCGCACGCGAAAGCCGACGCTGCCGACGAGCGTCCACAGCCGCTGCGGGACGCGTCCATGACTGAGAAGATCGGGTCTTGACCTCGACGAACACCAGGCAGGGGCCATCCCGAAACACCAGGTCCAACTCGCCTCGGGGCGTCCGATAATTGGCAACGAGGAATTGAAGACCAGCTTTCTCCAAATAACGTCGTGCTGCGCGTTCGCCAAGGGCTCCGCGTTGCAAATGTTCCGGACGACGCTGTCGTCGCGCGATCCACCAACGCTGCCACCATTGCAGCAGGGCCTTCATGACCCACTTTCTGGGGAGCTGGATCGAACCGGAGCAAAGCTGACGCGGTGAACAGGGCTGGGCCCAAGCCTGCGAATCGCCTCAAGATGCTGCGGAGTGGGATACCCCTTGTGGATGGCAAACCCGTAGCCGGGATACTGGCGATCCAACTGGCCCATAAGCCGGTCGCGTGTGACCTTGGCAATGATGCTGGCGGCGCCGATAGACAGGCTCCGGCCATCTCCCCGCACGAGCGCCGTGCTGGGAACATTGAAACAGGGCACAGGCCGTCCGTCTACAAGAACGTGATCTGGCGGTGACTGCAATCCCGCAACGGCTCGTTGCATGGCCCGATACGTCGCTTGCAAAATGTTGAACTGATCAATTTCCTCGACAGATGCCATGCCCACCGCCCAAGAAATCTCGGCATGCGATACCAACGTTTCGTAAAAAGCCTCCCGAGCTGCAGCAGTGAGCTGCTTGGAGTCGTTCAAACCGGCCAGAGCCGGATCCACCTGCCCGGTTTGCCACCATCGCGACGGTAGAATCACAGCGGCTGCCACAACCGGCCCGGCCAAAGGGCCGCGCCCGGCTTCGTCCACCCCGGCAATGCGGACCGCCCCCCGAGCCCACAATGCCAGCTCCACTTGGATCCGGTCCAGTGTCGGGATGGGTGTCCGACGTGCCATGGCACTCGATTCATGTCTGTGCCCGTCGTGGTCAGGCGGTGAAGAGGCAAAATGCTCCCCTTTCGGACCACCTTTCCCCTCAGGCACGAGCGGTAATCTCAAGCATGCGCTCAATGGGACGGCGCGCCCGTTCGATCAGCTCTTGGGGCAACTCAATGCGGGGTTGAAGTCGCCGCATGCAATCGCGCAGTTTTTCCAGCGTGTTCAGCTTCATGTATTTGCACTCGCTGCAACGACAGGTGTCCGAGGGCATCCGAAACACGTCGTAGACCGGAGCACAATGAAAAACTTTACCCGGACATTCCTTGTGCAAGCGATGCAAAATCCCGGACTCCGTCACGATAATGAACTCCCGATCAGGGCTCGCCTTGCACCATTGAATCATTTTCTCCGTGGAACAAATCACATCCGCCAGGTCACGCACTTCGCGCAGTGCTTCCGGATGAACGACCACACGCGCATGGGGATGTTGCGCCTTTAGCCGCAGCAAACTGTCGCGCCGGAATTCCACGTGCGCATAGCAATGCCCTTTCCAAAGGGTCATGGGGCGACCCGTGACCTCCATCACCCATTGGCCAAGGTTTTCATCCGGCACAAAGAGCAAATCCCGGTCTGGAGGAGCAGACCGAACAATTTTTTCGGCGTTGCCACTGGTGCAGATCACATCGCTCAGGGCTTTCACGGCAGCGCTGCAGTTGATGTAGGCAATCGTGTAAAAGTTAGGGTTGGTGCGTTGCAACGCGGCCAGTTGGTCGGCCGGACAACTGTCTTCCAACGAGCAGCCGGCATCCAAGTCCGGCAACAAAACCAACTTGTCCGGATTCAGAATCTTGGCTGTTTCCGCCATGAAACGGACCCCGCAAAAAACAATCACCTCGGCCTGGGTCCGAGCCGCTTGCTGCGACAATCCCAGAGAATCCCCCACAAAATCAGCCAGGTCTTGGATCTCCGGGACCTGGTAGTTATGGGCAAGGATCACCGCATTCAAGGTGCGCTTCAGCTCCAGAATCTCGTACACCAAAGCGTGGGCCCCAGCCTGTCTGCGCGCGGGCGAACCCGAATCGCGCAAATCGGTCGTCAGGGTCGGAGCTGTCGCAGTCACTGCCATCGGACGCAAGCTAGTCCCCCAAATGAGGCGCGTCAACGGCCCCCTGTAAAACCCACCCTGGTCCGGTGCGCCTCGACTGGCTTGCCGGCGGCTGGGTCTCAAAACGCCTTGCGCCGGAGCTTTGGCACCAGCCCCTTATGTCGAAGTAGGATGCAAGGCGCAGTTCGAATTCCTCCCCTGCGGAACGCCCCATCCAGCTCGAACAACCGCCGGAAATCAACCTCCTGATCGTTCTCCAGTCCATTCAGGGCCCGCTTGGCCGGTGGGAAACTCCAACCTGATCCGGGCCCATGCACCACAACGGTGTCATGACACCGGGCGCGCAACCGAGGGTGTTTTGAGTTGTCCAATCGCCCGGATTCAAAGTAGGGTGCGCCACCCTATGAACCAACCGGACCGACTCGAGGAGCTTTGGCGTTTGCAACGAGCCCTGAACGAGCGGATCGGCGTCCGGACCGAAACCATGACCGAGGCCGACCGCGTCCAATGGATCTTGAATTATTGCCGGGCCATGTCGCAGGAGATTGCGGAGCTGACCGACAGCGTGCCGTGGAAATGGTGGGCGCGGTACCAGAAGTTTGATGAGCAAAACGCGCGAGTGGAAGTGGTGGATCTATTGCACTTCCTCATCAGCCTGGCCCAAGTGCTGGGAATGAGCGCCGCAGACGTTTTCGACGCCTATTGCAAAAAAAATGCGGTCAATTTTCAGCGTCAGGACAGCGGGTACACAGTCAAGGATTCAGCCGATTCCAAACACATCTGAAAGCCTCCCGCACGGGATCCTTCGAGCGCACCCGCGCAACGGTGCGCCGCGCTGAAACACTTCCCCCTTCATTCTTGAAGGCGCGGGTCTGAAAACCATGGCCCCGGGCGTGAACGCTGTCGCATTCAAAGCGGCCCATACGACCTGCGATTGCAAAATGTCCCAACAGGGAACGGGCGTGCGGAACACACGAATCCAGCACCGAAAATGATGCGGCAGCAATCACGCTTCATAAGGAAAAAACGGAATTCCAGCATGAGATTCAGAAACAAATAGGACAACGCCAGAAGGGTGGCCGCTGCCGGCTTGACTGGACAACAGGACCATACAAAAGCCAGGCTCATCATTGTGACCTCCATGCACACCCAAAAACAGGTGCACCAGCGAGGACCGACTCAAACCATTGCGACTCTCCGACACGGCGACCCCTCTCGCCCGGCACGAACACAGAGAGGCTTGTCCACGGACACCACGGGCGGACAAAAAGCAGCGCACTGGCTCCCAACACACGCACCAGCAGGCACCCAAAGCCCGCCTCCGCCACCCATTGAGCCATCAAAAGCCGCAGCCGCGACACCGGTCGAACAGGATCATGCGCATCGTGCCATCCTCGACCTCCTTGGGCCACGAGGTCACCGTCCATCAGCGTCGCGGACAATGGCAGCCGCAACAGGATCTGGCCGAGAAGCATCACCACCGCAATTGTCAGCACCGAGATCAATTGTTCAGCTTGATTTCCATTCCCCTCCAACATCCGCTTTGTCTCCTGTTGCCATGGCGTACGACGAAACAGCAGCACCATCGAATTTTGGGCTGGCATGAAGACCCCAAAATCGATGTTAGGTGCGAGCCTCATCGCTATGAAAGTCTCAAAGCACATGGGGTTTCAGGGTCACAACGCCTGACTGGCGCGTTTACTCGCACTACTTTTCTTTGGGGTCATTGCAGTCTTCTGCGTCGCACGGTTTGCTTTGCCGGCTATCTACGATGATCCGACGATGGTGAGGACTCGGTTCACGTCAGGCACAGCACTGCCAGGCGCACCGGCGCGTCCGGGGCTGCATTTCGGGTCAGCGACAGCGCCGTATGGAGACGAGACAAGCTACGTTTATTTGAGGCTGGGCAGCAAGGTGTGGCTCTATGAGCGTATTACCACTTCACAGCCATGATCACTATCACGACACACCAGCACCTAACCATGCGCTGCAGCGAACGGCCTTTTCGCCGTCCGTTCGAGCGTCTCGGGAATTCGTGAGCGCGCCGTGCGCTCCACCCGCGCCGCCGAGGCCGTCGCTGAGCTTGGGTCGTTAGGCCACGTCGCTGCGTTTGGGTTTTGCGGTGGTCTTGCGCTGCGGGAGTTGCGGGGGTTCGGTCGCGGGCTGGCGCTTTCGAGCGTGGCAGATTGGCGGACGATCTTTCGCGGCGAGCGGTTCGGGTGGTTCGGGTTTCGAGGCGGACGGTTTGGGGAGTGCGAGCGGCGCACGGCTGGCGTCGGTTCCGACGCGGCGACGCGAGGCGGCGCTGGATTCCGTTCGCGCGAGAGCGCATGGTCGGT
>JANWVC010000028.1 GCA_025057755.1 Limisphaera sp. | reverse complement strand
GCCGGAAGTGACGTTGGCGCGGCAGGCGGGCCTGGAGTTGGGGGCCCTGGGCGGGATTCGGGTGGACGAATCTCTGCGCACGAGCGATCCGGCCATATGGGCGGTGGGGGATGCAATCGAAGTGCGCGACCGTGTGACCGGCTGATGGGCGTTCCTACTCGCGGCCGGGCGGGCGAAAAAGCCTTTCACAAAGCCGCGGGTGCTCGCCGGCGCAAAGTGTCCCGCAGAGTGGGGCATATCGTCTTTTTCCGAGTGAGAAGTCAGAGGGCACGACCTCAGGACGCATTCTTGCGCATACAGCATGATGCAGCTTCGATGCGATGGTAATGATGGGGATGGTTGTACCCGTTGTCGCCTGAGCGAGTAGCGTTTGTGCAGGCCCTTAGGCGTGTCTTTTCTGCGATGGATTGGCTGGATGTAGTGCTCGATGTCATGCGCTTCGCCGGAGCTGGGCCGGTCATGCTGTCCTTCTGCCGACAAAATCGAAGGTTCGTGATTCAAATCCAGGTGCCAGCAACGAGGGAATTGAACTGTTTGGGAACGTAATCTCCTGTCTTAAGTTGGTTCCCGGCAGGAGAAGCCGAAGGGTATTGTCCCAATGCCGATTTTCGCCGCTGAGCTGCATTCCAGGCCGGAAGTAATATCTTGACGCGTGGCGCATCATGAAGGGCACGGAAGCAAAGCGTGAATGTGCTAGCTGAGGCTGCAGTTAATGGCTGCTACAAGCAATCCTTGGCACGCGCACCTCAACTTCTTCTTTCAGGGAAGCCATACGGGCCAAGTGGCAGACAACGGATGGTGAGGGCACCGGCCCCCATGTTTGTAGATCTTGACCATGAATATCTCCCCCAATCCGGCCCTCGCGGGGCGATGCTTATCGCATTGCATATCTTGGTGCTGCCGGCCGGTACGATGAGTGGCCCGGGGCGATGTCTTCGATTCTGCTCCGGATGATTTTGAGGACGGCGCGGGGCAATGGCCCGTCAGTGGTGGTTGGACATTGACGACACAGCGGTCTTCATCGCCTGTGCGTCCCTAATGGGACAGTGCCGGGGTTTTCCACCAATTGGACCGACAGCTCGGCAACTCTGTTGTCCTCGCTAAGCTTGAGCGGCCTGGCACGGCCGGCACTGCGTTTCGTCCATGCCTATGCGCTGGAAAACGGTGACGATTTCGGTCTGGTGGAGGTTTCATCGAGTGGAGGAGGCACGTGAAAGTCGGCTTCGTTGGCATGTTAAACCGGCACGCGCCCGGGCATGGTCGTGGAGCAAATCGATTTGTTTCCCTTTGTAGGTGCTGCGCAGTTCATCTTTTGGTTTCGACTTAGGACCGAAGGTCCCGTGGTCATAGACGGCTGGCATGTGGACGACGTGTTGCTGGCCGAAGCACAGCGCCGCCGCGGCGGCGTATCCTTCTTCGAGAACTTCCAGGCCGGCCTCGACCACTGGCTGCGTGCGTCTTGGGCGCCCGACACCAACTCGCCCTACGCCGGCCAGGTCGCTGCGTGCGACACCGTGCCGCCGCGCATCCTGCCGGACGCGCAAATAGTGCTGGTGCCCGCCCGCGAGTTGAACCTGGGCAACGCTGTCAACCCGTCGTTGACCTACCGGTGCGCGGCCAGCTTTGGTATCGCACCCGCTTCCGCGTCCGGGCCTCGACCGATGGCGGCCTCAACTGGGGCGACCTCGCCGGCTTTAATTACGACTGGAATCAGGGCTGGACTCACCCCCGGCGCGCCAACCTTGGGCGCCCTTGCTAACTGCGCCGTTGTCGGGATGGCAGACCCATGTTGGTGGTGAACAACGCTGCGGTCTACCAGGCCGACCCGCTTCCGTATCGGTTCGAAGTCTATGCCAACCCGGCCTTAGCGCAGCTTGTGGCGCAAGTGCCTGGCGTCGCGGCCGGGCCGGGCGCGACCAGTTTGGCAGGTTGACACGAATTGCCGAACACTGCGCAGTTCTGGTGGCGTTCCCGCGCTACCGACGGCACCAATGCCGGCCCGTGGATGACACCGCCACCTTCGACGTCAATGAGACCACCCCGCCTGCGCCGTCGGTCATTGCCGGCCCGCCGACCGTCTTGATCCTGACCAATCTCGAAGTGCCGCTGCTGTTGTACCTATCGGCTGGCGAGCCGGACAAAGGCGTCCGCGTCATGCCCTGCTACATCCTGATCGCCGACAATCCGGGGTTGCGCTGCCGGTGGTCAACGTGACCCACAACCCTGCCATTCAGTTGTCGCCGGGCAGGGATTGTGGGTGTTGAGCCTGCCGGTGAACGGCCTTGCCCGGAGCGCAAAACCTTGTGTGGCGAGCGCTCTATCATTGGCGCGTACGTGCACCGGTCCAAGAGGGGCTTGAGTTCGGCCCGGTCTGCGCCCTGGCCGTTGCAATACGGCCCGCCCGCCCCGCGCGGCGGAACAATCACAGGTGTGCGCCAAACACCTGAGGGCCGTGTCACACGCGAATGGGCCGGTGCTGCAGGGTCTGTCTTTGTCAAGTTCACGCCGACACGGAACCCGCGCCGCATTGACCCACGGTGGCCGGGCCGCTGGGCGGTATGAACTGAACGTTCACGCGGCAGCCGGGCAGCACAAGGGGCTTTTACCACCTCCGGGCGCAACAAGCGCAAACGCTTCAGCGGGTTGCCGCATGTCGACGGAAGAATAGCTGATGACAATCGGCATGAAATCGGCTGCTAAAGTGGTCCTCGGCCCCAGTGCGGGTGCACGGGGCCGGCCATCGGTCGAATGAATGACCAGCTTTCACCAGTGTGAAGCGGTTTTTCATTGAAGCTGTTAAGCCGGCCCCAAGCGCAAAGGGGCCCCCGCCAACGCGCCGGCGGAATGGTGTTCGACGACCGCGCAATCTGAGGGCCGGCTTGGAAGCTGGCCCGGCCCTGAGGCCAGGCACTTGGCGGGTCGAAGGACCAGCTTCCTCCACTGCCCTGTTGTTGCTACTCGTCAGGATTTGCGGATGAGAGCGGTCTGTGAGTCGCGAAATCACGGCACCGGCACAACCCGGAAGACGCGCATGGGCGCCTGGGCGACCGGCGCGGTGAACACGAACTGGCCACTGGGTGATGCGGTGACGTTGGTGTAATGCTGCCATGTCCCCTGGGTGAGATTCGTGCGGAATTGGATGGCGTAGGTGGCGTTTGGCGCGCCGGAGTAGCCGACGGTGAAGTTGCCGTTCTCGACCCGGGGCGGTTGCGAGATCGTGGGCGGTGTCGGTTCAGCGATTACCGCCTTGGCCAGATAAGCCGAAACCTTTCCGCCTGCCGTGGTAAAGATGCCTCCGGCATAAAGATGGCCGCTACTGTCCACGGCCAATGCCCGCACCGCGCCGATCATCCCCCAGCCCAGCGCGCTCCAAGCGCTTCCGTCCCATTTGGCGATGTAATTCGCCACCACATCGCCGACGACAGTAAATGCGCCGCCGATATATATGTTTCGCGAACTGTCCCGCGCTGCCGCGTAAATCGTGCTGCTCGCACCCGGTAGGCCGCCCATGCTGATCCAGTTTGCGTCACTAAAGGTGGGATCAATCCGGATAGGGTAGGCGGCCTCTGCATCGTCCACCAATATAGCCAGGCTCCCTTCAGAATCCGAATTTCGGCTTGCCGATTGGTCCGGCACTTCCATCCGGGCGGACAATTCCCTCCCGTTGGCATCGGTCACCTTGAGCCGCCAATAAGCAACCTTGCATCCAGATGCCGGCAACATTAGCGTCGCACCATAGGCCGATTGCTCCACTCGCGCTCCCTTCACAGCCAGGTGCAAGCACAGTTGTTCAGCCACCGGCCTGTCGACCTCCTTCTCCCAAGACTGCCCTCTTTTCCCCTCCTTCTCCTCCTCCCAAGGGACAAAGCAGCTCACAGATCTCTTCCGCGACCACTCTACGGTCGCGCCCAACCAGCCTTCTCCTCCTCCCAAGGGACAAAGCAGCTCACAGAGCTGCCAAGGGAGGGTCTCTCCAGCACCACAAAATCCTGCCGCACGCCGTCCACGCTCACCGAGTATTCCTCCAGAAGCCCGGGCCGGACAAACCGCGCCAGATTGCCCGCCACCTCGATCCTCCCGGTGGCCGGAAGCACTTCGTATGGCAACCCAATGGAAACGGCTGCGTCGCTTTGGCCGGTCAGTGCCGCGCCGTTGACCCCCTCTACCCCTGAAATGAAAGCACCCTGGCCACGGCGCGCGGCCGCTCAAGTCCCCAGTCCGGCATCCGCCCCACCCCCACCGCCGTGACCTTGAAGCGGTCTTGAGGCTGATTGGCCACGGTGGAAGTGAGCCACAAGCCCTCGGGCCCGGCCTCGCCTTCAAGCCGCTGAAAGACACAGCGCAACCGCGCCCCTTCGGCCGTGGCGATCACAGCCAGGCCGTCGCCTTTGTAATCCGCGCCCACTCGGGCGCCAATCTGATCCCACGGAATGGGCGCGCTCCTCTGAGCCGATGCCAGCCCCGTCAGCGCCGAGAACAGCGCCAACAGGACGGCAACCCGAGTCCAAACCCGACCCCTGCGCGCGCTGGCCAGGCAGGACAAACCCACAATCGGGCCACGGCCGCGACTTTGTTGGAGGATGAAGGCTTTCATCGTGGTTGAGCGTTTCAGAGTTGAGCGTTGACCGGATTTACCGGAACAACCCGGGCGAATTTCAAGAGCACACGCCCGGGCGCAGGGACGGCGTTGTTTGGCCCAAAACGCGGCTGCACAGGCGCTCAGGCCGTTGACCAGACCAAGCCGGCCGGCCGCACGCAAGAGACTCACGCTTTCCGCGGCCAACGACTGCCTCTGGTGTGAGCGGAAATGTCTGCGCCCGCCTGCCGAGGGTGGCGCCGTTTGGCAACAGAATCGTCAATTGCCTCTCGATTGTGCGGCTTCCGTTTCATCCGTCAGGTCCGGTCACCAGCACGTGGTTGCGCCACCGGCGGTGCCGAAGCGACGGGTGTTTGATGCAGTCCTTGCTACTTGTGCCCGCAGGAGTCAAGTCCTGGTTCGAAAATCCCGGGCACTGGCGCGCCCGGCTCTCGTCTTTGCGGGCTCCGGGGACTCCTTGCCCAAAACGGGGTCCGGGCCCGGTGGATCTGCCACCCGATAGGGACTTCCATGCCCAGCCGTTCCAGGTCCATGGGGAAACTGAGTCGCTGCTTGATCGTAAAGTCTGACGCCTACGGCAACAGGTGGTGCACCTTGAGAAAACGATGCATGCACTTGGCATTGCACAACGGCGACGCGCCACCCGGGCTTTTGATCCGCACTTGTTGCGAGGCGTGGGTGAACGGTTTGTCGCCCAGGTAAATCCCCGGCTGTGTGATGCGTTCGGGCCGGTTGCGGCGCGCGCGATGCCCGAAAAAACACCAGATCGCCCTTGCGCAGTTGGCTCAGGTTTCTCTCCAGTGGCACTGCATCCCCCTGGCCCGGCGGCTTTCGGCGCCCGGGATTCGAGCGGTGACTCCTCCGGCTTTCACTTGCATTGCTCTGGGAGTCGGCTGCCGGAGCAACGCTTGGCCGCCGAGGCAGCATCCGTTCTTCCTCGGCGGCTGCAATCTGGCATGGACTGCCCGTCTAAGCCGTGACAGCGCAAGTGGCCGACAAAAATTCGCAGCCCACCAGAAGCGGCCTTCGGAACAGACGGGTATGGTTATGGGCGCGATGAAAACGAACTGCTCGGATTTTCGGATCATTTGCCGGCCGGCAATTTCCCTGGTTCTCGGCATTTCGTTGACCATTGCTGCCTTGGCCCAAACGGTGGAAAAGGTGGCGGATTTGAATTTCAGATCGGTGGACGGTGTGGGGTATGGGGGCTATGAACCACTGGCTGCGTTGACGCAGGTCGGCACGAATCTTTGGTTTACAACCGACCGCGGCGGTACGTTCGACGCCGGCACGATCAGTCGCTTCGATCTGGTGACGCGCGAAGTGGTGCAAGTGGCAAGTTTTGACAATATTACCGGGCGGGGGTCAGAGAGCGATCTGCTGGTTATTGGCAATGAAGGATACTTCACCACAAAGAGCGGCGGGAGCGGAAACGCTGGGACGATTGCCAAAATCAATTTCGACACGGGTCAGATCACCGTTCTTTACAACTTTCCGGAAAACAGCGCTGCCAATCGCGCCAACGGCGTGCAGATCGGGGCTACGCCCCGCGCCAAACTCACCCGCATTGGCAATGAACTTTGGACCACCACCTCGCTGGGGGGAATCTCCAATCGCGGCACGATCGTCCGGTACAACCTTACCAACGGTCTCGCCAGCCTGGTCGCGCACCTGGACGGTCCCATGCTCGGCGGACAGGCCTTTGCGGGCCTGACTCCCTCGCCGGAGAGTAACGCGTGGTATTTCACTACCTTTACAGGGGGCAATACGTTTGGCCAGCCCGGGATTCCCTTGGGCGCGGGAACTCTGGCGCGGATCAGCTTCGACTCCGGAGGCAACCCGGTGGTGACCCGTCTGGCCGATATGACAGCCGGTTATCCCCAGTTTCCCGGGAGCGAGCCGACCTTCGTGGGAACGAACACGCTCTATTTCGGCACGACCGGCCCGAACAACATGCCGGGGGCGATTATCCGCTACCACGTAACCACGGGCACATGGACCAATCTGTTCAGCTTTCCCACCAATGCCGCCAGCGCCCTGGCCCATGGCACCCGGCCCGGTTACAGCGCGTTTGTCGAATGGCTCGGTGAGCTGTATTTCCTGACCCGTCAAGGGGGCGTCAGCAACCTCGGGATTGTCGCCAAGTTCAACCTTGCTTCAAACAGCGTGATCAAGTTGGCGGACTTCGATGGGCAGGGGGTGAACGCCCTGGGGAGCGCCACTGGTATCTTCGACAACACGGGCACCCTGGTCGAGGAAACGAACCGGTTTTACCTGTACTACACCGTGCCGAGCGGTGGTGCCCATAATCGTGGCACGATCATTCGGGTGGCCCTCCCGCCACCGCCCATTGTTGCCACGGTGACCCTGACGGAAACCAACGCGGTGCATCTGACCTGGACCGGCGGTTACCCACCCTTCAGCGTCGAGACCCGAAGCGCACTGGATTCAGGTAGTTGGACGACTGTGGCGTCGGGTTTGACGCAGCGTTCCTGGGTCGTGACCGACCCGGCCGAGGTGGCGTTCTTCCGCGTGGTGGGCAGCCGATGAGACGAGCCACCGTCAACCGCGTAGTGCACCGGCGCGATCGGCATCGCGACCCGCAAAGCGGCTTCACGTTGCTGGAGCTGCTGGTGGTGATTGCAGTCGTTGCAATGCTGGCGGCCCTGCTGATGCCCACGCTCGCCCGGGCAAAGGATGGCGCACAGCGCGCCGCCTGCATTTCCAACCTTCGCCAACTGGCGTTCGTTTATCACCTCTATAGTGAAGAGCATGGCAATAAACTGCCTACCAACGACATGCTCGGTCGTTCCAACTACCGCATGCTCGCTGATCCGCTTGGGTTGCCCTCCTATTTCCGCTCCTACTGTCCCACCAACCGCGTCTGGATGTGCCCGGCCGGACGCAGGACGCTCTCCTCCAATGGCGTCAACTACGCCTGGTCTCGAGCGCAGGGGCTGATCAGCAGCAACAGCAGCAATTACGCTTTTGACCGCATGTCCTCGATGTTTGTGGTCTGGGACAACTACCCTTATGCGCTGCCGTCTGTCTTTGGCGTGCCCGAAATTACAGGTGGCCCACCGGTGATCACCAGGGCCCTGTGGTATTACCCACACAGCGGCAAAAAAAAGGTCAACTGGCTTTACCTCGATGGCCACGTCGAAACCCGTGCTCCGTGAAGTTTTATGAAAACCGTCTACATCCTCACCTGTTTTTGGGCTTGCATCCCGACCGCACTGCTTTGCGCGCAGCAGGATAAACCCCTGCCGCCCCGCTATGGTGTCACCGCCCTAATCCAGGAAACCGACAAGCCTTTCGGCCGGGAGATCATCCTGGAGGGCTTCCTCACTGCCGTCTGCAAGCGCGGCGGCAAAAAAGCCTGGCTGCACGACACCAACCCCGATGCCGCCGGCACGGTTCGCGTTGAACGCACCGGTAACATGCCCGCTTTCAGCCAAGACCTGATCGGCAAAACCATCCGCGTCCGAGGGACCCTTCGGGAACAGCGACTCGACGCCGCTTTCTTTGACGCCTGGGAAGCGCGGCTCAAGGCGAAGCTTCAGGCCCGCGGCACAGCCGTCCATCCAAAGGAGGAGGCTTGCACCGAAACCTGCCGCGAAAACGCCCCGGCCGAATCTCAGTTGAAAGCCATTGCCGCCTATCGGAAAAAGTTGGCTCAATCCCCCACGGGGTATCTGACGGCGTTTTGGGTGGACGGAATCCAATGGGAACTGGTTGAGGCGACGCGTCAGCCAGAACATGAAGTGTCGAAGTGATCGCGTTCCGACAAGTCCGACGGCTTTGCCGCGTTTTACACCGCGATCTCGGTTATCTTTTCTTTGGTGCGACCGTCATTTATGCCGTTTCTGGCATCGCCATCAATCACCGTGGCGACTGGAACCCAAGCTACAGCATCACGCGCCTAGAATGGCCACTGCCGGGCCTCGGCACAAACCAGCCACTGACCCGCGCGCACGCCGCCATGCTTCTGGCGGAGGCAGGTATCACGGCCAAATATCAAAACCACTATTCGCCTGCCGCCGACCAGGTGCGGATTTTTTTCGAGGGCGGCAAAGTGACCCTCGACCGGACGACTGGAAAGATGGTGATCGAGATGGTGAAGCGCCGCCCGCTGCTCCACACGTTCAACACCCTGCACTACAACCCCGGTCGGTGGTGGACCTGGTATGCAGACCTTTACAGCATCGCGTTGCTGATTGTGGCCGTCACCGGCCTGTTCCTGTTGCGGGGCAGGCAAGGGATCACCGGGCGTGGCGGACTATTGGTGGGCCTCGGCATCCTGGTTCCGGGCGTGTTGGCTTGGCTTTACCTTTGAACACATGCATCCGGTCATTGAATGTCGGCATCTGACGCATTACTACGGGAGCAAACCAGCCCTGTGCGACGTGTCGTGGAGCCTCAAACCCGGCCGCATTCTCGGTCTGCTCGGTCGCAACGGTGCGGGCAAGACCACCACCATCAATATCCTCAACTCCTTTCTCACTCCCACTGCCGGGCTTTGCCTGTTGTTTGGAGAAGCCGCCGATCGGCTTTCCCCGGCCACCAAAGCCCGCATCGGCTACCTCATCGAGGGCCACGTCCAATACGATTTCTTCAACCTCCACCAGATCGAGCGCTTCTACGCCGCTTTTTATCCGCGTTGGAACACGGCGATTTATCGTCATCTGGTTGGCAAGCTCGACCTCGCACCGTCGCAACGTATCAGCAGCATGTCCTGCGGCCAGCGCTCGCAAGTCGCCCTGGCGCTGATCCTGGCTCAGCAGCCCGACCTCATCATCATGGACGATTACTCGATGGGCTTGGACCCGGGTTACCGTCGGCTCTTCGTTGAGGTCATCCGCGATTACGCCGCCGACGGCCGGCGCGGCATCCTCCTAACCTCGCACATCGTTCAGGACCTCGAGGGACTGGTTGATGACGTGGTTATCTACCAGCACGGCCGCGTGCTGGTGGACAGCACGGTGGCCGCCCTCACTGACGGGTTTCGCAAGTATTCCTTTGTGACACACGATTCTTTTCCGGACATCTTCGACCCCGTTCGCCTCCTGCGACTCGAGCACCATCCCAAACGCTCGGCCCTCTACGGCTTTTTGGACCTCGAGAATGCACGTCGGGAGTTGGAACGCCGTCACATCCAAGCGCACGACCTCCGTGCCGAATCACTCACGCTCGAGGACATTTTCATCGCATTGACTGGTAAATATTGACCATGCACCTGCTCGTGGCCCCAACTGCCGGCTCCGCTTCGCCAACGCCAGGGACAGCGCCCCAAATCGCGGCGGAACAACCCGGGCCTGCCCGGCGCTTCTTCAGGGCCACGGCTTACAAGGAATGGATCAAATTGCGATTGGCATGGACGCTGATGGCGCTGGGCAGCATCGGATTTGCCGCCTATCTGTGCCTGCGCCTGCGCCAATTGCATCAATTCCACGACGCGGTGAGCGTTTGGAGTGCCTGGATTTTCAAAGGCTACCTGTTCTTTGCGCCATTCCGACATCTGCCCTTGGCAGCCGGCGTCGCGCTGGGCCTGCTCCAATTCCTGCCCGAGACCTCGCAACGCCGAATCCGCCTGGCCCTGCATCTGCCACTGGGCGAAGAACGGGTTATCACCCATCACCTCCTGGTGGGTCTGCTGTTGCTAACGGGGCTGATCGCCCCTGCCATCGTCCTGTTTGCGATGACCGGTTGGCGCTACTTTCCCTTGGAATTCCAGCGGAACCTGGCCCTCACGCTCGCCCCGTGGTTCCTGGCGGGCTACGCGGGCTACCTGCTGACGGCCACCGTGCTGCTCGAATCTGCCTGGCGATATCGCCTGTTCCACTTGCTGCTGGGCGGCGCCGCGTTGCGGTTGTTTTTCCTGGGAGAGTTTTATGACGTTTACCAGCGCATCCTGCCGGGCTTGACGCTGTGGACCTGTGCGCTCTTCGTGCTGCCGCTGCTCTCGGCTTACCGCTTTCGCAAGGGATTATGAAACTCGCCACGCGTGTGTTTCTGCTGGCCACAGGCGTGCTCCTGTTGGCGCACTACGTGCCGGCGGGCTACTGGTTGGTGACGGCCCGCGCGCACCGCCCGCCCATCGTTTATTACAGTTGCATTGAAAAACGTTTCCTGCTGCTGCGTCCCGAACCGGGCGGTGTGCGCCGCACCGATCCGGCGGGCAACCTTTACGAACGCGAGCACTTCGAGCAGTTGCTGCCCTTGGACAACTACCTGCAGCTTTACAAAGACAATCGAATGCCCGCCGAAATTGACGGTGTCACAATCACGCCCGAAAAACTCCGCCGGGAACGTCTCAACGCCCGGTTCAAACCCGAGATGCTCGACAGCCCCACCGTGGCCCTGCGTCCATTGTTCGAAGCTGAAAGCGGCCGAGTGCGTCTGGAAATGCCAACCGACTTCATGCGCCTGGGGCGCACCATCGAATTCATTGACGCGCGCAGCAACCGGGTATTGCCCGAGAAAAGCGCTGCCTTTCAACGCGCGTTTGCCGCAGCCGGATTTGCTTTCCCCGTGCGTCTGACGGGCAGCAATCCCACCACGATGAAGCCCTACGACGAAGGATGTTACCTGGTGGACGCCCACGGCGAGTTCTTCCGTTTGCGGCAGGTGCGCGGGGCACCCGAATTGACGCGTCTGACCAACCACATACCGCCGGAGGAACGGCCACGCTGGGCGCAACTGCAACCGCGTTACATCCATGTGCAGGAGCAAGACAACCGGGAACTGCGTGCGATCATCGTCGGCGCAGACCATAGCGTGCACCTGCTCGTCGGCCCGAACTGGCGGCTGGTGAAGCTGCCCTTGGAACGTTTCGACCCGGCCAACATGCAACTGAGCCTGCGCGGCGACCTGCTCAACCGCCTCGTCACGGTCACTTCTGCCGAATACGTCGAGGCGGTAGCCCTCACACGCGACTATGTCTTCTTGGACCGCTACACCGAACACCTGCCCGCGTGGAAGGATCGCCCGGAAGGACGACTCGCCGCCACGCTTTTCCCCTTCACCTTCCAGTTGGAGCGCACCACATCCGGCTACCTCGGATTCCATTTTCAACCTGGCAACCGATTCGTCTGGGCCTTGAATTTGGCCCTACTGCTGGGGTTGACCATGTGGTGGCGTTTGGGCAAGCGCCCGCTCGGCGATCGCTGGCCGGAACTGGTGGCAATCGGCGTGGGCGGCATTTTTGGTATCATGGTGGTCACATTGTTACCGCGAACAGATTAACCAACCCTGCGTTGAGACGATAGGGCCCGGACAGGTCGGCACGGTGCCGGTGACCATCAGCGCAATACGGTAAGCGTGGCAGAGTTTCAGGGGCGATGCGCGCATCATACCTTGGTTCCGGCAACCGCCCGACGGCCTCTCTCGCCGACGGCGCGAGTAGGCCCAGCCCCGCGTCGCCCGAGTCAAGGTAGTACGCGGCGCGCTTTCAGCAGGCCGCGCACGCGCTCGGCGTCGCACAACGGCGAGGCGGCATCCAGACTGTTGATCCGCACCTGTTGCGAGGCGTGGGCGAGGTAAAACTCGAGATAAAACTACTAGTGTGACCGTTCAGCAGTGGAGGTCCGGGAAAGTGGTTCCGGTTTATAATGCGCCGGCGTGGCTGCGAGGCGAACCGGCATTGAACCGAGCCGCCGCGCGGACGAGATTTGTGGGTCATCTTCAAGGTCGAAAGATCGCCGCTGTGACGTGGCCGGCTCGATTTGCCCCACGAAAGCCTTCGGAAGCTTACCTCTCAAGACCTGCCGTTTGGAAGCGGCCAAACCAAGAGGTCAAGCCCGCCACCCGGTTCAGGCTGGGGCTCTTCCGCGGTGCGCCTAACTGGCCGACGAGTCGATAGATAGGCTGAGCACCGGTGTTGTTGTACAGGTTATGGACTCCGCAGTCGGTAGAAGATCGTTCCGGATTTCGGATCGATTGTGAGGACCATTCGGTTAGTGCCGGCAGAGGCGGGAACGTCCACCCAATTGGTGCTCAATCCAATCTCAAGCGAATTCGTTTGCACTTGGAGAATCCATCCCAAGTGGGTGTCAGGCCAGCTTAAGATGAGGCGATTTTCGGCCAAGGCATGGATCAACTGTGCGGGTGTGGAGGGCGCAGCCGTCACAACTGTCAGTCGGCCTGTAGCTGGGTTGAACTGCCAGGCCAGACCGGGGCCGGGCGAACCAATGATGGTGTGGAAGTTACCCGTGGGGGAACCAGCTTCAAAGATGCGGAAGCTGTCGCCGAGGGCAAACGAGCCAGCCAAGTTGGTAACCACCAGGATGCCGCCGTACGCGACGGTGGTCAGCCCTGTAATCCGGTCGTAGATTCCAGCGGCTTTGTGGATCTCGATCCAAGTGGTCCCTGAGAGGCTGAGGCTGGACTGGATGGTTAACGAGCCGATGCCGTCCACGCCCGGAGCGAGATTGCCGTTGGGACCGATGACCATAGGGGCTTGAACCACGCCCGTACCTGCGAAGGTTCCGCCCACCACGGTGACGGTGCCGGTGTGCGAGATGCTGCCGGTGAGGATGAGCCAGCCGTTGCTAAGGATGGTGGCGGTGCCGTAGGTGTTGTTGCCAGCCAGCACGAGACGCCCGGGGCCATCCTTGGCAATGCTGATTGGGGAGCCGATCGGGGACGCATTGATGTTGCCGGTGACGAGAAAATCTCCGACGCCGCGGAACTGATACGTGCGTCCGCCGGTGAGTGTGCCGATGTAATCAACGTCGCCGGCGAGCACAAGTGTGCCGCTGTCGCATTGCCACCATTGATCCGCACCGCCGACCTGGATGTGGATTCGGCCTGCGATCACATTACTACCGGCCAGGTTTTGGAGGACGGCATTGGAATTGTTTCGGCATGCAAGCAACAGGTCTTGCAGGATCAGGATGGAACCTTGCGAACCGTCGAGCTGGAGTGTGGAGACGCCGTTGTTGTTGTTGCGAAGGCGCAGGGTCGGCACGCCCGGCTGAACGGGCACGCCGCTTAGTGCTTGCGACGTGGTGATGCGCGTGATGCCGTCGTTGGCTACTGCACTATCTGTGTCGAGGAACAAAATTCCCGAAAAGGAATTCGAACCGGATAAGACAAGTGTGCCCGGACCGGTCTTGGTGAGATCGCCGGCGCCGGCAATCTCGTTCGAGATAACCAGCGTGGCGCCTGCGCCTACGTTAAATCCGCCGTTCCCGGCAAGCGTGAAGCCGCGTCGTCCATCGGCGAACATGAAATTCGTTTTACCGGCATTGGTCACGACGCCGAGGAGACCGCCGGCGAAGGTCACGAAGTTGGGCATGCGCATGCTCGGGATGGGGCCTAGTGCAGCTTCGATGCCGATGGCCAAGGTGCCGGCGTTGATGAAGACCGGTGGTGCGAATTGATTGGTCGGATTGAGGAGGGTCCAAGTGCCGCCCGTGCCGCCTTTGACCAAGGTGCCCGAGCCCAAGATTACTGGGCCAGTGATCAGCCCTTGACCGCCGGGATCGCATTCAAGCAAGAGTTGTGTGCCTGTGCCCAACACCCCGGCGGGGTGAATCAATTGCAGAGTCGCGTTGCCGTCCACCCGGATGGAGGTATCGCCGAGGAGATTGACCGGGCCGGCCCAAACGGTCAGGCCGGCTCCACCTTTGCGGAGCGCACCGTTGCCCGGGCCAGTTCCGGCCAGGGTCAGGCTCTCATTGGTGAAGTGGATATTCCAGTCGATGAAGAGCTGCGCGCCAGGCTCAACCATTGTGCCGCTGGTTTCTGTGCCCAGAGCGGCGCTGTGCCGGGGCGTCAAAATGCCACCTTGGAGGAGGGTCGGGCCGGTGTAGCTGTTACTCGCGGTGAGAATGGTTCGGCCTGACCCCACCTGCCGGATGGTGCCGGTGCCGGTGATGAGGTTGGTGAACATCAGTTCGTCTATTCTCTGGAAAGACAGAGTCCCCTGGTTGGTTACAGGTCCGCCGGCAAGCCAACCGCTATCCCCACCGTTGCCGATTTGTATCGTGCCCTGCTGCAAAAGCGCTCCCTGGGTAAAGATATTGGTATTTGCCAGGACCAGGTTGCCAGTGTTGCTCTTATGCAGTCGGCCTGCATGGAGATTTTCACCTGTGAAGATGTAATCGCGCGAGGCGTTCACGATGACCGCGGCAGGATAGACCGTGCCTGCAATTTGAATGGGCGGCGTGTTGGACCCGGAATCGTCAAATACGACGGTGTCACCGGCGTAGAAGGGGCGGTTGGTGCCTCCTGCAACCCAGTTCGGGGACGACCCTATATCCCACGTATTGAGCAAGCCGTCGCCGCGCCAGGTAAGCGTGACCGGTTCGGTGAGGACCACTAATTCGATTGTGCGCGTGGCAGGATTGTTGGACACCGCGAAACCTTGCGGGACGGATAAAAGATTCAGGTCCCCGATCAGGTTGCCATACTGCAGCAGAGTGTAACGGCCTGCCGGGGCGGGGACTCCTTGCAGGTAACTTAGATTGAGCGTGGTCGCGCCAGTGAGATTTACCGTGCCGGTTACGATCAGTAAATCATTCACGCCGCTGCCCGGGAGGGTGTTCGGGGCGATGTCATACAAGAGTGTGCCGCCACCCGCCAGTGTTAGGTTTCCTTGAATGGTTAAGGTGCCTGGCCCGTCCGTGCCGGGTGCGATTACGCTGCCAGGTGAGTCGGCGATGGACCCTTGCACGGTGCCGGATCCGGACAGAGTCTGGTTGTTGGCCAGGGTCAGCGTATTGGCGGACAAAGCAGACACGTCCAGAGTGGCAGCGGTAGCGACGGCGAGGTTGGTTGTAGTCGTGAGCGAAGCATTCGGGGCCAGTTTCAAGGTGCCTCTCAAGATTCGGGTGGCGCCACTGTAGCTGCTCGTGCCGCCCAGGGTTAGAGTGCCCATGCCGGCCTTAACCAGCGTCAACGGACCACCGCCGCTGTTATGAACGCCGCCGCCCACGGTATCATCCGTGTCGAGGGCGCCCAAGGTTAGGGTGATCGGATTCATCCCGACGTGGTCGATTGTCCCGGGGCCGCTGATGCGATTTAAAAAGGGGCTGATGTTGTTAAGAGCAAGGACACCTTGGTTGCGGATTTGCCCTTTGCCAGGACCGTTCGGCAAAGCGCGGGGGTGATTGAGCTGCAGGGTACCAGCGGCGATGACGGTGTCGCCCGAGTAATCGTTCAAACCGCTGCTTAGAATGAGGGTGCCGTTACCTGTCTTGACGAGGCTGCCTGTTCCACTCCAGTTGTCGGTGATCCGCGATTCGAGCGTGAGCGTTTGGGAATCTTCTACCTCGATGGTGCCTGTACCGGCGCTGCCGACCGGGCCGAGCATGATTCCCCGAGGGCCGCCGAGGGTGAAGGAGGCTACGGCCTGCAAGGTGCCGCCGTCGATCACAATGTGGTCGGGGATATAGCAGCTTGGCAGGGTGCCGAGGTTGGGCGCGGAAGAGACGCGCAGCTTACCCTCTTTAATGACGGTGCCGCCTGCGTAGGTGTTGGCGCCTGTAAGCTCGAGAATGCCCGGACCGGTTTTGGTGAGGCGACCTGGCCCGGTGCTCATGGTGAAGCCGGCTGCGGCATTGACAGTGCCTCCAGCGAGGACGCCTTGGAATGACAGCGTTTGTCCGGCCGCTACGGAGATGGTGCCGCCGTTGTAACCATTGGCGCCAAGTGACCCGAGGAAAATACCTCGGTTTGGATGGATGGCAAAACTGGCATCGGCATGCAGGGTGCCGCCGCTGATCACGATCTGCGTTGGCCGTGCTTCTGCGGGGACAGCGCCCAGGTTAGCGTCGGAACTGATGTTTAAAATGCCGCCTGAGACGTAATTGGTGCCCGTGTGAGCATTATTCCCCAGGAGGCTTACCGTGCCGGTCCCGGACACAGTCAGTGAAACAGGACCGGACCCGTTGTCTGCGATGGTGGCGTTAACAACGAGCGGCTGCGTCGATCGATTGATAAAGACAAGTTCACCGGCCTGGTGATCGGCGCCTCCTGCTGTGACTACGCCCGCGTCGGGAGCAGTGCCGATCGTCAACCCGGCGCGTTGGGCGGGCACGAGGATTCCGCCCACACTGCCGAGACGCAGGACTCGATTGGCAGTCTCTATGGTAACGGGCATGGTTGTATTTTGTAGGAGGGTTTGGATCGTGGTGGTTGCCGCAACCAGAGTGACGGCACCGCCAGTGCCAGGGCTATTGAAACGCACGTGCGCGGTAGGTGCATCCGGCAGGGTGCTGCCACGCGCAGCCAGATCAACGTAACCTGTAAAGGTGCCCACGGGCCCGTCCGGGCCCCCCGTCGTGTTTACGGCCCAATCCGAACCTCCTACGGTAGCGTAACCACCCAGAATGCCGTGCGTATTGCCACTGTCGGTGTCGGCCCATCCAGGCGCAGCAAAATCCAGGGTGCCGCCGGGGCGCCGGCTCAGTGTATTCAGGCGGAGAAGCGAGGAACCACTCGACCGCGTGAGCGTTGTATGACCCGGTGCCACGATGGTGGAAGCCACTACCTCCACGTGTGAACCGCCTTGAAGATTCAAGGTGCCGCCGGCAAGTGTCAGCGTTCCCGCATCTGGCACTTTGGAGCTGTTTTGAGCCGTATAGTCCAGGGTTAACGTGCCTTCGCCCAAAGTGACGTTCCCGCTGAAGCTTAGGTTGCCTGCGAAGATCCAAGTTCCCGGGCCGGATTTGACCATTGCATGGGTGGTCGCGCCGCCGGAGACGCTTCCGCTCAAGGTCCCGCTGCCGGACCCTGCGAAGACGAAATTGCGTGTGCCGGTGGTGAGCAGGTTCAGGGCCCCGACCAGTTGCAATCCGTTGGATGCCTCGCTGCGAAATCCATAATGTTGGCCCCCCACGGCAATATTGACTGGGCCTGCAAGCACATTGGAACCGCTCAGGGCCACAAGACCGAAGGACGGGTTGTTTCGGCCGTAAAAGGTGATGGGATTAGTGAGAAGGACCCCGCCGACCAGCTCGATCCGGTGGCTGGTTTGATTACCTTGCGGATTCAGACCTATAGTGCCCGTGCCAAAGGCCAGGTCCGAAGCGGCTCGGACGGAGCCTGTGGTGTTTGGTGCATTAGGGCCCAGATTGAATCCGCCGGTGAAGGTATTCAGCCCGGACAAGGTCAAGACCGCGCTTGGCGCGTTTGCCGCGGAATTGGCGAGGGTAAGGGCACCAGCGCCCACGATGGGAGCCGCAATGGTGGCATGGGCAGCCAGGGAGAGCGTGCGGTTAACCAATCCAAGCGTAAAGCCGCCGCCGGCAAGCACATAGTGACCCATGCCGGCCGGATTAAAGGTAATGTTTCCACAGGTGATCGATTCGCTCAAGGTGATGACGCCAGCCGGGCCGGTTCCCGTGCCGAAAACCGCTTCGTCCGGAATGGTGCTGTTCCAAGAGGCATTGGCGGATCCGGTCCACCACAGATTGGTCGTCGTATTCCAAAAACCCGGGCCATCTTGCGCGCCCGGGTTGACCGGATCAGCATCCCAAGTCAGTATGGCCGCGTAGGTTGCTTGCCAAAAAACGAGCACCCACAGGATCCACCCCGCAAAGCCGCGTATCTTCCTTGTTTTCATGACCCTTCTCCGGTGGTCGAGCAAGGGTTGGGAAACGATCCAAACCGGTCGCTTGAACCGTTGGATGGAAATCCTATCTGAGGCGTTATGCTGTAGGTCCGCGGGAGATATGGACAACCGGCTGGGACAAGGGTTCACCACGTTCTGGGAATGGCCGACCCGCAAATGGATGTTCAATGGATTCATGGGCATGCCATATGGATGCTTTGTATCGCGCCCATTTGCGTGGGCTTGATCATCTCACCTCCGCTTGATTCCGCAGCTTGCTTCCACTGTTTCAAACTTTCCTTAATGAAACATGGGGATAGCTGCAAGTCTCTGATTTCTCTTTCCCCATTCCGTCTGGTTCGGTTCGTCCGGCTGTCTATGAAAACCTTCCGAAACTTGGGATCAGCCTTTCAGGCTGGCAGACGGTGAGCGTGTTGTCTTGGCGGCTTTGTCGGATGGTAGCAGATGCAATTCTGATAATCGCAGGGCAGACTTGGGGACGACTCACTGCGGAGGAGGCGTGACAAAGCGAATACGCTCGCGATCGCGGACTGCAGGGCGTTTTTGCCTGGGCGGGGAGCCTCTTGGCCTTCAATTTCAGTGGGCAGTTTTCATTGACCCGGGATGCGTTGAAATCAGCCGCTCGCACTTGCGCTCCGGGGCCGTTTGGCGGAAAAGAAGGCCGGCTTTGGTCCCGCCTCAAGAAACAGGCTTAATGAACCGCGTTGGCGTGATTTCCTGTGAGCTGCCAAAAGGATCAGGCCCAACGTTGCCAAGGCGGGCGCATTCGGTTCTGGTACGTAAGTGATTGTCAGACCGCCGTAATGTAGCGTGCCTGTAAAAGCGCCGCCATTTGGAAAGACCATGGCCCGATTGACCGTCCACGAAGCCACGCTGGTATCCACCATCGAGCCCTCGAAATGATAAACGCCACTCACAGGACTTCCGTTGGCATCTTGGATGTTAATCAAAGACCAACTGATTTCCATGTCGGTCGGGTTCAACCGCTTGTAGGCGAGGGAAAAGGCGTAAGTTCCAGCCGGAGCAAAATTCGGCGTCGGGTTGTTTGTAATGGCAGATCCTGTGGCCGCCACCGTAGGAGTCAATTGTGTGGCACCGGAGATGGACCAATAATTACCCGCAGCACTTCGTTCATAAGGTGCTCCACCGGGTGTGGAGCCCACCGGGTTCCCCAGCCAGTAACCACGCCAGTTGGTATAAACATTCGCCGCTTGACCAAGGTTGTCGAACAGACCGACACGCCACTGAATGTTACCCAGCAATGCGGACATGCCGTTGGCATTCACGTTGACGGTGTTTGTGTAAAAGCCGGAGAAAACCACGTATTCCCCAATTAAGAGCGTGTAGGGCCCCACAGCGGCATGAAGGGCCGAACCTCCTGTGGCATTAGCGTACGTGATCGTGCCCGGAGTCGGTTCGGTCAAAATTCCGCCTCCGGTGGCCACCGTCCAGCCACTGACAAGGGTGGATGAAGCCCACGTGGAAGGTGCTTGCGTGGCGAAAAGAATGACCACCCATGGGAGAAGCGAGCCAAATCGAGGTACAGCAGTTTCTGCAAAGCGATTCATGTTATGAAGTCGCAATACTCAGTTTGGAACGAACACGTTGTTTATATAATGAAGAACCAAGGCATCGCGTCAATAGCGTTCCAGTTCTCTTCCAGTGGCGGCTGCGTACATCTCTGAATAGACAAAAGCCTTTTCGGCGTTTTTTCTCGAGTATGACGGGTGTAGTAGGAGCAGTGCCGCCAGGCCCGGTATTGGGGCCGTCTTCGAAACAGGCGTGGCAAGCGGGGTCACGTTCTTGTGGGCGTGATTGGGCGCCGACCGAGCCTGGTCTTTAGAAAAAAGCATGTCACTCCTGGAATGGCTGACGAGATTTGCCGGTGAAGCCACTCGTGCCCTCCACCTGGAGTCGGTGTGTTGCGGCAATGGAGGTTTGAACTGGAGCGGGCGGGAGAATGGAAGGCCACTGGGTTTAAATGCCAGAAATGGCTTGGACTAGATTGGGTGCTGGAAGATTTGGACGCGGATCTCCGTGGGAGATTGCGTTCGAAAGGAACCTCGGGCCTGACACCGTTGGTTGGTGATGACCGTCCACCTTTTAAGGAGTTGCAGTCGTGTCGGCAAGAGGTTTGTACTCGTGGAGCACCGCTTCCGAAGTGACGTCTTGCGCAGGCCAACGCGAACCGGTTCAAGCTGTTGGGGTTCGCCGTGGGGCGCGAACATCGCGCGTTCCTGCGGTCATTTCGGACCGGATGTTGCTGATTCTCGTGCAACCCGGGGTGAGCAGGAAGCTTTTAGTGGTAGCTTGGGAGGGTACCGGGCAAGTGATCTTTTCAGCGTTGTGGAGTGAGCAGCCTTTATGCTATAAGCTCAAGTCCTTAACTGGGCGGGCGTGCGCGGCGATGCTGCATGCGAAGACAGCCCGGTAACATTCCGAGTGAAACAAGAGACGTTGGGTCATGTCACAACATCCGAGTTTACGTGCGACCAAGACATCGGGCGCCAAGCGCAACGTGCTGAAGCGCTTTGAACGGATTGCCTTGTTGAAGAAGCGCGGTCTGTGGAAACCTGGCGATCGCATCACCGGATTACCCAAGACCAAGCCGGAGACATTGTAATTTCCCGACTCGTTTTCCACGGGTGTGATCCCGTGGGGAGGGTTGAGGCGCCTCAAAAGTTGCTTGGCGGCTTGGCTTCTGTTCTTGAATCGGCGGCGGATTGACTGTCGCGTGCAAATGCGTTTGCAGAGATTCCTTGCAGAAGCTGGGGTGGCTTCGCGTCGGGCGGCTGAGCAAATGATTGCAGCCGGGCGTGTGCGGGTAAACGGGGAGGTGATTACCGCATTGGGTTGTCGGGTAGATCCGGACCGCGATGAGGTCGCAGTGGATGGTCAGGTCGTACGGGGCCGGCGGAAGCTTTACGTGGCTTTGCATAAACCACCCGGCTATGTGTGCAGTCGTCGGGATCCGCAAGGCCGGCCGGTAGTGCACGATTTGCTTCCAGCGGAGTGGCGAAGTCTGTACACCGTGGGGCGGTTGGATCGGCAGAGTGAGGGATTGATTTTTCTCACGAACGACGGGGACTTTGCATTGCGACTGACGCATCCGCGGTACGGAATTCGCAAGACCTACGAAGTAACAGTGACCGGACGAGTTGCGCCCCAAGTTTTGCAACCGATGTTGACAGGCGTGCGTCACAAAGGCGAGCTGTTACGGGCGGCGGCGGTCCGATTGTTGCGCGCCAGCCGGCGTCGGAGCTTGATCGAGTTGGAATTGGCGGAAGGCAAAAACCGTGAAGTGCGACGACTTTGTGCTTGCTTGGGCCTTAAGGTGGAGCGGCTGGTGCGGGTGGCCATCGGGCGCATCCGCTTGGGGGAGTTGCCCCCGGGCCGGTGGCGGACGTTGACAGCCTCTGAGAGAAAAACTCTACTGGCTGGCATATGAAAACAGGCATACGGGCGCTTGGGGCATGGGCGCTAACGGGCGTAATCGCATGGGGAGCCGAAACGGTGGCCGGAAACTCCGGGTCACCGACGGTTCTGCGCCCGGGGCCCGCCACGGTGGTGGCTGATCGGTTGAATGTGCGTGGCCAACCGCGGCTTCAGAGTGAACGTGTCAGCCAGCTTCAGCGGGGAGACCGTGTCTGGGTTTTTGAGGAAATCAAATTGGAGAAGCCCGCGTCTGGCGAACCGGATCGTTGGGCCCGCATCGCGTTGCCGGCCGGAATCAAGGTGTGGATCCATAGCCTATATGTGGATCCAACCAACAAGGTGGTGTTGCCGGCCCGGCTTAATCTTCGCGCTGGGCCGGGCGAGCAGTACAGCGTGCTGGGATTATTGGAACGCGGGGACAGCTTTGTGGACACCGGCGTGATGGAAGGGGATTGGATTCAGATCGAGACACCCACCAATGCGTACGGTTTTGTTGCCGCGCGGTATTTGAAGCAGGAAGCGCCGGCGGAACCTACGGTCGCGGATGAGACTCCTACCGCAACTGTCTCCAGCACAGGCGACCAGCAGGCCTCGGCACCTCCGGGGACACCCGCGCCCACGCCGGTCACGGTTGCTGCCGCTGCCCAGCTGGCTCCGCCTCCGGAAGGGCATCAGGGAGAGGAAGCAGCACGTTTTACAGAGCCGCCCCCTCAGAGTGCGGCGGTGGATGCGGCTGCTCTTGAACGGGCGCGTGAGGCGATGCGCCGCAAATTGGCCGAGTTGATTGCGGCCGAAGAAACTGCTCGCGGCACGGCCGACTTGCCGATGAGCGAGGTTCGCGTGGTGACACGCGAAGGCGTGGTGCGGCGTGCGCGTCACATTCAAGCACCGACTTGGTACGCGTTGGAGGAATTGGAGACCGGGCGCATCATCAACTACTTGTACACCACGGCCACCAATCTGGACCTGTCCCGTTATGTGGGCCGTCACGTGTTGGTCACGGGCGAGGAAGGGCTGGATCCGCGTTGGAAGGCAACGCCCGTGCTGACGATTCGCCGGATCCAAGTGCTTCCGTGAAAACACCGTGCAACCTCATTGACGGCCGCGCGATTGCGGCGCAGGTGTTGGAGAGTTTACGACCGCGGCTGGATCGATTGCGGGCGCGGGGTGTTCAGCCCGGTTTGGTGTTCGTCCGTGTGGGAGAGGATCCGGCTTCTCGGGTGTATGTGGAGCGCAAGGAGAAGACGGCGGCTGAACTGGGCATTCGATCGTTGACACATGTGTTGCCAGAATCGGCGTCGGAAGAATCCTTGCTGGCTTTGTTGGATCGTTTGAATGCCGACGCTGCCTGGCATGGGATCTTGGTGCAAGCGCCTTTGCCGCGGCATATTCGAGCCGAGCGGGTTTATGCGGCAATTCGGCCGGATAAAGATGTCGATGGGTTCCACCCAATGAACATGGGCCGGCTGTTGATTGGCGACTTGGGTGGATTTATCCCGTGCACGCCCGCCGGGATTCAGGAGCTGCTGGTCCGTGCCGGTCTTTCCTGGGAGGGGGCACACGTGGTGATTTTGGGACGGGGCAACATTGTGGGCAAACCTCTGGCAGCGCTTTTATGTCAAAAGGCGCCTCGGGCGAATGCCACGGTAACCCTGTGCCATTCTGGCACCCGTGATTTGCCCGAACATTGTAGGCGTGCGGATATTTTGGTGGCGGCCCTCGGGGTCCCCGAGTATGTGAAGGCCTTCATGGTGCGACCTGGAGCCGTCGTCGTGGATGTGGGCGTGAGCCGCGTGCCGGATCCGACCCGGCCGGGGGCGACCCGCTTGGTGGGCGATGTGGCATTTGCCGAGGTTCAGCCGGTTGCCGGCTGGATCACGCCGAACCCGGGTGGGGTCGGGCCCATGACCATTGCGATGCTGATGCAGAACACAGTGCGGGCGGCAGAGCAATTGACCGCCTGATTGAGTTGCGAATTTGAGACACGACTCTTTGCCAACATGACCCCCACGCGCATTTTGCCCGATTTGCAATGTTCCCTTTTATGCGAAGATGTTCGTCAAGAGGTCACCGGTAATTTCATTCTCGTGGGCGTACTCAATTTCATCCGGGTGCCGCAGCTGCCGGTGATTGCATTGAAGTTGACGATCTTCAATCGCTGGACGGCCGGCATCGGGCAATTTGTCGAATCCACCCGGTTAGTGGCGCCGGATCAGGTTACGGTCCTGCGTAAGGGCGAAGTTCGTTTTGCGTTGCAGGATCCGAACCATCACGCGACCAATGTCACGCTGTTTGGCCAGGTCGAGTTTAAAACCGCCGGCGTTTACTTTATCGAGGTGTTGGTGGATGACGTCATGAAGTTGCGGTATCCGGTCCCTGTGTTGCATACCCCTCCACCTCAAACGGGTCAAGCGCCCAAGCCCCCGGAACCTCCCACCGGGAGTGATTGACGATCGCACCGGAGTTGACTGATCCTGCGCATCCCTGTGAGGGCTTGCGCGGCTCACAGTGGGGTTCGATTTCCCAAGCCTCCAAGGACCGGCGCTGGTCAGTCGGAACGACTGACGATTTCCTCTGATGGAAGACCAATTCGCTTAAACCGCTTCAAGCTCCGTTTTTGCCATCCGTAAGCAACTGGCGCAGCACGTAGGGCAAGATCCCGCCGTGCCGATAGTAATCGATTTCAATCGGTGTATCGATGCGGCACTGCACCGGGATGGTTTCTTCGTGGCCATTCGCTCGTCGGATTCGGAGCGTGAGGAATTGTTGCGGCTGCAGGTTGGGTCCGAGATCGGGCAGGTCGTATAATTCTGTCCCTTGGAGGCCCAGGGATTGGGCGTTGACTCCTTCGGGAAACTGGAGGGGCAGCACGCCCATCCCGACCAAGTTGCTGCGATGAATTCGCTCAAAGCTGCGGGCGATGACCGCTCGGACCCCGAGCAGGCGGGTCCCCTTGGCTGCCCAGTCACGGGAGGAACCTGTACCGTACTCGTGGCCGGCGATGACGACCAGAGGTACCCCCCGGCGTTGATATTCCATGGCGGCGTCGTAGATTGCCATCTTCGTTCCATCCGGTTGCAACAAGGTGTAACCGCCCTCTTCGCCGCCCAGCATGAGATTCTTTATGCGTACGTTGGCAAAGGTGCCTCGGGTCATGACCCGATCATTGCCGCGGCGACTGCCGTAGCTGTTGAAATCTGCGAAGGCCACCCCTCGCTCCAAGAGGTACCGACCTGCGGGTGAATCCTTTTTGATCGCCCCGGCCGGTGAGATGTGGTCTGTGGTGACGCTGTCACCAAAGATACCGAGAGCCCGTGCCTCCTTGAGCGGCGGAATGCCGGGTGGCTCGAGCGTGAAGTCTTCGAAAAAGGGTGGCTCCTGAATGTAGGTTGAGTCGGGTGACCATTGATACACCAGGCCGGTGGGAGCCGGAATTTCATTCCACTTCGGGTTTTGCTGTATAAAATTTCGGTACAACTTGCGGAACAGGTCTGGCTGCAGTGCTTGCTCCAAGAGTTGACGCAATTCTGCTGCCGTAGGCCACAGATCGGCGAGGAAGACCGGCCGGCCCTGCCGGTCGAAGCCGATCGGCTCGCAGCTCATGTCAATGTCCGCCCGTCCGGCCAATGCAAACGCCACCACTAATGGGGGCGACATCAAAAAATTGGCCTTGATGGCCGGGTGAATCCGAGCCTCGAAATTGCGGTTTCCGGAAAGCACGGCAGCAGCCACGAGGTCGTGCTGCTGCACTGCTTGTTCCACAGCCGGGTCTAGCGGCCCGGAATTGCCGATGCAGGTTGTGCAGCCGTAGCCCACGACATGGAATCCAAGTCGGTTGAGTGCCTTTTGCAGTCCCGTCCGTTTCAGGTATTCCGAGACCACCCGGGACCCGGGCGCCAATGAGGTTTTCACGCCGGGCGGAACCTTCAGGCCGCGTTCAACAGCTTTTTGAGCCAGCAAACCTGCAGCCAACATCACGCTGGGATTGGAAGTATTTGTGCAACTGGTGATGGCGGCGATGAGCACGGTGCCGGTGCCCACCTTGGCCCGGCGACCATTGGTTAGCCGAACAGTGACGGATCGGCCGTATTCTTGACGGCTTTTCCCGAAGCCGCCGTCAGTGACCGGCTTTTGCAACGCTCGGAAAAACTCGCGCCGCAGGTCGGGTAACTCAATGCGGTCCTGCGGCCGCTTGGGCCCAGCCACGCTGGGCGTGACCGTGCTCAAATCCAGTTCCACGACTAGCGAGTAATCCACCTGACCCGGCTGGGGCATGCCCCATAATGCCTGGGCCCGATAGTAGGCCTCGTACAGGCGGCAATGATCCTCAGTTCGTCCGGTCGCGCGCAGGTACTCGACGCACTTTTCGTCGATGGGGAAAAAGCCCATGGTGGCTCCGTATTCGGGTGCCATGTTGGCGATCGTAGCCCGATCTACTACCGGCAGCGCGGCTGCGCCGGGGCCGAAAAACTCGACGAACTTACCCACCACTTTCGTGCGGCGCAGCAACTGGGTTAGCGTCAAAGCTAGATCTGTGGCCGTGGCACCTTCGGGTAAACTGCCGGTTAGGTGGACTCCCACGACATCCGGCGTGAGAAAATAGACCGGTTGCCCCAACATTCCGGCTTCGGCTTCAATCCCCCCTACGCCCCATCCCACGATGCCCAACCCGTTGATCATGGTGGTGTGACTGTCGGTGCCCACGAGCGTGTCTGGGTAATATAGGGGCTTGTGCGGGTCCGGACTGGGCGCTTCCAACACACCGCGTGCCAGATATTCCAAGTTGACTTGGTGAATGATCCCAATGCCAGGTGGAATCACCCGAAAGGTTTGGAACGCCTGCATGCCCCATTTGAGGAACTCGTATCGCTCACGGTTGCGTTGGAACTCGAGCTCCAAATTTCGCTGTAGGGCATCGGCGGTGCCATAGACGTCCACCTGCAGCGAGTGGTCGACCACCAAGTCCACTGGGACCAACGGTTCGATCAACCGCGGATCCCGCCCCATCCGCGCGACGGCTGAGCGCATGGCCGCTAGATCGACGAGCAGAGGTACGCCCGTAAAATCCTGCAACACAATACGGGCGACCACGAAAGGGATTTCTTCCGTGCGTGGAGCCCGTGGCTGCCAGGCTGCCAGGGCGCGGACTGCAGATTCCGGGACCCTTCGGCCGTCGCAATTGCGCAAGACGGACTCCAACACGAGCCGAATTGATACCGGCAGCCGCGAGATCGGTCCCAGCCCTGCTGCTTCCAGCTGCGGCAAGGAATAGAACCAGCCCTGGCGTCCATCTCCGACGTCGAGCAGTTGAAGAGTGTTCCAAAGATTATGCAGCTTGTTCATGCTTTTCATGTTTCAGTGCCCCGACCTTTCGGGCCTTGCGTGCAGACGATCACTCTGGCCTTGGTTATTCACCCCGTCAAGCAACGACCCAGCGGAACTCTCTCTGGCGCCACGCGGCTCGGAGCGGTAAGCAAGAGGTAGGGCCAGAGTTCTGACCGAACGAGAGGCGCGTTTCGTTTGGCGTGTCAATGGCAAAAGTCAGGGATGGCCTGCCCGAGTTTGTCAGCGCACGGGCGGCGGTTTTCTGAAACCTGCCGTGGGGTGCGGGGACTGTTCGAGCTGTGGAGCCTTGGGCGGGCAGTAGTGGCTCGTCAGCCGCTGTGAGCCGATCACTGGACGAAGGCCGTTCCCGGGGGCCTGTGGGGCATTTTGAATGTCATGGCTCAGCTTTCCTGACATGCAAGGTGGTGCCTGTGACGCAGCAGCGGTTTGCGCTTGGGCCGGAGGCAGCTAGGTTAAACCAATCTGCGGCGGCCCGAATGGGCGGGCGCACGCGGATGCTTGGAGGATCCGATTTGATGCAACCTGTTTCCAAAGAGCCAGCAGTTTCCACGCAACGGCCGGCAAACCGGCTGGCGCGAGAGATTTCCCCGTATCTCTTGCAGCATGCGTATAATCCGGTGGATTGGTATCCGTGGTGCGATGAGGCGTTTGCTCGGGCTCGGGCCGAACAAAAGCCCATTTTTTTGAGCATAGGCTACGCTACGTGTCACTGGTGCCATGTCATGGAGCGGGAGTCCTTTGAGGATCCCGACGTGGCTGAGTTCTTGAACCGGCATTTTATAAGCGTGAAAGTGGATCGGGAGGAACGGCCCGACCTGGACCGGATTTACATGGCCTTTGTGCAGGCCACGACCGGAGAAGGCGGTTGGCCGTTGACTGTGTTTTTAACGCCTCAAGGGGAACCTTTTTTCGGCGGCACTTATTTTCCACCCCGCCCGCGCCATGGTCGGCCTGCGTTCTTGACGCTGCTCCAGCGTGTGGCGGAGCTCTGGCAAAGCCGTAGGTCTGAGCTTTACCAGGCTGCGGCCGAATTGCGCCGGCAACTGGCCAGCAGCCTGACCTTGGAGTCGGTCGCGGCAGGGTTGCCCAGCCCGGTTCTGTTGCGGCGCGCGGCTGAACACATTCTGTCGCATTATGACCCGGAGCACGGCGGGTTTGGGGGCCCGCCTAAATTCCCGCAGCCGCTGGTGGGATTATTTTTGTTGGCGATCGGTTCCAGGATGGAACTGGCCGAAGGCGTGGCGCAGGTTCTGCATACATGTGACCAGATGGCTGCAGGAGGCATTCACGACCATCTGGGAGGCGGTTTTGCCCGCTACGCTGTAGACGAGCGCTGGCTCATCCCGCATTTCGAAAAGATGCTCTATGACCAAGCTTTGCTGCTGCATCTTTATCTTGAGGCGTTTCTGATCAGCAAACAGCCTCGGTATGCTGCCGTGGCACGAGACATCGCCCACTACGTATTGCGGGACCTGACACTGCCAGAAGGCGGGTTTGCCTCCGGAGAAGATGCGGATAGCGAAGGGCGGGAAGGTCGATTCTATTGTTGGACACCTGACGAATTGCGGCGTGTATTGACGCCGGACGAGTTTCGCGTGGCGGCGCGTTATTTTGGGGTGACCGAAGCGGGCAACTTTGTGGATCACAGTGATCCCCAACCTCTACCGGGGTTGAACGTATTAAGCATCCGGGATCCAAGCGTGCTTCAGGAGGCTGCTGCGTCTGTCTTGTTGGCCTCGGCGATCCGCAAGCTGCAAGACACCCGTGCGCGTCGTGTGCGGCCTGCCCGGGATGACAAGGTCCTGACCTCTTGGAACGGACTGATGTTGGGTGCATTGGTACGAGCAGGCGTGGTCTTGGACGAACCTGGTTACTTCGAAGCGGCGCTTCGAAATGCGGTTTTCCTGCGTTCGCACCTCTGGATAGGCCCGCCAGCCGGAGCGAGCGGGCCCTGTCTGCCCTTGGGCCGGTTGCGTCATGAATGGCGAGCGGGTCGGGTGCGACCGGAGCGCTTTCTAGAGGATTATGCGTTCCTCTTGGACGGCGTCTTGTGGGTCTATGAAGCTACCTTGGAGTCAACCTGGTTGGAGTTTGCGCAAGAACTGGCTGACGAGATGATTCGAGACTTCTTTGATTCGGAAGAGGGCGGTTTTTACCTAACGCCACCCGAGGCTGCGGATGTGCTCATTCGAACCAAGTCCGAGACAGACGGTGCGGAGCCGGCCGGCAACAGTCTGGCGGTCCAATCTCTGCTGCGTCTGGCTGGGATAACCGAGCGGTTGGAGTATCGGGACATTGCGGAGCGAACCCTGCGGGCTTTTGCAGGGAACCTGAGTCGGATGCCCGCGGCGTACTGTGCCATGTTGCGTGCCTGCGGCTGGGCCGTGTGGCCTGTAACCCGGGTGTGGATCCATGGCGCACCGGAGGCGCCTCGTACCCGCTTGCTGCTACGCGCAGCCCATGCTGGGTTTAATCCCTTCCGCGTGGTTTGTGCGAGCTCCGCGCGGACATTGCACTCAGAGCAGACGATGCAGGCTTCGGATGATGTTTATGCCGTGGTTTGTCGGCATGAAACGTGTCTGCCCCCGGTCCGAGACCCGGATGCATTGTCAGCCTTGGTGTGCCAAGAGCGGCCGTAACGAACGGGCTGGGCGGACATGTCGGCCTCTAGAGCCTTTGACACAGCGGAGGACGTTTCAACCCGTTCTCAGGAACCTGGAATAAAATCTCAAGCGTTGGTCGTGGCTCCTTCCCGCTTGGCCAGAATGGCGGCCACAATGCGCTGGGCCAGATCGGGTTTGTCGGCCAGTACTTTCTGGGCTGCGTCACGGCCTTGGCCAATCAATTCACCGGCGAACTGGAGCCAGGCGCCCTTCTTTTCAATGACGCCGGTTTCCAGACCGACGTCCAAGATGCTGCCCTCTTTGTTAATTCCTTGATTAAACAGAATATCGAATTCGGCCTCTGCAAAGGGCGGGGCAAGCTTGTTTTTGACCACTTTGGCCTTAACCCGGTTCCCAATGATGTTGCCGGCTGGATCCTTGATAGAATCTTTACGACGGATATCGATTCGCACGCTGGCATAAAATTTGAGTGCTTTGCCGCCCGGGGTGGTTTCCGGGTTGCCAAACAGAACCCCCACTTTTTCGCGGATTTGGTTTGTAAAAATGCAAGCTGTTTTGGCTTTGGCCAGCACGGCTGTGAGCTTGCGCAGGGCTTGGCTCATGAGTCGCGCTTGCATGCCCATGGTGGCCATGCCCATCTCACCCTCCAACTCCGCCTTGGGAACCAAGGCTGCCACTGAGTCAACGACGATGACATCCAGCGCGTTGGATCGCGCCAAGGTTTCGCAAATGGTCAAGGCCTCCTCGCCGCTATCGGGTTGGGAAACCAAAAGGTCATCGAGGTTGACTCCCAGCTTCTTTGCGTAGGCAGGGTCGAGCGCATGCTCGGCGTCAATGAAGGCGGCCAGGCCGCCGGCGCGTTGAGCGTTGGCGATCACATGGAGCATTAAGGTGGTCTTACCGGAGGATTCCGGGCCGTAAATCTCGACGATCCGTCCTCGGGGGATGCCGCCGACCCCTAGGGCCAAGTCCAGTCCGAGTGCGCCTGTTGGGATGACCTCGATCTTGACCTTGGCCTGTTCATCGCCCAGGCGCATGATGCTGCCTTCTCCGTAAGTTTTGGTGATGGTGGCAATGGCAGCATCCAGTTCCCGTTGTCGCGCAGCAGTCAGGCGCGAGGTTTCGACAGATTTGGATTCCACCGCGGCTTTTTCGGCCGCGGGTCGTTCATGAGTCTTGGCAGGCATGGCGCATGTTTCGCTGGAGGGGCAAGAGCTCTGGTACGGCTTGCCCTGTCCTAATTGATCGCGTCAAGCGTATCGCTGTGGATAGATTCCGTCAAACCCGGCGCACAGCCGCGTGAGAGCATGGGGAATTCATGCGGTCAGGGAACCAGAGGTGGACTCGGCGAGCGGCGGACACCGCCCGGGTTTCTTCTGCTGGTGGGGAGCCGCGTGCTGGGCTGAGTGCAACCGTCATTTGAGCGTGACACGCTTTCTTGACCCGGTTAGCCACGGTTTGCGGCAAGACGGTTTTTGCAGATTCCTCCAGCGTGGCGTTGGTTGCTTTGCGTGTAGCTGAATTGCCAGGGGGCGAGGTGCGGGCGGATGAGTCTGCCCGCGATGCGTGAATTTCGACCGTGGTGAGTCAGGGGTGCTTGCAATAGGATCAGTTGGAGCTGATCGCGGCAACCCTTGGAGCGTTGTCCCGATGGACAGGGGATGGTCACGGCTTTACAGTTCCGTCATGGACGTGCACTCATTGCAAGGCGCCGGTAGCGATGCTCCGCGTGGCGACGGGGCTCTGAACGGCAGCCGTGGCCGAGGGTTGTGGGTGTTGAGTTTTTTATTGGGTTGTCTCGTGGGCGCCATTCTGTTCCAAGCTTTTCAACGCATACAATCCCAGTCCGCGCGGCATGTAAATCCGCTGGCAACGCCGGCGCGAGAGGTCCTGGCTTCGTTGGGCCAGAGCGTCGCGGTGCATCTTTACACGGGACTTGGGGATCATAGTGTTCCGCAACAGGATCGGAATTTTGCCCAGCGAGTAGAGGCGCTCTTGTTGGCCATGGAACAGCACGCCAAGGGCCGATTGGTGATTGTGCGGCATAAGGTGGCGACGCCCGAGGAACAGTCGGCGGCGGTGGATGCAGGCTTGCAGCCCTTTCATTTGGACAAGGGCGCTGCTGCATTTCTTGGAATCGTGGTGGAAGGGCCGGGCGGGCGCAAAACATTGGCCCGATTGGATCCGGTTTGGGAACCTGCTCTTCAGTTTGATCTGGTACGGGCCATTGCTGAGGTAGCCCGTCTCCCGGCTGTTCATTCTTTGACGAGTGAATCCCCTGATGAGGCGGCTATCTCAGAAGTGCGTCAATTAGTGGGGGAGCCGAACGCCGTGACCATGGAGGAGGGAGCCGACCGGCTGCGGCAAGCGGCTGTGGAAGCGTTTCGTCAGGCGGCCCAGGGATTTCAAGCGCGACAACAGGACCTGCAACGTCGGTTTCGAGAGGCAGAGGCACGTGCGGACCTTGTGACGCAACGAGCTTTGCTGGACGAATTGCGACGTCTTCAGGTTGAACAAGCGACAGAGTTGCAGCGACTGGCGGATCGGCTGCAAACCCAATTGCAGGTTTGGCAGCAGCTCAAGGCAAACGCCCCGGTCAGGCCGAATGGGGGAGAGCAGGCTTCGCCTCCCGATGCGGGCGGTGATTCCCCCCTCAGCCACATTGAAGCGGAGAACAAAGGGCGGCTTGAAGCGCGTTGACCGACTGGCGCTGTCGATGTGATCATTCTGGGAATTGCGTTATGGTAATTCCCCAACCCGGTAGAACCGGGTTGGCGCGTTCGCATCGGGTTCCACCCACTCTGCGGGGGAATTGGTGGCGATCACGGTGGCGCGCAGTTGGAAGGGCCTGGTCAGATCGTCTGTGCTGGAGACTTTGTAGGTGCGTCCGGCCACCGCCGGCCATCGCAAGCGCCACGGAGGACCTGCAAGAGTCAGGTGCAAAGGTTCACCTGGTGTTTCGTCCGGAATCAACCGGATCCACTGAGGTTCGGTTTGGTATTGTCGGCCATCCGACCACGTCACCCGGGCATGAAAGGGATGCAACCCCTCGCCCAAGGATGGCCCTGGCACTTCGAAGATGGCTTCCGACTGGTTGGGGATCAAACCCCACAAGCCACCGGTACTGAACCATTCGATTTGCGTGACATTTGAGTCTGGCTGGGCCCGCACGCGCCATCGCAACGCCGTGTTTAGGCGGGTCAGGGGCGCTGCCATGAGCGGTTCGACCTGAGCGAGTCGGCCGTGGTTGGCTACTTTGAAACGGCGCCTTGCGTGGCCCTGAGTGGCCACGTGAGTGCCTTCATAGGCCACCCATGTGCACTCGTGCCACCCATCTGATTCCGTGGTGGTGTCCCATGGGAGACTCAATGTTATCGTCAGGGCTCCGGCTGCCAGGTACACATGATTGCGCGGCTGAAGATCTTCGAGGTTTTCCTCCAAAGTGAGCGCGCCAGTGGGTTCAACGGTGGCGGCGCCTACCACCGTCAAAGCTGCTTTCAACGCAGCTGCACTGGACCAGCCCTCGGCACGAGACTGAACCACGAACTCGGCTTGGGATCCTCCGTTGTTGCCGTAGAGGTCGCCTGCTTGCAGACCGTCGGGACCTTGGAGATCCGGATGAGCATTTATCGCCTGGATCAAGTCCTGCACCAAACCGACCGTGTTGGTGGCGAGGGTGTTCGTTACGGTGACGTTGATGGTTTGACCATTGGTTCGTGTCACTGTGAGGCTCAGGGCCAAGGCGGGGATCGGCCCGGCCACATTTCTCACGCGGAAGGTTCGGTAGCCTCGTGCTGTTGAGTCGAGGAAGGCTGGCCTGGGCGCCCATGCGAACAGAGTTAACTCAGGGGCTGTGCCAATCTGGGTTTCAACCTGCAGCGTAAGGGACGCACCCGATCGGCCGGGTTGGACTGAGCGCAGCAGAATGCGGTCACCGATGGCCTCGGCGACGATGCCCGTCTGATTGGTGTGCTCTGGGCGATTTAAGGTTTCGGCCAGTCCACATGCCACGGAGGCCAAGGTTGCTTGCGGGCTTACCTCGTACTCAATGGGATGGCCTGCAAGGATCAGACGCACCCGGTTACCGGGCGTAGGACCCTTCTGCCAAATAGTTTGTCGGAAGCGACCGTTGAGGAACCAATCCACTCGTCCGATGGGTCGTTCCGGGTCCGGAGCATGAAACATTGCTTGCAGGACCACGACTCCGGTAAGCGTTTCCGAGGGCGCAGGGGTTATCCAAATGCCTGTAGGTCGTCGGGCAAACGGAGCTGATAAGGGTTCCCCTACCAAGACGCCCTGGTAGGGCGCGGCCAGACTTTGGTAGTAGCACTCGGCAATGCTGAAGCCTCGGGCCTGATAAAAATAGTTGCGCGGGGCTGGGAATTTTTCCGTCCAATTGCAAGGTTCCACCACAGTGCCGTAGCTGGCTGTGGCCCCGGCGGCCAGGAAATCCGGCACGCGGGTCATGCCGGCGGCGTCTTCAAAGAGCAGCCCGCCATAAGATGTAAGATTGTCCGCCATGGCACCGGGGACGAACAATCCTTCAGGCAGCGCAAAGCCGTAGTACCCGCTTTGACTGCCCAATTGCAGCCCAAGGTTGCCGGGACCCTCCGCATTCGTTCGGAGCATCTGCACACGGCCCAGCACTTGCTGCTCAAAGATGGCATCGTCGAATGCCCAGTGACGGACATTCCTTGCTCGATCGGAACTTTTTGTGAGGTAAACGGGCTGCGTTGGCCAGGATTCATCTCCGAGCACCCCGCGGCTCACGATGGTTCGGGCGGCTGCGAGATTAGAGGCCGTGATCAGGGTGCTCAGCCAGTTGGACGCAGGCGATTCGAAAGTGGAACGGAACGGCTGTTCGCTGAATGCGTAGGGGTGTCGAGTATGCGAGGGTAGGCTACAGGAGGCGGGCAACCCGGCAGGGGCATTGGTGTCCGGATGCCATCCGTAAAACAGCACTGAGGTCGTACTGTTGCGGATCGGGCCGTTGGGACCATTCCCGTCTACGATGCGATATGGGATGTCCATAGACAAGACAACGTAATCAATCTGTCCGGTCAATCCGCGGTGCAGGATAGCGTTTTGCAAGGGTTGCATGAGCCGGTTTTCAAACTCCGTGCGCGACCATTCCACGGGTCCGCCTATCCAACCGATGCGCAGCACCTGATCGGCGGGCACTTGCCGTTGCTCGCAATAGAAATTGCCCAGAGCTAGCGAACTAGGGCTGTTCGTGTTAACGACAACCATTACATTTAGGCCGCTGCCGCCCCCTAGCGTGGGCGAGGCGTCTAACAGGCGCATCCAGAGAATGAGGGTGTAAACGACAAGACATAACCCTGGTTTCAAGCGTTCGGCTCGCGGCGGGTTCTGGTTTCTCATGTTGCTACTGATTTGCACCCCGAATGCAGCAACCTACAAGCCAGAATCATCTCCAATCTGCCTTGCGCCCGGTCCCATGGTGTTGGTCGAATGCATCTTTTGGCGCGGACAAGGGTGTAGTTTTAAGCGGCCGAAGCGCGATTGGGGAGGTGGGGACCATTAAGGACAGTTCATCCCCCTACATCGGGATGGACCGGCTTTCGACTCCTGAGCCGGGGTGTGACGTGACATCCAAGGTTTTGTGGAGGGGCGCCTCCGGATGGACACTGGTCGCCGGGCGTAACGGAGTCCCCGCCGGCATGCGCCCGTTCAGCCGCCGATGGCCGTCATGGGACGGCCTGGTTGGTAACACGTCCGAAATTCGTGTTCGCGAGGTTTGGTGGCTAACGCGTGGCGGAATAGAGAACAAAGAAGTTCGTCGTCCGGTTGGCGTAAAGCTTCCACAAGGCTGATTTCATCGTGATGACCCAAGCAAGGACGGAGGCGACCGTCTGCGGTCAGGCGCATTTTGTTGCAAGAGTCACAGAAATGCTGTTGCGTCATGGCACCGATGAAACCCACCAATGCACCGGATCGTGCCAGACGGTAGTATCGTGCGGGGCCATGCCCTAGCCGAGCATCCGGTTCCGGGATGAGTTGATCTTGCTGCTGAATTCGTTCCATGACCTCGCCGACGGAGAGAAAGTTTTCGGGGGTGAGCACGTCGCGGGAGGTCAGAGGCATTAACTCGATGAGGCGAAGCGGCAGTTGGTGCGCCGCGCTGAAATGGATGAGCGGCCAAATTTCCTGCTCGTTGACATGCCGCATGAGCACGGTATTGAGTTTTACCCGTTCAAAGCCGGCCTCGATAGCTGCTTGGATGCCCGCCAGCACAGGCTCAAGTGGCCCACCAGTGATCCGGCGGTAGAGAGCCGGATCCAGCGCGTCGAGGCTGATGTTGACCGTCCGCAAACCTGCTTTGCGGAGATCGGCGGCCAGTGGAGCGAGCTTGACCCCGTTGGTGGAAAGACCGATGCATTCCACACCTGGAATTTGGGCCATCTGCTCGATCAGTTCTACCAGATCAGGCCGCAAGAGCGGTTCACCTCCGGTGATTCGAAACTTCCGAAAGCCTAGGCTTGTCGCGACTCGCACGATCCGCAGCAGATCTGAGTTGGAGAGCCTTTCTCCCGATGCATTCCAGCCGGCATATTGCCGCGGTCGGCAGTAAAGGCAGCGCTCATTGCATCGGTCCGTGACCGAGATGCGCAAGTAGTCAATTTTACGGCCAAAGGCGTCCATGACCGGAACCGGACCGGGAACAAGCCGGATGGCACAGCGTGTGCGCCGTGGTTTTGGACCGGCCTGTCCGCAATCGCGCGCGCAACGTAGACCGAGTTCATGTACGAAACAAGCCGCATTGATGCTCCTGTCCCAATGGAGCGGCTTGGCCTGGCCCATGAAAGGGTCCACCCCCCTGTGACGTGACCCAGATCGGGCATGAAGGCTGGGGCGGGCTGTTTTGCCGCCCGGCTGCATGAGCCCGGAGCCCGGCGACTGGATCCGACGTGGACGGAGGGAACATTCGCGACCGAAGGTTAGCAGGTCGCGGCCGCTGACTGTTCGGCGGGTGCGGGCACGGGTAATCGCCGAAGGTAGCGGACCAGATGGATGTCGGAAGTGTCGCCGGGCTCGACCAAGGCCTCAAGAATGGATGCCTCTTGCAAGATGGGCCAAGCAACGGGGTCGTTGGGGAGGAGGTTCAGGGGCAATTGGTGCGGGCTGGGAACGGACTTTGCCAGCGGCTCGCCGCGCAGTTCCTCGACCAGGTCTGCCACAGTGCGGTGGCCTATGTTGATGAGCCAGGCCAGAAGCTGTTCGCGTGGGCAACGGAAGATCTCCTGGTGGAGGAAGAGCAACTCACGGGGCAGGACTCGCAAGACAAAGGCTTGGGCCCGCCACCAATCGTGCTGGAGCCGGGTGTACTCTCGGACGGTGATGAGTTTCCGCAGCGCGCCATGAAGTTGAGGGTCCAGCGATTGCAACAATTTGGCTTCCACAAAATCGACGCGACCAGCCCGGTTGAAGCGGTGGGTGATCTTGATCCGACCCGGGCGCGTCCGGAATTCTCCAGCGTAGCAGACAGACAAGAGACAATGATCGAAGACGGACTGCACTTGCATCCAACAACCGGCTCCGTAGCCGGCGTAATCGCGCTTCTCAGCCTGGGTGGGTGTTATGCGTTCCTGAAGGCGAGCTTTTAAGAGCGCTGTGCGCGCAAAATATTCGCTATCGGGCGCAAATCCCTGCTGGAAGAGAAATTGCTCGAAGTCGTCGAGATCGGCGAGCGTGAGTGCCGACGGCCCGGCGTGAAAGGCGGCCTCCAGCTCGCGCATGCGTTGATGCGCCGACCTCCGGGCCTGACGCGTGGGCCCACCGGTGGTCATTTCTTGGTTCATGACTCGCGTTCGGGAGGCGCCTGGCCATCGGCCGACCCCGCCTTGTCTGCTCATTAGCTTTGCCAGTTTGTCCACGAATCCGGTCGAGCGGATTGCCAGGCGCGCCGGTCGCTTCAAACCGAGTTCACTTTAAACCGCACGCGGGGTCTGACAACTGTGCGTTTGCATGCACACCAATGGTGTGAGCGGATCCGCAACGCGGATTCAACGGCTGTGAGCTGGTGGCCGACCGACTCTGGATGCTCAGGCCCGGGGGTGAGCGGTTTGATACACGCGCTGCAAGTGGTCGGTGGAAACATGGGTGTAAACCTGCGTGGTCACGAGGTGGGCATGGCCTAACAGTTCTTGTACGCTGCGCAGATCCGCTCCTGCATTTAGAAGGTGGGTGGCATAACTGTGACGCAGTTGGTGAGGAGTGATCGAGGGGTCAAGTCCGGCTATCCATAAATAATGCTTCAAGCGGCGCTGCAACAGGCCCGGTGTGATGGGCCGAGGACCTTGAGGTGTTTTCCGATTTTGAGCGGGTGGCCGTCCAGCGCGCGGCGAATGGGACTGGAAGACAGGGTGTTGAGGAGCTGGGGGTTCAGGCAGGAGCGACCAGTAGGCTTGGATGGCTTCCAAGGCCGGCCGTCCGATGGGGATGAGTCGCTCTTTGCGTCCTTTGCCGCGGACGCGCACCAGTGCTTCCTGCCAGTGTAAATCGGCGGACCTTAATTGACAAAGTTCACTGATGCGCAAGCCGCAGGAGTAAATGGTCTCGAGAATGGCATAGTCGCGATAGAATGCCGCGGCCAGCAGGGGTCGGCCTCGACGCGGGCGCGGCGTCTGCCGGGCTTGCTCCAGAGCTTGGATCGGGGCCCGCAGCAATTGAAGCAGTTGGTCCACCGTGAGATGCCGGGGGAGCCTTCGGGGCAATTGCGGCAATGGCAGATCTTGCATCGGCGAGGCGGTTACGTGGCCGCCCCGGATGAGAAAGCGGTAGTAGCTGCGCAGCGCACTGAAGGTTAGGCGAATGGTGGTCCGAGCGAGATGGTGTTGCGCCACGTGGCGCAAAAAGGCGCGGAATTCGTCCCGATCCAACCGGCTCCATTCAGGTGGCGAACCATGCTCGTGTTGAAACCAGCGGCGGAAGGTCTCCAGAGCATGGCGGTAGTTGCGACATGTGTGAGCCGAGGCTGCCCGTTCGTGTGTCAGATGATTTAGGAACGCTTCGACCAATGGGTCTTGAGGCAGCGCAACAAGGGCGGACGGTACGGAGGATCGGAGGGCAGTCGAGGTTGCCCGATGGGAAGTTGGAGCTGCGTCTGAATCGGCAGGCATGGTAGGTCAGGGCTTGTCAGGGCCGGAGCCGGAGCTGTTTGAGGCCGCACCTTTCTCCGCTTCTTCACGTTCCACGAATTCGTATTGCACTTTGCCGCGTGGACCGAGCACGAGACAGGCGGCGAAGGGCCGGCCGGTTTTTGTGGAGACAAAGTCGCGAATGAGCGGGCTGCGCCGGCGGGTGAGCAACGTTTGAACCTCGTCCGGCGTTAACACGTGTTGGTGGAGTGTTCTGGGTAACAGGAAGTTGCATGGTTTGACGGAGTCGTGGACCCCTTGGCACCGGTAATCGACTGGTGTCTCAAGCACGGTCCGTTTGCATTTTGGGCAGGGGCCGATGGGATTGCACACGGCGGGATCCACGGGCGGAGGTGCGGCTTTGGTAGATCGGGAGTTGCGCGCAGGATCGCGGGTGGATCGTGAGGCGAACTCAAATTTGATCTCTCCGTCTTTGAGAACGAGGTAGGCCTCGAATTTGCGATGATTCCGGTTGGAGACGAAGCCACGGAGCAGATCGCTTTTACCCTCGGCGAGGATTTTGCGCATCTGAGCTGGCTCGATTGTCTGCTGCAAAATGATTCGGGCGACGCGAAATTTGCAGGCTTTTTCCGGCCCGACCGCCTTTTCGCATGTGTAATACATGCCGGCCTCAAAGACCCGGGCTCCACACAAGGGGCATGAGCCAAGCGGCTCCTGTCCGGAGAAATCCGGCGTGGAGTTGGAATCGGCTGGCAAAGCTTCGGGAGCTGTGCCTTGTCCGAAGTCGAACTCAACACGGCCGGTTGGGCTAAGGCACAGGATGGCGTGGAAAGGGCGTCCGGCCTTGGTGCGAAACCCTTGCAGGGGACCGATTTGTTTGTTTTGTATCAGGGTTTCAACTTCTTCTGGTTCGAACATACGGCCACCAAGGATTTTGGGAATGGCGAAGTCACAGCCGGGCTGGACGCACTGGTAGGTCTTGTATTTTTCGTGGACTTCGCCGCCGCATTTGGGACAGGGCACTTGCAAGACTCCGAAGTCACCGGGAATGGTGTCAAATTCGTATTGCTTGGCACGTTCAACGATGCGCCGGGTCATTTCCCGGATGCCGTTCATGAACTCTTGGCGGGTCTTTTGTCGTCGTTGGATCTGTCGGAGCTGGTACTCCCAATCGCCAGTCAACTCCGGTTTGGTCAATTCCGGAATGCCCAAACCATGCAACAATTCCATTAAGGCAAACGCCTTAGCGGTGGGGACCAGTTCGCGCCCTTGTCGGATCAGGTACTTTTCCTCTAACAAGCCCTCGATGATGGCCGCGCGCGTGGCGGGTGTGCCGAGACCTTTGTCGCGCATGGCCTCGCGCAGTTCGTCATCTTCGACCAATTTGCCTGCGCCTTCCATGGCCGTCAGGAGGGTGGCTTCGGTAAAGCGGGGAGGCGGTTTGGTTTGGTTCGATTGAACCTCGATTCCCCGGGTCCGGACTTCTTCACCTGGCTGCAAGGGGGGCAGTTGGGGCGCTTCGTCGTTGGCGATGGATTCTCGTCCATAAACGGTGTACCAACCGGGCTTGACCATTATGCGGCCGACGCTTTTAAACGGTTCCCCAGCCACCCGGGTGACGCGCGTGGTTTCTAAAAACTCCGCAGGTGGATAAAAGGCTGCCAGAAAGCGGCGCGCCACCAGATCGTAAATCTTTTGTTCAGACTCATTCAGTCCCCGCGGAGTTTGGGGGGTGGGAATAATGGCAAAATGATCCGATACACGGGCATTGTTGAAGACTCGTTTGTTGGGTCGAACCCAATCCTGTTGAAGGATCTCCGTTGCCCATGGCGCATAGGGCGTTTGTGTTAAGGCCTGTAGGGTGGTGCGAACGGTTCCCAAATAATCCTCTGGCAAGGCCCGAGAGTCTGTCCGCGGGTAGGTGATCAGTTTGTGCCGCTCATACAAGGTTTGGGCTATCTGCAACGTTCGATTGGCGCTGAATCCGAACCGCGCGTTGGCCTCGCGTTGCAAACTGGTCAGGTCGAACAAAAGCGGCGCGGGCTGGTGGGACGGTTTGCTTTCTTCGGTCACGCTGCCGGGTTGGCCGAGGCAGCGGTCACGAAGGCTCTCAGCCCGAGCCGGGTCCCAAAGCCGCTCCGGTTTAAGGTCTGGGTCGGCTTCCCGCCCTTCCGGTTTGACAAAGGATTCGTCAAACCAACGGCCGGTATAGGATCCCGCAGCACAATCGAAGGTGGCGATGACTTCCCAGTAGGTTCGCGGCACAAACCTTCGGATACGTTGTTCTCGCTCTACCACGATCGCCAGAGTAGGGGTTTGCACGCGTCCTACAGTCGTTTTGAAGAAGCCGCCGGAACGGGAGTTGAAGGCGGTCATAGCTCGCGTGCCGTTGATGCCAACCAACCAATCGGCTTCCGCGCGACTGAGAGCTGCTTCTGCCAGTGGCTGCATTTCTTCGTCCGTGCGAAGATGTTGGAATCCTTCCCGGATCGCCGCCGGAGTCATGGACTGCAGCCAAAGCCGGCGGATAGGCTTCTTGCTTCCAGAGTACCGGATGATGTTCCGAAAAATGAGTTCCCCCTCCCGGCCGGCATCGCAGGCATTAATGATTTCGGTAATGTCTTTGCGCTGGACCAAACGGAGAAGCTGTTTGAGTCGGGCGGCCGTTTTCTCGATCGGTACCAAATCAAAGTGATCGGGCAGAACCGGCAGATGATGGAAGTTCCATTTGCCTCGTGCCGGTTCAACCCCCTCAGGCGGAGTCAGTTCCAGTAGATGGCCGACCGCTGAAGAAATTACGTACTGATCATTTTCATAATGGTCACCCACTTTTTTGCATCCGCCCAAGGCGCGGGCGATGTCCGCTGCCACAGACGGTTTTTCAGCAATGACGAGGGCTTTACCCATAACAAACGTTTACCTGAGGACCGCCTTTTACCGCCAAGCGGGAGGTTTGGGCAATTCCAAGTTCGACGTCTGTCGGGGAAGAGGTTGCGCTTGCATCTCACTTAACATGCTGGTCTGCAGATCGTTGTGTCGTGTTAGAGCCATGGTTGAAGTCCTTCCCATCGGACCTTCCATTGGCCGTTGTGAGGAAATCCCGGGGTTGCGATTGGGGGCGCGCCGGTCCAACCGGCTGCCATCATGGCCACCGCGGCCAGCAAGCCACCGTTGCCTGGCAGATAAGCGGTCAGACCGGGCCGTTGGTAGTTGTGGCCGTTTGGATGGTAATGGTTTTTGACCGAAGAGAGCATTAAAGCTTCCACCGCCAGTTCCGGTTCACCACAGCGGGCGGCAGCCATCGCGGTTAAGGGAAAGTCCCAACCCCAGCAACGATCCCATTGCCAGGTTTCCATCACACGACGGACGGTTCGGCGCATGATGTACCTGTTGACGCCCGGGCCGGGCAACATGCCCAAGGCACCCAGCAAAGCTGGGTGTTCCCAATTCCAGCGTGTATAGGTATCCGCCAGACCCTCTTGAAGGAGGTACAAACCGTCGGCTTCGGGCAGCGGGGCAAGACCGTGTAGCACAGTGTCCCAACGTGGATCTCGAGACAAACCAAGACGGCGTCGCCATTGCTGGGCCGTTTCCAAGCCCCAGCGCCAGTAGGTCAGTTCGAAGGTTGGATTGCGAGTCGTCCGTGGGTCAGTGTTCTCGGAAACAGTCTTAAGGGGCGGCCCCAACACGTGTCGACCTGAGATTGGATCTCGGTAGGCAAAGGATGCCATAAACTCTGCAGTTTCGAAAACCAAGTCGCTCCAGGTTTCCAACGTGCGGCGGCATGGGTGGTGTCTCCAACACAGCTCGGCGTAGTAGAGAGGATGCGGTTGTTGCCAAATCAACAACGGCCCCACGGGCGAGGGTGAATCGCGACCGTCTGGCCCTACCATTTTGGGCCAGCGGGCCCCTCGATATCCCTGTCTTCGGGCCAGTGCCCGGGCCTCAGGTAGAATGGCGCGGTAGTAAGACAGTGCGCGGCTGAACCGGTCGAACCGATTCCACACAACAAAATGCACGGCGTGCCACCAATGCATTTCGAGATGGAATTTGCCGTACCAACTATTGAACAACAGGCCGGTCTCGGGCGGAGGAAGTGAGCCGGCGCAATGCAGTGCCGTGTTGTACAGGGACAGCACGATGCGCCGTTCTAGTTCTTGGGCACGTCGATCCGTGCTCCCCTCGAGATCGATCGCGCCCCCTTCAGACCAAAATCGCTCCCAGTGGCGGGCAACGGCTGCTTGTGTGGCTCGCACCGACGGCAACCGAGCGGGTAGAGAATCGGGGGCAAAGGCCAACACGAATCGTAAAACGGGTTGGCGACTTCGTAAGATCCAGGTGTGAGCCGGGCCGGGTTGCACCTCAGCGTTCGTTTCCCAAGCCCAGACCACATGATAGCGGGTGTCGTCTAGCCGGCGTTCCAGCCTGAGCTGGTTGGGGGTATGGCGTTGCACCCAGGTCGAATGCCTTTCCGGCACGGACCAGTCAGCCATCGACACACTTGGCGATGCATAGGGGAAACGCAACACGACCACCAACAAACCGCTTGATAAGGCACCCGATTCAATCTCAAACGCCAGGAGGTCAAAGTCCGGGTGACAACAAGAGCGCACGGTAACCGAATGACCGGCCCAGGTGAATCGGCTGGTCAACAGGCCGTGCCATAGGTCGAGATGTTGCTTGACTTGTTGGATCTCTTCCGGCTCGATCGGCCGACCCGAAACGGGCGTGCCGGCAGCAAAGGCTAGTTGTCCCAGGTGGAAGCGATGTGGATTCTCGCGCAACCAACGAAACAGTTCTTCCTGTCCTGTGGCGCGGGTTGCGTAGCCGACCTTCCGCCCGTAGGTGTCGAATTCTTCTAATTGCAACTGAGTCGACTCCAGACCGGCCGGCGGGGGTGTCGTATGCCAGGCCCAATGCGCCGTGGTGCACAGGGGAAAATCCTTTTCACAGGCCGAAGCCAGGGTCTGTAATCCGGTCACATCAGCGGTGAAGGCAAGTTGGCCATTGCCCACCGACAGGCACGCAAAAGGGTCGAAACGCTCCGGCCGGGGATCATGACGTTTCACTAGGGCGCGTCGATCCAAACAAGCGGTTTTAGACCGAGACGTTGCGACCGAGGGACCCACGATCGCGGGGAATAAAGGAATGGCCCGCAAAAAATCTCGTCGGCGCCACTTGATCGTCATGTCGCTTAAGATGCGCAACTGGCCCAGCCCGTCCACTCTGAATCGGATCGGAAGCAAGATCCCTTCACGCCCACCGGACCGGTTCTGAACCAGCCGGTCGGTCGGAATCAGAACGAGCTCCCCGAAGGATCAGCCCTCGATGTGATTGCATAGCCGGGCCCGCGATATGTCAGAAAAGTGTTCTTTGGGCTTCGAACCTGGCGGCGCGGTTCCGACGCGTGCGGACCGACTGGATTTTGGATTGATTCGAACCTGACGCCTTTTTATTCGGAGAACCGATGGCGGGCGGGGACTATGAGGCAAGGTTCGCAGGCGTTCGGCGGCTTCTGGGGGCCATGGTCCAGGAAAAGCTTCGCCGGGCTCATGTGTGCATCGTCGGGGTCGGCGGCGTCGGCTCTTGGGCTGTGGAAGCGTTGGCGCGAACGGGTGTGGGGGAGTTGACCCTGGTTGACTTTGACGAAATTTGCATCAGCAACGTGAACCGGCAATTGCCGGCTCTTACAGGTTGTTTTGGTCGACCCAAGGTGATGTTGCTGGCTGAACGGGTGCGCTTCATCCAGCCCGAGATCCAAGTTCATGCCTGGCAAAAGCAGTTCACAGCGGGGACCGCTGCCGAAATTTTGGATCGTTCTTACTCAGTGGTTTTGGATGCCATGGACCGACCGGCGATGAAAGCGCTCTTAATCGCCGCGTGTCGAGATCGATCCTTGCCCGTGGTCAGTTCCGGCGCTGCAGGGGGACGGACGGATCCGACGACAGTGCGCGTGGCGGATCTGGCCCGTGTCACTCATGATCGGCTCCTACAGGCCACGCGCAAATTGTTGCGGACCCGGTACGGATTCCCGCGCCAGCCGGGTCGGCTCATGAATGTCCTGTGCGTGTACTCGCCGCAACCGCCGGTCTATCCGGGGCCGGACGGAACCGTTTGCTCTCAGCCGCCCACAAATGCCCGGCTGCACTTGGACTGCCGCAGCGGTTATGGCACGGCCTGCTATGTGACAGGCGCCTTCGGATTTGCCGCCGCTTCGTTGGTGGTGCAGTGCATAGCGGGTCCAGATTTCCCGGGCCTGATACGACCGAATAATCGGTAGAAGTTAGCCTCAATGTGTGCTGCCAGCTCTTCGATCGTCAATCCGCGCAACTCTGCCGCAAAGGCATAGATGGCCGCCAGATTGGCCGGATGGTTGATGGGTCGTCCGGAGGCGGGATCCGTTATGGGATATTGGACAAGTTCTGGCGGCAATAACTGATCCGGTGCATCTGTTTCGAGCAGCAATCGTTCCAAGGGCACCTGCAGAAACGTTTTTCGCTGGGGCTCCTTACGGGAATGCGCAAAGTAGCCGGGCATCGAAAAGTACGCTCCCAGAGCCGCAAGGGGTTGAACCATTTCAGCCGGCCCCCCATAACTATGCAACAGGAACCCACAAGTCGGGCCGGGATGGGATCGGATCAACTCAAACAAACGGCCCCACGCCCGGAGGCAATGAATGCTCACCGGCAAATTCCGTTCTGCAGCCAGTCTCCACTGCGCCAGAAAAACCTCTTCTTGCCCCTCGTAAGGAAGATCGGATTTCCACCGATCCAAACCGATTTCGCCCACCGCGGATGGAACCAATTCCAAGTAGTCACGCAGTCGGGTTAACCACTCCGAGCTGCGCTGGTGGACATACCAAGGGTGGTAGCCGAAACTGGGCACCACTTCCGGGTATGCTCGAGCCAGGGCTAACACTTCGGGCCAGTCGTCTTCGCAGGCGCCGTTGACCACCATGGCTTGGACGCCGATTAGCCGACATTGTTCCACAAGAGTGGCCTGTTGGCCTCCAAATCGTTCGTCCTGCAGATGATTGTGGGCGTCGTACAAACGCGGCATGCGGTTCATTGATCACTCCGAGGACCCTACGGGGCGGCTCGTTGGCCCTAAAGGGGGGCGATTGTGGCTCTTTAAGGATTGTCCTCCGGCATGAGAATCACCTCGAACCTCATCTCTGTCGGTAAGGGCGTTTGCGGACGAATCCACAGGTTCATCACCGCTCCGGCCAGCCGCACCAACCGTGTGCCTCGAGTCTGCTTGTTCCGACCGCGCACTTCCAGCAACCCCACTCGTCCGGCTGGCAAGCGCACTTCCTCAGGAAAGATCAGGTCTGGGTCCTTTAACTCCGGCCGAAACACGTAGGTGATGTCCGAATCGTTCTGGATCTGCACATAAGCGCGCCCTGTGCCTCGAACGCGAACGCTCGGGGTCAACACCCGCACGGAACGCTCAAAGAGCGGTTCTAAAAACTCCTTCCTGCCGATCAGCCGGCCTGCAGCAAACACCACCGTTCGACGCTCAAATAACGCCTGACGAATTGCGTCGGCCGACCGTTCCCGAGCGAACACCAGGTTCAACGGCCTGCGTTCGCCCGCGTGCATATCATAGTCCAGACCGATCGGATTGTGGATGTCCGAGTTGCTGAGCATGGTGAGGTTTTTCTCCAAACACCACAAGTGAGCCTCGGGATAATACTCCCGTTCATTAACCACCTCGATCCCATGCAATTGACCCCGCTTCAGTAGCTCGTCATGTTCCGGGTACCACCGCGCCTGACCATCCGCCTGTTGACCACGCCAGCCCGGATGGTTCCAAAATATGAAAGCACCCTGACGCAGCGCTTCAGCGAGAGCTTCGCGCCAGTCGGGCACATCCAGGCGAGTTGCATCCTTGAGGAAAATGGCGTTCAAATGCCCAGGTGGCATGCTCCGCGTGATCTCCGATCCGCGAATGACGATCAACTGTAAGGCCTCCCCGTGCGCTCGGGCGATCTGATAGGAGCGGTTGTGGGCCGTGGGCAAATCCTGTTTGTGCGGTTGATGCTCGATATGATCCGTGATCGCGATGGCGTCGAGCCCCTCGCGCCAGGCCTCTTCAGCCCGAATGTCCGGCCATACTTTCCCGTCAGAGAACACCGTGTGAATGTGAAAATCGCATTTTAAGGTCAGCCCATCGGGCAGGTCTGGAATCCGTATGGGCGTCCGAGCTCGGTCATGCGCCCAGAGATCGGAGGCCACGACCATTGCCCACGCCATCAGGCTCATCCGCATCAGGTTCGTCATTGATTGACCTGCGGAGGTTGCATGAGGGTCGCCTCAGGGTCAACGGTCAGGATTGCATTTTCTGACCAGAAACGCCATTCGTGCCGCGTTTACGGCATCTATTGTCCCCGCGTGCTCATGGCGCCGTGCAAGCGGATGCGCTTGGCCACGCGAATGCAAGCCGTAAACCGTTGATTCCCGGCTGAAAGCATGCCGCCTTGTGAAGCTACCTTGTTTTTTTTTGGCAAGGCTCTGGAATCGCGGAATGCCCGGCCAAGCCGAGTGCGCCCAAAAGGCCCTGGTCGCAGGGCATCGGTCTGTGCTGCGGGTTCAGATGTGCGCGTTCTTTCTCTCAAACAGCCTGGTCCGTTGAGCAGACATCTGTTCTTGGCTGGGTCTGTCACAAAATTGTCACCGACTTGTAATCTCGTTGTTATGGTTGTCCAAGAGGTTTGAATGGGCAAGTTACAGGACCAGCCTTTTGGCGATAGGGGTAGAGGCTGCCCAGGGCTCGTCCCCGGGAGCTGAATCAACGAAAGATCAAATCGATGAAAACCATTCCAAATGTCATCAAGAGCTTGGCCGCAAGCGTGCGCGCGATGGTTGTATCCAATCTGCAACGGGGGGCTCTTTCTACAGCGCTTTGGAGCATTGCGTGGGGCCTACTGATGCATGCTGGGCAGTCGGTGGGTGCGACGGTTCAAGTGGATCCGAAGGTTCCCGAGTATCAGCGTGCGCCGGGCGTGGCTGGCAACCTCAATTCCATCGGGTCGGATACATTGAACAACCTGATGACGTTTTGGGCGGAGGGATTTCAAGCGGCTTATCCCAATGTACGGATTCAAATCGAAGGAAAAGGGTCGTCCACAGCGCCGCCCGCTTTGATTGAAGGGACGGCTCAGTTGGGACCGATGAGCCGGCCGATGAAAGGGACTGAGATCGACGCTTTTGAACGAAAATACGGCTACAAGCCGACCGAGATCCGGGTAGCCATTGACACGTTGGCAGTGTTTGTTCATCGCGATAACCCCATCGAGTCTCTCACATTGGCCCAGGTGGATAGTCTGTTTTCATCCACGCGGAAACGTGGTGGACCGGCGGTGGAGCGGTGGGGGGACCTGGGTTTAGCCGGCGCTTGGGCAGGTCGGCCGGTCTCCCTCTATGGTCGCAACAGCGCCTCGGGTACGTACGGATTCTTTAAAGACGTCGCCTTACTGGGCGGGGATTTCAAGCCGACGGTGAAGGAACAGCCCGGTTCCTCGTCCGTGGTTCAGGGTGTGGCGAATGACTTGGGCGGTGTTGGTTACTCGGGCATTGGATATAGGACCAGTGGTGTCCGGGCCGTTCCGCTGGTGGGGCCCGATGGCAAGCCGCACGAACCCACGCTCGAGAATGCATTAAGCGGCGATTATCCGCTGGCTCGTTTCCTTTACATCTATGTGAACAAGCCGCCCGGCCGGCCTTTGGATCGGCTGACGCTTGAGTTTCTGCGATTTGTCCTGTCGCGTCAGGGCCAAGAGATTGTAATCAAGGATGGATACTATCCCATGCCGAGTTCCTTGATCGAAGAAGAGTTAAAGAAGATTTCCAACTAATCCAACGAGGGTCTGCTTGCTAACCGGGCCCGGCCCCGATCGATGACTGAGCCCACTGTCTTGGAAACGTCACCGGCCCGAACGGTGCGGCGTTACGAAACCTCTCCGCGCACGTTGTGGTGGGACCGGTTCATGAACCGGTTCATCACATTGGGTGGCATTGCGGTGATTACAGCGGTTTTGGGGATTTTCGTGTTCATTTTGTGGCAGGTCTTGCCTTTGTTCCGTAGCGCTCGGGTGGAGCGCTTGAATGTTCGGCAGGCACCCGTGGGGCTGCATCGTGTGCTTGGGCTGGATGAACATGGCCGGGTCGCTTTTCTGCTGGACGCGCGTGGACGGCTGCATTTTGTGGACCTGGTTACTGAGCAGCCCGCGCAGACCTATGCGTTGCTGACCGAGGGGGAGACCTCTATTACGAGCTGGCGGTATCACCCGGGCTCGCAAGAGCTTATTTTCGGCACGGCAGACGGCCAAGTGGGACGCGTGGAACTTCGTTTTCTTTCCTCTGAAGGACCCGCTAACAGGCCTGCCCTGCCGCGTTGGACGGTGCAGTCGTTGCCGGAGGTTGGCCGGCGCGGGCAGCCCGTGTTAGCGGTGGATTACGGCGACAGCGGTACAGATAAGCTGTTAGCAGTTCTGCAACAAGTGGAGGACCGCCAAGAATTGCGGGGCGCCTTGCTGACCCAGACGCGCGGGTTGCTTGGGGCAGGCCAAGTGCGCGTGGCTGCGACGTTCGATTTGAGTCATCAGATCACCGGCCGTGTGCATCGCATTCTCGTGGATCGATCGGCCGAGAGCCTAGTGGCGGCCACGGAATCAGGAGTCATTTATTATTTTGTTCGGGAGGGTTCATCGTTGCGGTTGCGCCAGGTGTTTCGGCCATTTGAGGATCGTCCTCAAGCCGAGATCGTGTTGATAGAATATTTGTTGGGTGATGCGACGTTGGTTTTGAGCAATCCGGAAGGGTGGATTCGGCTTTTTTCGCTGTACCGGCCCGAGGGCTCTGCCGAACGGCGCTTTGGTTGGATCCGGTCGATGCCGCCGTTGGAGCGAGCTCCACGGTTTTACGCTGCGAGTCAACGGAACAAAGCGTTTGTGGTGGGCGGGGCGGATCAAGTGCGGCTTTGTTACGGCACCACCGAGGCAGTGCGTTGGGAAGGGCGGCTGGGAGAGGACCTTCAACTGGGAGCCATGAATCAAAAGTATGATCGTCTGGCTTTTCTGTCGGCGGACGGCCGACTGCATCTGATGCGCTTGGAAGATCCTCATCCTGAGGCCAGTTGGCGAGCCTTCTTCGGCCGCATTTGGTATGAAGGTGCCGACCGACCGCGATACGAATGGCAGTCCACCGGCGGTTCGGACGCTTTCGAGCCCAAGCTTTCCATGGTGCCGCTGATTGTGGGCACTTTAAAAGGCACGTTCTATGCGCTGTTGTTTGCCGTGCCGGTGGCTTTGTTGGGAGCTGTTTATGTATCTCAGTTTGCTCCACCCGGTTTTCGCAACGTGGCCAAGCCGGTTATGGAGGTGATGGCATCGTTGCCATCCGTGGTTTTGGGTTTTCTTGGGGCACTTTGGCTGGCGCCGCGTATCGAAACGCGGATCCCTTCGCTGCTTTTGACGTTTTTGTTGGTGCCGTTGGCAGCCCTGACTACCGGCTGGATTTGGTCGCGGCTGCCGGTGCGCTGGCGGACGTGGTTGCCGTTTGGTTGGGAGTTTGTGGCACTTGTGCCGGTGTTGGTGCTAGCTGCCTGGGCGGGTTGGGTCTTTGGACCGGTGTTGGAACGCTGGGTTTTTGTCGTGCGAGATTCGGCGACCGGATTAGAGGTAGCCGATTTTCGTTTGTGGTGGCCCTGGTTTACTGGCGCGGATTTCCAGCAGCGGAACTCAGTGGTGGTCGGTTTCATGATGGGATTTGCGGTGATTCCCATCATTTTTACGCTGGCCGAGGATGCCATGTCGAATGTGCCGGGAACGCTGCGTAGCGCGTCCTTGGCTTTGGGAGCGAGCCGTTGGCAGACGGCCCTGTATGTGGTGATCCCCACGGCTGCGGCAGGCATTTTTTCCGCCTTGATGGTTGGGCTGGGACGGGCCGTGGGCGAGACCATGATTGTGGTCATGGCCACGGGCAATACACCTATTCTCAGTTTCAATCCGTTTTCAGGGATGCGAACACTTTCGGCGAACCTGGCCGTGGAGTTGCCCGAGGCGCCGCATCACAGCACGTTGTATCGGGCATTATTCCTGGGGGCATTATTGCTGTTTGTGTTTACGTTTCTCATCAACACTGTGGCTGAAGTGTTGCGTCAAAGGCTCCGCGACCGGTTCAAAACCGTTTAAGGCATGGGCTCAACGTCTGGGTTCGGTCAATCTGTGCGTGCTCCGGGGGAACCGTGGGTCTGGTTTACCGCTGTGGGCTTGACAGTTGGTTTGGCCATGATCCTGGCCCTGTTGGCCCTGGTGCTCGTGGAGGGCTTGAAAGCATTCTGGCCGCGGCGCGTGGTGGAGATCAGCCTGCGACCGACCGGAACCGAAACGGAGCCTTCCCGGGTGCTGGTGGGAGAACGCATTCGAGTGCGTCCCAAGGCAACCTTGCAGGGCTCGGATCGGGCCGCAAACCCAGCGCACCGTGAATGGCAACTTTTCCTCGGAAATAAGGATGTATTTGGGCTGTCGTTTCGTTATGTGGATGTGGCCGACATTGCAGCCGTGCGGCAGCCAGGGGGCATTTGGCGGATTGAGCGGACTGAATACGGCCCGTTGTTGGGCTGGCCGGTAGCATTGTTGCAGCCGGCCTTGGATCCCTTGCCTGCTTCGGATCCTCGCTTTGAAGCAACGTTGAACCGACTGGTGGAGGAAGCGCGTCGCCGCCGGGCGGAAATACGCAAGCTTGAGAAACATGACATTGGGCGACTCAACCGACAGATGGAAGAGCTTCACCTGCGAATGCGCCAAGCGTCGTCCCGCCGGCTGGATGAGGGTGCATACGAGCGTCAGAGACAGGCCTGGGCCAACCAAATAGCCGAGCTTGAGACTGCCTACAATCAACTGGCTTCTCGGGCTCGTGAGCTGCGGGTCTTGCAGGAGCAGGCAGCGCTGGTTTGTCGTCTGGCAGACGGACGCGAGACGTCCGTGCCTATCGGTCGTATTTTAGCTTGGTACCGGCCGAATGAGCTGGATTTCACAGGTCGTTTGGGGGTGTTTCTTGGTCGATTAAGGGAATTTCTCTCAGAGGAGCCTAGAGAGGCCAACACCGAAGGGGGAATTTTCCCAGCCATCTTTGGGACGTTTGTGATGACGGTGTTGATGAGCGTGGCGGTCATGCCGTTTGGCGTCCTGGCGGCGGTCTATTTGCGGGAATACGCCCGCCAGGGTTGGTTCACGCGTGCTGTGCGCATTGCCGTCAACAATCTGGCGGGCGTGCCGTCTATTGTGTTTGGTGTGTTTGGCCTGGGTTTCTTTGTTTACTTCCTGGGCGGTCAAATTGATCGGTTGTTCTTCGCCGACCGACTGCCCACTCCGACTTTCGGCACGGGCGGTCTGATCTGGGCGAGTCTCACTCTGGCTTTGTTGACAGTGCCGGTGGTGGTGGTGGCTACAGAGGAAGCTCTGGCGGCCGTACCCCGAAGCGTGCGGGAAGGGTCCCTGGCCTGTGGGGCTTCCCGGTGGCAAACCATTCAACGTGTGGTTTTGCCCGCTGCCGCGCCCGGGATCCTAACCGGTCTGATTCTGGCCATGGCCCGTGGCGCTGGAGAAGTGGCGCCGTTGATGCTGGTGGGCGTGGTGAAATTGGCGCCGGAACTGCCTATTAATACCACCTATCCTTTCATTCATTTGGACCAGAAATTCATGCATCTGGGTTTCCACATCTACGATTTGGGCTTTCAATCGCCGGACAGTGACGCAGCACAACCCATGGTTTTTGCGACGACCCTGTTTTTGTTGGCGCTGGTGATCACGTTGAATCTGGCGGCCATCGGTATCCGAAACCATTTGCGTCGCAAGTATGCCACTGGCGCATTTTAAGCATTGAGCCTGTGAAGACGATTGCCCCATCTTGCCTCGGATTGATCAGCATGGAAATCGATCCCCCTGCCCTGCAATCAGCCGGATCTCCGGCGACGCCGGTGAGCCTGACCGGCTCCCGGGTCCAGTCTGTTGCTCCGACTCCAGCGGGCGCCAACCCACGTCTTATACAAATCGAGGCCTACGACTTTTTCTACGGGAACCATCAGGTGTTGCATCAGGTTTCCTTGGACATCCCTGAACGGCATGTGACGGCTCTGATCGGGCCCTCTGGATGTGGCAAGACTACCCTGTTGCGGAGCATCAATCGCATGAATGACCTGATCGAAGGGGCGCACCATCGTGGAGACATTCGTATCCGGGATCAGAGCATTTTTGATCCGCATCTGGAGGTTATTGCGTTGCGGAAACGCATTGGCATGGTGTTCCAAAAATCCAATCCATTTCCCAAGTCGATATTTGAGAACGTGGTTTATCCATTACGGGTGGCCGGGGTGCGGCAACGATCGATTTTGGAAGAAACCGCCGAGCGATGTCTGCGGGCTGCGGCTCTTTGGGACGAAGTTAAGGACCGTTTGCACACCAGCGCACTGGGCCTTTCCGGAGGTCAGCAGCAACGACTGTGCATTGCCCGTGCGATTGCGAACGAACCGGAGATTCTCCTGATGGATGAACCCTGTTCGGCGTTGGATCCCGTGGCCACCGCCCGGATTGAAGAGCTGATTCTGGAGCTGAAACAGCGGTACACGATCGTGATCGTCACCCACAACATGCAGCAGGCAGCCCGAATTTCCGATTATACCGCCTTCTTTTATTTAGGGCGCCTGATTGAGGCCGGTCCGACGCATCGGATCTTTACCAGCCCGAAGAACAAACAAACAGAAGATTATGTCACCGGCCGCTTTGGCTGAGCCCCCGACCCGGTATGGAACTTCCTTTTGATCGCGAACTACACGAATTGAATGAGCGCCTGCTGACCATGGGCAGCCTGGCTGAACAGGCTGTGCATCGTGCGTTGCAGGCCTTTCAAACGCGGGACGCCACCCTGGCCGCCCAGGTGCGCGATTCGGACAATGTGCTGGATCGGCTCGAGGTCGAGGTGGATGAGCGGGCCATGGTATTGTTGTCCAAGGCCCCTCTGGCGCGTGACCTGCGCATGGTCACCATGGCCATGAAGATTTCGCAGAATTTGGAACGTATCGGAGACGAAGCGGCCAAAATTGCCAAACGGGCGCGGGCGTTGGCTCATGAGCCGCCGGTGCGGTTGGACGTGGATTTGACTCCATTGGCGCTCGAGGCCCGCAGCATGTTGAAGGCTTCGTTGGATGCTTTTGTGCAGCGGAATCCGGAGGCGGCGCGGGCTCTCATTCCGCGCGATCAGGGTGTGGACGTAGCGCATAAGTCGATCCGGGAAAAATTGGTCGCGCACATGCAGGCGCGTCCGGAAACCATCCCCCAATGTCTGGAAGTGTTGACCGTGGCCAAGTGTTTGGAACGCATTGCGGATCACGCGACCAATATTGCGGAGGATGTCGTGTATTTGTGCGAGGCTACGGACATTCGGCATGTGGGGAAAGCTGCTGCTGACACAACCGGTTCCTGACCATGGCTGCAAAACCTTGCATTTTGGTGGTGGACGACGAACCCGAGACGCTCGAACTGGTGGAGATTCACCTGCGCCAGGCCGGTTACGAGGTCATTGGCGCGGAAGACGGGGCCACGGCTTTGCAGAAGGCCAAGGCTCGACTGCCCCAACTGATCGTATTGGATCTGATGTTGCCCGAGGTGGATGGGCTGGAAGTGTGCAAACTGCTGCGACGAGATCCGGCCACTGCGGCGATTCCGATTTTGATGCTAACGGCGCGGGCCACTGAAGTGGATCGTGTGTTGGGGCTGGAACTTGGGGCGGACGATTATGTGACGAAGCCGTTCAGTCCGCGGGAGTTGGTGTTGCGCGTGCGCAAGTTATTGGAGCGCAAAGCGCCGGCCGAGAGTGCGGAGATTTTGCGCTTTGGGGAGCTGGTAATTGATTTGCCCGCTCACCGAGTGACTGTGGAGGATCAGCCTGTGCATCTGACCGCCACCGAATTCAAATTGCTGACCACGCTGGCTCAACGGCGCGGGCGTGTGCAAAGCCGTGAACAACTCCTGCGCGATGTCTGGGATTATGCTCCCACGGTGGACAGTCGGACCGTAGACACGCACATGCGTCGATTGAGGGAGAAACTTGGGCCGGCCGCGCGACACTTGGAGACCGTTCGTGGTGTGGGTTACCGCTTTGCGCCTTGATCCGCGCGTTGGCATGGGCAAGGTGAAGGCATGGGGTGGTTGTGGGTTGGCTTGGGCCTGTTGCTCGGTGCGGGCGCGGTCCATGTGATCTGGTGGCGGCGCTGCGCGCATCTGCGTCGGGAGTATGCGACTGCGAGGGCCCGATGGGAAGCGCTCCATGCACAATTGGCCGAGGAAGCACAAACGCGGCTGACTGCGATGCTGCACAGCCTCAGCGAAGGCATTTTATTGTTGGATCCGCAGCAGCGGGTGATGTTGGCCAATCCGGCCTTTCGCCTGTTGTTTCAGCCGGCTGTGTCGCCTGAGGGACAATCCCTCCTGACGGTTACCCGTTGGCATGAACTCGGGCAAATGGTTACGCAACTGGCCCCGGAGGAACCGGCCCTGACTCGAGAACTGCTCTGGGCAGGACCGCCCGAGCGATGGCTGCGGGTCAGCGCCGCTGCGTTGTTTCATCCGGACGGTCGCCGACTTAACACCATCCTGGTCTTCCACGATGTTACGCGGATCAAACAATTGGAGCGGATCCGACAGGAGTTCGTTGCCAACGTCAGTCATGAACTGCGCACACCGCTTTCGCACATCAAAGGTTATGTAGAGACGTTGCTTTCGGGGGCGGCCACGGATCCAGCTTTGCAACAGCGATGCTTGCAGACGATCGCACGCAATGCCAACCGACTGGAGTTGCTGATCGAGGACTTGCTGACATTGGCTCAGCTCGAATCCGGCCAGGTAGCCCTGCAACTGCAGGCCGTTTCGCTGCCCGAGTTTGTCGACAAGATGATTCAGGAATTCCGGCCGCGCGCTGCAGCCCGCGCGGTCACGTTGGAGCAGACGGTGCCGCCGCTCCTGGTCCGGGCGGATCCCCTCAGGCTGGAGCAAGTACTGGCCAACCTGCTCGATAATGCCATCAAATACGGTCGGCAGGGCGGCCATGTCCGCGTCTCGGCACGCCTCCGGGGAGCCGACCAGGTGGAAGTTGCAGTGGCCGACGATGGTCCCGGACTGCCTCCGGAGGCATGCGAACGGGTGTTTGAGCGGTTCTATCGCGTGGATAAAGCCCGTTCCCGCGAACAAGGCGGCACCGGCTTGGGGTTGGCCATCGTCAAACATATCGTGCAGCGGCATGGAGGGAAGGTTTGGGTCGAAAGCCGCCTCGGTCAGGGGGCCACTTTTTACTTCACCCTCGCTGCCATGCAGGAAACGGCTTCCGCGGATCCCGGTTTGAGCAGTTCCGTTGCCTCCGGGGTCAATGCGGGCCAACAGGATTGAAGGTCGGACCGGACTTCCTCTCGCACAGGGTGCCAGCGCTTTTGGCATGGCGTGGAAGAATCAGCCAGTTCGAACCTCCAGGGTACACTCCGCATGAGACCGCGCCCTTGTGATTGCGCGCGCCAAAGACGCATCGCACCTTTGGGAGCGTGCATGGCACCGGAGCATGAACCACGCACTTTGCTTGTGGGGGGCGGATTTAGTGCTGCTGCTGCATTGGGCCGTTGTGGGATTTATCGTGGGCGGAGGCCTGGCTGTCTGGGTGGGACATGGCCGCGGCTGGAGATGGGTCCACGGATGGACGTTTCGTCTGACGCACCTGGTCACGGTGCTGTTGGTGATTGCGCAGGCGTGGCTGGGACAGTCGTGCCCTTTGACTCAGCTGGAATCTTGGTTGCGGGAACAGGCTGGTCAATTTGGGTATGAGACGACTTTTCTTGAACATTGGACGCATCGTTTTCTCTACTACGAGGCGCCGAGCTGGGTGTTCGGATGCGCGTATAGTTTGTTTGGCGTGTGGGTCCTTTGGACGTGGTGGCGGTTTCCGCCCCGTCGTCCCACGGTACGCACCGGAGCCACGAGTGAGCGTCGCACGGGACCAGCGGCGCAGTGAAGCGACCGACGTTTCTCGCCTGCGAGTGCAGCCTTGCTAATTTGATGGCCATGGCAAGCAAGCCTTTGGTTCTGGTAACGACCGACGTGGAAAAGGCCGGGGCCGAGTTTGGTGATCGGTCGCTGAGCCTGGCCTGGCCCTATACTTTGGCACTGGAACAGGCAGGGGCGCTGCCGGTGGCGCTGCCCGCGGTGCTGGAGGGAAGCACGGTGTCGGATTTGGTGGCTTTTTGTGACGGCGTTCTATTAACGGGAGGAGCGGACTTGCAGCCGGGGCTGTATCGGAGGCGGCTTTCCTCTCGATTGGCGCGATCCGTTAAGTCCACGCCGGATGATGGCTGGCGGGATCTGACCGAGTTGTTGGTGCTGCGGGAGGTGTTTCGGCAGCGGAAACCCCTATTGGCCATTTGCCGGGGACACCAGTTGTTGAACGTGGCCCTGGGCGGCACATTGATTGTGGATCTGCCGACGCAACGGCCGGACGGCTTGAATCACCATCGTCAAGATCGGGGCCTTACGATCGCGCACGACGTGCGGTTGACACCTGGCTCGTTGCTTCACACTATAACCGGCACGCAGGTGCTCGGGGTCAACAGCACGCATCACCAGGCCGTGGATCGGGTCGCCGGCCTGTTGCAAGTCACGGCCACCAGCTCCGACGGCATCGTGGAGGGCTTGGAACTGGCCGCTGCGCATCGGACGGTGTTGCCGTTTCTCCTGTCCGTCCAGTTTCACCCGGAGCGCCTGCAGGATCGGCACTCGGCGCATCGGGCCATTTTCCGGGCCTTTGTGGAGGCTTGCGTGGCCTGCAAAGATCGGACGCTATGAAGGCGAAAATCCTCCTGGTGGATGACGACCCGGACATGCGGGAGTTGGTGGGCTCGTTCCTCGGTCAGAACGATTATGAGGTGCGGACCACGGATAGTGCTGCGGGTTTGCGCGGGTTCCTGGATGCGGAACCGCCAGATGTGGTGCTGCTAGATTACAAACTGCCGGATGTCCCTGGCGAACCGCCGCAGGACATCGGATTGACCTTGATGCCCACGATCCGGCACCGCTGGCCCGAAGCGGAAATCATCATCCTGAGCGGGCATGGCACGTTGGACGTGGCGTTGGAAGCCGGTCGGTTGGGGGCGTATACCTTCATCAGTAAACCGTTTGAATTGGGCAAGCTGCTGGCTGACATTCAGTGCGCGCTGGAGCACAAAGCCCAGCAGGCGGAAAACAGTGCGTTGCGCGATGCGCTGGCCACCATGAGTGGGGTCAGTTCGCCCGTTTTTAAGAGCGCTGCCATGCAGGCGGTCATTCGAACGGTGGAACGGATTGCCCCCACGGATGTGACGGTGCTGATCACGGGGGAAAGCGGCACCGGCAAGGAGGTGGTGGCCGATTTGCTGCATAGCCTCAGCCGACGCAACAAAAACCGAATTATCAAGGTCAACTGCGCAGCGCTGCCGCGGGAGTTGATTGAAAGCGAGTTGTTCGGCTCCGTCAAAGGTGCTTATACCGGAGCCCATGCTGATCGAGAGGGCTTGTTCCGGCAGGCCGAGGGAGGGACGTTGTTTCTTGACGAAATCGCCGAGATGCCGGTGGACACCCAGAGCAAGTTGTTGCGTGTGTTGCAGGACCAGGAGGTCCGACCGGTCGGCGGCAAAACAACTTACAAGACCAACTGTCGCATCATTACGGCCACGAATCGTGATCCGGAAGAGGCCATCAAGCAGGGGAAATTGCGGGAAGACTTGTACTATCGCATCAGCACGGTGTCGATTCATCTGCCGCCGCTGCGAGAGCGGCGGGATGACATCCTGCCGCTGGCGCAGAGCTTTCTGCGTCGGTTTAGTGCTCAAGCCAATCGCATCATCAATGGCTTTACGCCTGCCGCGATCGACCGATTACTCAATTTTGATTGGCCCGGCAATGTGCGTCAGTTGCAAAACGAGATCCAGCGTGCCGTGTTGTTGAGTGATGGTCCGTGGATTGATGCCGCGGACCTTTCCATCGCGCGGAGTCGGGCAGGGGAAGACGCGGGTTCAGACACGAATTTCACCCTGCTGGAGGGAGTGGAGCGCAACACAATCATTCAAACGCTTAAAGAAACGGGCGGCAACAAGGTGGAGGCGGCCCGGCGTTTGGGCATTGGCCGGCAGACCCTTTACAACAAGATCAAGGCCTACGGGATCAAGATCTAACGCAAGATTCCTTCTCCCGGATGGATCCTGCGGCGCCGATGGATGGGACCACCGTTTCCGGCTCGACGCTGCGCACCGTGCCCGTTAGGTTGCCCGCCAACGTTGACCATGGGACGATTATGGATGAGTTATTAAAGATTCTGGCCAACAACGCCCTCGAGTCGCGGGAAACCATCGCCCGCATGCTGAACCTTCCAGTGGCGGAGGTAGAGGCGCGCATTGCCGAGTATGAACGGGCCGGGATCATCCGGGGTTATCAGGCCATTTTGAACGAGGACCAACTCGGCTTGGATAAGGTCACCGCTGTCATCGAGGTCAAAGTGACGCCCCAACGCGAGGGTGGCTTCGACCGGATTGCCGAGCGGATCAGCCGCTTCCCAGAGGTGCGCTCCGCCTATCTCATGAGTGGGGCTTACGACTTGTTGTTGTTCGTGGAAGGACGGAACCTGCGCGAAGTGGCCGCTTTTGTCAGCGAAAAATTGGCACCCTTGGAAGGTGTATTGTCCACCGCCACGCATTTCATGCTCAAGACCTACAAACACTTAGGCGTCCTTATGCATCCGGAGACTCCCGATGAACGACTCGCTGTCTCTCCGTGACCGGATCGCTCGTCAGGTGCGGGAAATCCCGCGCTCCGGCATCCGCGATTTCTTCGACATTGTCAGCACGATGCGGGATGTCATTAGTCTCAGCATTGGCGAGCCGGACTTTGACACACCCTGGCATGTACGCGAGTCCACCGTCTTTGCCCTTGAGCGCGGTGCCACGCACTACACCAGCAATCTGGGATACTTGGAACTGCGACGGGCGCTTTCTCGTTATGTGGCTCGCCAATTCGGAGCCGAATACAATCCAGAGAATGAGATTTTGGTCACGGTGGGGGTTAGCGAGGCGCTGGACCTGGCCTTGCGGGCGTTGATCAATCCAGGGGACGAGGTGTTGTATCATGAACCGTGCTACGTGTCCTATCGCGCTCTGATTCTCTTTGCCCATGGTGTGCCAGTGGCCGTGGAAACGCGCCCCGAGGACGGATTTCGCCTGACCCGGGCCATGCTCGAGGCGCGCGTTAGTCCCCGCACCAAGGTTCTGTTGCTTAATTTTCCCAATAACCCAACGGGCGCCATTTTAGACCAGCGAGACCTTGAAGCCATTGCGGCGTTTGTACGGGAGCATGACCTGCTGGTCATTACGGATGAAATCTATGCCGAACTGACGTATGACCAGCCACATGTCAGTCTGGTGAGCCTGCCCGGCATGCGGGATCGGACGATCTTTTTGCACGGCTTCTCGAAAGCGTGGGCAATGACCGGATTCCGGCTCGGTTACGCATGCGCACCGGCTGAATTGACCGAGGCCATGATGAAGATCCATCAATACACCATGCTTTGCGCTTCGTCTCTCAGCCAAAAGGCCGCGTTAGAAGCGTTGAGCCGTCCGGAACAGGACGTGCGCGAAATGGTCGATGAGTACCGCCGCAGGCGCAATTTCATTGCGTCCGCCTTGGCCGACTTGGGGTTGCCCTGCACTCGACCGAGGGGCGCTTTTTACGCGTTTCCGGACATTCGCCGATTTGGACTCAGTTCTAAGGACTTTGCGTTGCGTTTTTTACGTGAGGAAAAAGTGGCGGTCGTGCCCGGAACGGCTTTCGGCGCTTGCGGTGAGGGGTTTCTCCGCTGTGCTTACGCCACCGGGATGGAGCAGCTCAAAGAGGCCATGCGAAGACTTGGCCGATTCCTGCAAAGATTGGAGACAGAAAAGACTGCAGGGACCTCCTAGCGTGCGATTCGCAATTTTGGCGTCGTCATTACGGCGGGTCTGCGATGTTCGTTCAGGAGGTGGACGGATTGGCCTGTGCGCGGGCACAGGGAGCAACGACATACGCCTTATATACGCAACGGTTGCTGCATGGCGCCATTGGTTTCCGTCCTCATGCCGGTCTGGAACGAAGTTGGATTCATTGACGAAGCGATTGAGTCGGTCCTTCAGCAGGAATGGCCCCGGGAGGCATTGGAACTGATTGTGGTCGATGGGGGATCCACGGACGGCACGCGGGAGAAGTTGGAGCGGTGGGCTGCTGAGGATGCACGCGTGCGTGTGTTGCATAACCCGCGGCGGATTATCCCGGCGGCTCTGAACATGGGGCTGAAGGCAGCTCGGGGTGAGCTGGTCGCGCGTTTGGATGGCCACGGGATGTGGCCTCGACATTATCTGCGTGCATGCGTGGACCACTTGGGCCGCACGGGAGGGTTGGCCATGGTTGGCGGGGCTTGGGATTGCGTGGGGCGCGGCTGGATGGGCGTGGCCATCGCACGCGCAGTGAGTTCCCCGTGGGGGGTGGGAAATGCGCGTTATCGAACGTTGCCTCCCCATGCGCCGCCTCAACCGGTGGATTCGGTTCCCTTTTGGGTCACGCGCCGGCAAACATTTCGCAGGGTGGGGTTGTTTCACGAGGGTTTTCCCTGCCACGAAGATTACGAATTTAACTATCGACTGCGTCGCGCAGGCGGGGTTGTGCTGTTGCTGCCCGGTGTTCGTGCGCGCTATGTGGTGCGGCCGACCTTGAGACAGTTGGCCCGTCAGTACCTTAGGTATGGCCATTGGAAAGGGCGTTTCCTTGCCACAGCTCCAGCTTCGATCCAAGCCCGACACGTGGTCCCGCCCCTCTGGATGGCCACCGGAGTGGGCCTGCTATTGGGAGCACTTTTCAGCAAGACGTGGGTCGGCCCGGCGCTGGGATGGTGGGCCCTATATGGCGCAGGGCTGGGTTGGGCCACATTGCAGTTGAGCCGTAGACCCCGCCCGCTGGATTGGCAACCGCGTAGTACTTGGATCTTGCCCCTGGCCCTCTTGCTGATTCATCTGAGTTGGGGCTTGGGCGTGTGGACCGGGCTGGTGCGTGGGCCGGTTCGCAACCGGCCGCCGGCAGGGACACAGGGTCTTTCGGACGGGGATAGGTTGCTTCTAGACTCTGCCGGAGGAGCTTCGGCGTAAATCGTGTGGGACCTTGCCTCTTAAGACGGAAGTCGCCAACTTCCCGTCGGTGGAAACGGCTGCAGAATCCAGATCCGACCTTGAAAAGATTCGGCCGGAAGGTCTCGCCTATCTGCGGCGGCCGACCTGGTTGCCTGAATAGTTGGCTCCAGCAGGAGATTGGGATTGCATACGCGCGGCGGTAGAAGACGGAGCTGATGCGGTGTACTTCGGTCTAGAGCAGTTCAATGCGAGGATGCGCGCCCAAAATTTTCGCGTGGAGGAACTGCCGGGCTTGATGGCGTCGCTTCATGTGCGGGGGGTGCGGGGCTATGTCGCGTTCAATACCCTTGTTTTCGAGCACGAGTTGGCAGATATCGAGGCCTTATTGCGGGCCGTCACGGCGGCGGGAGCCGACGGCGTGATCGTTCAAGACGTGGGCGTGGCCAGGCTGGTCCGCTGGTTGTCTCCAGACTTTCCCTTGCATGCCTCCACGCAGATGACGCTCACCAGCGCCGCGGGGGTGGAATGGGCGTGCGAATTGGGCTGCCAGCGGGTGGTGGTGGCGCGGGAGTGTTCGTTGGAGGACCTCAAGCGCACTCAATAGGTCCTCAGAAGCCGTGCCGAGAGGGCCAGGGTGCCGCTTGAGGGATTCGTCCACGGCGCATTGTGCGGGGGCTATTCAGGACAGTGCCTCACAAGCGAGTCCCTGGGACAACGATCGGCCAATCGTGGGGAATGTGCCCAAGCCTGTCGTTTGCCCTACACCTTGATTGCAGACGGCAAACCGGTGCCGCTTGGGGACCGCGAATAGCGGCTCACCCCTCAAGATCTGATGGGGCTGGAGCTGTCGCCCGAATTGATTCGCCCAGGCGTGGCTTCGCTCGAAATTGAAGGGCGGCTGAAATCGCCAGAATATAGGGCCAATGTGACGCGTGTTTACCGTAAAGGCCCTGGATCGTCTGGTGAACTGCGCCGGGGACAGCCCTCTGAACTGCCGGCCCGAATTTCTGTAGAGGCTGACACGTGGGACGCACTGGAGATGGCCTTTTCGCGAGGCCTTTTCACGGAATGGTTACGCGGCGTGGACAATCAGAAGTTGGTTCATGGTCGCTTCGGCAAAAAGCGCGGTGTGTTCGTCGGTGAGGTCCTGCGAGTGGAGCGTGATGCGCTGCTGGTAAAGCTTTCCGCTCGGATTCGTCCTGGCGACGGGGTGGTCTTTGATGCAGGCCACCCGGAGGAATCCAAGGAAGGGGGTCGGGTATTTGCCATACAAACCGAGTCTGCCCTAGACACGTCGTGCGCAAGATTGCGGTTCGGGCGAAACACGCTTGCATGGTCTCGGATCCGACCGGGACAGAAGGTCTGGAAAACCAGTGATCCGGCCCTGGAGCGGTTTTGGCGTCAGTCATTTGCGGGAAACGCTCCGCGGCACCGTCGTCCAGTGCTGATGCGAGTGAGCGGTCGGGCAGGCGAGCCGCTCGCGCTTCAAATAACGGACGACTGGGGCCACACTGCGGTGGTTTGGTCGGACCTTCCGCTTGAGCCAGCCCGACGCGACCGACTGACCCCAGCCGTGCTAGAGGAGCAACTTAGGCGGCTTGGGGGGAGCCCATTTTACCTTGCCGGGCTTGAAAACGGGCTCGAGGGCGACCTCATGCTGCCGTTCAGCGCGTTGAGTCGGTTGCGTCGCCTGGCCGTGGAGCAACTCGAACAGTTACGATGTCAGCCCCGCCGTTGGGCGGTTCGAGCCGAGCCTGTTGTGTGTCAAGTGCCCGATGTCGGACCTGCGGAGGCAGCCTGTAGGTCGGTTGAAAATGATTGTGGATCTGCTCCCGAACTCATTGGGTTGGTGCGCACCTTGGACCAGTTGGAGATCGCGCCGTTGCGGGGATTGCCCACGGTCTATTGCGAGTTCGAAGATCTCAAGCAACTCCCCCGGGCCTTCGCGCGCATGCGCCGACGCAATGCTCTGGCCGGCCTTCGTGTCACCGTGTGGGCGGTTGATCCGCGCATCCACAAGCCGGGTGAGGATTGGATGCTTCGGCAGATGGTGGCTAGCGGGGCTGATGGATTCTTAGTCCGCAATGTGGACCAGCTGGTTTGTTTTGCCGGCCGGCGTAGCATTGGCGATTACACACTCAACGTCGCCAATCACTTGGCAACCGAGTATTACCTGCAACGGTTTCAAATGGAGCGTGTAACGGCAAGTTATGATTTGGACGCCAGTCAGGGGGAAACCGTGGCACGGGCGCCTCCGCCGGGACGGCTGGAGGTCACGTTGCATCAGCACATGCCCATGTTTCGCATGGAGCATTATGTCTTTTGCGCGTTTCTGTCCGGAGGCCGAGATTACCGCGATTGCGGGCGTCCTTGCGACAAACATACCGTGCAGTTGCTGGATCGCGTCGGAGTGCGTCACCTGGTCAGAGCGGATGCCGGTTGTCGCAACACCGTTTACAACGCTCGGGCGCAAACCGGGGCTGAATACGCTTTGCGTCCTGCGAAGGCTGGCGTGCGTCATTTCCGGATTGAATTCCTGGATGAATCTCCCGGGGAAGCGGATCGGATTCTGAGCTGTTACTAGGCTTGGTTTCCGGGCGAAATCTCAGGTGCCACGCTGTGGCGCGAACTGCGGCTGGGGGGTCAATCAGGCGTGACCCGCGGATCCTTGCGGAGAGATTGAAAGTTGAACTCGCTTGCGAGTTTCCCGTGGAGGATGGGCTGCTTGGGATGACCTGCTTGGGTCTGGCCCGGCCAGAAGTTGGCTGCGTCTTCTGTATCAGAGTGGGTCGGCTTGACGCACTTTGGTCCATGGGCTAATTGAGCCCGCGGAGTGCGTGCTACCCATCTTGGACAAATTCGATCAGGAACCGTTTGGGTTCTCCTGTGTATCGTGAGGATCACCGTGGCTAGGGACGTGGGGCCTTTGTACGCTGACTTTGCCCTGACTCTGCAGGAGGGTCGGCGCATTGAAGCTCTGGGGCCGTTGTTTAGTTGGGAACAGAACGCCGAGGGTGTGGCCTGGGCGATCCATCCGTTGGTTTCGATTCAGCGTTCGACGAATGTACATAACGTTTCGGTGGACGTGTTGTATCCCCTGAGCACGCTGCATGGCTCCGGGACCGAGTGGCGGTGGCAAGGTTTGCAATTGCTAAGTTGGAGTCAAGGGATGGATCAGGAACATCGTATGACCGAGCGTTGGACGTTGTTTCCCATCTGGTTTTGGCAACGCTCGGAAAATCCGGAACGCCGCGCATGGGCTCTGCTGCCTTTCTACGGTCATGTTGAAGGACGACTGTTTCGGGATGAGATTGATGTGGTGCTGTTTCCTTTGTGGAGTCGCACGCGCAAGCGGGACGTGGTCACAGAAAACTGGCTGTATCCGTTGTTTCATGTTCGACACGGCGAAGGGTTGTCTGGGTGGCAATTTTTTCCGTTTTGGGGTCGGGAGCAAAAGGTGCCCACGTGGCGCACCAACTCGTGGGGTGAGCCCTCGCTGGTGCCGGGGCATCGCAAGCAATTTCTTATGTGGCCTCTTTTTGTCGAGTCTCATGCGGGACTTGGTGGCGAAGACGAGATCCATCAGTGCCTGATGTTGCCATTTTACGCGGAAACGCGATCCACCCGGTTTCAACACCGATCTTGGGGTTGGCCGTTGGGCGTAACGGTTCGAACCAACGTCGCAACTGGGTATCGTGAGGTAGGCGCCCCTTGGCCTTTTTGGGTATATGGCGTCGGGCCTGATCAGTCGGTACGACGTTTCTGGCCGTTGGCTGGGAGCGTCCGAACGACCAACGTGCATCGCTGCTTCCTCCTGTGGCCGCTGTGGCAGCAGCGGCATACGGAACAGGCGGGGCTGGAGCGTAACGACACGCGTCTTGGCCTGTTCGTTTATCGGGAGGTGGACGAACGCTTCATCGAGGGACGGCGTTTGCAACGCGCTTTGTGGCCTTTGTGGATCCAAAGTGAGGACGAACGCGGCCGGAAACGGTTGCAAGTGTTGGCGCCGCTGGAACCACTGTTGCTCGGCAATAAGGCGGTGGAACGAAACTACAGTCCGCTTTGGTCCGTTTGGCGCGCGGAGTCGGACCCTGACACGGGACGGTCAAGCCAATCCTTATTGTGGAATTTGTGGCGATGTGAATCTACACCGGACTCACAAAAGGTCTCGCTCCTATTTGGCATGGTGCGGTATGAATCTCGTGCATCGGGCCGAACATACTGGCGAGTACTTGGCGTGCCGTGGAACTGCCGGGCCGAGCGGAAGTCATCGCTGGGGCAGATGCGGTGTCCGCGAAGTTCCTCCGGACTGGGACTAGACGTCGAGATGCTTCGGTCTGAGGGTTGACGCGTTGTTATGTTCCAGAATCTCGGAGAAATGTTGCTGTTGTTTGCCCGGGTTTTGCGGGCGGTGCCGTTCACTTGGCGGCACCGACACAAGGTGTTCGAGCAGTTTTATGACATTGGCAATGCGAGCCTGCTGATGGTGTGTACCCTTTCGTTGTTCATTGGCGCTGTAGTGGCCCTACAGACCGGGCCCGTGTTGGTCGATCGTGGTCTGGCGGCCGCATTGGGTGGCATTGTGGGGGTGTCCCTTTGCAAGGAATTGGCGCCTGTGATGATGGCCATCCTGATTGCAGGCCGAAACGGCTCTGCCATGGCGGCCGAAATTGGATCGATGCAGGTGTATCAGGAAATCGATGCCCTGCGGACGCTGCGGATCGATCCGGTTCATTTTCTGGTGCTGCCGCGCATGGTGGCATTGGCAGCGGCTTTGCCCTTGTTGGTGATAATTTCCATCATGGTGGGATGGTTCGGCGGTGCTTTGGTGGCTGCATATAACGACCGCATTGCGGTCGGTTTCCAGGCATTTTTTGAGAACCTGCGCGACGTGGTTGCGCTCGAAGATGTCGTGCATGGACTGGTGAAAAGTTTCGTGTTTGCGTTGTTGGTGGGGGTAATTTGCTGTCATCAAGGCCTGGCGACGCGAGGAGGCCCGCGTGGCATCGGCCGATCGGTCACCAAGGCAGTGGTTAATTCCATCGTCTTGATCGTGATTTCAGATTACATCCTGACCCGTTTATTGCTGTCATGAGTACAATCGCACAGGCCAGCCCGGGAGGGGTGGCTCTGCAAGTGAGGGACTTGCAGAAACGTTACGGGGCTGAGAAGGTCTTGCAGGGTGTGAGCTTCGCGGTCAGCCCGGGTGAGATCCTCGTCCTCATGGGGCCGAGCGGCAGCGGCAAAACTGTATTGCTGCGCCACCTCATTGGCTTGGAAGAACCGGATGCCGGCGAGATCCGGATCAATGGGCAGGTCGTACGCGGCGCCCAGGTCTTGGAACATTACAGGGTCGCCATGGTTTTTCAGTCAGCGGCCTTGCTCAACTCCTTGACCGTGGCGGAAAACGTGGGCCTGTACCTAATCGAGCATCGGCTGCGTTCGGCCGAAGAAATTCGACGCATTGTTTCGGATAAACTGTCCCTGGTGGGCCTTGCCGGTGCGGAGGACAAGTTCCCCGCTCAACTTTCGGGCGGGATGCGCAAACGGGTGGCCATTGCCCGCGCGTTGGTGATGGAGCCCCAGTTGATCCTTTATGATGAGCCCACCAGCGAACTGGATCCGTTGTCTGCCGAGGTGATTGCCGAGGAAATTCTCGCGTTGCGCGACCGCATTGGCGTCACCTCCATTGTGGTGACGCACGACCGCACCTTGGCGTTTCGATTGGGCGATCGAATTGGCTTTTTGAGCGCAGGGCGCTTGGTGGCGGTGGATGTCCCGCAGCGTCTGCGACAACATCCAGACCCCATGTTGCAACAGTTTTTGCAAGCCTTGCGCGGGCCTGTGCCTCAAGAGGTGGAGTCATGAAAGATTCATTGGAAACTCGGCTGGGCTTGTTTGTGGCCATTGCCCTGGTGGCCGGCGTGTTGGTGATGGAACTGGCCGGCGGCGTGGAACGGTTTCGACAGGGCCCTCGTGTGCACGCCCTGTTTCGCAATGCCTTGGAACTCAAAGTGGGCGACCGCGTCAAAATGGCCGGCGTAGACATCGGACGCGTGGAGGCCATCCGAATCGAAGGGGATCGCGTCCGGGTCACCATGAAACTCAAACCGGATCATCCTGCGAACACGGAATGTGTGGCCACCATCAAGTTTACCGGATTGATGGGCCAGAATTACGTGTCGCTGGATTTTGGTCGGCCGGATGCGCCGCTGGCAGTGGATGGAACCGTCTTGAAGTCCGCTGAGCAACCGGATTTTGCCGCCTTGATGACCCGCTTGGACAACGTCGCCGCGGGTGTGGAAAATCTGACCCGGAGTTTCACGGGAGATAAGATCGACAATTTGTTAGGGCCCTTGACCGACTTCGTGCGCCAAAACTCTGGAACGTTGAGCGAGACACTTACGAACCTCAAGGTCATCACTGCCCAGATCCGCTCGGGGCAGGGCAGTATCGGTCGGCTGATCATGCACGAGACGTTTCATCAGGCTGCCATGGAAACTGTATCGAACTTGAATCAAACCGTGTCCGCGGTCCATGCAACTGTTGAAGACGCGCGGACGGTGCTCCGCGATATTCGTGCCGGACAGGGCACGGTGGGTCGCTTCGTCACGGATGTCACGTTATATCAGGAAGCCACCAACGCCATGACGCAACTCCGTGAAATCCTTCAGAAGATCAATCGTGGCGAAGGATCGGCTGGAAAGCTGGTCAATGACGACGCGCTTTACCGTAACGCCCGTCTGACCTTGCAGAAATTGGACAAGGCTACCGAAAGCCTCGAGGATCAAGGACCGCTCAGCGTCATGAGCCTGCTGGTGAACACGTTGTTCTGAACGTTGAGCCGTCGGGATGAGGCCCGCGAGTCTAGTGAGAATTCCTGCCATGCGACGCATTTATGCCGAGATGGCCCGGTTGGCAGACGCAGGGCAACCGTTTGCGCTAGGGATGATCACCGCCGTGAAAGGATCCAGTCCCCAACGAGCCGGAGCCAAGGCCGTCTTTCTGCCGGACGGTCGCATCGTGGGGACGCTTGGCGGCGGTTGTCTGGAGGCCGAGGTTCAAGCCCGTGCGCTCCGGAGTCTTCGCACGGGCCAGCCAGATACCTTCGACATGGTGTTGGACCACGATTTCGGCTGGGATGACGGCTTGATTTGCGGTGGTCGCGTTTTCGGCGTGATTTTGCCCCAAGCTGGACAATACGGCGCGTTGTGGAAGGAGTTGGCCGAGACTGCCGGGCCGGTCCGGTGGGGCGTCCGGGAGGACTTCACCATGGGTCGGGTAGACGAGCCGGGTGGCATATGGCTGTATCAGGAAACCGTGCGTCCGCCATTTGCGTTGTGGATTGCAGGATCCGGCCATGTCGCTCAGGCGGTGGCCCCGCTGGCCTTGCAACTGGATTTTTCCGTGACGGTCTTCGACGATCGGCCCGGGCTGGCCAATCATCAACTCTTTCCCCAAGCCGTGGCCTTGCAGGTAGGCCCGTGGCACGAATTGTTGAATTATCCATTGCCGCCCGTACCTGCCTTCGGTTTGATTGTGACCCGGGGTCATCAGCACGATGCACTGGTCTTGTCCGAGTGGATCCATCGTCCGTTCGCTTTTTTGGGCATGATTGGTAGCCGCCGGAAGGCCCGTCTGATTCGCGAACAATTTCTTCGTCAAAAGCTGGCGACGCCGGAACAACTCGAGCGCGTTGTCTGCCCGGTGGGCCTGGCCATTCACGCGGTAGGCGTGCATGAAATTGCGGTCAGTGTTTTGGCCCAGTTCATCCAACGACGAGCCGAGGTGCTCGGGCTGGCCAAAAAGCCGGATTCTACGGAATTTGTGCCGGCTTCTCAGATATGAGAAATGAGGGAAACCAGATCCCCGCCTTTGGCTCGGTCCGGTTGTACTTCGCCTTATGTCTGGCAGTTTGGACAGTAATAGGTGCTGCGCCCGCCTTGCACGGCTCGCCGGATTGCTGTTGTGCACCGGCGGCATGGAAGCCCTTCGCGATCGTACACCGAAAACCGTTCTACCGGCTGACGAGCCGCCCCTGGGATCTGTCCGAAATAAAAAAGCCGGTCATGACTCCGGCCTGACCAATCTAAATTCAGAGATTGGCCAAACCGGATGGCCTGACGCAAAACGGAACGAATAGCCCGCGCCAAGCGTGCATGTTCCGCAGGTGTTAGATCTTTAGCGGGCCGAAAGGGATTGAGACACGCCTGCCACAGAGCTTCTGCTGAATAAATGTTGCCCAAACCGGCAACCACGGATTGATCCAGGAGCCGTTGCTTGAGACTCTGACGCGAGCTTCGAAACGCTCTTGCCAGGGTGGCCGCTCCAAAGCCTCGTTCCAAGGGTTCCGGCCCCAACTGCTGCAGCAGTTGTGTGCCAAACCCGCAGCGACCGAACCCTCGCGGGTCTACGAAAACCATCGCTTCCTCCTCTAAGGACCAGCGCAGCACAGTGTGCGAGGGCAGAGGCAGCCCATTCGGCAGCAACAAGAGCCGGCCTGTCATTCCCAAGTGCAGCCAGAAAGGCTCGCTTTTGCCGCCGACCTTTCCGCTCAGAGTGAACAGGATGTACTTGCCGCGTCGGTGGATCCTCTGAACACGCAGGCCTTGCAATCGTTCGACTGCTTTTGGAGAACCCGGTTTTCCCATCGCCCGGGGCCGCAGGAGCTCGCATTGGGAAATCACTCGACCCTCCAAGCGCGGTCGCAGGTGTTGCACCAGCACCTCCACTTCCGGCAGCTCTGGCATGTGCGCAGTTTATGCTTCGCCCTGTTCTTTCAGCAGGCGTAGAATCTCCGATTCGTCCGGTGGGTCAAATGCGTCGTAGTAATGGCCCACAGCGATGAAGTCGGGATCTGGCCACAGGATATGGACCTCGTCTGCGCCCTGACGGAGCCTATGGACTGCTTCCGTCGAGCCGACGGGGGCAGCAACCATTACGTGTTCTGCATCCAACTTCCGAGCAGCCAAAACGGCTGCATACGCCGTGGCGCCCGTTGCCAAACCGTCGTCCACGATCAGCACCCGGCGATGCCGCAACTCGGGTGGACCATGGAGGTGCAATCGGTGGGCCATCTCTTGTAAGGTTACCTGTTCCAGCCTCACACGCTCAACCAGGCCGCGATGCAAACCCGGGTCGGCTCGGACGAATCGTTCCTCCAGCCAGAGCACGTCCGGTTCGGCGAGCGCACCCACGGCAAACTCCGGATTCAACGGGTGCCCGATCTTGCGAACTGCCCACGCGGCGAGTGGGACATTCAGCTTCCTGGCCACAGGGGCAGCGACCACAATGCCTCCGCGGGGCAGACCCAGCACCAGATCCGCCTGGATTTCCTGCTCTTTTAAATGCTCGGCCAGACGTGTGCCTGCTTCCTCCCGCGATGCAAACCGCATGGGGTTACCCTTAGTGCACTTTCACCTTTATGCAAACACAGGTTTGCCGGCTAGCGATTTGGGTGTTGTGATGCAGGCGATTGCATCTGCACCTAGGTTTTGTGGGACCGACCGCATCCGACATTAGGAACCGGTCCGTGTTTGCTGACCTTGGGCCGGCCAGCCGACGGTCTGTGCCACGACGATTTTTTGGTCCGGCTTCAATTGCAGCGCCCGGGCCAACGCCGCTTCGTCAAATAGTCCCCGGACCACAGTGGCCAGTCCTTCAGACGCGCAGAACAAATAGACATTTTGGACGATGGCACCTGCACTGATGGATGACCAGATCGGTTTCTTTTCCTCCGGCACATTCGTCATGCGGGCGTAATCGGCGACCAGAATCAAGTTCACGGGTGCCTCGCGTACAAAGGACTGCCGGCCTGTCAGAGCCCGGATGTCCTCTCCATGAACCCGGCGGAGAGAATGCGTTGGGCCCTCATACAGGAACACCCCCTCAGCCGTGGCTACATAAAGGTCGATCTCCTGACGGTTCATCGCCGAAGGAACCGTTCGATGGCCGGTGTTAGGTCGGTTTACCCCATAAGCCGCCCATAGCAGGTGGCTCAGCAGTTGAGGCGAGAGTGGCTCCGACCGAAATGACCGTACGGAACGGCGCGCTAGCAGTGTCTCCATCAGGGGCTTGCCGCCGTTGATCTGCGGTTTCGGCAACGGCGTTGAGACCGGATCTTGGGCCAGTGCCCAACAAACCCCAAAAAGACTGATGAGCCATGCCCCCTCTATCATGAGACGGTTGCAAACGGATCCTTTCATGGTTGAGAACACGGTTTGCGTGAGCACAATTGGCCAAGGCGAGTTTAAGAAGCTGAACTTCCAAATCAACGCCAGGACCGGTCCTTCCGCAGCACGGATACTGGTAAGCCTTCTCCCACGGGATGGAATAAGCCGCCGCAAGGCATTGCGACGGTTTTGGATCAGCGAAGTGCTGTGCACTCCCGCAAACCCGTCAGCAGCCCGGATGTTGGATCTGATAGTGGGCGAGCTTTAGCAGCAGGGATGTAATCAGCTGGGTTTAGTTGGGAAAGCTCACGCTTCCAATGCAAGGCCTTTCTTTGACAAACCTGCCCAGACGGCCTATGGATGCTTGTTGTGAGCGAGGAATGGTTTCCTTCCGGCCCATGGACGGGCTTTTACAACTACCGGCCGGGTGACCGGCACCGGATGGACCTGGCGCTTTCTTTTCAGCAGGGGCGTATTGAAGGCAAAGGCGTGGACGATGTCAGGCGGTTTGTCATCCGTGGAGGTTACGACCCGGACTCGTTGGAATGTTGGTGGACCAAACATTACCTGGGCGGCCACGACGTGTTTTATCGGGGATTCCGTGAAGGTCGCGGCATTTGGGGTACATGGGAAATCACAGTTTTGGATCACGGTGGATTCCATATTTGGCCTCGAGAGGAAGGAGCCGGGGAGGAGGAAGCGACCCGTGCAGAGGCTTCACTGCTCACTCGCACGCAAGAGCCCTTCCCACCCTTGCGTCGCATCTACCGGGAGGCCCAGCCGGGAGCGCAGTCAGATCGGCTCAGCGCATGGCTCGAGCCAGACTGTGCCACCACAGATCGTGCAATTCTGAGACGGGCCATTCCCAGGTTTGTTCCCCGGCCCGCAACACCAAGTTGGCACCGCCCACGGTTCCGAGGCGCGTGATCGGCACGCCGAATAGCTTGGCCCGTTCCGTTATTTTGGCTTCGTCTAATGGTGAGCAGGTGACCACAACACGCGACTGCGTTTCCCCGAAAAGCAAAGCATCCAGGCGCGGAGCAGGCCCTTGGACCGGCTGTAGCAAGGGAGTCAAATCCACCGTGGCACCGATCAGCCGCGGAGTATTCCGCGCGACTTGCTGACTGATACAGCACTCGGCCAGACAAACCGCCAAGCCACCATCACTGCAGTCATGCGCGCTTTTGATTCCGCCGGCCTGAATCAGCCCGACCAAGGTAGCATGCAACGTGGAAGCCACGCCGAGATCACATCGTGGCGGCGAACCTGTTTTGCGTCCGAGGCGAAGTTGCATCAGGGCGCTGCCACCCAGTCCTTGCAGTGGGTCTTCTAGGTCCACCGGTTGACCGAGCAGGAGAATCACGTCTCCTTCATCTTTGAACCATTGAGTGGTGATGTGAGACGCCTCTTCCATCAGCCCCACCATGACAACCGTGGGTGTGGGATCAATGGGCCCACGCGGACTTTGGTTGTAGAGCGAACAATTGCCTCCCGTGACCGGGATCTGCAATACCCGGCAAGCTTCAGCCATGCCCCGCACGCTCTCGCTCAGTTGCCAAAAGACTTCGGGATAAAGTGGATTGCCAAAGTTCAGGTTGTCGGTGACGCCGATCGGAATGGCTCCGCTGCAAGCCAGATTGCGGGCCGCTTCCACGATGACGGCTTTCCCTCCTTCATAAGGATCCAAAACCACATAAGCGGCGTTGCCATCAGCGCTAATGGCCAGGAACTTTTCGGGCACGGGTCGGTCCGACAGATCTTGGGCCGTAGGGGGCAAGCAATCGGATTTGATCCGGAGTACGGCGGCATCGCTGCCGGGACAAACCACGGTGTTGTTCCGGACCATATGGTCGTACTGGCGGAACACCCAGTTTTTGGAGGCGATTGTGGGCCAGGCCAGGAGTTGGCATAAGGTTCCTGCAATGTCAGTGACTGGCGGGAAGTGCTCCAATCGGAAAGCGCGTGCCTCCGCCAGCCAGGCAGGCGGCTGGCCCTGCCGATGATACACGGGCGCATCATGCGTGATTTTGTCCACCGGGATATCGGCCACCACGCGGCCCCGGTGCTTGACCACCATGCGGCCGGTGTCGGTAACCACTCCGATCTCGGCCCAGGGGAGTTCCCATTTATCGAAGATGCGTCGAACTTCCTCCTCACGGCCCTTGTGTACGATCACCAGCATTCGTTCTTGGGATTCGCTGAGCATGATTTCATAGCTGGTTAGGTGCGGGACCCGTTGAGGAACTTTGTCCAAGTCAATCTCAATGCCAGTGCCAGCCCGTGCCGCGGTCTCGCAGGTGGAGCAGGTCAAGCCCGCAGCGCCCATGTCTTGGATCCCTGCCACAGCCCCCGTGGCCAAGAGCTCCAAACACGCTTCGCAGACCAGTTTTTCCATGAACGGATCACCGACCTGCACAGCTCCGCGTTGGAGTTCAGCGGATTCCTCCGTCAAGTCTTGTGAGGCAAAAGCCGCGCCAGCCAAACCGTCGCGCCCTGTAGGTGGTCCGACGTAAAACACCGGATTACCGATTCCCTGTGCCCGCGCGCGCGCAATCTGTTCGTGCCGGAGCAAGCCGAGACAGAACACGTTCACCAAGGGATTTTCTTCGTAACAACGATCGAAGTAGACCTCCCCGGCAAGCGTCGGAATGCCAAAACAGTTGCCGTAGTGCGCAATGCCAGCCACGACGCCCTGAAAAAGTCGCCGGTTGTTGGCAGCGGCCGCAGGGCTCGTGGCAGCGTCGTCCGTTAGCGGGCCGAACCGCAAAGAATTCACCGCGCAAAGGGGCCGGGCGCCCATGGTAAATATGTCCCGAATGATCCCGCCCACGCCCGTAGCCGCTCCTTGAAAGGGCTCCACTGCACTGGGATGGTTGTGCGACTCTACCTTGAATGCCACCGCCAGACCGTCTCCGATGTCCACAATACCGGCATTTTCCTCTCCTGCGCCCACCAGCACCCGCGGCGATCGCGTGGGGAACTGCTTGAGCAGGGGTCTGGTGTTTTTGTAACTGCAGTGCTCGCTCCACATCACCGAGAAGATGCCCAGCTCCGTATAGGTGGGCGTGCGACCCAGGATCTGCACGATCCGGTCGTACTCTTCCGGTGTCAGATTATGCTGCGCAATCAGTTCGGGTGTGATCTCAGGCTCGTTCATGAGCGGGCATCGTTTTGTTCAAACGAGGCAATACAATGGCGGCTGAATCCGGCGCTTACAAGTCCGCCCTTGAAACCCAGCGCCGGATCATGTGGCTTCTGTCTCGCGTGGTGTGGTCGGGAAACCGCTCGTCTGCGCTTTAATCCGGATCGGGCCATACCCGGGCTTTGGTCCATGGAAAGAGGGCTCTGGCCACCGGATCCAGGACACCCGTCCGGATTGTGGCTGGTGTTTCGGTCGGGCGATCGTGAGATTCCCTTCGGTGGGCGGCTCGCTCCCATCGACGGAGCCCGAATCATCCCTTACACGGCTGCTGTCTGGGGACCCAAGATCTGATTTCGATCCCGAAACAGTTCAACGATGTGCGGCCGGCCGCAGCCAACTTTGCAACCCTTCCCGGAACAAGGGTTGACGCAATTCAAAAAACCGTTCCATAAGGCTGGGATCTCCCACATTGTCTTCTTCCAACATGAGTAGCTGATCCCGGTTGAGCAGCGGTGGACGCCGTAAGACCCTCGGACAAAAGGCCTCCAAAAAAACTGCCAGTCCACGAGCCACTGGGGCGGGCAGGGGCACCAACCAACGGCGTCGGCCTGTGATCTCCAGCATCGTCCGCAACATTTCCTGGAGCGTTAGGCGTTCAGGACCACAAACGTCCAAGGTCTTATGGACAACTTCCGGATGAAGAACAGCCCCTGCCGCGCAACAGGCGACGACGTTTACAAACACGGGTTGAAATCGGCTGGTGCGCCGACCTACTAGAAACAATACCGGCGAATACCGACTGATCCGTTCAAACAGGTTGATGAATTGATCGCCCGGCCCGTAAATGAGTGAAGGCCGCAGAATGGTCCATTCCAAACCACTCGCGCGGACATTTTCTTCACCCTCCCATTTGGTGCGATGATATCGGGAGGGAGCATCCGCCCGTGTGCCCAAAGCACTAACATGGACCAGACGTCGGACGCCTGCGGTTCGGGCAGCTTGCACCACGTTGAGTGTTGCGCGTACATGCAGATTTTCAAAGGTCTGGTCTCCGCACTCTCGGATGATCCCGACCAAATGAACAATGGCGTCGGCGTCTGTTGCAGCCGTGCGCACGGCGGCTGCGTCCAGCACGCTGCCGGCGAAAAGGCTCACACTTGCGGTTTCCACCAGCCTCCGAGCCCGGCTGGAGCGTGGGTCCCGCACCAGCGCGCGCACGGTATGACCTTGGTCCTGCAAGCGTTGGACCACAGCCTGGCCGACGAATCCCGTGGCGCCCGTGACCAGAACGTTCATGTTTGCTGACGAGGGTCTGTTTAGGACGAATTGAAGCTTTGCGCAATCCCGTTCCGAGATTCGGATTCGTGTAAACCACAACCGACAGTAGGCAGCGTGCTATGCAGAGGCCTTGGGGTAAATCCCCGCCGCATCGGGCTGGAGTGGCCCGACGCTCATGCTTCAGGAATTTAATGTGCCACCAGCTGGCTGTGGTTCCGAACAAACCGCCGATTAACGCAGGAAGTCCAGCAGGGACAGCCGCAAAATGGTCGCTCCGCTTTGGAGCGCCGCCTGATAGGCAGCCTGTACCTGGTTGAGTCGCACGAGCGTCTCTGCCAGATCCGCGTCTGCTTCGCGGGAAACAGCTTGGTCCAGCGCTTGCAATCGTCTGTCCGTCAGGGAAACAGCGGATTGGATTCGAGCGATAAGAGCCGATTGGTTACTGATGTGGGTCAGCAAATGTGCTTCATCGCGCAACAAGGCAGGGCGAACTGTTTGTGCAATCGCTTGTGTGTCGCCGGCGAGCAAGCTGTCCTGCAGGGCGATGAGATCCCTGAGCAAATCCACTCCGGACCGGTTGTCAGCTGTTAGCCCTAGCGGCCCGGTCCCGCTGGTGTTGGCCCCTGGGATGTCAACCGTCAGGGTCACTTGAGTGTCGATGGGAACGGCTGCGGTATCCATATTGCCCCGATAGACGACGGAGGTGACGCGACCGTTGGCGTCTAGGGTCAGGGCGAACGGGGGTTGGTCCGTGCGCGTGCCTCCGAACAGGTAAGTGTCTCGGTGTTTCTGGTTTAGCACTTGCACGGCTTGTTGGACGAGCTGGGTGACCTCGGTCGCGTAGGTGCGCAATTCCCGCGGGGATCGCGTACCATCGGCCAGCGTGGCCAGTTCACCCGCGCGATCAAGCAGGATCTTCAGCGATTTGAGGGCGTCGAAGGCCACGTGGATGCGTTCTTCTAACTTGGCGAGGTTGCTTCGGTATTGACGCAGGGACGCGGTCTCGACGTGAAGTCCAAGGATCCGCTGCATGGCAGCCGGGTCGTCTTCGGGATTTTGAATGCGCTGGCCAGTGGCGACCTGCGTCTGAAGTCGGGTCTGACGCATGCTCAACAGTTGCACTTGTTGGACGAGCGTCTCAGGGAAGGTGTTTGTGGCGACCCGCATGGCAGAAAAGCGTGCTCAGGGGTTTAGCGTTTCAAGCTCAGTACGGTTTCAAGCATTTCGTCCAAGGTAGTGATCAACCGGGCTGAGGCCTGGTAGGCTTTTTGAAAGCGGATCAGATCCGTCATTTCTTCATCAAGGGAGACCCCGCTGATCGATTGGCGTTGGCGTTGCAACAAGTTCAGAACAAGTTCGTGGTCGGCCATCTGACCATTGGCGTTGCGGAGAGCCAGCCCCAGGCTGGCCACGATTTGGTTGTAGGCCTCTTGGAAGGTCCGCTGGTTGAGTGCAGCGATCGGCTGATCGGCCAAATTTGCCAGGGCCAGGGCCACACGGTTGTTGCCCGGGGTATCGGGCTGGTCGCTGAGGTGAATGTGAGCAGGGTTGGCCAATAAATCCGCGTTGACCGCAATGGTCTGTGCATCCGCCCCGGTGAAGAAATCGGCGCCAGTGTGATTGTCCAAGCCGTACCCGTTGCGATGGATCCGGTTCACTTCACGAATCAATGCAGCAGCCAGGGCATCCAAATCGTTGCGCAGAGCCGCAAGCGGACCATCCCGGACCTGTAAGGTCCCGGCCAGCACGCCGGCGCCAGGTTGGAGGGGGGGTCCACTGCCAGCCGTGCGGAGCTGGAGACGACCGTCGCCCGGATCGAAGGTCTCGATTCGGTCTGTCACCTGTCGGTCAGCGACCAACGTCACCCCTGCTAGGGTCACAGTGACCGTGCCGTTGGCGGCCAGGGCGGTTTGCACGGGCACCAGACGCGACAGTTCTTCCAGTTTTTGCTGTCGGGTATCGCGCAGGTCATTGGCGATGCCTCCCAAGGGCAGCTCCGCGTTGACGATTTGATCATTCAGACGGGCGATATCCACCAGAAGTTGATTCACTTGGTTCGTGCCCTGATCGAGCGCAGCATTGAGTTGGCCATTAAGATCGTCAAGGCGCCGAGCGATCTGATTGAATCGCGTGGACAGCGTTTGAGCCTGGTGCACGAGCACCTGGCGTTCCGCCAACGATGCCGGAGTAGCGGCCACAGCTCGAAAAGCGTTGAACAAGTCAGACAACTCGATCGCCAGGCCGGTGACGGTGCCCGCTTGGGCCACAGCGGCTGTTTCGTTAGCGCCCTGCGCGTGGCGGTCCACTTGTTCACCCACGATCGCTTGGGCCGTTTGAAGAGCACTCTGCTGCGCGTTCCAATAGCCGCCCGTGGCCAGCTCATTTTGAATCTGTACGTCCAAGAGGCCATTGCGAATTTGCTGAATGGCGACAGCTTGCACGCCGGTACCTTGGGGGCCGAGTAAGCCCACAAGTGTGGGTGCGGTCTGGAGGAGCACGCGCTGGCGGGCGTAGGCCGGGTTGTTGACGTTTGCCAGGTTTTGCCCGGCCACCTCCACGGCCATTTGCTGGCTCTGCAGGGCGCGCGTGCCGAGATGAAGACTTCCGAAAAGGCCAAGCATGGGATTACCCAATGGCGTTAAGGAGAGTGGACGTCGGCCATGGCTGCGCGGAGGGCACCTGCCCCTGGCCGTTGTAGGTTTGTGGGGTGCTGCCCGGCAGACAGGCAGCGATCAGTTTTTGCATCAACTCGACGGCTCGATGGAGGAGCAGATGATTTTGCCGAGCCCGCTGTTGCACACGGACCAGCAAATCGTTGTTTTCTTGAATCAGTGCCTCAAGCAAAGGCCGGTACTCAGCCGGCAAATGAGGGATCAAATCGCTCAGGCCCACTGACTCAGACAGACCCAGGGCCCGCGCAAGGGCGCCCCGGCATGTCTCGCGGTGTTCCCGCGCCTGTTGCAAGACCCGTGCCTGCGCTTGGATGGCATCTACGGTTTGCAGAAGCTGCTCGGCCCGGCGATGCAACACCCCATCTTGCTGTTGCTCCAGCAGAGCCAGCATTTCGCCATATTGCTGTAATTCCTGGCGGAGGGCCTCAATAAGTTGTTGAAGCGCAACGTTCATGGGATTCGGAAAATGTTCACGCCGCGCGCCGAAGACGGGGCATTTTCTGCCGGCCGTGTGCTGGCGGGACGACCGGCAGGGGATGCAGGAGGCTTTATGGAAGTCGTCTCCGGCGCGGCGGCGGAAGAATGGGCAAGCTTATGTTGTGTTCGGGGCTGGAGCTGTTGTTGGAGAGTCGCGGCGAGACCGAGTGTGTTACTTCGGGCAATGGCGTCTGCCAAATGTTCGCAGAAAAGGTCGCGGTAAATGCCGGTCGCAGCGGAGTCCTCTTGCAAAGACGAGGGGATTACCGGTTGCTGCGTCTCGCGCAGGATTTGACGCAAGAGCAAAGCTTCAAACAGGCGGCTGGCTTCGGCCAGCTTTTCCGTTTCATTGAGGGCGCGGCCCCGGACGAGCTGGTCCAAGGGGACCCGCGCTGCATCGGGGGTGACATGGATGGCATCCAGGTTCATGCAACTACCGGATGATGAGTTCGGCCTGCAGGGCCCCGGCCTGTTTGAGGGCTTGGAAAATGGCCATCATATCCCGCGGTGTGACGCCCAAACTATTCAGAGCGCTGGCCACCTGTTCCACCGTTGGCAGTTCCGGCAAGGGAACCAACCCCGCCTTGGACTCGGACACATCGGTCGTGGTGGTGGTCGTTACCACTGTACTGCCGGTTCCCAAAGGATTGGGTTGGGAGACGATCGGCGTGGAAGCCACGTTGATGGTGATGTTGCCATGAGAAATGGCACAGGGCGAAATACGGATTCGCGCCGTCGCTACAATCGTGCCGGTGCGTTCATTGACAATAATGCGCGCGGGAACGTCCGGCTGAACTTCGATCGCCTCCAGTTGAGCAATGAAATCCACCGGACGGGTTTGCCAGGGTTTGGGTACTCGCACCCGCACGGTGGTGGCATCCATGGCCTCGGCGCAATGGGGAAACAGATTGTTGATGGCCAGTGCGACCCGCGCGGCTGTCGTAAAATCCGGCTCCCGCAAAAGCAAGTCCATCGCTTCGTCGCGCACAATCTCGGTGGGGATCTCGCGTTCCACCAGTGCCCCGCCGATAATGGTGGCCACTGTCGGATGATTCTTCGTCACAGTGGCGCCGCCCAGGCCACCCTGGCCGCCGGTGAAGCCTCCTACGGCAAGTGGGCCCTGCGCAACGGCATAAACTCGGTTGTCCGCCCCGAGCAACGGGGTCTGTAGCAGCACGCCACCTTGCAGCGACTTGGCATCACCCATGGACGCGACTTGCACGTCGAGGCGTGTGCCCGGTTTGGCAAAGGCGGGAATGTCGGCCGTGACCATTACCACTGCCACATTTTTGGCCGAAAGCGTTGTGGCCGGCACGTGAATGCCGTAGCGCTGCAGCATGTTGGCGATGGTCTGTTTGGTATAGACTGGATCCTTGTCGCCATCGCCGGCCAGTCCCACCACCAAGCCAAAACCCACCAGTTGATTGTCGCGGGCGCCGGCGATCATGGCCAGGTCGCGGAGGCGGACGCCGGCGGCGGCTGCTTCCTGCGCAAGGCATAGTGCCGCGCACCAGGCCATCAAACTGCTACTGTATCGGCGAAGCCATCGTTTGCCCGGCCAATGCAAACCGGGCCTGTATGACTCAAGGACTCCTCCTTGAAAAAGCGTCGGCCCGTTTCTCTCAAACCTTTGTAAAGCCATGCGGGTTATCAGGCCAGAATGCCTTTGGCCTGTTTGAAGAGCCTGAGCATGGACACGCGCGGGCATGGACGAAGCAGGGGTCATGACTCAGAACGGATTGACTTTGTCCCAAACGCGGCTGAACCATCCCTTACGCTGCGTGTCAGCCAGGGTGCCCTTGCTGACGATCTCGATTTTGGCGTCGGCAATGTTGTAGCTATACACGGTATTGTTAGCCAGCACGTCCTCAGGCCGGACAATGCCTCGCAGGACCATGGTCTGGAGCTCGCGACCCACCACGGTTTCTCGTCGACCTTCAATGATTAAATTCCCATTGGGTTGCACCTCGATGACCTGAACAGCCGCCCGAGCGGTGATTTGTTCCGAGTTGGCAACTGAGCCGCCGCCCGTGAACTGATTCTTTGAATTCCACCGCAGAGCAGGTAATTGACCTCGCCGAGTCATCAGAGGACTGGCCGTGGGACTATAGAAGAAGGCACTCAACCCGGCGTCCATGCCGGATTCTCGACTCGTGGCCGTTTTGTTATCCTTGGCAGTGGTGGTATTTTCTTGAACCAGGACCGTCAGGATGTCGCCGACCGCGACTGCGCGTTTGTCGGCAAACATGGAACGCGAACGATCATCCTTCCACAGAGACTGGGCTGCCCCCGGCTGGGCGATCCAATCCAATGCCAGGAGGTGCACCCACAGGAGCGTCCAAAGCGCGCAACGTCGAGGACGACGGGTTTTCATGATCAAAGCGAGACTCGCAGGGTTTGGGCATCCACGACGCGAGCGTATAAATCTCGCCGACTCAGCGGATTGCGCACCCGGATGAGCTGTCCGGGGGCCCCCTCCTCCAGCACTTCCACCCGCAGACTGATACGCAATGCACCTTCTTCAAGGATCGCCTCGGCGGTTTGACCCTTGCGCAAAACGGGCCGAGGACGAAGCGCACGTGCCAGAATCGGAGCCCCGGCAGGCACAACGTCGCAGAATTCAAGTTCCGACCCTCCGAAGTTGTCCAACTCGGCCAGCGGCTCACGGAAGGGCAGCACGTCTCGCCGTTCGCGAACCAGGTCAGCCTCAGACAAAGGAGTTCCCCGCCGAATGGTGGCCCGAGCTACCCAGACCTCGCGCCAAAGACGGAGCTGGACCGCTGTTTGCCAGGATCCGAGACTGCGCTCCCTTGCGCGCAGCTCAAACCGAATGATGCATTGCGGACTCAGACCAGTCACGGGCATTTCGCGCAAAAGCAGCGTCAGCGGTTGATCCGGCACCTTGATTGGAGTCCACGGACGCAAAAGCTGCACTTCGAGCTGGCCGGATTGACTTCCCACCCGCGTTTGAAGAGCTTGGGTCAGCAAAAGGGTCAATTCATCGGCTTCAAGCATGCGCGTCGGGATCGGCGAAGCGGACCCCAATGAGGCCGGGGATTCTGTGCCTGTACGGGCAGTCTGTGGGAAAGTGGAATCTTCGCTGCTTGACGCCGACCCCGTCCAGAACACGGGCTCGCCGGCTCCAAGCGAGCCGGCGAACCCGCCGTCCAGGCAGGCACAGCAAAGCGTCGCGAGGATCCGCAGCGCGGCAAGAGGACACGTTCTGGCCGGCGAGACATTCATGGGGACTGTCGGACTAACGCCTCAGGTTATTGGCCTGCTGCATCATTTCGTCGGCGGCTTGCACGGCGCGTGAGTTCACTTCGTAGGCACGCTGAGCGAGGATGAGATTCACCATCTCCTCCACCACTTTCACGTTCGAGAGTTCCAGATATCCTTGCTCGAGTTCGCCGAAACCGTTTTCGCCCGGGTTGCCCAGTTCGGGCGGTCCGGATGCCAGCGTTTCGCGATACAGATTCCGTCCGATGCTTTCGAGACCGGCCGGGTTGTTGAAGCGGACCAGCTGGACGCGGAAAGTAGTGTTGCCATTAGGACCGCTGTAGGTGACCTCACCGTTGGGAGAAATCGTGATGTTGGTGGTCCCTGGGGGCACGGCTTGGAATCCACCCAAGAGGGTAAATCCTTCGCTGGTCACGATGCGTCCATCGGAGGCCGTTTTGAAGGCTCCAGCGCGTGTATAGGCGCGCGATCCGTCCGGCAATTGCACCTCGAAAAACCCGTCACCTTGAATGGCCACGTCCAATCGCTCGCCGGTTTGTGTCAGCTCGCCCGTGGTAAAGATCCGGGCGGTGGCTACAGGCCGTGCCCCCTGCCCAACTTGGAGGCCCGTGGGCAACACGTTGCCCTGGCCGCTTTCCGAACCGGGCGCACGCAGCGTTTGATACAGCAATTCCTGAAACTCCACCTTGGTTTTTTTGAACCCGGTTGTGTTGACGTTAGCCAGGTTGTTGGCGATGACGTCCAAGTTCAGTTGCTGGGCCTCCATCCCGGCTGCTGCAGAATACAGTGCTCGAAGCATGGTGCCTCAATAGACGAAAAGGTTCAGGTTCATCCCGGATTCCCAAGTTCCGCTATGATGCGGCCCATTCGTTCGTCTTGCGCCTGTAAGACGCGCTGATTGGCCTCAAAAAGGCGCAGGGTGGTGATCAGACTCGCCATTTCATGCAAGGGGGAGATGTTAGACGCCTCCTGAGTACCTTGCAGGACCCGTGACTGTGTCGCAGGCCGGGCGATTAGAGCCGGGTCCTGCGCCAGGAACACGCCCCCTGGCAACGGACGAAGACGGCGTGGGTCATTAAACTCCACTAATCGGAGCTGCCCTCGAGGCTCTTGGCCTTGTAAAATGCGACCCTCCGGCGTGATGGTCACCGGCGCGGAAGTACTGGGATCGAGCTGAATCGGCCCGTTCAATCCCATCACTCGATGGCCTTGGTACGTGACTAAATAGCCCTGGGCGTCGATGTGAAACTGGCCACGCCGCGTGTAAGCCAAGGTGCCGTCCGGCAGTTGCACTTCAAAAAAGGCGGGTCCGTCAATTGCTACGTCCGTGGGAGATTCAGAAGGGGTAAGCTCCCCTTGCGAGAAATTCGTTCCTACCATTACCCGAGGAATGTGGAATTGATGCCCAGGAACCTGGGGTGCTCCAGAGGCATACCCCCCCGGCACCGTGGCAATCGAAGTTTCCCACCGTCGGGCTGCGGGCACCCCGCTCATGGCCAGGTTCTGCGTAATCAGATCCTGCACCCGTGCATGGGCGTTCATCGCCGCTGCAGCTTGATACAGGCTCACGTTCATGCTGGCTTGTCACAAAGCAACGAATGTGCCAGAGCTTAACCACCTAAGAATCAGGGCAAACGGTCTTAACGGACTTGGCAAAAGCTGCCCTGTTTGGCTGCAGGTTTTGCCGGGGGGAATTCTATTCGGCACTCAGCCTGAACCTGTTGCTCTTACGGATGGGAGTAAGGGTTCAGCTGCGGCTCATCCGTTGGGATGTAACCCTGAGCCTCATTGGCCGGCCCATCTATGATAATCGTCTGGCGTATCCAAATCCCAACACGGCGACGAATCGGGCGCCGGCCATTCGTAAACTTCGGCTGGATGCGCCTGTAACAACCCGCGTAAACCCACTCCATCATGCCGCATCAGCAGCTCGGCGCGGAACCCGGATTCAAAAACCAACGGATGCCCCCGCTTCCCCTGCCACACCGGGACCGTGATCCGAGCCCGGCGCGCCTGATGGGCGTCCAACAGTTGTCGAATCAGTCCGGGGTGCAACCCCGGCATGTCGGCCGGACTAACCAAAAAAGTTCGAACCGCAGCCGGAGCCGCACGCAACCCGCATCGAACGGACTCGAGCATTTCACTGCCCAACCGGGGGTTCTCAACCCATTGTACCCTTTTTCCGGCCAGGGCCCGGCGCAAGGGCTCCGATTCCGGAGACACGACAACAAGGAGCGGATCGACGTCTGCTTCCAAGAACGCATCGACCACATGGCCCAATACCACGGTATTCTTCCAAGGTAACAACAACTTGGGTGTTCCCATCCGGCGAGATTGGCCGGCGGCCAACAGAATCGCACAGATGACACCCTCAAGCTGCTGCATCGAGTCGAATCGGCATGTGCCGGATGCGACGACCGGTCGCCCGGGCCACTGCATTTGCAATCGCAGGAGCCACAGCCACAATGGGAGTCTCACCCCCTCCGGCGCTGGGGAATTCGGGCCGGTCCAACAAATGGATCTCTAGTTTGGGTAGATCACTGAACCGGGGCACGCGATACCGACTCAGCGTCCCATTGACAACGCGACCCTGCGTGAACCGGATCTCCTCCCACAAAGCCGGACCCAACCCCATGAGGATACAACCCTCCACTTGGGCCAAAAGATTCTCCGGATTTACGATCGCCCCACATTCAAAAACTTGCACAACCTCGCGAACGCGTATTTCAGCCGTTGCTTCGTCCATGGCCACCTCGACGCATGTCGCAACGAACGAACCCTTCTCTGTGCCACAAGCCAACCCGAAACCAACACCCCGATGGGCCGACCGGATTCGTTCGCGCCAACGGAATCGGCGGGCCACTTCCTCGAGCACCGTGCGGAGCCGACCCGTTGGCAGGTGACGGAGGCGGAAATCCAAAGGATCCAAACCGGCCAAAGCTGCCAGTTCGTCCATGGCAGATTCGCGCGCGAAGTGATTTGCCGTGGCTGCCAGCGCCCGGTACGAACCCTGCCGCAAGGGAGAACGTGCCGGCACATGCCGGCAATGGGATCGTCCCACCGCGTAGGGTGTATCCAGGGCAGCGCGGCCCGAATTCATGTTCACAAAATGCCAATACATAATGTGCCCGGAGGCATCCAACCCAGCCTCCACGTCGATGACGGCCGCTGGCCGATAATAGGCCCAAACGAATTCTTCCTCACGGCTCCAATGCATCAACACCGGCCGACGCGCAGCCCGGGCCAAACGGGCAGCTTCAATGCCGGCCTCAGCCGTGTGTTTTCCACCGAACCCGCCGCCAAAATCCGGGACGATTACGCGCACCTGTTCGGGGGGCAACCCCAGCGCCCGCGCCAGTTCGGCCCGACAGCCAAATGGATTTTGGGTTCCCATCCAGACCGTCAGGCCTTGATCGGTCCATTCAGCCAATGCAGCCCGCGTTTCCAAGGGCACATGCTGGACGTAAGCCAACCGATAGGTAGCCCGCCACTCACGCACGGCCGACGTGAATTCTTCCCGAAACGGATTCGGCGGCACAGGCTCTTCAACCTCTCGCCGGAGATGGTCGTAAATTGTCCGACTCGAAGGTTGGGAAGATTCGCCCCAGCGCGCCGTGGCGGCCAGGGCTGCCAACGCCCGACGCGCTTCTGCGCTCGTAGCGGCAGCCACGCCCACGAAAGAATCCTCCCGTACCGTCACTACGCCCGGCACGGCCCGCGCCGCTGCTTCCAAATCCACCGAAACCAAGCGCGCACCAAACGCCGGAGGACGCAACACCGCGCCATAGAACAGACCTGGCCGACGAAGATCCGATGGATACCGATACTGACCCGTGACCACCTCCCGCGCGTTGGGGCGCGGCAGACTCTGGCCCATCACCTGCCACCGCACCGGAGCCGCCAACGGCAAATCTGTTGGAACGGCCTGTTGCCAAACGGGATCTTCAACAGCCAGACGCGCGGCGTCTGAATAGCCAAAGCGGCGATCTTCCCGTGGGTGTCGCACTGCACCGTTTCTGACCTCCAATTCTGACAGATCCACGCCCCAGTGCTTTGCCGCGGTTTGCCGTAGCCACTCCCGCGCCGCGGCTGCCGCGCGCCGGATGGCCGGCACGGTCTGTGGCGTCGTCCGGCTGCCCGCGGTGATGCCGTCGTCCGGCACCTTGGCCGTGTCGGCCAGCAGCACGTGCACAATCTCTGCAGGCACTCGGAGCTCTTCTGCGGCAGCCTGAACAATTTCCGCACGAGCTCCCTGTCCGCACTCGACCTTGCCACAGAAAACTGTGATGCTGCCGTCTTCACCCAAGTGCAGGCGGGCCTGCAAAGGAAGGCGCTCGCCAGCTCCGCCAGCCGTCGGCCGGCGCGCCTGCGCCCAGACCGAGGTTCCCGTGACCATCCAGAACACACCGACGCCGAGCTGATGGAGAAACTCGCGACGGTCCATGGCCGGCGATGCGTTGGCAAACCAGGCCTCCGAAGTCGTAGAGTCGCCTGTCCTGGGAATCAACGCGTCTGGTTTCATGAGGACTTCCGAAGCATCTCGGCGGCACGCCGGATCGCTCGCAAGATGCGCGGATACCCACAGCAGCGGCACACGTTGCCGTTCATCCACTGCACAATCTCAGCTTCTGTGGGATTAGGTCGCTGATGGAACAGAGCGACGGCGGAGAGGATCATGCCTGCGGTACAGTAGCCACATTGGAACGCTTGCTCAGCCAAAAAAGCCTCCTGCACAGGATGCAACTGTCCGTCCGCAGCTAACCCTTCGATGGTAAGAATAGATTGGCCGATTACCTCTTGCACGGTCAGCTTGCAAGCATGAGCCCGTTGACCGTTCACGAGGACGGTGCACGCTCCACACTGTCCTTCGCCGCATCCGTACTTGGTGCCGGTCAGGTCCAAGTCCTCTCGCAGTACCTCCAAGAGCGATCGACCCGGCTCGGTTCGCACACTTCGCCGTTGGCCGTTGATCAGCAGTTCATAGCTTTGCGGCGTGACAAATGAGGTAACCTCTGCGCTGATTTGGGACATTTCGCTTCCATCCCGGGCCTGACGGCCCCATCCATGCACACTTTATAGTCTAGTTGCTTCATCCGCGTTCATGCAAATTCATTCAGATGGGCCTGCGCTTGGGCCTCCAGGCCACTGCTTGTTGATGGCTTCGCCTATCATCGCATGGCGAAATGGACCTGCATGGCCCGCATGTCGGCGGGGACGAATCCATGGTTCCAGAATTCATGCTCCTGGTTGGAATAGTGTCGGAATAAGGCAGGGGGCCGGTTCGGAGGGGGAAGCCGACCCGGCCCCGTAGGGGTGGCGGGAAGGCGGCCGGGCGAGCGGGAGGACGACATGCCTTGGCCACGTCGTCCGACCGGGCGGGATCAGCGTGCGCCCGCCGCCGCGGCCGCCGGTCAGGCGCGCCGATCGTACTTTCCCATGGATATATCCCGTTTGACCAATCTTCGGAGGTCCGAGTACATCCGAACGGCAGGCCGGGAACAGGGCTTCCTCTCATGTAGAGGTCAGACGTGGCGGCTGCGTATTGAAGAAAGGTCAAGGTTGTGCCAAATCGAGACGGTTCTGCATTGAGCGCCCCTCAATCCTCATCTAGTATGCCTGCCGCAAGCAATCTCAGCCAACCGCAACTTATGAGCCCGAGCCGCCCTTCTTGTCCGACCAACAATTATCCCAAGTTGCACAACGCCATGTGGCCTGGCCTGGTGGGCAAGGGCACCCAAGATGCAGAGCCTTGTCTGGACCTGGACACGATGCTCGATTTAGCCGCCAACGCCGAGGTCAATGGCGTCCGATTTGATGGTGTAGATCTCTTTCTTTACTAGCCGCACGTGGACATTCACATCGATGAAGACGGCTTGGAACGGCTGGCTGACAAGATTCGCGCCCGGGGGTTCGTGGTTGGCTCCTTGCTGGCGCCTGTCTGGCCGGCCACAGGCGGCGGTTCCGCCATCGGTTCAACGGATGAGCGCAAGCACTTTGTGGAACAGGTTCGCAAGGCGTGTCGCATTGGACAAAAACTACGTTAACTTGGCATTCGACCGTACGGCATAGTGCGGATCGACTCGGCCTGCAGCGCGGCAGAGTGGGCCAACGACCGCGGGGCAATACGCGCAAGATCACCCAAACCTCTAGAGAAGCCGTGAAGGCGGCCCAGGATTTCGGCGAGCGGTTGGCCGCGGAGGGCGAAATCTACTGGGGTGGCATGCACAGTTGGCGATACATGCTCCAAGTCTTGGAGGGAGTGGGACAACCCAGGTGGTTGGGCTTTCAAGCGGATTTGGCGCATACCCTCCTATACCTGCTGGGGTACAACGCACCGGAACACCGCATTGCCTCACAGCGTTTTTGCTGGGAACCCGAGGTTTTCACAAGGCCATGAAACGAATGACGCGGGCGCTGCGTCCGTGGACGATTGATTTTCATGTCGCCCAGAACGACGCGACCGTGCGAGGCAGCGGCACACATGACAAACCGGGCAAACACTGCCCCGTGACCGATCCCAACGGCAAACTCAACATCGTGCGGGACGCCGGGGACTGGCTTCGGGACGAAACAGGGCGCGTGACCCGCAAGTGCCAGCACATCTGTTGGAACGGTTGCATGTTCCCCAACGAACTATTGCTTCGGCCTCAAACCTGGAACGATGTATTGGCCGTCTTGATTCAGGTCCGAGACAACCACGGATGGCACGCCTGATCCACTTCGGCTTTCGCCGGTCTCCACATGAGTGAACCTATTGTGTGACCCCTCACCAACCATGGCTCCAAAACCCTTGCGCATCGGACTCATCGGCTATGGCTTCATGGGCCGGGCTCACAGCAACGCGTATCGCCAAGTGGGACGGTTCTTCAACACGGCTTATGAATGCGTCTTGCAAGTGGTCTGTGCCCGGGACGAAACCAAAGTGCGCGAGTTTGCCCAACGTTGGGGCGATGCCAGCGTCGAAACAGGCTGGCGACGCCTTGTGAATCGGGACGACATTGATTTGGTGGACATTTGCGTGCCGAACCATTTGCATGCAGAGATTGCCAGCGCCGCGGCGCGAGTCGGCAAAATGGTGTTGTGCGAAAAACCACTAGCCATGAACGCTGCCGAAGGGCGGCGCATGGTGGCGGCCGTCGAAAACGCCGGGGGTGCCAAACATGGTGTGGTACAATTACCGTCGAGTGCCCGCTGTAACCCTGGCCCGACGGTTGGTGGAGGAAGGTCGGTTGGGACGCATTTTCCATTACCGCGCCAAGTTCCTACAGGATTGGACGATCAACCCGGACTTGCCCCAGGGCGGCACTGCTTTGTGGCGACGAGACGTCAAGGCCGCCGGCAGCGGCCTCACGGGTGATCTCTTGGCCCATTGCATCGATACGGCCCTTTGGATCAACGGACGTATCGACCGCGTGTGCGCCATGACGGAGACCTGTGTCAAGGAACGCAAACACGTCGAAACCAGTCGCATGGAAAAGGTGGGGATTGACGACGCCTGCGCATTCTTGGCGCGGTTCGAAAATGGATCTCTGGCTACATTCGAATCCACTCGATACGCCCGGGGCCACAAGGCGTTGTACACGTTCGAGTTCAACGGTGAACACGCCAGCCTGCTCTGGGATTTGCACGATTTGCACCGACTCCAGTATTTCGATCATCGGGATCCCAGTGGGGTCCGCGGCTGGCGCGGCATTCATGTCAGTGATCATGATCAACCTTCCATGAGGCATTGGTGGGTGCCCGGCTTGCAGATCGGTTATGAACATAGCTTTATCCATCAAGTGGCCGATTTTCTGCACGGCTTGGAGACCGGCGAACCAGCCCGACCCACGTTCCGATTCCCTTGAAACCCAGCTGGTCTGTGACGCAGTGCTGCGGTCCGCCGGCACGGGCCGTTGGGAAAAGGTCAGCCGAGTAAAACAGGCACCCTTGACTTGCAAACAATGAATTCTGTGATTTAGATCCCCTAAACTATCAAGATAAAAGCGTCCTTGTAACCGATGAAAAGCAGATTCTTCCAACGGGTGCGCGTGGCTTGGGTTCTGAGCACGATTGTTCCATGCGGCTTTGTTCCAGCCGCTGAGAGAATCGACACGAGCAAATTGCCGCCTCCGGCCAATCGGTCGAATGTCACGTATGAGGCAGACATCCGGCCGATCTTCGAAAAGCATTGCTTCAAATGCCACGGCAGCGAGGAAAAGCCCAAGGCCGGCCTGCGTTTGGATAGCCGGGAAGCCACGCTGAAAGGAAGTCGCGAAGGCAAGGTCATCGAAGTAGGACAAAGCGCGCGTAGTGCATTGGTACACAGCGTGGCGCGCCTGGGCGACGAGGATCACTGGATGCCGCCCCCGGGGAAGGGTGAGCCGTTGACTGCCGAACAGATTGGTCTCATCCGGGCCTGGATCGATCAGGGAGCCCGGTAGCTGAACCATCCGCGTTGAGGTCAATCGGTCCAAGCTCTTGGCTCGGTTGCCTGCGGCGATCGCAAGGGTGCGGAGATTTGCCGATGCCCGCCCGTGGCTTCGCGGGCCGCCAGGGGCCTGCTTCCGCTGCCACGGGATGGCGACGGCGGCATGAGGTTGCAAGGGTGACATGCGCTTAGTGGAAGCGATTGTGGATGCAAATCACCGGGCGTTGGCCGGAGACGAAAAGGCCGGTTTACGTTTGGCCGAACATGCCGATGCGTTGCCCGTTGTCGCGCTGACTTGTTCGGATGCACGGCTGAACCCGCTTCTGCCTGAGGTAGTGGGGATTCCGGAAGAGCAGTTCCTTTGGGTGCGCAACGCGGGCAACGTAGTGAGCCATCCGCTGGGTTCCACGGCGCGTTCGGTGGCGTTGGCCTGTCTTTTGGAAGGCGCCAGAGAAATCCTCGTGATCGGGCACACAGACTGCCGTGTGGCCCGTCAGACGATCAGCGCGTTGTTGGAGCGACTGGCTGCACTGGGCATCGCACGGGAGAGTTTGCCGGAGAACCTGCAGGAATGTTTTGCTTTGTTTGGAAGCGAGCCTCAGAACGTGCACACAGCCTGCGAAATGCTTCGTAATAGTCCTCTAATTAGCCCGCGCATTCCTGTCCACGGCCTGATGGTGGACCTGCAGACGGGTCGATTGGACTGGTTGGTGAACGGTTACAACACTTTGCCCGCGGTCGGTGAAGTTGCCTTGGCGACATTGCAAACCGCCCGCCAAACAGTCACGGATATGCGGGAGGGGATGGATTACCGAGTTGGCTCCAGGGCGTTCTCAGACCTGCCCGTTGGACAACTCGTTGCTGAAGGAGCCGATTGGCTGGGCGCGAGACTGAACACGATCGAGGAGCTCTGGCAGGCAATGCAGGAGACGACCCGCTCCGAAACAGCCGTCGGACTGAGCGCCGGACCGTCAACTCACAAGGAGGTGTCCGAGGCGGCTTCACAGTCGAGCCGAGTGATTCCAGTGCCACCGCCCCTGACGTTCTCCAAGTCCCGGAAGCCGGAACCCTGAACCCATGGCAAAGACTAGCTAGACCTTACCGGCCCAGTAATTCATGCACGGAAATACCACGCAATTCGAACAGCCGCCGGATCACGTCTTCAATCAGATTGTTGGGACAGGAAGCTCCGGCAGTGATGCCCACTGTGACCGGGCCGTCCGGCAACCAGTTGCGCGTCTCAATCTCTTCGTGCCGTTGCAGACTGTAATGACGGATGAGCTGCGGCGAAATCAACTTACTAGCGTTCTTGATGAAGTAAGTCGGTAACCGCGCTTCGCCCATCTCGGCCAGATGCGAGGTGTTGGATGAGTTGTAGCCACCGATGACAATCAGCAAATCCAGTGGTTCCTGCAACAATTTCTCCAGGGCGTCTTGGCGATCCTGGGTCGCACCACAGATCGTGTCAAAATAGCGGAAATGCAAGTGGAGATTGGCTTCGCCGTACTTCTGGATCATGGCCTGGCGAAGCCGCCGTTGAACCTCTTCGGTTTCGCCACGGAGCATCGTGGTTTGATTGGCGACGCCAATGGCCTGTAGATGTACATCGGGATCGAACCCTTCCGAATAGGCGCCGGCGAATTTCCGCAAGAACTCCTCTTTGTTGCCGCCCTGGAGGATGTAGCGGCAGACATAGTCCGTTTCTTCCAGGTTGTACACCACCAAATAATGGCCGTGTCCATATGCGCGTGCTTGAGAACTGGTCGCCTTCGTCTCCTCATGCCACGCTTTGCCATGGATGATGCTGGTGACCCCCTCGCGCGAATATTGTCGGACCCGTTTCCAAACACTCATCACGTCGCCGCAGGTCGTATCCACGAACTGGCAGCCGATTTCTTCCAACCGGCGGCGCGTGGCCACATCCGTGCCAAATGCAGGAATGATGACGATGTCGCCCGGGCGGAGGTCTTCCATCGAGGCGTCCTTTTGGGCTCCGGTCAGGAACTTGATGCCCATGGCGCGGATCTGATCGTTGACCTCCGGGTTGTGAATGATCTCGCCAAGGATGTAGAGCGGACGATCCGGGAAAACTTTGCGAGCCGCATAGGCGAGGTCGATGGCTCGTTCCACCCCGTAGCAGAACCCAAACTCCTTGGCCAGCTTGACGGTCAAACCGCCAGCCGCAAGCTGGTGCCCTCGGGCTCGGATGCGTTCGACCACTTCGCTCCGGTAGTGGGACATCACTTGGGCCTGCACCGCTTCCATGATGTCCGGCCGGCGCAAATTGATTTTGTTGTTCGCTTGTGCTGCGGGACTCGTCATTGTTGTCAAGCATAGCACAGTCTTCCGAGCCGTCGAGACCCGCCCGTCTGGTAGCATTGTCCGCGATGCTTGACCTTGGGATGAATCCGACTCCCTTGAGCCTGGGCTCAACGGCCTGCAAGATCATGGCCGTGCTTCGGCAAAGAGCTTGGGCCTTTCCCAGGCCCGGACCCTTCAGACCCAAGACCAGCTCGGCTGGATGGAGTCACGACTCTCGGACCCGATGCACCTGGGTGACCGGACTGCGGATTCTTCGCAAAGCGGCGTATAGAACGTCAATCTCCCGGATGCAACCGTCGCCAACAAACCCAGCCGGTTAGCCCGAGTAAACCAAGCGCAAGAACGGAGGGCTCGGGAATCGGTGCGATGATCCCAATCAAAGTTGTGGCGCCGCCGTTGTAGCGGGTGTCGCCGTTGGCCGCAAGGAATAGAGGTTCCGGAATTGGCGTCCAAATACCGTCGTCATCGGTGGCCACGCCGAGCAAGCTGCCGGATCCAATGTCCCAATACTCTACACGCCGAATGCCGTTGGCGAGATCGTTTGGAACGTAGGCACCCCAACGTCCGGCCGGGACGTGATTGGTCCATAGTGCACCGGGGGCAGCTCCGATCCCATCCGGTTCCACCCAGGAAGCCCACACCGGACGACCTGCGCCGAGCACATTATCATAAATCACGACCATGGTTTCACCCGGGGCACCCACCGAGTCGCCCACCAAAAAGGTGGCCTGATTAGCGCCTTCGTTGGTGCCAGGACCCAACATCAGCAATGTACTCGTCGTGTACAACTGGTGCGCAGTGCCCGTGCCACCGGCGCCATTATTCAGGATCAAACCGAACTGGATCTCATTGCCCACGTTGAAACGAGCGTTCGCTGTGGGAACCAAGGCAAACCAGCCTGTGTAAGAACCGGATGCGTCCGTGGTGAATTCGGAGTACCGATTGGCCGTGGCAAACTCATTGTTGGCCAGGAGACTTCCCCCGAGCGACTTCTGCGTGGTGTAGCCTTGAATATAGCCGACTGCGTTGGGCACGTTGTTGATCCCAAAATAATTTCCTGCACCGGTGCCTCCGGGAATGTTGGTATCTCCTGACACGTAATACCGGGTAGGTCGCGTTCGGTAACAGACCGCTCACCGTCAATCGAGCCGCCGTTGGCGCCCGCAGATCGACAGTTGCTCCATTAATCGCATAGCGAGGCAAGATAACTTCGGTCAAAGTCTGTCCACCAACGCCTCCCGCAGCAAGCACCAGCCCAATAGAGAGCCAATGGATCGGTGTCATAGCGGTGTTCGGGTGTTTGCGCCTCGTTTCTGGTTCGACTCTTTCGGTTCAAAGACTCCTCGAACCGGCTCTCTTGAGCAAACCGATTCTGATTGACGGTCGATGCATGAAGGGGGAGTGGGTGAGCTTTTCCAAACCTTGACCCAGGGCGTGACTTGTCATGCAAGTGCACGCGGCTTCGGACAGGGGGAGTTGACTTATACCGACAAGCCGACAGGCTGCGCGTTGCAAGTTGAGCAGGCTAAATCAGTGCAGCGTCTTGCGTTCCTGGATCTGAGCAACACCAAGTTTACACAGCAAGCTTGCACGGACTGGGCCGTGCACGGGGGAGGGGGAACAGCTGCTGCCTTTCACGAGAGGTCGGGGAAGCCGCTTGCGAGACTTCCTCCACATGCCCTGCGATCCGGTCTCGGGAGAGGGTTGTCCAAGGGATCTAGGCCTTGCAGAATTGCCGGCCAGAGAGGCTATTCCCATGGTCACGTTTCAAGCTTTCGACCCGTTTACGGGCCAGCTTCTGCGAGAAGTGCCGGTCAACACCCCGTCTGAAGTGCAATCGCGGCTGAGCCTGGCTGCGGCCGCATCGAGTCGCTGGCGCCGGACTCCGGTGACGGATCGCTGCGGGGCTTTGCGTGCTCTGGCCGATCGATTGCGAGACCGGCGGGACGAATTGGCAAATTTGATGGCCGAAGAGATGGGCAAACCGATTCTCCAAGGCCGAGCCGAGATCGAAAAATGTGCCTGGGTTTGCGAGTTTTATGCCGATCAAGCCGAGGCATTGCTCCAGCCCGAACGCGTGCCCACGGAATGGTCGCGCAGTTATGTCGCGTTTGAGCCGCTCGGCCCCATCTTGGGCATCATGCCATGGAACTTCCCTTTCTGGCAGGTGTTTCGCGCGGCTGCACCAATCCTGGCCGCGGGCAATGTGTTTCTGCTCAAACACGCTTCGAACGTGCCGGGCTGTGCGGCGGCCCTTGAAGATTTGGCTCGGGCGGCCAACCTACCGCCGGGGGTGTTTCAGGTGCTTTGGCTGACCTCAGATCGGTTGGATGACGTGATCCAGCACCCGGCTGTGCGAGGAATAACCCTCACCGGCAGCACTGCAGCAGGCCGGGCTGTGGCGGCCCTGGCTGGGGCGGCTTTGAAGAAGACCGTTTTGGAACTTGGTGGAAGCGATCCTTATATCGTTCTGGAAGATGCTGATTTGGAGGCGGCGACGGCAACTTGTGCCCACGCACGATTGATCAATTCAGGCCAAAGTTGCATTGCCGCCAAGCGCTTCATCGTATTGGAATCGGTTTTAAAAGAGTTCGAGGCTGGCTTGGTCGAACAAATCCAGCGCCGCCGCTGGGGCAATCCAAGAGACGAAAGTACAGAGCTGGGACCCTTGGCCCGCCGAGAACTGCGCGAGCAACTTCATGCTTGGGTTGAAGCCAGCGTATACCAAGGCGCCCGCCTTCTGTGTGGAGGACGAATTCCGGATACCCCGGGTGCGTTTTATCCGCCCACCGTTCTAACCAACGTCCGGCCCGGGATGCCGGTGTTCGAGGAGGAAACCTTTGGACCTGTGGCGGCTATTGTCCCAGCTCGGGATGAGGCAGAGGCGATTCAGTTGGCCAACCAAAGCCCTTACGGCTTGGGCGCCGCCATTTTTACACGGGATATTGCCCGCGGCGAAAGGTTGGCACGGGAACACTTGGACGCGGGCATGTGCTTCATAAACGACCACGTGCGATCCGATCCTCGCCTACCCTTCGGCGGCATCAAACATTCCGGTTACGGTCGTGAATTGGCGACCTTTGGCCTGCGCGAGTTCGTGAACATCAAGACTGTCTGCGTGCGCTGACGCGAACTTCGCTGAGTCGAAAGAGCTGAGGATGACCGAAGCTGGGCAAGTCGTTGCGCCTTCGGCTGGATTCGGGTCACCTGCCTTGTCATGAAGATTGGGGACATGACAGCGGCTGGTACGGTGTTACGTTAGCACCAAGACAGACCCAAATGGAAGGTGATGCAACGGCTTCGGCTGCGGCGGCTGGCCAACATTGGGCGTGTCCGCGACCAAGGTACGCCTGAAGGCAGTCACCCAGGGCCGGAGCCACTGAAATCTAATGCTGACGGCGAGACCTCTTATGAAAGCGATGCAACGAACCCTTTTGGGAACTTTCTGCGTAACCGGCCTGTTGTTATCGGCTGGGATGCTTCAAGCGCAAAACACGAACTACGTGATCGACACCTTCGACACAGGGGTCCCGACTCAGTGGTGGGCCACGTGGTGGGGCAACGGCGCCATCACGTGGGATCCCGCTCAAGATGCCGGTGGTGATCCCAGTTCTGGTTCCGCTTACATCACGGCCGACACGATTCGCGGCCAGAACACGTACGTCGTTGCCCGGTCCTTTGGCGGTTGGGCTTGGGATAATGGCCGTCCAGTCAACTTCACGCTCTTTACCAACTTGCAGATCTGGCTTAAGTGGGACAGCCAGAACTCATCCATGCCGCTGAGCGTGTTCAACAGTTCGGGCGACCGGCTCGGCGTCATGGTTCATCCCCAGAGTGCCAACTGGGACGGCGGCCGACTCGTTTCACTGGGCACCATCACCGTGCCGGAGGAAGCTTCCAATCGATGGGTGCGCATCAACGTGCCGATTAATCCGCAACTGGCCGGGATTGAACAGGCCACGGCGCTGGTTTTTAAGAGGTGGGATCCTTCGGCGAACCTGAATCACACCATTGCTTTCTGGATTGACAACCTCGTCCTGCAAGCGGCTGTCGCGCCGCCTCCGCCGCCGACGGTCTCGGTTCACCCCGCCGAGGGGGGCTTGAATCTCATCGCCAGCGGTGCTGGCCAGTGGCAGCGTCAAAGCATATACACCCGCGGGGATACATATGGATGGGTGGGGGCCAGCGGCCCAGTGAATTACTCCATCACCATCAAGCGTCGTCCGGAGGGTGGTTGGAACGGCTTCCAAGTGCATATGTTTTTGGCTCCAACTCAAAATAACTTGCCGTGGGGAGCCGGCGATTCGGCCATTGACTGGAACGCAACCAACATCGTGTTCGTGCAGATCTCGGGCGGCACTGGCCCCGGTGCCACAGCCCGTTTCATGGTCAAAACCAATCAAGGCTCCGGCAATAGCATGCTTTGGGGCGCCGGCACGTTGGCCACGGTGGCCAGTGACATTGACGAGGGCACCTGGCAGGTGGTCTTTACCAATAACACCGACGTAACCATCATCACGCCCAGCGGCACCTCCACCAACTTCAGCTTGCCTGCAGATTGGATTCCGTATTTCACCGGGCCGATGGTGGTCCATGTGGGGGCTCAACCAAATTCCTTGGCTAACCTTGGTAAGTCTGCGATCCTCAGTCGCGTCCGTATCACGGGCGTATCAACGCCATTGGACGATGACTTCTCCACAGGCAGTCTCAACGCGGACTTGTGGGGCATCGCTGCGGAGAATGCTGCTGGGGTCTTGGTGGTTCCGCAAACTGCCCGATACTGGTTCCGCTGGACCTTACCGGCAGATACAGATGCCATCGTCATGGCCCGGACCAACCTTACCGCTGGAGGCTGGATCGAGCTTGCGGCTGGGGCGCCAATCGCGGTGGGTGGTGCCCGGCAGGTGCTGTTGACCCGGGAGAGCTTGCCCGAGAGTTCCACACTCTTCCTGGCCCTGGGCAAACGGGTCTTTGCCAAGTTGCTGGTATTATTGCCGGGCGAGACCCATGCTCCGGGCACAGCTGCAGGCAAGACGGGGACGCCCAACACGCAATTTGTGTGGAATCCGTTTGACGTGGTGGTTCTTGCCGTGGACGCAAACAACTACCAGGTTCGGGGCATCAATCATATGATCAGTCTGACGAGCACTGATCAATCCTTCACCACTACCGGCCCTGTGCAAATGGCCAACGGCATGGCCACCTTCACCGGCGCCTATTTTGGCAACGAAGGCGCCTGGACAATCACGGCCACCAGCGCGGACGACCCCACCAAGACCGGTACTAGCAGTGCAGTGGTCGTCCGGCCGCCACAATGATCTCGAGACCTCGCCAGCTTGAGGGACAAGCACGGGACGAGGGAAACGGTCTCTCGTCCCGTGCTCTTTCTCACAGCAGTGGCCCTGAAAACCGCGCCTGATCAAATCTGCTTGTGGGATCCTGCGGATCGAACGAAAGTTCCGTTCCTGTTTTTTGGGAATGAAACAAAGTGGTGCGTTTCTTTTATCTCGGTTCACCCAGGCCGTCGTTGGGGCTTGCCTGGGAAGCCTGATGTTGCTGGCTCAAGTCTCTGTGGCTCAGGCGCCGTTGGCCATCTACACGGACCGCCTCGTCAATGGTTTCGAGGATTGGAGCTGGATCAACCGCGACCTCTTTCAAACCGGCGTGGTTTACCAAGGTTCGGCTGCCATCCGCGCCACGGGTAACGCGGCTCAATGGCCGGGACTATCCTTTCGTCGAGAACCTTTTGACGCGCGATGGTACGAAAGTTTGGTATTCCGTGCTCATGGAGGTGCTACAGGTGGACAACGTTTGCAAGTGACCGCCGAGGATGGAAATGGCGCCGGTCCAGCCCATGTGTTGCCCTCGGCTCTCACCGCTCAGCAGTGGCGCGAATTTATCGTTCCATTGAGCGCGCTCGGGAAAGCTGGCAGCACCAATTTGCATCGCATCAACCTTCAACTGCGGGCCAACGGCAGTTCCGGCACGTTCTACGTGGATGAAGTGGCCTTGCTGCCTCGCGCGGCGCCGACTGAAGTGTCCCTGACCGTCAATGCGGCACGCGTACTTCGGGCAGTGGATCCCCGGTGGTTCGGCGTCAATGCGGTGATCTGGGACAACGATTTTGCCGATAATCCCACGGAACGGAACCGTACATTGGGCTTGTTGCGAGAAATGGGTATGACCACCCTCCGCTTTCCGGGGGGATCGTTGTCGGATCAATACCATTGGGAGTCCAATCGAACTCTCACCAACACCTGGCAATGGAACACCAGTTTCGAAGAATTTATGAGCGTGGCCACCAACTTGGGGGCCGAGATCTTCATCACTGTCAACTATGGCAGTGGGACTCCTGAAGAGGCCGCCGCCTGGGTTCGTTACGCCAACATTACCCGCGGGTACGGCATCCGATATTGGGAAATCGGCAACGAATGTTATGGCACATGGGAGTATGACACCAACGCCCGACCGCACGATGCTTACACCTACGCAGTGCGCGCCGCGGAGTACATCCGCCAAATGAAAGCCGTGGATTCTTCGATCAAGGTAGGCGTTGTGGCGGTGCCGGGCCAGGACCGATTTGACAACGGCTATCGCGACCATCCGGCGGTAAATCCGCGAACGGGCACCACCCACTACGGATGGACACCCCGCATGTTGGTAACCTTGCGGAGTCTGGGGGTGCGCCCGGACTTTCTCATCCATCATCATTATCCGCAATGGAGCGCTGAAAATCCAGTTCACAGCCCCGTGAGCGACATTCTGGCCTTGCAATCCACGGATAACTGGGCCCGCGACGCGGCGGATCTTCGGCAGCAAATCCGTGATTTCTTCGGCCCGGAAGGCGACGCCATCGAGTTGGTAGTGACTGAAAACAACATCGATGCTGGCGCACAGGGCCGCCAATCCACCAGCCTTGTGAACGCCCTTTATTATGCAGATAGTCTCGGTCAATTGATGCGAACGGAGTTCAACGCTTTCATTTGGTGGGACCTCCGGAACGGCACGGACACAACCGGCAGTTTTGATCCCACCTTGTACGGTTGGCGGAGCTATGGCGACCTCGGCATGATCAACGGACCGGCCACTCGGCATCCGGTTTTCTATGCAGCCAAATTGATGAGCTTTTTTGCACGTCCGTCGGATCAAGTGGTGGAAGCGGTGTCGAGTCATCCATGGTTGGCTGTCCATGCGGTGCGGACTACCAACGGCGGCTTGAGCGTCCTGGTAGTGAACAAGGAAAAGGAGCTAACACTGGCCGGGCGACTTCAGTTGAACGATTTTCTGCCTGCTGCCGCCGCCACCGTGCGGTTTTATGGCATTCCCCAGGACGAAGCCGCGCGCACCAACGCGCCGCTGGCTGCGCAAGATTTGAGCCTTTTCACGATCGCGGTGCCCGGGTCAAGCTTTGTCCATTCCTTCCCGCCCCTGTCACTCAGTTTGTTCACCTTTGATTCCGCACCATTGTTAGCTCCCCGTTTGAACCTCCATCGGCGCGAGACTGGTCATTCGTGGGTCCTGACTGTACAGAGCTCCCCGGGCGCACGTGTGGTCCTGGAAACCTCCGTCGATCTGATCAGCTGGGTTGCCATCGCCACCAACCGTCCGACTGACGGCTTTTGGGTAACAGAAATGGTTCCTATGACCGATGCAACGGCGCGGTATTGGCGCGCCACAGCCTCGCCGTGATCACCCTTCTTTTTCGTGCGGGAGGCTCACTGGCTAGCTGACGGACGGCGTTCTTTGCGGGACCTTGACCTTGCGACGTGGCTCGCCCTAGCTTCGACGCCATGTATGACCCACACAAGGGCACCTCAGGATCCATGGATGCTGACTCTTGGCGCCCCAGTCGCCGCCAGTTTTTGACAACGTTGCTGGCCGGTACCACGGTAGCAGTTCCAGCTATTCTAAGCTCCCGCGGTCAGCCTGGCCACTCGGAGACTCTTCGGGTGGGCTTGATCGGTTGCGGAGGCCGCGGCACGGGCGCTGCCGGGCAAGCGTTGAAGGCGGATCCAAACACGGTGCTCACGGCCATGGCCGATGTGTTTCGGGAGCCGATTGAGACAGCCCTGGCATCGTTGAAGCAGGACCCCGCCATTGCCGACCGCGTCCAAGTCCCGCCGGATCGTCGTTTCGTAGGGTTGGATGCATATCAAAGATTGATCGACTCCGGGGTGGATGTAGTTTTGCAGGCTGCCCCACCCGGGTTTCGTCCCCAACATGTGCGGGCGGCCGTCGAAGCCGGCAAGCACCAGTTCGTCGAAAAACCAGTTGCGACAGACGTCGCGGGCGTGCGTTCTATATTGGAATCAGCGCGCATTGCTCGTGAGAAGAAGCTGGCTTGGGTGGCCGGTTTTTGTTGGCGTTATGACCGAGCTCGGCGCGAATTCTATCGCCGCATCCGCGACGGAGCCATTGGCGAAATCCGCGCCATTTACGCCACCTATTACACCGGTCCAGTCAAACCCATGCCTCCCCCTGAGCAACGTCCCCCGGGGATGGGCGACGTCGAATGGCAGATTCGGAATTGGTACAACTTTGTCTGGCTGTCCGGAGATGGTCTGGTAGAACAGGCTTGCCACAGTGTGGACAAGATCTTGTGGGCCATGCAGGACGAACCGCCCGTTAAAGCCGTTGCCACCGGAGGACGACAAACTCCCAATCACGAAGGCAACATCTATGACCACATGCATGTCGTTTATGAATGGGCCAACGGCGTGCGCGCGTTTGTAGGTCAACGCCAAATCGCCGGTTGCTTTAACCAGAATTCCGACTTTCTCATGGGCACACGCGGCGAGGGCGTCATTGATGGTTGGCGGGCCGTCTATATCAAAGGCGAGCACCCTTGGCGCTTCCTCGAACCCAACAACGACATGTACCAACAACAACACGACGAGTTGTTCGCCTCTATTCGCAAAGGTGAGCCCATTCAGGACGGCGAATGGGAGGCCCGCAGCACGTTGGTCGCCATCATGGGACGCATGGCCGCCTACACCGGTTTGGAGATTACCTGGGAAATGATGCAGCAGTCGAAAGAACAACTCGTGCCCGACCCCCTGAGTTGGGAGATGGAACTGCCTGTGGCTCCCATGGCCATCCCGGGACAAACCAAATTTGTTTAACCTTGCACGAGCCGAAGGATGAACCGACGCCGTTTCCTCCAAACGACCGCGGCAGGTTTGGCCGCGCTGTCCCTTCCCTCCGCTTTTTCTCCCGTTGCAGCCGGGGAACGTCGGCGCCCGCTGAAGAAGGGCATCATGTGGGCCACGGTTGGCGGGCAAGGATCGATCCGGGAAAAAATGGAGGCGGTCAAGGCCGCCGGATTCGACGGGGTTGAAATGATGAGCCATATGGACGTGGACGAAGTCAAAGCGGCTCGAGACGCCACCGGCTTGGTCATCCCAAGCGTTTGCGACGCCCATCATTGGAGCAAACCGCTTTCGCACCCCGATGCTCGCGTGCGCCGAGAAGGTATTGAGGCTTTGGAACGCGCCTTGCGGGACGCGTCTGCATACGGTGCGCAAACGGTCCTGTTGGTCCCGGCCGTGGTGAGCCAGGAGGTCTCGTACGATCAAGCGTGGCAACGATCCCAGGCAGCCCTCCGAGCGGTGTTGCCTCTGGCGGCGGAGTTGAAGGTCCGCATCGCAATTGAAAACGTCTGGAACCATTTCCTGCTCAGCCCGCTGGAGGCCGCCCGGTACGTGGATGAGCTGGAAAGTTCCTGGGTGGGCTGGTACCTCGACTGCGGGAATCTGATCAACTACGGTTGGCCCGAACATTGGATCCGCCTCCTTGGCCACCGCATCTGCCAGATTCACATCAAGGAATTTAGTCGGAAAAAACGGGATGCAGAGGGCCTCTGGAAGGGCTTTGACGTCCCCTTGCTAGAGGGGGACAACAACTGGCCGGCCATTATGGGCGCACTGGACCAGATCGGATACCGGGGTTGGGTGGTTACTGAGCAAAGCGGTGGAGACAATCTTGAGGGACTTCGGGAACTGGCCCGTCGCGTGGACCGCATTCTGGCCGCCTGAAAAAAGACAGCGTTCTTCGGGCCGAAGGTGCCCTGAGGGTATTTTTGCACCTGGGGCACCTGTCCTTACAGCCTCTCGGGCCCTTGTTGGGCTGTGAAGTCTGGATAGCCAACGGCCCCTTTTGCCGGTGCAACCCAATCGCAGCTTCGGTTGAAGAAATCGTAGTTTGGACCGAACATGCGGTCGGGCGGCAGGACTCCGAAGTTCCACTCTCGGCCGGTTCTGCTGTCAATTCGGCTCGCCCCGATCAGGCCGCATGCGTAAGGTGAAAGCCATGGAACGGCAGTATCGGGTCGAGACGGATGCGCTCGGGGAAATGCTGGTTCCCGCAGATGCTTACTACGGTGCCCACACTGCGCGCGCACTGCATTGTTTCCCGGTTAGTCAGTTGCGGTTTCCACGTGCCTTCATCTGGGCGCTGGGCATGATCAAAAAGCACGCCGCCATCACGAATGGCCGGCTGGGTCTTGTGCCGCAGCGTATTGCCCAGGCGATCCAACATGCCGCGCAGGAAGTGGCGCAAGGGCGATGGGACGATCAGTTCGTGGTGGACATCTTCCAAACCGCCTCGGGCACATCCGTCAACATGAATGCTAATGAGGTCATTGCGCATCGGGCCACGGAGTTGTTGGGGGGCAAGCTGACCGACAAGTTGGTGCATCCGAACGACCACGTTAATTGCGGCCAATCCAGCAACGATGTCGTGCCCACCGCCGTGCAAATGGCGGCTCTGGACGGCATCGTCCATCAGGTGATCCCGGCTCTGAACGAGCTTCATGCCGGACTGAGCCGCAAAGCACGCGAGTTTCATTCCATCCTGACCATCGCGCGGACCCATTTACAGGACGCCGCTCCGATTCGGTTGGGGCAGGAGTTTAGCGGCTATGCTGCTCAGGTTGAACATGCGGTGGATCGCCTCTGGAACGTCGAGGAAAGTCTGGGGGCGCTTCCCTTGGGCGGCACAGCCGTGGGAACGGGTTATAACACACACCCCGAGTTTGCCCGCCTGACCATTGCCGGCATCGCTGCTGAGACGGGGTTGGCCCTTGAGGAAACACGGAACCATTTCTATGCCCAGTCAAACTTGGATGCCTTGGTCGAAGCCAGTGGAGCACTTCGCAGTGTGGCCGTCAGCCTGATTAAAATCGCCAATGATCTGCGTTGGCTGGGGTCCAGCCCGCGCAGTGGTCTGGGTGAAATCAAATTGCCGGCAGCTACCCCAGGTACCGCTACGCTTCCCGGTAAGGTCAATCCGGTGCTGTGCGAAACCGTGATCAAGGTCGGCATTCAGGTCATGGGAAACGATGCCGCCGTAACTGCCGCCGGCACGTTCGGTGAGTTCCAACTCAACACTATGATTTCGGTGGCGGCTTACAATCTTTTGCTCAGCATCGAACTGCTGGCGGCCGCTGCGCGAACATTTGCCCGCCACTGCGTTGCTGGAATCGAGGCCGACCGAAAACGCTGCCAGGAAATCTTGGATCGCAGCCTGGCCTTGTGCGCTCCGTTGGCACCAGTGCTGGGACACGATAAAGCCACCGAGATTGCCCAGATCGCGCAAGAAGAGGGCCGTACAGTGCGAGACGTGGCCCTGGAAATCTCAGGATTGAGTTCTGACCATGTGGACGCCTTGCTGGATCCGGAACGACAAACCGAACCGGGCGGTGCCCTAATGTCTGTGACGGTGCGGAATGCCGAACCTGACTCTGACCAGACCCTCGCACGCGGGCCCGAGCTGCCCTCACACGGGTCAGACTCCTAGAGGCATCTGTCAAGGTCAGCTTCGGTTCTTGTCAGGGAGAAAAGGCGCGTCTTTCGCTCTCTGAAGTCATGAAATGTTTGGTTACAGGTGCAACCGGTTTCGTGGGTTCTAACCTCGTGCACGAACTGGTGGCGCGCGGTTATACGGTTCGTGTTTTGGTACGACCCGGCAGTGATCGCCGGGCCCTGGAAGGCGTTGCTTGCGAGTGGGCCGAAGGCGACATCACAGACCGGGAAGCCGTGTATCGGGCTGTGCGGGGGTGCGACTGGGTCTTCCACGTCGCCGCGAGTTACCACCTGTGGATGCGCGATTATCAACCCATGTTTGATACCAACGTGGGAGGCACCCGCGTGGTGTTAGAAGCAGCCACGCGCGCCGGCTGCCAACGGATTGTCTACACCAGCACCGTGGGCTGCATCGGTCTGCCCCGGTTCTGGGAAGGTCGTTGGATCCCCGCTGATGAGAGCACGCCGGTCTCCTTGGCTCAGATGAGCAACCCTTACAAACTATCCAAGTGGCAGGCTGAGCAAGTGGCGTTGCAATTGGCCAGGGCTGGCAGCCCGGTGGTCATCGTTAACCCGAGCGCGCCGATTGGACCTCGGGACGTCAAGCCGACGCCCACGGGTCGGATCATCGTGGACTTCCTCAACCGGGCGCTTCCGGCGTATGTGGACACTGGCTTGAACTGGGTCCATGTCCGGGACGTGGCGGTTGGACACATTTTGGCCGCCGAACGCGGGCGGATTGGTGAGCGATATATCTTGGGCCACGCCGAAGCGAATTGGACTTTTCGTCAAACCTTGGAAGTGCTTTCCGAACTCACCGGCTTGCCCGCGCCACGCCTCAGAATCCCATGGTGGTTGGCCATGGTGGTGGCGTGGATCGACGAACGGCGAGCCACGGTCACTGGACGCCCGCCACGAGCCCCTTTGGCAGGCGTTCGCATGGCGCGGTATCGGATGTTCTTTAATCCGACCAAGGCTATCCGGGAATTGGGTTTGCCCCAGACGCCTCCCAAGGAAGCCTTTGCTGATGCGGTGAACTGGTTCCGCGCCCACGGTTACGTGCGTCAGTCGCAATGAACAATGAACACCCTTCACCGCAGCCTTCAGCACGGGACGATTGCGGCGTTGGCTGTTGTGCTCACGTGGACCCTCGGCGGCTGTCAAGAATCGGGACGACGTCTGCGTTCCCCTGCCATGACGCCTCTGGTGCATGCGTGGGAACGACGTTTCGACCAAGCATGGCTGTGGAAACCCGCGCCCGGGGCCGGTGTGTCCGGCCTGGGCGCTCTACACGCGCCGCTCTTGTTATGGGAGACCCCTGCATCCACTAATGGCGCTCCGGTTGGTTCTTTGGCCCTCTATGTTTTCGAAGCCTCAGGCACGGTTGCTGGTCGGAGGCGTCAGTGCCTGATTTATCTCTGGCGCTGTTCAGGGACAGATGCTGCGCCGCATCGCTCATCATGGCAGGGCTATCGGGTCTGGCTGGGAGTTGCAGGGCAACCTGTGCTGTGGGAAACACGGGCGGAAGGACAGCAACCGCCGCAGTTATTCGTGGCAAGACACTGGGAAGAAGCAGCGGCAACCCGATTCGGCCCGGCAACGTTGCCGCGCCGATTTGCGGTGGAACGTGGATCCGCAACCGGCCCGCGGATGCGAGCTGTGGTGGCTGAAATTTTTGATGACGCACCGTTGCCCATGGGGCCATTGGTCCATGTGGCCAGAGATTGTCAGATTCTTAGCCTGGTCTGCCGTTGCTCGCCACCCCGCGTGACACGGCTTGTCGGACAGTCCTACTACGATCTCCGTTCCGGGGTGGAAGCTTGGGAGGTCGATCCGGAAGGACTGCCGCTCCCAAGGGGTGCGGGCGATCCATGGCTTTCCGAAGCAGAGTTGGAACAATCCCTCCACTGGTTGGAGGACATTTGACTCGCCTAATCGGCTCCATAGCATTCTGCTCGCGCGTTTGTTTCCGATAGGGCGTGTCTCAGCGCGGTTTCTCGCTTTTTTCGTACATCCTCCGGTAGGCCATGTAGTAGAGGATCGGGACCGCCATACGGCTGATCAGCAACGAGGCGATCTCGCCGGCCATCAGAGAAATGGCCAAACCTTGGAAGATGGGATCTGCCAAAATCACGGCTGCACCCACCACCACGGCCATGGCCGTCAGCAACATGGGGCGGAATCGTACGGCCCCAGCGTCCACAACGGCCTCCGCCAAGGGCAAGCCCTCGGCCAGACGCTGCTCGATAAAATCCACCAAGATAATCGAGTTCCGCACTACGATGCCGGCTCCTGCCATAAAACCAATCATCGAAGTGGCCGTGAAAAATGCATGCATCGCTCCGTGCGCCGGCAGTATCCCGATCAAGGAGAATGGAATCGCCGCCATGACGATCCAAGGCGTCAAGAAGGATCGGAACCAACCCACCATTAGGGCGTAAATCAGCACGAGTACCGCGGCGAATGCCAGTCCCAGGTCGCGGAAAACTTCCAGCGTGATGTGCCATTCGCCGTCCCATTTGATGGCAGGCTGGAGATCGGTAAAGGGCATCTGCGCGTTATAAATCTTCAGCGGGGATCCATCGCCGCCGAAAGCCCGTGTGTCTAACTGCCGCAGCGCCCGGTTCATCTGGCGGATGGCATAGACAGGACTTTCGGCCTCGCCTGCTACGTCGCCGATCACATAGGTCACCGGCATTAAGTTTTTGTGATAAATGCTTTTATCGGTGATGTCGTACTCGACGCGAACCAACTCGCGCAAAGGGATCAGCGGAGGGGGTCCACCCCCGCTGCCCGGTTCCGGCAGCGCGTTAGCATCGCCCGAGCGCACCCACAGTGCCAGCAATTCCTCGGGTGAAGTGCGCGCGGCTCGGGGCAATTCTAACACCAAATTCACATCCTCTTTTTCCCGTGGCTGATGGACCAGATCTACAGAAAGTCCTCCCACCGCGATTTGCAGCGTGCGCGAGATGGTCTCGGCGCTGATGCCGTGCAGGGCAGCTTTCTCCTTGTCGATCACAAAGCGCGCCTTGGGCTGGTCTGCCTCGATGTAGGCATCCACATCGACCACACCGGGCGTGCTTTTGAAAATGCGGCGCACTTCCTCGGCCAGGCGCAAACGATCTTGCTCCGATGGACCGTAGACTTCGGCCACCAGGGTCTGGAGGACGGGAGGCCCCGGCGGCACTTCAGTGACAGCTATACGGGCCCCATACTTTTCAGCAACGGCCGCCACACGCGGTCGTATCCGCTTGGCGATGTCGTGGCTTTGCGCACGGCGCAAGTGCTTTGGCAGCAGGTTGACCTGGAGGTCTGCCACATGCGCGCCGCGCCGCATGAAGTAATGCCGAACTAACCCATTGAAATTGAACGGAGCCGCTGTGCCGATGTAGATTTGATAGTCCGTCACCTCCGGTTCGGCCCGCACCGCTGCGGCAATTTCGCGAGCGGCTTGCGCAGTGCGTTCCAGCGAACTGCCCTCCGGCATATTCAGAATGATCTGGAATTCACTCTTGTTGTCGAAAGGCAGCATTTTCACCTTCACCCAACCCAGCGGCACGGTGGCCAGGGCAACCAGGAGCAGCAGGGTGATGGCACCCAGAAAGGTATAACGCCAGCGTGGATGAGCGATCAGAGGACCCATCCATCGTCGGTACATGCGAGTGAACCAGTCTTCGGGATGCTGCGAATGAGTTTGCAGAGCCGGCCCGCCTGGTGTTCCCTCCGTCAGTTGCCGATATTTACGGCCCCAGCGCAAAATGCGAATGCTCGCCCAGGGCGTTACTATGAAAGCAATCAGCAGTGACCAAAACATGGCGGCACTGGATCCAATCGGAATCGGCCGCATATATGGCCCCATCAGCCCGCCGACAAAGGCCATCGGCAACACGGCGGCAATCACAGCGAAGGTTGCCAGAATGGTCGGATTGCCCACTTCGCGAACTGCTTCCACTGCGATCTCGCTCCACGGCCGGCCCCGATTCTGCGGCAGATGAAAGTGCCGTACGATGTTTTCCACCACTACAATGGCATCATCCACAAGGATGCCGATGCTGAAAATCAAGGCGAACAGTGTGATGCGGTTGAGCGTAAACCCGCTCAGGTAAAAGACCAACAAGGTCAATGCCAAGGTGGCCGGAATGGCCACCCCCACAATCCCGGCCTCGCGCCAGCCCAGCGTGATCCAGATCAGCAACGACACGCCAAACACCGCAATCGCCATGTGCAGCAGCAATTCATCGGATTTCTCAGCCGCCGTTTCACCGTAATGGCGCGTGATGGTCATCTGCACATCTGAAGGAATTAGCGTACCGCGGAGCGTTTCCACCTTGCGCAACACCCGCTTCGCCACGGTGATGGCGTTGGCGCCGGGTCGTTTGGCCACCGTGAGCGTCACGGCGGGTTCTTCGTCCGTGGCTCCTGCTCCGGTGCGACGCGCGGCGCCGTAGCCAAACAGCACGTATTGAGTCGGCTCTTCAGCACCATCGAGAATGTCGGCCACCTCGCGCAAATACACGGGTTTGCCCCCGTGCACTCCCACAACAACTTGCGCCACCTCCTCGGCATCCCGGAGAAAACCTCCGGTCTCAATTACCACCTCCTGGTCATCCCCTGTCAGACCACCGGCCCGATATTGGCGGTTGGCTTGTTGCAACATGGGGATGAGACCGACCGGGCTGAGATTCCGAGCCGCCAGTCGCACCGGATCCAGCAGCACGCGCATCTGGCGGCGCGCGCCGCCGATGATCATGGTCTCCGCCACTTCCGGAATCTGCTTCACTGCATCATCCACCTGGGCGACGAGACGCCGCAGTGTCAGATGATCGTAATGCGGGCTGTGAAAAGTCAGCGCCAGAATCGGCACATCGTCGATGGACTTGAGCTTGATCAACGGTTGGCTCACACCGTGCGGAATACGATCGAAATTCGAGCGCAGCTTTTCGGTCAATTTGACCAGGCTTTCCGTGGGATCGGAGCCGACTTTATATCGGACGATCACCAGACTCTCGCCCTCCCTGGAGGTCGAGTAAACATACTCCACACCCGGGATTTCCCACAGCAGCTTTTCCATCGGCCGGGTGACACGCTCCTCGATTTCGCGGGCGGAAGCACCGGGCATGGAAACCATGACATCAATCATGGGCACCTTGATCTGGGGCTCTTCCTCGCGTGGCAGCATCAGCACGGCAAAAAGGCCCAGCATCACAGACGTAAGGACCAACAGCGGGGTCAGTTTCGAATCAATGAAGCTGCGAGCCAGACGCCCGGCCAGACCGAGGCCGGTAGGAACCGCGGGTCTGTGCGTTGGATCCACCGTTGCCATACACTTGCTCCTGCACAGCGGGTTGGAGAGACAATCCCTGTCCCGGATTGTTATTGGATGCGAACCGGCTGACCCTCACGCAGCGGCCGGTCGGTCTCCACGATCAAAGATTCGCCTGGAACCAGGCCAGAGACCACTTCCACCTCGTCACCGAGTCGTTTGCCAGTCTTAACCAGTCGTAATTGGGCCCGCTGATCTTTCACCACAAAGGCTAATTCCATTTGACCGCGGACATGCACTGCCCGGACGGGCACTCGGATGGCCTCGATTTCGGCCACGGGTATCAGCAGCCGACCGAATTGTCCTGTCCGCAGACTGGCATGCACGGGAAGATCCACCTTAACCGGAAAGGTGCGCGTCCGGGGGTCAGCCACGGGAATGATTTCACTGACTACTCCTTGCAGCTCCAGCCGAGCGGCCGGGATGCGCACGATCAGGCTCTGACCCAACTGAACCCGGTCCAAGAGGGCTTCTGGAACGTCCGCCTCCAAGCGCAATGCAGTAGGATCTTCAATCTCTAGTAGCGCTCGGCCCGGCACTGCCAGATCGCCCACGTCGGCGTGTTTTGCCGTGATCAGTCCGTCGAACGGCGCCACCAAACGCGTGTGCCCCAACTGGGTTTCGGCTTCTTGAAGCACTGCCGCTGCTACCCGAAGCTGTGCTTCAGCGGCATCGTATTCGGCCCGTGAAATGGTTTGTTCGCGCAGCAGCGTTTCGCGTCGGCGAAAATCTCGCTCCGCCTGCTCATACATGGCGCGAGCCTGTTCCCAACGGGCCCGAATCTCGCGGTCGTCCAGTCGAACCAGCAGTTCCCCGGCTCGGACCCGCTGCCCCGGCACCACCCGCAATTCCTCGATGCGTGCGCTGACCTTCGCCTCCAAAGCGGCTCGCAGCTTGGGTCGCACTGTGCCCACGACCTCCTCATTGGCCCACCGACGATGACGCTCCACCGATTGGATCCGGACGGTCGCTTCCGGTAAGGGTTCAGCCACCACCGTGGGTTGCGGTCCAGAAGGGCGATGGCACCCGGCCAATGCCCATCCGATGAACAATAAGAAACCTCTCATGCGGCTCATTGGCTTTGAAAAGATGGAAATGTTTTGCGGCCCAAGGTTAGACCCGGGCCGCCCTAAACATCACTTTGTTTTTAAGAACAACAGCAGGAACCGCCGCTCTTGGCCGTGGCTTGAGTCGCTGCGGCCGTACCAGCCTGCTGCGAACTTGGCTTCTCACTGCCCACGCCGCACCTCTGCAGAATCCGCTCCAACGGACAGAAGCCTGTGAAGGAGCTTTGCAGCAGGTTTAGCCCGACGAAGGCAGTCAACCACAGCCAATACCGGCTGTGATAATGCGCCAGCAGCAAACTCAGGAGGATAAAGCTGCCGGCAAACCGTCGAATGATGCGTTCCATAGATCGTTCCTCCCGTTTTGGTTAATGATTCAATGGAGACTGGAGGCCACAACGGCCCCCAGAGCCGCACCATAAACTGTGCTGACGATCGGGTGACTGGTCAAGGGGCAGGCCCCACTACTACAACCGACCAGCTTGTACCAGCCGTAGCCCAGCAATCCTCCCACCAGCACACCCAAACCGATACGGACCATCGTGCCCATCATTTGCCTCCCTGACCCGATCGGGCCATGTGCTGCAACGATGCCTGGGCTACCCACCGTTCCAAAGCTTGGGATGAAACTAACCCGACTACCCGATTAGTCGGGCGGCCACCGCTGAACAACATTAAAGTGGGCACGCCATGAACTTGGTACCGCATGGCCAACGCCGGTGCCTCGTCAACATTCACCTTCACAAAACGCACTCGGTCGGACCATTCGGCCGCCAGCCGATCCAGAATCGGCGCCAAGACCCGGCACGGACCGCACCAAGGGGCATAAAAGTCTACGAGAACCGGTCGGCCCGATGCCAGCACCTCGTTGTCAAACTCGAATTCATTCAGTTCTTGTACTGCACTCATAACGACCTTGGTTCCTTCTCTTCACAAAAGATCGATCCATCTGGCCCCATTTGGTTACACGCTATTTGAGGAGTCCAACGTTGCCTGCCCACGGAGGGAGCTACGTCCCTCTTTTAGATCGGCCCAGGGCAGATCGAGACTGAGAGCGGCCCATTGGTGGTCGAACGGCCCTGATCCTTGTTTGATCATTGGACAGGCTCCGGCACTCGGACTCGAAACCAACCAGCCGACTGGTCTCGTAATGAAAGACGTAGCCGGGACGCGAATGTGTGACCGGTTGGTTGCCACGCAGACAGCCCGGCTGGCGTGTGTTCGAGCCGAAACGGACCGGCTCGACCCATGGCTTCAAACACCAGCGAGTCTTCCTCACGTTGAACCTGAAGGAACAGCGGTGCTTCAAATCGCACTAGGGAGCCGTCCATCCGGAGAGCAGAAATACCGTCGGTGCGTTCGTGCAGCCGCATTTGATTCAACGGCACGGCCATGGCTCCTTGAAACCAGCCCAAACATCGCCCGGTCCGAAGCTCCCACGCGCTGAAGCGACCGTCCAAATCAGAGACCAAAATCACTTGTCCGTCCGAGCTCAGGGCGGCGGTCCTCCGATTCACAGGAAGTTCGACGCCATGTAAATGGCCTCCCGTCACGAGATCCCACACATCCACACGAGTGGGCGGGCTTGAACGGTGAAGGGTGACCACCTGAGTGCCGTGAGCGCGAAATCCCAGGAGCGACGCTTCGGCGATCTCGTAAAGCGATTCCATCGTCGCTGCCGACAACATGTGAAGGGCTCCATTGCTCAAAGACGCGACAATGGCGTCGCCATTCGGAGAGAATCCAGCCCACCGAAGGGACGGAATCATGGTCTCCGCCCTTATATTCCAATCCAAAGTGGAAAACACTTTCAATCGGCCACTGCCATTTACCGCCAAGACAGCGTTGCCTGCGGGTGACCACGTAAGCACTTCTACGGAAACCTCAGAAACGAGCGGTCCCGAGGATCCAAAAGCAACCACCGTTCGTTCCCAAGAACCGTCGCTTGCCTTCCACAACTCAAACGCACCGTCTCGCCGGCCAATGCCCAACCATCTTTCATCTGGAGACAGCGTCAGGACACCCACATTGTGGGCCGAGCCGACCCTCTGTTGCCACCGTACCACGCCGCTTTGCGCATCTAAGGCCGTAACTTGACCACCCGACTGGCTTGTCACCAGATACTTTCCCTCCAACCCAGCCTCCAACCTGATGGCTCCGGCCAACACCGTGAACGGACGGGCCGGCCCCCCCGTTGCACGATTCCACACCCACACCTGCTCGGTGGTGACCATTACCAAGTATGCGCCGTCCGGTGACCATGCCAGAAGATGGATTCGGCCCGGCACCGCCGGTACCACATCTGACACCGTGCCGCCCGGGGAAGAGCGGATTTCCACGGTTCCATCCGAGAGGGCGAAGGCCATCGCTTCACCTCCTTCGGAACATGCGATGGCTGTCACAGCATTTTGTAACGACGGCAATTCTTGGCTGCGAACTCCGGTCTGTGCCTCGAAGAGCACGGGGCGATTGCCTTCCATACCCACAACAGTGCCCCAGGCCCGACACACAGCGACCGGCCAGACCCCTGTAGCTTGTTGCCACAGAGGTGCGCGTTGTCCGATTCGGAACCGGGCCAGGGACCGACCCGGATCTGCCGCAAGAAACTCTTGTGCATCGAAAAATTCTACGATCTGGTAGTTCCCTTCGGTGGTGAGGATCGTGGGCTCCACCCACGTCCCGTCGGATAATCGCAAAACTCCGAGTGCGACAGAGCCAACGGTATGGGCGGAGAAACCCAGTGGATCCGCCACCACAACATGCTGACCGTCGGGCGCCAATCGGGGCGATGAGGTTCCTCTTACACTCACAGTGGTTACTGTCAGATTGTTGCTCCAGGCGATGACCTGAAGTTGACCATTGCGCGACACCAGAGCCGCCAAGCCCTCCTCGAGGCAAAAATCAATCTGCACAGGCACTGGGCCAAACCAGAAAGTTTCTTCCAAAAGTCCTGTTGGAAATGACCACCGTTTCAGCCCGCCCAACGGTGCGCCGGTCCAAAGTCGGCTGCCGTTGGTGGAAAAGCGCACAACTTGCGGCGGGAGCACGTGCCCACCCAGGATCCAGGTTGCCGGGTACTGAATCTTCCGGCACAGCTCTTCAGCGCAGGCACTGACCCACGCCAGCAAAACCCAGCCGACAAAACACACACTGCTCCATCGACAGATCCACAGGCTCGGAATGCAGGATGGAATCCGCAGCCGGCGCCGCCATTCTCTAGCCAGCCCCGAGGGGATCCTAAAGTGGCCCATAGAGATATCGTAAGCCGCTGAGACAGAGGCATCAAGCCCGGCTTCCACACGCCTTGCGCCGGTTTTCCTTTGCACGTTCTGGAGCGTCGCAGCAGCTTCGCCAAGAGTCAGCCTTTCTGTCTCGAAGCTGATAGTACAGACCGTTTGTCGTGAAGGATGGTCACCAGCAGGGAATCGGTTTCGCAGTCCTGGGCGAAGCGCCATGTTCAAGCGGGTTGTGCGCGCGCCGGTTGTGAGAACTGCGCTTGCGAGAAGAGATCCGCTGACTCATGTTCCAAAGCCGGGAGAGGCGCTGCACGCGTGACGCCGGCCAAGAACGTAATTCGACGGCACGGTTCGGTCCACGACGCGTTTCTCCTGCGCACCCACTTGAGACGCATGACGTACTGTGAGGCAATCGACTTTTTGTACGGACTTCGATGGTACGGAGCCAAGTTCGGGCTCGAAAATCCACGCCGGTTGGCGGCGTTGGCTGGTCATCCGGAACGGCGCCTGCGTTTTATTCACGTGGCTGGAACCAATGGGAAAGGGTCCGTCTGCGCCTTTCTCGAGAGCATCTACCGCCGTGCCGGATATCGCGTGGGCTTGTTTACGTCGCCGCACTTGGTGCGTTTCGGCGAGCGCATCCAGGTGAACCGTCAGTTGATCCCGGAAGCCGAAGTGGCCCGGTTGGTCGAACTCATTCAACCCTGGCTCCAACAGTTCCCCCCGGACCGTCATCCCACTTTTTTCGAAGTGGTAACCCTCATGGCCTTGCTTCATTTCGAAGCGCACCATTGCGACGTGGTCATCTGGGAAACCGGGATGGGAGGACGGTTGGACGCAACGAACATCGTCCGTCCGTTGGCCAGTGTGATCACGAACATTCATTATGACCATCAACAGTGGTTGGGATCCACCCTCTCAGCGATCGCTGCGGAGAAAGCCGGCATTCTCAAGCCTGGGATTCCGGCTCTGACTGCCGCAGAGGCGCCGGAAGCCCTGGATGTTCTCCGCGCGCGGGCGTTGCAGCTCGGTTGTCCGTTGTGGGTAGTAGGAGCTGAAGCCACACAGGAACCATGGCTTCGGCGTCTGGCCCTCCCGCTTCCTGGTCAGCATCAATATCGAAACGCTGCTTTGGCAGCAGCAACGGTCCGGGTCCTCATGCGGGAGCTGCCCGTGACCCAGACGGATTTGGAGGAAGGGCTGCAACAAACCTGGTGGCCGGGGCGTTTCCAACGTGTGCGGCTGCCGAGTGGCACCCTCCTGGTCTTGGATGGAGCTCACAACGTCGGGGCGATGGAAGTTTTGTGTGCCACATTGCAGGAACGGTTTCCTGACGTGCGTCCGACCGTCATCCTGGGTGTCATGGCGGATAAAGATCTGGCCGGCATAGCCCGGATCGTGGCCCGGCAAGCCGGCCGCATCCTTTGTGTTCCGGTGCCGAGCGACCGGGGCGCCGATCCGAGACACCTGGCGGAGATCTGTCGTCAGGTCGCTCCTCGCCTGCAGGTCCAGGTTCAACCCTCGCTCCAAGCGGCGCTGCAGGCCTCTCAACACGATGCCGTGGTGACCGTTACCGGATCGCTGTATCTCGTAGGCCAAGCGCTGGAAAGTCTCGGCTTGGTGGATCTCCCCTCGCGAGACGAAAAGGAGCTGAACAATTGGACAAGTTCAGTTGCGGCCGCGTGCGCTGCGTCCTCGTAAGCCGGAATTGCCGATCGCATTGTTTCGGCCGCCTCCTACTGGTTAGCCCGATTTGACTGCTCTGACCAACGCGCGGACGAACGCTGAGACCTGCGGGACCAGGTCTGGGCTCCGCCCCAACTGTCCGATCCGATGAACAATGGCACTGCCCACTACAACGGCATCGCCCCAGGCCGCCGCCGCCCGCGCTTGTTCTGGTGTGGAGATCCCGAAACCGATTGCAATGGGCAGATCGGTGTGCGCCCGGATACGGGCTGTCATCATGCTGAGGTTGTCCGCCAATTGATCCCGCATGCCGGTGACACCTTCCCGGGAGATGTAATACACGAATCCACTGGCCCGGCGCGCGATCGCGGCCATGCGGCTCTCGGGCGTCGTCGGAGCCACCAGATAAATCGGACAAAGCCCCGCCGCACGCATGGCTGCTTCATAGCCCTCATCTTCGTCCGGAGGCAGGTCCAGCACGAGCAAACCATCCACGCCAGCCGCGTGTGCCCGCTCGATGAACCGCTCGGGCCCCATCCGGTGCATGAGATTGAAATAGAGATACAGAACGATGGGAACCTGCGACTCTCGCCGAATTGCCGCCACCGTCTCCAACACACCTGCAGGGGTCGTGCCCGACGCCAGCCCGCGTTGGGCTGCCAGTTGATTCACCAACCCGTCAGCCAGGGGATCGCTAAACGGAACGCCCAGTTCAAGGATGTCCACGCCCACACGGTCGAACGCCAGCGCCAGATCGCGCGTGGCGGTCAGATCCGGGTCGCCGGCTCCTATGTAGGCAATCAGCCCTTTTTGCCCGGCAGCGCGCAATTGTTTGAAACGCTCGACAATTCGGTTCATGCTCCGCCGCAGGATATCCTGCATTCTGCCTCCAGCAACGCCACAGAAACACTTCCCACGGTCGAATTCTCTCACGCCTCGAGGGTGAGCGCAAAAAAGGTTGGTAACCACATGCGCTGCCCCCACCATTTTGTCCCCTGCCACACGATCATGAAATGCACCCATGAAAGGCAATTAAAGCCAACCTTGCTTGAGCAGCATCTTGCAATCGGTCGATGTCCCTAAGGTCACCTTTTCCAAAAAAATGGGACGACGCATACGTGCAGACGCACATGTTCACCCGTTCCATCGGAATTATGAAAATCAGCGCGAGATATCCGACCCCGAACACGCGGCCATTCCAACGGGCATCGGGCTGTTTGCGACGAATCTCACTTACGAGGATCTCGTCGCGGAGGGAATTTGGCTCCCCGACAGCACTTGCCTGTGCATTGCGTGCGCTCAATGCAGTCCTTGGTTAAGAGCGTCCTCACGGAGGCAAGCTCTGTTTGGGTGCTTGTTTTGCTCAGGGCGGTGTTCATCATCAGCGCCGGCAGACCGACGCGCAGGGCCCATGGCATTTGTCCTTCGTGTTGCATTTGGGGAATCAGTCAGTGCGAAATCCATTGCTCAAGGAATGAGCACCTTGAATGGCCATGCGCATCATAGGACTTGCCACGAACCAGAGTGTGGAGGGGCCATGGCCCGCGTTAGCCCTGATTTTTGGGACCAGCTTCAGCAGAACTCCGCTTGAGGTGGGTTCGACTCCCGGGTGATGGCCTTGCCTTCTCGCGCTGCAGGAGAGCCGCGCTTCCGCTCGTTCGTTCTGTCGTTCCCACCACTACCAACGCATGAAACTAGAGAGAAGCGCCTGCTGAGGGTCACTGGAGACCGAATGGACAAACCCCGCATGCAAAGGGAGCCGACGTCAACGAAGCTCCCGCTTCATTCAGACCAGTGCGCCCTTCGCCAAGTCGCGAGACGAACACACCGGACCTTCAACAGGCCGTTTACCCCGGGCCGAGGGTGAACATTCACCGTTGTCATGGCCGACGGTAAGCGGCCTGCCCCTCATTTTAGCAGACCTCGACTCCAACCTTCCGGCTCCTCTGGGGATAAGCAGTCGCATGCTGCCATGACTGCCCCTGTGGAACCGAATGGGCCGATCTCTTTCGGTTCAAGCACCGCTGACGAGTTTGGGCTGGATTTGGGACGAATCCTTCTTTGGCCCGCATCGTCGGGCCAAGCGGATGCTGGGAAGGTTATGTTCATTTCCGTTGGCCGAGGTGGTTTGCCTCCTTCCAAACGTGGATTCCGCACCTGCTGTTGCGCAACACATGGCCGAAAAAGGTATTGCATGAGATTCGGGGCCTGCTACATTGTCCGTCCGCTTTTAAACGGGAGCGGAGAAAAACCTGGGCGATTTTGCAACAAACTGTTCTTTATGCCAGTACAACGCATTCGGATTCGGTTGAAGGCCTATGACCACCGGGTCATAGACGACTCGGCACGGGAAATTGCCGAGACGGTCAAGCGCACCGGTGCCCGTGTGGCGGGGCCCATCCCGCTGCCGACGAAAATCGAGCGGTGGACCGTTCACCGGTCTCCGCACGTGGACAAAAAGTCCATGGAGACCTTCGAGCAGCGGACGCACAAGCGCCTCATCGATATTATTGAACCCACAGCGCGCACGGTGGATGAGCTGAAAAAACTGAACCTGCCGGCGGGTGTGGACATCACCATCAAGATCTGACCCGGCCCCAACCTCTTGCACGTTTCTGCCTATGATTGGTCTTATTGGAAGGAAGCTTGGCCAGACCCGGATATACGATGCCAACGGCGTGTTGCAACAGGTCACCATCGTCCAGGCCGGGCCGAACCGTGTTTTACAGTGTAAAACGAAGGAGACGGACGGGTACAGCGCTGTGCAACTGGCCTTTGGCGATCAAAAGATTCAGCGATTGAACAAGCCCATTTTGGGGCATTTAAAGAAGTATGGCGTACAGGTTCCGGAGGGCTCCGAAAAAAACCCAGTTCAACTAGTGGCAGTGCGTCGCATTCGCGAGTTTCGTGACTTCTCGCTGCCTGTAAAGCCCGGCGATGTCATCGGTCCGGGGATTTTTGCGGCGGGCGACTTTGTGGACGCAATCGGCATTACCAAGGGTCGCGGATTCGAAGGTGTGGTCAAGCGGCACGGATTTCGAGGTGGCGACGCCTCGCATGGTTCCAAAGGATGGCATCGCCGGCCAGGGGCCATCGGTCAGCGTTCTTTCCCGGGTACAGTCCGCCGCGGCATGCGCATGCCCGGGCACATGGGGCAGGTCCGTCGCACGGTCCAGAACCTTGAGATCCTTCAGGTTCGGGAGCAGGAGCAACTGTTGTTAATCAAAGGATCCATTCCGGGAGCCAACGGCGATTATGTAATCATTCGCGAGGCTAAAAAGCGGCCGAAGGGTTCTGTTCGATCCAAGAAAACTCAAGCTTCCGTCGCCGCAGCAGAGGCGAAGCCCAAGGCGGCCGCTAAAAAAACCGTCAAAAAATAGGTGATTTCGTCTCATGAAACTGGTCGTTAAGAATACGCTCGGCAAACCGCAGGGAGAACTGGAGGTTGGTTTCCCTCTGGTTGAAGGCATGCGTGGCTCCCAGGCCGTTCACGATGTCGTCGTAGCCCACCTGGCCAACCGCCGGCGCGGCACGGCCTGTACAAAGACGTTGGGGGAAGTGGCCGGTACTGGCAAAAAACCGTGGCGGCAGAAAGGCACGGGTCGCGCCCGGGCCGGATCGTTCCAATCGCCGCTATGGCGTGGAGGCGGGGTTGTCTTTGGCCCCAAGCCGCGTGACTTTTCCCTGAAGGTTAACGCGCGTGTCAAAAAGCTTGCACTGCGCAAAGCCCTGACCGAACGCCTGCGGGCAGGGGACGTCATCGTCGTGGACGACCTCAATCTGCCAAACCACAAGACGCGGGATTTCCTGAACGTCCTCAAGGCATTGGAAGTTCGCGGGACCGTGTTGATTGTCGCTAGCCCGCCGGACCGAAACCTTTTGCTTGCTTCCCGAAACATTCCGAATGTGGAAGTGACCACGGGGGAGAACCTGCACACGTACGACGTTTTGCGGCCCGACACGCTCGTTTTTACGCGAGCTGCCTTTGAAAAGGTGGAGCAAAGGCTCCGGGAGGAATCGTAACACGCATTGCACCAGCCTTGGCTGGGTGCTCATTGAAAAATTGGCCATGGACAGCTTTCAGATCGTCAAAACTGTGCGCCTCACGGAAAAAGGGACGCGGCAGAGCGAGAAGTACAATCAATACACCCTGGTAGTGGATCGCCGCGCCAATAAGTACCAGATTAAAAAGGCCGTGGAGGAACTGTTCAAAGTCAAGGTCCTCCGCGTCAACACCATGAACGTGCGGGGCAAACTTCGCCGGCAGCGCACGCATCAAGCCGGACAATCGCCGGATTGGAAAAAGGCCGTTGTCACGCTCAAGGAAGGCGACAAGATCGTCCTGACGTGACGATAACATCCTTTTCGTGCGGATGTGTTTAGGCCTGCCCAAGGCGCCAAGCAGCCCTGTTTTGCGCACAGCGACAGAGCCCGGTCGCAGCCTTTCCATCGGGCAGGGTTGGTTGCACTTTCCGGTTTTCCACAGCGGCATAGGCTGGTATGTTCCTAGCTGTGCCGCCCATCCGGATCTTGATTGACGGATACAGCCTGCTGCATCAATGGCCGGAACTGGCTGCCGGTCAGCCCCGTCATTCGGCTCCAGCCCGGGAAGCATTGATCCGGGTGCTGACGCATTACCAGGACATCACCGGCACGCCTGTGACGGTGTTTTTTGATGCGCGACAGCGCCGCGGACCGCCCCCGCCGCCGGCTGGCCAGGAGGCCATCGAAGTGTTGTTTTCCGAGCCCGGCCAAACCGCTGATGCGATGATTGAGCGGGTGGCTGCGCGATTGGCGCCTTTGGGGGAGGTGCTGGTGGTCACGGAAGACCTGCTGGAGCGGCAAACCGTGGAAGCATTTGGGGCATGGACCTGGTCGTGCAGCGAGTTCATGCAACATGCACAAAAGCTGCTGGCAGAGCACCAACAGGAGCTACGTCGTTTGAACCAGCGTGATCATGCCCGTTTTCGAAACCGGTTTTGAAGTAGTCTCCATGCTCCGAATTGTTTCCCGCCGGACCCCGTTGCCGATGCGCAACTGGCGCAAACCGCTTCGAAGACAATCAGCGGAACAGGCTGCGAGGTTTCTCCTTCACCATTGGGGCCGGCGCATCTTGGGTCCGATTGGCGGATGCGTGGTGATGGTCGCTTTTGCGCAAAGCTCAGCCCTAGGGGTTGCGTCCGAATCCCTCGGTCAGGAAGGACGCTGGTTGCTGGCCATTGAAACCTCGGCCGACATGGCCCCGCGTCGAGAGGCTTTGATGATCACTCTGGAAAAGCTGCTGCTCTCCGGATTCGACCAGCGTCTCCAACCGGGTGACACCATCGGCGTTTGGACCTTTGATCATCAGGTTACCACCGGACAATTCCCTTTGCAGACCTGGTATCCCGGACAGGGCCCAAAGATCGCAGACATGTTGAGAGAGTTCTTGCAGACCTGTTCGTGGCAGCACCGAGGCGAACCGGCTCTGGTTCCCCCGCTGGCTCAAATCGTCGCCAGGCAATCAGCGCGTTTTAACCTTCTGTTATTCTGCAGCGGCGAACGGCCCTTGGCAGGCACGCCGTTTGATGAGTCGGTCAACCGAGCCGTGCAAGCAATCCGACGCCAGCAACGGCGTTTGCGACAACCTGTGGTAATCGTGCTCCGGGCCGAGAATGGTGACTGGAAGCTGTATACAATCGGTCAACCCCCTTGGCCGGTGGAGATACCTGCCTTGCCTTACGAGCAAACCGTTTCCCGGTTGGCGGCTCTCCGTTCTGAGGAACCCGAGTCCAAGAAGTTAGAAGGCCCCCCCCTCGCAATGGCTTCCGCAAAAGGTGTAACCGACCCTCAGGCTGCTTCGACCCGTGTTCAAGAGGCCGTGGCTTTTCGACATGCTTCCACAAACGCGGCCGACGCAGGGCGCCCGGATCCAAACTTGGAGCGCGACCCTCTCTCTGCGAGTGCCGGTAAACTCGCTGATTCAAGTTCCGCACCTGAGGCCCCACTGCAGACCGGTTCGCATCGCGTGGGGTTAACTCAGGCCGGTCCGCCAGCTCGGTTGGAAGATGCGGATACTCAAAAGAAAGGCGAATTTGCGAGCATTGAGGAACCCGCACGCATGGCCTCGCAGGACCGGATGCCCTCAACAAGAACCGAACCCGCCAAAAGCGGAGGAGCTATGCCCCGGGGTATGCCAACGAGCGCGCCTGAGCAGTCTGGCATCGCTCCACCCGGGTCTGCGCCGGTGACACAAGATTCCGTCCAAGCACTTCAGCCGGTACGAAAAGCGCGATCAGAATGGGCCTCTGAATTAACACCGGCAACAGGCGTTCTCTCGCCCGCTGAAACAAAGGAGCCAAGCCCAACGGGCTCTGGAGACGGAGCACTGCCCATCCAAGGGCGCGGTTCTTTGCCTGACGCAATAGAGCCGGCTGTACTCGGATTCACGGCATCTGACCCCATGAAAACGGCCCAGCCGTCCGTGCAAGGCACCGCCATACCTGCAAGTTCCTCCCGATCAAAGCGTTGGTGGATGATCGTCAGCGGATTGCTGTGCATCCTCTGCGCCGTAATGGGGTGGATTTGGCAGTCTCGTCATCGAAGTCTGGGCAGCCGGGGCAGCTTGATCACGCAATCCATGGATCGTCAACCCCCGTCCGATCCTACCCAACCGGGGCTCTGAAGAAACTTGCCCGGGTTTGCCAACCCCGCAGGCGGCCCGACCTTTCATGGTTCCGCGATGCTGTGGCGACCTGCAGTTTAGACTTCTCAGAGTTTGGGCAGGGACCAAGGCGGACGATACGGCTTGGAGACCCAGCGCGCCAAGTCGGCATCGCCGAGGATGCGTTCCTGCACCGGATCCCAGCGCACCACCCGACCGGTCCGGACAGCAATGTTGCCCAAGTGACAGACCGTAGCAGACCGATGACCCACGGCAACGTCGCATATGGGGAGAGCCCGCGTACGGATGCAATCCAACCAGTTCTGATGATGATTTCGGCTGGCATATGCGCGCAGATCGCTGTCCCCAATGGCCTGCTCTAGGATCTCCTCAGGCCAGGCGCTAATGACGCCCCGGTTGACGTAAAGCAGACCGCGTTCCCCCTCGAAGATGCAGCCGGTGAATTCATCGCGCCCGTTGAGCAGTTGGCGCGCCTCTTGGGCCCGGTCGGGCAACAACTCCGTAATCAAGGCACGCGGACTGCGGCATTCCACCAGCACGCCGTTGGCATATCGATAAGTAATGGAAAAGGCTGCAGGAACCTCAAACCGTTTCTGAGGGTCAAACTCACCCGTCCCACGAATTTCAACGGGCCCGGATCCATCCATACCGAGGCCCCATTGAGCAATGTCCAAATGATGCGCCCCCCAGTTGGTCATCTGGCCGCCGGAGTAATCCCAGAAAAAGCGGAAGTAATAATGGACTCGATGTTTGTTGTAGGGACGCCAAGGAGCCGGTCCTAGCCAGAAGTCATAATCAAGCTCAGGAGGCGGCTCCGAGTCCGGCACAGCCGGTTCGTTGGTCCAATTGACTCCGGTCAGCCCGACCAAAACACGTTTAATGACGCCCAGCCGACCGTTGCGAACCAGCTCGACGGCCTGACGAAAACGCGTGTCGGACCGTTGCTGACTGCCGGTTTGCACGACGCGACCCGTGTGACGCGCCACGGACACCATCACGCGACCTTCTTCAATGGTCAGCGTCAGTGGCTTTTCGACATACACATCCTTGCCGGCTTCGCAAGCATGAATCGTTGGCAGGGCATGCCAATGGTCTGGCGTGCTGATGCACACGGCATCGAGGGATGCATCCTCGAGCATGCGCCGATAATCTCGATACACTGCGCAGGTGCGTCCCGTGGCCTTTTCAACGGCTTGCCGGGCGGCCTGCAAGTGATTTTGATCGACATCACACACAGCCACGGCATTTTTCATTAGGGCCCGCAAATTGCTCATCCCCTGCCCGCCCATCCCGATGAAACCCACGCGGACAAATTCGGATGGGTTTTGCCCCGAGGCAGCCCGGGTGCGGTTTAGGAATAGATTGGGCAGGGCCGCACCGGCGGCGACCCCGAGGGCGGTTCGACCGGTAGTTTTTAGGAATTGGCGGCGGCTGAGAGCGCGGACGTTCGTCATGGGGCTCTTATGCGTCGAGGGCCGTCGAATGTCAATTGAACGAATAACGGATTTCTGACGGGAAGCTTGCGATCTTCGCCCGGCCCTTGCGGTCGGAGCAAAGCGGCTCGAGAAAATGAGCAGCTGAGGAAGCCTTAGCGCTTCATCCAACCGTGCATTTCCAACCATTCGGCAAACCGTTCGATCCAATGGTCCGACGGCAAATTCTGTTTACGCATGCCAAAACCGTGCCCGCCCCGCGCGTACAAATGCAGCTCGGCGGAATGCCCGGCCCGCGTCCAATCTTGATACAGCTCCACACTGTGCGAGGCCAAACGGAGCGGATCATCGGTTGCCGCAACAATAAACATCGGCGGGCCATCCTTGGGCACCCCGCCCTCCCGGGGAACCCAGTGGTAGGCAAGGTAAATGGGTGCTACAAAATCGGGTCGGCTTTCCGTGTCGAAATGGAAGGCGACCGAAGTAGCCACGGTTCCACCGGCTGAGAACCCCAAGATGCCGATGCGACGTGGATTGACTCCAAATTCGGCCGCGCGTGAGCGCACCAGACGCACGGCGGTCAGGCCATCTCCTAACGCCAGCTTGACCACAAGCGCCACGATCGGGTCCAGCGGACCGCGCGTCATCAGTTCCCGCGTGGGGTCATCCGTTTCACATGGCACCAGCCGGTATTTAAGAACAAAAGCCGTTACCCCCCGCTGGGCCAGCCATCGCGCCACATCACGCCCCTCTCGATCAATAGAAAGGGCGAAAAACGCACCTCCGGGACAAATGATCACCGCTGTGCCGTTGGCTCGCGCCGGGTCCGGCCGGAACACCGTCAACGTGGGACGCGTCACGTTGAAGACAATCCGGGTGTTCCATAGATTCGACACGCTCTCTTGTTCGGTCCGTGTCCACGACTCTGATCCAGGAGCAGGGCCTTCGTAAAGCGGAACGACCTCTTCTTGTGCTGTCACCACACCAACCGTCAGCACCAGCGGCATCAAAAAATTTCGGCACATGTGGAGTAACTCCGAGCACGTGCTCGGATGATTTTAAAGTTTGGACTGCGACAAGGCCTTGCCGGAAGCCCCGGCACCGAGTCGAAACGTATTGAAGCAACAACCTTTGGCCTTGACTATTCCGAAATCGTAACCCGGCTTCATTGAGGTCATTTTCCGGATGCGCTTCGGAACGGCGCGATCGGGCAAACCAGGCGTCCCCAATTTTCATCTACCCCAGAAGTGCGGGCGCTGGACAACGGCAAGCTTTTTCGGCGAGACTCCCCGTTCGTGAAACAGTCACTGGTGACCCTGGATCTAGAAGGGGTGCTGACACCGGAGATTTGGATCGCCGTTGCGGAAAAAACCAGCATCCCCGAATTGCGACGCACCACCCGGGACGAACCGGATTACGACCGGTTGATGCGGGGCCGTTTGGCCTTGTTGGATCGCCATGGGCTCAAATTGTCCGACATCCAACGTATCATCGGCACATTGAGTCCACTGCCGGGCGCCCGCGAGTTTCTTGATGAACTCCGCTCTTTTGTGCAGGTGATTATCCTGTCCGATACTTTTGAGCAATTTGCCACGCCGCTGTTGCGGCAATTGGGTTGGCCCACCTTGATGTGCCACCGATTGGTGGTGGAAAACGATCGGATCGTAGATTATCGCCTACGGATTCCAGAGCAAAAACGACGGGCTGTGGCAGCTTTCAAGCTGCTCAATTACCACGTGATCGCAGCCGGCGACTCCTACAACGACACCGCTATGCTTACGGAAGCGCACGTGGGCTTCTTGTTCCGGGCCCCGGAAACCGTACGCACGCAGTTCCCCCAATTCCCCGCGGTGGAGACTTATGAAGAACTGCTGAAGTGCATCCGGGCTGCCATGGCCTGATTGGCCCGATCCGCATTTGCGGCGGAGATCTGCCATGGACACGTGTCGGAAGGGCATGGGCCAGGTGCGGATGGGCGGAAGCTCATAATTCATGCCCGCCAAAAAAAGCGGGGCGCCGCCGGGGCGCCCCGCGCTCAGGGGCCGAAACTATCCTCTTAGGCTCCCATGCCCTCTTCGAAGGAACCTGCGGCCATGGGCCACGTAAGATGATCGCGCACGTACTGAATGCCGTTGGTGCTGGTCCAATCCAGATCCTTGTGAGCGCTTTCCGCCTCTACAACCAGGGGAGCCGTGGAACGTCCTGTGGCCTGGCAATATCGGGCCGGATAACCAATGTGAAGCAGCAGTTCTGCGTATCGTTGCATGTTGATTACACCGGAAGGCAGATCAACAAATTGCATGGCCCGCTTCGGCCAGTCTGCCTCAATGGCTCGCAGTGGAAATCCCGGGCGAATCACATGGTTCTTGATGTGGGCGGCGTAAACGCGCGGCCCGACTTTCAGAAAGCGGGTTTCCCAACTTTCACCTTCCCAACAGTGGGAAGGGTCGGCATTCACCGCCAGGCATTTGTCTCCGTCACAGATGTTGACCAGCATCAGGAAATCATCGGCGCACATTGCGGCTGTGCCGGGATGAATCTCATGACACAGATAAAGGCCCCGTTCGTTGGCCGCCTTGCGCAACTTGGCGGTCTTTTTAACAAAGCGTTCCTGACCTTCCTTGATAAGATCGTAATCCTTGCCTTTCCAAAATCCCCACGGATAGCCAGTGGCAACCTCCCACCCGAACGCTACGCCCCAAAACATGGGCAACGTCTTGACATTCAGCTCTGCTGCCAGGTCGAAGAGTTTGAGCAAGTAAGTTTCAGCCCACTTCTCAATCTCTTGCGGGGATTTCTTGGCTACATCGGCCGGGATAAATGGGCGGATGGTGGGACTTCCCGTCCAGGCGGTCGTGTGTACCCAGAAAGGGCAATGACACGAAATGCCGTCGAGCGAGAGGCCGGCTTGTTCAAACGCATCGCGGATTTCCTTGGCACTTTTGAAAAGTTTGCCGCCTTCCAACATGTAGTTGGACGGTTGGGCCCCGGCGGCGCCGGAGCGTTTGGCGTAAGCGAGGAACTCTACTAGAGACTTGGCCCCGTGCTGGGCTCCTTCGATGCTTGCGTGGAAGACTTGTTGAGCCATGGTTCGTACTCCGGTTCGATTGGTTGCGGTTCCCTGTTTGCCGACCTCCAGCTAATAACCACCGGGCGGGCGAGGCAATCGGAAAGTGGCGGAAACGGTCGGCTGGGATGGTGCCCGGGCCACCTCAGCCATGAGGCGTCAAGATGCCCCGGTTGGGCCGATGCAGGCACTCTCCACGCAGAAGGAATAGATCCACTGTAGCGGAGCTGAGATTCCGTATCGGGAACGGGCTTTTCTATGGGCATCGCGCCCCGGGAGACCGTCCCCAATTTATGCGACTGGGCTGCTGGCGGGAGAAATGTCATGATGGCCATGGATCCAGTTAGGCCTTGAAAACCATTCGCGGAAACCATGAAAAGAACGGCGCGCATTTCCTTAGGGATGGTCCTGGGATTAGCCTCTGTATGGCTGACCCGCGCAGAGGTGGTGATTGCCACATTTGACAACTTTCAGTCTGATGCGTTGTACGCTTCGTGGGCAAATGCCACCATCCTGTCCGGCCCGACGGCCTACACCATCACTGCGTCTGGCTACGGGAGCAACTGGAAGTACTTGGGTACGATTGATGGCCGCGGTTACGATACCGTGCAGCTCACGGTCACCTTGAGCGGAGGCGGCGATGGATTTCTGGGGCCGATCGTGACTTTGAAAGATGCTGACGGCACCGCATATCACTATGCGTGGTATGGGCAGCGATTAGGCTCGCATGTGTTGACCCGACGCGTCGATCAACCTTCATGGACCGAAGCCGGAGGGATTCCGGGACTGGACCTGGCCACTCTGACGCACTTACACCTTCAACTCGACCCCGGCGGTTACGCAGGTTCTTATACTGTGTCTTTTGAAGATTTGCGCCTGGTGCCGGAACCTTCCGTTTTTGCCCTGGCATGCCTGGGCGGCATGGTATGGATGTGCCTGCGGCGTCGTGCCTGAAGCTGTAGACGAATCTGTGGGAAGCTGTTTTCTGACGAGGCACGGCTATGAGAAGGCGATTCCATCGATTTGCATCCGCGGGCTTATTGTGGTGGTTGATGCTTTCGCCCGGGGCCCGGGGTGAGACCGTTATTGCCACGTTTGACGACTTTTTCTCGTTAGACGGGCTCTTCGCTTGGGCGGATGCGACCATTGTGGCTACGGAAACAAATTATTCCATCACGGATGTTTGCTACGGCAGCGGTTACAAAGACATCAACGTGGATGCCACGGGTGAAACCACTGTGCAAGTGACGGTGACCCTAGACGGCCCGCCGGCCGCTGACGGGCATTTGGGCCCCATTGTTTCGCTGGTGGATGCCGACGGCACTTTCTACAATTACGCTTGGTACGGACGAACCCGCGGCCGGCACGTGCTGACCATGGACGTGCATCGGCCCACTTTTGTTTCCGGCATCGGAAGCGTCCCGGGCTTGGATTTGTCGCGGTTGGACTTCTTCCATCTGCAGTTGGATCCGGGGTTTTTTGGTTGTGGAGGCGCTTATACGGTGATCTGGGAAGATTTCCGGTTGATAGGTGCGCCCGGGCCACGGATCACGCGCTGGCATTTGGATTCCACCCAAGCCACGCTCGCGCTCAGCTGGGAGAGCAAGCCGGGCAAGTTATACACGATTCTATACACCGCCAATTTGGAGGAACCTTTTGCCCCCATGACCACCGACATCTACGCGGAGGGTACCGAAGTGACGTGGACGGTGCCCATGCCTGCGAGCACGGCGGGCTGGTTTCGGATCCTTCAACAACCGTGATGCGGCCGGGGCCACGCCCCCCGCGGCAATTGTGTCTGCAATTTTGTCCCTTCTTCAACGGATCCGGCGCCTGCCCCTTGGTCGCTCCCGTCGCGGTTGGCCTCGACGCGCACGATGGCACGCCGGATGGACAACCTGGCTTCCTCTCGGATGCTTGGCAACAGGCGTGCAACCGACTTTGGTCGGCGCATCGACCAGCAAGCTTCTGATGGCACATTACATGCCCTGGTACACGGCACCGCCCGTCAGTCGCCAATGGGGTTGGCACTGGACGATGAATCGGTTCGATCCCGAAGTCTGGGTAGGAGAAGACCGTCGGCAGATTGCCTCCTGGTATTACCCCCTGATCGGCCCCTACGACTCAGCGGATCCCGTTGTTCTGGAGTATCACGTGCTGTTGATGAAGTTGGGTGGGATCGACGGCGTCTTCGCCGATTGGTACGGTACCGACGAGTACCTGGATTATGCCCGCATTCATGAACGTGCGCGCTTGTTGTTCGAATGGACACGCCGCGCCGGATTGTGGTTCTGCCTGTGTTATGAGGATCGGTCGATTGCTCGCATGATCCAGGGCGGCTACTTGGCGTCCGCCGCTGCTGTGCAGCACGCTCGACAAACCTTGCGTACCGCGGAGACCCTGTTTTTTCAGGAGCCGGGCTATCTTCGGTGGCAGCACCGGCCTGTGCTGTTGAATTTTGGCCCGATGTACTTCACTGGGGACCAGTGGCCTGTGATCTTTGCCGGACTGCGCACTTCAAACCAACCTGCGTTCTTCACGCTGGATCGGCGCGTCACCGGAGCCATGGGCGGATTCAATTGGCCGCCCATGTGGGCCACGGCCACGAACAACGGCGTTCTAAGTGCGGGCGCTTTGCAAGATTACCTGGACGGGTTCGACCGAAAGGCCACCAGTTGGCCAGCCTTCATCAGCGGAGCCTTTCCCCGGTTTCATGACTATTACGCTCCAGCCGGTGCAGGTCCGTCTTATGGTTACCTGGCGGATGCGGAGGGCGAAACGTTTCGCTTCACGTTAGATCGAGCCCTGACGAATGCCTCGGCTTTTGTTCAGCTGATCACGTGGAACGATTTCGGCGAAGGTACGGTCATCGAGCCTACGCGGGAATTTGCCTATCGGGATCTTGAAATCGTGCAGGAGGCGCGACGTCGTTGGATCGATCCTGCCTTTCCCCATGGTCCTGCGGAGCTGAGGTTGCCCATGCGATTGTACCAACTCCGACGCAGAGATGCTGGTCGGGAAACGATGCAGGCAGAATTGGATGAAGTGTTCCACCGTATCGTTCAAGGGGATGTGGAAGCCGCGCGGCGTTTGTTGGACGCAATGGAGCAGCGGCGTCCCCTGTTAACAGCCAACCTGATCGCGGCGGACGCGTTGGAATTACGGGTAGGAGGATACCGATCCACCAGCGGAGTCGAGATTCAATACACCACCAATCTCGTGGAGGGGCGGTGGCAAGTGGTATCGACCCTCCGTGAGTCCGACTCGTTGCTGAGGTTTCAGATCCAGATGCCACCTCATGGTCCTAGTCTGTTTTTCCGGGCGAGAAACCGTTAAACGATCGAGGATGCACTCCAATACACTTCTTGCGCGCCGGTGCGACGGATGCCGCCTGGCCGTCTCAACGAGGGCGGCTTCGAATGTGCGTTGTTGGCAACGGTTGCGCGTCCCATTCGATGACGATCGGGCCCGGCCCCTTCCTTAGAGGCGTTCCTTTGGTGCCGTGGGTTCGCCGGACACGTGGGCCAAAAGCTGAAGAGCCAGACGCGACCACAGCTCGAATGGGGGCGTCGCATTGCGGTTGCGCGACAACTTCACCCGGGGGAACCAATGCAGATCCGCGAGCTCGCTCCCTCCGACCGGACAGGCCTGCGGGACCGTATGCAGAAAAACCGCACCTAGATGTACCTGGCCCAATTCAGTCTGGTTCTCATGGATCAGTCCCAGGAATCGTGTCGAACCATTAGCGGATACCGCTGGGAATTCCTCTGCTAGTTCCCGTCGTAAACCAGCCCACAGAGCCCCTTGCCAAAAGGAACGAAGATCGTTGTCCGCTTGTGGAGCATCAAGAGGGTTGATGTGACCACCAATGCCGACGGACCATAGCCCATGAAGGCGCGCCTCGGTGCCACGCCGACGATAAGCTGCCAGGTCGCCACGGCAGTTTTGTACCAGCACGTAAGGAATCCACTGCTTTGTGGCGGGATCGTGTTCGGCCTCGTCGCGAGGGCGCCAACAGGGGCGGATCCTGGCCAGTGTGTCGAGTAATTCCTGCTCGGTAAGCGGCACGATCCCTTCCGGGGGAAGCCACTCGACGGGCAGCTCGGCCGTCCATGCGCAGAGAACACATTCTCCGTTCCTTCCGTTCATGGTTGAGGAATGAATCTGGCGTATTGATCAGCCAATGCAAGGCGTTCAGCCGCGGTGTAGAAAGCTGTCTCGATCGCATGGCGTTGGAGCCAGAGGACGTCAAGCCGCTTCAGCCCGGGACACAGGCGCGCAGCCAAATGCAAATTTTCCGTAAGACTCGCAGCCGAGATCCCAATGTTATCCGTGTTGATGCTGACCCGAAGTCCAGCGCGCAGATACCGTAGCAAGGGATAAACACTCGAATCGTTCACTGAGTCTGAGGGAGTCAACGGGAAGCCTTTGATCTGAAAGTTCGCGTAGGGACAGAGCTCAACCCCGATGCCGCGATCGGCCACGGACCGGAGCAGGTCCGGTGATTCAGCCAGGCTAAGCGCATGACCCAGCCGACGTGCGTTAAGGTCAAACACCGCCCGCCAAATGCCTTCGGCATCGTCATTCTCGCCAGCGTGAACCGTCAAAGCCAGGCCACAGCGATGAATCGCTGTGAATTCCTCCCGGAAATAATGGGCGCGCGTTGTGACGTCTTCGTACCCGGCTAGATCCACACCTACCACGCGACATTGCCCGGGGTTGGTCCAGTGCTCGGCGGCCGTAACGGCCAGGGCCAAGTGTCGGGCCATATGGGCACGGTAATCCCCCGCTTCCTTACGGGTGGCAATGAGGATCAGGTTCACATGGCAGGCAAATGGATGACACGACTTCGCTCTAGCCTGGTCCATGCACGCCTGGAAATGGGCCCGGATCTCCTGTAGGACATCCCAGGGCGATCGCCCCTCGCTTGGATCGGCATAGTTTGCCGGCGAACAACGAATTTCTGCGTAGAGAATCCTCTGCGACAGCAAGTGTTCATACAAAAGTCGGCAATGCTCCGCCAGGCAGCCGGGATCGCGGAGCAAGGCTGATCCATTGTTGTTCCCCAGCCGCATGTACGTGCGCAAGTCCACCGGCTTTGAAGGCAAAGGCCATCCCGCTGGGGGATCACACGGTTGCAATCGAGGTAATCGATCCGGTCTCCTGGCAGCTGCGCGAACTTGCTCGAGGAGTCGGCCGTGCGTGGCAAAACCACCCAGGTGACAGTGGAGTTCCAACTTGGGCAACGCCGCCAACCAGGCACGATCCGTAGGATCCTCGGGGTTCAAGGGCTCGTCCAGCCAGGAAAGCGCGGCGTCGGACCAAGTGGCCAGGACGCTAAAGGGCAGCTCGGGGAGTCGTTCCCAAGCGCGGGCCAGATTGTGGCTGCGCTCAAGCACCGATCGGATATGCGAGCGCAGCTTTGCGCCCGGCGCCCGGGCCGTTTGAACTCCGTCAGATTCGGAAACTACTTCGAGCGGAAATTCCTCCCTCGACAGAGAACGGAACTGCGGCCAGCCTGGCTCGGGGCCCAGGCGGATGTAATGTAAACGGCCTTCCTTACGGGCAACCAGGATTTCCTCAATCGTTTGGGGTGGGCGTTTGCGACCCTCGGCCGCAACCCAGATTTCGTCTGCCAATACGTGAAAGATCTCCGCAGCGCCCAGGAGCTCGGCGCATTTTTGCATGGCGGCCGACATGGTTTTGAATCCGCCTGATAAGCATACGTATCGTTCGGTGCTTGGCGTCCCAAAGGCCAGGAACCAACGAACTAGCACCTCCTCAAAGAGATCATGGTCCGCTGCCGACCGGAGATCCGTAAACCCTTCCACACGAGTCAGCGTCAGTGGAACATGGGGGGCCAATGGCCGAAGGAGCTCTCGCACTGGCTCAACCTCGGGTTTCTCCGTCGTGAGCACGTGCACCGCTTGGAACTGCACTCCCGGCAGCAAATACGCCTCCGCCACAAGCGCTGGAGATGTTCCCAACGACAAATAGAGCGCCGGCCCACATGTTGCTTCGCCCGCAGGCTGCCACAAAGGTTGAATCCTGCCCATGTCTAAACCGAATCTCATCGGAGAAGAAATCTGACGAAATCACCACGTGGAGAATGCAACGCTTCAGGCTGTTTCTCCATCCGCTTCCCTTGGGCCATCACGGTCCTCCGACGGTACGGTATGAACCGCAAGACCTCGGCCGACGTTCTGACTCCACGCGCACAAAGGATCCAGCGCAGCAGTTCGCCGGTCGGGCCACACGTCCATGCAACTCCATTCCGAGACGTTCATTTGTCTTGGCGCCAAGTCCTTGGCAATTCGATTTGTCGAGTCTCTCGAATCAGCGTATTCGTTTGAAGACGGTAAGAATCTTGGCGACTCTCGAGCCTGGTCCTTTGGTTCGTCGGTGGTTGTGGCGACCGGCCGTGCACACTTGCTCCATCCCGATTGGTGAGCCATTTGGCTCCACGCGGCGATCACGAATGGCCTTACCTCACCAGCCTGCCTCAAAATTGCCTACGGGCCAAACAGTCGTACCTTGCAACCGCAAGTAAGATCGAGTAGCTCTTCCGTCGCTTTGCATTTTAGATGACGCGGACCTTCCTGCGTATCCCGGCCGACCTGAGAAATCCGCTCTCCATGGAAAATGGGGCCCGTCTGGTACTAATGAAACAAACTTCCGTTTCCAGTAACGACCCGGGGATTGGCCGGCACCTTTCGCTCGCCTGCGTCGTTTCTCGAAATTTTACATCGGGTGTCCGAGCACCGAACTCGATTGTGGGAGGCCGTGCGAATACGTGTCCCAGTGGATCGACCGAAGTTTTAGCTCCTGGAGTGTAAGTTCCGACCGTAATCCAGTCCGAGAAAGACTGAACAGGTTGTGAGAGCACCACACCAACGTCCAAGCAATCAGGGTCTGGTTCCACGGGTGCGGTTTCTTCGGTTAAAGGCCTCCAACGTATGCTCGAGACAGGCCTGGGTCGCGTCGTCCAGGAGATGCGCTCTCCGTTTGCTGTTTGCAAGCTGGGGCGCATCAGAAACGTGTTTGCGAAAGGTTGCGCCATGGAAGCGTTCAAAGAAATTGGAGTATTCAACCGGAGAGTCCAAACCAACGTTCCTCCAGCGCCGGGATCGGGTTATGTTCCCGATCGAGATCAAAGCCCAAGAATTGGCTGGCAACGTGTTTCATTTGGAGGAAGCCGTCCTTGCCGACGGGGGCGATGCCGTGGGCGAGAATACTTGCGTTGCGTTTTTCTGTGGCGGCGCGCAAGCGGCTTTTTGGGTTGCGCGTGCCGTCGGGCAAGAACAGGTCCGCTGCAATCGGTTTGGCCTTCTCATTTCCCAGGATTGCAGCCGCGTAGAAAGTTTGCTCCAGGGTGAGCTTAACCGAGCCTTGTTCGTCCGGCTTGCAGAATGGTAGGGCGCGCAATTGGTCGGGAATGCTGGGCACGTTTGCGGGGTTGCACCTGCCGTTGACAAAAAGGCCGTTGGTCGCCTCGGCCAGCCAGATTTGGCCCTGCATTTCGATGGCGCGGTACAGGCGCGCGGCAGCGTCCTCGTATCTGCCCTGGCGCGCGGTACGCAATGCATTGTCGAGGAGCTCGCGTAGCAGGACGTTGTTTGCTTCGGCACCTGAACATTCCATGCACAATGTGAGGCTTGCATGCACCAATTCGACAGGCCCCGTTGATCTGCCCTCGAACATGGGTCGGAGCCGGCCCAGTGCGTTGTGCAGCCGACTTTTCGCAGTGTGGAAATCGAGCCGGTGCCGTGCAGCCATGCCTTCGGCAAGTTCGGCAAGGGCTTCGAATCGGAGTCGGTTCGGCACGCGAGGGGCAACTTGGCGCAGCACCTGCGCAGCGGTTTCAAACTGGCATGCATCCCAGAGATCTCTCGCGCGCTCGATTTCGCGGATGGCGAGTTCGCTCCACGGGTTGGTCTGGTAAAGGGTGCGTGCTTTGCCGTCGAGGACTATGCCGAGCCCGCCTTTGTCGCGTTGTTCGCCGCCGACATAGGAGAAATGTTGGAACAACTCCACGGCGGCGAGCACCAGCGCCGCGCTCATGGTTTTCGTCCCGCACGTGTAGTCCACGAGAACCTGGCCTGGCTCCACGCGCCATTTTTTGAGCAGTTCAGGCAGGGCTTTTCGGAGCGCGAGGTAGCACGGACCAAGCTCTTCGAACCGCGCAACTTCGATGAAATCGCGGTCAGGATGCCAGTCAAGCTGCGCATGAATGTTGTCGGCCAGCGGGCGGCTGTCAGCGGAGCAAAAATACCAGACATGTTTGGGGTGGTATTGGTGCAGGACATGGAGGATGGGCGCAGGTGTGCCGCCGACCGCGACAAGTGCGGCCATGACGGCCGTATCCTGGGTCTGGCCAGCTGTCATATGAAAGGTTTGAGCCGTCGGTCGTTTTTCATTGCCTCGTAAAGTTCGAGCGAGACGCGGCGTGTTTCATGGCGTCGACCGCACGAGAGGTGAACCACTTTGCCCTCGGGCCAACGGTGGGCATCCACGAAGATGCATCAATCAGAGCAATTGCCATGTCTCCGGTTTTGAAAGCTTGCCCCTCAGCGCCACTTTGGCCTCTTCGAGTATTTCCCGCGCAGGCGCCGTAATAAGCAACCGAAGCGTGTTTTCAAAGCGGACAATCTTGAATTTCACCCGTGACGATTGACGACCGTTCCCGCCAGCCTTGCCGAAGATTTCCGGATTCCCATTCTTTGTATCGGTGGCGGCTTTGCGCAGCGCTTCAAGGGAATCGCCAACTTCCGAGCCAGCTAACATAACCGGCCAATCGCAACCGCATTGGTCTAGTCGCTGGCGAAGGTCGGCCGGTGTTTTGGGTGCGGTACCATCTGCGGGCCATACGCTACCGCCGCCTCTATTGGC
>JANWVC010000027.1 GCA_025057755.1 Limisphaera sp. | reverse complement strand
TGCCCCCGTAACTCCCGATGCAACCACCCGGCCATCTCCCCATCCAACGAACCCAACACCTGAGGCAACGCCTCCACCAACGCCACAGCCAAACCCCGACGCTGCAACTGCTCGGCCATCTCCAGCCCAATGTACCCGCCTGCAAGTGCGCCAGCTCGCGCCCACCCACCCCTCCTCACTCCACACCAGCCTGTCTCTGCTTCCAACACTCCCGCAACACTGCGTGCAACCGCTGACGAAACGCCTCCGGCAACTCAAACGGCTCGCCGTTCCTGCACAACACCAGCGTCTTGCGCAAATTGTCCACCACCCCCTGGCACGGATTGCACCCGGCCAAATGCTGTTCAAACTCCTTACACCATCCCGGATCCACCGTGCCGTCCACGTACTCGCTCAAAACCCGCAGCAGTTCCTCGCATCTCATGACACCTCTGAAGCTTTTGAGCCGCCTCCAGGGAGGAGGTTGCAAGGCTTTCCAGGCGCAAAAAGCATCAATTTCGGCCTCTCAACGTAGCGACCCAACCTCCCCTGAGACACCCCTAAAGCCCAGCCGTCGGGCAAATCCAGGCATGAGCTCGTACTTTCGGTTTCCAGGATGTGTACATGAATCCGCGGACGCCACTGGGTTCGCGACCCAAGCCGCACCAGGCTTGAACGGGTTGTAAGTCACTGGCATTGTCATAACAGGCAATCCATGTTGGGAAACCTTCCCTGTGAAAGAAGGCCACGCCTTCAGGACGCGGTGCGACGCCCCACACGCGAGTCACGACATGTCCGTGGCCAGTGCCTCTCCACCAACCCGGGAAGCCTCCTCACACCAAGTGGTAATTCGAACGCGCATTGTGCTACGGATCGGGCATGTCCGACCAAACATACACCTGGACACCCGGCACGTATCACCGTTGAGCAGCGATACAACAACGCGCGCGCGAAATCTGAAAGTTCAGCCATGTTGCAATCGGCACAGGCAGCACACGTGCCCCCCATCCAGACCTCGTCCGCGTTGAGGAACACGCGGCGGAGCTGCATATGCTTGGTCAACAACCTGGCTTCGCGATCCACAACTGCATCGAATCGGGGCTGTGCTATGCAGACGGGGACCTGGGAATCGAAGCTTAGCAACCCATGATACCAACTCACGCACGACCGTGGACCATCGCGGATCCGACTCGCTGGCAACCGCTCCAAGACCGCCGGCTTCGCATCACCCCGCCATGGACACAACGCGCCGCGCGACGGCTTCCTTGCCCACAAGCATGAAGTGCAGCAACCGACAATTGCTTGGGGCAAAGGCCCGCCCTCTGTCTCCAGAGAACAACAATGACTAGTGGCGAAACGCCAAAAACGTGCAGACAAACGTCGCCTTAAAGGAGAAAGGAGGCATTCGCTGAAAGTCTGCAATCCTGTGCAGCGCGAGCAGGCTTGCTTGCAAAACGGATTCGCAGCTAGGCTAAGTTTACATGAGCCGGGGAAGGTGGATCTGTGGACTCCTCGGAGTCTTTGCTTGCAGAATTGCAAGTGCATGGCTGGATCTGGACAGCTCCTTCGGTTACCGACTCTCTAGCCCACCGGAATGCGCCGTGTGGTGGTGTGAGTCTACTTACAAGGTGGGGCGCCACAGAGCCCTGCCAGAGACAGCCGCAGAGGCCGTGGAAATCTCGGCCGCTCGCAACGAGTATGAGCCCTTTCAACTGGTCCTCTATCCGACCGTGCCTCTCCGCAACGTGGTGATTCGGCTGGACAATTGGATCAAGCAGGGCGAGGAAGCCACCTTGCTCAGTGCGCACAATCTTGAAGTGCGACTGGTCGAGTATGTGGTTGTTCACGCCCCGTCTGATCCGGGTGGTGCAGCCGGACTTTATCCGGATCCGCTGCTACCTCTGCCACAAGATCTCGTGCTGAGCCCCGGGCAACAACAGCCGCTCTGGATCACGGTGTATGTTCCGAAAACCCAGCCTGCCGGACTCTATGAAGGCTGGATTCGCGTCGAGGCGGAAGGTTTGTCGCAAATCTTGTCCATCCCAGTTCGCCTGCGCGTGCACGACTTCACGCTCCCAGACGTCACGCATACACGGACGTTGTATGAAGTGGCCCTGCCGAGCCGATGGCACGGCCCGCTCAACGATGCAGAACACCAGCGGGTATGGAACTTGTACATGGAAAACTTCCGGCGGCACCGCGTCTCGCCTCAAATGCCGCACCGATACGCGCCCATCCGCTGGCAATGGGACACTGCTGATTTTGTACTGGATTTTCAGGCTTTTGATCGAGCCATGTCCGAATACGTGGACGATTTCGGGTTCAACGCTTTTGTGTTCATGGATGAGCCGTGGACGCTTTTGGGAGCCGGCCGATTTGAGCCGCAGTACAATGCACTGTTGGCCCGTCTGTTGTCCCAAATTGCCGCGCACCTGCGCCAAAAAGGCTGGATGGAGAAAGCCTTCACATACTGGATTGATGAACCTCCCGATTCGCTCATTCCATTCGTACGGGAGGGAATGCAAGCGCACCTGGTCGCCGCGCCCGACCTAAAGCGGCTGCTCACGCGAGAGCCGCTGCCAGCGTTATACGGTTTGGTGGACGTATGGGTGCCCCTCGCAGTCATCAGCATCTTTAACCAGACAGCCTCTCGGTGGTGGGAACGCATGCAGGCCGGCGAGGAGGTATGGTGGTACGTCTGCACTTATCCGAAATGGCCGGTACCGAATTATTTTATTGATCATCCGGCAATCACCCATCGGATCCGCGCATGGCTGGCGGAACGCTTTGGCATTCAGGGAGATTTGTACTGGGATGTAAACTGGTACCGAGACCGCAAGTTCCAACCCGTCAATCCATGGACGCAAACGACTGTGCTAGACGAGCTGGGCCAACCCATGGGCAACGGAGACGGTGTCCTGTTATATCCCCCCGTCCGCGAACCACCGACTGCTCCGGTCGTGGCAGGTCCTATTGATTCAATTCGTTGGGAGCTGGTTCGAGAAGGCCTTGAAGATCGGGAATATTTTTGGCTCCTGGATCAGTTCCAACAACGCGCCATGCGGCAATGGGGATTCGATCATCCTGCAATCGTGGCAGTCGCAGGAGTGCGAACTCAAGCTCTCAGCGTGGCATTGGGCTTGACCAATTACAGCCTGGACCCACGACATCTGATGGCAGCTCGAGGTGCCCTGGCCCGGGCAATCGAGACCCTGCAGAATCCGGCACCCTTCTGGATCGAGGAACCAGTCTCAAAAGTGGTCGAGCCTGGGGAACCCGTCATCCTCCGTTGCGAATCGTTGGGTTGGCCGCCACCCTTTATTACTGGCTAAAGGATGGCGCCGCATTCATGGTCACGGAAGAAGGACGTCTGCGCATAGCAGCAGCCGGGGCCGAAACTGTTGGAGATTATCAAGTAATTGCTAGCAATGCTTGGGGCACCCTCACCAGCCGGCCGGCCCGACTTCGGATGGACGGAAGCGGCGCCCCGGAAATCGTAGTGGCCCCTCGACCGATCGCCGTTCGTTATTTAAATCCCTTGGTCTTGACTGTGGTGGCAGTCGGGGAGCCGCCACTAAGCTTCACGTGGTTCCAAGACGGCCGCCTCGTAACAAGCGACAGCCCCGACGCCACTGTGTTTCTGCGCAGCAATGCGTTGCCAGAGACCAGAGGATGGTATCACGTCGCCGTTTCAAATCGGTGGGGCGTTGCCACCAGCGCACCGGTCTATGTGGCGGTTCACTGGGACACCATCATGGAAACAGTGCTGCCGCACAATGCGGAATGGCTTTACCAAACCCGCGATCTGCTCCAGGACGCAGGTTGGCAAACCAATGGAGTGGACGATGCATCGTGGCGCCGTGGAGTCGCCCCGTTCGGAGGCGGTTTTCCGGACGTTACCACACCGCTGGCGGACCCAAGCGGCGCACTTCCTGCACAGGTTTGTTTTCTGAGACCGCTAGTGCTGGAAGATCTCCGGGAGCGTCTTCAAGCACGCATTCGCTACGACGACGGCGTGGTGCTGTCTTTGAACGGGATTGAAGTGGCTCGATTGAACGTCGGGCAGGATGGGCGCCTCCAAAGCCAGGTCATTCAACCTGTGGTTGGCATGCCCAACCAATCTACGGTAACCCTGCCGTCAGAATGGTTGCACCCCGGGACCAACTGGCTGGCGGTTCAACTGTTTCAGTATCAACAACCGCTCGCCCCCTTGGGATTGTGGTCGTTTGATACGGATCATCCGCAATGGTCCAGCTATGACGGCACCCTGACTTGGAGCGTCGTAGGTACAGGAATCGTAACCGCGGCGGGCCGCTGGCTCGGATGCGTTTCCAACATCGGCTCTGCCACAAGCTGGTTGGAGCTGCCCGACCGACCGGAGTTGCGAGGAAACCGTCCCTTCACCATCGGAGGGTGGTTCGCATGGCACTACGGGGTGAGCGGCACTGTACCCGCTGTCGCCGTCGAAAAGGCTGGCGAGTACCGGCTTTACTACAGCGGTCCCCAGGTAAACCGCTACCGATTCCGACTCGGCTCCGTGGAAGTTCAGGAGCAAACGCCTGGAACCCGGGCCGGTCAGTGGCGCTTGGTCATCGCATGGTTCGACGGCACCCATGCATGCATCCAGATGGACAACGGCCCAATTTACAAGGTTCCGGCGTCGGTACCCGATGGGACGACAAACCCGCTGGTGGCACTGCGTCTCAGCCCGGGAGCAGCCAGCCTGGCCATGGACGAATTGTTCTTTTTCCCTCGAGTCCTGTCCAACGAGGAACGATCCAGCTTGTATCTATCCGGGATTCAAACGTTCATTACGAATCTGACCCAAACGGGAGCCGAGGATCTATGGTTCGATCTCCAGGTGGAACGCCTACGAAGCTGTCCTCCTCAATTCTTGGATCCTCCAAAAACTCTCGTGGGCATGGCAGGGGAAACAGCAACTCTGGAACTCACACTCCTCGGGTCAGTTCCGATCACTTATCAATGGTTCCTGGAGGGCAGACCGCTGCCAGATGCTACGAATCATTATTTACGACTTGCCGCATTGACAGATGCTCAAAGCGGGCGCTACACCCTGGTCGCCAGCAACGCAGCAGGCGTCGCGACCAGTCCTCCGATCAGGTTAACTGTGGTCTCCAAACCACGGTTGCTGGTGCACCGGCTCTCGGAGGCCTCAGGATGGAGCCTGCTGTGGCCACCCCTGCCGATAGCGAGCACGCTGGAGGCATCTACCAATTTGGTTCATTGGTTCCCCCTGTGGTCACAACCGCCCAACAGCGCCGCAACGAACTGGCCCATCTTTCCTAACCTGCGCCAACCGACCATGTTCTATCGATTGCAACTGCGCCCCTGATCCAGCTTTCAAGTGAACTGAGCAGCATCGATCCCGGGGCCAGCTCCCAGACAAAGGGCTTCCAGCCGTGCGGCCAGTGGATCTTCCTCCACGATAGACCTTCCCTCCTTGAAAGGAGCGCTCTGCCGGATCCGCCAGGTCGAACGAACAACCTCTACACGGCGCGGCCACAAGTCGGAGGTCAAAATAAACCCGGAATGGAAACTAGGGGCGGAGCCCCACTATGGACTGCGGAACTGTACGGCCAACAATGTCAGTCCGGACGGTGTGCCCGTAATGGGATCCATCGCAAGGTTTTGCTCGCCCGATCCGGCCGCACTGGGTGCCCAGGGATTCACCAATTGGAGCGGATTGGTCGTACGCGCGATTTGAACCAGAATGCCACTGTAGGCACGGCTGCCCCGGGTGATTTCGTTAGGGCGTTCGGACACGGCGTAACCTTCAGGCGCCAGATTACGCACCAAATGATTGACCAAAGTTTCCGCCGCCGAGGTTTGGGCAATTCGACGCAAATCCGCAGGCGGTTCATCCAACACTCGGACCGCATGGGTCCCTTGCAGAGCTCCTAACACAGCTCCGACCCGGTTGGTGTCAGTATCACCAAAGCTGCCCGCGCTACCTGCGTCCGAACACGACCCGGCAAGCGCAAGGATTACCAGGAAAAGAATCGCTTTCATGGGCCTCTGCCCCGGACCAAAAATCCTCCTTGCGACCGCATTCGTCAAATTGCCTCACACCGCCCCTTCAGCGGCGAAAGAGCCGTTCGCGATTGACCCACAGGTAAACAACAATCCAAACGTTGATCAGCAGAATCAGCCCAACGGCTATCGAAGCCCGATGCAGCAACTCATAAACCTCGATGGGAATAAAGAAACACGATTCAGCGATTGCAAGCCACCCGGCCCACTGGGCGCGAAGCAACAGGCCAACCCCTTCTGTCAAGGAACATAGACCATACAAGCCCGTACCCGCAGCCATCCATTGAAGCTTTTGACTGGAGATCTGACCCAGCTTCAAACCCAGATCCACAAAAAACTGCTTTTCCGGATCCAAATGCAGGATTAATAAAAGGTGCCGAAACAACCCGGGTAAATTCTGGTCAGACAGTTTCCAAGCGCCTAACGCAAGGAAAAGCAATAGCAGGGCCTTGCCCAACTTCAGTGCAATGATGGCGCAAAGGGCTGGCGGTCGGGACGCAACCGTTTTGCTCCAACAAACCGTGGCGCGTGGCAAGCGACAGGGCATGACAACGAGCCGCCTCAACGGAGACGCTCCTGAAGCCACGCCAATAAGTCCGCAACCGGTACACGAACCTGCTGCATGTTGTCCCGGTGCCGAACCGTGACTGTGTCTTTCAGCGCCGTATCTTTTTCCCCCAAGGTTTCAAAGTCCACGGTGATGCAGAACGGCGTGCCGATTTCATCCTGCCGACGATACCGCCGACCAATGGCACCGGCATCATCATAGACCACATTCATCCAAGGGCGCAAAAGTTCACGGATCTGGAGGGCCTTTTCTACCAGGGCCGGCCGATTCTTCAGGAGCGGGAATACCGCTACCTTCACGGGCGCCACCCGGGGGTGGAGCCGCAACACCACGCGGGTTTCGAACTCCCCTTTTTCATTCGGGGCTTGATCCTCGTCATACGCATGGCAGAGCAAAGCCAGGGCCAGGCGATCCACACCAGCTGAGGGTTCAATCACGTGCGGGATGTAGTACCCCTTGCCCAATAGTTCTGCATCCTGCTGGGCCAGTGACTGAGCTCTCTCAGCCGGTTCGCCCATGCGCGTGAGGTAAGCAAGGCGGTGCGCATAATAGCGTTGCTGCAAGGTCTGTTGACGCGTCGGCTCTAATTTCGCCCATGCCGCACGAAGTTCCTCGTCAAACACCGTCATGGGACGGCCCGAATACCGCTGGTGTTGGCTCAAATCAAAATCACTCCGAGCGGCAATCCCCTCTAACTCCTGGGTGCCAAATGGGAACTTGAACTGGATGTCCACGCAAGCCCGAGCGTAGTGAGCCAGTTCCTCAGGCTTTTGCCAATACTCCTCGAGCGTTGCACGCGGTAACCCAATGCTTTCATAAAACCGAATGCGTTCCTCCACCCAGTATTGATGCCACATCTGCCAGCCCCAATTGGGCTGCGGAGGCCCCGGATGACCCGGCCCGGCGGGGCGAGCTACCTCGCCATAAATGGCCTCCACGGCTTCATCGGGCCGGATAAAGAACTCAAGCTCCATTTGCTCAAACTCACGGGACCGAAACGTATAATTCCGGGGCGTAACTTCGTTTCGGAAGGCCTTGCCAATCTGGGCGATGCCAAACGGTATCTTTTGCCGCGACGTTTCCAAAATATTCTTGAACTGAGCGAAAATGGCCTGAGCGGTTTCTGGACGCAGGTAAGCCACGTTGTCTTCCGACTCAATCGGTCCCACAATCGTCCGAAACATCAGATTAAACGGACGCGGTTCCGTCTTCTCACCCTCACAGTCACTAACCATTTTGCTGGGCTTGCGCGGGCAAGGCGTCTCGTGCAACTGGTCGGCGCGGAAACGGCCCTTACAGGTCTTACAGTCCACCATGGGATCACTAAACGTGGCCACGTGCCCGCTGGCCTCCCATATGCGGGGATGCATGATGATGGTGGCGTCCAATCCCACCACATCGTCGCGCCACCGCGTCATGCTCAGCCACCACTGTTCTTTCAAATTGCGTTTCAGTTCCGCACCCAACGGACCGTAGTCCCAAAAACCATTAATGCCCCCGTAGATCTCGGAGGACGGAAAAATGAAGCCCCGTCGTTTGCACAACGCGACAATCTTCTCCATTTGTTGCTGCGAGGCTGACTGCGCCATAACGTCGCAGTCTTTGGGAATGCCCAGGAGCTGTCAAGGAAGCGAAATTCCAACGCCCGGAGCCAGGACCTTTGGCCCCATGCCAGTTCAACAGGCGCGCCCGTTACCCGCATGCTTCCCGTCCATGGGGTCTCAAACCCGGTAAATCCGGTTTCATAACGCATCCTCCAAGGCGTCCCACGCACCACACAGAAGGAACCGACATCGGCATGCCAGTCTTCGAACCGGATTCAGACCCTTAAGGACCGACGTCAGATACGTGCGTTCCGTCGGACAAAATCTGGCGGCTCTGCATCAAGCGAACACCAGCTCGTGCCATGTCGTCCAAGGCACGCTCCACATCACCTGGCTGCAGGTTCACCCCGCGGCAGGCGTCCATGACCAAACGGGTGTCAAATCCCAAGTGTGCGGCGTCCAAGGCGGTGGCCCGGACGCAGTAATCCGTAGCCAGCCCGGCAACATAAAGCTCATTCACCCCTTGCTGACGCAAGAACTCCGCCAAACCGGTGGATCGGCGACGGCCGTTGTCGAAGAAACCACTGTAACTGTCGATACGAGGATCCGTGCCCTTGCGCACCACGTGGGCGATGCGTTCCGTGTCCAGCGACGGGGCAAATTCGGCGCCCCAGGTAAATTGGACGCAATGGACCGGCCAAAGCACTTGGGGCAACCCATCCAAATCAATGACATCACCTACCCTTCGACCCGGATGGTTGGCCGCAAAACTGCCGTGGTTCGGCGGGTGCCAATCCTGCGTCGCCACAACCAAATCAAAATGGGGCTGCAGCCGATTAATCAACGGAATCACAGCCTCGCCCTCTGGCACCGGCAGAGCGCCTCCCGGTAAAAAATCATTCTGCAAATCCACCAGCAACAGGCAGCGCATACAGAGAAGCACCTTGCGTCGGGTTGGGCCTTTCAGCAACCGTCCACGCGCCGCGTTCACGAGGCCGAACCAGGGCGCCCCAATAAACCACCCTGTTCGCGCGCAGCCAAAATCAAACTCATCTTCCGATCATGCAATCCCACCTCCAGCCCCGCCGGGTAGGCGTAAGGCTGCGTCAGGCGCAACACCGCGCGATCCAACCGCTCCAACTGTTGACGTGCATGCTCGCGGATTTCCTCCAAAGTGGGCCATTCGCAAACTCTGCGACCACCACGCAGAACAGGCTTCAACAGATCCTGCCCAGCCAGGTTCCGCGAAATCCGCTTTCGACGCGTGGCCTCAGCCGGGTCCACAATGATCCAGTCCTCCGGCAAAGGCGCATCCAGGTCGTAAATCGCATCGGCAACAAATCGGCCGTCTCGCTCAAAACGTCGGACTTGGAGCCGCCCGGGTGTCGAGGTTTTAGCAGCCGACTCCGACACCTTTAAACGGGGACACCATCTGCCATCCGGGCTGCGAACGGCCGACAATTTGTAAACCCCGCCCAGCGCCGGCTGTTCCCAACCAGTAACCAAACGCGTGCCCACACCCCAAGCATCAATGCAGGCTCCCTCCTGTCGAAGGCGCGCAATCTGATATTCGTCAAGGTCGTTGCTGGCCAGGATCTTTGTTTCAGTGAAACCCGCTTCATCCAACATGCGGCGCGCTTGCTGACTGAGCCAGGTCAGATCTCCTGAATCCAATCGGATGCCTGACAAGTCGAAGCCGCGCTGCCGCAATTGCCGACCGACCTCGATGGCATGCTGCACACCGGCCAGTGTATCATATGTATCCACTAATAACACACAATTATGCGGCATGGCCTCGGCGTAAGCCTGAAAAGCCTCCAGCTCCGATTCGAACGCCATCACCCAACCGTGGGCCATGGTGCCCCGAACCGGAATGCCCCATTTGCGACCCGCCCAAACATTCGACGTGCCCGCACATCCACCCACATAGGCCGCACGCGCTGCGGCCAGACCGCCCTCGCCGCCTTGGGCACGGCGCAGCCCAAACTCCCAGACCGGCGCATTTCCCGCCGCAAGACAAATCCGCGCAGCCTTGGTCGCAATCAGCGTCTGATAGTTGATCCAATACAACAAGGCCGTCTCCACCAATTGGGCCTGCAAAATCGGCCCCTGCACGCGCACCAACGGTTCGTGCGGAAACACCACCGTGCCCTCTGGCACCGCGTCCAAATCACATTCGAAACGCAGATCCCGCAGATACCTCAAAAAGGCCGGCTCAAACAACGGGCGTTCAGAAACATTCAATCCAGCCAGGTACGTAAGATCCCCCTCTTCAAATCGCCACCCCTCCAAATACTGCACCGCATCAGCCAATCCACAGGCCAACGCAAACCCGCCGCCGAAGGGGTTCTCTCGAAAATACAAATGATAAACGGCTTCTTCCGTCGCGCGGCCAGCCTTCCAAAATCCCTGCGCCATCGTCAACTGGTAAAGGTCCGTTAACAATGCCGTCCACGCACGGTCGGTCGCATCCATTTGCCCCAGCTCCACATGATCGGACACCTTTTGACAAGCGGGCCGGTGAGCCCGGCTTCCTACTCCACCCGATTTTGGCTGCGACCCCGACGCAAGTCAGTTCGATTCCCCAACGCCTGCGAACGATCTACGTAGCTTCAAATCCATCCGAACACGATTGGACTTGCCCCGCCACATGGCTTAAGGATTGGTTGCCGTGAACGATTAAACCCAAAACTGAGCCGGCGAGCACCCACACGACGACCGCAAACTATGTTTGCGCCTGGTCCAACCATGTTTTCTCGGTTTCCTCGAGCCTTCCCACCCTGCACCACGGGTTCCTCCCGCAGAAGCTTCCTGCAATGGGTCCTGTTATTACTAGCCGGGTGTGGGCGGCGAGAGCGTCTAACCTGCCCCGGCGCCCACGGAACCCCGCCTCAAGGAATCATCTACACCGTTACCGGCCCTATCCAAGCCAATGACCTGGGACCCGCACTTACGCATGAACACGTCGTCACTGACTTCCTCGGAGCCGAGAAAGCGCCGGGCCCCCGTTACGACCCTGAGCTGGCCTTTCAACAGATTTTGCCTCACTTGCACGCGCTGCGGGCACGGGGTGTGCAAGCCCTATTTGAATGCACGCCGCAATACATCGGACGCGACGTTCGATTGCTGCGCCGACTGGCCCAACATAGCGGCCTCCGAATCATCACCAACACCGGCTATTACGGAGCGGTCGGCTGTCGCTATCTGCCGCGTCACGCATTCGAAGAAACGGCCGATCAGCTCGCAAAACGCTGGTTGCAAGAGTGGCTGCAGAGCATCGAAGGCACCTCGATTCGGCCGGGTTTCATCAAACTTGGCACCGATCGCGGCCCGCTGTCACCTCTTCACGAAAAGTTGCTTCGTGCAGCCGCCCGGGTCCACTTACAAAGCGGCCTCACCATCTGCGCTCACACGGCAGACGGCGTAGCTGCCTTCGACCAGATTCGCATCCTCCATGCCGAAGGGGTCCACGCAGATGCCTTCGTTTGGGCCCACGCTCAAAACGGCTCAGACGAAGAACGCGTTCGCGCGGCGCGTCTCGGGGCATGGATCAGCCTCGATGGTTACAACCTCCGAGCCGGGACACCGGAACATTACGTGCGCATGCTGCTGCACTTGAAACAAGCAGGGTGTTGGCACCGCGTGCTGGTCTCGCACGATGACGGATGGGCCGTGGAAGGTGAACAACTCCGCCAGGCCGTAATCAAACCTTTCCACAACGGCAATCCAGTACCCTACACGGCTGTCTGCACGCGCCTCCAACCGGACCTGCTCGCCGCCGGTGTAACCGCCAGGGAACTTGACCAATTGTTACGCACAAATCCCGCCCGCGCCTTTGCCATTCGTGTACGAGCCTTGTAACCTTTCTCCGGACCACTAGTGGACACCGTGATCCCCTGGCGGTCAATGCAGGGACACGCATCCGTCCGCAATCTCAACAGCTCGCTGACGGTCCGAAGACGCTTCCTCCCATCACGGCATGTCGGACGTCGGCCGCACTGGAACCACGGCCGTCCACAATTGATACCCGAACTGCTCCTTCCAAGCGGCTTCCATCCGTTGAGCTGTGGCCAGATTCCGAGCCAAGGCAAAGACGGCCGATCCGCTGCCCGTCATTCTGGCACCGAGGGCTCCCTGTTCCATGAAGAATTCCTGATAAAGTTCCAACACTGGATATTTTTCAAACGCGGGTAGCTCCAGGGCATTGAAAAACTCGGCGGCAGCCAAACATGGGTCTGTCCCTTGAAAAGCAGCCAGGGCCGCCTGCGCCCGGCCCGGTCTTCCTTGTAACCCCGAGGGAAAACGAATCATCTGAGCATACGCCCATGGCGTGGCAATGCCAAATCCGGGATAAACCACCACAAAGGCGCAACCTTCAAAAGCCGCAAACCAATCCAAGGGTCGTAAACAATCCCCTCGTCCGAGCGCCAGCGCAGGCCGACTCCACAAGAAAAACGGCACGTCAGCCCCCAATTCGGCTGCCAATTTCTGAAGCCAGTCCGAATCCAAGGGCCGACCATAGCATTCATTCAAAATTCGCAAAGTGGTTGCCGCGTTGCCACTCCCCCCCCCCAACCCCGCCCCATGCGGGATCCGTTTCTCCAAGTGAATTCGGATCCCGCCACGCAGGCCTGTCACCTCAAAAAAACGCCGCGCGGCTCGATACACCAAGTTCCGATCATCCACCGGCAAACGCGCGTCGTCACAGCTCAATTCGATCCCTGCCGGCCGTGTCTCAAAATGCAAATAATCCCAAACGGCCAACGGATGAAGGATCGTTTCCAACTCGTGGTAACCATCAGCACGACGGCCCAAGATATTCAAAAACAGATTCAATTTGGCAGGCGATCGTTCAACCAGCGTCATGGAAAGTAAAACGCACCGGATTCATAGCGACCGGTGCGCAAAGAGCAACGCCCCACACTGTGCGACGCTCAGCGATCAAAAATCTTAAACCGGCTGTTCGGGACCATGGGAGCGACGTCGCCACCACTAAAGCCCAATTCGTTGGAAGAATCAAATGCCGGCACAGCCAAAATGTCCGGCTTATAATTATCCGGGTAAACCGGCTCGGGATTCAAATACGTGGTTGCCACAGGTCCGTACGGTGGAAAAGGAGCCGTCACAATCTCATACAACCCAATGCCCACACGGGCCATCGAGCGATTAAACCCACGGACCAACCCGGTCGTGTAAGCCTCATCGGGCGAATCGAACAAAGCGGTCTGCTCCACCGTCCTTCGCAGCTCACCCCAACGCACCAATTCAGTCGTATTGCGCAAGCCTCGACCCAGCTTCTGCTCCGGCCCGGCACAGCCACTCAACAGTACCGCTGCTCCCGCCGCCAATGCCGTCACCAAACCGAGTTTCGCGTTCATAGCTGCGTCCTTCCTTCCAGCAGACTACCCAAGCGCAACCGACTGTAAAGCCCAATCCCCCGGCTCCTGCTTCGTCCAAACGCCTCGGGAAATTGACCCAAACCTCACCGCAAGTCATTCATGGTGCATTCCCACAAACATACCCGAAACCGGAGAAAGGGCCGAACTCACCGAGAAAAACCTTTACCCTCCGGTAAAAACGCGAGCCCACGCCGCACATAGCCTGCATCAGTGCCCGGAACACGCCCCTTCAAGGCACCCACCTCACTTGGAACGAATATCCCAAATCCTCCTTCACACCCATCGCCAGCCCGCATACCGTTTTCAACTCGAACAGTGTCCTCAAGCAGGCCACCCTTGTCTTTTCCAAGGCGAAAAACTCCAGCCGGCCACGCAGCGGTTCAAAGCCACCCCCAAGAGAGACCCGAATCAACTCCACTAGAAAAGCTTCCGGGCAAACCTTGCCTGCAAAGTTTTCCTCAAGTCCGGGCAGAAATTGCCGATCCGTAAACGCAACAGGCGTAAGTGAATCAACGAGTTCTCAGTCAACGCAATCAAGCGTTAAGCCGCGAATCCCGAAACGAAGATTTACAAGAGTGGTAGGAAGCAGAAACAGGTTGCACAAGGGCCAAAACACCCATCCAAGAATGGCAAATACACCATTAAATCACCCAATTCGTCTAATTGGCGAGGCAATCCCTCTTCGGCACGCCCATGCAGCACTATGGATCGCCTTATGGACCGCCTGCAGCCCAAGTTCGCAAGGCGAAGGCTTGACACTAGGGTATTTATTGACAGTCGGCCCACCTGCGATCAGATTTGTAACGATAACGGACACAAACAACATCGAGAACACAGCTGCCATTGGTCCAAAGAAACAAATCAACTCTAACGTTATACCTGACCCCACATCAAATAACGTTTCCGTGGAACCTGCTCAAGCGGTTTTAACACCAAGCCCACACGCAAGCACGGTGGATACCGGTCGTTGGGCGCCCACTTCGGAGTGGAATCCTCAGACGACGAACTCGCAATCACCCTCGAATGCCCCGAATTCCGCTGTCCAGATGCCAGCGTATGACTTCGCATTCGCAGATCCCTCGATGGCCGGCCTGGCACAAACCAACACTTCGTCAACTACCAATCAATTGGATTCGGCAAGCCAACTGCTACTTGTGACGCCACAAATGCTGGTCGAGTTTTTCAAACCGGTGCCCGGTGCCAGTAACCCTGTGCCTGCCCGGGTGTTGGTGCCCGTGGACATGGGCTTTCGCCCTCCATTGGCCACGCCGGTCCCGACCAGTCAGGCCATTTACCGATCCCAGTGAGCGTTCTACGCCCAAGCTCAGAAAATCGGGCTCGAAGCGGCAAAACCTTTTGGGCCAAGCTCGGCCAAAAGAGCCGGGCATGTTGGGTTATGGCCGCGCTTTTGGCATTCCAAAGTCACATCCACCGAGCGTGGCCAGCCCCCGATCAGCAATCCACAAACATCATTCTCTCAACGGATCCCATCTCATCGCTGGCTGATAATGGTACAAATAATTCCAGCGGCTTGAGCGGCTCGACGGTCCATCAACTCGCTCCAGCGTCGGACCGGTCAGACCTGCGCCCATTGATCCCTGAACAGACCAATGCACCCTCGCCTCCATTGGTCTGGCCCCCTCGCAAGCCCGAAATTCTCTTGGCCCAGGAATCCGAACGACTCAAACAATTCCAAGGTCAGCTCGAGCTAGCTCGACACCTGCGGCTGACGCGGCAAACCACACAGGCCGCACCACTGTTGATTCAACTGTTGGCCGAAGATGTACCGGAAGAGATCCAACGCGGAGCCTTACTCGAACTGGCCTTGGTGGCACAAGATGAGAATGACCTCACACGGGCGCAACAGATTTACTCACAATTCGTTCAAAAATGGCCGTCCGACCCGCGGGTGCCGGAAGTGTTGCTCCGCCAGGGACTCTTGTTCCGACAAATGGGGCTGAACAACCTGGCCCTGGCCAAATTCTACAGCGTCATGACCGCGGCACTGGTCCTCAAAAGTGATCATTTGGAGTATTACCAGCGCTTGGTGCTGCAGGCTCAAATTGAGATTGCCGAAACGCATTACCTGGGCGGCAGATTCGCTGAGGCAGCAGAGTTCTACTCCCGATTGCTGCGGCAGAACAGTCCTTATCTGAACCGTCCGTTGGCCCAATACCGTTTGATCCGATCCCTCGCCGCCGTGGGCCGTCACGACGAGGCAGCCAGTCACGCCTACGATTTCTTGGAACGGTTTCCGGATGCAGCCGAACAACCCGAGGTCCGATTCCTTCTGGCATCCGCCCTGAAACAACTCGGGCGAAACAGCGAAGCCCTCCAACAGGTACTAAAATTGCTCACCGAACAGCGTGCCCGCTCGGCCGACCGCCCGGAAGTCTGGGCCTACTGGCAACGTCGCACAGGTAACGAGATTGCCAACCAACTTTACCGCGAAGGGGACTATACCAAGGCGCTGGACATTTACCTGACCTTGGCACAATTGGACCCTTCACCCAGTTGGCAACTGCCGGTGCTTTATCAGGTGGGCATGACCTACGAACGGCTTGAGCAACCTCAACTCGCTGCGCAAACGTATCAGCGCATCCTCGATAGCGCCGCTCAGTTGGGCCCGGATACCAGCCCCGGGCTCCAGGCCGTCGTGAACATGGCGCGATGGCGTTTGGATTTTGTCCAGTGGCTGACCCGAGCCGAACTGGCCTTGCGTAAACTGGCGCCGCCGGTTCACGCCAGCATGGCCCCGCTGGAATCCGCCATTCCCACCACGCCCTGACTCACGCAATTCGCCATGGTTGCCGAAGCCCCAAGTCCGCTGCACCAAGCGCTTCAAGAGTATCAGGCTGTCTGTCGAGAATTGCTCGCCGTCTATCACGACGAACAACAGTGTCTCCACAGCAGCGCCGAGTATCCGTCGTTCCTTTTTTACCGGAGAAGAAAGGACTTGCTTCTCCGCTTGGAGCAGGCGTTGACTGGTATCCGGCGGTGGCGCGGGCAATGTCCATTGCCAGGGAACGATGACCCGCTGCCCTCCGCCGAGCTGCGCAAGCTAACAGAACAAGTTCAAAACATGCTCTTGCGGATTCTTCAACTGGACCGTGAAATCCAGCAGGCCCTGCTGGCACGCGGGCTGTTGCCTCCACGACATCTGCCTCAGCCCATGGCCCAAAAACCCCATTTCGTCGCGGACTTGTACCGACGCCACTGCTCGGTCTAACGCATGCCGATCGAAAAAATCATCGTGCTCGAAGACGACGCCATTCTGCGCAACAACCTCGCGCAGACCCTACGGCGCCGTCGCTACGACGTGGCCCTGGCCTCGACCATTGCCGAAGCCCAAGAGTACCTTCAGGCAGATACCTTTGATTTAATCATCCTCGACGTCCGACTTCCAGACGGTGACGGCACAGACCTGCTCAAAGCCCTGCAACAACGGCCCCAACGCCCCTTGGTCGTCATCACCACGGGATTCGGCAGTGTGGAATCCGCCGTGGAATGCATGAAAAATGGGGCCTTTGACTACCTGATCAAACCCTTTTCCACCGAGCAGATCGAGGTGATCCTTCGCAAAGCCGAAGAGTTCACCCAGCTCCTCAAAGTCAACCGCTACCTCTCCCAGGAAACCGACGAAGCCGAACATGAGCTGCTCGGCAACAGCCCCGCCATGCAGGAACTACGGCAGCTCATTCGCAAGGTGGCCCGCACTCAGGCCACCGTCCTCATCCAGGGCGAAAGTGGCACTGGCAAGGAACTCGTCGCACGCGCCATCTATCGAGAAAGCCCCCGCGCCAACGGACCCTTCATTAAGGTTAATTGCGCCGCCATTCCGGAAAATCTTATCGAAAGCGAATTCTTCGGTCACGAAAAAGGGGCCTTCACCGGGGCCATCGCCAAACGCGAGGGACGTTTCGAGTTGGCCCACGGCGGCACCATCCTGCTCGACGAAATCAGCGAAATCTCCACAAGCGTCCAGGCCAAACTCTTGCGCGTGCTGCAGGAACGCGAGTTCGAACGCGTGGGCGGCACCCGCACCATCAAGGTAGACGTCCGCGTCATCGCCACCACCAACCGTAATCTTGAACTGAGCGTGGAACGTAAGGAGTTCCGCCAGGACCTCTTCTTCCGGCTCAACGTCGTGCCCATCCATCTGCCGCCCCTTCGGGAACGTCGCAGCGACATCGTGCCCCTGGCCGAGGAATTCATCCGCCGATTCAGCCGGAAGCACGGCGTGCACCCAAAGCGCCTATCCGAGGCCGCCATAGAAGCGCTTCAAAACCACAACTGGCCTGGCAACGTACGCGAACTGCAAAACGTGGTCGAACGTGCCGTCATCCTATGCACGGACGAAGAACGTATCGAACCGGCGCACCTCGGTTTGGTCGCGCCCATTCACCTGCGGTCCACTCCTGCGGCCCCAGCCCCTCCGGCTCCACCGGCTGCCCGCCCAGGCCCCGCTCCTGACGGACATTTCCCTCCCCTGGCCGAATTGGAGCGACAACACATCCTGGCTGCGCTGGAGTATTGCAAAGGCAATCGCACGCACGCCGCACGCCTGCTTGGCATCAGCATCCGCACGCTGCGCAACAAATTGCACGAAATCTTGGGCACTCGCCCGTCCCCGGAGGAACACTCCGAGCCAGATGCAGAAGTGACCACGCCCAATTCTCGAACCTAAACAAAGCCTGTGGAGTCCTGCTGATCAGCTCGATACCAAGCCTCTCCAGGTGAGCCAGCCCCGGTCAAACCGAAACGCGCCCGCAAGCGGGCCATGTGTTGCTCAATCCTTTCCAAATACTCATTGGGCCCATCCGGGTACGGATCATTCAGGAAGCGATAGACCCCCCCCAACTCTCGCTCCAACCGGGGCCGCGCCCATTGCTCCCAAAACTCCGGCGTGCGCCGCAATAAATCCTCCGGACTCCGATACACCGCTACAAAACTCTGCGGATCTCGTGCATAGGCTGCCGCCTCAGCAAACTCCGCATACAAGGCTGGCAGTTTCTCCAAATAGTCCTCAGCCGCCATTTGGGCTAACAAATCCGCCGTCCCAAGCGCACAACCCACCACGCGTTCCGCCTCATCCGCAAACGGCAAGGACTCCGGGCGCGCGTCCAAGCCCGTGCAAAGGATCATCGTCTCCACTGTCTGCACATCCCCGGGCGGATACCCCTGGGCTTGAAGCAACGCTCGCGCAAATTCGGCGCTGCGGTGCACATGCACCAGCGTGTATTTGGCCCCCGTGCCTTCCAGATCTCCAGCCCGCTTCAAATAGCCCGCGTCGTGAAACAGCACCGCCAGCAGCCCCAGTTCGAAATGACGCTGCGTCAACTGCGGTTCCACCCCCGCCCGATGTCGGCTCAACAATAGCCGCGCAAAGCAGAGGGTCTCCAACAAGGTGTGTTCTAGGTCGTGATAACCTGTATCGGCTGACTGGTAACCTGGCACCTCTCCGCGAAACGCTTGAATGGTCCAACCAAAGACCCGAGATACAAATAAAGGGTCACCTTCAGGAAACATCTCTCGATACGCCGCCTGCACCTCGGCGGCTACCGCATGTGGATCCCGCGGGCTGATGCAAACCGGCATGACCATGGCCAGCCTACGCAATTAGCACCCCAAATGCACGTAATTTCCCCAATTCCACCTTGAAAACCCTGACAACCGCTCATCAGGCTGCCCCAGTTCAAAAACCGCAACGCTTCCCCCCGGCTCCAGACACCCCGGCTTGCGTGAACTCCCAAATCACCCCAAAGTCCGTAGCAAGACAATCTCGCGATGGCCGCGCCGTCGCCCGGCCGATCCGGCCATTGCCACAAGCGAAAAGATGGAAGACTGGTTGGAACAAATCGAAGCCGAGGCTGCCGTCCGCTTACGGCTGCCGCGCGGGCGCACGGTGTCGGAAGAGCTCGACCGATTCCGATCCTTTCTGCGCCGTCAGTCTCAGCGATTGCGCATGTGGCATCGGCGCGGCGGTAGTGGACGAGAGGTTTGTCAGGCTCGAGCCTCCTTGTTTGACGTGCTACTGCGTCATCTCTGGGAAGCCGCCCTTCACCGGCACATGCTCAACACCTCGGCTGCCCCACCGGAAATTACCCTCGTAGCTCTGGGGGGTTATGGCAGAGCCGAATTGAACCCATTCAGCGACCTGGACTTCATGCTACTGCACGACGGAGAGGTCGCTCAGGGAGACAAACCTTCCCAACACTTGCAAGAGTTACTGGACGGTTTGCTCTACCCCTTATGGGACCTCGGACTGAAAATCGGCCATGCCGTCCGAACAGTGGACGAAGCCATCGCAGTGGCCCAGGGCGACATGCAAGCCAAAACCGCCCTCTTGGAAGCCCGCTGGATTGTCGGCGACCACCGACTCTTCGATCGTTTCCAAAAGGCGCTTCACACCCGGTGCATCCGACGTCAGGAACGAACTTACATTAACGCCCGCCTCGAAGATCAAGCCGCCCGCCGCGCCCGTTACGGCAACTCCCCATGCATGCAAGAGCCCAACCTGAAAAACGGGTGCGGCGGTCTCCGCGACTACCAAAACCTCCTCTGGATGGCCCGCGTCAAATTCGGCGTCCGTTCCTTGGGCGAGCTCGAAGCCATGGGCCGCCTCACCCCCAGCGAACACAAAGCCCTCGACACTGCCTACGATTTCCTGCTTCGCGTCCGAACTGAACTGCATTATCAACTAGGCCGCGGCGGCGATGTCCTCACCAAAAATCTGCAACCCACTGTAGCCCTTGCACTCGGCTACGGTGACCGCTCTCCCAGTCGGCGCATTGAGCGGTTCATGCGCGACCTCTACACCCACGCGCGTCACATCTATCTCATCACCCGCACGTTGGAGGAACAATGGGCACTGGTTCCATCGCCCAGGGAGCGCCTGCGCCGGCTTCGGCCCCGATGGCTACGGGCCGGCGCCCCCGGCACCCTCTTGGACGGGTTCCTTTTTGAGGATGGCCAGGTCCGTGCCGCCTCCGAATGGGTTTTCCAAGAACAACCCCGGCGCCTGATGCGGGTCTTCCTGCATGCCCAGCAACGCGGCTGCAAACTTCATCCCGATCTGGTTCGACTCATCCGCACCCACTTGCGGTACGTCAACCGCCCCTTTCTTCACGATCCACACGTCAGCGGGACCTTCCTTACCATCTTAGAGCAGCGCGGAAGCGTTGGCCCCACCTTGCGCGCCATGCACGAGGTCGGCCTGCTCGGCAAATACATCCCCGAGTTCGGCCGGCTAACCTGCCAGGTCCAACACGAGTTCTATCATCAATACACCGCCGACGAACATACCCTGGTCTGTATCGAACAACTGGACCGGGTCTGGCACGCCTCGGAAGCCCCCTACCGAGCCTACGCCCCGCTGTTTCATGAGCTGGAACGACCCGGACTGCTCTACCTGGCCCTTCTCCTGCACGATACCGGCCGACACGGCCGCCACGGATCCCATGCCGTCCAAAGCGCACACCTGGCCGGCCGGGTCGCTCGCCGGCTTGGCCTGGACCGACCCACCACCCAGGCCCTGCAACGCCTCATCGAGCATCACCTCCTGATGGCCAATATCTCGCAGCGACGCGATCTCGATGATCCCGCCGTGATCCGCCGTTTCGCAGCCCAAGTGGGCGACCTGGCCACCCTGCGCCGCTTAACTTTGTTGACCCTGGTCGATGCACTGGCCACCAGCGGACAATTATGGAACGGCTTTAAGGATGCCCTGCTGCGCACCTTGTACGAAAAAACCGTCCCGCTCCTCAGTGGCGATACCCAGGTGCGTCTGGCCGCACAAAAACAACGCGAATCCCTGCTCGCTCAAGTCCGGCATCATCGGCCGGCCCACATCGCTGACGACGAGATCCTGGCCCATTTCGAGGGATTGCCTCCGCGCTATTTTGAAATCCGCACGGCCCTGGAAATCATTGAGGACCTCGAGCTGGTTCATCGTTTCCTGCGCCTACAAGTGGCAACCGAGGAGCGCGCCCTCGAACCGATCATCGGTTGGCGCGATAACCTCGACCGCGGTTGCACCACGGTCAAGGTTTGTACCTGGGACCGCGCCCGGCTGTTCAGCCTCATCACCGGTGCCCTCAGTGCCGCAGGTATCAACATCCTGACCGCACGAATCTTCACACGCACGGATGACATTGCCCTGGACGCGTTTTACGTCACCGATGCTCGCTCCGGCGCACTCCCCTCGGCCGAACAACGGCACGCATTTGAAGACACCCTCACCCGACTCCTGCGCGGCGAAACCGTGGACCTCGCAGCCCTAATCGCACGACACCGCCGATTGCGCCCTCTCTACCAGGGTTACGAAGGCGAATCCCTCCCGACTCAGGTCCGCTTCGACAACGAGACCTCCGAGACCCATACCCTCGTGGAGATCGAAACCGAGGACCGCGTCGGACTCCTCTACGATATCGCGCGCGTGCTGGCCGATGCCCAACTCAACATCGCCTCAGCCGTCATCTGTACAGAACGCGGCGCGGCCATCGACACCTTTTACGTCACCGACCAAGCAGGACAAAAACTCTCAGATCCACACATCCGGGAACAACTGGACCATCAGCTCCGCAAAGTGCTCGCTCACCCCGGACGCACCTGAAAGAACAGCTTTCCCTCAGGGCCCCGCTTCCCGCCTCTCCCCTGGCGGCCCGCCATCAGACCGCCAACGCGCCCAATCGGCCAAAAACAATTGTTCCGGCAAAAAACCGCTGGGCGCCGCCCGCAACGGACACCACGGCGGCACGGTCCGACTCACCAGGGCGTCAATCACCAGATTCGCCCAGCTTCGTTCCCCCGCCATCACCCAACCGGTCAAAAACCGGGCGTCCGTCGTACGCGGAGTCAAATAAAGCGCATTGACCGGCTTCAAATAATCGTTGATCGCAAAAAAGGTATCAGGTGACCCCGACTCCTCCGGCGGCGGCATGAAATGACGAGTGATCAAAACCGCCTGGCGCCGACCATACCACGCCACCGCCCAAGGCACATCGCTCATCACCAACTCATGAGGGCGCAGCCATGTCGCTATCCGCTGAATCACCAGAGGATGATACGGCGGATAAGACATCCGCACCGGCCGCGGCGGCAGAAAGACCAACCACATCGGTAAGCCCACCAACACAATCAAAATACCCGTCACCACGTACCGCAACGCATACCATGGCAAATTCATCTGATCGAGCAGCGTCAGGAAAAACGCCACGCCATACACGCCAACCAGCGGCGCAACCAAAATCAGCAAGTTCTCCGTGTTGATCTCGGGCGTCTCGTCAGACAAATACGTCCGTCCCAGCACCTGGACCACCGCCAGCACCGGGAAACACATCAACAAAAAGTATCGCAGCCGCTGCCGCGCCGGATGCTGAAACGGCACCAACAACCCCGCCAAAAACAGCGCCGTCAACCAACTACCTCCAAAGCGCAACGCATCCTGCGTCAACAAAACCTTCAAATTGGCAAAAAATTTGTTCCACAACGGCGAAAATGGCGAGACCCCCACGGGCACCTCATACCGCGGCTGTAAGGATCGCGCCAACTTGTCCCCCGGCCAGACATACGTGCCGTCCAAAACCGTGTACGTCGCCGCCCCAAAGGGTAAACCGCTCCAGTACCAGTTCCGCACCAACCACGGCGTCAGCACCAAACCAAACAACACCAGGGCCAACAAGGCTGCCGGACGACGTCGCGGGCCGCCGATCCACCATACATACACCACCACAGGCAGAATCAACCAGCCAAAGGCATAACGCGTCAAACACCCCAACGCCACCACCACGCCCGCCAAAGCAGACCATGCAAAAACGCGTCCGGAGGCCTCTGGATGCTCCCGACCCAGCTCCTCCACCCGCACCAAACAAAAGACGAGGACCACAAACCAGATCAACACCAGCACCGTGTTCAAACCCGACAACGCAAAGCGCCAGTACACCTCCGTCAACAACAACAACACCGCGGACAAGCCCGCCACTGCCGGATCAAACAACCGCCGCGCCAACTGATACACCAGCCACGCCAACAACAACAACAGCCCCTGATTCAACACCACCACAGCCACCTCCGGCGCATACCGAAAGGGCGGCTGCGATTGAACCTCCTGCGACAACGGCAGCACCTTGAACAACCCCGCCAACAACACCGGCCACACCGGCGGATTCACAATGTCCGGATGTCCCACATGCAACCGGGCATCATCTCGCACCCCCTCCACCACCGGACCTCGCTCATGACGCTCACTCGTCTTCTTCACCAAATAAATGCTGAACGGCCGCACACAAAGCGTGGTGTAGCCGCGGCCCTCAGCCAGATTCCGTCCCACCTGCGCCATGTCCATCGCCTCCGGTGGATAAAAATTCTTGTACGCCCGCAAATTGTAACCCAGCGTCAGCACTGCCAACGCCAGCACCCCCAGGGCCAGACGCAAATATCGCATCCCTGGCCCCTGCTCCAACTGGTGGATCCAATCCTGCAAAAATGGCATGCGTTCAGCCTTCCTCCTGTTGTTCGATCTGATACTGCTTCAGCTTCCGATGCAACGTGCGCCGACTAATGCCAATCTTCTTGGCCGCCAGCGTTCGGTTCCCCTGGGTCTCCCGCAACGCACGCAAAATCAACTCTTTCTCCGCCTCTTTCAGCGTCAAATTGGAGTCACGCAGCGTGCTCCCTGCCGATACTGGCACCCCCTGCAACCCCCGGACCGAAGCCGGCAAATCCCGGGCGGCAATACGATCGCCCCGACACAACACCACCGCATGTTCCACTGCCGTTCGCAGCTCCCGCACGTTGCCCGGCCAGGAGTAATTCAACAGCGCCTCCATCGCGTCCGCCGTGAAATCCCGGACCGGCTTCTGATTCTCCGCAGCAAACTCCTTCAAAAAACGATGAGCCAACAGCGGAATATCCTCTTTCCGCTCCCGCAACGGCGGAAGCCGAATTTCCACCACACGCAGTCGAAAATACAAATCCTCCCGAAACTTCCCCGCCTTCACCATCTGCTCTAAATCCTTGTTAGTCGCGGCAATCAAACGCACGTCCGCCGTCAGCGTCCGGTTCGAACCCACGCGCTCAAAAGTCCGTTCCCCCAAAAAGCGCAGCAGCTTGATCTGCAGGGTGGTATCGATCTCGCCAATCTCATCCAAAAACAGCGTCCCGCCATGCGCCTGCTCAAACCGGCCGATCCTCCGCTCATGCGCCCCCGTAAACGCACCCTTCTCATGACCAAACAGCTCGCTCTCCAACAAGGTCGGCGCCAACGCCGCACAATGAACAATCACCAGCGGCATGCGCGCCCGCGGACTCAATTGATGAATCGCCCGCGCAATCACCTCCTTGCCCGTGCCGCTCTCGCCCAACAACAAAACCGTCGCCCGCGTGGGTGCCACCTGCCGCACGATCTCAAACACTTCCTTCATCGCCGGCGATTCACCCACCAGATGCTCCAGGCCGTACCGCCGGTCCAACTGCTGATGCAGCGCAACGTTCTCCGCCTCCAACTGCCGCTGCCGCAACGCCCGGCTGATCCGCATCTCCAACTCATCAATCTGCATCCGCCCCTTCGGTATGTAATCGTCCGCCCCGCGCTTCATCGCCTCCACCGCCAGCTCCTCGGACCCATACGCCGTCATCAAAATGCACACCGGCGGTCTCGATAAACTCTTGGCGCGCTGGATCAGCTTCATCCCATCTTCCAGGGGAAGCCGAAAATCCGTCAGCAACACATCCACAGGTTCCCGCTCCAACAACTCCATCGCCGACGGCGCATCCTCGGCCACGTACACCTCAAACCGATCCTCCAGCGCCGCCCGCAGCCCTTCCCGGGTCGGCTTTTCATCATCCACGATCAACACCGTCGGTTTCTTCATGCCCGTGCGCCTAACATGAAAACAGACAACCCCTCCGCACAAGTTCGCAGCCGTGCCCGCCGGTCAAACTTGCGAAACCTCCGCCGCGGACACCCCGCCCGAATCCGACGGAGCCTCCAGCAAACGGGGCTGACGCTCATGCAACGGCAGCCAGACCCGAAAGGTCGTACCCCGACCGACCTGGCTTTCCACCTCAATCCGGCCCCGGTGCGCCCGCACAATTCGTTGCACAATCATCAACCCCAGACCCGACCCCTTTTTCTTGGTCGTGAAAAACGGTTCGAAAATTCGCTGCAGACGTTCGGGCGCAATCCCACAACCCGTGTCACTGACCCGAATCCACACACCATCCGAATCCGCACCCGTCTCCACCGTCAAAACGCCGCCCCGCGTCATCGCCTGCATCGCATTCTTGATCAAATTCACCAACACCTGCTGCATCTGCAACGGATCCAGCAGTGCGTCCGGCAGGGCCCGGGACAACCGACTCTCCACCCGAATGCCACGATTCTCCAACTCCGGTCGCAACAACTCCAGCGTCTTGCGCGCCACTTCATTCAACGAACCGAACCGCAACTGCGGCGGCGCAGGCCGCAACGCCTCCAAAAACTGCGTAATAATGTAATCCAGCCGGTTAACCTCACCTTTGGCAACCTCCAGAAACCGGGCCATCCGCTCCACCAATGCTGCCGACTGCCCACGTGCGCCCGCCCCCGGCCTGGCCCCCAACGACTGGACCCCTGCCGCGGGATGCCGATCAGTCGCCTCCGCCGCGTCCATCCGATCCTTCAACTTCTTCAAATCCCGCTCCAACAACTGCAGATGAATGTGTAGTGCGTTCAACGGATTGCCGATCTCATGCGCCACACTGGCTGCCAGAAGCGTCAGTGCCTGCAGCCGTTCACTCTCAATCGCCTCAAAGGTCTTCTGCCGCGCCTCCGTAGCGTCATGCAAAATCAACGCCACCCCACTGGTCCCCGTCTGCCGACCATCCAACGGAGCCGCCAAAAGTCGCACAAAGCGAGGCCGCGGATAGTGAATCTCAAACTCCTGCCGCACCAACCGCTGCCCACCCTCCGTGTCCAACCGCGCCAGCTGATCCCAGTCCACCTCCGGCACACACTCTCGCACATGACGACCCTCCACATCCTCCCCCAACCCCAGCATCCGCCGCGCTGCACGATTGAAATACAAAATCCGGCCCTGCTCGTCGGTTACCAAAATCCCATCCTCAATGGTGTTGAACAACGTCTCGAGAAACGAGCGTTCCTGGGCCAGCCGCTGGACTACCGCCTGCAAACCTTGCGCATCCAGCCGGCCAATCCGCCCCAAAACCTTGTCCAAAAAACCCGATTTGACCGTCGCCACACTGACTCTCCCCTTCCACCGTAAACCGTTCCGATTCCGCAACCCCTACAACCATCGTTTGCGTTTCATCCACCAAAACATCAACGCCGTGCTCACCACCGTCAGCCCAATCGCCCACGCATATCCATATCGCCACTGAAACTCCCGAATCCCCTCAAAATTCATCCCATACCACGTCCCCACGATCATCACCGGCGTCGTAACCACCGTGATCATCGTCAAAAGTTTCACCACCTCTGCCGTCTGATTCGAGGACATGTTCAAATACACCTGCAACGTGCCCGTCAACGAATCGGCATAAGCCTGCGCCAGCTCGGAAATCCGAAAGAGCGCGTCGTAAACGTCCCGAAAATACGGCACCAAATGCGCCCGAATCAGCTTAAACTCCCCGCGCGCCAACCGGGCCAACACCTCCCGCTGCGGCCCAATAATCTGCCGCAAGTGCAAAACCTCCTTCTTCACCTGCAAAATCTTGTTAAGCGTCTCCCGCGTCGGATGCGTCAACGCCTGCTGCTCCAGCTCCGCAATCTCCATGGCCAATTCATCCAGCGCCGGCTTGTAATTGTCCACGATGCTGTCCAACAAATTGTACGCCACCCGATCCGGCGCCCGCGCAATGCCGCCCGTGCCGCGCACAGCACGCTCCTCCGTCAATTGCACACTCCGCGCCGGCCCCTCGTGGTAGGTCACCAGAAAATTCTTCCCGAGAAAAAAGTTCAACTCCGTCGTCGCAAACACCCCGTCCTTTCGACTGTAATCCACCGCATGAATCACCATGAACAAATACGGCGGAAACAAATCCCCTTCCCGCGGCAAGTATTCCTCAATCTTTGGCGATTCACTCACCATCACGCAGTCCTCAATCGAGAGCGGATGAAAGTGAAACACATCCTCCAAGACGCGCTTCGTCTCTTCCGGACTCGGATTCTCTAAATCCACCCACAGAAACAGATTTGTGTCGTTCAATAACGTGGGCATCAGGAACAACTCAATGTCCCGACTGTGCAACCGTCCCTGCGTCGTAAATACCAACGACCGGATCATGCGCCTGCCATCCACTTCATCCTGTTCATGGCCTTCTGCAAGTCTCCAAGTCTGCGAAGGCCCATCCCGACTGGCAAGCGTTCCGCACCGCCTCCCCTCCCACCGCGCGCCTTGCCAAACCGTTCCGCTCGGCCATCTCACGCATCCCGAAGACGATGACTCCCCTGCCGCCTCTCGCTCCGTCCGACGCCACCTTCTGCTACAGCCATCCTGTATAATGCCAATCCAGACAGGTCACCCTGTCCCGACCCCACCCCAATTTGTTACCCGGACAACCGGCGTAACCGTTTTCCCCAAACAAACCCACGCGCGCCAACATCGTAGCAATCGCTCATTAAATGCCTCACCTCCCTGAAAGCGCCAGCGGCCCTACGGCTACCCCGCCGCTGTGCGGCTGCTGCCTCGCTGGTGGTAGGGGGCAGGCTCTGTTGCTGCTGCGGCGACTCCTTACGGCGTGGCACTGTCCAGGCTAAGGACGCGTCCCCTCGGGAAGCACAAAGATCTCTCAAGGGATTGCTACACTATAACACTAAAAGCCGTCTCCTCTACATGCCCGCGCGCTTTTCACGGCGACTGACAAACGGAAGGCCTATGGCACAGGTCCGGGTGCCTGCACTCCCCCCACCCCGGTCTCACTTCGCCTGCCTCTTTTGCCCACTCGGCAGGACACCGACATTGCATTCTCGTCCTTCCGCCCATCACCCCATTCAGCCAAACAGCGCCTCCTACGAGGCCGCACCGCACACTTAAGAACTACCCTGCTGACCTTCGAAGTCTGTTGACCGTGAATCGCCACATGCATCTGACACCAGCCACCCCATCATCCACACTACCTCGAGCTGCAGTTGGGAAATATCGCATCGCCCCGCAATTAGGCTTGATCGTTGTCCTACAGCCCCTTTTCCGACGGCAGATAACATCACAGCTCATTCGCAAAGACAATCGTTCACGACCTAGTGCCATTGAAAAAAAGAACAGGCAGCCAATGAGGACGCTCAGTGCTCTGTGTCTACCATTCGGATGTCCTTCCCCGCTCTGGTCTACCACCGGTCCCATTCATTCCAGCGTCGCCAAAAAAAAGTAAGCTTCTTCCTAAACTTCCTGCCTTCACCCGAAGCGCCCACGCGCTCCTATTCCATCCCAGCTTGGGCCCCTTAAAAAGAAACTACTCCTGGGCTTACACGTTCGCATCCACGTAATCACTACACACACTCGCCCTCATATCGAGCTTCACCATGAAACCGATCTTCCCCGGGAGCACTACCAGTAACTTGGTTGGTGCCATGGCTTCCCTCTATTTCACCTTCGGTTCCACAGTCGCACCAAGATTGCATAAACGGGACGTCACCAAGGTCGTTGCTCTCCACCTGTTATCCATCGTGAGAGCCACCGCTGAGCCCAACGGATGCGCATGGACCAATCTCTACTTCCATTGACTGAATGACACCAAAACACCGTAGTCAACAAAGCAATCCATAGGCTTCTGGCTCATGGGCATTGTTGTGATCCCAGTGCAGCCGCCTTAGCCAACGAACATCCAGCGCTCAAAGCCTCCAAAACACAACCTTCCATCATGGAAGCGCCATTTCAATAATCAGGTCCACTAATACCCATTTCTGCACCCTTTTCTACATGACCTTAACGGTAAGAGCTGCTTCCATCACTGCCTCTCAGCGAGATACACCAATTGCACTTGACCAAGCCGCTCGCTACATGAGCTGTATTCATCACTCGCACTTATAGTCCCGTCCCGCGCTTTGACAAGCGCAGCTACGTTGCCGTTGCCATCATACGCACAGAAGTGAATACCCGAGGCAGTTCCTGTGTTCAGTGTGACCCACAGCAACCCACCCACTCCACCAGCGCCATCAAGACTCCCGCTCACATCCAAGCCCCAAACGTAGCTGCGGACAGGTGCGTTATTACTCGCATTCAGCTCCACAATGTGCCGGCCGACTGACATCGGGTCACTGAGGAATTTCAGGTCTTCAGCCACCTGCCATGTGTTGTTGGTCCACAGCAAGGTCTTCTGGCCTATCCTACGCCCCTTGCCGTCGTATGTCCACTCGACTCTCCGCCACGAACCATCTGGCGTATCAGCCCGGCTCTCGGCCTTGAGCAGTCGGTTTTCAGCGTCCCACGTGTAATTCCACCGGCCGTCCGATGTCATGTTCCCGTCACGGTCGCAGCCGAATTGTTTTCCATGCGCTCAACAAAAACAAACGGCTATTTTCGCAGTAAGCTGATAGTTATGGACAACCCACAAATGTAGAATGTGAAAGTACGACCCAATTTCCCCGCGCAATTAATTGGGGGCCAAGCCCAAGAACTGCGAAAACGAGGCTAGTAGCGTGCCCAGTACCAACAATATCACAACTGCCAGTCGCACTGCCCGCGGTTGTTTCCGAAAGAACCAAAACGGGGGCGACCATTTCCACAACTGCGAATTCATGCCACCACCGATTGTCACCCACGCTAGCAATAAAAACGCGGTTACAATCCCAGCACATTCTTCAAACCAACCAATTGCCTCAAGTGGCGCGAGCACTCGCCGCCGAACAAAACTCTCATAATATCCCAGATAGACAAGAATTATGAGACTGGCGAAAAATGCCAGCCCAGCACAGAATAAAACCGCCACTGCTGCGTCGAGCAGTCTTTGCACGTAACCCTTTCTACGGCTATTCATGCCAGAAATTCCCTGTCTACATGCAGCAATCTCCACCGCCGATCGGTTGCGACAGACCAAGCGTAATACCCCAATACCCTACGCTCGTGACTAACCCGAGCGAGAGTCCCCACCCAGTGCCGGCGAAATACTGATATGTTTGCGGGGTAGAAGCCCAGACAGCACCAATGGCTTTAGCAAAACCAACACCCCAGGCGCTTAATCGCCCCACTCCATTATGGGCTTCCCATGGAACACACGGAGTATCACACCACTCGCCTTGGCCGCTTGGGTCAACTGTAATTCCACACTTAAAACCACCTCCCAGGCCGACGCCACAGAACAGATATTTGTTTGCATAGTTGTCCATACAACACGACTTATGAGCTCTTAATTCCCCAGTAGCAGCTACTGCGGACCCTCCCTTGCCAGCACCAATTACTGTGATAAGAACAAGCTACCAATAGTTACAAGTATTCTTCGGGCGTTGCAACCCCAAGTAATCAAAGGTAGTCACCGGCTGGTTCGAACAAAATACGTACTACCCAAAATCTTGCCCTTCGAATAAACGATTGATTCCGGGATATGAACTTTCCTGACTTCCGAAAAAGGCGAAGCCTTCTTCCAACCATGGATCCCTGCTTAGCCACCGGCCGAGGCTGGGACTGTAAGCGCGGTATTCGTAAAGGACAAGATCGGTGGTCTCATCCGTCCGCTTTGTGCTGAAACGGAAGGAATTCTCCTTCGCCATCGGACCAGTGGCGTGAATCGTCTGGCCAAATGGATCGGATTCGTAGCATGCACTCACCGTGCCGTCAGCAGCCTTGACCACAGTAACCACCTTGCCATTACCGACGCAAGCGATAGAGTGGCTTGTGAGGGGTAGAACCTGATGTGGAAGGCTTACTGCACCAACATTTGGCCCAGTCCTCATTCTTTCCCAGCAAGCCTACAAATTACGAGCCCCAGCAACGTTCCCCAGAGTGTCCAATTTGCAACATACAGAACGCTCAAAGCTATAAACCCCGACCAAGTCCCTTTAACCAGCCCGATGTTCTCAAACACTATCTCAAGCAGCGACAAAGGGAGGCCAAAAACAAATAGAAAAGCCGAGGCCCCACAAACCCCATCCCCGATCCCACGCATTGCAGTGTACGTGCTATAGCCAACACCCAAGATGCCGATAGCAGCTCCTATCGCTAGGCTTATCTTGAAATGCAACGAACCTGCGGCCATAAAACTTCTTAATAAGGTCGTTTCGCTGGAGGCAGCCAGTATCCGGGAAAATGCTCAGCAACTCCTTTACACTTTTTCTTCTTTAAGATCATGTCTACCCAATGGCAGCAATTGTGGCCAGTCAATGTCCATGTTGCCGGTGCCCAAGCAGGGTCACTCGCTGAACTTATTATCGCGTGACAAAGGTGTCTCTCATCCAAACATTCGCAATCTATTGGCACACACTTAGGTTGTTCTCCACAGACACCTTCTGGATTCGGCTCCTCGCCCACACCCTCGTCATTGAAATTCCAGTGCCCGCATTCATCCGTCTTTATGAAACAATGCACGAACATCCAAGTCTTGCAAAGTACCGGAAAGTTGAGAGGCCTGATACATACGTATGCCTTTAGACCAAGAGGATCGAATAAGGCTAGCGCCGAATTGTTGACATAAACGTACAGGTTCCGATCATATAAGGAGTCTTCATAAACGGATTCGCTCATCAACCGGGCAATGGCCGTTAGCATGCATTGCTTGCATTGCCCCGAAGAGCTTTGCGGCCGAAAGTGTTCCTGTATCGTTTGGAACCACTCGACTCTGGTAAGTGGCAGCCGTTGTAACCCCCTGCCATGCGTCCGAGATGCTTCAAGCACGCCCTGCAACTGTCCTATCGGATCCCGGCTGAGCCAGCGTCCCAGGCTGGGACTGTAGGCGCGGTATTCGTACAGGACAAGATCGGTGGTCTCATCCGTCCGCTTGGTGCTGAAACGGAAGCGATTTTGGCCAGCGGCAGCGCCGGTGACCCGAACCGGCTCGGCAAAGGGACCATATTCGTAGTTGGCGGAGACAGTCCCACTCTGCGCTTTGACAAGCGCAGTTACGTTGCTGTTGCCGTCATAGGCAAAGAAGTAAGCGGCAATGGCGGTTCCCGAATTTACGGTCACCCAAAGCAACCCTCCAACTCCTCCAGCCCCGTCCAGCGAACCGCTAAGATCAAGTCCCCAAACACAAGAACACACCAGCGCATTGTTCGTGGCGTTTTACTCCGCAATATGACGCCAGCCATCGCTCACGAATTTCAAGTCTTCAGTCACGATCCAGTTGCCGCTGCTGCCGTCAGAAGTCGTCTGCCGGATTCTGCGACCTTTGGCGTCATAAGTCCCCTCGACTTTCCGATGGGACACGATAGGACTGGATGGTACGCTCGGACTCGGACAAGCCGATTCTCAGCATCCCATTCGAAGGTCCAGGGGCCGTCGCCGGTGAGATTGCCATCCCGGTCGTAAGTAAAGACCTCGTTGGTTTTGGGGACGAACACGTTGCCGGTCACGCTCGGTTCGCCAACCCCACTGACCGTGACCAATTGCCAGACCGGGGCAGGGCTGGTATCCATGCTCAACTCCTTGCGGAAATACTCCACTTTGCGATATAGGTTCGTGTCCCCGTTCACAAACACGGTGTTGGTCGCCAGCGCCACGCCCGTTATATCCACCGCTCCGGGAACATCGCGCTGCGTTATTGGTTGAGCAGATTGGCAACGAAATTGGCCGAGCCGCAGGTTCGCGACCGTCGCGTCGCCACCGGCCTTCGTGGAAGTCCTGTTTCCATGAAAGCCGTGCATACCCCTGTAATTGAACTACCACCGGCTTGAAGCCAGTGCATTCATGGTGTGTCGAATGAATTCGACTGATCTGAAGCAACGGATGTTTCGCTCGTCTTCTGGTGAGGACTTCGCCGATTATTCTTTGCCTGAAGGCGAGGGGTTGCACTGTCCCCGATGGACACACCAAATACCGATCCTCCGTGAATCCTTTTCGTGAAGCCAGAAATCATACCTACCGCTAGCGGAGCACGTTCAGCATAACTCCGTAGCCGACGCAGACAACCGGCTGTGCCAAATAGAGTCCAATGCGTACCACACGCCGTGACAGAATCCTCGACCTTACCCCTATCAACCATACCGTGATGTCCATCCCAAGGTAGCAGGCCGCCAACCCGCCAAGGACGCTTGAAGTGCCGCCCGGGAATTCGCCCCAGGCCAGACCAAGTAGTATAAACGCTTGGATAAAGAGGGATACTATCAAGGCTTCGGCCACTTTGCCACGCGGCACAAAAGAATGCGGAACCTGACGATCTGGCAACATTTCAACCATGCCCTTGTCTATCCATTAGTTGGTCACGTAGTCCCCACAGACTGACTGAGCCTCGTTCGCACATTTCTCCCCGCCAATGATTGGACAGTAATGATGTGCTGCTTCGTGAATGAGCAAGCTAGCAATGCCGCTCGGACCGAATCTTGTAAGATTCTCAGGGCACAAACCGATCCGGTTGAACCCAGGGTAGGTCCAAGCCGTCCCGCCAAGCAGGCAGACCAATTTGCATTTCCCGTGGCAGTTGACGCGGAAATTGACACCGAAGGATCCATGATCCTTGAACCATTTGGCGCATGCTCCCTGCTTCATTGCATTGTTAGCTACTTCAACAGCCCGGACGATGTCTGGATAGTTTCCACATCCCTTACCCAGTGATAGGGAGGGCGGATCACCCCAGTGGTTTGTATCTGGGTCAGAACAAGAGTGTGGGTAAGGATAGGGACAGTACGTGTCCCGTCCGTCCGGGTCAAACTTATTGAGAGGATCGTTAAGGGCAAAATCGTAAAGGTCGTTCTTTCCCCGTTCTCCGATGGGATCGCGGCTCATCCAGCGGCCGAGGGTCGGACTGTAGGCCCGATATTCGTACAGGGCAAGGTCGGTGGTATCGTCAGTGCGCTTGGTGCTGAAACGGAAGGGATTTGCTCGGGCGGCCGGTCCAGTTATGCGTATGGGTTCTGCAAACGGCCCGTACTCGTAGTTGCCGGAAACGGTCGCGTCCTGCGCTTGGACCAGCGCAGCTACGTTGCCATTGCCGTCATAGGCACAGAAGTAAGTACCTGAGGCAGGTC
>JANWVC010000033.1 GCA_025057755.1 Limisphaera sp. | reverse complement strand
CACGAGTCTCCAATGCCTTTCGGCGTTTGTTAGGTCTTCGGCTGGACCGTCTGGGGGTGGATGCTCACAGGGCCGGCCGCGTCTCCAATGCCTTTCGGCGTTTGTTAGGTCTTCGGCTGCACCGGAGGCAACTGGCTGGTGTGTAGGTAGTTGGCCCGGGTGCAGGTCGGGACCTGAGTTGGCACGGTATTTGTGGTTGGTGTCGTTTGATGCGAGGGGATGGTAGTGCGGCGGTAAGGCGCTGGCAAGGAGGGATTTGGGTGCCAGGTCGGGAGGCTGGGGTGTTGGGGCTTGGAAAGGTGCCGACCTGGTTGGCTGGGTTGGTGTTTGGGGCTGAGGGGTTGGGTGGTCATACGAGGTAGCAGACGATGCGTTCGGCACAGACCATGGTGCCGGCTGTGAGGGTTTGGGCGGCGCAGCGGCTGTCGAGTTGGTAGGCGACGATGCGGTCTTCGTCTGGATTGATGAGGTCGAGGAGGGTGAGCCAGAGGGTTTCGAAGGTGTCTGGTTCGAGGTAGCATTCGAAGACGGAGTATTGAACGCGGACGCCGTAGTCTTCGCAAGTTTTGGCGACTTTGGCGAGGCGCTTTGGGTTGGAGATGTCGTAGGCGATGACGTAGAGCATATGGCCTGCGGGTGGGGGTGAGGTTTGGTAGGGGGTTGTGGGGAAGGCTTCGTACCACCAGAGGTTCATGGGATCAATTCATGAGGAAGGGCTCGAAGGTGTCTGGGTCTTCGAGGGCGGCTTTGAACATAGTGGCTTGGTGTTCGATTTGTTGGCGGAGGGTGGTGCGGTGCCCGAGTGCTTCGCTGAGGAATTGGCGTTCCATGCGGCGTTCGTATTGGATGAAGAATTTTTTGCGGCCTTCGGTGTTGAGGAAGCAGCCGCCGTCGCGGGATTCGAAGTGTTCGGAGGAGAGGATTTTGTGGGTGAAGAGGTCGAGGGCGAGGGCTTCGACGAGGACGGGGCGGAAGGGTTCGATGAGGTCGAGGGCGAGGGACCAGCGTCCGTCGTCGGGTGCGTGGAGGGTACCGAGGGCTGGGTCGAGTCCGTGGGCGTGGCAGGCGGCGGTGGCTTCGTGGTAGAGGAGGGTAGCGGCGAAGGAGATGCAGGCGTTGACGGGGTTGAGGGGTGGTCGTGTGGATCGGCGTTCGAAGGGGAATTCGGGTGGAAGGAAGGTGGCCCAGGCTTGGTAGTATTTGGCTGTAGCGAGTCCTTCGAAGCCGCGGAGTTCCTCGAGGTTTTGGGCGGTGCGGATGGGTGTAAAAAGGGTGTCGAGTTCGTCAATGGTTCGGGGGACGAGAGTTGCAATGGGTTCGGGTGCGGGTTTGTCTGGGGTTTGGCGATTGGCGAGGAGGCGTTGGAGGACGCGGCGTTGGTTGTAGAGTTTAGCGGCAATGGTGCGTCGGGCGATGGAAAGGGTGAAAGCGGGGTCGAGGACGCGTTGGTATTGGCGGAGTCGGGAGAGGCCGTGGGGTTGGGGGTGGGGTAGGAAGCTGCCGAGGAACTGGCCTTGCCAGGAGAAGATTTGGATGGGGATGCGTCGCCGGAGGAGTTCGGCCAGTGCGGGTGTGGAGAGGTGGACGTCTTCGCCCATGATAAGGCGTTCGAGGTCGTGAAGGGGGATTTGGCGCAGGAGGGTGTCCTCGCCGAACATGGGATCGGGTCCGTGGACCTCGAGGCGTTCGCTGACGAGGTGGACGCGGAGGTTGGATTGGGTCAGGATGGCTGTCGGCATGGCTGTGTTTGCGGTTTGTTTTGGTGTTTGGTGCTTTGTTGTTTGGTCATGGAGGAAGGGTGGCATGGGTTTGTGTTTTTGGCGAGGGTTGGGATGTCCGGGGAGGTCCGACGGGCGGGGTGTGTTCGGAGGGGTTTGGGGCTGGGTGTTGGTGAGTGAGGTGGATTTGGTTGTTGGAGGGGTGGGGTGATGAGGGTGAAGGGACAGGTTTTGAGGTGAGTGCGGGCTGGCGTGTGGCGGGGATGGCGATTTGGTGGGTGGGTGGGCGGTTTGGTGGGTTGTGGGGTGATGGGGATGGGTGTGCATGGGTAGGGTCTGGGTAGGTGGGAAAGTTTGCGTTAGGGCGGTTTGGGGGGGTATGGTCTCACGGTGCGCACGGTTTCGGTTCGTTTAGGGGATCGGAGTTACGAGATTGTGGTGGGGGCGGGTTTGTTGGCCCGTTTGGGGGAGTTTTGTGGTGGATTGGATTTGGGTCGGCGGTGTGGGGTGATTACGGATGATCGGGTGGCGGGGCATTGGTTGGGGCTGGTGGTGGAGTCATTGCGTGGAGGCGGTTTTGATCCGGTGGTGGTGACGGTGCCGGCGGGGGAGCGGGCGAAGTGTTGGTCTGTGGTGCATCGGTGTCATGAGTTGTTGGCGGCGGGGCGGCTGGAGCGGGGGTCTTTTGTGGTGGCGTTGGGTGGGGGTGTGGTGGGAGATTTAGGCGGTTTTGTGGCGGCGACGTACATGCGGGGTGTGGCTTTGGTGCAGGTGCCGACGACGTTGTTGGCGCAGGTGGACAGTTCTGTGGGTGGGAAGGTGGGGATTAATTTGCGGGCCGGTAAGAATTTGGTGGGGGCGTTTTATCAGCCGCGGTTGGTGGTGGCGGATCTGGAGACGTTGGGGACGTTACCGGAGCGGGAGTATCGGTCTGGGTTGGCGGAGGTGGTGAAGTACGGTGCGATTGCGGATGCAGATTTGTTTGAGCGTTTGGAGCGGGAGATGGAGGGTTTGTTGGGGCGCGAGCTTGGGGTGTTGGAGTCGGTGGTGGCACGATGTTGTGAGATTAAGGCGGAGGTGGTGATGGAGGATGAGCGGGAGAGTGGTCGGCGGGCGATTTTGAATTTTGGTCATACGGTGGGGCATGCGTTGGAAGCGATTTGTGGGTATGGGCGTTTGTTGCATGGGGAGGCGATTGCGATTGGTCAGGTGGTGGAGGGGTGGCTTTCGGCGCGGTGTATTGGTTTGGAGCGGGGGGCTGTTGATCGGCTGGAGGGTTTGTTGGGGCGGGCGGGTTTGCCGACGCGGACGCGTTGGACGGCGGCACGGGTTGAGCGGTTGTTAATGGCGATGCGGTCGGACAAGAAGGTGCGGGATGGGCAGGTGCGGTTTGTTTTGTTGTCCCGGTTGGGTTGTGCGGAGTGGGGGCATGGGGTTGGGGAGGAGTTGGTGCGGTCGGTGTTGATGGGGGAAGCGGTGTGAGGGTTGGCATGGCTGGTGTGATGGAGACAGTTGTGCGGGAGTTTTTTGAGCACTTGGGGTTTTTGGTGCGGCAAGAGCGGAAGTTTGTGACGCCGTCGCGGCAGGAGGAGGAAGATGGCGATTTTTTGGTGGTGCATCCGCAGGCGGAGTCGGGAAGGGATGGGTTGCCGTTTGTGTTGGATGTTGGAGATGTGCGGCGTGTGGGGCGTGCGGTGATTGGGCTGCGGGGTTGGCATATGGAGGTGTTGAGTCGGGCACGGTTGGAGGCTGAGCCGGAGGTGTTGCGGTTTGTGGAGGCGGGGGCGTGGCGTCGGGTTTTGGAGGTTTTGGGAGCGGCTCCGATGCCGTTGCGGGTGTTGGTGGTGTCTGGGCTGCCGCGGGTGGAGGCGGAGCGTCTGGCGGTGGTGGAGCTGTTGCGGAGTCGAGGAGTGGATGCGGTGTTGCCGGTGCGCACGATGTTGGCAGAGCTGGTGGCGGCGGTGGAACCGAATCGGAATTATGCGAAGTCAGATTTGTTTCAGATGTTACGGTTGTTGAAGCGCTATGGTTTTTTGACGTTGCCGCAGATGGAATTGTTTGGGCGGCGGGCGGTGCGGCGTCGGTCTTGAGGTGTTGGTTTGGGGCGGGGCCGATGTGGGCAGTGGGTGGTGCGGGTTGAGTTGTGGGGAGGGGTTTTTGGGGAAATGGCTTTACAGGCGGGATGGTGCGGCATAGGTTACGCGAGGTTTGAAGGCCGCTATGGAATCGAAGAAGAAGATTATAGACAGTTTCAAGTTGCACGAGCGCGACACTGGATCCGCGGATGTGCAGATTGCGCTTTTGACGCAGCGGATCAATCATTTGACGGAGCATTTGCAGCGGAACAGGAAGGATCACAGTTCGCGCCGGGGGTTGCTGATGATGGTGAGTCAGCGGCGGCGGCTGTTGGATTATTTGAAGCGGACGGCATACGATCGGTACGTGGCTGTGACGCAGAAGTTGAATTTGCGCCATTGAGCCGCGGTGTGGAAATGGGTCGGGCCCGGGCGTCGAGGGACGCGCGGGTTTTGTATTTACCGGCCCCTGCTTTCGGGATGGAACGCGCGGGCGTCCCGTAAGGCGGAGAACGATGGGCCCGTGCAGAAGGTGTAGCCGCGTTGCCGCGGGCAATTTCAATCAGGTCCGGCGATGGGGCCGGTTTTGACTGAAGTTTCTCGACGGCAACGGCGGCTGTGGACAGTGGGATCATGCATACGCGAGTGAGCGCCCAGGTGGGCGACAAGACGATTCAGATTGAGACTGGCAAGATTGCGAAGCAGGCGGACGGCGCCGTTACGGTGCAGTTGGGTGAGACGATTGTGATTGTGGCGGCTGTGGGTGCGACGCAGTCGCGTGAGGGGGCGGACTTCTTTCCGTTGACGGTGGATTACCGGGAGAAGGCGGCTGCGGCTGGTCGGTTTCCTGGTGGTTATTTTAAGCGTGAGGGGCGTCCGACGGAGAAGGAGATCGTGACGTCGCGGATGATTGACCGGCCGCTTCGGCCTTTGTTTCCGAAAGGCTGGTTCAATGAGGTGCAGGTGCAGGCGATTGTGTTGAGTGCTGATGGGCAGAATGATCCGGACGTGTTGTGTGTGAATGGTGCGTCTGCGGCTTTGATGATTAGTGATATTCCTTGGGACGGTCCGGTGGCTGCGGTGCGGATTGGGCGGATTGATGGTCGGTTTGTGGTGAATCCGACGCATAAGGATTTGGAGCGGAGTGATTTGGACCTTGTGTATGTCGGTACCGAGCGGGAGTTGGTGATGTTTGAGGGGTCGGCTCGGGAGATCAGCGAGTCGGATTTTCTGGCTGCGTTGGAGTTTGGGCATCAGGCCATTCAACCATTGATCGCGGTGCAGCGGGAACTTGCGTCTCGGGTTGGCCGTGCCAAGAGAACGATTCGGGTGCAGGAAGCGCCTGCGGAGATTTTGGCGCGGGCGCGGGAGCTGGCTGGGGATCGATTGGTGCCTGCTTTGTTGACTCCCGGGAAGTTGGCTCGGGAGGCGGCGCTGAATGGTTTGTTTGAGGAGGTGGGTCGGAAACTGCTGGAGGAGTTTGGTTCGGAGCGGGTGACGGAGTTTGTGCTGAACGAGGTTCGGTATGACATTCAGCGGCGTGCAGTTCGAGATTTGATTTTGCGGGAGGGGAAGCGGCTGGATGGACGTGGGATGGAGGAGGTGCGGCCGATTCAGTGTGAAGTGGGTCTGTTGCCGCGTGCGCATGGGTCGGCGTTGTTTGCGCGGGGGGAGACGCAGGCTCTGGTGTTGGCGACGTTGGGGACGGGTGAGGATGCGCAGGAGTTTGATGCGTATACGGGGGGTGCGACTGAAAAGCGGTTCATTTTGCATTACAACTTTCCGAATTTTTCGGTGGGTGAGACGGGTCGCATCACGGGACCGGGTCGGCGCGAGATTGGGCATGGGAATTTGGCGGAGCGTTCGCTGGCGCCGTTGTTGCCGTTGGAGGATTATCCGTACACGGTGCGGGTGACCAGTGAGATTATGGAATCGAACGGGTCGACTTCGATGGCTACGGTGTGTGGGGGGTCGCTGGCGCTGATGGATGCGGGGATTCCGTTGCAGCGAGCCGTGGCCGGGATCAGTATTGGTTTGGTGACGGAATATGATGCGGAGGGTCGGCTGGGGCGGTACCAGCTTTTGACGGACCTTATTGGGGCGGAGGATCACTTTGGGGACATGGATTGTAAGATTGCGGGGTCAGAGCGTGGGATTACAGGGTTTCAGTTGGATTTGAAGTTGCGTGGGTTGCCGCTGAGCGTGATTGGGGAGGCGGTGGAGCGGGCGCGGGTGGCGCGGTTGGCGATTTTGCAAGAGATGAACAAGGTGCTGGCTGCGCCGCGGCCGCAGTTGAGCAAGTATGCGCCGCGGATTGTGACGTTGAAGATTGATCCGGAGAAGATTGGCACGTTGATTGGGCCCGGGGGTAAGAACATCAAGAAGTTGGTGGATGAGTCGGGGTGCGAAATTGACATTGAGGATGACGGGACGGTGCATATTTACTCGTTGTCTGAGGAGGGCATGCGAATTGCGCGGGAGGCAATCGAAGCGTTGTCAGCGGAGGCCGAGGTAGGGAAGATTTACCGCGGGAAGGTGGTGACGATTAAAGACTTTGGTGCGTTTGTGGAATTTTTGCCGGGTAAAGATGGGTTGGTGCACATCAGTGAACTGGCGAATTTCCGGGTGAAGAAGACCGAGGACATCGTTAAGATTGGCGATGAGATATGGGTCAAGGTATTGGGTGTGGATGAGAAAGGGCGTGTGCGTTTGTCGCGGAGGGCTGCGATGAACGAGCGGGATGCGCAGTTGGCAGCGCAAGCGGGGGGTGGCTCGGCTGCTGCGGGTGTGGCGGGGCAATCTTCGGAGCAAGCGTCAGAGACGGGGGCAGCGGAGGAGAAGTCCGGGGAAGCCGACAGCGGGACGGGTGCGAGCGGCGGGGCTACGGCTTCAGTGGCGTCGGGGAGTGGCGGAGGACGGTCCACGGAGCGGACACATCGGTCAGAGACGCGGGATCGTGGACATCGTCAGGTGCGGGGGCGGGATCGTCATCGTCGGGGTGGACGAAGTGGAGGCAGTGGAGGTGGCCGCAGCCGGGATCGCCGTTGAGCTTTTGCGGGGTGGTTCGATTTGGGCCCGGTGCTCGAGAGGGCACCGGGCTTGTTTTTTTGGTGGTTTGAGTGGCGCAGGGGGATTGATTTGAGGATTTGTGGCAGCGGTCGTGAACGAACCGAGGTGTGACGGGTGTTTGGTCAGGTTGGTGTGCGCTTTGGGGTGGTATGGGCGCGTGGGTGTGGCGGTGAGGCCGAGGTGGAGGGGTTCGGAGGCGTACGGGTTGAAGGTTCAAGGTTTGCGGATGATAGTGTCGCGTTGTTCCCAGGCGGGATCGGGATTGGGGTAATCGAGTGTGTAGTGAAGGCCTCTGCTTTCGGGGCGTTGCAGGGCGGATTGGACGATGATTTCGGCGACTGTGGCCAGGTTGCGGAGTTCGAGCAGATCGGCGGTGACGATGAAGTTCCAGTAGTATTCCTGAATTTCTTGCTGCAGGTTGGCCAGGCGCTTTTGAGCGCGAAGCAGGCGTTTGGTGGTGCGGACGATGCCGACATAGTCCCACATGCAGCGGCGGATTTCGTCCCAGTTGTGGGAGACGACGACGAGTTCGTCGGGGTTGGTTGCGTTGCCGGTTTGCCATTGAGGGATGTCAAAGTCGATGGGTGGCAGATCGCTGTGGCGAGCCTGGAGGGCGGCGCGGTGGGCACAGACGACGGCTTCCAAGAGGGAATTGCTGGCGAGACGGTTTGCGCCGTGGAGTCCGGTGCAAGCTACTTCTCCGATGGCGTAGAGGCCGGGCAACTCTGTGAGGCCATCGACGGTGGCGACGACGCCGCCGCACTGGTAATGGGCTGCTGGGACGACAGGGATGGGTTCTTTGGTGATGTCAATTCCGTAACGGAGACAGGTTTCGTAGATGTTCGGGAATCGGCGCATGATGAAGGGGGCAGGTTTGTGGGTGATATCGAGCAGGACGTAGTCGGCGCCGGTGCGTTTCATGACGCTGTCGATGGCGCGAGCGACGATGTCGCGTGGGGCGAGTGAGCCCATGGGGTGGACGTCGTTCATAAACTCGACGCCCTCGATGGTTTTGAGGATGCCGCCTTCGCCGCGGACGGCTTCGCTGATGAGGAAGGATTTGGCCTTGGGATGGTAGAGGCAGGTGGGGTGGAACTGGATAAATTCCATGTTGGCGATGGGCACGCCTGCGCGGTAGGCCATGGCGACGCCGTCACCGGTAGCGATGTCTGGGTTGGTGGTATAGAGGTAGACTTTTCCGCAGCCGCCAGTGGCCAGGACGGTGATTCGAGCGGCAAAGGTTTTGACGACGCCTGAGTTTTTCTCGAGGACGTAGGCGCCGACGCATCGGTTGGGTCCGGGGCGTCCGAGTTTTTTCGTGGTGATGAGGTCGATGGCGAAGTGGTTTTCGTGGAGAGTGACGTTGGGTTGACGGGCGACGGCTTGCAGGAGAGCGCGTTCGATTTCGCGCCCGGTCATGTCGCGAGCGTGCAAGATCCGGCGTTTACTGTGGCCGCCTTCCCGGCCCAAGTCCAGCTCGCGTCCGCCGTCCTCACCGGGGGTTTCGCGTTCGGAGAATCGGACGCCGAGTTCGATGAGTTCGGCGATTCTTGCGGGGCCATCTTCGACGATGGTGCGGACGACCTCGGGTTTACAGAGGCCGGCTCCTGCGGCGAGGGTGTCGCGGATGTGGAGTTCGAAAGAATCTTCCGGGCTGGTGACGGCGGCGATGCCGCCCTGGGCGTAGTTGGTGTTGGATTCGGCGCGATCCTTTTTGGTGACGATGGCGACGCGGCCGTGAGGGGCGACCTTGAGCGCGAACATCAGGCCGGCGATACCGCTGCCGAGGACGAGGTAATCGTACTGTTCCATGCGTGGGAGCTTGTTGGGGTTGATGAGCGATCAGATCCCGTTGTTATGGGATGCTTTTGGGTAGCTTACAGTTGGTCGTTGTCAATGAGTCTGGTTTTTCCGATGAACACGGCCAGAGCCATGTGAGAGCCCGGTTGGACGATTGGGACAGGCTGGAGGGAGTCGGAATTAAAGAATTCGACGTAGTCGAGTCGTGCCAGCGGACGCGCGGCGACGAATTGTGCGACCAACTGCTTGAGTTGGTCGGCCGGCTTGGGTGCATGGTGGACTTGTTGTCGGGCCATCAGGATGGCCTGGTAAAGGACGGTGGCTTGGCGACGTTCCTCGGGTGTCAGGTAGGAGTTACGGGAGCTGAGTGCCAGGCCATCCGGCTCTCGTACGGTGGGGCCGACGATGATGCGCACGGGGAAATTGAGGTCGGCGACCATTCGGCGGATGATGGCAGCTTGTTGCCAGTCCTTGGCACCGAAGACGGCGATCTGAGGGAGGACGAGGTGAAAAAGCTTGGCGACGATCGTAGTGACGCCGCGGAAGTGGACGGGTCGAGCCGCGCCTTCCATGGTGCGAGACAATTGTTCTTCGACGACGAAGGTGCTGTATTGGCCATGGTGAAAGCCGGGGTACATGGCATTGTCTGTGGGTGCAAAGACCACGTCCACACCGGCTGTTCGACACAAATGGAGATCCCGGTTTAGGTCACGTGGATAGCGTTCCAGGTCTTCTCCGGGTCCGAACTGGGTGGGGTTCACGTAGATGCTGACGATGACTCGGCCTTTGGGACCCGCATGGCGGCGTGCCAAGCGGACGAGGCTGAGGTGCCCTTCGTGTAGGTAGCCCATGGTGGGGACGAAGGCGACGCGGAGGCCTTTGCGTTGCCAGCTCAGCGCTAACTTTTGCATGGCTGAAGGTTCCTGAACGAGCCGCATATGTGGTGAGATTGCCGGGGTGCGCTGACGACGACAATCGCGTTGTGATGAATCGGCCGGGGGTGGATTGGCACGAGAGTTTGGAAGGAGCAGGGCTGGATTCGGTTGATTTGATTTGCGCGGCGACTGTGGGAGCGAGGGTGGTCTCGGGTAGTCGTTAAAGGATCACCAAGTTGTCCCGATGCACGACCTCGACGCTGCGCAATTGGCGCGATCGGATTTGCTCGGCGCTGAAGGAGGCCAAGCCCCGGGCGAACTCGGTGCCGTCCAGGTCGCAGATGCGAACGACTTCTCCGGCTTCGAACTCGCCTTCGCATCGGGCGATGCCAGGCGGCAGGAGGCTCTTACCGTGTTCGCGAAGGGCGGATCGGGCGCCGTCGTCTACATAGAGGGTTCCTTTCGGGTGGTGGAAGAAGGCGATCCAACGTTTGCGGCTGCGGAGTCGGTTGGGTTGAGGCACGAACAGGGTGCCTTCCTCTTGGCCGGCAAGGATGCGTTCGAGGACATCCTTTTTACGACCGGAGGCGATGACCATAGGGATGCCGGAGCGCATGACGATTTTGGCTGCCTGAAGTTTGGAGGTCATGCCGCCGACGGAGGTAGGGCTTTGGGTGCCTTTGGCGATGCGTTCCAGGGCGGCATCAATTTTTTCGATGACGGGGATGGTGCGGGGGTTGGCCTTGCCGAAGTTTTCGATGACACCGTCCACGGTTGTGAGGATGACAAGCAAATCGGCTGGAAGCAGCGCGGTCACAAGGGCGGAGAGCCGGTCGTTGTCTCCGAACTTGATTTCGGTGAACGAGACGGCGTCGTTTTCGTTGATGATGGGGACCACGCCGTGTCGCAGGAGCGTGACGAGGGTGTTGCGTGCATTGAGGTGACGGTCGTGATGTTCCAGGTCGTCGTGGGTGAGCAAGACCTGGGCTACGGCAAGGTTGTGGGCGGCGAAGAGCTTTTCGTACATGGCCATGAGTCGGGATTGTCCGACTGCGGCGCATGCTTGGAGCTCGCTGAGCTCAGTGGGGCGTCTGTCATAGCCGAGGACGCCCATGCCGGCACCGACGGCGCCACTGGTGACCACGAGAATTTCGCGGCCGGCGCGGCGCTGAGCGGCGATTTGAGTAACCAATTGCTCCATTTGTGCGGGATCCGGCTGACGCCGGCTGTCGGTCAGCACGCCCGTGCCGAGCTTTACCACCAGCCGTGTGACGTTTTTGAGTTGGTCCCGCTGCACAAGTTGCCAAAAAAAGCAAATCGGGTGGGATGAGAAAGCATAAAATGGCGGAGTCGGTTGGCAGCATTGGACGGCATCTGTACTCGGAACAGCCGTAGAGGCTGGAGCACTCGGTGAGTGACAGGCGTGCGGAGGATCTGGCAGGCTGAAGCAGGGTGGGGTTGATTTTCTGCGGCTGCCGTGTCCGGCTCTGCGCGGTTGTTTGGGCAAGGGCTTTGCGCCGGATTGGGCGATGCGGTGAGTGGATTCGGGCCTTGGGCTGGTGAGGGTCTTTAGCAGGATGGGTGGGTTGATGTTGCAGGGGGAACGGGCATGGGGCGAAGGATCAGACTTGCGGGCGGCGGGGGATCTCGCAGTTTTGGTCGCATGAACCGGATCATGGTCGGCCGGCCGGGGGTCACGGGTCTTGTTTTTTGGATGGTTACCATGAGTAGCAAAGCAGATTTGGCGCGATTGGAATGGCGGGAACATCCGACCGTTGCGGACGGCCGCACGGTGCGGGAGTTTGTCTTGCGCAATGCCAACGGTCTGGAAGTGCGGGGAATTGGGTGGGGGGCGACCTTGACGGCTGTGGTTGTGCCGGATCGAACCGGGGGGAGAACCAACGTGATCCTGGCACCGGCGGAACTGCAGGATTACTGGCGAGGTTTCGGGGGAGCGGCGTCGGTTATTGGGCGGGTGGCGAATCGTATTGCCCGTGCACGGTTTTTGCTCGATGGGCGAGAGTATCGGTTAACGGCCAACCATGGTCTGCATCATTTGCATGGAGGTCGGCGAGGATTTGGCCAAGTGTGGTGGGAATTGGCGGATGAAGGGGTGGGAGGCGATCGGTCGTGGGTTCGTTGGGCGTATGTAAGTCCGGATGGGGAAGAAGGGTATCCGGGCACGCTCCGTGTGACGGTGACCTATGCCCTGACAGATGGGGATGACTTGGAGGTGGTTTATGAAGGACGCACGGATCAGACGACGGTGGTGAATTTGACACAGCATGCTTATTTCAATTTGGCAGGCGGCGGAGATGTGCGAGGACATGAGTTGTGGTTGGCGGCGCGGTTTTACACGCCCGCGGACCGTCATTTGATCCCAACGGGGGAGATTCGGTCGGTTCTGGGCACTCCGTTGGATTTCACGCAGCCGAAGCTTTTGGGGACTCACCTGGATGAGTTGGAGCCACACTTGGGAGGGTATGATCACAATTATGTGCATGGCGGCGATGGGCGAGAGGCACGATTGGTAGCGCGGTTGCGGCATCCGGGGAGCGGTCGGGGGATGGAGGTTTGGACAACGGAACCCGGGTTGCAGTTGTACACGGGCAATCATTTGGGGCATCGGGGCGTTTGCTTGGAGACCCAGCATTATCCGGATGCGGTGAATCAGCCGCATTTTCCCTCTGTGGTGCTCAGGCCGGGCGAGGTGTACCGGAGCCGGACTGTTTTTCGATTTCGGAATGAGTAGTGGGGATGGGTTTTGGGTTGGGCTGGGGTTCCCCGCAGGTTGGCCCTTCAGCCGGGGGTGAGGGATTGACGACGGACTGGGATCGGCTGAAGAGGTTGCGGATCACTTCTTCAATGGGGACTTCATGGATATCCAGATCCTGCACGGGGAGCTGGTCCAATAATGCCTTGCATGTGGATATGACGCGCTCGCGAGGGACACGCAGACGGATCAGAGGGGGGCTGATTTCCACGATTTCGCCCCAAGGTTGGATGTCTTTCGGCTCGGGCATGGGTGCATGGGGTTGGCAGCGGATGGTGACAACTTTGAAGTTGGCGTAACGTTCCTGGATTTCGCCCAAAGGCCCGTCAAACATGATGCGCCCGTGATCGATGATAATGACGCGCGGGCAGAGTTCCTCGATATCGGCCATGTCGTGGCTTGTGAGGAGGATGGTGGTTTGAGCCTGGCGGTTGTAGTGTCGGAGAAAGTCGCGGACGGTTTTTTGGGCGACCACGTCCAATCCCAGCGTGGGCTCGTCCAGGAACAAGACGCGGGGTTGATGAAGCAATACGGCGACCAGTTCGAGTTTCATGCGTTCGCCCAAAGAGAGTTCTCGGACGACCACGTCCAGTTTGTCGCGGACGCCGAGGTGTTCGCATAATTCCATGGCGCGAGTTTCCCACGTGCGTTTGGGCAGGTCGTAGATGGCGGCGTTGAGAGCAAAACTCTCTCGAGCGGGCAGGTCCCACCACAATTGGTTTTTTTGGCCCAGCAAGAGAGCGAATTGACGGCGATAAGCGTCGGGTCGGTGCCAGGGGATGTACCCGAGGACCTGAGCCGAGCCGGCTGAGGGGTGCAGCAATCCGGCCAGCATTTTCAGCGTGGTGGTTTTGCCGGCTCCATTGGGTCCGAGAAAGCCGACAAATTCGCCTGCTTCAATGTCAAAGGAGATGCCCTGCACGGCGTGGACGATTTCGTACCGTCTTCGGAACAGGCCGCGGACGGCGCCCCACAGACCGGGTTGCTTTTTGTACACGCGGAAGGTGCGGGTCAGAGACTTGACTTGGATGACAGGCATGGCGTGGAGTATGTGGCAGACGACGGGGCATGGCGACGCAGAACGCGCCCTGGGTATGAGCCGATGGCGGGTGTAGGGCGTGGTCTGGCGGCGCAGGGTTGTTTGCAGGCTGGGTTGTCCATTCGGGCAGGGCTTTGGGTCAGAGCCGCGAGGCTTGGGGAAGGACTTGCGCTTTTGCAAGCAAGTTTTGACGGAGCGGAATGGAGCGCGTATGCTGCAAGGTGTGAAGCCGGCAAACCGTCTTGTGGTTTGGGGTGAATTGGGGACGCTCGTTGTTGTGAGCGGATGGGTTCTTTTGTCGGCGTTTGTTGTGAGTGGCCAAGGGGTACGGCGAGGTCCACCCATTGAGTTTTCGGATCCGCAGACGGAGTTTTGGTCTACTAATGTGAGCCGGTTGTCTCGCGGGGGACGATTGGGGTCCGATTTGGAGGAACAATTGCAACGGCGGCCTTCGCCGTTACAGTCGTTGGGGGATCCCTTGCGGACATCGCCCGTATTGCGTCCTCCGCCCGGTCCCATGATTCAGAGCGCGCGGGTTCGGGAGCTTTTGGATCGGACGCGGACCACGAGGTTAGATATGGGGGGTGATCAAGGGGAGCTTTCGGGTCTGGAGGGCGAGCGACGTTTGCGGGAGAACTTTCTGCAGCCTGCGGAGCGGTCTGCCGAACGGGGCCGTGGTTCGAGGTTGGATTTGTGGTCTGAGTTTGCGGACGCGTTGCAGAATGATCCTGAATTGGCGGAGCGATTGTCGCGCGAGGCGGGGGGAGGAGGCGCCCGCGGTGGTCATGAGGCAGGTTCGCGCGAGACGGAGCGCGATTGGCAAGGCCCCGATGAGATTGCGAGGGGTTGGCGATCTGCGGGCGAGAGTCTGGGTGTTCTGAATCGGTTTCCCGGATTGGCCGACTCGGTGTGGCAAGATCCGGCAGAAATGGCGGACGCGGCCCTTGATCGGCGTCAGCGTGAGTTTCGGGAGCAGCGATTGGAGCAATTTCGGGCCGGGTTGGAGGCTGTTGCTGCAACGCCCTTGGGACAGTTGGAGGGCGGTTTGCGACCGGCATCCGGCACCGGGGTGAGTCGGCCTTCGCATGACGCTCCTGCCACGATTCAGACACCCCTTTGGGTGAAACCTGCGAAAGACGTGCTGGGCACGGGTGGCGGGCGCGGCGCATTGGTTGGGTCGGGCTCGGTTTCGGCGTCTGGTTTGGCGGGCTCTTCTCGTCCGGCGTCGGCTCTGTTGAACAATCCAATTCCTTCTGCTCCGGCCTCTGGAGGGTTGGAAAGTGGGGCTCCGCCTTCCCCGGTGCCGACCCGTCCAATTCGGGGGCCGAGCATGCCGTCGCCGTTTACTGAGATTCCCAGGCGTCCTGGTTTGTGAAGATCTTGGGCGGTTGGGCGGTGATGGACGAAACGGGCTGGGGGTGATGAGCTGACCGGGTTTGGCGGTTCGACAGAAGAGCAGTCCGGGGGGACGGAAAGAACGAAACCGGTTGTACTCTCTTGCTTTGGAGCCTCGAACGGGATGGGCTTGACGAGACCAGCCGGGCGGAGCGGGTACTGCTTCTACACCAACTTGGCCAACAATTCGTCGTTGGTTTTGTGCTTGCGCAGGGCGGCAATGAGAGTCTCCATGGCTTCCACCGGATTCAGGTCCACCATCATTCGACGCAATTTACGGACGGCGTCGATCTGGTGAGGCGGAAAGAGTTTTTCCTCCTTACGGGTACCACTGCGCGGGATGTCGATTGCGGGGAAGAGCCTTCGGTCGGCCAGTTTTCGATCCAAGACCAGCTCCATGTTACCGGTTCCCTTGAACTCTTGGAAAATGAGTTCATCCATTCGGGAGCCAGTTTCGACCAACGCGGTGGCGATGATGGTGAGGGATCCGCCGCCCTCGATTTTTCTGGCTGAGGCGAACATTTTGCGGGGCACTTCCAGTGCGCGTGCGTCCACACCACCGGTCATGGTGCGACCACTGCCACCGTGAACGCTGTTGTAAGCGCGGGCTACGCGGGTGAGCGAGTCTAATAGGACGAACACGTCTTTGCCACATTCGACCATGCGGCGGCAACGTTCGATCATGAAGCGGGATAGGCGCACGTGTGTTTCGAGATCTTGGTCATTGGAGGAGGCGATGACCTCAGCTTTGACGGATCGTTGGAAATCGGTGACTTCTTCTGGTCGTTCGTCGATGAGGAGGACCACGACGTGGACCTCGGGATGGTTGGAGGTGACAGCGTTCGCGATTTGTTTGAGGATGGTGGTTTTGCCGCTGCGCGGCGGTGCCACGATAAGGCCCCGGGTGCCTTTGCCAATGGGCGTGACCAGATCAATCACGCGTGTTTCGATCATGTCCGGCGTGGTTTCAAGCTTGAATTTTTCGATGGGATCAATCGTGGTGAGGTTTTCGAACCGGACCAGTTTCAAGTAATCGGAAAACGGCAGGTCATTGACCTTTTCTACCGCCTTGAGTTGGGGGCTGCTGCCGCGATGAGGGGGCTGAAGTGGGCCGGCTACCAAGCAGCCTTCGCGCAGGTAATGCCGTTTTATAGTGTCGGGCGTAACGAAAATGTCCGTGGGTTTGGGTTGAAAATGGTTCTGGGGCGATCGCAAGAACCCAAAGCCCTTTTCGGAAATCTCCAAGTAGCCGGAACCGTAGCCCGGCGTGTTCCCGCTGTTGTTGTTGCTCATACAGAATCGATGATGTCTCAGGTCCGGGAAACTCAGCACCGTTTCTTCGGGGTGCCGCGCCCTGGAAAGCGCCCTTGGGAATTTGCTGAGCCGAAGAGCGATGGAGCCAGCCATCGCTGCGGCCAACAGGACCTGCGACGCTTTACTAATGAGGCAGTCGCCGCCGGAGTGCAATAGAAAAATTCGCGGGGCCAAAACCGAGTGGCGTGAGAGGTTTGCTCATGAGTCGCACAGTCCGCGCGCACGCGTGGGAGACAGAGTTGGATTGACGGATTCGGGGTTGGGGCTTCCTCGGTCTTTCTGAGTGTGTGGGCTGGAAGATGCTTGTCGTGCTGAACGTTCGCCGCTCGGATCCTTCGCTGTGTTATCGGAGTTGACTGGGTTTTTGAGGTCATGCGTGAGCGCGTTGGTACCCGTGGTTTGGTTGGGGCTGGACGTGCTGTTCGACTAGTTCAATCCGTGAATCTGTGCGTTACTTGGTACCCATTGGGCCGGGCCTGATGTCGAACGCTGTTCGGAAGATGACCTTGCGTGGTGTGTGGGGCATGGATGCAGTGTGCGTGGCATTGTTGCTGTTCTTATACCGGTGACTTGGTGCTTTGGAGAATTGGGATTTGGCTGAAGACGGTGCAGTTCGGTCTTGCCCAAGGTATGCGCAGGTGGAATTGGTAGAGCGGAGTTGCATGTGAGCCCAAGCCGGGCTTGGCCAGCTTGGAGAAGCCTTGGCGGCAGTTTAACCTGAGGATGTGGTGGAGGTGCATCCTCAGTTGGGAAATCTCTCTAACCGCGTTTGGCGCTCGCGGATACGGTTGCCAGGGCTGGTCTTTGTGCTTGGTGGAGAGGCTCGGCGGGAGCGTGCCTCGAGCAGGGGAACTGCGGATTGATTGTGTCATGGCAGAGGGCCGCCGGCGGTTGGGCAATCTGATTCTGAGGTTGATGGAGACGGGTTAGCGGGCTTCAAGCAGTGGGGCGTATAGAACGGATCGGCCAACGCGGCCGATGTGCGTTTCGGCGGGGTACGTGATGTGGTGATCCGTGAGAGCCAGATCCGTAGTTATTTTTCTAACATGTGCGGAATGTCTTGCGGGTGGGGGATGCGACCGGGCAGTGAGGTTGTGGTTGCCGAATGAGGGCTGGTTAAAGCGGCGCGGGCTGTGGGAATCCGGAGGTGATTCGTTTTGGCCAGGATGGTGGCCACGATCGGACGGGCTTTTGGGGTCGATTCACAACACGGTCGTGACACTCCATGGGGTGCCTATGGCAGTGGTGACTGCATTGGGAAGTTCAACCCGTTAGATCGGTAATCTGATGAGGGACGGTGGCCAGTGTAGGGCTGAAGTTGGCCATTCTTTGCTTGGCTGGCGCGCGCTTGGTCGCCATTGAGGGGCGGTGGGACTGGATCCGGTGGGGTTTGACAGGGGCGCTCCCGGGCTGGTTGTCGGAGGCACGTGTGGACAGACAGGGCAGTTCTTGGACACGAGGGATGCCGCGCAATGGATCTACGGGTTGCGCCAACCGTCTGTGGAACGGACCAGTGGGGGTTTGATATGTTGGAAGCCGAAGGGCAGGGTCGGCCCAAGATCTTTGTGCCCGTTTCAGTGGCCTGTGGGCTTTCCGGTGTGGCCATGATGAGGCCGATTGGACATGGGCGCGTGGAACGGGTGCCGGGTGGCCGAGGAGGCTCCTTCGGGTCTTGCTCTTGTTGGCAATTTGTTCAAACCTCTTTGACGATGCCCCAGTAGACATCGAGGCGCTTGGAAAGGAAGAGGCGGATGGCTCGCAACAAGGTTTTGGCTTCATGTTGCCGTCCTCGGGCGACGATGTCTGCCAGGGTCATGCCTCGGGTGACCGGGAACGCACTTTGGGCGATGATGGGCCCTTCATCCAGATGCATGGTGACGAAGTGGGCGGAGACGCCCACGATTTTGACCCCGCGTTCCCATGCCTGGCGATAGGCTTGGGGTCCCGGGAAACTGGGGAGCAATGAGGGGTGGATGTTGATGATCTTGTTTTTGTAGCGCCAGACGAAGTTGGGTGAAAGAATCTTCATGAAACGGGCGAGAACGACGAAATCGCACTGATACTGTTCCAAAGTTTCCAAGGCTTTTTGTTCGGCCTGATTTCGATCCTCCCAAGGGATGTGGAGGAAGGGGATCTGGTGCTGCCGAGCCAAGGGTTGGAGGTCAGGCCGATTACCGATGACCACCACGGGTTCTGCACCGCGGAGTTTTTGGTTTTTCCATGCGTGCAAGAGGGCTTCCAAGCAATGGGGCTCGCGCGTGACCAGGATGGCCATCCGTTGGACCCGGTGAGGCTCGATGAAGCGGAGGGTGATTTCCATTTCCAATTCTCGGCCGAGTTTTTCGAGGCCTTGCCGGACGACGGCTTCGTCGAGGTGGCGTGGGTGCCACGTGGCCTGCAAGGTCATGCTGAACTGGCCCCGCGTGACCTGCTCTTCCAATGCTTCGATGTTGGCGCCTTGTTGGAAGAGGAAGTTGGTGATGCGCGCGATGACACCGGTTTTGTCACGTCCGATGACGGTAAGAGTTGCATGGCGCTTCATGGGGCGACAGTTGAGTCAAAATAGGCATTGTCTGGCAATGAGATTTCTGCGGATTCGACCGTTCGAACCGGTCCACGGCGGCCTCCAAGCCATGAGCCTGTGTCCACTGGCAAAGGCTGGGGGGACATGATTGAGCGCTTGCTCGGCTGTGGGACCGCGATTACAACCGGGCCGTGCAAGTGAAGGCGGAAGTCCGGCTGGCTCAACTGGGTGTTTTGGGTTCGGGTAAAGGCTCGAACTTTGTGGCCATTGCCAGGGCCTGTGAGGAGGGGCGCATTCCGGCGCGAGTGGCTGTTGTGATCAGTGACGTGGCAGATGCGGGTATTTTGGAGCATGCGCGTCAGTTTGGAATTCCCGCGCTGTATCTTCCACCGGGTCCGTATCGCAGCAAGTTGGACGAGGCAGCGGAGCGGTCCTATGTAGAGGCCTTGCAGCGGGCGGGCGTGGAGTGGGTGGTGTTGGCTGGATTCATGCGTGTGCTGAAGGGGACGTTTCTTCGTGCATATGAAGGCCGAATCGTTAACATTCATCCTTCGTTGTTACCGTCCTTCCCAGGCTTGGACGCATGGCGGCAGGCTTGGGAGTATGGAGTCAAGGTGACCGGGTGCACGGTGCATTTTGTTGATGCTGGCATCGATTCGGGGCCGATTATAGGTCAGCAGGTGGTGCCCGTACTAGAGGACGACACGCCGGAGACCCTGTTGCAACGGATTCATGAGGCTGAACATGAGCTTTACCCGCGTTGCCTGGCGGCGTTGGTTCGAGGGGAGCTTGTGGTGCAGGGACGACGGGTCTTGTGGCGGAAACCTCAATTAGAAAATAGGGTAGCCACCTGAGTGTCACCCTGGCTCGTGGGAACAGGTTTTGTGGTGCGGAGGATGCGAGGCGCTTGCCAATGAGGGATGCCCTGACTACGCCCGATTTTGGGAATCGCCCGGAGCTGGAAGATCGGGCGCGGCTTATTCTGATCGGCTTGGCATTTGGGGTCGGGTTAGGACTGGTCATGCGGGGGTGCGGGGAATGGATGCCTGCGCTTCAGCCGTGGGTGGACGGTTGGGCGCGTCATGTTTTGGAGCCGGTGGGTCAGGTTTTTCTGCGCTTGTTGTTGATGGTGGTGGTGCCGTTGGTTGGTGTGTCGATTGCGACTGGCGTGATGGAGGCGGATGTTGGGCCGCGTTGGGGGCGGCTTGCGGTTCTTACCTTCGGGTTATTTGGGATGAACATGGCAGTGGCTGTGGGGCTAGGGCTGCTGGTTATGAACTGGTGGGAACCGGGCCGTGGACTGTCTATAGAAGCGGTGCGGTCTTTGTTGGACGGAGCGGTAGGTTCAGACCGCATTTCGGCTGAATTGCGATCGCCTGGAGTGAGTCCGGCCCTGTTGGTGGATCTTTTTCTGCCTCGTAACTGGTTTCGGGCGGTACTGGATTTTCAGATCCTGCCGGTGATCAGCTTTGCACTTTTGTTTGGCGTGGCGGCGCGAGCGTTGCCGACGGCGGCTGTTCGAGCCTGCCGCGGCTGGCTGGATATTTTGGCTGCGGTGTTGTTCCGGATCGTTGGCATGGCGATGAGCATGGCGCCGGTAGCGGTGGTGGCGCTTGTGAGCGTGGCGGTGTGGCGGGTAGGGCCGGAACTGCTGCGTGTTTTGGCGGCGTTTGTGGTGGCAGTCGCAGGTGCGATGATTTTTCACCTGGTAGTGGTACTCGGATTGACTGTGCGGTTTTTGGGGGGGCGGGCGCCACGGGAGTTTTTTCGCAGCATTTGGCTGGTTTTGGTGACGGCCTTCTCGACGAGTTCAAGTGCGGCAACCTTGCCGACAAGTTTGAAGACGGCGCGCGAGGTGTTGGGCATCCGGACTGGTACGGCGAACTTTGTATTGCCGTTGGGTGCCACCATGAACATGAGTGGGACGGCCCTTTATGAGGGTTGTGTGGTGCTGCTGGTTGCGCAAGCGTACGGGGTCCTTTTGCCTTGGACGGCACAGATGACATTGCTGGTGTTGGCCGTCTTGAGTGCCGTGGCCGTAGCGAGTGTGCCGGGGGCATCGTTGCCCGTGATTATGGGGTTACTGGCGCAGTTTGGTTTGCCTCCGGAGGGAATTGTGTTCGTGCTGGGCGTGGACCGGTTCCTGGACATGGTGCGGACGACGGTGAATGTGGCGGCTGATCTGGTGACTGCATGCGTCGTCGATCGCATGGTGCCATCGGATCAGCCGGGCAGCTCACCGGCCGTGGTGGCGGCGTGAATGGGCTTTGTGGGAGATCAGAGGTTTTTCAGGCCATGTTGGCCAAGGCGACTCTTCGGGATTCGAGAAAAGGGACTGTGGATCGTTCCGGGATTGACGGCGTCAACGGCAGGGAGGATGACTGGTTGCATGCAACGGATTTGGGTGGTTGGGATGATGGCATGCCTGGTGTGGTTCTTGAATTCGTGCGCGCGTCCCGGCGTGTACGGAGGGCGGACTGAATCCGGTTGGGTGGTCACGCCGGATTTGAAGCTGAGTGGCAAGGTGGTTTCCGTCAATCCTGTCGGGCGCTTTGTGGTTTTGCGCTTTATGGGAGGTCGGCTCCCTGTTCTCGGCCAGGAGTTGTCTGTATATCGGCGAGAAATGAAGGTGGGGGAGGTCAAAGTGAGCGGGCCGCAACGGGACGAACACATTGTGGCGGATATTGTCACGGGCGAGTTGCAGGTGGGCGACGAAGTGCGAGTGCCTTGATTCAAGCTGGTTCAGAGGGGCTGTGCAGATGGGATTTCCAAGCTTGCCTGCGTGAGGGCGTGTTGCCGCGCAAGTCAGGTCAGGGCATGGGTGTGATGCCGCGTGCCTGGAGATGATCGAGAACCCACTTGTATTCGGCTGCGATAAGCTCATCGAGTGGCCGGGTTCGTTGATCTTCCGGCAAGAGGTCCCACGTTTGGGTTTCAATTTCGAGGTGTCGGCAAAGCGACGGACGGGCTGCCACGATGTCCAACACGGTCAAGACGTGGTCGTGGGTCAGCAGGAACCAGTCTCCATCCGGGCTTCGTAACGGGGCGTGAAGGTGGATGCGGCATTCTGTAGCGGGCAGACCGATTCGCGCGGCGTGGCGCGCCTCGGCTAGGGATCGGTAAATCACCCTCTGGCCATCGGGCATCCAAGCGATTACGTGGTGGAGGTAATCCACTTCCCGGAGTGGATCCAAGTAATCGCAGATCTCTGGGGATGGACAGATGCGGGGCACGACGCCGAGTTGGATTTTGCCTAGTTTGATGTTGTAATCTCGGAACCAGGTGAGAACGTTCCCAGGGTCTTCGTATTCAACCGCAAAGTGGGCGGCGTCATAAGCGACGGTAAGATACTCCAGCAAACGAGAGTCATTCATATATTCCCGTCGGAACTGTAGGAAGAATTCAATCACCTCTCCGCTGGTTTCCAACAGGCAGTAGGGTGCGGGTTCCAGTGCCAAGCGGATCATCCGGCCGGTTCGTTCGCTGGTTCGGCTCAAATGCTCGATGCATTGCCATAGATGCTTGCGAATGAGGACCAGTTCTTCCGGTGCGTGAAGGGGACCTTTGACCGACCCTGGCAGGGTGCTGATCGAGCCTTCGAGGCCTGCTGGAAGCAGTTGGACCAGGAGATCGCAGAGCAAGTTTGTGTAGGCAGTGCGTTCCGGGGAGGTCCAATCAGGCACAAAGACACGCGGGGGCACCAGTCGGTCTCGGAAGTGTCCACAAGGGAAGCTGTGGATACTGAAGACATATGCGTAATGGCGGTCGAGCCATTTCCGAAACTCCCGGATGCGCGTCGGATCATTAAGCTCGCGGGCGGCGCGACCGCTGAGGCGCAGACTCAGACCGAGGGGCAGGTCAGGTCCAATTCGATCGCGGAGGGGCAGCCAGATTTGTTCCAGCCGGCTCAATGTTTCGGCCCATGTTTCCCCGCGATATTGGTTGGTGCAATGGGCCAGATGCAGGCCGTGCAAGAGTTTCATGGGTTTCAAGGGAACCATACGCCCGCCTGCGCGTTCGGCCAAGGGTGTTTTCCCACGGATTGGTCCGGGATGATCGTTCACAAAGGATGAACCACCGATCGGTCCATGGCATGGGTCATTCGTCCACGGGCCGGTAGGTTCGGCTGGCACACTACGCTGTTGCAGAAGGGGTGGCAGGATGGACAAAGGTCATGAAAAAGGTACCGGGCTTGCACCGATTTGAAGCTGCGCGGTGTGTGCATGTGGCCTGTCAGTTTGCTGCGGTTCGGCGCGTTGTCCCCGTCATCGCGGCCGATCAACCGGGCTCGACGCAGTGCTTGGACTGGCATAGTTTCAGGGCGAATGGAATGGAATAATTTGATTGATGGCTTGATTCTATACCTTGGGCTATTGGTGCTGCTGACGTTCCACGAGTACGGGCATGCTTGGATGGCTTCTCGATGTGGCGATGACACGGCCCGGATTCAGGGGCGATGTTCTCTGAACCCACTCGTGCATATGGATCTGGTTGGCACGGTGATCCTGCCCTTGCTGATGATCTTCTGGCCGGGAGCCGGCCGGTTTTTGGTGGGTTGGGCCAAGCCGGTGCCGGTGAATCCACATAACTTGGGGCATCCACGGCGGGATGAGATTTTGATAGCGATGGCGGGCCCGGCGATGAACGTGCTTTTGGCGCTGGGTTTGTTGATTTTGGCGCGTTTAAGCATGCTGCTTGGGGCAGCATCCTTTGGTGTGTTTCTGGGAGAATTAGCCTTTCTCAGCCTTTTGCTGTGCTTTTTTAATCTTATACCTATTCCGCCTTTGGACGGCTCGTATTTGATGCGTCATTTGACCGGGATGAGTTACGAAACCTACCACCGGATTGCGCAATACGGTTTTTTGTTGTTGATCCTGGTGTTGCAAGTGCCCGGGGTGCGAGAGGTCTTACGAGGCGTCACGCATGCCACGTGGGTCGCGTTTGCAGGTCTGGTTGGCCTTGGCCTATGAACCCAGATTGGCGGTAGAGCTGCTCCGGCGGTGCCTGCTTGGAATGCAGGTCGGTTTCGCTCTGTTGATGCGTCCGCGCCAGGGCTGCAGCGATCAACTCTGGGGTTGCTGAAGAGTCCGCGCGCGTTCGGAGAGTTCGGCGTTTTGGGTAGTTCGGATGACGGCCTCCAACGCAAGCCGAACCGGCTCGGGCAGGATCGGATTCTGCGTGCGCAGACGCTCGGCCACACGAACGATAGCCACACAGGCCTCTTCACGGGTGGCCGGTTCATTCATCAGCGGACGGGCCAGCGGGATCACCTCAGGCGTGGTCAATGTGCTTACAGCAGCGAGGAACTGTTTGGCGTCGGCCGGATCCTGGATCAGGCGTTGGGCTTTTCGACAGATCTGCAACCTTCGTTCTGCTGGTAGTTCGGGGTCTGATGCCCATTGGAGGTAGCGACGGAGCGCATCCTGCCGCAGTCTCGGATCCGCTGCTTCTTCGGCCAAGGCTCCAAGGACTTCGGCAGCCGCTGGGTCGCGCCACTTCAAGAGGGCTTGGAAAGCAACCGGGCGTAACTCAAGTGGACCCGATCGGACGGTTGTGGCGGCCATGCGCAAGCCTTTTTCGCCCCCGAATTGAGATAGCAGCGTGTATAACACGGAAGCCTGAGCAGGTGTGGCTCCGTTCAATGCTGCCAGCATGACCTCAATCTCCTGCGCACCGGTGCTCGTGCGGGATGCTAATGTGAGCAAGGCTTCTTGAATGGCGGCCAGGTCTTCGGCGCTTTGTATTTGCCGCAGACGCGTCACCAACATCCTCCAGTGCAAACGGTTGCCGAGTTCGCCGATCTGCTTCAGGGCGGCTCGACGCACGGCTTGGTTTTCCGACGTGACCATCCGTTCGATGCGAGGCAGGGCTGAAGCCAGTCGGCGACGGTGGACCAAGTCCAAACCTGCCAGTTGAAGAGATTCGTTTGATTGATCGAGCAACTGTAGAATGGCCAAATCTGCCAAAGGATCAGGCAAACTTGCGAGCGCGATACGCGCTGCATCGCGGCAGTCAGTGTCTGCATGGTTGATCCATGCCAGCAGGGCGGGGATCGCTTGAGCATCTCCCATTTCGCCCAGAGCCCGTACGGCTGAGAGCCGGATATGGGCCTCTGGGCTGTTGGTGAGCGAGACGATGGCGCGCAGGGCAACCGGCCCCCTACGAATGGCCAAAGCCTGAATCAAAAGGCTCTGACGCTCGGGGGCGGCGTGTGGGAGGGCTCTGGCCAATGCGTGAGTGACGAACGAATCAGGCAGTTCTTGGGCGGCGTGAAGAGCCGCATGGAACAGAGCAAGTTCCGCAGTATGCAAGGCTTCCTGCCACAGGGCGGTGTTGTGACCGCGCTGGCTTACCAACAGACCTCGCAGGGCAGCAGCCCGGACGTGAGTTGGTGCCGAGGTCGATGCGTAGAGGGACTGATAGATGTTGCGGGCGCGACGTTGCATGCCCATGTCCATTTGCCGTTCTGCAGCTTGAAGCAGGCCTGCCGCAAGATGATGGCCCTTCGCGGGTTCAACCCGGATCCAGGCCTCCCACAAAGCATTGGCGGCTTGTGCCGTGCCAATCTCGCCCAATGCATGTGCTGCGGCGCGTTGCAGTTCGGGATCTTGGCTCTGAAGCAGAGGGACCAGCAAAGGCACGGCTAACGGATCCCGTCGCCGGCCTAAAGTAGTCACTATGCCGAGCAGGGAGCGACCGTGGGCCTGTGCCAGGGCGTCACGCAAGGCTGCATCGACGGCATCGCCCGGCATGGGTTCCAGTGCGTAGAGTGCCATGTGACTGAGCGAGTCGTTGGTTAACCACATGGCCAACGCTGATATGGCGGTGGGGGATCCGCGCTGGGCCAGCGCACGAAAAGCATCTTGCCTGCTTTTGAGGTCTGCGTCGGGCCTTTGCAGAATCTCGACTGGGTGCTGTTCTTCTACTACGGCGGAAGACTGTGGCACGGGGGGCCGATGTGCCGGGCTTGCGCAGCCCACAAGTGCCACGGCCCATGCAAGCGTTTGGAGCCAAGAGGGTGCTTTCATGAGGAGCCGAAGATGGGCAGCAAACAGGTCGATGTAACTCAGATCGTGTAAGGCGCGCGCATGGCCCGGGATCGAAGGCGATTGGCCTCCGGGTCATTGGGAAACGTTTCATTCGCTGGATCGAATTCCAAGTCCCGCTTGAGCCACATGCAGATGTTGCAAGCGTGCACAGTGGTCATGGAGTGATGCATAACAGCGGCGTTGGCCACCGTTTGGCGTCGGGATTTAATGCAGTTGAAGAAGTCTCGCACGTGGCTCATGGGACGGCCCGTGCGGGCCATGTAGTCACTGACGAGCCGACGGTATTCGGACAGGAGACTTGGCGGGGAAACTTCGGGGCGGGAATACCCGTCGGCACAGGATGCCCAGCCTTCGGTGCCAACGAAACGCATGCCACAGGCACCGTGCCACCATGGATCGCCTCGCGAAAGGATCAAACGGACGCCATTGGCGAACTCGGCGATCATGCCGTCACCTGTGTTGTTGGCGGCGTAATGATATCGAACTGGCGAGGTGTTTTCGAGACCCAATCCCATCTGTGCCTGGGCAAAAGTGTGGGCACCCCATTCGCCGATGCAACTGGTATGGAAGTCATAATGGCCTCGCCACCCGCCGGCCACGTACTCGGCATTAAACGGACGCCAAGGACATGGCCCGAGCCAGGCATCCCAATCCAGCTCATCCACCGGCGGTTCTGGTTGGGCAGGCAACCAGTCCCGGCGCATCTCCGCTTTGTCCCACGGCGCGATCTGCGCGTAAACCGTGTGAATGCGCCCCAGCAGACCGCGTCGCGCCGCCTCGATGCAGAAGACGAAGTTGGCCTCGCTAAGCCGCTGGGTGCCGGTTTGATACACACGGTTGTACCGCCGGGCTGTCTCTAGAACAGCGCGACCTTCCGCAATGGTCATGGACGAAGGTTTTTCGACAAACACATCTTTCCCCGACTGCATGGCCCAGATAGCGGCCAGCGCATGCCAACGGTCGCCCGTGGCGATCAGAACGGCGTCAAGGTCAGTCCGTTCGGTCAAAAACGCGCGCATGTCACGGTACATCTGACAGTCCTGGTTGCCGTAATGCTGGTCGATAGTCTGTTTCGCCGTTTCCCGCGCCGCGCGCTTTACATCGCACACTGCCACGAACTGAACATCCTTTTCGGGCAGCATCCACCGCAACACATGCAAGCCCCGGCTGCCGATACCAATGGCGCCCATCACAATGCGTTCGCTGGGCGCCACGGCTCCGCCGCGGCCCAGCGCAGAGGCTGGCATGATCATGGGAAACCCAACCGTGGCCGCGGTAAGTGACAGTCTCTGTAAAAACCTGCGTCGGGACAGCGCTCGAGGCTTGGCGGCTCGGGGAAAGTAGGGGTCAAACGAGGACACCAATTCTCGCATGCCGGCAGATTAAAAGCAGTCCTTTTCGTGTGCCAATCCTTTTCCCAGATCACACTTCCAATGCCATGCATGGATTTGCGAGCGTTTCACCATCAGCTCGACTGAAGATTCCGTACTACGCTTGTGACTGATGAGGCTACCTGACGGGTTGAACATTGAGAATCGGTTCGCAGATGGATTCGTAAGATCGACCGTGCCGGAAAACTTTGGAGAGGTATCTCATGGGTCGATGCGGTTCAATTCTTCCCTCAATGGCAAACTGCACCCCCGACGCAACTTGGTCGGCAAACATGGCTGCGAGCATGGGCCTTCTCGGTGTGCATGCAGCGAGGTCTTCCAAGACGTCACTGCGTATATGAATCGAAACTCGCGACCGCATGTCGCATCGCGGGGTGAGAGGTGCGGGAACGGCTCAACCATGAGCCACAACCCACTGGTCGGGGTCGAGTAGGAGGACGCCGATCGACGGCATGTCGGAATCGGCTGTCGGTAGATCCAATTTGGCCCGATACACTGCATCGAAGCAGCCGCCGAGCAGAGCGGCAGAAATTTTGTGGAAGTTGGCCTGGTTCTTGCTGCTTTTGATAAGCGTGAAGAGGTGGGTACTTGTGGCTTTGGTAGCTGTGGTGTTGTGTGCGGTCGGTTGGCAGTCTTGGCAATGGTCGGCCCGGCGACTAGATGCCGCGCGGTCGAAGTTTTTGGAGGATGCAGGTCAATTATTGCTAGCGCTGCAACAATATAAGGAATTTACAGGGCGATATCCGGAGGGGCAAAATGTGGACATTGCCCGAGCGTTGAGTGGCCAGGGGCCAGAAAAAGTGGTCATTTTGATGGTGCGCAAGTTGGACCGCAATTCGAAGGGGGAGCTGGTGGATCCTTGGGGAACGCCTCTGGCGTTTTATTTCGGAGGCAATTCAGTGCTGATCCGCTCAGCGGGTCCGAATCAAATATGGGAAGATGGCGCCTCAGTGGCTTCGGATGACTTGTTTCGATCCAACTGAGAGGGGGGCATTGCCGGGGAGGCCGGTTCCAAACGTTTCCGCCAAGCGGCGATGAACATACCGTTGCCCTGAGTGTCTTGAGGCCCGAGTAGCAAGGTGGGGCTGGCGACTTGCGGAATCCCGGACCAAGGGGAGGAGAATGGAAGAGGTTCAAACTCGGGATGAGCAGCTTGGAAGTTGGTCACGACGTGGACTGTTTCAGGCCGTGTCAGGGTGCAAACACTGTAGAAGAGCCGGCCGCCGGGTTTGACCGCGGGCGCGACATGGTCCAGCAAGCGTGCCTGTAATTGAGCAAGCTCGTAAACGTCTTCGATGCGGGTGGTCCAGCGGGCGTGAGGATTCCGCAGCCAAGTGCCCAAGCCCGAGCAAGGTGCATCCACCAGGACACCGTCAAATAGGACCTCCACAGGTCTTTGGGGACCTCCATCCCACAGGGCGGCCTGGTAATTGAAGATTTGTGCCCGGGCTGCTCGACGGCGCAGTTTTTCCAGGCGCCATGCCGCCGTGTCAGTGGCCCAGACTTGACCGCGTCCTTGCATCAAATCGGCCAGGTGCAAAGTCTTGCCGCCTTCGCCGGCACAAGCGTCCCACCAAAGCTCGCCGGGGCGAGGCGCACATAAATGACTGACAAGCTGGGAGCTGATGTCCTGGATTTCAAACAGACCCTCGGCGAATTCCCGGGTTCGGAACAAATCGCGGCGGCCTTCGTAGATGTAGGCTTGGGGAAGCCGAGTCTTGCGCAACTGTCCGAGTGACTGCATCAGGCGCCGCTCGTGGCCCAGTCGGACCCGGATGTACAAGAGCGGCTCCCGTTGGAGCGCTCGCAACCAGGCGTCATCAACCTGCATGACCTCGAACACCCAGGCCGGCACTGCCTTGGCCCGCAAGCTTTCGGCACGCAAGCTGAACGGGTTTTTTTCGAAACGCCGGGCCAATTCTTCTGCCTTCCGGATTTTTCGGAGCAGACCGCGCTCGTTCTTCAGCCAACCGCGCCATCGGTAGTATTGGAACACCCATCGACTCACTCGGGCCGCGCCCGCTTGAGACAAGTGGGACTCGCGATGCAAAACGTCGCGCAACACACGGTCGGCCGGATGTTCACGGTCGGCCTTTTCCAGCACTTCGATGGCCAGTGCCAGTAGGAGCTCTTCGGGCTCGATGCCCGTGAGCGGTCGGACATTTCTGCGGACAAATGATCTCGAGTCCATTCGGTTTATTCCGGTTGAGCTGGCATCTTGGTTTGATGCCTCGAAGTAGATTCGGCGGGCAAAGTCCGGAAAACCGGTGCCTGCTCTTTGCAGGCTGGCTGCTTCTTTGCCCCGCTGCCCTTCCTTGGGTCTGTTTGAGGCCAGCTCTCTCGATGTTGTTAGAATGGCGCGATCTTCTTCCACTTGCAACGTGCTGCCCTGCTGAGGGTGCAGGGGAGGCGCGGATGCATTCGCCGGATCTGAAGAGCCAAGGCAGCTCGCCGGTTTTACCTGGGACTTTGCCAAGGCTTGTACGAATGCCGGTGGTTCCCGGCGGTTTCCAGGTCGCTTGAGCAACCGGGTTCTTCGGGGTTTAATTGGGAAACAAATGGGAGCGCCATGCAGCGCGGGAATCGCTTTGGCGCGGACACAAATGCGGTATGAAAGAGGTTGGCAAGTTTCTCATGATTGCGGGTTTGTTCTTGGTGGGCTTAGGGCTGTTGTTTTGGAGTGGCTGGGGCCGGGGCTGGCTTGGACGGTTACCCGGAGACATTCATGTCTCGCGCGGCAATTTCAGTTTCTACTTTCCGCTTACCACCTGCATTTTGCTGAGTCTGGTGCTGACCTTCTTGCTGTGGCTATTCCGACGATGAAACTCGATCGGGGCCAGATGATCGCACGGAGCGATTTCAACGGGGACTTCCTTTTCAGGCGGCCCATGGCTGATCCAGAGTCTGACGGACCAGTCGTGCCAGCTCTCCCGGAGCATAGGGCTTTGGCAGATACACGACGCCGGGACGCTGCAGAAAATCTTCGCCCACCACTTCAGCGCTGTAGCCACTGGTAAAGATGACTTTCAGGTCTGGGCGTTCCAGACACAAGCGTTCTGCCAGCTCGCGCCCGTTGATGCGCCGGGGCATGACCATGTCGGTCAGCAACAAGTCAATCTCGTGACGATGTCGTTCCCAAAGCTGCAGGGCATCCGGCCCGTTGGCAGCTTGGAAGACGCGATAGCCATGTTGTTGGAGCACGGCTGCCACTAGTTCGCGTACCGATGTCTCGTCTTCCACAACGAGGATTGTTTCCCGCCCGCCCTCGGCCGGCACGACTTGGGCCACATTCTCGTTACTGGGTTCGGCTGTATCTCGAGCGGGGAGGTAAACGCGGAAGGTACTGCCCCGGCCCACGGTGCTTTCCACATCAATCCAGCCTTGATGTTGTTCGACGATACCGTAAACGGTGGCTAATCCCAGGCCGGTGCCCTTGCCGACTTCCTTGGTCGTAAAGAACGGTTCGAAAATGCGTTTAAGATTTTCTGGAGGAATGCCACAACCGGTGTCGGCAACTTCCAAGCATACCCAAGTGCCCGGCCTGGCAGATGGGGCTAGATGCGCAGCCTCAGCGTGGATATGGACCTGGGCGACGCGCAGGTCCAGGTGGCCGCCTTCTGGCATGGCGTCCCTTGCGTTGACCACGAGGTTGAGAACGACTTGCTCCAGCATGCCGGGATCTGCGTGCACCCAGGCCGGCTGGGGTGCAAATTGAAGGCGCAGTACGATATGTTCCCCGAGAATCCGGCCCAGCATACGACTGATTTGGTGCACCAATTCATTCAGGTCCAAGGTGCGCGGTTGGGCCACCTGACGGCGGCTGAACGTCAATAACTGCCGGGTCAAATTGGCGGCGCGCTCGGCCGCCTGACAGATCTGTTCGGCAGCCCGCCAGTGTGCCGGACTTAGATTGCGAGCGCTTAGGAGCAACGTTGCGTTTCCCTGGATGACGGTGAGCAGGTTGTTAAAGTCGTGGGCTACTCCACCGGCCAATTGACCGATGGCTTCCATTTTTTGCGCGTGTCGTAATTGATCCTCTAACGACCTTTGGCCGGTTAGATCCCGAAATAGCGTGAGTAACAAGGGGGGGCGGCCGGGAGATTCAATGAAGGTATGGCTCAGCTCAATCTCACGTACTTTCCCGTTGTGCAAGGTCAAGCGGTGAGGAGCACGGTGAGGAAGAGTTTGAGTGGAGTGCGTGGCGCGGTATTGTCGCAGCAGGGTGGTTACATCGGGACCGGCCGGATGCACCACACTCAACGGCTGGCCTTCGAGCTCTTCCCGTGGTCGCTCAAGCAGACGGCAGAGAGCTTCGTTGACGGCCACGATTCGGTCCTGTTCGTCCGTGAGGCACATGCCATCGCCGGAGCTTTCCCAAACGGAGAAAAACAGTCGTTCCGAATCGCGCAAGGCCGACTCCGCTTGTTTGCGGTCGCTGATGTCTCGGACCAGCAGTAGTCCAGTTGGTGCTCCAGCTTGTACGAGCCGTCCCGCGCGGATTTCAACGGGCACCCACTGGCCGTCATTGCGTAGCCAATGGCCCTCCCATGCCTCGGACGCCTCCAAAGTGGGCCTTTGCCAGATGACCCGTGCTGTGGGACGTTGTTCCAGGGGAAGGAAATCCATCCAGTGGCGTCCTGCCAAGGACCTGGCGTCCAAACCAACCAGATCGCGTGCAGCGGCGTTGGCATCTAAAATCCGGCCCTCCTCATCCAGCACGAAAATGGCCTCGGGGGAATGTTCAAAAAGACCGCGAAATTGCTGTTCCGCCCGACGCAAGGCCTGCTCCATGCGCAACCGCTTTAGCGCGCCGCTACAATGATCGGCAAGGGTTAAAAGAAGATCCAGATCTTGGGTCGTGTACGCGTGGGGTTGATAACTTTGCACCGAGAGCAATCCCTCGACCGATGAGCCATGCCGCAGGGGGGCCCACAGCATGGAAGCCGACGGGCGAGACATGTCCCCAAAGGGGTCACTCTCCAACAGCAGACCGGTTGCTGAAGGCCGCATTAGAAGCAGAGGCCCCTGTTCGAGGACGCGTCGGGCCAGCTTACTGGGTGGACCGGCTGGCATGCGGGGCGGGATTTCCTCAGGCTGGCCCTCCAGCGTGTCTATGAGTAATAAAGGAATTACGGTTTCCGACGCTGGATCCCATAGCTCGAGGACGAACGCGTCCCACGGCAGCAGCTCAGCTGCAGCGGCTGCAATGGCGCGAGCCGCGTCAAGATGTGAGTCTGCGGCGTTCAACTGCCGCCCCAACCGGGCCAGAGCAGCAGCCTGTTGCTCCGCTTGCTTTCGTTCGGTGATGTCCCGGCAGGTCATCAAAAGGCCCGTCAGGGCGGGTTCTTCGATGCGGTTTTGTAGCATTCCCTCCATCGTGCGCCATCGGCCATCGCGATGTGACATGCGGAATTCCACTCGCAGCAGCCCCGGTCGGTCATTTAAGACTTGTTGCAGAGCCGTGCGCACTCGCGGCACATCCTCAGCGTGTACAAACTCGCACCAATCTTGCCCCTGCCAACCCGCCGGGTCGTATCCAAGCACCCGAGCGGTCGCCGGACTCGCATAGCGAATTCGCCCACGTGGATCCAAAAGGGCGACAATTTCGTGCACATGCTCGGTCAGGGCGCGTAACAGGCGCTCTTTTCGCGTGATTTCATCCTGCAGCGCCCGCAGGCGCTTTTTCTCGGCAGCTTGGTGCAACGCTCGCTGCAGGGTGGGGATCAGACGATCCGTCCATTGCTTCAACACGTAGTCGGTGGCGCCGTGGCGCAGGCTTTCAATGGCCGCATCCTCACCCACCGTGCCGGAAATAAGGACGAAGGGGATCTCCGGACAATGTTCTCGGGCCAATGCTAGGGCGTCCAAGGCCGTGCAGTTGGGCAGGTGATAATCACTCAGAATTAGATCAAAGCCGCCGGTATTAATAGCCCGCTGAAAGGCTTGAAGGTCAGACACGGCGGTTACTTGAGCGTCCCAGCCGGCTTCCTTGAGCCAAGCAGCGACAAACGCCGCGTATTCCAGGTCATCTTCCAAATGCAGGATCCGCAAAGATCCCTCCATGCAACGGTGCTGTTTCTGTTGCCGTCCCGCAAAACTCGGCTCAAGCAGGCTTGATACCAAACTGCCGTACCAAGCCCGGGGTCGCGCCCTTACGCTTCCTGATGCTGGGCTGACCGGTGGCTGGGACCGCGACGTTCTTTGTCAGGAGTTGGCATGGGCGTATCAGAACCGGACAGCACTGTCTTGTGGCCTGACAGCGTTTGTGTCTCTGAGGATCGTTTCAGTGACCGCAGGGTGATTGCTAGGACCTGCATCAGCGCCTGGCGTGCGCAGCAGCGGAATCGTTGCCACGTCGTGGATGTTTCAGTTAGGAGGCGGGTCCGGATCTTGCCGCTTCCTTGCAACCGTGCGCCCTGGATCCGGGATGGCGCCGTGGCGTGGGGGATTGCATGAGCGAGCAGGTTGGCTTGCTTTGATCGTTTGCGGGCCGGCAGGGCTCTTGCCGTGGCAGTCCTACAACGTGTTGGGAGATTGCGATCCCAGCCACGTGCGGAAGGATGGCATGGGTTGACCCAAAAGCCCTTCAGCGCGGCTGCAATCCAACGAGGTATCAGGTGGCCGCGGTGGCCCTTCAAACTCCTTTTGCGAGGCAGGTTCCATCCGGGCATCTATGTCCGGCCAATGTGAGGCTAGCAAAAGGCCCAGATCCCAACGGGACAGCCGATCACGACCGGCTAGGTGAAGCGTGCCAGTGGCTTGTTGGAGTACCAAAGTCCACACCAGCCGGGCTGTTTCGTCTGCTGCGATGGGACTGCGATATTCGTCCACAAACAATCGTGTTGTGTGGCCTGCCGCCCATGCCCGACGTAACTGTTCATTAAAAGCCCGATCTCCGGTAGGTGACCGGCCCAAGTTGAGGGAGGTCCGAAGAATCAGGTGTCGAGGCAACTGACGAACCACCTCTTCTGCGATCACCTTGGTTTCTGCATACACACTAAGGGGATGGACTGCCTCGTGCTCGCGGTAATGGCCTTTGCGTCCGTCAAAAACAAGGTCGGTGGAAAAAAAGATCACGTAAGCATCGGAAGCCAGGTGCACGAGATGTCGGGTCACTTCGATGTTATGCAACCGGGCCAGTTCCGGATGCGCCTCACAAACCGGAGTGCGGCTGAGAGCGGCGCAATGCAAAATAAGAGCCGGACGTTCCTCTCGGTAAAGTTTTGTCACGCCAGGCCAGTCGGTCAGATCCACATCAGCGCGGGTTAGCGGCCGAACCTTCCAGGGAAGTGACATTCGGACGGCACAGGCCACCAGGGCGTGACCAATCAATCCGCCGGCGCCCGTGATCCATGCCACAGGGGATTCGTTTTCTGTGCTAGCCCTCGGCGGTGTCATGAGGCGGCCCGCATCACACCCACGGTTGTATGCACGGTCCTCGTGGGAAGACGCTTTGCATAAGCGAAATCCACGGGACTCGGTTATCTCACAGAGTGCCTTGTCCGCAAAGCCATGGCTCCCTCGATTTGGATCCAGCCTTCAAATCACAAAGTCCATAGGATCCCCTCGCAACCGGCGCAATTCGCGTGCCTGCTCGCAAAGGTTGGCTAGGCTCCATTTCTCAAGGCTGGCAAGCATCGCAGCTTGCGCCTGTGCCCAAACAGAGCGCAAGACCGCCTCCTCAGGCGCATCTGGCGCGGGCGGGGTGCTCCCGACGGCTGTGGCCCCCGCCAACGAGAGCGGCTCAAAATGCTCAACCACATCGCGCACGCTAATGCTGTTCGCCGGCCGCGCCAGACGGTATCCTCCACTGACGCCGCGGCGGCTTTCCACAAAACCGGCGCTGCGCAGGTCATTCAAGATTTGTTCCAAGAAACGCTTCGGGATCCGCTGTTGTTCGGCAATGGCCTGAATACGCAGCAAAGTGTGCTCCGGGGCCTCCGCGAGCGTCATGAGTGCCCGCAGCGCATACTCCGTACGAACGGACAATTTCACATTAGGGATGGAACGGCTTCACTCCAGCTACGTCAAGCGCAGGCAGCGAATAAAGCCTCGGAATCGAGGGGCAGACCGTGGAACAGCCAGCATACTGGGGGACTTCGGGCTATCAGTTGCTGGATTACAGGTAAGCCTGCAGAGCCGGTGGGTTTGACGGGAACTTGCCTTGCGCGAGAGGCTGTGGAAGTCTGGGGTTCGAGGTTGCCTGGTCGAGCAAGGGCAGCCGGTATCGAAAGAGCCGCCATGGGACATGTCAAATTGCATATACCGGGCCCGGTGGAGGTGAGTGAGCGTACATTCCGGGCGTTTTGCCAACCGATGATTGGCCATCGCGGCCAAGGATTCAAGGATTTGTACGCACGGTTGCAACCAAAGTTACAGCAGCTTTTGTACACGCGTCGGCCGGTTTATTTGTCCACTTCGAGTGCTTGGGGCGTGATGGAGGCCGCCATTCGAAACCTGGTTCGACGCAAGGTGCTGACCTGCATGTGCGGTGCGTTTTCTGACAAATGGTATGACGTCGCACTGCGCTGCGGCAAAGAAGCCGAGCCGCTGCAGGTACCTTGGGGCTCCCCGATTCGGACCGAAGCCGTGGATGCCAAATTGGCCACGGGCCAATTCGACGCACTGACTGTCATTCATAACGAGACCAGCACAGGCGTGATGAGTCCTTTGCAGGAAATTGCGGCTTTGAAACGCAAGTATCCGGATGTGATGTTTATCGTGGACACGGTGAGCTCCATGTCGGCGGTGAAGCTGCCGTTTGACGAGTTGGGAATTGATGTGATGTTGGCTGGGACCCAAAAGGCGTTCGCCCTGCCGCCGGGCATGACAGTTTTTGTGTGTTCGGAGGCTGCGCTGCAGCGCGCGGCCACAATCCCGGACCGGGGATATTATTTCGACTTTTTGGAGTTTCAGAAAAATGCCGAACAGAACATGACGCCGAGCACTCCGAGCATTGCCCACGTCTATGCACTTGATGCGAAAATGGACGAGATCCTGGCCGAGGGGTTGGAAGCCCGTTTTGAGCGGCATCGGCGGACCAATCAGATGGTCCGAGATTGGGCAACGCGGCACGGTTTCACGCTGTTCCCTGATCCGGGATTCGAATCCCGCACATTGACATGCATTAACAACGGAGCCAAACCAGGGGGCCGTGTCATTGACGTGCCTCGATTCCAGCAATTGGTCAAAGAACGCGGTTTTCTGATTGACGGCGGCTATGGGAAAATCAAGGGGAAAACGTTCCGGGTGTCCAATATGGGTGACGAAACCGAAGAGACTATGGCGGCGCTGCTTGGCGCCATGGATGAGGCTCTGAAGGCTTTGTGAGCATTCTGCCCCCGGCGCTGCTTGGGGGGCGTCAGAACCCTAGAAAGCTTGAGCTTCAACTGACCTTTACCCAATCGCTCTCAATTCAGATCTATGACAGGCGCCGCGCGTCGAGGCAGCGCCGCACGGTCTGCAGGATTTCCACGGGACTTGCCGGTTTGGTAAGAAGCGCCTGACCAGGTTGTAATTCGAGTTCGCGTCCTGCAATCTCTGCGCTGTAACCCGTGCAATAAACCACCGACAAGTTGGGTTTTTCGTCCAGCAATCGTGCCGCCAGATCCCGTCCGCTGATTCCGCCTGGCATTACCAGATCGGTGAATACCAAGTCGACAGCGTGTCCGCTGGACTGCCAAACTTGTAAAGCTTCGTGACCATGGGCGGCTGTGAGCACCTTGTAACCGGCTGACTCTAATATGGCCCGGGTTAAGTTGCGCACGGATTCGTCATCCTCGACCAACAAAATGGTTTCAGTGCCGCCCGGCGGCAGAACGCGGCCTCCGACCTTTTCCGCGGCAGCCGGCATGTCAAGTAAAGGCAACCACACCTCAAATGTTGCCCCTTGACCGGGCGTGCTGGTGACCGTTACCGTACCGCCGTGCTGTTTGGCAACGCCAAACACGGTCGATAAACCCAGTCCCGTGCCCTTGCCCGGCTCCTTAGTGGTGAAGAAAGGCTCAAAGATTCTGTCCAAATGCTCTGGAGGAATGCCTACGCCGGTATCACTGACCCGCAGGACCGCATAACGCCCCGGTTTCAAGTCGGCTGGCAGACCCGAACCAGATTCAGTGATCCAGACAGCATCTGTCTCCAACGTGAGCCGGCCGCCCTGGGGCATGGCATCCCGCGCATTGACGACCAGGTTCATTAAGACCTGATCCAGCATGCCGGGGTCGGCTCGCAGAAGCAGCGGTTGCGGCAGCAATCGGAGTTGCAAATGGATATCCTCCCCAATGATGCGTTGGATCATTTTGACCAGCGTGGCGACGACATCGTTCAGATCCAGCTCACGCGGTTGCATCACCTGTTTGCGGCTGAATAAGAGTAACTGACGCGTTAATGCCGCGGCTCGTTCGGCTGCAGCCCGGATTTGGGCCACGCCTTCACTGATTTCCGGAGTGAGGTTTTCTGCCATGGCCATTAGCTCGGTCTGCATCATCACGACGGACAATATGTTGTTGAAGTCGTGAGCTACACCACCTGCCAGGCGCCCGATGGCCTCTAATTTTTGCGCCTGCCGAAGTTGCTCCTGCAACTGGCGTATTTCTGTGATATCCCGAGAATTGACGACTACTCCGCCGCCGGGCAACAGGTCGGGAACGAACCGGCCGATGGCTTCCAAGACATGCCAGGAGTCGTTTGCGTGCCGAATCCGAAACGTGGCGGTCACGGGTAATCGATCCGATTGGGTCACGACACGTTCCAAAGCCTGTTGTACGACTGCTCGATCGGCTTCATGGACGAACTCGAAAACGGATCCTCCCTGCAGATGGGTCGGGTCGTACCCCAAAAGCCGGGTGACGGACGGGCTTTGATAATGGATGATTCCCTCCCGATCCAGAACCGTAATCAGGTCGGAAGCGTTCTCGATCAGTAGCCGAAACCGTTCCTCATTCTGACGCAGTCGTTCCACGGCAGCCCGGCGCTGCCGTTCTTTCTCGTGGCTCTCCAGCGCAAAGGCCAGGTCTGAAGCAATGTCTGCGAAAAGCTGTCGTGTCTGAGCATCAAAGTAGGAATGAGCTCGAGCAAAGACGAAGAGAAACAAACTGGTGCGCGGTTCCTCTCGGATGGGGAAACATTCCGCGGCATGCATTTCCATGGTGCGGAGCCACTCTGCATCCAGCTTGGAAACGCCGAGTTTGTCCGACAGGCTGGCCGGATCCAAACGTTGTGCCTCGTTCCCTGAGGCATTGTGCGCAGCCAACCTACAGGCTTGCTGGATCCATGGCAGTTCCCAATGCAAGGGCGTCGCCATGGCCAGAATTTCGCAGGGCGTATCGTCCTGTCCGCATCGCGCAATGACCATGGCTTGCAAATCCGCCATTTGAACCGCCCGCCGACAAACGTTTTCCAACAGCATGGCGGGGTCGGCCTCTCTCACCACTAATTGGCTGATCTCGCTCCGCAGCTGGTGTGCACGGGCCAGTTTCTGAATCCGTTCCTCGGCAACTTTACGCTCGGTGATGTCCAAAATACTGCCGCGCACGACGGTTTTACCGTCAAACTCCAGCCGCAACAGACGCACCTCACACGAGACAGCTCGCCCCTCGGCATCTCGGTAGGTCCATTCAAAGACCGGGAGTTCGCCGGCGAGGGCCGAGGCCACATACTGATGAAACTTGCGCACCGATGGTTGGCCGTCCGATTGGAGCGGAGGACTCAGCTCGGCTGGCCCGCGTCGGAGCAATTCGCGGGCGGGTAGTTTAAAGAGCCGTTCTGCAGCTGGATTCACAAGCACAAACCGGCTGGTGGCTACATCAAGCAAAACGATGGCCTCCGGTGCGAAAGTAATAAGTCGTCGGAATTGCTCCTCGCTCTGTCGCAAAGCAGCTTCCAGCCGCACGCGGTCCGTAATGTCCAGCGACGTTCCTGTCAGGCGCATCGGCTGGCCTTCAGCGTTACGGATCAGCTCCACGCGAGCTTGAATGTGCCGCACGGGGCCTCGATCCGGGTGGGTCCGGTACTCCACCACAAACGGTGCCCGAGTTTCGGCAATTCGACGGTGAATGGACCGCATGCGTTCCTGGTCATTTGGGTGAACCAAGCAAAAGAACTCCTCAATCGTGGGAGCGGGTTGGTCAACTGGCCAACCGTGTAACCGCGCCATCTCTGCGGACCATTGACCCCGACCGGTCAGTAGATTCAATTCCCAACTACCAAGGTGAGCCCGTGCCTGCGCTTCTGCCAGTTGCGCTTCTCTTTCCTGCAGTTCCTTCATCATGCGCTGGTGTTCGATCACCAGACCGGCGAGGCGCGCCCACCGCTCCAAGGTGTCGAGCTCTTGCGGCTCAGGACCGCGCGCTGTTCGGTAATACACCGCGAATGTGCCAAGCACTTGATCGCGTCGGTCCAGAATCGGAAACGACCAACAGGCTGCCAGACCGTACTGTGCTGCCACTTCTGCCCATCCGTGCCACAGCGGATCCTGGGCAATGTCCGAAACGATCACCCGCTGCTTGCGCCACGCGGCTGTGCCGCAAGAACCGGCTTGCGGGCCAATACGAGCTCCCTGAATGGCCCGATTGTAACCCTCGGGCAGGGAGGGGGCAGCTGCGGTGTAGAGTCGACCGTCCTGCACCCACAAGAGTGAACAGAGCGCTTCTGGGTGCAGTTTCTCATATGCCCGGCAAAGATCCTCTAACCACACATGGAGATCCAATCCGGCCGCGTGTTTCTCCAGCAAATTCCGTTCGGCCTCTCGGTGCCGTTGCCAATTTCGCTCGGCACTCTGATCGCGAAAGACAAGCACCACGCCGCTCAAGCGGCCTTGTGGATCCCAGATGGGCGCGCCTGCGTCACTGATCGAGATTTCCCGACCGTCCTTGCGGCGTAAGACCGTGTGGTTTCCAAGTCCTACCACTACGCCTTCTCGCAAGACTCGGCTCACCGGCGATTCGGCCGGTTGCCGGGTTTCTTCATGGAAGATTTGGAAAACTTCCTCCACGGGCCGGTTTCGAGCTTCTGCCAAACGCCAGCCAGTAAGGGCCTCCGCTGCCGGGTTCATGTAATCCACGCGCCCGGCAGCATCCGTCGTGAGAACAGCATCGCCGATGCTCTCCAAAATGACGCGAGCTCGTTCAGCTTCGATTCCTCGTTGTTCGGTGGCGCTTTGCAGAGCTGACACGGGCTGGAATTGCATCCACCCATTGCTTCCGCCACACAGGATCCAGGACCATTCCGCAAGCAAGAATTGGTTGGCACGTGTGCGAACCAGAACCGTGCCCCCTGAAAGTGGCCCGAGGTGGCCTTCAGCGCTCGGCCCATGAACGGGCGAAGGCGGAGGCGTAGGCGCAGGTTGCACGACCGTGGCAACCCCTTTTCCACGCAACTCTGCATCCGACCAGCCCGTCCACTGCTCGAAGGCAGCATTGATCGCCCGGATGCGCCCATTGGCATCCACTTGGACCATTGGATACAACGCCTCTGCAAAGCAATTCGAGGCGTGAGCTATGTTCGAATCAGAGGAGGCGGCGGCACTCATCTTGGTCTTCGTAAAGGATGGTTGGGACGGAGGGAGTTTCAGGGGCCACCCTGGTTCGTGACTGAGAACAGGCACAGGGTCTTGTTCGGTTGCTCGGACCCATGCGACGCTGAGCCAGCAGTTGAAAGGATGGCAGGTGGGGTCGGCCGGCGCGTTTCCGTCCTGACCGTCTGCCGCATCTACAACGGGCTTTCACACCTATCAATAACATGCCACGTGGCCAATGCGGGTCAAACGAGAGCATTCCAGAGTACTCGACTTTAAGGAAAAGGGCGCGGCAACGCCGACCGCGGGTCGAATGTCAACGGGCTTTTTGGCGCACGTTTTAGCTTCCTCAGTTGTTCAATGGGGCGGCCCCTGGGAGTTGACAGAAATCAGAGGTTGCACAATTGTTGGGGCCGTCAGAACAAGAATTGAGAAAAACAAGTAACCATCAAGAGGAGCGGAACATGGCCTTGCCCGTCGGAACGAAGGCACCGGATTTCACGCTGAAAACCAAAACTCCTTCCGGTCTCCAGGATGTCACCTTGAGTAATAACTTCGGGAAACGAAACACTGTCCTTCTATTTTTCCCTTTGGCCTTTACCGGAGTGTGTACCAAGGAAATGTGCGACGTCACTGCCGGATTGAACGCGTACCGAAGCCTGAACGCAGACGTCATAGGTGTCAGCGTGGATAGTCCGTTTGCTCAGGAAGCTTGGGCCCAAAAAGAAAAAATCGGCATAACTTTGTGCAGCGACCTAAACAAAGCCACTGCTCGGGCTTACGGCGTATTGCTTGAAGATCTGCTGGGTTTGGGTTCGGTGAGCGCTCGAGCTGCGTTTGTCATCGATAAGCAGGGCATCATCCGTTATAGTGAACAGACACCAAGCCCGAAAGAGCTGCCCAATTTTGAGGCTATCAAGCAGGTGCTGGCACAGTTGGGGTAGCACGGCCTGCTCTTGCTTGCCGCCGAATGGCATCTCTCAGACCGAACGGTGCGTCTGTAGGGGAGCGCCGAGCCTGCGGATTCGATCGTTGACTGTGAGAGACACCTAGGCTCCTCCTAGCCGCCAAGTGGCGGCCGAAGAAAAAACGTCCCCAGGGCATGCTCACTGGACTTGCCCCTTTTCCTTAAGCCAAATGCGTGCTAGTCTGCTGGCGAAAATGCCAGCCCGGAAACCATGTGAGAAAGCGAACCACAGTTCAGCGCCGCATCCTTGTAGTCGATGATGAAGCCCTGGTGTGCGAGGCTATGGCGCTCATGCTCGCGTTTGACGGTCATCAGGTCCAAACGGCGTCAAACGGCGTTGAAGCTCTGAATTGCTTAGCCAAAAGCCCCTTTGACCTTGTCATTACGGATTATGCCATGCCCGAAATGCGTGGGGATGAGTTGGCCAAGCAGGTTGCGCTCTTGTATCCACGGATACCAGTAGTGATGATCACCGCCCATGCGGAGGTGCTGGCTGCGAACAATGTTCCGTTACCCGGCGTCTCCCTGGTACTCAGTAAGCCTTTCATGCTCGACACGTTGCGGAACGCGATTGAGCAGGTTTGCCCTGCTCCTGCGACTCCCTCCCAAGGCTGAGGACTTTCCATAACGCTTACAATACATTGGAGTCCGACTTATCGAATTTGAGTTCGGATGGGACCCCGCGCTCGACAACGAGCACAGGTTGGATCCGTTGGAGGAACTCTCCAACTTGGATAGACCTTCGCTTGTGAGGCTGACCCGGAATCGGGTCTGCTTGGACAGGGCCGGAGGCATCACGAAGATGATTGAGTGCTAACTATACGGTTATTCAGGTTTTCTGATTAGACCCGACTGAATAGTAGCGAGCCTTCGGGGCCATTGGTCAAATTCGATCCCCTTGGCTGGTGGGATTGGACTGATGATGGAGTTGCCGAAGATGGTATACAGGCTGCTTGATCCAAGCTTCTATGCCTGAGCGGGATGGTCGGGCTTGATGAAACCCCGGGCCAAGGCATACCGGGTTAATCCTGCCACGGTGCGAATGCCGAGCTTTTGCATGATATGTTCCCGGTGGGTTTCCACCGTGCGTACGCTAAGTCCCAAACGATCTGCAATTTCCTTATTGGTCAAACCTTGAGCGATGCCAACCAGCACCTGACGCTCTCGGGGTGTCAATTCCGGAGCTGCGATGGCATGGGATTGAGCCTGCTCATTGAGCATGAGCTGATTCAAAACCACTCGGGCCACATCCGAGCTGAAGAAAGATTCACCCCGAGCAACTGCCTCTATGGCCTGGACCAAAACGGCTGGGTCGGCCTCTTTGGATACGTACCCCTGTGCGCCTGCGTGTAGGATCCTGAGGATGTGTTCCGTGTTGGCATGCATCGAAAGGATGAGCACATGGATCGAAGGCAACTCGCGACGCAGGGCTTCGGTGAAGGCAAGCCCGTCCATGCGCGGCATGTCGAGATCGGTCAAAACCACGTCGGGATGAAGTGTGCGGCATAGTTCCAGTGCCTCTAACCCATCCGCAGCTTCTCCCACCACCTCAATACCCGGCTGACGTTGGAGCCAGGACCGAATACCCCTGCGCACGACCGGATGGTCGTCCACCAATAAGACCCGTATGGAACCGGTCGTCATGGGAGCAGGGCAAATCGCGCTCGAGGGAACACGGTACGGGAGGTCCGTATCGTACGGAGCCTCCAGTGAGGTGCCAGTTTTACGGAATCCATCAACTTGGGCGGGCCTGAGCGCATGGCATATCGGCGCGGTCGAGTCCACGAGCTGCGATCGTTAAGAGCATGGCCATCCGATTGCATGAAATCGGCCGATGCCGCTGCGGCGGCTTTGGCACGCATCGCGAGTGGTACTACGCCCGGCTCCAACCCTTCCACTGTGTTGCCTCCCCCTGAGCAACACAGTCCGGACAGGCCACTCCTAGTCGAAAGCTGCCTGTCACATTAGTCCAATTTCGTAAGGATACAATCAGGGTTGCACCGGATTGAATCCCCAGAGATTCTCCAGGTTCATTCCGTACAAGACCCGATATGCGGTTGCGCAGATGACGGGACGCGGATCAGGCGAGGCCCAACATTTGGGTAGAATACAATCGGGCCATTAAAGGTTCCCACGTTTTAGGGCCGTGTGTGGCGGTTCCATCATGATAATAAGAGCTGGATCGTTTCTTTCAGGCTCTAACTCAGCGACTTGAAGAAAGCATGGAAAAGCCGCCCAATCCCTTGAGCAGGGAAAGCAATTATTGTCTGACCAACGTCTTCTCCATCGTGGGCAGGTGGTATCGGATCAGACCGGGAGGCTGGAAGATATTCGAGTGTTCGGTTGGTGAATTGTTCCCATGGGGTTTCCGAGGTTTTGACCATGCGATTTGCACCGTATCTTAATGGATCCAAGGGGACGTGACGCAGTCTGGCCTTGGTCTTTTGCCCCTAACCCTTGGCCGGAGTGCTAGCGCGATTCGTTGCGTTGCTTGTCTGAGCAGGCTGAACTCCACCCTTGGATGTCATGGGGTGTTAGCGATTTGGATAATTTCCCAAGTGCTGCCTTTTCACCAAATCTTGTGGACCTGACGGTCGCTTGGTTGGACGAATGCCGTTTGTGCTGGGGTGTGAAGCATGGAAAGGTTCCGGGCTTTCGTCTGGGAGGTATCGGGGTCAAGTGCCTCAGCCTGAGCGGGTACAGGTGGGAGCGGTTTGGATCGGTTGCAGGCGCTTTAAGTTCGGGTTCTTGGAGTTCGAATCATGGTGGGTTCTTCGAGGAGGGAAGGGACAGAATAGCAGGCCTCCTTTGGGTTGGTGGCTCTTGGGGAGACCATGAAATTCCGATTCAGTCGAGGCCGATTTCAGAGCGGGGAGCTTGACCTGAGAGCATCCAAGTGGGTCTTGAAGAGGGATCGACTTTTTGAGGGGCAGGTTTGAGGGTGTGCTGCTCAACGTTCAAGCGAAATATGCATGGGATGACGCTCTTGGTGGTTGTGCACGTGTAGGTTGCGGAGTGGAGGACATTGAGGATGAAGTCGGGCGGAGCTGACGCTAGAGGAGGCACAGCGTGGTTTCGGCCATTCCCGATGTCATTTTCCCCTGCGGCTTTGTGCTGGCGTAATGGGCAAGACGCTGGCCTGTCCACAGAGCGCCCCGCCGTAATCCTAGAGTAGGTGATCGTCCGTTGTGCGGCGCCCTTCAGAAAAGACCGACAAAACCCTGGAGAAACGCGCCCGCCCACGGCGATTGCGAGCCGTGGGCGGGCGTAAGGTTGGGATAAAGCCTATTACACGCTGTACGATCCGCTGGCGACGCGACCGCCGTGTCCGGTCCAATTGGTGTGGAAGAACTGGCCGCGCGGTCGGTCCACGCGTTCATAAGTGTGAGCCCCAAAGTAGTCACGCTGCGCCTGGATCAAATTGGCCGGAAGCCATTCATTACGAATGCCGTCAAAGAAGGCCAATGCCGTGCTAAAAGCTGGCACGGGGATGCCTTGCTGAGCAGCGGTACTGACCACGCGTCGCCACGAAGGCAGGGCTTCGCGGATGGCGTTTGCGAAGAATGGGTCCAGCAGCAGGTTGTCGAGTTCCGGGTTTTTATCGAAGGCATTCTTGATTTCCCCTAGAAACACGCTGCGGATGATGCAGCCCCCTCGCCATAATAAGGCGATGCTGCCGTAGTTCAGGTTCCAGCCGTATTGTTTGGCCGCTGCGCGCATGAGCATGAACCCTTGAGCGTAGCTAACGATCTTGGAGGCATATAGAGCCCGGCGCAGGTCTTGGAGCCACTGGACCCGATCCCCGGCGAAGACTGTTTGCGGGGCCGGAAACACTTGAGCAGCCTCCACCCGCTTGTCCTTGAAGGCTGAGACACACCGGGCATATACGGCTTCTGCGATTAAGGTCACGGGAATTCCGAGTTCGGCCGAAGACATGACGGTCCATTTGCCTGTTCCTTTTTGACCTGCAGTGTCGAGGATTTTGTCCACCAAGGGCTGGCCGTCCTCGTCCTTAAAGGCAAGGATGTCGCGGGTAATTTCAATGAGATAGGACTTTAGCTCGGCCTCATTCCACTGGCCGAACACCTGGCTCATTTCGTCGGGCTTCATGCCGAGACCGGCCTTCATGATGTGGTAGGCTTCGGCGATGAGCTGCATGTCGCCGTATTCGATGCCGTTGTGCACCATCTTGACGTAATGGCCGGCACCGTTCTCCCCCACCCAGTCACAGCAAGGCTCGGTACGACCTGTCTTGGGGTCTGTCACCTTGGCCGCGATGGCTTGGAAGATGGGCTTGACATGCGGCCAGGCAGCGGGGCTGCCCCCCGGCATAATGGATGGTCCATGGCGGGCGCCTTCTTCGCCGCCGCTGACTCCGGTGCCAATGTAAAGCAGCCCTTTGGTTTCAACATATTTCGTGCGCCGGATGGTATCCTCGAAGTTGGAATTACCCCCATCGATGATGATGTCACCGGGTTCTAAGACTCCTAAAAGCTGTTCGATGAATTCATCGACAGGCGGGCCGGCTTTCACCATTAGCATCACCCGGCGAGGCCTCTTCAAGAGACGGGCCATTTCTTCCAAAGAATGCGCGCCTAATACGCGCGTGCCCTTGGCTTCATTGGCAAGGAATTCGTCCACTTTGGAGGTGGTCCGATTGTATGCAACCACGGTAAAGCCGTGGTCATTCATGTTGAGGATCAAATTCTGGCCCATGACGGCCAGGCCAATCACAGCAATGTCAGCTTGCGGTTCCATGGAAAAGCCTCTTTGGAGATCAAGGTTGTCAGTTATTCATCGTTGGATGCGAGCAGAACCGCCTCGGGCAAACGCTTCCACTTGCTCCAGGGTAACCATGGTTGTGTCACCCGGTGTGGTTGTAAGCAGAGCGCCATGAGCCCAGCCCAGCCGCACGCAATCTTCCGGCGTCCGGCCGGCGAGCATGCCGTAGAACAGACCGGACGCAAACCCGTCGCCGCCTCCCACGCGATCGTAGACGTCCAGCTCGCACGTGGGTGCCTGATAAACCTTTCCATTGATCCAGGCCACCGCGCTCCAACGGTGCCGATTCGTGGACAAAACCTCGCGCAGCGTCGTGGCGACCACACGGATCTGCGGGTACGTTTGCACGACAGTGTCCATCATGCCGACGAACACCGCAGGATCAAGTTGTGAGGCGGCATGCACGTCTGGTCCTTTTAGGCCGAGCCCTTTTTGCAGGTCTTCTTCGTTGCCTACGAGGACGTCGACGTACCGCACGATTTCGCGCATTACAGCAACGGCCTTTTGTTGACCGCCCCAGACGTCCCAGAGTTTCTGACGGAAGTTCAGGTCAAAGGAAGTTACAGCTCCGGCGGCCTTGGCGGCCTGCATCGCCTCAATGATCAACGGGCCTGTGGTTTCGGACAATGAGGCGAAGATACCGCCGCTGTGAAACCATCGTATCCCATGGCCGAAAATGGCTTTCCAATCAAAATCGCCAGGTTTGAGCAGTGCCCCGGCTTCGTTGCTGCGGTTGTAGAAAACCACCGGGGGACGGACCCCAAACCCGCGATCGCTGTAAACGATGGCATGGTTGGGACCGCGGACACCGTCGTGCTTGAACCGCTTGTAGAAGGGTTGCACCCCCATGGCGCGCACCCGTTCCGCTATCAGATCCCCGATCGGGTACTCCACCAGGGCAGTTGCAATCCCGGTCCGCAAACGGAAACAGTCTGCCAGGTTCGCGGCGCAATTGAATTCGCCACCGCTGACGTGGATGCGACACTCCGTAGCCTTCCGGAAGGGTACAACCCCTGGGTCGAGTCGGTGCACCAGAGCACCCAATGCCAGGAAGTCCAGGGAACCTTGTGAAGGAATATTGAGTCCGTAGTTGCTCATAGATTCATCCTCAGGATGCGCCGGGGCCGATAAATATGGGCCGCAGGTGCCGTTCATATAGATTGTGGGTCACCAGCTTGGCGATGTGTGTATGGTATTGCTCCAGCAAACGAAGGAATTGCGGCGCACGCTCGGCGGCGAGTTTGTAGGCCACATGCATGAGTTGCCGCAGGTGCGGATTGAACCCAGGGTGGTGTGGATCGTGCCGGAGAGCTGCGGCAAACCTCTCGGCGCTCCATCGACGAACTTCGTCGTCTGCGGGCAGTCGACTCCGGTCGATGTCAATGACCGTGGCGTATGGAGCGCAGAGCTCGTCGACGCGCTGGAGAGCGTGGGCATACACGTCTCGGGCAAACTCCAACCCGGCTCCGTCCGATTCGATCAGTCCCAGCAATTCTTCCAACCAGGTGGTGCCTGCGGTTTTAATGTGCAGGCCTTCACCCGTGCGCTGCAGCATGCGATGAAGAATAGGATAAAGGGAAAACTTGTCGCTGCCCGAGTGGATGCTCAGCTTAAGATTCGGGGCTAACGCATACGTCTGGCGTGCAAAACGCAAAACTGCGATGAAGTCCATGAGCTGAGCTTCAAACGCTTCCAAGTTACCCACGTAATCTACGCCTTTGTTAAAACGGCCCACAAACCGAGGGGCCACCGTTTGGACCCGTACGCCGGCCTCCGCAAGGGCCGCCAGAATAACGAGCAGTTCCAGTGGAGATTGAGGATGCGGGGTCTCGTCCATGGAGACCTCAATGATGCATCCGTCCACACCTCGAGCGGTTAGAATCATCTGGTACGCTGCGGCAGCCTCCTCTACAGCGCGCAAATACTGGGTGGCCATGCGAGCCAGGGTGGCCGAGTCGGTTTGCAAGGGCGCCGTCAGGCCGGGCACATCCAAGCGGCCCTGCAGCTCCGGATGGCGTTGGAGGAAGGCTTCCACGCGTGCCTGAGGCGCGGGCTGGCCCAGGTAATCTGCAAGATCAAGTGTAAAGTAATCGCAGCAGGTCAGGTAGGGCCCCAAAATGTCGCGTCGCACATGATCTGCGTCCACGTGCCAGGGGCGCTTCCAACCAGTGCTCTTTACGGCGGCCTCGGCTGATTGGCGCACACTTTCCGGTTGAGACCCGATGATTTGATGTTCTCGATGCGATTTGTTCCAAACCGGAACGACTTCGACCCCAGCCTGCAGGGCTTGCCAGCAGGCAGCTAATTGGGCCGATGCCTCGCGGGCAAACCGGTCGCCTACCCCGACCGAGTATTTAGCCAAACTTAGTTTTGTTTGCATCCTTCGTTTGGATCCTTGCCCCGGTCAGTCCCGAGGCCTCGCCAGACCTCAGGCAACTTAATGAAACCCGGTCATGTGCCGGGGTGTGATTTTGTGCAAGACAATTTGAGAAAATTGCATGGCAGGATCCTAGCGTAACGTTGCCCTTGCCGAAATTTCAAAGTGCCATGCACAAACCGGGAGCAGACAGACACGGAGCATGAGTTAGATTGAGTCTTTAGGAAGGCAGTCTTAAGCCGACCTGCGAAAGTAAGGCAACGACCATGAAAGCCAGACTCCAATGTCACATTGTGTGGCTCTTCGGATTGGCATTATGTGTAGGGCTGGCTGGCTGCAAACATCCGCGGGCATCGATGACCGAGTCGGATCGGCACCGGGCTTGGCGTCAGGCTACCGCGATTGCCCAACGGGTGCAACCGCCTCACTTCCCCAATCGAACCTTCTCGATTACGGATTACGGCGCGGTGGGCGACGGCCGTACAGATGCCACGGAGGCCATTCGCGAGGCGATTGCCCGGTGTGCAGCGGCTGGCGGCGGGCGCGTGGTTGTCCCGCCCGGCGAGTTTTTGACCGGGCCGATTCATTTGCGGAGTGGGGTGAACTTTCACTTGGCCGAGGGTGCCGTCCTCAAATTCAAGACGGACCCTGCGGCCTACTTGCCCCAGGTTTTGACCCGATGGGAGGGAATGGATTGCTACAACTATTCGCCCCTAATCTATGCATATGGCCAAACAAACATTGCCGTGACCGGGCGGGGCATGCTGGATGGACAAGCCAGCTTTGAGAATTGGTGGGCATGGAAAGGGCCGTGGAAAGGCAAACCGAGCTCCGGTCCCAACCAAGTAGCGGCTCGCAACCGGCTGGTAGCCCAGGTCGCGGCCGGCGTGCCGGTGGATCAACGTCGTTACGGTGCGGGGGATTATTTGCGGCCGAATTTCCTCCAGTTTTATCGTTGCCGCAATGTTTGGATCCAGGGTGTTCGTATCCGGCGTTCTCCCATGTGGGTCATTCATCCGGTTCTGTCTGTCAACGTTTTGGTGCAAGGAGTAGAGATTCTCTCTCATGGCCCCAACAACGACGGGTGCAATCCTGAATCGTGTCGTGACGTGGTCATTGAACATTGCGTTTTTGACACTGGGGACGATTGCATCGCGATCAAATCGGGTCGGAACGAGGATGGTCGCCGTTTGGGGGTGCCTTCGGAAAACATCCTGATCCGTCATTGTGTGATGCGGGATGGACATGGCGGTGTGGTCATGGGTAGTGAAATCTCCGGCGGCTGCCGCAATGTGTTTGTGGAGGACTGTCACATGGACAGTCCGAATTTGGACCGTGTGTTGCGCTTCAAGTCCAATGCCGTGCGCGGAGGGTTGATCGAATCCGTCTGGATGCGCAACGTTCGTGTAGGCCAGGTCCGGGACGCAGTTTTACAGATTGATTTTCTTTATGAAGAAGGAGCCCAAGGCCCGCATCGGCCCGTCCTTCGAAACGTTCGCATGGAAAACGTCCAGGTAACCCGGGCAGCCCGCGTTTTGGATGTTCGGGGCTTTGCGGGTGCGGAAATCCGAGATGTCAAACTGGTCCGTTGCCGAATCCAGGGCGTGACCAAATCTGACACCGTAGAACAGGCCGACGTGGAGTTGATTGACTGCGTTGTCGAAAAGGCTCGCTGAACCGTAGCAGCCGAACCTGCCACTTGAGTGCGAGGAGTGTAGCTGTGCAATGTCGGAGTCTCGATGCATTGGAGCAAGGGCCTCAGGGGTGGCAGTTCGCGTGGATGACCCGTTAGCGAGCACGGCACAATTGGCTGGGCGGCAGTCCCGGTCGGTCGACAAGGGCGATGGTCGCTTGCTGACCCGCACCGCTTCTGCGTATGCTCTGGCACGCCCAATTGGGGTGGATCACAGGCCGATCGCAGCCGATCCAGCCATCAAATTCTGTTTGAGATAGGGTCCGGCTTGGGGTATTCGATGTTTCCTGCATCGAACCCGATGAACAATGCCAAACAACTCGGCATCCTTGAGGAGTTCCGCCTGGAGTTTCAGGCGCTCTGGCCGCGGATTCCAAACAAGGGCCTCCTGTTTTGTTTAAGTACTGCGTGGTTCTTATTGTTTCATTGGTGGGGGAATTCCACCTTTGGCTATGTCCGCACGCCGTCGTTGTTGGCCTGGATGCTGAATGCCTACCGTGCCAATGATTGGGATGAGGGACACGGGGTGGTGGTGCCGTTCATTGTGTTGGGTTTGATGTGGTGGAAGCGGCGGGAGTTATGGGACGGGCTCTTGACGCTGTGGCCGCCGGCGCTGGGGATCGTGGCTGGGGCCCTGGGTTTGCACGTCGTGGGATATTTGATCCAGCAGCCGCGGGTTTCGATAGTGGCCATGTTTTTGGGGCTTTACGGCCTCATGGGCTTTTGTTGGGGCTCACGGTTTCTCCGGGCTTGTTGGTTTCCGTATGTGCTTCTGGCATTTTGCATTCCTTTGGGATCGATGGCCGAATGGGTCACCTTCCCGTTGCGCATGTTGGTAACATATTTGTCTGTGGGGCTGGTTCAGATGCTGGGATTCGATGTGTTGCGCGAAGGATCCTTGATCTACGATGTCCAGCGGTCGTACCGGTACGATGTGGCGCCGGCTTGCAGCGGCATCCGTAGTTTGATGAGCTTGTTGGCTTTAACGGTGATTTTCGGCATGACGACGTTTCGAACTGCCTGGCGACGATGGGTGATGGTCTTGGCGGCCGTTCCATTGGCGGTGTTGGGCAACGTAGCTCGGATTACCTTCACCATCTTGGTCACGGAACTGTTCGGACAATCGTATGGAGTGAGTGTGGAACAACGCTTCGGTTTTGTGACGTTTGCGGTGGCCATCGCTTGTTTGTTGCTACTGGAGCAGTGGTTACGAGAACCCCAGTGGGCGCAACCGTTGGGCAAGACCCAGTCGGAGGCCAAGACATGAGCTGGCGGACGTGGTTGTGGGCGACCGTGGCGAGCCTCCTCATGATCAGTACCGCGGCTCTGCTAGGCCAATTGAAAAACCGACAACGAGTGGGCGAAGCAGGGGTCCGCATCCGCCCCCTCACAGGAGAATCTCTTCGCGCCGAGGTGTGTTTACCAGAGGTCTTACCAGGGTTTCGCTCCGAAAAGGTAGAAGTGCAAAAGGAGGTGATCGAAGCTCTGCCTGCCGACACCAGTTTCGGCCAGCGATTGTACCGGTCTGAGGACGGTTTCGAGATGTTGCTGAATGTGGTTCTGATGGGCACCGACCGTACCAGCATTCACAAGCCTCAGTTCTGCCTCGTGGGATCGGGCTGGCGCATTGATCAGACGATCAAAGATCGGATCCCCATTGGCCGGCCTATACCCTATGAACTGCCCGTGATTAAGTTGTTGACCAGCCGGGAGATGATTCTGCAGGGCGGCTCTGTGTCGGTCCGGGGGGTTTATGTTTACTGGTATGTGTGTGCCGATGGTTTCAGCGGCGATCCAACCGGGCTGGAGCGATTGTGGTCAATGGCTCGGACATTGGCTCTTCGCGGCGAGCTTCAGCGATGGGCTTATGTGACTTGCTTTGCCGTTTGCGCACCGGGTCAGGAACAGGTTACCTACGACCGGATTAAGGCGTTTCTTGCCCTGGCCGTACCTGAATTCCAAACCGTGCCGAATGCTGTACCCATGGGTATGCGTTTGACACAGCAGATGACGCCATGACCTCTGTGCTTGTGGGAACCCTCGTTTCGGCTTGTGGGTCGAGCCAATTGAGTCAGAGCTGACCGGCTGTATGGCTGCGCGCGAACGACAGATCCGGCTGTTGTTACATCAGTGGATAGACGCCTGCTTGTTCGGCCTCAGTTTCTGGTTGGCCTATGCATTGCGGACCCACCCGAGCGTTTGTGCATGGTTAGATCTGCCCACGTTTCCGGTGCCGTTTGATACGTATTTGTGGGTGTACTTGTTGCTGATCCCGGCCGGACCACTGACATTGGAAGCCAGCGGGTTTTATCGGCGTCCCGTGCTGGGACCCCGCTGGCAGAGCACGTTGAGCCTATTTCGTGGTGTGGCTCTGCTCTGCATGGGGCTCACCTTGCTCCTGTTTTTCACGCAGTTGGTGACGCCCCGATGGATGGTGGTGTGGTTTGGGTGCCTGGCCTTTGGGCTGATCTATGGCAAGCAGGAGGTGCTGCGCTGGCTGTACCGACGCCGACTGACGCAACCGCAGTTCCGGCGTCGAGTTGTCCTGGTCGGGGTGCCTTCGGAATTGGAGCGGCTGCGCCGTCAGGTGGAAGCCCATCCGGATGAGGGGATGGATATCGTGGCGGAATTGGATCTGACGCATGAGGATCCAGCCCGGATCATTGACTTGTTGCATGAACACTCGGTCAACGGGGTCTTGATTAGCGCTGCACATACGCACTTTGAACAGGTGGAGCGAGTCATCCGGGCTTGCGAAACGGAAGGCGTAGAAGCCTGGCTCATGGCGGAGTTCTTCCGCACTGAAATTTCGCGAACCACGTTGGACGACTTTTATGGCCGGCCGATCCTGGTATTTCGGGCCACTCCGGACAAACCGGTTCAATGGATGATGAAACGCATAGTGGATGTAGTGGGCGCGGTGGTGCTCCTGGTGGTGCTGGCCATTCCGATGTTGGTGGTGGCCCTGTTGATCCGGCTGACCTCACCTGGGCCGGTGCTCTTCAAGCAACAACGCGCGGGCCTCAACGGACGACCGTTTACCATGTATAAGTTTCGGTCCATGGTCACCAACGCCGAGCAGCTCAAGCATGAACTGGAGCAGCTTAATGAGATGTCGGGCCCGGTGTTCAAACTGACACATGATCCGCGCGTGACGCCCATTGGACGGTTTTTGCGCCGTTACAGCATTGATGAATTACCGCAATTGATTAACGTCTTGCGAGGGGAAATGAGCCTGGTGGGGCCTCGGCCACTGCCGGTGGATGAAGTTGCCCGGTTTGATGACGTGGCTCATCGCCGTCGCCTGAGCGTGAAACCAGGCCTTACATGCTTGTGGCAGATTAGCGGCCGCAGCGAATTGCGCGATTTCAAAGAGTGGGTGCGATTGGATCTTGAGTATATTGATCACTGGTCGCTTTGGCTCGATTTCAAAATCCTGTTGCGCACCATTCCAGTCGTGCTGACGGCCAAGGGGGCGAAATAAATCGCGGCAAAGAGTCCCGGGTTGAGCCCGTCGGATCGACATCGGGGACTGCTTGGTCGCAGCCAACAATCTCAAGATGAGACGCGCGAATCGAACTGGTCGACGAAAGGCGGAGACCACTCTTCGACACAAGACGTTTATGTCCCGATCTTTGCGCCGGAGTCGCGAGCCCGTTTCTGTGGTTACAGGTGCGGCTGGGTTCCTGGGCTCACACTTGGTGGATTATTTGTTGGCCCAGGGACATCGGGTGATTGGCATTGATAATCTTATCACGGGCAACGTGGCCAATATTGAGCATCTGGCCGGGGCGTCGCGTTTTCGGTTCATTTGTCAGGATGTTACTGAGTATTTGTTCCTGGACGGGCCGGTGGATTACATCTGGCATTTTGCCTCGCCGGCCAGCCCTGCCGATTATATGAACTACCCCATCCAGACCTTAAAAGTTGGTTCCCTGGGCACGCACAAAGCCCTGGGCCTGGCTCGGCACAAGGGCGCGCGGTTTTTACTGGCCTCCACTTCGGAGGTCTACGGCGATCCGGAAGTGCACCCACAATCGGAAGACTATTGGGGGCACGTCAACCCCATCGGTCCGCGGGGTTGTTATGACGAATCGAAGCGATTTGCCGAAGCATTGACGATGGCTTATCAGCGTCAGCACGGCTTGGAGACCCGCATTGTGCGGATTTTCAATACTTACGGCCCGCGCATGCGGATCAATGATGGACGGGTAGTCCCGGCCTTTATCACCCAGGCCCTGCAAGGTCGACCCTTGACCGTCTTCGGCGACGGTTCCCAGACCCGAAGTTTTTGCTACGTTTCGGATTTGATTGAGGGCGTCTATCGCTTGATGATGTCAAAGTACGCGTTGCCGGTGAACATCGGCAATCCGACAGAGCTGACCGTGCTTGAATTTGCTCGCGAGATCTTGCGGTTGACAGGATCCAAAAGCCGCATCGTTTTCAAGCCCTTGCCCCAAGACGACCCCCGCCAGCGACGTCCGGACATCACCCGCGCACGGGAATTACTCAATTGGGCGCCACAGGTCCCGCTGGAAGAAGGTCTCCGTCAAACGATCGAGGATTTCCGCCGACGGCTGGAGGCCTGACCCGACACGGGTGATTTGCGCGGCTTCGTGACGACACGTCAACCGTTTTGACACGTTTTTGTGAAGGGGTTGCGCAGCCTCAAACCGTAGCTTATGGTGCCGTGCGACCATGCGAATATGCCGGTCCAAATACGTGGATCGAGTCGGAAGGGACAATTCCCCGACGGGCCGGCTGCGCACGCATCTGGCGGAGGCTCGAGCGGAGCGGCTGCTTGCCGAGGCTGCCGTGGATGATAGGGCCTGGTTGGATCAATTGCGACAAGACTTCCCGCGTGTGGTGGCGCATTTACAACGCGGTTGGCGCCTCAAATTTCGAGGACGAATCTTGGAAATCGGTGCGGGTGCCTGTGCTCTGAGTGCCGAGTTGTCCAAGCTGCCACAAGTGGTGGAAATCGTAGCTACGGACGTTTCGCGTCGCCTGTTGCAAGAACTGGCGCCCCGGGTTTTCCTGCACCTGGAAGCCCGCTGCGACAAGATCGTGCGAATGCCGGCTGATTATTATCATTTAGAGTTCCCGAATAGTCATTTCGATTTCGTGGTCTGTTCTGCAACATTGCATGAGGCCATCGACGTAACGGCTGTGCTCCGGGAGGTTAAACGCGTGCTGAAGCCCGGCGGGAAAATGGTTGCTGTTCGAGAGCCGCGGCCTCCCTGGTGGCCAAACAGTTGGCGCTGGAATCGAAGTGAAGACCCCGCTCCGCGAAGACGCCCCTATTCTTTAGCCGAATACAGAGCTTTCTTTGCAGCAGCCGGCCTTCAGCTTATGGCCCGGCGCTTCTGGCCGGACGGTGGATTGCGCGAGTATTTCAATGAAGTCTGGGAGGGGCTGGGCCGAGACACCTACGTGTTGGTAGCAGTGCGCCCGCCCAGTCCGACACACAGCCGGTTTGGGACTGACGTGGTAACCCTCCTGCAGCGATCGTAACCGCTCAGGAATCGTGTCGTTATGGCAACTGTTCGATCCCGCACGGTGTAAGCATTTTGCGTCCTTACTTTCCAAGCTCGCTCCAGGAGGCCATCCGGGTGTTGAACCCCGTTCAATGGAGAGCTCGCAGAGTTCTTGGAAGGATTTTTGTTTTGTGGCGTTCGGCCTCCCACGAGTTCAAGCGGCAACCACCCCACGATGAACCAAAGACGGCAGTCGTTCATCCAGACCCCGACTTGTGTGAGGTCCCTTCGATGGATCGCACGTCGGAACGGCGACGCTTTCCCATTTGGTCATGGATGAAGTGACTGTGTTTTTCGGGCCATCCAAGCGGGGCTGGAGAGACCGGGACTCGATTGGAGCCACCTGGCCTTTTGGGAGTTGTGTTTAATGTTGCCGCAAGGAAAGTGCAGCGCGCGAGTTTGACCCAGCCGGATTTCCCAATTGTCTGGATTGGAGAGAACTCCCGTCGCTCAAATATTTCGGGTGAGAAGAAATGGCCTTTTTCGATCCAATGAGCCGAACCCACAAGATGCCAGGCGCCAGAGGCCTGCGGACCTGCCCATCGATCATACGGGCAGGACGCTTCGGAGAGATCAGAGCCAGTTGCCAAGATCGTCAGGACGCCAACTTGCAGTTGATCAGGCGTCCGAACTCCTTAACCGCTCGTTCTTGGGATTGCTTGCGAGGCGAACAGTCCATGAACTCGCCTGATTCGAAGCAAACCGAAACTTGTCCGAAGCGACAAGGGACCGGTGCCTTTGTCAGGACGCCTCCGGCCCAGTTTCACCCATCACGGTGACGATGACTCGACGCTGACGCGGCTTTACGTCGCATTCCAGGTGGAAGATTTGTTGCCAGGTGCCCAAGGCAGGGCGACCTCCTCGGACAGGGACAGTCAGGCTGGAACCGAGGAGCGTGGCTTGCAAGTGAGAATGAGCATTGCCATCGTGCCACGTTTGCTCGTGTCCGTAGTGCCGGCCCGGTGGCAGCAATCGGTTCAATTCGCGAGGCAGGTCTGCCTGCAAACCGGGTTCGAATTCAATGGTGCCGATGGCAGCCGTGCTGCCGAGGTTGAAGATGTGGACCAGCCCGGTGCGAATCCCTGATCGGGCCACGATCTTGCTCACCGGGTCGGTTAGGTCATGCATTTGCCCCGGTTGCGACGTCTCTAGCATGATTTCTTCCTGATGCACCATGGATGAAAGGCAATGTGGGTTGAACCATTATGTAGGACTTTGGGTTGCCCGGGTAGGCCCTTCGCCGGACGCGTGCGCGGCCTGCTGCTTTGAATGATCGGCCAGGGTTAGCAACTGCTGATACGCTTCGTGAAAGCGGTGTGCCATAACTTGAGGAGACAAATACTCCCGCATCCGGTGAAGAGTTTCTGTGTCCACCTTCCCAAGTTTGAACAGGGGATGTCGACACGCTTCTCTCAGGGCTGCGACGAAGCCTTCTAAGTCACCAGGTTCGAATAGAAGACCGTTCTTGCCGGGGACAACGTAGTCCGGGATCCCGCCGGTTCGACTGGCCACTACAGGCACGCCTGCGACCACAGCTTCTTTGACGGAATTGGGACTTACATCAGCACGGGTGGGGCAAAGCATCAGTGTGGCGTGGGCAAGTTCCTCCGCAACCTCCACGGGGGTGAGCTGCTGCCGAAACACGATGCGGGACCAAAGGGTTGGACCAAGCTCCGCCCGCAACTGATCCGCCAGAGGGCTGCGGGGCGGTCCGATATGAATGAGTTGCCACGGGATTTCCGCAGCGATTCGATGCAGAGCACGCAGAAGCAGGTCAGCCCCTTTGCGAAGGTCGAACCTGCCGTTTGCAAGAAATCGAAATTGACCTTGGGCGGGTTGACGAGCGATTTCCGAAAAGCATGGGTCCGGTGCATGCTCGATTTGTAGGATGCGGGGGGCATGAAACCTCGACCGGACGAATTCGACGGCGAAGCGTGACTCTGTCGTCACCAAGGGGGCACGTGACAGGCTTCGGCGCTCCAACCATGCGGCCATGTGATGGTACATGGGGAGATCGGGAACGGCCTCGCGGTACCATGACATGAGCCCTTGGACGGTGACGAGGTACGGATACCGAAGACGGGCAGCAATGAGGGCGGCGCCATTTTCCGTGCCCCACGCATGAACCAGTGACGGGCGCACCTGCCGCAAGGTTCTCGCAATCAGCCACGTATCGTACCAAAAGAGGGTGGGTGCTCGGAAGCCGCCGATGGTCCGGATGCAATGGAACGTGGCAGGTCCGATCCTAAATTGACACGAACGTGGAAACTGTTTTCGCAGCGCGAGGATGTGCAGCTCCAGATCCGGATTGTCTTCCATCCACCGGCGCAGAAGCACTCGTTGCCACGAGGCAGGATGATGCTTTGGCATCCTTTGAATTTCAGGGGGAGCCTCCGGCATCCACTCCACCGGAAAGTATGAGATCCAGGCGACTTTCATCGGAAGGGGCTGTATCATGGCGCTTGGACGAAAGGATTCAGTCCAACAGGTAACGCCCGGAGGCAGGGCTGACCAGCCCGCCAACCTGCCTTGCTGCGGTTGCTCCGGCGGAGTAGAAGGCTTGGCATGTTACTGAAGGGAAAGAAAAACCCGCTGCTTTTGCTTGGTCAAGCTCTGCAATGCTGGTGGTCGTTGCGTGATACCCGGGCTTTTGCATGGCGAGATGCGTGGCGGGGCTGCAGCCAATGGCTTTGCCCTGGGCGATGGACCCATCAACGCGCCGCCCGGCGGTTGGAACAACTCGTCCGTGTGGACTCGGTAGAGCCCGGCGTAACCAGGGTCGTCGTGAGCGACCTGGGTTTAACGTTTTTTTGGCTCGGCGCATGGCATGCCAATGCGTATCACGTGATTGCCCAGGAGCTGGAACCTGGGCACCCGCACCATTACACGACGGAACCGATTGCACTGAACCGAGATAGTTTGGTGATTGACGTGGGCGCTTGCGAGGGATTGTTCGCTTGTCGTGTCTTGCGAAAAGCATTGGCGGCACGCGTGGTTGCCTTTGAGCCTTCGGCTCGTACGGTCCGCTACTTGATCGCGGCGGCGCAAGCAAACGGGGTGGCAGATCGTCTGCGTGTGGAGCAATTTGCGGTTGCGGCGCAATCGGGTTGCGTTCCTTGGATGGAGGGGGATAATCCCGAGGCCAACCGGATTGGCGCGAGCCGGGGCGAACCGGTGCATGCGACGGTAGAGGCGACCACCCTCGACGAATATTGTGCCGCCCATGGCTTGCAACCGGGGCCGTGGGATTTGATCAAAGTGGATGCCGAAGGTGCTGATTTGGATGTATTACGCGGAGCGGAGGGCATCTTGCGGGATGGGGCCCCCCAGGTGGCCGTGACCACGTACCATGTGGAATCGCACGCGCGTGAGATCTGGTCCTATTTGCGCGCCGTGCAACCCGCCTATGAATTTCGGATCAAGGGCCTCTGGCTTTTTGGCCCGGCGAGCTTCTGGGGCGGAGCACGGTTGCGGCCAGTGTTACTGCAGGCGGCGGTCCCGTTAAAGTCCCGCGCAGGATGGCGCTCGAAAGGCGCAGCCCAGCACTGACCTCACAATCTTTCGCCTTAGCCGAAGAGATCTAACTGATCGGGGGGCGCCAATTGACGCAGCTTTTCCCGTTCCCGTTTGGCGCGAGAGCCCGTTTGGGGCGTGCCATCGGGGTTCAATTCGGCCGCCTCCAAGTTAGCCAGGATGATCTTGGCCCGATCAAGTACAGCTTGGGGGACTCCAGCCAGTCGAGCAACATGGATCCCGTAACTTTTGTCGGTGGCGCCCTCGACGATTTTGTATAAGAAAACAATCTGATCACGCCACTCGCGCACGGCCACGTTGTAGTTCTGAAGACGCGGCAGACGAGCGGCCAGTTCGGTTAGTTCATGATAGTGCGTGGCAAAAAGGGTCTTGGCGCCGATCTGGTTGTGGATGTACTCGATGATGCTCCACGCGAGGCTGAGGCCATCGAAAGTGCTGGTGCCGCGTCCGACTTCGTCCAGCACGATGAGGCTGCGGGCAGTCGCATGGTGGAGAATGTTGGCCGTTTCCGTCATTTCGACCATGAAGGTACTTTGGCCGCGGGTAAGATCATCTGCAGCGCCGATGCGCGTGAACAAGCGGTCGATGAGATCTACGCGCGCGGAGCGCGCCGGCACGAAGGAACCGACGTGAGCGAGCAGGACAATGAGGGCCACTTGCCGAATGTAAGTGCTCTTACCGGCCATGTTAGGCCCGGTGATCAGGGCAATTTGGGGCGGTTGCGGGAAAGCGCCGGCTGACGAAAGGGATGCGGCTGCGTCGGAAGTACTGGGGCCCGCCGCGGCCGGTCCACTGGCCAGCCAGGTGTCATTTGGCACAAAGCGTTTATCCAACATAGCTTGTTCCAAGACCGGATGCCGGCCATCCCGGATCTCCAGGACGCCTTCGTCGCCGATGTGCGGCCGGCAATATTGATGGAGGCGCGCCGTCTCAGCCAGGCTTGCCAGTGCGTCGGCTGCGGCTAGGGCGGCTGCCGTTTGTTGTAAGGACTCCAAATGTGCCAGAACTCGTTCCCGGACGCTTTGAAAGAGCTCATATTCGAGCTTTAGACTGCGTTCCTCTGCGCCGAGGATTTTGGCTTCGATTTCCTTGAGTTCCGGCGTAATAAAACGCTCCCCGTTTGCGATGGTCTGCTTCCGCTGGTAGTGAGCCGGCACGCGGTCCAGGTTGGCCTTGGTGACCTCGATGTAGTAACCGAACACGGAATTGTAGCGTACCTTGAGCGACGCAATGCCGGTGCGCTGGATCTCTTCAGCCTGATACCGGGCGATCCATTCCTTCCCTTCACGCATGGCGCGGCGCAATTCGTCCAGGGTGGGTTCAAAGCCGTCCCGAATCATGCCGCCTTCTCGGACCGATAGAGGCGGATCGTCCACGATCGCGCCGCGGATCAACGCAACCAGATCCGGAAAATCCGCAATTTGCCTGGCCAGATCACGCAGCAAAAGGGCTGGGTTCGCCTTGGGAGCCTCCGTCAAGGGTGGCAGAGAAAGCTCCGGCGAAGCGGCCGGGCTGAGTGACTCCAAGAGCTCCCGCAAAGCCGGCATCTGCTCAAGGGCCAACCGAAGGGCCACCAGATCACGGGCGTTTCCGCTGCCGGAACTGAGGCGGCTGAGGGTGCGTTCAAGATCACGGACCTCGGCCAGTTGATGCCGGAAGGATTCCAGCTCGGCAGGATGGTCGAGAAACGCTTGGATTGCTTCTTGACGACGAAGAATGCCCTCGCGGGTCGCCAATGGTTGGCTGAGCCAATCGCGCAATCGTCGGGCTCCCATGGGTGTGACCGAGCGATTGAGCACCCCATACAAGCAGGCCGTTGTAGGTGCGTCCCGCTGCATGGGCTCGAGCACTTCCAAGTGACGAAGCGTGGTGGAGTCCAATACCAAATGATCCCCGCGATGGTAGTAAAGCAGTCGGGTTAGATGGCGAACATCGCGCCGCAAATGCTGGCTCAAGTAGTGCAGCGCCGCTCCCGCCGCAGCAATGGCCCGGGCGCGACCTCTAAGACCAAAGCCGTCCAGGGTGGCGACTCGAAAGTGATCCCGGAGAGTAAACTGGGCAGTTTCCGGACTGAAAGCCCAGTCCTCATAGGGATTAAGGACCCAGCCAACTCGTGCGGAACGACCCGGCATTCGGGGTTGGTTGGCAGAGAGCCCTTCGGTGCCCTTGGCTCCAGCCCCGGCCGGGGGATCCAACAATATAGAGGCCAAATGCTGAGCTTCGGCCGGGTAAATGATCTCGGCCGGGCGCAATCGCTCCAGCTCTGTCTTCAGGGCTAGCTCATCTTCAACCTCGGTAACACGGAATTCTGCGGTACTCAGGTCCACCACGGCAAGGCCGTAGCCCTGAGCATCGGCGTAAACAGCGGCCAAAAAGTGATTCTGCTCCTGAGGCAGCAGGCGTTCGTCCCAATGAGTGCCGGGTGAGAGAATGGCGGTGATTTCGCGTTTCACCAGTTTGCCGGGCTTGGCCTCCTCGATTTGATCGCACAATGCCACTTTGAAACCCGCGTTGAGGAGACGCCCTACGTACGCTGAGGCAGCGTGGTAGGGTAGGCCGCACATGGGCACGCCGTTGCGACGGGTCAGGGCCAGACCCAGAATGCGCGCCCCGATGCGCGCGTCCTCGAAAAACATTTCGTAGAAATCGCCCAGGCGAAACAACAGCAGCGCATCCCGAGGCAACTCGCCCTTGATGCGCCGGTATTGCGCCATCATCGGCGTCTGAGGAGCGTCTGCGGCCATCCGAAAGCATTCTTTGCGGACCCGGGAGTTAGAGCAAGCGTTTGCAGGGCTGGCTCGCGTAAGGACTCCGCAAATCAACGCCGCACCTTGTCCGGTGGGGCTCGCTTTATGGAAAGCTTTTGTTGAACAGACTGGGCCTGCGCGTCGCTCAATGTCAGGCCTTGTCCTCTGGAATTCTCTTCACTCCTTTTCCCAGGGAACGATCCATTTGTAGATCGTATGAGAACCATATGTGAATCGGCTCTCTCGATCGTTCACTTCTCGGCCGGATGGGGGATCGATGTTCATTCGATAGACCAGCACCGGCTTCGCACCGCGCATGTCAAAATCGTGGGAGACGATACGAGAGCCAGGTTTCATTTTGGCCAATTGAGGCATCAGGCGGACATTCAGCTCGGGCAGCAGGTAAAGGGTTACTACGGTGGCCTCACTCAAATCCAAGGTAAATATATCCGCCTGCTTGATGGTAACCAAATGCTCAACTTTGTTGGAACGCACATTCTCCCGAGCCTCCCTGACCCGCTGGGGATCGATATCGAAACCCACTGCCTTGACACCGTATTTTTTTGCAGCAGTGACTACGATGCGTCCATCACCGCAACCCAGGTCATAAACCACGTCGCCGGGCTTGATCTCGGCCAATTCGAGCATCTTTTCCACCACCGGCATGGGCGTGGGTACATAAATCACATCGGGTTCACGTTCGGCAACGGCGACATCGTTGGTTTGGGCCTGCGCCGTTAGGAAAATCATTCCGCCGGACAACGCAGCCACCAGCAGCCAGGGAATCAGCGTCGGACGCATTTTCATATAGGTTCACTCGTAATGGTCCCAAGGCTTGCTGGCAACTGGGAAAGGTAGCGAACATAGCGAAGCTCAAACAGCATCGCGCAGGTGGTTCGAAGTGGTCGGGGGAGTGAAGCAAGGACAAAAGCATGTTCCCAGGGCCTCGGAAACTTGAGTTGAAGCGATGGAAAACAAGGATTTTCATGTGGCCGGAGCCGAATGATGCCCGGTCCAGCCGTGTGGGCCCTCCTGGCATTGATGGGACTCTTGGATCGGTTTAAGTATGTGGGGGGATCGATCCGGGGATTGGATGGCCTCGGCATGTCGAGAACATGGGTGGGCCTGGGGATTGACCGATGGAAAAGCAGGCATGAAAGAGATGGTGGTGCGAGGACGAGGAGGCGTTCCATGGCTGGTGGGAATAGCCAGTTTGGCATTCACCAGCCTCTCGGTTTCGGCTCAGGTGATCACGGATTTCAGCCCTTCTTTTGGCCAGCCGGGTACATGGGTGACCCTGCACGGCCACGGCTTTTATTATACCGGAACCAGCGTGGATCCGGTGGTGGCGGTGCAGTTTGGTTCCCGTCCGGCGCAGTTCTCGGTGACCGCGGACAGCCAACTGGTTGCTGTGGTGCCGGCTGGCGCGACGACCGATTACATCCGCGTCGCCAAGAATGGACGCGGATGGGTTTACAGTCCCCGGACTTTTGCCGTCATTGGACCCGGTCCTTACATCAGCAGTTTTTCACCCACTTATGGCAATGTAGGCACCTTGGTCACTATTGAGGGTGTGCAGTTTACCGGCGCCACAGCGGTTCGTTTCAATGGTGTCCTGGCGCCGGGCTTTTTTGTGGCGGCGGACACACGCATTCAGGTGAACGTGCCTTCGGGTGCGAGCACCGGCCCCATCAGCGTGGAACAAGCTGGCGTGGGAACCAATGTCAGCGCTGCTTTTTTTTACCTGCCGCCTGTGGTGGAGTCGTTTGACCCCACCAACGGTCGGGCGGGGACCGTGGTCACGATTCGTGGTCGAAATTTACTCGGAACCATGGCGGTTCATTTTGGCTCTTTGAATGCATCGTTTGCGCCTCCTTCTACCAACACGATGCTCCAAGCCGTTGTGCCGACGGGTGCTCGGAGCGCTCCGATTCGCTTGACCACTCCGGGCGGCGTCTACGTGACCGCTTCGAATTTCATCGTTCGCCCCACGCTGACGGGCTTCAGTCCAACTGCGGGGCCACCCGGCACCAGTGTGACGTTGAGTGGTGCGAATCTGGATGTGACGCCGGTGACCGTGCGGTTCGGGGGGGTGCCGGCCGCGGTGACGCAAACGGCCTTTGATCGTCTGGTGGTAACTGTGCCTTTCGGCGCGGAGACAGCGCCAATCTCGGTGACCACGGCGGATGGAAGCGATACCTCCCCGGGCCTGTTTCATCTGCCGCCAGAATTGACAGGATTCTCCCCCACAAACGGCCCGCCCGGGACGGCGGTGACCTTGCAGGGACGAAACCTGTTGGGCACGACCACGGTTTTGTTTGGAGGTGTCCCGGCTGGCTTTGCGCCGCCCTCTCGGAACACCAACCTCATTGCGTACGTGCCTGAAAATGTTGCCACGGGTCCGCTCACTGTTGTGACGCCTGGCGGAACCACCAACACCGGGAGCCGCTGGTTTTATGGCACGCCCCGGATTGATGGATTTTCGCCCCTGCGTGGCTCGCCAGGGACCAAGGTTCTGCTCGCGGGATGGAATTTTTTGGGAACCACCAATGTGCGCTTGGGCGGTATGCAGGCAGCTTTCCAGACGCCGACCAACAACACGGCCTTGGTTGTGACTGTCCCGCAAGGGGCACAAGCAGGACCGATCGAAGTGTTTACTCCGGGAGGCGTCTCTGTGTCTGCAGCCTCCTTCCTCGTGGACTATTTGGCAGATCTGCGTTTGGAGGGACCGATCGGGATCGTGCAGACTCGTGTAAGCAGCAATTTCAATGCAACCCTTACCTTTCGCAATCTGGGTCCGCATCCGGCGACCAACGTGGTGCTGGAGGTTGGGTGGGCTTCACCATTATCCCTGCTCAGTGTTGCCGCCAGCGCTGGGACAGTCAGTCAAGAATCCGGTCGACTGCGCGTCAGTTTGCCGTCCCTTTCCTTGCACCAGCCAGTGAGTATTACCTTGGTTTGGTCGGCTTTGGCATCTGGTTGGTGCACGAATGAGGCTTTCTTATTCAGTGGCAATCAGGATCCTAGTCCCGACAATGCGCGTTGGAGTCAGCTCGTTTGGATTGAAGACCTTGCCCGCTTGAGCATACAGGGATTACCGGACCGCAGAGTGCGCATCTCGTGGCCGGTAACGTTGACCAATTACGCGCTGCAGTTCGTTCCTGTGCCGGGGGGCAATCAGTCGTGGTCCGACCATCCAACTGCCCCGATTGTCACGGAGACTGAACGCTTCATTCTCGAGCCCATACAATCCACCGGCCGAATGTACCGACTTAAGCGGTAGGAACCAGACCTAGAGTGGAAACGGCCACGGCCTGGCTCAGGTACGGCGGACAGCGACGTAAGGCTTGCGTCCGAGGGGAGAGCGTCCTTGATAAGAGCCGTTTTGAAAGCGGTTGACCCTCCCGCTACGGGTCGATATTGCTCTCAGACGCATGGACCACGCGAGATTTGTTGACCCGGTCTTGAGTGCACATGAGGGCTTAGATCGTTCAAAGAAGGCCAGACTTGTTCAATGAACTTTCCCCGCTTTCGCCTCTTTTGCTCTTTGCGGGGTGGCGATGTTGGCGTTTGCTTCTGCTGACCATGGGCTGTGGGTGCACGCGACGTTGGAGAGCCGGATCGACACTCTGCTGCGCCAGATGACGCTCGAGGAGAAGATCGGTCAGATGGTGCAGGTGGATCTCAGCGCACTTCACGAGCGCGCTGATTGGGTACGGTTGGGTATTGGTTCAGTGCTGTGCGGCGGCAACACGGATCCACCTGACAACACCCCTTCTACATGGCCTCGCGTTGTGATCAAATGTCAGCAGCTTGCGCTTCAAAGTCGGTTGGCCATCCCGTTGTTATGCGGTGTGGACGCGGTGCACGATCACAATAAGGTTTTGGGGGCGGTCATTTTTCCGCATCAGATCGGTTTGGGTGCCAGCCGTAATCCACATTAGGTGCTGCAGCCGCGCGTGGGACGGCGCGAGAGTTGGTGGCCACGGACATTCATTGAATGTTTGCCTCCTGCTTGGTTGTTGCGCGAAGTCCTCGCTGGGGCCGAAGACATGAAAGGGAAAGCAACGATCCCAAGCTGATGCGCCAGCTGGGGATCGCCACGCTTCAAGGTTTTCAAGGCCGGTCCGTCAGAGGTATTTGGCACTGCCGGCCTGTGCCAACCATTGCGCAGGCGACGGGAAACCACCGGGGCTATCGATCTAAGTAATACCGAGTGCATGAATTCACCTTTCGTCAGTTGCTCATCGCGCCGTACGTAGAAACAGTCCGGGATGGCGTGGGCTCCGTCATGACCTCTTATAGTCGCTGGAACGGCGTGAAGCTGCATGGTCACCGGTACTTGTTGAGCGACGTGTTAAAAGGACAATTGGGTTTCGACAGGTTTGTCGTCTCCGATTGGGCGGGCATTGACCGGCTTCATGCCGGCTATAAAGAAGCCATAGCCTTGGCGATGAATGCCGGTTTGGACATGGCCATGCTCCTGAACGGCCCCGGACAACCCAATAGCTATCGGGATTTCGTCCGGTTCATGGGTGAGTTAGTGCGGGAAGGACGCGTCCCACAGGCGCGCATGGATGAGGCCGTTCGGCGTATCCTACGAATTAAAATGCGCCTGGGATGTGAGAAAGGTCGGTGCCTCCAGAGCATATGTTCGCCCATGTGGACAGAATTGAGCACCGCACCGTGGCCCGGCAATGTGTCCGGAAATCTTTAGTTCTGCTGAAGAATCATGGCGAAGTGCTGCCGCTGTCCCGTAAGTTGCGACATGTACACCCCCGGCTAAGCTGCGGCGGATTTGGGGATTCAGTGTGGCGGTTGGACGATTTCGTGGCAGGGATCAACGGGTGCAGTCACCCTTGGGCGTCACCACCTTGCTGGAGGCTCTTTACCGGTCAGTTGGACCGCAGACCCGCATTACTTACGGACCGGACTGGTCTCTGGCATCGGGGGCTGACGTCTTGATCGTGGTCCTCGCCGACGTGCCCTACGCTGAGGTGCGGGAAACCGGGCTGATCTTCGTTTGTCAGCGGATCAGATGACCCTGGTTCAACAGGCGCGCACTGCCGGTCGGCCCGTTGTAACGATCCTCTATACCGGTCGGCCGCTTGTTTTGGGTTCCGTCTTGGGAACACGCAGATGCTGTAGTAGCAGCATGGTTGCCCGGAACTGAGCCTGAGGGCATCATAGATGTGCTGTTCGGCGATGTCGCTTCTGTAGGGAAACTAGGGCGTGTTTGACCCCCGCCAAGCCGATGCGGTGAGCACACCTGAGTCAGAGTCGGACCCCGGTTGCCGCGCGGTTATGGACTCACCTATCGGAGGATCCAACGATAATCCCTGGCGTGGAGCAGGGTCGTTTAACAAAGGACCTTGCCTCGACCCGTGGCCAGCCCACACATTGATGCAAATGCTGAGGTGGTACCTTCTTCTGGCTGGGGCCTTGGGATGGACTTGGATGGCACGCGTGTCTGGAAGTGCCGGTCCGGCCGAACCGGTGGCACAGGCTGCGCCGTCGGGCGCAACCAATCCTCAGCCGCCGGTTCGGCCTGCTGTACCTCGACGTCCCAACATCCTGTTAATTGTGGCAGACGACCTGGGCTATGGCGACCTTGGTTGCTATGGTTCTCCGCACATTCAAACGCCTCATCTGGATCGGTTGGCAGCCGAAGGTATCCGCTTCACCCAGTTTTATGCTGGCAGCACAGTTTGCGCGCCGGCTCGAGCAGCGCTCATGTTGGGTCGTCATACAGGGCACTTACGGATCCGTGGCAATCGCCGGGGCGTCAGTCTGACCGCTGACGAGTTGACAATGTCGGAATTTCTTCGGGCGATGGGGTATCGGACTGGCTTGATCGGCAAATGGGGCCTGGCTGTGGAAAACTCTCCCGGAGTTCCGTGGAGGAAGGGTTTTGACGAGTTTGTAGGATATTTGGACAATCACCATGCCCACGATTACTATACAACCTATCTCTGGCGATATGACCCATATTCGGGGTACGAAGGTCGCCTCACTTTGGTCGAAAATTTTGGAAATGCCCGCCGCACATACATTCCTGACCTTTGTACAAGAGCGGCCACGAATTTCATTCGCATCCATAAACCGGAGTGGTTCAACGGTTATCGTCCCTTTCTCTTGATGCTGTGCTATACCATTCCCCATGCGAATAACGAGGAAGGTCGGCGCACCGGCAATGGCATGCAAGTGCCCTCCGATGCTCCTTATTCGACCCGGCCGTGGCCCCAGCCGGAAAAGAACAAAGCCGCGATGATCACCCGCATGGATGCAGATATCGGCCGGATCATGGAGTTGCTGAAGGTTATAGGTCAGGAAGACAACACGCTGGTGATATTCACCAGTGACAATGGGCCTCACGGCGAGGGCGGCGTGGATCCGGCATTTTTGAATAGTGCCGGAGCTTTGCGGGGTATGAAACGCGATCTATACGAGGGAGGCATCCGCGTACCGATGATTGTTCGATGGCCGTTGCGGGTCCGACCCGGTCAGGTCAGTGATTTTGTGTGGACACATTGGGACATCTTCCCCACGTTGGCCGAGGCTGTGGGCACCAACGCTCCGGCGGGTTTGGATGGCATTTCTGTATTTCCTCTATGGACGGGCGGGGAGCAAACAAACCGGCACGAGTACCTGTACTGGGAATTTCATGAGCGCGGGTTCCAACAAGCGCTTCGATGGGGCGATTGGAAGGCCGTGCGAACCGCGCCGGGGCAACCGCTGGAATTGTACAACTTGCGGGTCGATCCGGGCGAAAAGCACAACGTAGCTGAAGAGCATCCCGAGGTGATCGCCAAAATAGAGGAATTCTTGAAGCGCGCGCGGGTCGATTCTCCTGAGTGGCCGGTCCAGGCTTCGACTCCAGCCGCAGCACTTGAGTCTCGGGCTCAGCCCGACCGACCTCCACCTGATGGATGAAACTGGATTGCCCACCAATTGCTCCTGTGCAAGCAGGGGACAGGCATGTTGCAAGGAGAACCTTGCTTAGAGCTCGTACGTTTTGCTTGGCGAGCCGTCGGCAGGTCGTCGTATCCATTCATGGTCTGCTGCTGGCGGCTGCGTCGCTGCTGGGGCAGACCCTTACGCCGATCGAGGTTCATGGTCCGCGTTCGAATCGCATTAATTTGCTGATTCTCTCCGAGGGTTACACTGCGGTGCAATTGGGCCAGTTTCTTCGAGATGCCACCAACCTGATTCAAACCTTTTTTGGAGCCGAGCCGTATCAGGCCTACCGACGCCATTTCAATGCCTATGCCATTAGCGTGGCTTCTGCCCAAAGCGGTTCGGATCATCCCACCACGGGTGGTCCCTATCGAAACACCTATTTTAACAGTGCCTACGAATTCTATGACTATGTCATCACGATCCCACCCAATGGATTGGACCCAAACCCGGCCAATGGCATGGGCAAGGTTGAACAGTTGATTAACACATGGCTGCCCGAAACAGACATCGTGGTGTTGTTAGTGAACGACATTCAACCCGGTGGGTCTTCCGGCCTGGGGGGCCCGGCGGGTCGAAGCAACCGCAAGCCAATGATTACCGCACTCAACCCTTTCCCTCCCTACTCGGACATCGTCGTGCACGAATCCGGGCACTTTTTTGCGGGGCTGGTGGACGAATACTCCAGCCCTTATCCGGGCTATGTGCCTGTCGAAGCACCGAATGCGACGCGCAAGACGAACCGCGCAGAAATCCCGTGGCGGGCTTGGATTGAACCGGACACGCCGATTCCCACACCGGCAAGTTGGAGTTGGGCTGGGGTCATCGGCTTATTTGAAGGCGCCCAATATCAAAGTGCCGGTTGGTACCGGCCCAAATGGGATTGCAAAATGCGCACCCTGGGTTCGCCCTTCTGCGAGGTGTGTCGGGAGCAGATTGTACTCAGGATTTACGAAAAGGTGCAGCTCTACGACCGGGTGTATCCGGTAAACACGAACATTGTTTGGTCCTCGTTCAGTCCCCTTTCTTTTGAACTGATGCTGGTTCAACCGGTGAACTGGCCTCTGGAAGTGAGGTGGAAAACCAACGGTGTTGCCGTTGCGGGCGTCGCAGGGCCACGCCTTGAGATTGCTCCGACCGCTCTGGGCTCCGGTTCGCATTTTGTCGAAGCGGAGATTGCAGATCCAACGCCCTGGGTGCGGTCCGACCCGGATAACCGCTTATATGCCAGGCATCAGTGGCGGGTGAACGTGAACTTGCCGCTGTTTCGTATCGAATTTTTGCACCGGCTGCTCGGAGACAGTCTGCGTCTGCGAGTTGTGGGTCCTGCCGGCGGCTGCGTGTGGATCGAACATTCGCCAAACCTACGAGACTGGGCAGGCGTGGCCACCAATATGCCTTGGACGGGCCAAGGAGAGTTCACGTTGCCAACCGGCCCTTCGAACACAGCTGCCGCCTTTTATCGCGCGGTGTGGACGCCCTAGGACGCTCTGCAGCGGCCTTTTTCAGAACTCGAATGGCGGATTAAACTTGCCGCAGTGACTGCATCGGGAAAGGTCCACATCCGGATCATCTGTGTAAACGGCCCCGCAGTTGTTGCACCGAAAGATGCGGTCCCGGACTGCAGGCGGTTCAAACCGGCGGCGGCGCATTTCGGTGTATATCACCAGCAGGCTCAGCCCACCCAGCAGAATCAGCACGTACGCCAGGATTAACTCGGGCGCAGACATAAAGTGTTTTGCTGGTCAAGAGGCTGGTCGCGGATCGGGCGGCAACGACTGCCACTCGTAGATTACTGAGCCGGCAATGAGGCCATTCTGGGCATCTTTTTGGTTCCAGAGGCCGGCTGGAACCTCAAACTCCAGTTCTCGCGCAAGCTCCAGGGCTTTTTGATCTGCAGGTTCGAAGCCACTCGAAATCAGCAGCGTAGCACTTAGTACCCGACCTGGAGGACGGATCAGGACACGAACCACGCTGTTGGTCAGCATGTCGGGAGCGGACCATGCAGGAAGCGGCGGCACATGGGCACGCAAAGAGATGCCCTGCGGCCAGCCTGCAAGGACCATACGAGAGGATCGAGTGACCACGGGCTTTTGGGCCAGCGCAGTGCGGACGAGCGGTTCAGGTTGAGCCCGCAAGCTCAAGGGGGACGGCATCCACTCGGACTCCCGCACAACCGCCGCGTATCGTTCCATGATACCCCCAACCGGCGGATCCAAGAAATGCGGTGGTCCTAAGGCCAACCCGGGGCGATATTCAACACGGGGGGCTACCATCCATGCGGGTCCCGAGAAGCTCTCTGGATGACCATGGACAAAGAGCGTGGGATCCAGCCATGGCCAAGACGCCGTTAGAAACGGATGGGCCTCCTGCCAGAATGGCGCCTGCTCCAACATTCGCCGTGGCGGTACAGAATGCGATCCATACCACCACAGTCCGAAGACATGGAGCGCTAGCAAACTCCCGTACACGGCGCCCCAATGCTTCCAGGACCATCTGTCCGAAACGGTGGACGCTGTACTCATGGCACAGACAAACCGCCAACAGGTCGGGAAGGATGCGGGCTCTTGCCGGGACGAGGTTGTATGGCCAAAACCATCCGATTGAGACCGGCTTGTTGGGCGACTTCTGACAGGCGAACCAAGGTCTCGTAGGAGGTACGGCGATCCGCATGCACAACCAGAGCCGGTGGAGAGTCGTATTGTCGGACTTCTTGGCGCAACTGATTCAGTAAGGTGGTTGCGTCCATCAGTTGATTGCGGAAGTAAAACCGGTTTTCACCGTCCACCGCCACGGGCAACAGCGGTTCGGCGACACCAGGTAGGTTGTCCGCCATCGGAATCTCCCAGCGGATCCCTGGGGTGGGTACGAGCGGGAGTAAAAGTACGAACATCATGAGGATCAGCAAGGCGCCGGCCCACGCGGCGACGTCCCATTGGCCAGTGAAAGGCTTGACTGTGATGGGAAACCTCATGACGACCGTTCGCCGTTGTTGCCCGATACGATATGAACGATCTCCACAGCCGCCCGTTCCATATCTACCACCAGCGCATGCACGCGGCTGACTAGATAGTTGTAACCAGCATAGGTGGGAATGGAAAGGCCCACCCCCAGGCCCAGACAAATCAAGGCTTGCCAAATTCCACCGGCCACCTGGCTGATATGCGCGTATAGCCCCTGCCGCTCGAGCTCGGCGAAAACTTCCATTAGTCCCAGCACCGTACCTAAAAGACCGAGTAATGGCATGATATGACAAAGCGTGGCCAGGAGGTTCAGACGACGCTCCAGCGGGGGGACCTCGGCCAACCCAGCCTCCTCGACTGCTTCCCGAACTCGGTCGCGTCCCAGCTCCCGATTTAAGATGGCAGCTTTCACCACACGCGGGACTGGTCCTGGTGTGGCATCACAAATGGCGATCGCTTCCATGACGTTGGCTCGCTTTAACACCGTTCGAATGCCATTCAAGAACTCAACCACGTTGATTTGCGCGCGGTGCAAGTGCAGGGCACGCTCTAGGAACACGGTCAAAGCCATAACCGCCACCAACAGCAGCAAAACCGCAACCGGGCCACCTTGTTTCAAGATCGTTGGCAACACACTGTCCTTATACGGTGCCGCATTCGGGAGGGCCAAGCTGAAACTCTTTGCCCAGGGAGGTCCAACTATGACTTCGGCTTTTCCCCTTTGTCTTTAAGCCGGCTTGATTTGTTTTCGAACTGCCAGTCGGATAGACAGGGACTCGACCTCGGACCGGTTTAGGGCAGGGGCGGTGGAGACCTCCTCGGAGAGCATTTTCAGGAGGGCCATTCCCCTGTTCGCAGGTAGGGTTTCAACCGACGTTTGAGTGTCTCGCGCGCCCGAAAGATTAGCGACTTGGTCGCTGAAAGCGAGCAGCCAAGCACTTCAGCGATGTCTTCATAGCTCCAGTCGCCCTGCCGGCAGAGTAGCAGCGCCGTGCGCTGGTTTTCCGGCAAAGCCGCAAGAGCTTCTTCGATCTTGTCCTCTAACTCGGTGCGCAGCAGAGCCTCCGTGGGCGGTGGCGCAGTTGGATCGACCGGCAATTGCGCAGCAGAATCGCACTCATCCCGCGACGGTTCCAGAGGTTCAGCTGGGTGACGCGCGCGGCGCCGCAATTCATTGAGACAAAGGTTGCGTGCGATGGTAAACAACCAGGTGCGAAAGGGCGCCGTAGGGCGGTAGCGAGGCGCCGACTTCCAAACCTGCACAAACACAGCCTGAGTGATGTCTTCGGCCTCGACGGCGTCTGACAGGGTTCGGGCCGCGAGGTTGAATACAGCTGGACCGTGCCGGTCCATGAGCATTGCAAACGCATCCCGGTCCCCGCGCTGGACGCGCAGCATGAGTTGGGCGTCGGGGTCCGGGGCCAATCCCATCGGGCTGTGAGTCTAGGCGTTTGTCCGCAGGGGGACAAGCGGACCTGCCTCATCCGGAGGGGCACACGGTGTTGGCCCGCTTGTCCCCCAAAATGCATGCACTAGGCTGCATCGACGGGATCATCGTTTGTTCCGCTTGCGCACCGGGTGCAGCCGGACATTCGCGACGCGGGCATCGGCCCCATGAACTTGCGCGGCTACGCGCAAGCGCAGACCATTGATGCGGATGAATCCTGTGGCGTCGTCTTGGTTATAAGCCTGCGTGGGGTCAGCCTCCATGGTAGCAATGGCAGGTTGGTACAAACTCACGGGCGACTTTCGACCGGCCACCATGACGTTGCCCTTATAAAGCTTGAGCCGCACGGTGCCGGTGACGTTTTTCTGACTCTCGGTGATGAAGGCTTGCAATGCAATCCGTTCCGGGCTGAACCAGTAGCCGTAATAAACCAGCTCGGCATACCGCGGAATCAGACTGTCCCGCAAATGCATAACTTCCCGATCCATGGTCAGCGATTCGATTTGCCGGTGCGCAAAATGCAGAATGGTGCCGCCTGGTGTCTCGTACACACCGCGGGATTTCATGCCCACATATCGATTTTCCACCATGTCCACGCGTCCGATGCCGTGTTTGCCGCCGAGTCGATTCAACACCCTCATTACGCCCAACGGCGACAGTCGTCGGTTGTTAACAGCGACGCAGTTCCCTTGCTCGAAATCCAGAGTCACGTACTCGGGCTTGTCGGGAGCATCCTCGGGCGCAACCGTCAGTTTGAACATGTCCTTGTTCTCCGGTGCAAACGCATCCATCCACGGATCTTCGAGGATCCCAGCCTCGTACGAGATGTGCATCAAATTGCGGTCCATAGAGTAGGGCTTTTTCGCCGTGGCTTGGACCGGGATTCCCCGCTCCTGACAAAAAGCGATCATTTCAGCGCGACCTGGAAAACGCCGGCGAAATTCCAGATCGCGCCAGGGGGCAATCACCTTCAGTTCGGGCGCCAAAGCGGCCACGGTCAGCTCGAATCGGACCTGGTCGTTGCCTTTGCCAGTCGCACCGTGTGCCACCGCATCGGCCTTTTCTTTGCGGGCAATCTCGATCATCGCCTTGGCAATCAAGGGCCGCGCAATGCTAGTGCCCAAATAATATTGTCCTTCATAAACGGCTCCGGCTTGGATCATCGGAAAGATGAAATCGCGCGCAAATTCCTCTTGCAAATCCTCGATGTAACAGCGCACGGCACCAGTTCGTAGGGCTTTTTGACGCAACCCGCGCAGTTCCTCTTCCTGCCCGATATTGGCGCAAAACGCGATGACCTCCGCCTGGTAATGCTCTTTGAGCCAGGCCAAAATCACAGAAGTGTCCAAACCGCCCGAGTATGCCAGCACGATCTTCATAGGCCAGCCATGATGAAGGCCCTGCTTTGGTCGCCAAGCGGAAAAATTTGGGCCGAGCAAGGCGAAAGCACGCCTCGACCTGAAAACCTGCGGGCACTACCGTCCCGGATGGTCAAGACACGCTTAATGCTTCGGATCCAGTTGCCCAGCTGACGATGCCGCAGTGTGAGGCTCCGACGACACCGGCGCCACAATGACCTCTACGCCCCGATGCCGCAATTGCTCCACCATTTCCGTCGGCGCACCAGTGTCAGTCACCACCGCATCGATTGCATCCACCTCGCACAGGAACGCCAACGATCGTCGCCCAAACTTCGTATGGTCTAGGCACATAATGATGCGGGCCGCTGCGCGAATCATGGCTCGTTGAATGTCCACGAGCAGCGTATGCGAATTACTCAGGCCCTCCAACGTAATGCCCCCGGCACTCATGATGGCAACATCTGCATAGATTTTGGAAAAGGTTTCCACCGTCAACGGACCCACCAAGACGCCAAGCCGCGGGTAAAGAACGCCACCACTCAAAACCAGTTCCACCCGAGGCGCTGCAGCGAACAAATTCGCCACCGGTAAAGAGTTGGTGACAATTTGCGGTGCTTTCTCCTCGAGGTAGCGTGCAACATGATACACGGTTGTTCCGGCATCCAAGATCAGACTTTGCCCCGGTTGAATCAGGGAGGCGCAAGCGCGCCCAATCGCTTCCTTCTCTGCCAATTGGTGCGTATCCCGCGCTGAAAAGAGGAATTCTTCGCTTTTTGGCACCAAAATCCGGGCACCTCCATGCGTCCGCTTGGCCGCGCCGACCGCCTCCAGCACTGTTAGGTCCCGTCGAATGGTCGAAACCGACACATTAAATGCTTTTGCTAGTTCCTCCAGAGAAGCAAACTCCACCTGCTCCAAGTACTCGCGTATCCGGTGCTGGCGTTCTTCTATCGTCATCTTTTCAGAATCTTGACAGATTACGACTGATTGTGCAAGATTCTGATTGACATAGTTCTTAATTCACGCACAATTAAGCTTGAATATGGTAAGTGCTGATTCAGCTCCTCCGCGTGCGGTCGTTGAACATTGGGTTCGACGGGCTGTTTATCAGCGGATGGGCAAGACGCTGCCTCGTCAGGCGCAGGCCCCGAATCCGTTGGTGGTCAACATCAGTGCGCGTCACTGTCATCTGACCCAGGAAGCCGTGGAGGCCCTTTTCGGCAAAGGGTACCGGTTGCGAGTCATGCGTTGGTTATATCAAGAGGGTCAGTTTGCGGCGCAGGAAACGGTAACGCTGATTGGGCCTAGGAGCCGCGTCATTTCGAATCTTCGGATCTTGGGACCGTGCCGTTCTTTAAACCAGGTAGAGCTGGCTTACACGGATGCGATTGCCTTGGGCTTTGAAGTCCCATTGCGATTGTCGGGCGACATCCAGGGCACACCTGGCTGCATGTTGATGGGGCCGGCCGGTTTTTTCGAACTTAAGGAAGGCGTGATTCGTGCGGCTCGTCACGTCCACATGCATCCGGAAGATGCGGCTTTTTACGGAGTCAAAAACGGCGACTACATGCGTCTGAGAGTAGGCGGGGATTGCGGTGTCGTTTTTGAAAAGGTGTTGGCGCGAGTAGATCCCTCGTTTCGATTGGAGGTGCACTTGGATACCGACGAAGGGAACGCGTGCCACTTACGTCCCGACACACCGTGCGAACTGCTCACGGCATGAGGGGATTTTTTTGAAACTCGAGGTTTAACAGGAGATCGAACTATGAGTGAAGCGCTGGGCATGATCGAAACGAAAGGTTATGTGGGCAGCGTAGAGGCCAGCGATGCCATGGTCAAAGCTGCCAACGTGAGTCTGGTCAAAACCATCCCCATTGGGGGCGGCCTGATCACTGTCTTGTGCAAGGGTGACGTGGGCAGTGTCAAGGCTGCCGTAGATGCAGGCGCCAAAGCGGCGGGTAAGGTGGGGGAGTTGGTGAGTGCACACATCATTGCGCGACCGCATGAAGATTTGCTGGCTGTATTCATGGGCGAGTCGGCCTCAAAAGCCGTGAAATAGCTTTTCCCAACCGATTTGTTTGTCAGAGGAAGGAATCTTATGGCGCAACAAGCATTGGGCATGATTGAGTGTAGGGGGTTATGTGCCCTCTTGGAAGCGGCGGACGCTGCGTTGAAGGCCGCTAATGTAACGCTTACTGGCTGGGAAAAAATTGGCAGTGGTTACGTAACGGCCTTTTTCCGAGGTGACGTGGCTGCCGTGAAAGCTGCTACCGATGCTGGAGCCGCTGCGGCGGCACAGGTCGGACAGGTCATCAGCGTGCAGGTAATCCCTCGACCCCATGAAGGCTTGGCTGGCTTGGGTAAGTGGTTGCAATGACAGACCGCTACCGAACCGTCCGCCTGCTCTGGCTCGTCAGGCCGGAAAAGGGTTGGTCAGCAATTGCCATTGCCCCTGAGCTCCCTTCTGTTTGCCGAATACAGCCGGATACACTTGGCTCCACATGAAGATCTTGGTCGCCAATTTGGGGAGCACCTCGCTGAAGTGGCGGCTGTTTGAGTTTGCCGACGGCTGTGAGCGGCTGTTGCACCGAGGAGGCTTGGAGCGGGTCACGGATTATGCCGCGGCCATCGACACGTGCCTCAACCAGCTGAGGGGCGCTGGGCATGTGCGGTCTGACCAAGAGTTGGCAGGCGTGGGGTTTAAGACCGTGGTGGCCCGCGGTGTCACTGGGTGTGTCCGCATAACCGATACCGTGCTGGAAGCCATGGAGGCTTTGAATTGTTTGGCCCCGGCTCACAATCCAGCCTATGTAGCGGGCATTCGTTTGTTCGCCCGGCGGCTGCCAACGGTTCCCTTGGTCGCGTTATTCGAAACCGCCTTTTACCAGTGGGCGCCGCAAGCGGCCATGCAGTACGCCGTGCCCGAGCGGTGGCGCGCGGCCGGGATCCGGCGCTGGGGTTTTCATGGGGCCAGCCACAAGTACATAGCCGAAAGGTCGGCGGAGTTGTTGGGCCGGCCGGACGTGGCCGAACGTGTCCGACGGTTATATGTGGATGGAGGTCAGACCCCGGTCCAAGGTTCTCGACTGCGAGTGATCTCGTGTCATTTGGGAGGCAGTTCTAGCATTACTCCCTTGGAGAACGGCATTGCGTTGGGCAATAGTCTGGGATTGAGCCCGCAGTCGGGGTTGCCCCACAACAATCGCGTAGGCGATCTGGACAGTTTTGCCATCCCCTTGGTGATGCGCACGTTGGGTTTGTCTTTGGAGGAGGTTGAGCGCCAGCTTTGCCGGGAAAGCGGTTTGTTGGGTTTAAGCGGGCTATCCAACGATGTGCGAGACTTGCTAACCGCCGCAGACCAAGGACACGAGGGCGCCCGTCTTGCTTTAGAAGTGTGGGTACATGCGACGCGCCATTGGATTGGCGCCGCGTTGGCCCAATTGGGAGGTGCCGAAGCTGTGGTTTTCACGGCTGGGATCGGTGAGAACCAGCCGCAGCTCCGGGCGGCCATTTGTAAGGGATGGGAAGAGCTTGGTGTGGAGTTAGATCCTGAACGCAACGCAACCGTGCGAGGTGTTGAGGGGTGCATCAGCCGCAGTGGTTCTCGCATTCAAGTTTGGGTGATCCCGACGAATGAGGAGCTGGTGGTGGCACGTGAGGTCAAGCGGCTTTTAGAGCAGCACAGCCCCATCCCGGGGAAGTCAGGCTTGATTTCGGCTCTACAGCAGCAGCGCTCGAACATCGTTCAAGGGGACTCGTAAATTACAGCTCACGCAACACTCTATGGCACATCAAGCAATCGGTATGATCGAAACGCGCGGTTTAGTGGCATTGGTGGAAGGAACCGATGCCATGCTGAAAGCCGCCAATGTGGAATTGGCCGGCCCCATGATGCAGGTCGGCAATGCGCTGGTGACCGCGGTGGTGGTCGGCGATGTTGCCGCTGTAAAAGCGGCTACGGATGCCGGCGCCCAAGCGATCAAAGCCATGAAAGGGGAGGTGATCAGCGTGCACGTGATTGCGCGGCCGCATCCAGATGTGGAGGCCGTGCTGCCGAAAAAGAAATAGAGGACGGCTCGCTCCGATTGCGGTGCCAAGAGCCGGAATGGCCTCGGCATCGGTTGGAAGGGAGTGTCATGCCATGTTTTTGGCACGTGTGGAAGGCACGGTCGTAGCCACTAAAAAGGACCCGCAAATGCTGGGTCGGAAGCTCCTTTTGTTGCGCCCGCAACTGGTGGATGAGAAGGATCCAACTCGGTTCCGGCCCGGGGTCAACACGATCGTGGCCGTCGACAGTGTGGGAGCCGGCGTGGGGGAGCTGGTTTTGTTCACCCAAGGAAGTTCCGCACGCTTGGCCCCCGGGATGCGAGATGCCCCCGTTGATGCCGTGGTAATTGGCATCGTGGACACGGTGGATGTTTTGGGGCAGGTGATTTATCAGGCCCATGGAACCCGGCCGTGAGCAAATTCGCATGCGGCGCAGCCACGGGCGCTGCAGGATTGGTTTCAGCAAGGGGTCTGAAGCTACCGAAGGACCAGCAAGCTATGAGCGCGTTGAATGAGACACTCATCCGCGAAGTTGTCGCCGAAGTGTTACAACGGCTGGGAGTAGTGGGCGAGCCTTCCTTGCAACCAGATACGCAGCAAAAGGCAAAGATCGACACGGGGGGCCGCACCACTGCACCGCAGGATTCGGGAGTGTCTTCCTGTGGTTGTCCCGGGTCAATCTCCGGAAGTAAACGCTTGCGAGGTCGATACGGCGTTTTTGCAGACGCTGAGGAGGCTTGTGCTGCTGCCCATGAAGCGTATCTCCAACTGTCGGCGGCAGGTGTAGCGGGTCGGCAAAAAGTCATCCAGCTTGTCAAGAACATCTGCTGGGACCGCGCCCAGGAATGGGCACGGCTGGAATTGGAGGAAACGCGCATTGGCCGGCTGGATCACAAAATCGAAAAGCTTAAGAGCCAGCGGTCCGTGCCCGGGGTGGAGTTTCTCCAGCCCTATGGGTTGAGCGGTGACCATGGCATCACGTTGGAGGAATTTGCGCCCTTCGGCGTGATTGCAGCGGTGACGCCCAGCACTCACTCCATTCCTACCCTGGCATGTAACATCATCACCATGGTGGCAGCAGGGAATGCGGTCGTCTTCAATGCTCATCCTGGCGCCTACCGGTGTGCAGTTACGGCCGTACGGACGTTCAACCAGGCCATTCACCAAGCCTTGGGGATCGAAAACTTGGCATGCATCATCGAGCCCCCAACGCTGGAATCTTTTCAGGCACTGGCTCGCAACGAACATGTGCGGTTGCTTTGTGTGACAGGCGGACCGGGCGTGGTTAAAGCGGCCATGGCCAGTGGCAAGCGCGCCATCTGCGCCGGACCGGGCAATCCGCCGGTGTTGGTGGATGGCACCTCTGATCTGGATCGAGCAGCTCGTTGCGTGATCGAAGGGGCAGCCTATGACAACAATCTTCTCTGCATCGGAGAGAAGGAAGTGTTCGTCCTGGATTCATGCTTTGACCGGTTTTTCGCTGCGCTGGAACGACACGGGGCGGTTCGGCTCACCGAAGCGCAGATTGAACGTTTGACCCGTGCCGCCTTTGTCTTTCCCCAGGCCCAGGGAGCTGGTTGCCCTCATCCAACGGTTAACCGCGAGTTGGTGGGGAAGGACCCTGAAGTCTTGGCGCAGGCGGCCGGTATCAAGCTGCCGGCCGGGACCCAACTGCTGTTTGGAGAAACGCCGCCTGATCATCCCTTCGTATTGGAAGAGCAAATGATGCCCTTTCTGCCGGTTGTACGGGTTCGGACGGTTGAAGAGGGGATCGAAGCGGCCAAGCGGGCCGAACACGGTTACAAACACTCCGCCATGATTCATTCATTGGACGTCGCACACATGACCGCAATGGCCCGAGCCCTGGAAACCACGCTGTTTGTGAAAAACGGCTCGTGCCTGGCAGGTTTGGGCAATGGCGGTGAAGGGTATCTAAACTTTTCCATTGCCACCACCACCGGCGAAGGCATTTGCAATCCGCGTACATTCACTCGCGTGCGGCGTTGTGTCATGGTCGATCAATTGCGCATTTTTTGAACCACAACCCCAAGCCCAATGCCGGAACGGACGCAGAAGACCGATCAAGGCTGGGGTGGGGGCGAGCAAGAAGGACTCGGAATAGATTAATCCATGCTGTTGGCAAGAGTTGAAGGCCATGTCGTGGCTGTGCGAAAACATCGCAGCTTGGAGGGGTGGCGCCTGGTGGTTTGCCAACCGATCAGCTCGGAGGGGCATCCGGAAGGGAGTCCGCAAGTGGCCATTGATGCCTTGGGAGCTGGTTTGCATCAGCAAGTGGTTATCTCCTCCGACGGTGCGGCGGCCCGCAGGGCCGTCGGTGACGAGAAGAGCCCGGTACGATGGTTGGTGATCGGAATCGTGGACGAGAAAGAACCTGGATGCAGGATCTGAAGAGCGCATGAAATTGGGGCGGATCATCGGACGAATAACGTTGAGTCGATCGGTTCCGTCGCTCATCGGGGGCCGATTTCTCCTGGTCAGTCCCTTTGGAAGAAATCAATACCGGGCAGGATTGGATGGTCCGATCACTTTTGGATCGGATCCTGCCTTGGTGATATACGACGACCTCGGTGGGGCGCTGGGCCAAGTGGTCGGCTATGTGGAAGGCCGCGAAGCCGCTCAACCGTTTGATGAGCCCACGCCGGTGGACGCCATCAACGTCGTATTGGCCGACAAGCTTTTTTACCGTCCATGGACGGGCTGAGGAGCCTTTCATGAAACCGGTGATTAGTGTTCGAGATTTGGAAAACTATCTCCGCCAGGGCCGCGATCTGCGCACGTTGCCTTCCGATGCAATCCTGACTCCGGCGGCCCGGGATTTTCTCCGTGAATGGGAGGCCGGCCAGGCAACCCAAGCCGCGCACGGACCGGCACCTGCAAATTCCGCCCCACGGATCCAAACCGGAAGCGAGTTTTCCGCGCCCTCCACCGAGCTGTCCTCGCAAGCACCGTTGGCAGAGCTCGAGGCGTTCTTTCATTCGCCGTGGTGCCTTCAACTGAAGGAACAGATGTGTGACATTGGCCGGCGGCTGTGGCTGCGCGAGTACGTAGATGGGAACGGAGGCAACCTGGCCATCCGGGTGGGTAAAGACTTGGCTTTATGTACACCAACGCTGGTCAGTAAAGGGTTCATGAAGCCTGAGGACATGTGCCTGGTGGATTTCACCGGACGTCAACTCTGCGGGCAGAAAAAGCGAACCAGCGAAATTCTCATGCATCTGCAAATCTTCCAGCGTCAGCCTCGGGCCGTGGCCACCTGCCATTGTCATCCGCCTTACGCCACGGGTTTTGCCGTGGCAGGGCTCGTGCCGCCCACTTGCCTCATCCCAGAGTATGAGGTGTTCGCATCGGTGGCAGTGGCCCCCTATCGCACGCCCGGCACACCGGAAATGGGCAAATTGGTGGCCGACCTGGTTGATCATCATAACACGATCCTGATGGCCAATCATGGAGTTGTCAGTTGGAGCCACCTTAGCCTCGAGGACGCATACTTTAAGATGGAAATCTTGGAGGCCTATTGTCGAACGGTCCTCGTTACGACACAGTTGGGACGACCGCCTCAAACTATCCCGCCCCAACAGCTTCGGGAACTTCTCAAGATCAAGAAGGAACTGGGCATACCAGATCCGAGATACGGCCTGAAAGAGTGCGAGCTGTGTGACAATGACCAATGGCGCCCCGGGGTCACCTGTGCCGTCTCCTCCCGGGCCGGCACTGAACCCGGATTGGATCCAGAGGCGGAGCAAGCCGTCCAAGTGATTACGGATCAAATCATGGCCCGCTGGAAATGAGCCCAGCTGGCACCCACGATGCCCCGTCAACTGACGGGCTAACCAAATCGCTGGATCGCAAATTGGCTGAGATCCGGCTCCGTCCCAACAGCCGCACCTTCATTCTAGCTGATGCCAAAGATGCCGATATGGCCTACGGTGTGCGTGCACCAGGACCGCGCTGGTGGTTGGCAGGCCAGGGGGCTCACACGGCTGCGTATTCGCCAGAAGTATGGAGCCGTGAGGAGTTTGGATGCCGCAATCTGCCAGAGTTCTTGGACATTATCCGTGCAATTGTTCGCCAGGGCACCGTGGATATCATGTTGATGTCGCCCTATGTGAACGAACTGCTCACCATTCAAGAGGGTTTGTTCCGCCATTCCCCGGTTACGCCAGCCGCCCGCGCCAATATACCACGGACATCTGGGCTGTCCGCCATGGGTGTTACACGAGCGAACCTTCGCGCCCGTTTCGGAGCGCCACCATTGACCATATTCAATGCGGCCGGCTGGAATGCAATCGCGTAACGGGCGATTTTCCGGGTGCAAACCTGGGGCTTTATTCGATCACGTTTCTCAATGACTTGGAGCGGGATCGTGAGACCTTATTGGCCTACAAGGCGTTTCGGGAAGAGGCTGAACGCAAGCAATTCCGGCACTTTCTGGAGGTGTTTGATCCGAACGTGGGCAATGGTCTTCCACCAGAAAAGATCGGTGAATTCATTAACGACCAGATTCTGCGCACGCTGGCCGGCGTCCCCTCTGCAGGCCGACCACTGTTTCTCAAGGTCGTGTATCACGGGCCACGGGCCATGGAGGAGCTCGTGCAATATGACCCAACCCTGATCGTGGGCATTCTCGGAGGCTCGGCCGGCACGACATATGACGCATTCTTGCTGCTGCACGACGCCTAGCGTCATGGAGCCCGTGTGGCCCTGTTCGGCCGAAAGATTAACCATGCCGAGCATCAACTCGTCTTTATTGAAATGCTGCGATTGATCAGCGAGGGTCGGATCGGCCCTGAGGAAGCTGTCCATGCGTATCATGCAGCCCTGCGCGCTTTGGGCATTACTCCGAGGCGATCTCTCGAGGAAGACTTACAGCTGACAGACCCGGTGCTCCGGGCAGACCGAACCGGTCGGCGGCGGGTCCAAGTGCAAACCGGCTTGGAATCCGGCGCAGCGAACGACCGGGCCACAGCGACTTCAACTGCAGAGCCTGGGCAACAACGGAACTTGTCCGTTTCGTTGGGGGCTGCAGGCGAGGTGTCGACCCCGTTGGACCCAGCCAAAACCGCTTCGGCTCCTTCAAGAATAGGGCCTCTGCCGCGATTCGATTCAATGGCCCCCGAAGAACGGCGGGATTATCATTTAGAACGCCTGCGTCGCCGCTTTGGATGAGGCTGTTGCTTGCGGCGCTCTACAAATCCACCCGGCGCGATTGAAACAAAAGAGGTGCCGCTTCATGGGCCAAAGCCCGGCACCGACGCAGGATTTCGGCAGCCGACTCTTGTTGCAGCGCCCATGCGGCCAACTCGCGCGCTTCCGATAGCTTGATCCTGCGGATGAGATACTTGACTTGGGGGACCAACGGTGGCGCGGCGCTCAACTCATGGACACCCAAACCCAGTAACAGCGGCACCAACACAGGTTCTCCCGCCATCTCACCGCATACGCCCACGCGCAAACCGGCCCGTTCAGCTGCGTCCGTGGTCATCCGGATCAGTCGGAGGATGGCCGGGTGTGTAGGCTCGTATAAATGAGCAATCCGCTCGTTCATTCGATCGACTGCCAGGGCGTACTGGATGAGATCATTGGTCCCGATGCTGAAAAACTTACTACGCCGCGCCAAGACATCTGCAACCAGGACCGCCGACGGGATTTCGATCATGGCACCGGTTTCCAGATGCTCATTGAAGGGTTGACCTCGGGCGCGCAGTTGCTGTTTGCATGCCTCCAGCAATACATCGGCCTGACAAAGCTCATCCACACCTGAGATCATCGGGTACATCACCTTGACATTGCCCTCGGCGCTAGCGCGCAGGATAGCCCGCAATTGCACACTGAACATTTCCGGCTGCTGGAGGCACAGTCGAATAGCCCGCCAGCCTAGAAATGGGTTCATCTCTTGTTGCGACACCAGATGCGAGAGGAACTTATCCCCGCCAAGATCCAGCGTCCGCACGATCACCGGTTGCGGGCACAGCGCAGCGGCAACACGCCGGTACGCTTCGTATTGCTCCTCCTCACTGGGCGGATGATCCCGATTGATATAAAGGTACTCTGTCCGAAAAAGGCCGACCCCCTCAGCTCCGCAAGCTTGGACAGCTTCCACGTCATCGGCCTGCTCAATGTTGGCCAACACCGGTATGCGGTGTCCATCGAGCGTCACGGCCGGTTGAGCAACCACCTCCCGCAGTTTTTCCTCCAATGTGATTTGCCGGCGGACCAACTGGCCGTATTCGAACAATACCTGATCGCTGGGATTAAGAATCAGCGTGCCGTTGAATCCATCCAATAATGCGTACTGCCCGCTGATCACCTCCTGCAGCGCATGGGACACCCCCACCAACGCCGGGAGTCCCAGGGAACGCGCCAGAATGGCAGCATGAGAGGTCGGACTGCCGACTTCTGTCACCAAGCCCAGGACCTTCCTCTTGTCCATTTGTATGGTGTCGCTCGGCGTCAGGTCATGGGCGACGAGAATGACGGCATCCCGAAGATGCGATAGATCGATCCCATGCGCGCGGCCCAAGAGGTGGTTCAGCACGCGGTTTGTCACATCCCGCATGTCCGCTACACGCTCGCGCAGGTATTCGTCCTCTACAGAGGCCAGGGCAGCCATGTACTTTTGCGCCACCCGATGGAAGGCATACTCGGCATTCACCCGCTCGCGGGTGATCCATCGGACCACTTCGTCGACGAGCACACGGTCCTCGAGCACGAGCAAGTGCGCATCGAAGATGTCTGCCTGTTCGGCTCCCATGACTTCGCGCACTTGCCGTTGAACATCCAATAACTGCCGCCGTGTGTCTACGAGGGCTCGTTCCAACCGCTCGATCTCCGCAGGAATTTCCTCCTCGCGCAATTCCCAGCGGGGGACTTCCGCGTCAGCAGGCCGCCACACAAACGTTTTGCCCCGACACACTCCGGGCGAAACCGGGATGCCCCTCAGGATTCGATTCCCTTGACTACTTGCGGCCGCCACACCTTCCTCTTACCCCAAACTCACGCAACGACAAAAGGAAAAGTTTCCACTTGGCCGAACGAAGCTGGCCAGCCAGCCGCCGGCGTTCCGTGGAGCCAGCCCTGAATGTCTGTCCAAAGTGCCCGCTGGTTACCAACGGCTCGTGCCGAGCTAAGCCACATGAGGATCTCGCACCTTCAGGAGGACTTCTTGGCCGAGGGCGAACGCTCGAGCCACAAAGGGTCCCATTGCGTAATATCCCTGCTGTTCGAACGCAAAGGCCAAAGGCCGCAGTCGTTCCGGATCGGTTCGACCTTGTGCGTCCAGAATGGTTTCGTCAGCGAGGACTTCCACAATCTCGCCGACGAACAACGTATGCGACCCGAGTTCTAGACTCTGGCACAATTGGCATTCCAAGACCAGCGGAAACTCTTCCATGCGCGGTGCATCTACCAATAAACTCTGGACAGCCGTCAAGCCGCTCACGGCGAGTTTGTCCACGTCTCGGCCGGAAACCAGGCCGAAATAATCGACGAGCCGGACCTGGCTTGCTGAGGGGATGTTCAGTGTAAAGGCCCGCCGCGTTAAAAGGTTCCCATGCGTGTAGGTAGCCCGGCGCAGAGCCAAACTCACACAGGGCGGTTGGGAACAACAAATGGCCACCCACGAAGCGGTCATAGCATTCGGCCGCCCGTCCGGACCATACGTGCCAACCACCACGACGGGCGAGGGATGAAGGATCGTCTGCGGTCCTAACGGCTTCTTCATGCTTGCGCCAGCATAGCGTCCTTTCATTTTCTGCTCCAAATCAAATTGCAAAACCTTGCGGACCAAACCGCGTCCGGCATGGGGAAATGCATTGCAATGCCTGAAGCGCTCCTGAACCTGGATGTTTCCCGGTGTCCTGCCTGCCCGTGCTGGAGAGTTTACAGATTCTTCCTAGTCACGCAGCGTGGTTTCCGGACATTGCTGACTCGTCTGCGCGTGCAAACGCAAGCGCCCCAGCGTGAGTCGCCCGAGCTTCCGCTTTGGAAGCCGCCAAGGTTAACGGCCGCGGGTGAGCAACCCATCAACTGGCGCGTAATCGTCGGTCAAAATGCCGCATCGCGCAAAATGCGAGGGAACCGACTCCCGCAATGCGCGCACGCGTGTCAGAAACTGGCTCAACCGAATCCGGCCAGAATGCTGCAAATGCCGCGCGACTTGTTCCAACTCCGCGCGGCTTCGACGTCGGGCCTCCCGGGTCGCGATCAATACCACGTTGTGACTGCTTTGCGCGGGGAACAGGTACACCTGCGGAAACACATCGGTCATTGTCCGATACAGAGAACAGATCACGTCCGATTGCCAACCACTGAGCGTACCGATGGCATTGTAAGCCATCACCCCGTTCGGGCTCAATCGGTCCTGAACGATCCCAAAAAACTCACGCGTCGCCAGGTGGTACGGGATGAAGGCACCATACCGGTTCTCTGTGTAAGCGTCTACCAGAACGACATCCCAAACCTGACGAGATCGCCGCACATGCAGTCGTCCATCTGAAACAATCACTTTTTGGGTCGGCCCATCTCGTAGTCCAAAATATTCCCGGGCCACACGTACCACCACCGGATCGATTTCCACCGTTTCAAACTGCACCTCGGGATACCAAGCCGCCCATTGTCGCTGGGCGCTGCCGCCGCCCAACCCGATCATCAAAACCCGGCTCACTTGGGTGTTCCAAAGCCACGGCAAATGAAAATACTCGATGTATTCAAAATGTCCGCTCAACGGATCTGCCAGAGACATCCGGGTCTGCAGCGTGCCATCAAACGTGAGCAAACGCATCCCGGCTCGATCTTCCACTCGAATGTTATGGTAGGGCGAGGTGGCTTCGAACACGACTTGCGCCGCTGCAGAGGCCGCAATCATCACGGCCACTGCTACCCAAACAGGACCCCAGATCGGACGCATCGCTTTCATGTTAAGGATCTCTTCTCTGGCAATGTCGCACCCGGATCCAACCACCAACAGGCGATGCCCAAAAGAAACACTCCGACGCCTGTCCAACGGAAGATCGTCGATAACGCCATCAAATCCACCAGCAAATAGCCTGCGGCAAATACACCCGCAATGCTACCGACTGTACTGGCTGCTATGATCAAACCGCTGATTCGACCTACATGCGCCAGATGACGACTCGTGAGACGAATAAAATAGGGCGACAGCATGGCCAGAACAAAACAGGGCCATAGGAAAATCACCGCGCTGCCCAAAGCAGGATCCAGTTTCTGCCAGATGGGCGCGATGGGTTCGTCAGGTGGGTGGCGATTAACCAAGGCTTCCAACACCGGTGGTGCCAACCAAGGGATGGCAAACACGAAAACTCCGGTGGGCCAGAGCAACCATGCCAACAGCCCCGGACGCTGCCAGCGATCCGCCAAAGCCCCGCCCACGTAGTAACCCAACGCCAGGGCGATCATCACCACGCCGATCTGACTGACCCAGACATAAAACGAACTACCAAAATCGCGGGCCAAATACCGCGCGCCCACAATCTCCAACACTAAAATGGCAAACCCGCCGCCCGCAGCCACCACGGCCCCTGCAGCGGGTTGCAGCGGGACCATGACTGCAGGCAGGGTGGATCTGGTTTCCAATGCCCCAGACGTACCGTTAAATGTTTCGGTTCCCTGCGACCTTTCCGCGGTTGTCGCGCGATGATCTGTTGAAGCGGGCGAAGCCGAACCTCCGACTGAGGACGCTTTTTTGTTCACGTTGATTCCTCCGCTTTTGGAGTGCAACTGAGATCTTCATTCCACGGAAGCATCCATCGGCAATCTCAGCGTCGGATAGAGCCTTTTGCGGGCTGTTTGTCCTGTTCAATTGTGGCACGAGCATAATTTGCAACTTCTTCGGCTCGGGACCACGGCACCACCACGACATCATCACCGTCGGTGACCATCATGTCACCCGGCTTGACCACAATCCCTCCGCAAGCCACTCATGTGTTCACCGATTCGGTCTCGTTATGTCCGGGTCGCATGTCCGGTCCCGGCCGACGATAGTACATCGGAATGCCTTGCGCTTCGACCTCGTCCAAATCGCGCGCGGAGGCGCTGCTGACCGCTCCACCGCAACCCCGCCGTTTGCACACCACAATGTTGTTCGAACCCATGGAGCCTTCAACGCGCCCGTGTTTCTCAATTACCAGGACGCTGCCAGACCGCAACAGAAGCACAAACGGTGTATTGCTGCGATCGCAATACCAAGCGCCAATCCAGCGATCGGACTCAGACACTACCCGAGCGCCGCCGGTCGGCTCCTGCGTCAATACATATCGCGCGGTCACGGTAAGGCCCTCAAGAAGAGACCGGAACGTGCACACATCTTTCCCTTGAGGCCGAATCTCGCGCCCATTCGACCCCTCGTACCAGAATCTGGCATTGTCCCCGCCATCGAACACGGCACCCCACGCAAGCCCGCAAACAAGCTAGAGATCTTGGCGTCTTCCTCCTCGGGGAAAACCCGGGCGGACAGAACGCGACGGCCTTTGCGCAATTCCCGTTCCTCCGGCGCAAACACAAGCCCCGGCTCAGCCAAGCCGGGAATGACCGATCCCAAAGAGTAATGCCCCACAGCACAAGCCCGGCCTTCCGTGAGATCTTCATGAAGCCATAAAAACCGCGCCTGTGCCCTTGGCCAAGCCTGAAAATACCCTGCTCCTCAATCAGCCAAGGGACAGTTTGAATGATCCCCTACTAAACAATTCCAAGCCAAAGCCCGCCCCCCAGCACGGCAGATGACCTGCGGTTTCCCTCTCCAACAAGAGGCGTCAAGCCTTCTCGGGGAAAAACTCGGGGAAAAAAACATACGGCGTTGCGCGGCCATTCTGAGCCCTTCCCGGAGCGCAACGCCGCCTGTGCAAACCCGGCGAAAGAGGGAGGATCTGAATTGCCGATTAACCTAGCTTTCGAAGCGCGCCCATGCCGAAGAGTCCTATGGCCATCAGCATCAGCGCAGAAGCTCCACTGTCGGGCATTCGCCGGTAAGGGATACCAGGAACGGTACCACCAGCCGTTCCACCGGCAGGAAGCGGCGGATCGCCGATTTCGCGAAAGAAATCCAACCAAAGTGCGGCGTACGGACCATCTACCGGCCCCAAATGCGACCAAAAGCCAAAATGCTCTGCATAGGGCTCATACTCATCGTCATTGAAAAACGCATTGAAACCTTCGGGCACGATCATCTTTTCAGAGTTGACTGGATTGGAAAGCTCCGCGTCGTACCATTGCAGGACCCATGGGGCGTTAAAGGGATTGGGCACTCCATACAAGTTTTCGTACTCGTCCGCGCTCAAGAAACGATAATTCCATGTCGCCGGGAACGTTACCTCCCACACGTCCGAAGGTGAGTTCAACGGGATTTCCCAACCAATGATGGACGGCCAAACCATGCCCAACTCTCCGTGGAGGCCCGGGGTGGACAAATTCCATACAGTGTACGAGTATCGGTAGAGATCACCAACTGGCTCCACCACCGTGGCCACGTACGAGGTTCGGTTGTAAGCCGGCATCGTGAATGCCGATGCGTTCCATACGAGTCCTAAAAGGTATACGCCTCCTGCAACAATCCATCGCAGCTTCATGTTTGGCCTCCGTTCCGTGACACCTCGATGCTCTGCTTTTGGATTTCGACAGTTACGATCCTACAACGACCCTAAAATAGCTAAACGCGTGCCAACAACGCTGATCGTCGACTCTTCAATTCGTTGCTTACTCATTTGCAATTAGTTGTATAATCGCAAGATGATGCATGCCATCGCGGCGTCAACCTCCTGCTTCGGAAAGTGTCAAATCGGACTAACACTTTAAGCCGATTAAGGATTGCTTCGGGTAGATTGTTTCTGTGTAAGATGCTTATTATTAGTAACTTGTGTGTTTCCTGGGTCATCCTTGGAGCATGTAAACTTTGGCGACGCCTGGTATGCTTTGCCAACGGTTGGGTTGTGCATGTGCTTTTTATCCTACGTGGAACTGTACCATGTGAACCAATCCTTGGTTTAAGGAAATGTCCGACGGTATGGAATCCGCCCCTGTCCGGTGCTGAGGGGTCAACTTTGGATGTTCGGTTGTTTTGCTCCATGCAACGTGTTCAGCACCATGGAAGGGCTTGCGATCTTGCGACGGGCCCAAGCTTTTGAGGAACGATCGAGCGTTGTCAGGGGGACTCGTGGACGTCTTTGGGAAAGCTTTGCAGCAAAGTTATCTTTAATGGGGGCCCGCGCACCGTGCACAAGTAGCGTTCGCATTTGAAGGTCGGCTCCTCATATGCCTCCAAGCTTGGGAACGCTCCGATAGCTGGAACTTCCGGATTTTGCCCTGCAGCCATGGTCTCATCTATGATGGGCAGCCTTGAAAAGCAGACGGCTTGTTGACATCTGGCCGCTGTGCATTAAGTTGCGCCTGCGCAATGATCTCTGGTTCATGCCGTGCCGAGGAGCGCGGCCACCGGAGATGCACGTGCGTAGGAGCACAACGATGAGTACGGCAGTTGAGACCATCGAAAGCCTTGTCAAGAGGGAGTACAAGTACGGCTTTTACACCGACATCGAGACTGAGTCAGCTCCGCCCGGGCTGAATGAGGACATCATTCGTTTGATTTCGGCCAAGAAGAAGGAACCAGATTGGCTGACGGAGTGGCGGCTGAAGGCTTATCGCCACTGGTTGACGATGTCGCCGCCCAACTGGCAGTTTGTCAAATACCCGCCCATTAACTTCCAAGAGATTGTTTACTACGTGGCGCCCAAAATGCGAACGGAGGGGCCGAAAAGCCTCGAGGAGGTGGATCCCAAGTTGCTGGAGACCTACGAGAAACTCGGCATTCCGTTGCGCGAACGCGAGCGCTTGGCGGGTGTGGCCGTGGATGCAGTGTTTGACAGCGTCTCAGTCGGCACCACATTTCAAAAACAATTGGCAGAGCGGGGCATTATTTTCTGCTCGATGAGCGAGGCGGTGCGGGAGCATCCGGAATTGGTGCGCAAATACTTGGGCACCGTGGTGCCCTATACCGACAATTTTTATGCCGCTCTTAATTCGGCCGTGTTTAGTGACGGTTCGTTTGTATACGTGCCCAAAGGGGTGCGGTGCCCCATGGAGTTGTCCACTTACTTCCGGATTAATGCGGCCAAGTCCGGTCAGTTCGAGCGGACGCTCATCATTGCAGACGAGGCCGCTTATGTCAGCTATTTGGAGGGGTGCACTGCCCCTATGCGCGACGAGAATCAGTTGCATGCCGCAGTCGTGGAACTGATTGCGCTGGATCATGCCGAGATCAAGTATTCCACGGTACAGAATTGGTATCCAGGGGATGAAGAAGGGCGAGGCGGCATTTACAACTTTGTGACCAAACGCGGTCTCTGCAAAGGTCGGCACTCGAAGATTTCGTGGACCCAGGTGGAGACCGGTTCGGCCATCACCTGGAAATATCCGAGTTGCATTCTGCTGGGGGATCATTCCATCGGCGAGTTCTATTCCGTGGCGGTGGTCAACGGGCGACAACAAGCCGACACCGGCACCAAGATGATCCATATCGGCCGCCATACCCGCAGCACCATCGTTTCGAAGGGTATTTCGGCCGGCCGCGGCCAGAACGTGTATCGCGGCTTGGTCGAGATCCGCAAATCGGCGGCCCACGCGCGCAATTTCTCGCAATGCGATTCGATGTTGATCGGGGACAAATGCGGTGCGCATACGTTCCCTTACATCGATGTGCGGAATGCTACATCCTCGGTTGAGCATGAAGCCACCACTTCGAAAATTGGTGAGGACCAAATCTTTTATTGCAACCAGCGGGGTCTTTCCACCCAAGATGCCGTCAACATGATCGTTAACGGATTTTGCAAGGAGGTGTTCAAGGAGCTGCCCATGGAATTTGCCGTTGAGGCCCAGAAGCTGCTCGGAGTAAGCCTCGAAGGAAGTGTTGGATAATCCAAGTTACCTTGACGCGAGGTTTACCAGGCTTTCTCTTCTGAACGTCTCGCGCAGTGGCTGAGGCGAGATTGGTTCGAACAGCGTCGGCTTGGTCTCTTCCGACTTGGGTGTGTCATGTCGAGGTTTCATTAACCGCTGGTGCTGTTCAGCTCGGCGGGTCGCAGAGTGCCTCGTGTGGATCCCCGCAAATTGAAGTGCGACGGACCCCACTATGCGAATAGATGTAATGCAGCAGTGGCTGGGCCCGCGCCGGCATGTGCTCGGCTATAATTGGCTCGTCCGGACCTTGTGACCCAAAGTTGAGCGAAGACGGTTCACCAGTGCATCCTCCAAGTGCCTCTGGCAGTTGGCGGATTGTTTGATGTCAAGCCTTTTTGTTTCTCGAAAGCGGGTCCCATCCATGGTGTGCACTCTTGAACGGCGTGGTTTAGGGGGAGCACAGCGACCTTGTGCTTAGGGCTCGACACAGGCGCAGGGCTGGCGCAAACTATCGAATGGCCGGCGCTCCTCTGATGAACGCAAAAGCCACAGCCGATCAACCGGAGTTGTCTGGAACTCGACGTGCTCGCCGACGTTCTTGGCTGTGGTATGTCGGAGCGACTGTGGTGTTGTTGGTCATCTTGGGATTCATCGGCGTCTTGGGCCTGGCTTTGTATGCGCGTGCGCTGGTGCGTCATTACACCCAGCCGACGCCGGCCCTATTGCCAGCAGCCCGGGACGGTGAACTGGAACGAACTGCCTTGTGGATGCGGTGGGCGCAGTTTTACGAAACGGTTCGGCAGGGCCACCCCGCTGCACCGTTCACCATCTCTGGAGACGAAATCAATCTTTTGATCCTGGGCAATCAAGAGCTTCGGGACCGAATCCGGATTGAGATTCCCAACGGGTTGTTTATGGACATTTCAGCCTCCCCTTGGGCGAGAAAGGGCCGCGTGCGCTTCGTGGCCGTTACTTAAATGGTCGGGCACGCCTTGTCTTGAATTTTACAGACGGATGGCTGACCCTCAACGCAGTGGAGGTGAAAGCCAGCGGCCAAAGCTTGCCTCGCTGGATCTTATTGACATTCGCATAAATAAGTAACATAATCCTCCCGCATGAACACCCAGATCAAGCGGGATCTCGAAGGCATGGAACACCGGCGGCAGCAGGGCATGCGCCTTTTGGCCCAAGGCCTGAGCCAGGCGGAGGTGGCCC
>JANWVC010000002.1 GCA_025057755.1 Limisphaera sp. | reverse complement strand
TGCCCCCGTAACTCCCGATGCAACCACCCGGCCATCTCCCCATCCAACGAACCCAACACCTGAGGCAACGCCTCCACCAACGCCACAGCCAAACCCCGACGCTGCAACTGCTCGGCCATCTCCAGCCCAATGTACCCGCCTCCCACGACCACGGCCCGTCGGCAAGACCGTCGGTCTATCCAATCCCGAATCGCTTCTACATCCGGCACCGTCCGCACAAAAAAGTGACCTGGCCGTTCCAACCCAGGGATCGGCGGCCGCACCGGCACAGCCCCCGTAGCTAGCAGTAAAGCATCATATGCTTCGCGGATTTCCCGACCCGTGCTCAGTTCCCGGGCTGTCACCACCCGAGCCTTCCGATCAATGGCCACCACCTCTGTCTGCACCCGTACTTCAATGCGAAACCGGTCCCATAAACTCGCCGGGCTTTGCAACAGAAGGTCTTCTTTCCGCCCAATCTCCCCGCCCACGTAATACGGCAACCCACAGTTGGCATAGGATACATACGGCCCTCGCTCAAACACCACAACCTTTGCCTGCTCATCCAGCCGCCGGATCCGAGCCGCCGCCGTGGCTCCCCCAGCCACTCCGCCCACAATCAAAACCCTTCGCTTGCTCATCCTCCCCGCTCCCCACCAACCTGCCTTTGCTTCCAACGCTCCCGCAACACTGCGTGCAACCGCTGACGAAACGCCTCCGGCAACTCAAACGGTTGGCCGTTCCTATACAACACCAGCGTCTTGCGCAAATTGTCCACCACCACCTGGCACGGATTGCACCCGGCCAAATGCTGTTCAAACTCCTTACACCATCCCGGATCTACCGTGCCGTCCACGTACTCGCTCAAAACCCGCAGCAGTTCCTCGCATCTCATGACACCTCTGAAGCTTTTGAGCCGCCAAGAGACAAAAAGCTACAAAGCCAACCCCATCCTCCACAAGTCTCACCCAAGGCCCCGGAGGTCGGATTCAGTAAAGGCTCCTGGCCACCCGTTTGCTCGACATCCGTTCTTTTCTCTCTGGATTTTAAGCCCGAGGCATCAAACCAGGCATGTTTTGCAAATGGGCCAAGAATCCGATTCGGTTCAGAACCCTTTTGGACACAACTCGCACGAGGCAATCGCGCGGACATTCATCGTGTAAGGCCAGATCCGATAGTTGATTTGATTACGTTCGAGGCCAGACCAACCGGGTAACACCAGGGTTGAAGGGCGTGTCTGTTCAATTGCTTGTAAGCAAAAGGGGCTTTTGAGAACGGGGTTCTGGTGCGGCATCCGCCGTTGCTCCCTCTGCCGCAGCGCAAGCTCACCAAAATGGGGCGTGATCACTCGCAGATCTGACCTCCTCCACGGCCAAAGCTGGTTGGACTGACAAATGAGGCTGTACGTCGCCGGCCAGGTCTGGTAGTGTAAGGTAAGTCCTGCCCAACGAGGGCGGCCGAGAAGGTCGGGGCGTAGCGTAGCCTGGCTAGCGCGCTTGCTTGGGGTGCAAGAGGTCGCGAGTTCAAATCTCGCCGCCCCGACCATTCTCAGAGTTCGAGGTTTTTCGTGCCTCCAACGGGTCGCTTCCCGGGATCACAGACCCGTTCTTTCCATGGCCGGAACGATCTTCGGCGTGGAACTGCGATGTCTGCTTTTGTTCCAGGCTGTCCTCGGGGTAGTCCCGCCCGGCTTCAGCCGTGTCGCAACACGAACTGCCGGTGGAGGGGAAACAAGGGACGCAATCGTCGCGACAACTCGTCTTGCAATGCCTGCAGCTCTTGATAAATGGCCACAGCCTCCGGGCGAGGCCGGGTGGTTTCCTTGGGATTCAGTTGCACAAAGGCATCGGTGATTTCGTGAATGTGAATCCTTTCCCCATTTTGCAGTCGCCAACACCAGAAGGCCTGCAGGGCTGCCCCATATGCTGCCCCCTCGCTCACTCTCAAAGTCACGACCTCGGCATTGAAAATGTCCGCCATGATCTGTCGCCACAGTTTGGATTTCGAGCCTCCGCCGGTGGCGCGAATCTGATCGGCTTGAACGCCGAGCTCGGCCAATCTTCGCAAGCCGTAGTTCATGCCCAGGGTTACACCCTCCATGGCAGCACGGCAGTAGTGACTGGCGCTGAACGTCCGGGTGTTGATGCCGATCATGACCCCGGTGCCATCGGGCACGTTAGGTGTGCGCTCTCCTTCGAGATAAGGCAGCAGCAGCAATCCATGGGCACCCGGAGGCACACTCGCAGCCTTTTTTTCGAACTGCGCGTGCGTGTAGCCGAAATCCTGCCGCATCATTTCCGTGGTCACGGTTACGTTCATCGTGCACAGGAGAGGTAACCAGCGATTGGTCGAATCGCAAAAAGCGGCGATTTCTCCTGCGGGATCCACGACTGGCTTCTCCGAACAGGCGTAGATGGTGCCGCTGGTGCCAAAGCTGGCCGTGACGATGCCCTGTTTGGTGTTGCCGGTTCCGATGGCGCCCATCATGTTGTCGCCTCCTCCTGCACTGACCCATACGCCCGGTTCCAAGCCCAGTTCTCGGGCGGCCTCGGGCCGAAGTCGTCCGGCCGGTTGATCGCTGGAGATCAGCGGCGGAAGCTTTCCCATCAGCTCTGGGTCAATGGCTCGCACGGTGGCTTCGCACCAGCGGCGACGCCGGATATCCATCAAGGCGGTACCGCTCGCGTCGCCGTATTCCATGACCCGTTCTCCTGTTAACCAGAAGTTCAAGTAATCATGTGGCAACAGTACTGTGGCCAGGCGGGCATAATGTTCCGGTTCGTGTTTTTTTAACCAGAGGATTTTGGATGCGGTAAATCCGGGCAACACAGCAATGCCTTGCAGCCGCAGCGTGGCTTTGAACCCGCCCAAGGCCGCCATGATCTCTTCACACTCCGTGGCCGTCGCCGTGTCGCACCACAATTTGGCCGGTCGGATCACTTCACCGTTCTTGTCCAAGGGTACAAACCCGTGCTGTTGACCGGAGACACCAATGGCCACCACCTCCGCAGGGCGGGCTTTCGCCTGACGGAGGGCGGTACGCACGGCTTTGATGGTGGCATCGCGCCATGTGTAGGGATGTTGTTCTTTGGCTCCCGGCGGCAGACCTGGGATCAAACCATACGATTGAGCGCCGGCTCCCAACACTCGCCCGTCGCGTGCATTCACAACCAGGGCCTTCGTAGATTGGGTGCCACTGTCAATGCCGATGAGGAGTGCGCGCATGGCTCATGTGTAACGTCCTCCCATTCCCATTTCACGCTTTTTCTAATCGCCGCGTGGGACTGCGCCTGAAGGGTCATGGGACGATGGAGAGCCTCCGGCGACTTCGTGCTCGAACGTCCTGCTTCATTCTGAGCCGACGCTTGTGGATTGTTGGCCAGGCCCCCCTGTGGCCCAGCGCCTGGTGCCTCCCCGAATCCGCAAGGCATGTTTGGAGATCGTGCGACTGGCATGCTTGGACTCCAGCAACGAAACCGGCTTTGGACCGGAAGTCTCACCGGAGCCTTTGAAGCCTTAGCGGCAACGAACAGACGAAGGGCAATCCGGAGCACTCCTGACGATTGCCGCGGGCGTGATTCCGGATTTCGCGCTGGCGGGGTCAGCAAGAGGATTTCAAACTGATGGATGTGGACGGGTTGACACGTACCGAAATTCGCAAGGCAGTGGCAAGCGCTCTGGCAGAGGACGTGGGCCGCGGCGATGTGACCACGCAGGCGGTCGTGCCGCGCCGCGCTTACGCGCGGGCGGTTCTGCGGCCCCGCCAGCCTGTCGTGGTAGCCGGGCTGGAGTTTGCAGCTGAAGCGTTTCGGAGGCGCAGCCGGTCGGTTGAAATTCGTATCCAGGTTCAGGACGGTCAAAGGGTTGAAGCCGGCACTGTCTTAATGGAAGTGGAAGGGCCGGCGCGGGCGTTGCTGGAGGCTGAGCGCGTGGCGTTAAATTTTGTCCAACGGTTGACGGGCATTGCGACGCTGACGGCGGCCTTTGTTGCCGCTGTGGCAGGGACGGGCGTGCGGATTTTGGACACGCGCAAAACCACTCCCGGCTGGCGCCGCTTTGAAAAATACGCAGTGCGGTGCGGTGGAGGTTGCAATCATCGCTTGAGTCTGCAGGACATGATTCTAATCAAGGACAATCACCTCCGTACCTTGGAGGGATGCAAGCCCAATGCGGTAGCCGTCGCGGTGGCGCGAGCTCGACGCCGTTGGCCGGGGCTGGAAGTGGAGGTGGAAGCGGACAATTTGGAGCAGGTGGACCAGGCTGTGTCCGCCGGGGCGGATCGCATCCTGCTCGACAACTTCAGCCTGGCGGATTTACGGGAAGCGGTGCGACGTGTAGCCGGCCGCGCTCGCACAGAAGCCAGTGGCGGTATTCACCTCGGCAATGTGCGGGCCGTGGCAGAAACGGGTGTGAACGACATCTCTGTGGGTGCAATAACCCATTCCGCTCCGGCTGCGGATATTGGGCTGGACTTTGTGTAACCTCATGACCATCGACGCTCGCATTCTTCGCGCTCTGCACGCCGCCGGTTCCACGGGTGTCTCGGGCGCAGAACTGGCGATCCAATTGGGCGTCAGTCGCGCCGCGGTTTGGGCCCATGTGCAGGAGCTGCGCGCACTAGGTTTCGAAATCGAGGCGAGTCCGCATCATGGTTACCGATTGTTGCGTACGCCTGATCGTTTGATCGCCGATGATTTGCTGGCCCGATTGGAGGGACGCGTCCGATGCATCGGACGCGATATCCGCGTTTTTGCCCGCACGACCTCTACGAATGATGTGGTAGAAAAGCTCGCCCTGGACGGAGCCCGCGAGGGCGTGGTGGTGTTTGCCGAGGAGCAAACCCAGGGTCGTGGCCGCTTGGGCCGCGCCTGGATTTCGCCGGCAGGCAAAGGTCTATGGTTTTCGATCCTGCTGCGCCCCTCGCTGCGGACGCATGAAGCCACCCAGATCACCGTGGCTGCGGCCGCTGCCATGTGTCGGGCGCTGCGCCAATGCACCGGCTTGCCGATTGAGATTAAGTGGCCGAATGACCTGCTCTGCCGCGGTCGGAAGGTGGTGGGCATCCTCACCGAAATGAATGCCGATCCCGACACACTGCACCACGTCGTGCTCGGCGTGGGAGTGGACGTAAACCTCGAACGCCGCGATTTTCCGAACGAGCTCCGCGCAGTAGCCACGTCCCTCCGTTTGGAGACGGGCCGTCCGTTGGACCGGCCTGCGCTAGCCGCGGCCTTGTTGGTCGCGTTGGACGAAGACTATCGGCGAATTTGCCAGGGCCGATTTCGCGAGGTGGCTGACGAATGGGCGCGCCACTGCAGCACGCTGGGCCGCCAAGTAGTGCTCCTCCTGGGACGACGCAGGCTCGGCGGCCGGGCCGAGGCATTGGATGACACGGGCGCACTCCTGGTGCGTACGGAGCACGGTCTGCTGGAGCGCGTCATCGGAGGCGACGTCGTCACGCAAGACTAGGCACCTTATCCCGCGATGGATGCAAGCCTCGCCGCTGGCTTGGCTTCCGTGCAATCCCCGGGCGGATTTGCAAACACCGTGAGGCAACCGGTGCGTTGGCCGGGAGGCATAAAAAGGAGATCGGTTGAGCTTGAAAGCACGTCTCTGAAGAGGTGCCTGCATTCGGTTTGGTGAGCTCACATCCCATGCGCCGCGGCTTCGTGCCGGGCGATGTCGTGTTATTCCGTTGCAAAGATTGGCCAGCCAAGCTTTGTCGGTCAGGGCCCGTGGCATCCGTCGAGTCACCGTACGGCGGGCACACGCCGCAGGGCTTCGGCCACGGTGCCCGCGCCCGTGCGTTCGATGTCCCGACCGTCCAAGATGTGCACGGGGAACGGTGTATCGGCCGTTTGCCCCATGCGCTTAACCTGTCTCGGGATATAAGACCCAGTAATGACCTGGCTCTGCTCCTTTCGCGCAGACCCGCTTGTTTTCTGATCTTGGAGCGCGCCCTGGATAACCAGCGGCGCAGGTTTACGGGCCTCGACAACAGGACCCGTACAGCCGGCCCCCAACGCCGCAGTCGCGACGAACACGCTCAACAGGCTCCACCGGCGAACCGGTTTCACCAGCCCCTCATTCATAAGATTACGGTAGCACGCGTGCGCAAGGATTGCAGCCAGCAAACCTGCTATTCGGAGACGCCCGGGAAGTTCCAGCATGTTCGGGCTTTTGCTCCAGGCTGCCAAATCGCCGAACCGAGGCCCATACCAGGGGCATCCCAGAGGCGAGGCGCTAGGCCAAAAAAGGCGGCCCCGCCAAAGGACAGGGCCGCCATGCATCATCCGAGTCAGGTGCGATCAGAATTTCTTGGACACTTGGACGTACCAGAAGCGGCCACGCGGGTCGTGGATGGAGGTATCGTACCCCGCCACGTCGTTACTGGCATCTGAGAAAGGCGGATCTTCGTCTGTGACGTTTAACACGCCGACCACCAAGCGGACATTATTGAGCAGATCATACTTGGTGTCTTTGAACGAGTATCCGGCTTGCAGGTCGAACGTCCAAAGATCATCCACATACTTGTAGCGGATTTGGTTGGACTGGTCGTATTCGCCAATGTAATTGGCGGTGAAACTCAGTGTGAAGTTTCGGTAATCCCAAGCGAGACTTCCATAACCCCGCCATTCTGGCATGCTATACGAGCCGGCATAGTGGATCGTGGGATCGCCCGGGCCGGGAACCTCGTCGAACTTGTACAGCCACGAAGCGCTAGTGTCCAAGGTGAATTCGCCCCAAGACTCGGTCGGGTACAGATATCGGATGCCGAAGTCGAGTCCTTCGACCTTACGTTCTGCGATGTTGGCGTAACCGCTGATGATCTTAACGATCGTACCCGGGATTCCTTGAGCGATGTCCTGGGCTGTGGGCGGATTCCGGATGACGCGACCTGGGAAGAGGGCTTCGTTATCGAGAATCCTTTGCGGATCGAGGTCCTCGATCTTGCCAGTGTGTTTGATGGTGAACCAGTCCACCGACAGGGTGAGGTTCTTGATGGGCTCAATGGCTGCACCGGCTGTCCAAGACTTCGCTTCTTCGGCATCGAGGTTGGGATTGCCGCCTCGCTCAATGCGGTACTGCAGATTGTTTTCGCCTCGAGCGGGATCACTCAGGAAATCAAACGAGGTGGACTTGCCTTGGAAAAGTTCCACCAGCGAGGGCGCCCGGAAGCTTTCAGCATAGGTGCCACGCAAGACAACTTGATCCAATGGTTTCCATCGAATGCCCACCTTCGGATTGGCCGTATTGCCAAAGTCCGAATACTGCTCAAAGCGCCCTGCAGCTTGCACTTCGAGCTCCTTCGCGCCCGGGAAGGAAAGATCCTGACCCAAGACCGGGATGCGCGCTTCGATATAAGCGGCCCAGGCGTCCCGGCTGCCCGCACCGGACGTGCCGCCAGAGCTCACGATATGACCACCCTCCGAGAACGGGTCTGAGGTGTCCTTCACATCTTCATAACGATACTCACCGCCCACGGCCAAGCCCACCCGGCCAGCTCCCCAATCAATGGGCAAGGTCCCGCTGGCGCGAATGTCCGGACTGTACAACACGGAATCGCCTGCGCGGAAGGTGCGCACCTTCAACCCGTTGATGACCTCCGGCGAGTTGATTCCCTGTCCAGCACCGAACACGTTCAAGGCCGTGGCAGGATCCGTGGAATTCAACGCGTCCCGTAATGCTTGGGCCGAGATGTAGTTCTTCCCGATTTCAAGCGTACGGCTCTCGCTCCACAAGAAGGCGGCTTCAGCATTCCAATCGCCTCCCAATTCTACTCTTATGCCCGGTAATAACCGGATGGCATCCGTTTCACCCTCAGTGATGCGCGGCCCGGCCTCAGTCAATCGGTATCGGAATGTGACATCCTGACCAAACGGGTTATAAGGGTTAGCCGCGGGTACGACAAAACCATCAAGATCTCCGAATACCGGCGTCGGCGCAGCACTGACTTCATAATTGACCCGGCGCACGGAAGCCTCCAAGAACACCTTGACTCTCTCCAAAACTTGATAATCCACGGCTGTAAAAGCGCCATACCGGGTCGTGTCAGGATAGGCAGAAATCCACGGATTGAAATCGTACCGGTTGACCCCCGGGTTGGCTACGATCTCCAGGGCAGTGGGCCGACCCGGGACAGCCGGATTGGAAGGGACCCGGTAGCGGCCGGTTCCATAAACGGTGCCATCTGGAGCCGTCCAGGGCTGCGTCAAAATGATCGTGCCAGGATTCCCGGAAGAGCTACGCAGGTCCACACCGCCGCGGGAGCGTTGATCTGCCGAACGCGAAAAGTCCCGATCGCGATAAAACAGTGCGTTGCGGCTGAACCAATCGGCAATCACCAAGGCGCTGCCCTTTTCGGTCAGGACGCCCCAGGCGGCACTGTAGGACTGCTCGAGCATGTCGTCGCCGCGTGTGACATTCCCAATCCGCGCGGTCACTTCTGTTCCGGTGAATTCTTTCTTGAGGATAATATTGACAACGCCCGCAATCGCATCGGAGCCGTACAACGCCGAGGCTCCATCTTTAAGGATCTCGATGCGCTCCACCGCGGCAAGCGGGATGCTGTTCAGGTCCACGAACTGGTCGGTGATGTTCTGGGCGAATCCATAGCTGGCCAGTCGCCGCCCATTAAGAAGCACCAGAGTGGCGTTGGGCCCCATACCGCGAAGAGAGACCGAGGCTGAACCTTTGGAGAAGGAGTTGCCGCCCAGGAAACTCTCGTTGAACATGCCCGCGTTGTTTTGGGGCATTCGCTGCAAAATGTCACTGACGGTCGCCACGCCAATTTTTTCAATTTCGGCCGCGGTCAACACCTTAATGGGCGAGGGGCTGGCGTTGGCGTCCACAGTCGGGATGTAAGAACCGGTGATAATGACCGGTTTCAGGGTTTCCGGCGCTCCGGGTTCTTGTGCCGTAGCGCGGCTTGCCAGTACCAGAACCGTGCCCAAGGCACATAAAACACGCGAAGTCCCCTGAGGGATCTGGGAGGATGGCTTGTTCATAGGTTGGTCAACTGGTTCGCTCTTTGTGGCCCTTCTGAACCTTGCTTGTCGGTTTCTTAACCGCGAGAGTGCTGATTGACAAGTTGTTTTTTTTAGCCTGCCGCCCTCTTCAGACGTCTCATCACCGAATGATTTGGGTCCGGATAAGTTTCACGAGCTGCTTTCGGAGCGTTATCCATGCTGCAGCTTTCCTCATAAGTAGAAGACGGTTTTGGCCATCCGCCAGTCAACTCAGCGCCGGCACGCAGTCTGGATGCTACGGCTCCGGCTGGGGTCAGGTTCTTCCGGGATTAGCCATCGACCAGACTTTGGTTTCTCGCGCTCGCGCAGTCCCAAGAAAGCCAGTGAATGGCTGGATTGATCCGGTCTTCCCACCAGAGGACGCAATGGCTTGGGATCTTTGGGGATCAAGGTCGATCCGATTAGCAAAACGGTCGCCTGGTGTACCCGGCGCGGGTAGGTCTGGGGCATCTGGTCGGCGGTCAGTGCAGGGTTCATGGTATCGGGAGTTTGGGACCGGGCCATGCAACGGGTGGATGGGGGCTTGACCTGACTGCGCCCTCGAGTCAGGGTGCCATGCATGAACAAGCCTCATCGATGCCTCGGCATGCTTGCATGGGTCTTGTGGTCCGTTCATGCGGGGGAGGCTGTGTCTGTCGCAAACAAGCCGCCTTCCTGGGTTCCCGAATCGCTGCGAGAGTGGATTCCATGGGTGTTGCACGGGCGCGAGGATTGGGTGGCACCTCCGCGATGGGATGATTACGCGCAGCGACGGTCTGTGTGGCCCGGAGCTTTCGTTTTGGAAGCCGGTCCGGCGGAGGCCCGATTCGTTTTGGAAGTCCAAGTGTTTGCCGAAGCGTGGGTTCAGCTCCCTGGCGAACCCGCGTTTTGGCCACAGGACGTAAAAGTCAATGGCCAGGCCTGGCCGGTGATCGCGCGGTCGGACCGGCCTGCCGTGCGGCTCGGGCCGGGACAGTGGCGGTTGGAAGGTCGAATTCCCTGGAGCAGCCTCCCGGCGCGGCTTCGCGTGCCGACGGACCCAGGTGTGGTACAACTCCATGTGATGGGCGAAACAGTGCCGGTGCCGGCCTGGGATGCGGAAGGATGGTTATGGTTTCGCCGGCCTCCGGAGGCTCCCGCTGGGTTAAATGAACCCCAAGCCAACTATGTAGCGGCGGATTGGTTCGGCATGTTTGAGGATGGCAATCCTCAATGGTTGCGGGTGGAGGTGCAGCTTTCGGTGGCTGGACAAGTGCGGGAGGAGAAGTTGGGCGATGTATTGCCAGAGGGCTGGCAATTGGCGGCGGTTCGGTCTCCGATCCCGGTGCTGGTCGAGCAAGGGCGCTTGCGTGCGCATGTGCGGCCGGGTTTTTGGACCGTTGAGCTGGACGCATTCCGTTACGGATTGAGCAACGAGATTCGCTTTCCGTCGGGTGCGCGGGTACCGGGAGCGCCGGTGTTGGTGGGGTTGAAGACGCGGCCTGAGATCCGGGTGGTGGAACTGCGCGGTGGTGAACAAGTGGATGTGAGCCAGACCCGTTTCCCTGATCGTTGGCGTGGCTTGCCGGTGTATCGCTGGGATCCTGCGCAGCCGTTGGAAGTTCTGGAACGGCAACGAGGCGACGCGGCTGGACCGTCGCCGCAGTTCTGTGTTCGTCGGCAATGGTGGCTGGATGAAGACGGCCGAGGGCTAACATTTTTGGATCATTTATCTGCCCAAGGTTTCAAGGTTTGGCGGGTGGACGCGGTGCGGGAGAGCGAGCTTGGGTCCGTGCGCGTGAACGACCAGATTCAACTGCTGACGCGTGATCCTGAAACAGGTCAGCCCGGGTTTGAGATACGCCAACGGGATTTTGCTGCAGAGGCTGTGGGACGGATCCGGTTGGAGGGGCGCGTATCTGGCAGCGGTTGGGTGTTGCCGGCGGATCGTTTGGAGACCACGCTCCATCTGCCGGTGGGTTGGCGTGTGCTGGCCGTGCTGGGTCCGGACTCCGTGGCTGGAGATTGGATCCGTTGCTGGACCTTGTTGGACTTCTTCGCGGTGCTCTTGCTGGCTCTGGTGGTGCAACAACTGCTTGGATGGCGTGCGGGAGGGTTGGCTCTAATCACCGGGATCTTGATTCGTCACGAAACGCTGGCGCCCACGTGGACGTGGTGGGGGGTGGTAACCTTGATCGCATTGTTGCGTCTGGTTCGAACGCGCCGGGCGGGGCTTTTTCTGGGCGGGCTTTTTGTTTTGGCCGGCCTTGCCCTGGCGCTGCATGCGGTGGTCTTTGCCGGTCAGCAATTGCGAAAGGCAATGCATCCTCAGTTGGAATTTCCGGTACGGAATGTCGAACCTTTGAAAGAGGCACCGGATCTGGCTGAGGCCCCTCTGCCAGTTGCCGAGGCAGCGCCTGAAGATCGGGCGATTGGGCGTCCTGTTCGGCAAGAGGCTTTGCTGGCTCTGCAGATGGCAGCTCGCCCGGCTACCGAATCTGTCCAAAAGGGAGTGGAGCCAAATTTGGGGCTGGATCCTGCGGCCAAGCTTCAGACGGGTCCAGGCATTCCCCAATGGCGATGGCGCTCCGTCCGGTGGCAGTGGAACGGCCCCGTCCAGCCGGAGGAGACGGTTTGGCTTTGGTTACTACCCCCATGGATGGAGCGCTGTTGGGCAGTATTGCGTGCGTTGCTGACCCTCGGCTTGACCGGCATCCTGTTGCGTGCGGGGGTGTTGCCATGGCGTCTGCCAGGTACCGGCGGTGCAGTTGGCCAAGGGTCAGGCCAGGTTGCTTCCACGGGCGGCGCACTGGGTGCGGCCGTTTGGTTACTGATCTGTGGCGGTGTACCCCCTGCGCAAGCCGGCGAGTTTCCGCCGTCGGCTTTGCTGAATGAGCTTCGTGAACGATTGCTGGCTGCGCCGCCGGCCTTTCCTGGTGCCGCGGAGATACCTTCCGCAGCTTTGGTATTAAGCAACCACTATGTGACACTCGAAGCCCGAATCCACGCCGCCGCCCGTTGCGCCGTGCCGTTGCCGGCGCGGCTTGCTCAATGGTCACCCGTAAGGGTTTGGCTCAATGGGAAGTCGGTGGCCACTCTGCGTCGGGAAGACGGCTCGCTTTGGCTGGTGGTGGAACCTGGCGTGCACGAAGCGCGCGTGGAAGGATGGCTGCTGCCCGTGGACGAGTGGGTCTGGTCTTTTCAGCTTCGGCCGCGCAAGGTCGAGGTACAAGCGCCCGGATGGACGGTCGCCGGGATCGGTCCAGAAGGTGCACCCGGTGAGCAGATCTTTTTCCGTAAGAAGGCGCGTGAGGGGGAATTGGAATCAACATCCTCCATTGCCTACGATCAGCAACCACTGGTGCCCGCGTTTCAAACCGTGCGCGAACTGGAGTTGGGATTGCGCTGGAAGGTTCGCACGACCGTGCGTCGGCTCTCGCCTCCAGGCCGGCCCGCAGTGCTAAGCGTGCCCACCCTACCGGGCGAACAGATTTTGACGGGGGGCCTTGTCGTGCGGGAAGGTTGTGTAGAAGTGCGTTTCGCACCATCCCAGACGGAATTCGTTTGGGACAGCGAACTGCCGCACACCAATCAAGTAGTTCTGACCAGTGGTACCACAGACCCTTGGGCTGAGGAATGGCGGCTCCAAGTGGGCCAGCTCTGGAACGTGGCATTCCACGGTCCGGCCCCAGTTTACGAGGCCGGATCGGCGTTGTGCCCAACGTGGTACCCCTGGCCCGGAGAGGCCATGCGGTTGGAGATTCGCCGGCCTTCTGCGCTGTCGGGGCAGACCGTCACGGTCGAATCGGTGCTTCAAACAACGCAAGTGGGGCACCGTCTCCAATCGACGGAACTGGCACTGCAGATTCTATCCTCCCTGGGACAGGACTTTGTGGTGCAGTTGCCCGAAGCCGCGGAAATCACGGCTTTGTCTCGGAACGGAGAGGCGCTTCCAGTGCAAAAGGTGGGGCGTCAGCTAACGATCCCGCTGTTGCCCGGACGTCAAGAGGTGACGCTTGCCTGGAAGGAGGCGATTCCCATGCAGCTCTGTATTCGCCCTTCAGAAGTCCGGCTGCCTGTAGAGGCCAGCAACGTACGCCAGACGGTTTCTCTACCTTCCGACCGCTGGGTGCTAACTACGCGTGGGCCGCGTTTGGGACCCGCTGTGCAGTTTTGGTCGGTGATGGCTTTGGCAGCTTTGCTGGGGGTCATTCTCAGTTGGATCCGCGTTGGGCCGATGGGGCACGTGTCTTGGTTCCTTCTGCTGCTGGGTTTGACGCAGGTCCCAATCGCCGTCGCGTGGATCGTGGTCACATGGTTTGCAGCATTCCAATGGCGAGGTTCACAAAATCTCCAACGTCATAGGTGGTGGCTGGCCGATGTTGTCCAAATAGTGTTGGTAGTTCACACGGTCGGCGCCCTGGCAGTCCTGTATGCAGCCGTGGAGGCTGGTTTGCTTGGTCGGGTGGAGATGTTCGTGGCTGGCAACGGTTCGAGCACTTGGCTGCATCATTGGTTCACCCCGCGGTGCGAGGCGGTTCTGCCAAGGCCGGAGGTTTGGGCTGTTTCGCTCTGGTGGTACCGGTTCGCCATGTTGGCTTGGGCGGTATGGCTGGCACTTGCCTGGCTGCGGTGGCTGCACTGGGGCTGGAAACAATTTAGCGCAGGTGGCTGCTGGATCTGGCCGCAGTGTGCGCCAACGGAACCCAAGCCACCAACGCCACCGCGCGTGTAAAAGGCCTGCGCGGACTCTGATCCCGCGAGGTTGCTCCGGGACCTTCGGCGGATCAATTTGGCAGACATGTTTTGCGCAGCCTGCCCGATTGGGCAGCCTGATTGGCTGCGCGGCGGTCATACGCTAGATTGAACTTGGTCATGCAACGCATTTATTTAGACTACAATGCCACGACGCCTCTCGACCCCGGTGTGATGCGTTCCATGGAGCCGTTTCTGGGGGAGATTTGGGGCAATCCGTCGAGTCTTCACAAGGAGGGTCGCCGTGCCAGGGCTGCATTGGATGGCGCCCGGGAGCGAGCGGCCCGCGTGTTGGGGGCAAAGCCCTCCGAAATTGTTTTCACCAGCGGGGGTACCGAGAGTGTCAACCTGGCCATCTTGGGCGTGGCCCGGGCCCATCGGCACCGTGGCCGTCATTTGATCACCTCCTGTATTGAGCATCACGCCGTGCTGCACGCGGTGGATCAGCTTGTACGCCGCGAGGGGTTCGAAGCCACGTTGCTGCCGGTGACGCCGGAGGGACTGGTGGACCCCGCTTCTGTGGGTGCGGCGCTGCGTCCCGACACGGTGCTCGTCTCCATCATGGCTGCGAACAATGAGGTCGGTACCCTACAGCCGGTCGCTGCGGTCGGCCAGCTGTGTCGTGCGCGCGGCGTGTTGTTCCACACGGATGCGGTGCAGTTTTTCGGCAAGGTTCCCTTCGGTTCGGTTCGTGATCTGGAGGCCGACCTCCTTTCCTTGTGCGGACACAAGTTTCACGGCCCCAAGGGCGCTGGCCTGCTTTACGTTCGCTCGACGGTGGAGCTGGAACCGCTCCTGTTTGGCGGCCCGCATGAAAACGAACGTCGAGCAGGCACGGAGAATCTGGCGGCCATCGCAGGCCTTGTGGATGCCATGGAGCGGTTCCTGAAGCCGCCTGTGTTCGATCCCGTGCGCACGCGAGCACTGGGAGACATGCTTCTCCAAGGATTGTTGACGGTACCCGGTGTGGTGCCGCTTGGCAGCCGGGCGCACGCATTGGGCAATACGGTGGCGGTCGCCGTGCACGGTGTGGACAGCGCCACCCTCTTGGCGGCGCTCGATGTGCGCGGTGTTTCTGCCTCGGCTGGCTCTGCCTGTTCCTCTGGCGCCCTCGAACCATCGCACGTGGCCCTGGCACTTGGCATCCCGCGCGAGCTTGCCTCCGGGTTGATTCGCTTTTCGCTTGGACGTGAAACCACCGAGACCGACGTGCGCACTACGGTGGAAATCTTTCAAGAGGCGGTGGAGGTGGCCCGTCAATGCGGACAACCGGCCAACGCTGTGTGAACAATGCGTGAGTAATTCAGATGATGGCAAACTCGGGTTCAAAAGCCCGTGTTCCTTCGCAAAGTTATTCGCAGCAACTCCAAGGCCGCCATGCCCTGCTGTCCTTGACACGGCCGGCGTCTGTGCCTTATTCACCGGGCTTAAGAATAGGGCGGTTCTGAAACGACTTGTAGATCCAGCACATAAGGCAGTGCATGAATCTGACCATCGCCAAGGAACATCTGCTGGCGGGTCTCCACGCTGTGCAAAATGTTGCAGGCGGCCGAACGACCCTTCCGATCTTGCAAAATGTCCTGCTCCAGGCAGAGCCTGGTGAATTGCGATTAACGGGCACCGACTTGGATCTCTGGATTGCCTGTGCGGTATCGGCCACTGTGGGACGAAGTGGGGCTACGACAGTGCCTGCGCGGAAGCTTGTTGGGATTGTACGGGAGCTGAGTGGTGCGGAGTTGGAACTGGAGGTGGATGAGCGATACACCTGCTCGCTGCGTTCGGGGCCGTCTTATTACCGGCTGCGCGGGATCAGTCCGGAAGAGTTTCCTCCGGCGCCGGTGTTTCCGCAGGGCCGGGAGGTGGATATTCCGCGGGAAGCGTTGGCGGGGATGTTGCGGAAAACCGCATATGCGGTTTCGACCGATGAGTCTCGCTATGTTTTGAATGGTGTCTTCTTCAGTCTCAGGGAGGCAAAGCTCACCCTGGTGGCGACGGATGGACGCAGATTGGCGTTGGTCGAACAGGAGCTGGCGGTACCGGAAGGAGTGACGGCGGACTTCATCCTGCCGTCCAAAGCGGTGCATGAAGTGTCACGATTGGTTCCAGGGGAAGGGGATACAAGACTCCGGTTTGGGGAAAATCAGGTTGCGTTCGAGTTTGCTGGTGGCCAAGGGAGTCGGATCCAGATGGTCAGCAAGCTGGTCGAAGGCAATTATCCCAACTATCGGCAAGTGATTCCTTCGGAGTCGAAATTCCGTGTGAGCTTGCCCCGTGAGGAGCTTCTGCATGCGCTTCGCCGTGCTGAGTTCATGACGAGCGACAAGGCCAACTCCGTGAAGCTGACTTTCACGAGGAACAACCTTGCTCTTACGGCGAACTCTCCAGACGTCGGCGAGGCACGCGAGAGCCTCGCCGTGAATTTTAACGGCGCCGACCTGTCCATTGCCTTCAACCCACGCTATTTGATTGAGCCTTTGACAGCGCTGGATGAGTACGAAGAAGTTTTCTTGGAATTGACTGACGAGCTGAGTCCGGGAGTTCTCAAGGTGAACGGACCCTTCCTCTACGTAGTGATGCCCATGCGAATTGCTACTTGAGGTGCCCCCGCGGGAACCGCGCTTTTGGCACTCGAATCCCATGATCTGCTTGGTCACCGCCGGCCCAACCTATGAGCCACTCGACAGCGTGCGGCGATTGACCAACTTCTCGACAGGCGAGCTGGGCATCCGCCTCTCTAATGCCTTGGTTGAGGCCGGGCACACCGTCGTGCTGTTGCTCGGGCAGATGAGCACATGCTCGCTGGTGCCTCGTGCCAGTGTGATCGCACGATTCGGCACCACTGAGGAGCTAAGCACACTTTTGCAGCAACAGGCGGCAACTACACAATTTGACGCTGTCTTTCACGCGGCTGCCGTGAGCGATTTCCGGCCCAGCCGCGTTCTGCAGGGTCCGGGGCCGGCCGAGGGCACTCCCGTGCGGGCCAAGAAGATTCCTAGTGGGATACAGTCCCTTTGGGTCGAGCTGATACCGACCCCGAAGCTCATTTGCCGGTTTCGAGAGTGGTTTCCCGACGCGTGGATTGTGGGGTGGAAATACGCTGCAGAGGGCTCGCGAGAGGAGGCTTTTGCAGCCGCTTGGCGGCAGATCCTGACGTGCCGGACCGACGCTTGTGTTCTCAACGGGCCGAGTTACGGGCAGGGTTTCGCGCTCTTACAGCCAGGGCGCGAGGTCGAAACTTTCTCAGACCGGGTCGGGCTGGCTTACGGCCTGGCCCGCGAATGCTCAGAACGGGCTCGTTCCCAAAAGCTGGCTCCCTGACGCAAACGCTGGATGGCGGGTTGGAGGCCGGGTTTAGGACGGGGCGTCTAGTCCCAGGCGCGCGGCTGCGATTTGGCCCAGGGCAATGCCGCCGTCGTTGGGAGGCACCCTCTGCGGCCAATAGGGCCGAAATCCTGCCTCACGCAGACTCCGCACTGTCCACTCCAAGAGCCATCGATTTTGGAAGCAACCGCCGCCCAGCAGCACGGCAGGGGTGTTGATTTCTCGAGCCACTGCGAGCACTGCAGTCACCAACGATTGGTGAAAACGCGTGGCGATTTTCGCTCGGGCCACGCGATGATCCACGTCTGACAACAGACTCAATACACAAGGCTCCCAGTCGATGACCAGAGCGGGAGTCTGTCCAAGGGCCACAGGCGCACTCGGAAGAGGCTGCTTTCGGAGGGCGATAGGGTACGGCTGCCAGTCACTACAAGACTCGACCAGAAACTCGAGTTCCATAGCTGCCTGTGCCTCAAACTGGTTTTGCAACCGTACATTGAGCAAACAAGCCACCGCATCAAAGAGTCGGCCTACGCTGCTGCAGAGGGGAGCTTGTACAGCACGGTCAAGCATCTGGAGGAGTACCCGGAATTCCCCAGCGCCGAACCATTCCTTGGCACGGGCGAATAAAAGGTCCTCGAGGTGCGGATGCAAACGTGTCAATTCATGCAGAACGCCCAGTGCTGCGCGCCTTGGTTCGCGCGCAGCCGCGTCGCCCCCAGGCAACCGGAATGGCCGAAACGTAGCCACGCGAATCGCTTTGCCCGAAAAAATGTGGAAGAATTCGCCTCCCCAGATGCTATGGTCCCACCCTAGCCCGGTGCCATCCCAACAGACCGCCAGAGCTGGGGGTTCAACCTCGTTTTCGGCCATCACCGCCAGTGCGTGGGCCAAATGGTGTTGGACCCTTCGCAGCTCGGGTGAAGCGTGGGGTGGTCCTGAGGCTGCCCACCGCATTGCCATGCGTTCTGCAAACCGGGTCGAGCCATAGTCGGGGTGGAGATCCGTTACAACCCGTTGCGGACGCACATGGTAAAGGGCGGGAAGATCTTCTGCTACACGGATCCAAGCCTGCCCGGCCGCCTCGGTTTCCAAATCGCCGATGTGCTGGCTTAAGAAAGCCTGGTTGCCAATGGCCAGCCCTAACGTGTTTTTCAGATGTGCGCCGGCTGCCAGTATCACCGGCACATCCGCGCACGGGGTCGGTAGACTGCACCTCATGGGTAAGGGCAAGGGTGCATAACCGCGGGCCCGGCGCAGGATCATCTCGCGCCCTTCGATCACGCGAACTATCGAATCATCCACATGCCGCGCGATGGGGCGGTTATGCACGAGAAAAAGATCTGCGACGCCTGCCAATCGGCGCACAGCTTCTTGCTCATCCGTGCAGATAGGCTCCTCACTTAGGTTTCCGCTCGTTGCCACGACCGGTTCGCCTGCAAGGTGGAGCAACAGATGATGAAGCGGTGTGTACGGCAACATCACACCCAGGTTCGGATTTCCAGGTGCCACTTGGGCACTGATCTGGGGAGCGTCTGGCGTCGGCTCCGCACGCTTCCCGATTAAGACGATGGGACGTTCAGGACCTGTTAGCAGACGGGACTCCGCCTCGCTAACTGCGCAAACGCGTCGCACCGCAGCCAGATCCGGGAACATCAACGCGAACGGCTTAGCTTCACGATTTTTCCTTCTTCGCAATTGCTCCACAGCCGCATCCGACCTGGCCAAGACCATGAGATGGAACCCACCCAGGCCTTTCACAGCGACTACCGCGCCTTCACGCAAAGCAGCGACCGTGCGGTGCAGGATTTCCTGAGTGAACCGAACGATCTCTTCACGATTCCGGTTTGCTCCGAACGCAGCGTCCGCAATGGGCCGCCCGTGGGCGTCCCAGAGCGCAAGGTGCGGTCCGCATAAAGCACAAGCGTTGGGTTGCGCATGAAACCGGCGATCGGATGGGTTCTCGTACTCTTTCCGGCACGCCTCACACATTTGAAAGGCGGCCATGGTCGTGTGGGGCCGGTCATACGGCAGAGCAGTAATGATGCTAAAGCGAGGTCCGCAATGGGTGCAGTTAATAAAAGGATAGAAGTATCGGCGATCAGCCGGATCGAACAATTCACGCAGGCATTCCGTACAGGTTGCAATGTCTGGCATAACCAGGGCCGTGACGGGCCCGATTTCCTCGCTGGGCAGGATTTGAAAATCTTCGAAACCCAGCGGATCGAGCCAGGTGATTTCCATGCTTTGGATAGAACTGTGCGGTGGGCGTTCCTCTGGCAGACGGCTGATGAACAACTGCAACATTTCGCGGGGTCCCTCCACTTCGATTGTAACGCCTTGAGCGGAATTGCGAATCCAGCCGCACAGTCCGATTGCATTCGCCAAGCGATGAACGTACGGGCGGAACCCGACCCCCTGCACGACGCCGCGGATCAAAAGCCGGACACGTTCCATAAGTCTAGGGCCCGTCCGGCTTGCGCCGGGGCTCGCAAACACTCCATCGAAAAGAACTGCGGCACACTCCCGGCCGCCACCTTCCCTTCGCATTGCCGATCCGTCTGAACGGGCTGGCACAATGCCCTGGTGTTTGAGACGACGCCCCTCGGAACCACACGGTCAGCTGCTCCAAACAAGAGCATGCAGTCGCCACGCCTTGTGAGACCTTTCTGACGAGGGCCTGTTGGGGTGCCGGACCACAAACTCGCAAGTGGAATGTCTTGGTTGAATCTCGTAGGATTTAGTAAACGAGCCGATAGAAGCGACCCTGGCCAGAGGTCGGTACTCGGTAGGGACTGACTGCACCGACGACGTCGGTAAAAGGCCCTTCTATCGTAGATGCGCTCTGCAAACGCAAGCTGGGTTGCGTCCAGCGTAACGTCAGATCTTGACCGTCCCAATTCCACTGCAAGCGTTCAGGTTGTGGTCCAGCCGCTTCCCAAACATCTTCCCAAGCCGTCCCCACTTTTACCTGGTCCAGCACCAGTGACCCGATGCCGCCGCTTTGGCGGAGGCTGAAGTAATAGAGCGAAACTGGCGTAGCGGGGTCGACGGCAGTTACGGAAGGACTGCTTGGGTCTGCAGGATTGACCCAAAGTGTGGTGGTGGCTGTGTCCACGTTGTAACGAAGCAAAACAAACACGGGCATATTCGGCGAAAGGTCGCGCGGCAAAACGGCTGTGGGGGTGGCGGAGCTGTTGGCAATGCCCAAGCGGTACATTCCTGGAGCAGCCCCGTTAGTGGTCACAAACAAACGGCCACGGTAATTCACCGTACCGACATCGCGAAAATGGACAAAATAATCCCCTCCCGAAGTCGTGGGCGTCTCAGTCACACGCAACTTGAGACCGGTGAACAATACGATGCCATTGTCCAAGGCTTGCAGAAAGTTGGTGAAACCGGCACTCACGTCTTCGGTCTGCGCGCGATTCAACAGTACCTGGCCACCCACCACTTGCACCTGCCCGGTGGTCCCGCTGTGCGTGGACCAATAAGGGGCGGCCCGTTCGACGAGCAGGCCGTCCGGGTAATCAAAGCTGTCGCCCAGCACCAATCCGAATTTTGGATGGAAGGTGACGCGGAACTTGCGCTGAACGTTCCAAATTCCATCGCTAACCACCAAATTGATCGTAGCTGTGCCGGACGCGTTCGGTGCCGGAATGATTCGCAAGGTGCGCGTTGTGCCGCTGCCGCTCAGGATCAAATTGCCTGACGGTACCAAGGCTTCGTTCAAAGAACTGGCCACCACGATGAGCTGGTCGGGCGTTTCCGCATCGTGCACGGTGACCTCAAGAGGACCGACCGGCGTGTTGGTGGGAGCCACTTGGTCGGCGAGCGTGGAAATGGTGGGCATGCCCACATACACAGCGAAGCTGGTTGCGGATTCCAGCCCGTCAGCGTCGCGCACGGTGAGCCGGATCGTGACGAGACCTTCGCGGCCCGGCACGGGGCTTACCGTCAGAGTCCGTTGACGGCCAGTCCCCTGGACGTGCAGGTGCTGCGGTTGGTTGGGCACGACTTGTACGTTGTCCGATTGGACCATCACTAGCAGTTGGTCGGCTGGTGTTTCCACGTCTTCCACTTCGAACGGGAGCGGCCCGGTGCTCGTGCCGGCAGCAATGTATTGATCCGGAATTGTCGTAATCGTCGGCGGCCCGCCCGGTGTATGAACGTCCGTAAAAGCCGTGCCTACCACCAAGTTGTCTACATACAAGCTTCCCATGCCAGCGCCGGCGGACAAGGATTGTCGCAGGCAGACATAGGTGATTGGGACCGGTGTGGTGGTGTCGGTGGCACTAGCGCGATTCACCGTCGATGATTCTGACGTTGGGTTAATCCAAAGGGTCGCGTTGGTGTTGTCCAGGTCGTAACGCACGACCAGCTTGTATTGCGTTTCGAGATCACAGTCGTTGGAGATGATGACCGGATTGTTGCCCCCGTTGGCGATACCAAAGCGGAATTTGCCGGGGCTGGCGCTCGTAACGGTTGCGAAGACACGGGCTCGGAAATTGAAGGTCCCGCTGTCCCGATAGTGCCAGAAATAACCGCCGGTGCCGCTGGGGAGAGCCGTGAACCGGACGGTAAAGCCTGCATAAAGCACCCCGTTGCTAACGGGACCACCCGGTGTGTTGGTAACGGCGACGCTAACATCCTCAGTTTCGGCCTGCGTGAGGTACGCAGCGCCGGAAACCACGTCTACCTGACCGGGCGTGCCGCTATGCGTTAGCCAGCGACCGCTGGAAACCTGGACCAGGGGCCCATCAGTATAATCGAACTGTTCATCCAAATAGACGGTCGCCGTCGCCGTGTGCAAGATAAGCGACAGCAGCCAGAGCCCTGTAAAAGGAACAGCCGGGAGTGATTGCAGGGTCGGTTTCATAATTAACCTTTCCGTAAAGGGGTCGCAGCCTGAGCCGTTCCGGCGAGAAGACCCGGGGGTCGGCCGGATGAATCGGCCGTTAAACGAAGGTCCGCCGCGAGGACGGGCACGAAATTTAATTGGGTGTGGTCTCACTGGGGTACCAATACATGCGCCGCTCAATGCGCCATTCTTCGGCTGCGCTGTTTGATTCCGCAGTGGTGCGCAAAAAATCGTTTGTGCGAGCCACGCGGCTGCTGCCATCGGCCATGGCAAAGTTGCCGCGCAGGTCGTGTCGGGCCACGGCATATTGGCCCGTCACATTCGACTGGGCCGGCGCCGTGTTTTGTGGCGAGTTGGGATCCACTTCGGCTATGAGGATCGTGTCGGAAGGTTTCTTGATGTTCGCAAACTTCGTGTTCGCAATTCCCAGGTTGGCGCGCGTATTCCGATTGATGCAAAGCCGGCCGTTCTCGCCGTACATGAAAAACGCCCGCGTGAAATTGGGCGGGTTGGCATAAGGATGGGCGGCCCGGCTGGGATCCGGCGCGCTCGGGCAGGAGAAGATACTTCGGGTGGTGGGCAAGGGCGGGGCAGGCGGGTTTTGCATGTACAAATCGGCCAAACGTGTTTGCTGGATGTACACGGGCACGGCATTGTACCAAGCGTCCACGTTCTGAGGATCGATGATGGGCACCACCGTGTTGCCTTCCTCCGGGACAAAGTCGTTGTTGTCATCAGCATACATGCGGAACGCAATCGACCATTGCCGCATGTTGTTCAGGCAGCTCATGGCTTGCGCCTTCCCTTTGGCCCGGCCCAGCGCCGGCAACAACATGGCTGCCAGGATCGCGATAATGGCAATGACAACCAATAGCTCGATCAACGTAAACGCAGCGCGATGGCTCCGGAGCACCTGGCGGTTTTGAGTCACCAGCTCGATCATCCTCTCCATGAGCGACGGTCCGCACCTCGGCAGCCATCGGACGCTGATGGCGCAGAAGGACCTCCTTATTCATGGCCCACCTCCTCTGAGCAACCCCAGAGCGTCCTTTGTCTGACCCCGGACATCGGGTGAATCAAGCACTGCCGAGTGCTAGGTTAGGCTAGTCCGCTCTCGCCCAGCAGGCAAGTTCCCAAAGGTAACAAGCCGGTCACAACCTCTCGCCTTTGGGAAAGGCTCTGCGCGCTCAGTCCATCCGCCCGAAACCCGGGGCCGTAGCCAAGAGGACCGCAAATCAAAAGAGCCCCTTCGACCAAGATTGGCCCTGCCATGTGCAAGGAAGGCTGAGCGGCTCCACAACGATGCTGAACTCGGACGGAGCATGGCACTACGGGTCAGCAGCGGTCAAAGCGGTTCTCCAAAAACTACGATCGGCCCGAGGAGTGCTTTGTGGGTTGAGGCGAACGATCTTCCTGCCGCGGAGGCGGTGCCGGTCCGGCAGGCTGGGCCGATTGCAAGGGAATGCAGACTTGTTTGTCCCCGAGGGCATTTTATGCTGCCAGCCAGGCAGCATGATGAAAACATTTGCCCAGTTGGGATTCCCAGGGCGATTGATTGCAGTCGAAGGTATTGACGGATCCGGCAAGTCCACGCAGCTGCACCTGTTGCGGCGTTGGCTGGAATCGCAGGACCTGAAGGTTTTTCTCAGTGAATGGAACTCGTCAGAGTTGGTCAAAAGCGCAACCAGCCGCGGAAAAGCTCAGCAACTGCTGACCCCCACGACCTTCTGCCTGATCCATGCCACGGACTTCGCCGACCGATATGAAAGGCATCTGGTGCCCTTGCTCCGAGCCGGTTATCTCGTGCTATGCGATCGTTATGTATTTACCGCCTTTGCACGAGACGTGGTCCGCGGTTGTCCGCCAGCCTGGGTGCGGGGCATCTATCAGTTCGCCGCGTTGCCTGACCTGACGTTCTTTTTCAAGGCGGATCTTGAAGTTTCGTTGCAACGGATCCTGGCGGGACGTCCACAATTGAAGTTTTATGAGGCAGGCATGGACTTACGGTTGTCGCCGGATATTTATGAAAGCTTTCGGATTTTCCAAGGACGCTTGCTGGAACAATACTTGGCTATGAGCACCGAGTTTCAGTTCCACTTGGTGGACGCCAATCAGAGCATCGAAGCTCAGCAACAGGTGGTCCGCGCCATTGTGGCGGCGCGGCTTGATTTGGACAGTTTTCAGCGCAGTCGCAAACCGGTCCGAGGCCGGCCTCAGGCGCGCGCCGAAGCACAGCAATGATTCCCATGCCCAGGCATTCTCGCCGACCGCACGTGATCGTTCCGCGCCGGACCCCGCACCGGTTCTACGGCCATGGCATCCCCGGAGTGCAGCCCGAGTCTCTGACGGGTCGGCTGATCGTCATTGAGGGAGCCGATGGATCAGGCCGCTCAACCCAAATTCGACTTCTGGTGGATTGGTTGGAAAGCTGCGGGCACTCGACCGTAACGGTTGGCCTCAAACGATCTGCGTTGGTGAGCGAAGAGCTGGAACGCGCCCAACAAGGCAACATCCTCAGTCACACCACGTTAAGCCTCTTCTACGCCACAGATTTCGCCGACCAGTTGGAGAATCAGATCCTGCCTGGCCTGCGCGCGGGCCAGATGGTCCTGGCCGACCGTTACATCTTCACCCTCATGGCGCGTGACCTGGTGCGGGGCATGGACGAAGCGTGGTTGCGCAATCTGTATGGCATGGCAGTTGTACCGGACGTGGTGTTTTACCTCAACGTGGCACCGGAAGAACTTGTACAACGGACCTTTGCCAAGTACGCCACCCTTGATTACTGGGAGAGCGGTATGGACCTCGGGCTTTCCCGCGACATGTTCGACAGCTTTTTAAAATACCAGAATCTCATGGCAGAACAGTTTCGCCGGCTCCACAAGACTTACGGATTTCATATCATTGACGGTCATCAATCCATCGAAGCGATCAATGCGGAACTGCGCCGCAAAATCACGGCCTTGTTAGCGGGCAAACCCATCGAGTGACAACCCATGGCCACCAACAACGCCACGTGCTGGGTGGGAGTGGACCTCGGAGGCACGAAAATCCTCGCCGGCGTGTTCGATGCCCGACTCAAATTGCTGGGTACCGCCAAGGTCAGTACCCGCGCCGAACGGGGTGTTGAAACCGTGCTGGAACGCATCGAACGATGTGTGCGAGAAGCCCTCGAAGCGGCGGGACGAAAGCTCCTTCAGGTCAAGGCCGTCGGGATTGGTGCCCCCGGCGCGGTCGATGGTGACCGGAGCACAGTGTTGTTTGCGCCCAACTTGCCCGGTTGGCGCAGAATTCCTCTGGGTCAACAACTCGCGAAGGCATTGGAACGGCCTGTCGTGGTTGGCAACGACGCCAACGTGTGCACGTTGGGGGTTCATGAAGTCGAATGGAACCGCCAGCCTCGGCATCTGGTGGGCATTTTTGTGGGCACAGGCATTGGCGGAGGGTTGATCTTGGACGGTCGCCTTTACGAGGGTGCCTCCTTCACCGCGGCCGAGGTCGGACATATGATCCTGGAAGTCAACGGACCGAAATGCGGCTGCGGCAATCGCGGTTGCTGGGAAGCCCTGGCCAGCCGCACCGCCATCTATCGCCGCCTCCGAGAAGCGGTTGAAACTGGCGAAAAAACCGTGCTGACCGAATGGCTCGGGCCCGAACTTACCGATCTCCGCAGCAACGAACTGCGGAAAGCATGGGAACAAGACGACAAGCTCGTCCATCGCATTCTGCTGCAAACCGCTGATTACCTCGGACTGGGCGTCGCCAATCTCGTCAACTTGCTGAACCCGGAAGTGGTCGTCCTTGGCGGCGGGCTGCTCCAAGCTCTGGGTGAAGCGCTCATGCCCCGCATTGTCGAAACCGCTCGTCAGTGCATCATCCCGGGCAGCGAGCGAAATCTCAAAATTGTCCCCAGCCGCCTTGGGGACGAGGCCGGCATTATTGGCGCCGCCGTATTGGCCAGACTCAGCCACGACAACAACCACACCACCGATCGCGCGCCTCGCAACGGCTGAGGCCGACCTTCGCAAAGACGCACCGTCCCGTTACCGCCTTCGCACGGTCGGTTTCTTCCTCCCCTCTCCGTTTCGACTTTCACCAACTAGGTGCATCGCCTCACATTTCTTCCTATGTCGCAGACCATTGCCATCGTGGGCCGACCCAATGTAGGCAAGTCGGCCCTGTTCAATCGCCTGGCTGGCCGGCGCATTGCCATCGTCCACGACCAACCCGGCGTTACCCGCGACCGCATTAGCGCCGAGGTGGAATGGCGCGGTCGTCCTTACACGCTCATCGACACAGGTGGCATTGGGCTGCGCCCGGGCGAGAAAACTCACGACGTGCTTGTCGAAGCCACCCGGCAACAGGTCGAACTGGCCGTGGCTTCAGCGGCTGTGTTGCTTTTCGTTGTGGACATCCGAGAAGGACTGGTCCCCCTCGATGAAGAACTGGCCGACTGGCTACGCGCCAGCGGTAAGCCTGTGCTGATCGTCGCCAATAAGGCGGACACTCCTGATTGGGACACTCGCGCGGTCGAGTTTGCCGCACTGGGGTTTGACCGCATCTTTCCCGTTTCAGCCGAACATGGCCGCGGGGTGGAGCCCCTCATGCGCACCGCCATGCAACTGTTACCGCCGGAACCCAAGCCTGCCGATCCCACCGCCGGCCCATCAGAACCCCCGCTCAAACTGGCCATCGTCGGCCGACCAAACGTGGGAAAATCGTCCCTCATCAACGCCCTCATCGGCTCGGCCCGCGTGATCGTCAGCCCCATTCCCGGCACCACGCGAGACGCCGTGGACGTCCCGTTCGAACTCGACGTCGAAGGACACAAAGAGCGTTACATCCTCATCGACACCGCCGGCCTGCGCAAACGTACTCGCATTCACGATTCCATCGAGTTTTACAGCGTGACCCGAACGGAAGCCTCCGTCCGACGGGCCGATGTCGTGCTCTTCGTTTTGGATGCCGAAGCCGGTATTGTGGAACTCGACAAAAAGATCGGCGGCATGATCCTCGAGGCCGGCAAACCATGTGTGCTGCTCGTTAATAAGTGGGACCTGTTCCAGGACATCGTCCAAAAAGAATGGAGCAAACGACATGCTGCAGCGCAATCCCGCGGACGCCCCGAGCCGCCACCGAATCCACTCCAAATCTTCAGTGCCTGGGTGCGCGAAAAACTTTTCTTCCTCGACTACGCACCCGTGATCTTTACCTCCGCAGTCACCGGCTTCCAGCTGGATCGCGTCCTGGAAGCTGTCCGATACGTGGCCGCTCAGATGCGTCAGACGATCCCCACCAGCCTGCTAAATCGCACCCTGCACGACGCGGTTGAACGGCGCCAGCCGGTCACCAAAGAAGGTCACCGGTTGAAATTCTTCTACGCCACCCAAACGAGTCACACCCCCCCTACCTTTCTCCTCTTCGTCAACCGTGAAGAAGACCTTTCCGAACCCTACAAAAAGTACCTCATCGGCGAATTGCGGAAGGCCTTTGGATTCGAGGGTTGTCCCATCGTCTTAATCCCCAGAGCCCGCCCAAAGACCGTTCCCTCCATCCGTTCGCACGACCATGCGCACAAGCTGCACTCGCGGAAGCATCCTCCAACTTCCCGCCGAAAAGACAATCCCCATTGAAAAAGACCCGTATGAGCCTCGTCTGCATGGCTTCGACCCGACACAACCAACCTTGTCGTCATGAGTCACGCGCTTGAACGCCCGATCCGGCTCGAACCCACCATCCTTTGAGCGCCGACCGAATGCGTCCCCTCTGGATCTGACGCGATAGTCCGATTCCCACTCCGGTCAAAATAACCAAGCCGCCCCATAAATGTCCCCAACGAGGACGCTCGCCTAATGTCGCCGCCGCAATCAGCACTCCCAACACAGGCTGCAAAAACACCGTCATGGCCGCCACGTTCACTGGCGCATCCCGAATGACCACAAACCAAGCCACATACCCCACCACCGTACAGAGTACCGACAAATACAACACCACGGACCAACCCTTCGGCGGCAAACCTTGCGCGGCGACCCATGCAGAGGTGCCGTCCCAGACCCAGTTTGCCAGACTTCCAGCTACCAGCGCCAACGCCACCACGCGTACCGTTCCCACCCGATGCAACAGCGGCTTACCCATCACCGAATAGGCCGCCTCACACACAAACGACGACAGGAACAAAACATGCGCCCACAAACCGGGCAGACAAAACCCCGGCCGCCAAACCTCCGCCATCAACAACACACCGGCCACCCCGAGACTAAAACCCGTCCACCGGCGCGGACCAATCCGTTCGCGCAAAAAGATGGCCGCGGCGATCGACGTCACCAACGGCTCCAACGCCATCAACACCGCTGCATCCGTGGCTTCCCCCAGTTGCACCCCGGCCACCTGGAGTCGCGGCCCGAGACAAAACACAATCACGCCCATGACAGCAATCCAGACCCAATCGCGCCCCTGAGGCGCAGGTCCGGGCAGCCAGGGCCAACTCACCGCCAACAGCACGGCTGCCACGCTGTACCGTAAGGTCACCAGGGCCCCCGGATCCAAATGCGGCGCCAGCCCCTTGAAAGCCGAATAGGTTCCGGCCCACAAGGCGTTCATGACGATCAACAACAGCAAATGACCGGCGCACATGCCCCTGCTCGTGCAGCAAACCTGTCTCCATCTTCGAACGCAAGCTCGCGGATCGCCTCCCCACCGGACGGTTGGAACCCCCTCCCAATGCATGCCCACACTTGCTCGGGGGCCTTTGACGTTGGCGAACCGTCTGCAAGCTCCCCGTGCAGGGCCGGAGCGGTGTCATCATGAGGCCGCCAATTTGCACAGCCCATCAAGCAAGTTGCTCGCGCGACCCGGGGGAAAACCGGATCACTCTGCCCGCCTGTGTGTGGCACGCAGTCAGGCCAAACTCGATATGCAGGGCACCGAACACCACGGCGCTGCAGCGCCCAAAGGCCCCCCGAAGGATCAAAATGCTTCCATCCGAGGACGCGGCTCAACGAAGACAGCCTTTAGAAAAATCCAAATTTCAACATGGTCGGCTTCTGATTCGGGGAGCGTTTGGACAGGTGCAGCATCTCGATCCTCACCAATCGTGCTTGTCGTTGCAAGTGAGAAACTACGCAGTGCCACCTCCTCCGACTGGACGATCTTAGACGCTTCAAGCCGCAGGTAGATCGGGTCGGATTTCCCGTCCCCATGTAAGGCCAGCGTTTGCCCTTCGTCATCCGACCCAAAAACACGGCCACCACGCGGTTCGGTTCACCTACCCGGTTCACAGCCACGGGCAACGCGCGGTTGCCAAATTCCGGAATACGCTGGTAACGCCGCTCGATCGCGGCATCGTTGGGATCGCGCATGGTTAATTCCGGGTGGGCCACCGTTCGGTTGACCCATTCGATTGGAATCCTGCGTTTGGCCAGTGTCTTGGCGGCGTGCTCGGTCAATTCCTATTGCACGATATTTATCTTCCCAACCTACTCTGTCTCGCTTTATGAACCCAGCCTGATCCATGCCCGTGACCCACGAGTGATTGGTGCACAGGGGTTCGCTTAAGCTGCGCAAAATGTCGCTTGGCGGTTTGGCTGCGTTGACGAACTGGCGCCCTCGGAAGGCATCAACTTGCTGCCGTACCCTGAAATGCGACGCGTTGGCCGGGCCGCTTGTTCATCCCCCGCCCTACTCCACAATCTTGATTTCCCCCGACGTTGCCGATTTGACGGTGCTGCCAGCCACGAACAGATCATAGACCGATTGGGCGAAGTCTTCGCCGCGGTTTTTGCAGCGAAAATACGCGATCAGCGTTGCCCCCATGAACACGATTGTCCACGCGCTGAACGCCAGCCGGTTGGTGGGCTGGCAACACAGTGCCCATACAAAACCGGCAAGGGAGGCAAGCCCGAGCACGCCGAACATTGTCAGCAGGACGCGGAACAGTCCGTAGTGCGCATTGAAGGTCAGTGGGCACGGGCTCGTTTCGCCGACGGCGTGGTAAACCAAGTAGAACAACTCGCGGTTCTTTTTCAGGCGCAACTGGCGGGCGCGGTCGGGCGGGCAATCGGGTGGCAGGTTCGCTTGATTC
>JANWVC010000009.1 GCA_025057755.1 Limisphaera sp. | reverse complement strand
GCCGGAAGTGACGTTGGCGCGGCAGGCGGGCCTGGAGTTGGGGGCCCTGGGCGGGATTCGGGTGGACGAATCTCTGCGCACGAGCGATCCGGCCATATGGGCGGTGGGGGATGCAATCGAAGTGCGCGACCGTGTGACCGGGCAGTGGACCTTGTTGCCCCTGGCCGGCCCGGCGAACCGGCAGAGTCGAGTGGCCGCAGATAATATCTGCGGTCGGTCAGTTCAGTATGAGGGCATTTGGGGCACGGCCATCGTGCGAGTATTCAACCTGACGGCCGCGTGCACCGGAGCCAATGAAAAGACATTGCGCCGGCTGGGGCTGCCTTACGAGGCGGTGCATCTGCATCCAAATTCGCACGCCGGTTACTATCCCGGAGCTCACCCTCTGGCTTTGAAGGTGTTGTTTCATCCGGACACCGGACGAATCTGGGGCGCTCAGGCCGTGGGACGCGACGGTGTGGACAAGCGCATCGATGTGATCGCCACGGCGATGCAAGCCGGTTTGACCGTGGACGCTCTGGCTGACCTGGAACTGGCATATGCCCCGCCCTACGGGGCAGCTAAAGATCCGGTCAACCTGGCAGGAATGGCTGCTCAAAATGTCCGGCAAGGCCTTGTGCACTTGGTTCAATGGCATCAGTTGGTCCAATTGGATCCGTCCCGCACGATCCTTTTGGATGTACGAACGGAAGTGGAGCGTCGGCAAGGAGCCTTACCCGGCTCGGTCCATATTCCATTGCATCAACTGCGAGAGCGGCTGGAGGAGTTGCCTCGAGACCGCGAAATCATCGTAGCCTGCCAAAGCGGCCAACGATCGTATTTTGCCTGCCGGCTTTTAGAGCAGCGTGGCTTTCGAACGCGGAACCTGAGCGGTTCTTATCGCACATGGTTGGCCGCGCAAGAGACCGCGGGTTCTGCCTCCAGGTCGTCTGCGGCCGGTTAACAACTCCCTTGGATCCTTAACTGCCTCGAATCGGGGTTCATTTTGGAAACTTGTTTGTTGGAACCACCTCAGCGCAAGAATCCTCGCCAGGGGAAAGGTGAGGTTAGCCGGAATGACGGCTTCCTTCGACTGGCTACGTCCGGCTTTGGGATTACGTCTCAGCAAGGCGCTCTGGCCGAGGTTTATGACTCCTAAGAACCGTTCTGGAAATGAGGGGCGAATAGCTTTTAGTTCGAGGTTTCATGGGTTTGGTCGAATCTGGCGCACGCTCTTATTGGTGCTGGGACTGCTGCTGGCCTTATTGCCGTTGGTGTATTTGTTGGAAAACGATCGGGGCTGGCGCGCTTGGCAGATCGAACGGGCCAGACTGCTGGACCGCGGCGAACCGCTTACTTGGGAGGCGCTCCTGCCACCCGCTCCACCCGATGAAGAGAATCTGGCTGCCGCACCCATCTATGCGCTGTTGTTTGAGACCGTTGAGCAGAAGAGGCCGAATAAAAAGGGGCGCGCCCCCGAGGAGCCAGCAACGCGTGAGGCCATAGACCGGGTCATCATCCAACTATCGCCGCCCGGTTATCCCCGGCGTACACCCCCACTCATGGTTTGGAAAGAAGGGAAAACCATCGATCTTGAGGCTTGGGCGAGGCATTTTCGCGAGCCCGAACAGCCCGAGGGGGTCACCGCGCGTTTTCCTCAAACCTCGATGACGGCCCCGGCAGCCAGCCAAATCTTGGTGGCATTGGAGCTTTACTCTGAAACATTTCAAGCCATTGAAACAGCTGCGCGCCGACCGCGATGCCGGTTTCCTGTCCGTTACCAAGATTTGATACACGTGGCCCTGCCCCATTGGGAGGTGTTACGGAATCACACCGAGGCTGTGGTGCTGAGGGGCATCAGCCGGCTTCATCTAGGCGACACCGACGGAGCCATGGAAGACTTCTCGCTTGCACAACGTTTGGCCGACGCCTTGCGCGAGGAGCCGCTCTTGATCAGTCACCTGGTGCGATGCGCGACCTTGCAGACGGTGGTGCAACTGGCGTACGAGGGGATGATCTCCCGCCGTTTGACAGAAGAACAACTCACCGCGATCCAGCGCCAGTTAGCCGGGGTGAACCTCTTGTTTGATTGGACCACGGCGCTGCGGGGTGACCGAATTCTCGCGATCGGTGTCCTGGAAGATTTACGTCATGGCAGGCGATCGCTTGAAGATATTGTGGTGGACGGAGGAATCGACCCTCCGCTCCTATCCTGGCTCCATACGAGATGGATGCCAAGTGGCTGGTTTTGGCGGACCATGGCGCAGCTCAGCCGATTGTATCAAGGACTCATCGAGCACGCGGTGGATACCAATCTCCGTACGGTGAACGAGTCCGTCCTTAAACGGTTTCAAGATTCCGCGGTGACCTCCAAAGGAAAGCCCTTCCAGTTGGTCGTTCAGGCTTCGACGATCGGCGCGATCCGCAGCTTGGAACGGACCGCGTCGGCCCAGGCGGCAATTCATTTGGCCTGCACTGCGGTTGCTCTGGAACAATTTCGGCTCCGGCACGATCGGTACCCGGAAACCCTTGAGGCCATGGGCCCCCTCACCGTTGGGCAACGCGATCCTTTTGATGGCCATTGGCTGCGTTATCGCTGTGAGGGCGCTGATACGTATTTGTTGTACTCGATAGGACCTGACCGCATGGATGATGGCGGACGAATGGAACACGAACAGTGGAACCGTCCTAGTGGCGACCTGCGCTGGTTTGTGCCTGCGAGAACAGGTGGCGACCGGCAAAAAACATAGCTTAGCCCCATGGATTGCAGTCCGGGCGTGGCAGGAAAGGTGGCCCGCTTGAGTTCGGCCCAGGTCGAGTCGGGAAGGTGCACGTGAGCAGGTGCATCGCAGTTCGGGACCGACACTGCACACGGTAAGAAGGTCAGTCTCGACGGAAGACCGGCACCAGTCCCTTCGTGCTTGGCAATCCGAACCGAAGGGGGAGGTCACGAAACGGGTGAGACGCTTGCGGGGTGCGAAATGCGCCTGGGCCTGGAGGCTTGGAGCACCCTTTGCTAAGGAGAGAGCGGCACTCACAAGGTGATCACATCCCCCAGTTCGGGCTCCAGCACCTCCAGGCCAAACTGGGAACGAATACGGGCGGCCAACGGTTGACGCCCTCGAGGTTCGCCATGCGTAAGTACGACGCGCGGACGCGCATGGCTCAAGGGCTGAAGCCAGCGTAACAAGGCTGTTTGACCCGCATGCGCGCTGAACCCGTTGAGGGTATAGATCCGTGCACGGACAACGATCTCTTCCCCAAAGATTCGGACCTGTCGGGCGCCATCGACCAGCAAGCGACCGAGCGTCCCTTCCGATTGGTAGCCCACGAACATCACGATGGTCTCAGGACGCCACAGACCATGTTTGAGATGGTGTAGGATCCGGCCTCCAGTGCACATGCCGGATCCGGCCATGATCAGACAGGGACCAGGTGCATCGTTTAAACGCATAGAGTCTTCGGCCGTGGGACAGGCGATCACATGCCGATGGGACCGGACCAATTCGCAGGAACTTTGCAACGCGCGTGCTTCTCGGTCGAACAGGTCGGGATGTCGGGCGTAAATCTCCGTGGCCTCCAGAGCCATGGGGCTGTCCACATACACGGGAAACGGCGGCACCGCGCCGGCGCAAAACAACTCATCCAAGTGATAGAGAATCTGCTGCGTGCGCCCGATGGCAAAGGCGGGCACCAGCAAGCGAGCTTTCTGACGCACGGCCGCCTCGATAATACTGCGAAACTCCGCCAGCGTTTCGGCCGGTGATTTGTTGTCGCGGTCGCCATACGTGGACTCCAAAAACACTAGTTGACCCGGCTGCGGTTCGTCCGGATCAGGGACCAAAGCCAGTCCCGGAGGCCCGACATCGCCCGAGAAAACGACGCGTCGAAGTCGCCCCGCCTCTTCCGCCGCCAGTTCAATGCTGGCAGAGCCGAGCATGTGACCCGCATTGATCCATCGAGCGCGCAGGCCGGGGGCAACTTCCACCCAGACTCCGTATTCTACCGGTTCGAACTGCGCCAGCACGGCGGCAACCTCGGCTTCAGTGTACAAGGGGCTTAACGGCGCTTTGCCCGCCCGCATGCGTTTCCGATTGAGCCGGGCGACATCCTGAGCCTGCACCTTGGCCGCGTCGCGCAATACCAGCCCGGCCAGTTCCACAGTCACAGGGTGCATATACACCGGCCCTTTGAAACCGGCTGGCATTAAAAGTGGCAAACGGCCCACATGGTCCAGGTGCGCATGCGTAATCAGGACGGCGTCCAGCCGGGATACATCCAATCCCGGTGGAACCCGGTTACGCTCCTCCGTTTTCGAGTGACCTTGAAAGAGGCCAAAATCGACCAACACCCGGGCCTGATCCGTTGCGACTTCATAAGCCGACCCTGTGACTTCACCTGCGGCGCCGTGTAGTGTGATTCGCATGCGTCGTTGCTTCCTTGTCCGCTCACGTAGCCCACCTCTTGCGCACGCAGCATCGGCTACTGAACTGGCGCCTGGCAAGTCTGCCACATCGGGCCGATCGAATTGCCCATCTCCGGACAACAGGCCGTTTGAGATCGCGGCCTGCGCGTCCTGTATTTTTTGATGGCCAGGGGTTGATGGGCCATTTCTGTCCCGGCTGCCCGGCTGCGGAACCATTGACACCTGCCGGAACTCTTCTAGGTTTGGAGGCAGGGATACCGTGGTGCGAAAGCTTGCAGTGCAATTCTGAAGGGGCCTGTCTAGACGATGATCGCGACGCAGGTTCGACAAAAGGATGCAACCTTTTACTTCGTCAATTATCCCGCAGACGACTTGCTGCGTCACGTGCGGTTCATCACCCGGTTTCATGCCGAGGAGGGATTTATCGAGTCTGAAGCGATCGACCCGAATGATGAAGTCGCCCGTTTCATCGCCGGGATCGAAAAGAGCGACCAGGCGTTTCAACGCCGACTGGCGAGACGAAAGGTGATCGCCATCAAAAACTTTTACGAAGCGGCTGTCAGCCAGCCTCCCATTCCAGGCACGATCTTACTGTTCACACCGGAACAGTTGAACTTCACCCCGCTGAGAGATTTGCCCGGAGTGGGAAATTTGGAAACGCCTCTGCAGAAGTATCTCATCATTGACGGGCAGCATCGCTTGGCTGCGCTCCACTTTTATGCAAAGGCCCATCCCGAAGAGGCGCGCACGATCGAAGTCCCTTGCATCATCTTCGACGGCCGCAGTGAAGATTTCGCCGCCGAAATGTTTGTCATCATTAATTCCACGCCGACCCGGATCAACAAGAGCCATCTGGTGGATCTGTACGAAAAGATTTCGTGGGAAGCCCCCGACCGACGCCTGGCGGCCAAAGTCGTGGACCTGTTGTACCGCGAAGCTTCAAGTCCACTGCGTTACCGAATCAACCGGCTTGGCGGCCGCAGCCACAAGGACAAATGGATCTTGCAGGCCGAGCTTTTCAACGAAATCCACCGCTGGATCCAAAACCAGCCCGAGCCACCCACCGTGTCCAAGGCAGAGCGGTACTTCCGCATTTTGTGCGACTTTTTTACTGCGGCCAAATCCGCCTGGGCTGAAGCATGGGGTCATCCCAAATATATGGTCACCCGACCGGTGACCTTAAAAGCCATGGTCCGCGTCTGTGCCCAACTCGTCGCGGCGGAAGGGGACCCTGCCGATGGGGAACGATTCAGCCGTTGGCACACCCGACTTCGGCCATGGAACCTTTTGATCAACGATTTCCGGGCCGACGGCTTTTACCAGCGCTTCCCCGCCAAGGGCGAGGTCGAACGGGTCAGTGTTATCCAACGAGAGTTAGCCCGGCACATCGGTCTGACCCAGGCACAGACCCGTCGTAAACGTGCCCACTAGGATCTCCCTGGATCGGTATCGCTTATCTGCGCCGTACCGTGCCGGCAGCTTTCGCCGGGAAATGGCCAAAGGTCCTCGGTTGAAAAATACCCGCACACCGGCCGGCCAAAACTTATTGACCCATCCACTGCTTGACTACGGGTTCGCACCTGAGAGGTCGTTTCATCCGCCCACTTGGGGGCGCTCGTCCAGACCCTCACACTTAAGACCTTGCACTACCACTATCGCAATTCATCGCCCCAAATGGAGTTCCTTACGGACTCTGCGTCCGGCACACCCACCGGATCCTGTCGGTGTAAAGCCGATCCGAGTATGCCGCCTATAACGTTATAGGGCAAATCGCCCTCAGGCAGCGTGCATCGCGCGTTCCGATGCAACAGTCTGATTCCCAATAGATTGCATCGCATGGCGCGATGCCATTGGTTGACATCTAGACGGGAGAGCTTCTACCTTTGTGCCCGTGAACGACGAGGCGGCTGACGAACAACCCTGTCCGCGGGACAGGAAAGGTGTACGTTTGTTGCCTCGGCTCTCCGTCGGTTCCGTCGGGAGTCGGCCCTAATCTTCGGCGGATCTCGCCATGAATCTCCTTTGGATTTGGAATTCTTTGGATTCATTTTCTTGAGCGTGGATCATGAAGACTACGACTGTGAATGCGGGCACTAAGCCACGGGCTCGAAAGCGAAAGGCGGATGCGCCTGGAGTGGAAATTCGGCCCATGCGACTAGAGGACCTACCCGAGGTCTATGCATTAGGACAACGTTTATTCACCGCGGAAAAGTTGCCCACACTCTACCGGTCTTGGGATGAAGACGAGGTCATGAAGCTTTTCAGTGCGGAACAGGAAACCTGCTTGGTGGCTATTGCTCAGGGTCGCGTGGTCGGTTTCGCTCTGGGGAGCCTCATGCAGAAACGGGGCAGCGCCTGGCGGTACGGTTGGTTGGAATGGTTGGGCGTGGACCCAGCTTGGAGCCGGCGCGGAGTCGCTTCACGCTTGGTACGGCAGCTCACCAGCTTGTTCATCGAGCGCGATGCACGAATCATGTTGGTCGATACGGACGAAGCCAACGAAGCGGCTCTGGCGTTCTTCCGCAAGCTGGGTTTCGGCCAGGAGCTGCGCCACATATATTTGTCTCAAAACTTGGACAGTCATCCTGAAGCCATCGAGCGCCGGGAACGGGAACGAGATGCAGCAGATGAAGAGGAGTGACCCAGGGTCAGAGGGAGGCACGGGATCTCAGGCAGTCGTGCAGCTTGGTTTTCTTTGGGCGTCCTAGCTGAAGTGAGAGATAAAAGTTCCCTTTCTGACAAACCGGGGAGACAACTGCCCGCGGAAAGCAGACCACTGCAGCGCTACACGAGCGGAAGATCCTTTAGTTTGGCCACCCGTGCGACCCTCCTTCGGAAAGGGTCCCCTCAATTCATCAGGCATCGTTCACCAAGCCTCGCCCTTGCACAGATCAGCGCTCTAAGTGCCCTGGGAAAAGGCACGTTAGAAAGGGCTTCCATGGGAGCGACGGGTACGCAGCGAGCGGGCGTTTCGGGGGGCTTCTTTACAAGCCGCCGTTCCGATTCTAGCATCCAGTCGACACCTGCAAGCTTGCAGGCGCATGAAGCGGTCGGCCCACAAAGCGACAGCCATTCGGGTCATTATCGTCGACGATCATCCGGTCGTGCGGCGGGGCTTGCGCGCTTGTTTGGAAGAAAAATCTCAATTTGAAGTGGTGGCCGAAGCTGCGAACGGCAGGGACGCGATCGAACAAGCAAGCGCCCTGCAGCCGGATCTGATGTTGGTGGACATCAATATGCCAGGGATGGACGGTCTCCAGGTTTGCGAGGCTGTGCGCCCCCTCCGTCCTTCCCCCCGCGTCGTGATTCTGTCCATTCACAACCGACCCGAATACGTCCAGCGCGCATTGGCCGCAGGGGCATGTGGCTATCTTCTAAAGGACATTCCTGCAGCTCAACTGGTCGAGGCGTTGGAACGCGTCTATCGGGGCGAAGTGGTCCTCAGCCCCCAGGTCACGGAAGTGGCTTTGAATCAGTGGATGCGCCGACAAAACCGGTCTCAGGGTGGCCGAAGCTTGAGCCGTCGCGAGCAACAGGTGGTTACGCTCATTGCCCGTGGATTTTCCAACAAAGAGATTGCTCAACGCCTCGGAGTGAGCGTCCGTACGGTGGAGACCCACCGCGAGCGCGTCATGACCAAGTTAAATCTGCGCAATGTGGCAGCCATTACCCGTTACGCCATTGCGGAAGGTCTAATCCCATTGGAGGAAAACTCCGGCTCCTGAGACAACCAGTTCGCTTGGGGACAAACGGCCCACGCCCTCATCGTCGGCCCAGCCCCCAAATCAGCCAAAGGGCCAGCCCAACCAAAAGAATCACCCACCAAAAATAACGAAGCTCGCGTGCGGCCAATTCCAGCACCGCCAGCGCTCGGGGGAACACCAACAGAAGCAGACCGGCCACCACTGCCAGCAGGAGAATGCGCACCAACGCTCGTTGCGGCGGAGTCATGGCGTGAGCCCCTCCGATGCGGTCCCGGCCGAGACCGAGCCAATCGGTAGCAACAGACCTGCGCCGGTGCCGCCCGATTCCGCCGGCACGACCAGTGGCGAGCGCCCGTTCCACTTTTCCACCAACTGCAGTCGCAAGAACGCCGGATTCAAACGCAATGCCTCGCCACGAATGCGAATGGCCTGCGCCTCCCCTTCGGCGCGGATAACAGCCGTCTGCGCTTCAATCTCGGTCTGCATCTGAACGAAGCGCGCGCGAGCGGCCTCCTGTTCAGCGACCATCTTGGCCTCAATGGCTTTTTCCAGCTCGGCTGAAAGATCAATGTTCCGAATCACTAAATCGTTTACTTCGAGAATTGCCCCAATTTTCTCCCGGGCGCCGGCCAGTGCGTCCAGCTTTACTTGACCCCGGTTTTTCACGATCTGCTCGGCTGTCAGGAGGGCCGTGACCTCCTTCACAGCTTCCTGGACCCGCGGCGCAATCAAACTGTCAAACGGATCCCCTGCGTATTGCCGGTAAATCTGGACCACCGATTGTTCCGGAATTCGGTACAGAATCCGCAGATCTAGCGTCACCTGTTGGAGGTCCGAGGAAAAGCATTCGGCCCGCAACGGAACCGTTCGCTGGCGCACGCTCACGGGCACGACGCGGGTCACCAGAGGCAACTTGACCCCGAAGCCTTCCGGCAGGAATTGATCAGCCGCCCTACCCAGCGTGACCTTCACGCCCCGATGACCGGGCGGGACCACATAGCTGCTGGCAGCGCCCAGCAGAGCCAAAAGAAACAACACGGCCGCGGCCACCAGCAGCCGCACCAAGGAACGCGGGATCACCACCTCAACGGGGTCTTGTGGATAATACGGATTGCGCGCGCGCATGGTTTGTGTTCCCCACGGAACGAGTCGACTCCGAGAGAGTCATCAGGACCGAGCCGCCGCCGACCACAAGCGGGGCTTGTCCATCCCAACGATCCACAATCTGCAGATCCACATACGCTGGATTCTCTTTCAGGGCCTCACCGCGAATCCGGATCGACTCCGCTTCACCTCGTGCCTTGATGACCGCCGTATTGGCCTCGATTTGGGCTCGTTGTTGCACAAACCGGGCCTTGGCCGCTTCCTGTTCCTGAATCATTTTCTGCTCAATGGCGCGTTCCAGTTCCGGCGTTAGCTTGATGTCTTCGATCACCAGGTCTTCCACCACCACCAACTCCCCCACCTTGCTGCGGGTCAATTCAAGCGTACGCACCTTGATTTGCTCGCGGTTCTTCACAATCTGTTCGGCGTTTTGCAACGCCACCACCTCTTTCAGCGCTTCGTGAACCCGGGGCGCCACCAATTGGCCGAATGCATCGCCTTCGTAGTCGCGGTAGAGCCGCACAACGGCCGCTTCCGGAATTCGGTAAAGCACTCGCAACGCCACCCGGATTTGCTGCAAGTCCGAGGAATAACACTCCGCAACTTCTTGGGCCGTCTGCTGACGAATCGACACCGGATGGATGACGCTCACCAACGGCAATTTCAGGCCGAATCCCTCCGGTTTGTACGTTTCAGATACCCGGCCCAGAATGATCTCTACCCCTCGATAGCCGGGTTGCACCACATAGGTCCCGGTGGCGGCCAGCAGGACCGCCACCAGGATCAGAATCGCCACTCCCAACAGCCGCGCCCACTGATCCGGTCTCATGGTTCGAACATCCAGTCCCTTCCAACCTTACGTGGCATGCCCAACCCTGCAAGCAAAAGCGGCCCGCCCTCGACGGATTGTCCCGACCGGTCTCCTCTGCCCCGGCCAAACGGTGCTATCGGCTGGAGTGCTCCGGACGGTGGAATCGCAACCCTACTGTTCCCCGGCCCGGGGACATCAATCACGTTCATAAGCAGCGTAAAGTGTACTAATCCCTCGCGCCCGAAAGTCGCGCTCAAAATCGGTCCACATATTTGCCAGTTCGTCGGGCGTGGGGATGGAACGAAACACTGGCGCTGCGGCAAACACTTGCTGAATCTGCGCAAAATAATCGGGGTCATCGGTGCGCAGGTACACCCGTCCGCCGGGGACCAATGCGGCGTAAGCCAGAGCTGGGAACCGAGGCTGAATCAATCGATTGCGCTGATGCTTTTTCTTGGGCCACGGATCCGGAAAGTATATGTGAAACGCTGTGACCGAGCCGGGCGGCAAAAGATATTGCAGGAAATAACCGCACTCGATGCGTATGCCGCGCAGATTGGTCAGACCCAGGCGACGGCCCTTTTTGTCCAATTTGCGGATTCGCCCCAGGAGCCGTTCTACGCCCAGAAAATTCCGGTCCGGATGCCGCGCGGCATACTCCACCAAAAAGGTGGAATCGCCACAACCCAGTTCCACCTCCAACGGTTGCATCTTGGGGAAAAGGCGGGTGACATCCAGTCGCTCAAGAATCGTGGGGGGATCGTACAACAATGATCCTGCAGGCAGCTCCGTGGGTTGCGCAGAAGCGCCGGGCTGCATTGCCATGGCTGGCCGGGTCTCGGGCTTACTCATTGTGGGGAATCACCAGCGTGCTACCGCCGATGAATTCGCGCACCACCGCGTCGCCGGGAATGAGGCGCTCAGCCTCTTCGAATGAAAGGGGCTCCACACTTTGCAACAGAGCATGCACGCGCTCGTAACGGATGCGCGCATCCAGGAAACCGGCATAAGGCGTCAGTTCCTCCGGCTGCGGCCATAGTCGGCCGGGTTCCAAAAACCAGGGCTGCAGCAAAGGCCAATCGAACGGAAACCCACCGTTGATCACATGGTCGGCCAAACCCATCAGGGGAATGATGCTGAACAATTCCCCGGCGCGGACATAATGCCAATGCAACAGCGTTAATAAAGGCCGATGCGCACGATGTTTCAGATCCCGCAACATGCGCCGTACCAACCGAACGTCCGTGAACCGTGTCAGTCGTCCGGTGGAGCCGTCGCCCTCGTACAACGGATGAAGCGTGTCGATGTAGATGCGGAACTGGCTGCGCGGATCAATGCCCTCCGTGATCGGCGGGTAAAATCCGTGCAGACAGTCCAACAACAATATCTGGTCGGGCTCCCGACGCACAGTCTTGGTGCCGACGCGACGACCTTCCTTAAAGCTGTAGATTGGTTTCTCAATGGCTCGACCCTCCAACAAATCGAGCAGGTGCCGATTCAGTAACTGCAGATCCAGGGCTTCGGGCGTCTCGTAGTTTCGGTCGTTGATCCAGTCAGTGGGATGTTCCACCAGCGACCAAAAATAGTCATCTAAATTGAGCATGAGGAAGCGCAAGCCCTGCTGCTGTAGCCGCTGCGTAAGCTTAACCGTTGTGGTGGTCTTACCCGAGGAACTTGGGCCGCTGATCCACAGCATCCGTAAGGGATCCCCGTGATTGAGTCGGGCCAACACCTTGGTCGCCGCCTCGTCCAAGCTGGCTTCATACCGTGCTAGGGCAGCCTCAACCACGGGCCGCCAGCGTCCGGAACGAGTGATTTCGTTTAATCCGGCCACTGTGTGACAACCGAAGGGACGCGCCCAGGCCAGTTCTTGTTCCAACCGTTCACGCGGGAACCCGTTGCCCATGAACTGATCCGGCCGCAAGGCCCCCTCACGCAGCCAGTGTCGGCCCCAGCGATAACAGGCATACGCATCCGCAGTGTTTTGGAATCCATAGCTGCGCAGCACGTGCAGGACGTCGTCCTGAATTTCCTCAATGGTAGGCGGAAAATTGGTGATCAAATGGTGCGGATCGCTGTTGAGGCATACGATCACGGCGTCGGCCAGAAAATCCGCCAGTTCTTCGTCCGTAGGGCAGGCATCAAACAAGCGACCGTTGATGTGGGGCAGGTAATCGTGTTGAAAGCCGCCGATGGAACGTGCGGCGTTCAAGATGGCGCGCCGGATCCGGTCCGGATCAAACGTCACCAACGCCCGGTTCCGTTTTTGCACTTTGACAATGCGGTTCTGCACCGGCATGGCGAAATCAGTTATACTTCATCAAATTGGTATTCGGCCAGACGGAGCCTCTTTGACCGACCCGTTCGAAGGGCGCCGAACCTGTCAGACTGCCGTGCCCGAAGACGAGGCCGACGCGCGGGTCAAGACCGCCTGGACGCACCGACCGCACAGGGTGGGATGCGCTGGATGACGGCCCACATCGAGTTCCCAGTGCCAGCAGCGTTCGCATTTCTCGCCCGCGGCATGGGTCACTTCCACGGCAGGTTGTCCGTTTGCGCCAGGCTCAAATTCAAGCTGCGATACATTTAACAGTTCCTGAAACGCTTGCGCCTGTTTGCGTGCACAGCAAATGAGCGGATCATCCCCGCGCAGAATAACCCGGGCTTCCAAAGCCTTGCCAATGATCTTGGCCTGCCGCGCCTTTTCCAATTCCGGCAAAAGCCGATCCCGCAGTCGGAACAAGTTGTCCCAGGTTTCCACCTCCTCTTGGGAACGCTTCAAGACCGTCGGCTGCCAGTGTTGCTCGTGAACACTGCCAGCTGGGCGGCCCGGAATGTGCTCCCACGCTTCATCCGCGGTAAATGCGAGGATGGGCGCAAGCAGGCGACAAAGCCCCTGCACCATGCGCCACAAGGCTGTCTGACTGGAACGACGCCGGGGCGAATCGGCCGGATCAGTGTAGAGCCGGTCCTTGAGGATGTCATGATACACAGCCGACAGTTCCACCGCGACAAACTGGCTGACCTTTTGGTAAACTCCATGAAACTCGTACTGCTCGTAAGCCGATAGGACCTCAGCTTCGAGGCGGCCGAAGACGTCCAATGCCCAGCGGTCCAACCCGGTCAGTGCCTCGTCCGGCACGGCGTGCCGGGCTGGGTCGAAATCGTAGAGGTTGGAGAGCTGATATCGCAGGGCGTTGCGCAACACCCGATAAGTTTCAGCCACTTTGGCCAGTCGTTCTTCACTCACCACGATGTCATCGCGAAAATCCTGCGATGCAACCCAAAGCCGAACCACGTCAGCGCCCCACGTTTGCACGTAGGCCTCAGCGGTTTGAGGTCTCTCGTAACCACCTTGCGCCTGGCGGCTCTTGGAAATCTTCTCCCGATCTGCGTCCACCATGAAACCGTGCGTCAGGACCGTTCGATACGGCGCGGCTCCCTGGGACGCCAAAGACAACAGCAGGGACGATTGGAACCAGCCGCGGTGTTGGTCCGAGCCTTCCAGATACAAATCGCATTGAAACGGCAATGGTGAACCGCGCAATTCCGGGCGACGGGCGATCACCGCCCGGGACGAACTCCCCGAGTCAATCCACACGTCCAATGTATCCGTGGACTTGGCCACGGGGTCGGGTCCGGACCAACCCTGCGGGCGCACCTCCGCCCACAGCTCCTCCGCGGAGCGCTCGAACCAGATGTTTGAACCGTGCGTTTCCACCAAACGCGCCGTGTTGCGCACAATGGCCGCATCCAGAATCGGCTCACCGCGCGCATCGAAGAACGCCGGGATGGGCACTCCCCAGGCGCGTTGCCGGCTGATGCACCAGTCCGGACGCGCCTTGACCGCGGCAGCAATGCGGTTTTTGCCCCAAGCGGGAATCCATGTCACTTTCTCGATTTCAGCCAGGGCCCGCTCGCGAAAAGTGGGTGTGCCCGGCGGGCTACCAGGGGGCACATGATCCAGGCGGATGAACCACTGATACATCGCCCGAAAAATCACCGGAGTCTTGCTCCGCCAGCAATGCGGGTAGCTGTGACGATAATTCTCCTCGTGCAAAAGCAACTTACGGACCCGCAGCTCATGCAACACTGCCTCGTTGGCTTCACTGCGCCCGTGTTTCTCCAGAATGGATTTGCCCAGCAAGTCGGACGGCATTTGGACCTCTCGCGGCAAATCATCCGTCCATATAAGACGACCTTCGTCATCTACCGGGGAGTAGATGGGCAGGCCATGTTCCAAACCCAGTAAATAGTCCTCCAGACCATGGCCTGGCGCGATGTGCACAAAGCCGGTCCCGGTGACGTTATCTACAAAAGCATCGCCGACAAACAAACGACCCGTTCGCTGGCAAAATGGATGCTGGTACGTCACGTGCCGTAAATGATCAGCATCCAAATGACGAACGATCTGAAAGTGATGCCATCCACACTTGGCCGCCACCGTGTTTACAAGCAACGCGGATAGGAGGTAATCTTCCTCACCGACGCGGACCACCGCGTAATGGAAGTTAGAGTTGTACGCCACGGCTAGGTTGGCCGGCAGTGTCCAAGGCGTGGTCGTCCAAATGAGCAGATACGTTCCCGGACGACCCACTACCGGGAATTTCACATACACGCTCTGGCTGACGTGTTCCTGATACTCCACCTCGGCTTCGGCCAACGCCGTCCGACAAGGAATGCTCCAATACACTGGTTTCTTGCCCCGGTACACCATCCCCTGCTCTACCAGGTCGGCGAATAACCGTAGCTCGTCGGCTTCGTAAGCGGGATCCAGCGTCAGATAAGGACGCTCCCAATCACCGAACACGCCCAGCCGTTGAAACTGTTGGCGCTGTATTTCCACGAACCGGCGGGCATACGCCTCACAGGCCCGGCGAATTTCAGCGGCAGATCCGCCGCTGCCGGTACGTCGCTCCTGCACCACCTTGAACTCAATGGGCAATCCGTGACAGTCCCAGCCGGGCACATAAGGCGCACGATAACCGCGCAGCGTTTTGTACTTGAGAATGAAATCCTTCAGGATTTTGTTCAGCGCGGTCCCGATGTGCACGTCTCCGTTGGCAAACGGCGGACCGTCGTGCAGCACGAACACGGGAGCACCAGCCCGCGCCGCTTGAATCCGATCGTACAACCTCTCGGTTTGCCAGCGTCGCAGCCGCTCCGGTTCGCGCGTCACCAAGTCCGCCTTCATGGGGAACTCCGTGCGCGGAAGATTCAACGTGTTTTTATATTCCATGCCTCGGAATCGCAGCGTGGGCGGACGCTACCAACCAAGGCGCGCTCTGTCAACGAAAGGGCCCAATCCCAACAGCTTTTGGTTCCCGGCCCGAGAGGTTGGCCCCAGCCCCTATGCTCGTCCGGACGCGGCGCCCGAACTCAGCCCCAGCGGGCTGCCTCCGCCAAGAACAAACGTTCGGTCCACTGGCGTCCGGACCGGGATCCGTCCGCGGCCATGCAGGTTCATCCGGTCAAAGCCCGGCGGGGCCCGAGGTTTTGGTGGAGACTCGGAAGGAATCGAAATCCGACCAGCCGCCGGGTTCTCGGGTGGCCCAGTGAAACAACGCAAATCGGTAGCCCATGAAGTGAGGTATCGTGTATTGCATGCGGAGCGTGTTACCCACACGCCGCCACGTACGACCATCCAGACTGTAACTGAACCAGCCCGTGTCAACCAGGTCGCGAAAATCGCATTCCGCCCGCAAGTGCACCACCGTTTGCTCAAGCGGGATCCTCTCGACTTCCACCGGCTTTGACCCGCTCCGGTTCACCATGACAATCCAACGAGTTGCACCTTCTTGTCGCACGGCAACATAGCCGTAATGCCGTTGCAACAAGGCCAAGCCTGCACAGTCGCCGTCCTTCAAATGCGAGACGTCCAAAGTGACCCATCCGGAACACTCCGGTCCAAATGTCCGTTGGGTCAACATGTTGCGGACCTGCTCAAACTCACGGTCGACACGACCACCGATCAACCGCAGGTAACCCGGCCGGGCGGATATGGACCAAAAGCGAGAATCGGGATTGTGATTCCACTGCCACACCAACGGCAACGGACGGTCACCGGGTTTGCGGTCAAATTCGTCCGAAGCCACAGTCCCCGGAATCAACCCGCGACTGGTTGGCAAATCGGGCAATTCGTCCGGCACTTTGCCATCAATCCCCAGCACCGGCCAGCCCGCCTCCCAACGCACCGGCACAAGGTACGGCACACGTCCCACCGCGCCCCAATCGCGAAATAGATAAGCATACCATCGTCCATCCGGAGTATCAATGAGCGAGCCTTGCGCAACGCCTTTGTCCTGCAGTCCCAATCGGCCTTCCCACGGGCCAGTAAGTCTGTCGGCCCGATGAATGACCACGGTCCGCATGCCGCCCCGTGGCCAGCAAATGTTAAAAAGATAATATTTGCCGTTGTACTTGAAGAGCTGCGACCCCTCCGCAGGCAAACCCACGTCCAGGGTCACGACCGCATGGGCATTGCTGATGACCACCTGATGAATCCCGCCCTCCTTCAGACCAGACAGGTCCTCGTTCAACTCCGCCAACCATAGATTGCCCACGCCATACAGCATGTACACCCGACCGTCATCGTCGAAAAACAGCGAATGATCGTGCAAAGCCGGTTGAAACGACCGTGATTCCCAGGGCCCCGTCTCGACATTGGTGGTCCAATAAATGTACGTCTTGCGAGTTGTATGACAAAACGTGGAGACATAGAACCGGCCTTGGTGATAACGGATGGAACTGGCCCATGAACCGCGGCCGTAATCGCTCTTGCCGCGCTCCAGATTCAGTTCATCCACATCCTCCAAAATGTCATACGCGTAGTTAACAATCGTCCAATTGACCAAATCTGTGGATTTCATGATGGGAACCCCCGGGCTCATATGCATGGTGGTACTGCTCATGTAATAGGTGTTACCTACCCGGACCATGGCCAGGTCGGGCACATCAGCCCAGAGAATCGGATTGTGGGCGGCCCGGACGGCCCCGTGCCCCAACACTCCCAGGCAACAAATCACCCCCGTTATCCCTGAGACGCCACGCGAACGGAGTCGCCAATTCATGCGCTCGTTCATGGGGCTTACCAAACCATTTGACAAGCCCGAAAACAGCCCCGCCGCCCGGTCCATGGTTCTAGAAGAATCGTGAATGGATGCTATCTCGAAGAGTGCTTGGCCTTATGGACCGGCTCCCAAGCGGTCCATGCATATACTTAATGGGGAATTCAGGCCGGATCGACGGCTGCGATACAAGCCGACACACCAATGCAAACACAAAGTTGCGAGAGTTAGGACCGAATGCAAAACCTGGCAGGACCGGTAGCGGAGCCCATGGTCAACGGGAAGCTGCACCATCCGTTTCCAAAGCGCCCGGAGAGCAACTCCTGACTGCAACGGTTGCAGCCGGACTCGCAGGCGCCGGTTGTTCTCCCATGAACCACAATCTCTTCGCCCGCCCATGCAATCTTACAAAAGCAAACTCACCGATGTCATTCATCGCTGGAAGCCGGGGCGGATATGCGCATCACCACGATCCAACCCTCTTTGGGACTACACAAAGCAAGTGAGTCGTCCGGGTTACTTGGTAAAAAGGATTCGGAAGTTTCTCCCACTGCCGGTCTGCCTGGTTTATGACAGCGTTGCATGGCCGGAAGCCCAAGTCGTGGTCGCGTGGGCGCTGTCTCAACCCCTTTGAGGGCGACTGTGCCGGTTGCCATAGCAAGGATCGGATGTGTCCCCAAAAGCCGGTTCGCGGAGGATCTGCGCGATCGCGGAGATGCTTCAGGCCCATTGGCGGCCAGCCTGTTTTGCGGAGATGAAAACGATGTCAGGAGAGGTCCGATAAAGAGGGTGTGGCCACGCGTGGGAACCGGGTTGACCGGCCAGGCCTTGGCCGCGCGGGGGGCAAGGTGTGGGTCAGACCGCACTTACTGGGCGGCGATCGCGTGTAGCGCCTCATCAGCAAGATAGAGCCGCAGACGGGACCTGCCATGCAGCACGGCGTGCGTGTGCTTCCAAGAGATTTGTGCGTGCGTGACCAGGCGGGGCCGCCTAAGCTTCGGACTACAGTTGCATGGGAAACGCATTCATCCAACCCTTTGTTGCTGTTCGGCCCCGGCCGGAGCTGGCGGCGCGCATTTGTGCGCCACCCTACGACGTGGTTTCAACCGAAGAGGCGCGTCGTCTGGCGGGTGAAAACCCACTGAGTTTCCTGCGCGTGAGCCGGCCGGAAATAGAGTTTCCGGATGGCACGGACCCATATGCGCCGGAGGTATACGAGCGCGGACGGATGCGCTTTGAATCGTTGATGCGTGCGGGAGCCTTGTTCGAGGAGGAACGACCCGCTTTTTACGTGTATCGGCTGCGCCTGGGATCGCAGGAACAAACCGGATTGACGGCCGTCGTGCATTGCGAGGCCTATCTAAGCGGCGACGTCCGCAAACATGAGTTGACGCGGCCTGACAAGGAAGACGATCGCACTCGACACATCGAGACTTTGAATGCCCAAACCGGGCCGGCCTATCTGATTTACCGGGCGCAACCGGCCTTGGACGCCCTGCTGGCGGATCGCACGCAAGCTCCTCCCGAGATTGAGTTTGAAGATGAGACGGGTGTGCGACATAGCGTCTGGGCCGTGACGGAAGCCGACGGATTGGCAGCGGTCCAGCAGGCCCTTGAAAGGATCCCACGGTTATACATTGCCGACGGGCACCATCGAACTGCCGCGGCCGCGCGCGTGTATCAAAAGCGTCATGGAGCGGGTCGCAGCGGCTGGTTTTTAGCTGTGCTTTTTCCGCACAACCAGCTCCGGATCCTGCCTTACCATCGGTTGGTGCGGGATTTGAATGGATTAACGGTGCCGGAGTTCCTTCGGCGTTTGGCTTCTCAGGGTGAACTGGGCCCCGGCGACGGCCGACCTCAACGGCCTCATGAAGTGGATGTGTACGTGGCTGGACGATGGCAACGGATGCGGTTTCGCAAAGTGCCGGATCCCGACACAGACGCGGTAGAAGCCCTGGACGTAACGCTGCTGCAGAAGCAGGTCCTGGCGCCGGTCTTGGGCATCGAAGATCCTCGGACCAGTCCGCGATTGGAATTTGTCGGCGGCGCAGCCGGGCCGGAGACGCTGGCGCACGCCGTCGATTCAGGGCGGGCTGCCTGCGCTTTTGCCTTGCATCCGACGCAAATGGACGAGCTGTTGAAGATTGCGGACCAAGGGGGAATTCTGCCACCGAAAAGCACCTGGTTTCATCCGAAGTTAAGGGACGGCTTGTTCAGCCATCGGTTGTAACATGCGTTCGTGAGAGGAGAGCCGCTCACACGGTATGCTTGGCTGTCGGTGGTGGCGGCCTTGGGCACCATCTTAACGAAGGTGGTGGCCGCCCTGATCACCGGCTCGGTCGGCTTGTTTTCGGATGCGGTCGAATCGGCGGTAAATCTCATCGGCGCCCTGATGGCACTGGCAATGCTGGCGGTGGCAGCTCGTCCGGCCGATGAAGATCACACATACGGACATTCCAAGGCGGAGTATTTCTCCAGCGGGTTGGAAGGTGGTCTGATCTTGCTGGCAGGATTTGGCATTGTAGTGGCAGCAGGACACCGGCTGGTTCGGCTACAAGCTTTGGAGGCTGTGGGAGAGGGTTTGGCCCTCGCTGGCGCGGCAGCCCTGATCAACCTCTGGGTGGCTTGGGTGTTGTTGCGGGCAGGACGTCGCTTTCACAGTATCACCTTGGAAGCCAATGCCCATCACCTATTGACGGATGTCTGGACTTCGGTAGGTGTCATTCTGGGCGTCGGTTTGGTTGGTTGGACCGGTTGGAGTTGGTTGGACCCCGTGGTCGCTCTAGCCGTGGGCGCGAACATTCTGCATACAGGTTATGGGATCGTGCGCCGGTCGGTCATGGGCTTGATGGATTCGGCGCTGGCTGAAGCTGATGTCGCAGCCGTACGGGCGGTGCTGGACCGTTATAAAACGGAAGAAGCGATCGACTATCACGCCTTGCGGACTCGACAGGCCGGCGCCCGCAAATTTGTCTCGGTGCACGTGTTGGTCCCAGGGCAGTGGACAGTCCACCAGGGACACGCTCTGTTGGAGCGGATTGAGTCGGACATCCGGCGCGCCGTGCCGGAGAGCACGGTCTTTACTCATTTGGAGGCATTGGACGATCCACGTTCGTGGGAGGATCAGGAGCTGGATCGGCGTCCAACCAATCCCCAAGGTTGACTGCGGTAAGCGTTCCAGGTCGAATGAAACGCCTCAATGCTCCTTGCGAGGAAATAGTACCTGGGGCGCGCCGACCTTGTGGCCGGGCGGGAGTCCGCCCCATCTCGCGGTTGTCAAGCGATGTGGCTCCGTCTCCAAGCCAAGCTGCGCATAAATGCGGCTGGCGGTGGTCGGCAAGAACGGCCAGAGCAATACGGCGACTACACGAACTGTTTCCACCAAATTGTAGAGCACTTGATCCAGACGGGTCGCCTGTGCGGGATCCTTGGCCAATTTGAAAGGCGCCGTATGATCCACGTATTGATTCGCCCGCGTGATGAGGCTCCAAATGGCGATGAGAGCCGGTTGCAAGCGGCTTTGTTGAAGGCAACTCCGAACCTCCTCTGCCGTGCGCTCTGCTTCCGGCGCAAGTTCATGGTGCACACTTGGCACCACGCCCTGTCGGTAACGCTGCAACATGGAGAGAGAACGATGCACGAGGTTGCCCAATCCATTGGCAAGCTCGGCCGAGTACCGAGCGCGAAAGCCGGCATCTGTCCAGTTACCGTCCGGCCCGATGTCCAGTTCACGCAAGACATAGTACCGAAAGGCGTCCACTCCCCACTCGTCTATGACGGCCACCGGGTCAACCACGTTCCCGGTGGTTTTACTCATCTTCTGGCCGTCCTTTTGCCACCAACCATGCACCAAAATCTGCCGCGGCGGCTCAATACCAGCTGCATGAAGCATGATCGGCCAATAGATAGCATGGAAACGCACGATATCTTTGCCGATGACATGAATATCAGCAGGCCACAATTCCAGAGCCGCTTTGGGTGAAGATTCAGACGCGTAGTAGCCCTGCAAAGCACTCAGGGCCGCCGGATCTCCCCAGGCGGCGGGGATGCTGAAGTAATTCGTGAGAGCGTCGAACCAAACGTAATTGACGTAATCCGGATCAAACGGCAGAGGGATTCCCCAGCTGAGGCGCGCTGCAGGCCGGCTGATGCAAAGATCTTCCAGCGGTTGCGAGCGGAGAAAACTCAACACCTCATTCCGCCGGCTGGGCGGGTGAACAAACTCGGGATGCGCCTCCATGTAGTCGATTAACCACGACTGGTACCGCGACATGCGAAAATACCAGTTGTCTTCCACCAGCTCAGTGACCTCCCCCCAAACAGGATCGAACGTGCCATCAGGCCGGCGATCTTTTTCGGTCAGGAAAGTCTCCTCCTTCCACGAATACCAGCCGCGGTAAGGCGCTTTGTAGAGCTCTCCCCGGTCATAGAGTTTTTGCAGAAGCGCCTGCACGACGGATTTGTGTCGGGCCTGGGTCGTGCGCACGAAATCGTCGTTCGAAATGCAAAGTTTTTGCACGAAGGCCATCCATTGCCGCGCCAGTTCGTCGCAATAAACTTGGGGGGCCTTGCCCTCGCTTTGGGCCGCTTGCTGCACCTTTTGACCGTGCTCGTCCAATCCGGTCAGAAAGAAGACTTCCTGACCGAGACTCCGGCGACCGCGGGCAATCACATCAGCCACGATCTTTTCGTAAGCGTGGCCCAGATGGGGCTGACCATTGACGTAGTCAATGGCCGTGGTGATGTAAAACCGTTTGCTCATGCGCGTTGGCAGTGTGTCTGACCGTGTCTTGAATGGCAACGACGCGTCACGGAAACCCGCATTGGCTCGCGGGACCAGATGAGACTGCCGACAAATCAACCTGCCAACCGGTTGGCCGGAGACGTGACCACGGAGAAACGGCCTTCTTCGATCCAGGCGACTCCCATGCCGGGCGTGATCCATGTCGGTGGTTCCTCCGCCGTCATAACCACGGTGACCGAATGAGAAACTCCGGGGAATTCTCCGCGGTGAAGTTGGAGCAAAGTCTCATGCCACCATTCCGCATGGCGCCGATCCAAACCGCGCAAGGGGCAATCGAAAAACATCAAACGCGGTTGTAAAACCAATGCGCGAGCCAGCAAGGCACGCCTTTGCCAGGGCACGGGTAAGGCCGCAGGTCGCGCATCGGCCCAAGCTCGCAATCCCGTGCTTTCCAACATTCGGGTCACGACTCCCTCCACGGAGCCGGCTCTCTGCACCCCGTGATATTCGCAAGGAAGAGCCACGTTTTCAGCCACGGTTAAGTCATGCAACAAATGTCCTTGTTCAAAAACAAAGCCGACTTTCCGCCGCAGGGACTGCCGGGCCACCTCGCTAGCCGGCTGCGGTTGACCAAACCATTGGATCTGACCAGCGCAGGGCGGTAACAACCCGGCCGCGGTCAATAAAAGATCTGTGCGACCGCTGCCGTGAGAGCCAGCCACGATCCAAAAGTCACCCGAGTGCACTTGCCAATTCACATCACGAACCGCGACACGATATCGGTCCTGCAAGCAGCCCACATCCACGTGAATCATGGCCAATATCGGTCCGGATGCCTCAGAGTAGTCAATCATGCGGCCACCAAATAAAGCAGCAGGAACACGGCGTCCAACAACAAGCAAGCTACCAAACCTTGTCCCACTGCATGAACCGTCGCCGGAGCCACGCCGTCCAGGCGCAAGGGCCGGGCCAGACCATGATAGCACGTCACCGTGGCCAGCACGGCACCAAACATGAGCGTCTTTAATGCAAGAACGCCAAAATCCAACCAACTCAACGCCGCTGCCAGTTGCCGGAAATACGCTCCGGGCGTGAGCGGAATGTTTTGCAGAAATGCCCAGAGATAGCCAGCCACGATGGCGCCCAAAATGAGATAAACGGTCAACCCCAGTACAGATAGCGCCAGTCCCAGCACCCGCGGAACCACTAAATAGTGAATTGGATCAATCCCCAGGGCCTCCAAGGCCTCCACTTCTCCCAGGGCGCGCGCCGTGCTCAGTTCCACCACCATCGGCGTGCACACGCGCGCAAGCATCACCAGCGCCGTCATCAGAGGCCCCAATTCCCGCACGATCACCAGCACCATGACCGGGCCCAAATAGTCCATGGCACCCAGCCGACTCAGCCACGCCACCGTTTGGCCGATCACCAAAAAACCGAGGATAGCCGAGAGAAACAAAAACAACGGCAACAACGTCACGCCCGCGCGCACGATTTGGTGGCGAGTCAGGTGCCGAAGCCACACAGGCGCATGCCCCCCCTTGCTCCAGAGCACACCCAGCGTGATCAAACCAAAGGCAATCAGGCCCCGTGCACTCTGCGCGCCACGAACAAACGGCCGGCCCACCCGGGTCGCCCACGAGCCCACTTTCCTGCTAAACGCGGTCCCAACCACAGCTCCCGCCAATCCCGTTATCCGCCGCGGCATCACGAAACCGAACCTACGCGCTCAGCAGACCGGTTCAAGCCCCATTCCGCGTTGACATCGGGCCTGGCCGATCCTCCACCTAGGCGGGGGCCAACATGGGCCATGGCGCCGGGACACCTCACCCCCTGCGCCGCCACCGGATGTAAGGGAACTGCTTCAAACCGGGCAGTTTTCAACGGACGCGAAATTCGAAACGACATGCCCCCGCGCGCACCGCGGGGTAGAGGAACTACCGATTGACGGAATCTCCCTTGCCTCATTCCTACATCTCATGGGATCAGGGCAGCCGGCGGGGATCTCACTTTGATCAACACCTTCCTTCAGACTCATCCACCAGGAGTTTCGGACGCGCACGCCGTATGCATACTGCAGTCAGACGCTCCGGTGGTTGTCCCCTCGCGGGGCGCACACCTTCACAGTTGTTACAAGGATGGAATTCAGAACTCAATTGGCAAGCACGGGAGAGATCACGCGGCAAGGGCTTCGGCCCACTCCGATGAAAACAGTTCCGCCTGCTCCAACACCGTTTGTGTGGCCTTCTCCTGTTTGTCCGGCGGGTAGCCGTGCTTGCGGAGGATGCGCTTGACCAGCACGCGCAGTTGCGCCCGCACGTTCTCGCGCAACGTCCAGTCAATCGTCACATTCGCGCGCACGGTCCGCACCAGCTCCTGCGCGATGGCGCGCAGCGTCGGCTCGCCCAGCACTTTCACCGCGCTGTCGTTGGTCTCGAGCGCGTCGTAAAAGGCGAGCTCCTCCTCGCTCAAGCCAAGTTGCGCACCGCGCGCATCGGCAGCGCGCAGTTCACGCGCTAGGGCGATCAGTTCCTCGATCACCTGCGCCGCTTCGATGGCGCGGTTCTGGTACCGGCGCAATGTCTGCTCGAGCAGCTCGGCAAACGAGCGGGCTTGCACCACGTTCTTGCGCCGGCGCATGCGGAGCTCGCCCTTGAGCAGTTTCTGCAACAACTCGATCGCAAGGTTGCGCTGCGGCATGGCGCGCACCTCGGCCAGGAATTCCTCGGACAAGATGGAAATGTCCGGCTTTTTCACGCCCGCCGCGGCGAACAAGTCCACCACCCCCTCCGGCATAATGGCCTTCGAGACGATCTGACGAATGGCGTGGTCCAGCTCCTCCTCGGTCCGCCGTTCGCCCGGCGCGCGCTTGGCCAGCGCCGCGGCCACAGCCTGGAAGAACGCGACCTCGTCGCGAATCTCCAGCGCCTCTTCGTGCGGCACAGCCAGGGCGAACGCTGCCGAAAGCTCGCGCACGGCGCGCATCAGCCGGTCCTTGCCGTTCTCCTGCGCAAGGATGTGCTCCTGTGCTGCCGGCAAGAGCGCCAGCCGCGCTTGCGGTGTGCCGCGAACCCAAGCCGACCGATCCAACCCATGGAACAAGCCGCAGCAGACCTCGTATTTCTCCTGCATCACCGCCACGGCGCGTTCCTGATCAATGGCCGTCTCACCCGTCCCACCACTCTCCGTGTAAACCGCCAACGCCTGTTTCAACTCCGCTGCCAACCCGAGGTAGTCCACCACCAGCCCGCCGGGTTTGTCGCGGAACACGCGATTGACGCGCGCGATGGCCTGCATCAGCCCGTGACCGCGCATGGGCTTGTCCACATACATCGTGTGCAGGCTGGGCGCGTCAAAGCCCGTGAGCCACATGTCGCGCACGATGACGATGCGGAACGGGTCGTGGGGATCGCGGAAGCGGTTGGCGAGTTGCTCGCGCCGGCGCTTGTCACGGATGTGCCGCTGCCAGTCGGGCGGGTCACTGGCCGAACCGGTCATCACGACCTTGAGGATGCCCTCTTCGTCCCGCTCGCCGTGCCATTCGGGGCGCAGCTTGATGATCTCGTTGTAAAGCTCCACGCAGATGCGCCGGCTCATGCACACGATCATCGCCTTGCCATCCATTGCCTCGAGCCGTTTCTCGAAGTGATCCACAATGTCGCGCGCGATCAGTCGCAGCCGCTGCGCCGCGCCCACAACCGCTTCGAGCTGCGCCCACTTCGTTTTGAGCCGTTCCTTGCGCTCGACTTCCTCGCCCTCGGTCACCTCCTCGAATTCCTCGTCCACTTTCGGCTTCAGTTCCTCGGGCAGGTCGAGCTTGGCCAGCCGGCTCTCGTAATAGATCGGCACGGTAGCACCGTCCTCCACTGCGCGGCGGATGTCGTAAATGCTGATATAGTCGCCGAACACGGCCCGGGTGTTGGCGTCGGCCTTCTCGATAGGCGTACCAGTGAAGCCAAGGAAGGACGCGCGCGGCAGTGCATCGCGCATGTGCCGCGCGAACCCGTCTATGAAATCGTACTGGCTGCGGTGCGCTTCATCCGCGATGACCACAATGTTGCGCCGCTCCGAAAGCACCGGATGCCGGTCGCCCTTTCCCTCTGGGAAAAATTTTTGAATCGTCGTGAAAATGACGCCGCCGCTTGCCCTTTGCAGCAGCTCACGCAGGTGCTGGCGGCTCTGCGCCTGCACCGGCGGCTGACGCAAAAGCTCCTGGCAGCGCGCAAACGTGCCGAACAATTGGTCGTCTAGGTCGTTCCGGTCGGTGAGCACCACAATGGTCGGGTTTTCCATGGCCGGCTCGCGGATCATCCGCCCGGCGTAAAACACCATCGTCAGACTTTTGCCGCTGCCCTGCGTGTGCCACACCACACCGATGCGCCGGTCGCCGGGCTGACCGCCGCGCTGTTTGCGCGCGGTGTAGCCCGCACCACCGTCGCGCAGTGCCCAGGCTTCACGCTCCAACGCCGCCGCGCGCAGCGTTTCCTCCACCGCCACGCGCACGGCGTGGAACTGGTGGTATCCGGCGATTTTCTTCACCAGCCGCCCGCCGCCATGGTCTTCAAACACAATGAAATCCCGCACCAAATCGAGGAACCGCCGTTTTTCAAACACGCCCTCGAGCACCACCTGCAACTGCGGCATCGTCTCCGGCGCGAGCGTTTCGCCGGTGATGGTGCGCCACGGCTTGAACCACTCCCGGCCTGCACCGACCGGCCCCACCCGCGCCTCCAACCCGTCCGACACTACCAGCACGGCGTTGAATGCAAACAGCGAGGGAATCTCCGCTTGATACGTTTGAAGTTGCTGGAATGCCGTCCATATGGTCGCTTCCTCATCAGCCGGATTCTTCAGCTCGATGACCGCCAGCGGCAGCCCGTTCACAAACAGCACCACGTCCGGCCGCCGGCTGTGCCGGCTCTCGACCACGGCGAATTGGTTGACGACCAGCCAGTCGTTGTTCTCTGGCTCATCGAAGTCCAGCAGGCGGACCTGCGCGCCGCGAATTGCGCCCTCGCCCGTGCGGTACTCGACCGCGACGCCGTCCACAAGCATGCGGTGCACGGCGCGATTGCGCTGGAGCAGGTCCGCGCCTTCGGCTCGGGTGAGCTTGCGGAACGCGTCTTCGAGCGCGTCAGCGGGCAGCCCCGGGTTGAGCCGCGCCAGCGCATCGCGCAGCCGGCGGGCCAGCACCACCTCGCCGAAGTCGCGTCGCTCGGCTAGGAGCGTGTCCGGCGCCATGTCCGGCCCGTGCGCCACGCGCCAGCCGATGGCCTCCAGCCAGGCGAGGGCGGCTTGTTCGACTTCGGATTCGGTGAACGGGTTCATGGGTGTTGCTGGCGGGCGGCCTTGCGGCGGCGGTAGAGGCGCTCGGTGAAACCGCCCTCCCGCTCGAAGGCGCTGGCCTGCGCCTCAAGCTGCCGGCCCACCAAGTATATGCACAGGTTCAACAGCGCCAGCG
>JANWVC010000012.1 GCA_025057755.1 Limisphaera sp. | reverse complement strand
GGCGCCCCGGTTGATGACCAGGCAGCCGAAGCCGCCCGGAATGCCGCCCGCATTGGTATAGGTACCGTTCCGCCCCTTGACCACCGTGCCCGCCTCAATCGTCAGGGACGCATTCGACAATACATACACAAAGTTGGTCATGATGTACGTATTGGTGGCGTACCAGGTCGTAGGCGAAGTGATGAAGCCACCCACATAATTCGTGGCCGCTGGAGCCAGCGACAACCCCGCCAAGAAACACCCCGCCCCCAAAATCATGCGCGCGAATTGCGTTGCTTTCATACCGGTCCAATCAGGTTTGGTTTGCCGCGGTTTCGTCCTGCCAATCCTCCTCCGGACTGGTTTTGACGAATGATCCTCATGCATTCGACGCGACCTACTTTGGCGGGGTTGTGTTACGGCTTCGGCGCGGTTGTTTGACGAACTTGTGAAATATGGCCCTAAAAATCGCAGCTCAGGGAAAATCCCACGCTACGACCTCGGGAGGATTTGGAATACCACGGCCGACCGGCCACTTCGCCCGCCTTGCCGTACGTGCGCTCGATGTCCGGATCGAGAAGGTTTTTCGCCGAGAATTTTAAGCGCCAATGTTTGCCCAGGCGCTGACTGATGAACAGATCAAGCTGCGGAGCCGGTTGTTCATACACGTCGTAACCTGCGTTGTTAACCAGATACAATCGTTCACCCGCCACGTTGAAGGCCAGAGTCAGGGTTGTGCCCCATCGGCTGCTTTCCCAAGTCAGGTCCGTGTTGACCACGTACGGCGATTGATCGTACAAGGGCCGCGTTTTCTGCCTTAATCCGACTTCGGCTTTGGTGGCCTGGATCTGCTCCGTATTCAAAACCTCTGAAACGATCCAAGCGGCGTTAAACCCCAAACTCCAGCTTGCAAGCATCGGACTGATCCAGTCCAGAGCTGTCCGTGCTTCCAGCTCGAGTCCATAGACTTCCGCCTCGGGCGAATTGATGTAACTGATGTTGTCGTTATTCCGCGCGTCGAGAGCCACTTTTTCAATGGGATGAAGCACGAACTTATAAAATCCCCCCAAAGCAAATACCTCCCCGGGGCGACGGAACCATTCCCATCGCAGGTCGTAATTGTCCACGGCGCTCATGATCAGACGGGGATTCCCCGTAAACACTTCGTCACCGGTCACGTCGTAACTGCGTAGCCGAGAAAACTCGCGGAAGGTTGGTCGGGCCACCGTTTGCGCAAAATGCAAGCGCACGTTCATGTTAGTGACGACCTCCCAGATCACCCCCGCGGCAGGCAGAACATCCGATTGTTCAATCGTGTTGAAGCCACTGCCGCCAAGCCGCGACGCCGAATCAACTTCTAGCAAGGTGGACTCCACCCGGGCGCCGGCAACTAGTTTCCACGAGCCCACCAGTGGCAACTCTACCATGCCGTAACCCGCGAGAATCTCCTGGCGGCCGTCCAACCGACTGCCTCCCATTTCATCCGCAAAGAAGGTGAACATGCGGTATCCCGTCACGGCCCCGGTCCGGGGATGGCGCCGTTCTTCAAAATTCAGCAGCGCATCGGAGAGTAACTCGTTAGGGAATGTGAGCGGATTGCCTGTGAAATTCTGTTGGCCAGGCCGCAACGTGTAAGTGCGCTCGCGGAACAGACGCTCCGAAGCGCTGGCGTAACCTCCCCACTTGAACCGGGCCGGCTCCGCGTGCCAGAGATGCACAGGCAGCGAAAAGTCGAGCTTGTAGGTTGTATTGTCCTCTTTGAGATGGCGGAAGTAACGGGTCGGCCCGCCCGAGGGCTCCGGCACGCCGGAAGAACCTGCAAAGTTGATCGTGCCCCCCGGGTTCTGGATGAAGTTAAACAACCGGTAGTCCGGTTCATCCTGCGTGGTCGTGGACAACGAGACAAGCCATCGCGTTTCGAGGTCCCACAACCGGGTAAAGCTGTGTTCGCCCCGCCATTGATATGTCTGCAAATTGCGCTCGGTCCAGTGCAGTTCGTTCAAGTACGCGGTGTTGCCTTCGGTCAGGTTGGCCAGCGAAGCAGGCCCAATGCGCAACCGCGTGACGTCATCCGCATTCTGGGAATACAGGAACGTGAAGCCCACCGTGTGCCCGGGCAGCAGCTCAACAGCCACATTAGCCAGGCTACCCCAGGCCACTTCCATGGTCGAACGTGTGTCCTGCAAGTCGGCACGCATATTGGCCTCTTGAGGAGAGGTCCCGGCAGGAACGATCGGCCACGAATACCGTTGTTGCCTGCCCTCATAATGCTGAAACTTGCGATCATACGATGCGGCCAGGAACCAACCGAACCGGCGATTCCACCATTCAAATGTGTCGCCCAATGAAAAGGAACCGCTGTGGTTTAAGGGCGGCGCTTCGCCGGCGCGCCCGCCCAGCTCGCGCGAAGGAAAGGAGCGGAGCAGGTCCCGATACCCTTGAGCGGCAGCCAGACCCTCGGGGGTGGCCGGGAAGGCCACCGGCAGCGCTGCCGGGTTGGGGATCCGGGCCAGGGCTTCCGGCTCGGCCCGACTCCCGTCGTCCATGCCTGTCCAATCCCGGCTGCCGCCGGAATAGCTCAGGTAACGGTCATTGAACGTGGCTTGCGAGTTGTAACTGGCGCCGCCCGACGACTTGAAAGAGAATCGCTCCGGAAAAGCTTTCGTACGAAGATCGATCGACCCACCGGTAAATCCGCCCGGCTGATCCGGCGTGAAGGTCTTTTGAATGGAAACCTGCGAGATCATCTCAGCAGGAAACAGGTCCAGTTGAACCGCTTTTCGGTATGGATCGGCCGAGGGAATTTCGCCTCCATTCAGCGTGGCACTGGTGTAGCGATCGGAAAGCCCCCGAATGACTGCGAACCTGCCGTCCACCACGGTCACGCCGGTCACTTTGCTGACAGCTTCGGCGGCGTCATTGACCCCTACGCGAGATAAAAAGTCGGCCCCCACGGTGTCCATCACCGAAGCGGCTTCCTTCCGCTCTAACAAAAGGCGGGTCGTCTGTTCGTTCATCTCTGCCGCGGTCACCACGTACTCCTCGCGCTCCAAAAACTCCGGCCGCAGGTTGGCCTCCACACGCGACGTCTGGCCCTCAGCCACCAGCACATCTGTCACGAGCGTGCGGACGAACCCCGACCGCGCAAACACCAGTGTGTGCCGACCCGGCGGAACGCCCACCAACCGATAACGGCCTTCCGCATCGGTGACGGTTGCGAGGGTGGTGCCTCGCACGGAAACGGCCACTCCTGCCAGCGGCTCTGCATCCCACGTGGAGATGACGCGCCCTTCCACAACGCCGCTCGGGAACTGAGCCGCCTCCTGTGCCAAGCCCGCCAAGCCGGTTGCGATGAGCCAACCCCCCATCACCCAGGTTGCCAGACATTCAGCCTGCCGATGCGACACCGTCCGCGCGCCAACACCTCGGAAGCCGCCCCAAGCCACACGGAACCTCGCGGGTGCCGCGATTAAGGATCGAACAGCCAACCGAACGGCTGCTGCGCGTTGAAAAAACCGGGCTTGCACTCGGCCTTTAAGAAGTGGTCGGCCGTTGAGCGGCCAGTTTGAGGACCTCATCCAAGTAACGCTGCACAGTTTCACGCGGACGCAGGCGCTGGGCCCGTTGCAACAACTCGGCCGCTCTGCGATACTCCTGATGCCGGACCAAAAGCTGGGCATGCTTGATCAAGGCATCCGGGGCCACAGATTCGATCTGGGCAGCGGCCTGATAGCGGAATTCCGCTTTCTCACGATCCCCCTTCTGTGCATGACACTCGGCCGCCAAGAGCAATGCGGCGCCATCCAAAGGATATTGTTCCAGGCACAACTCCAACGCCTGCAAAGCCCGGTCCCAGTCACCCCGACTCATGGCAACACGCGCCTGAAGGCGCAGCCAGGTCGCACGGTGTTCCGGGGGCACCGATTCGGGCCGGCCATCTCCCAAACTGCTCAGATACTGCGCTGCTACAGTGACCTGGCCTTGAGAGAACAGAACTTCCGCAGCGCGCAAGGCCCGGTCCCACCCGGCCGGTCCGCCCGACTCCAAGGCCTGGCGGTAAACCTCAAGAGCCGTTTCCGGAGTCTCCAAAAGCACGTAGAGATCGGCCAATGCAAAAAGATCGTCCGGCCGAGCCCCCCCAAGACGCCGCAAGGTTTCGTACGCAACTGCTGCCGCAGGCCGTTCGTTGCGCAACACGTGCAGACGTGCTTTCCATGCCCAATATTGGGCACGACCCGGCTGCGTCGCCAAAAGTTCTTCTACGAGCTTCAGAGCCGGCTCGTATTGGCCGCTGGCGCTCCAGGCCTGTAAGAGTTGCAACTGCAACGAGACATCATCCGGCTTAAAGAGCAGGGCCTGCTGTGTGGCGGCAGCCGCAGCCACAGGCCGACCCAATTGCAGATACGCATGTCCCAAAAGTCCTAAGGTTGCTGCATCCGCTCCGCCCAACTCCAACGCACGTGCCAACGCGCGGACCGTACCGGCGGCATCCCCTGCACGAGCAGTTACATAACCGAGGTTCTTCCATGCTCGCAAAAAGTCGGGATGTTTGGCGACTGCCGATTCCAACCATGTACGCGCGTTGGTGAGGTCACCCTTTTGAAAAAAGGCCGTACCCAGTGCGAAATCGAACACAGCCGAGGCTTCAGGCCGAGCCAAGGGCAACAAGACCTCCACTGCCCGAGCCGGTTCCTGGCGCAACGCCGGTGCGACTGTCTGCCGCCAGGTCAGCCTCTCTTCCTCGCTCATGGGGGGTTCCAAGCTGCTCAAAAAACCGTAGGAGCCGTAAAGGCGGCGCTGAAACTCAGAATCATTCCACAGGGGCGCCAGCGGATGATCTGCATCCAATAAGGGAAAGAGATTCGTGGACAATACGGCCGGGCGAGAAACGGCCTCGGGCGTTGAGTCCCGAGCCCGTTTGCGCTTCGCATGTTCGGACGCGGCAGGCTGCGCCATTAAGCCCCCCGCCACCATGCACGCCAGGCCGCCGATCCAAATTCGAATGAGCCAATGCGCCGACGCACGACCAACTTGTCCAGCTGGAGATGGCCCATCGGCTCGGAACACGCTGAAGAATCTTCGGTTCATGATCCCAATGAGAATCGAATCGGTTGTCGCAAAAAGGTACGCACCGGTTGACCGTCTTTTTGGCCCGGGCGGAAACGCCACTTCCGCACCGCTTCCAGAGCCGGCCCTTCAAATTCAGGCCGTGTCGAGCGCTCGACCCGCGGGTCCAGCACGCGCCCTTGTTCGTCCACTACAAATACCACGACCACGCGTCCTTCCACACCGGCCCGCCGGAGCGCCGGCGGATACGCGGGCGGCACCGCAGCAACCAACTCCGGTGGCTGTTCCACTTCTTCCATCGACCAAGCGTCTCCCAGCGAAGTCAGCGAAGCTTGCGCCAACAAGGAAGCGGGCAGGCCGGCCCAAACGCCGCCGGATCCAACGGCAATGTCCAGATCCACGCTCAGATTCATTGATGGAGCCGAATCTGCCAGCGCGGGCGGCGGTGGCTCCGTCGGTTCCTCTGCGGGCGGCGGGGGCGGCGGTTCCTCGACGGCAGGCGGCGTTTCCAGTGAAACCGTCTGGACGGAAGTCAACAAGCGGAGTCGTTGGACCCGACTCGAAGCCATCTGGGTCAACGGCAACACCAGAAAAACCACAAGCGTGAGCGCGGCCGCGCCCAACCACACCTGAAGAAAGTCCCCGCCTCCAGGCCGACCGGATCGCATGCGTGCACCTTGGGAAAGCATGATTCAGGACTGAGCCGGGTCGGTCGCAATGCTGACGCTCTTGGCTCGTCCCAATTTGGCCTCGTCAATGACGCGCACCAGCAGGCCGGCACTGGCGTTCCGATCGACCTGCAACACCACCGGCAACGGTTCATCCCGACACAACCGGCTTACCAGGGGGCGTACCCCGCCCACGCCTATATCTTGACCGGCGTGGATGACCTGACCCTGCGCCGTCACCGCCAATAAGATGCATTGTTTCTCGAGCGTCTGGGCGCTCAATGCCTGCGGTTTGTCCACCTCGGTGCCGGTTTCTTCCACAAACACGGTCGTAACAATGAAAAAGATCAACAAAATGAACACCATATCGATCAACGGCGAGACGTTGATCTCCGTCAGTTCGTCTGGCTCAACCAAGGGCCGTCGGTATCTCATGCCTCAACCAAAACGGGGCGTGACACCGGTGCCGAAACCTCGGTCCGGGTCCGACGTTGCTGCACGACCAGACTCTCGATGCGCGCCAAAAAGGCATCCAACTCATGTCGCCGTCGGCGCGCCCAATGAACCATCATCATCCCAGGCAGCGCGATACAAAGTCCCACCTCCGGGGGGAACAGGGCCTGGGAAATGCCAGCAGCCATGGCTTCAGTAATCTGCCCCCCGCCGCCCAAAGCCAGGGCACGAAAAGTAACCAACATACCCGTCACCGTGCCCAAAAGACCGACCAACGGTCCCGCTGCTACCAACGTGCTCAGCAACGCCAGTTGTCGGTCTGTACCCGGACCGTACAATTGCGCCACTGCCATGAAACGACGGCGCAGTTCGTCGGCATCAGCGCTGTCCGACAAGGTAGCACTCAACATGGACCGAACCTCCTCGGGCGCCTGCCGGGGCTCTCTGATCCATTTCTGCCAGTCTGCATCCGTGCCCCATCGGTCTGGCCAGTGCCTCATGGTTTGGACCAGACGCAAACCGGTCGCAAACATGAGCAGGGAGACCATGGCCAGCGGGATCATCACCCAGCCGCCTTTCATCCAAATTTGCACAATGGTTTCCATCATACATCCATGCCTCCTTGAAGACCGGCCGGCACGCGGGTGTCCGGCAGACCATTCAGAAACGCCACACTGATCTGTTCCAACTGACTCAGCAGGCCTTTCAAACGCCGGGATAACAATGCGTGCAGCAAGAGCGATGGAATGGCGACGATCAAGCCGAACTCCGTGGTGATCAGCGCTTCTGAAATTCCCCCCGCCAATGTCTTGGGATCACCGGTCCCGAACACGGTAATCACGTTGAACGTGTTGATCATACCGGTAACCGTACCCAGCAACCCCAGGAGCGGCGCCGCTGCGGCTGACAGTGCCAGGAAAGGCAATCCACGCTCCAGCCGGGGGCGCAGCGCTAACATTTTTTCATAGAGAACTTCCTCGATGTATTCTTTCGGTTCGCGCCAGTGAGCCACTGCCGCCTCCAGCATCCTGCCAACCGGCCCCGGAATGGCACGGGCCGTCAGGAGCGCGCGTTCCGGATTGCCCGCAGCCAGAGCCCCGAGCACGCCCTGCACCTCTTCAGGCTGAGCCACCGGCACACGGCTGATTTGAATCCATTTCCATGCAAAAATCCCCAGCGCCACTGCGCCCAGCAAAAGGATGGGCACCATGACGGGGCCACCTTTGACAATGTGCGTTAAGAGCGAATCCCGCGTGGCTTGCAACTTCAAAGCATTGCCCAAAGTAGGATCTACCGGCAGGAATCCGCGCCCGTTCCAAGCGACCTGCCGGATTGCTTCACCGCTGCCTTGATCCGGAAGAGCCAGTTCCGGCGCGGGCGCATTGAGCCGGATCTGCGCAATGCCAGCCGGGTTGTTGCGATCTCCTGGCGCGGCAAACCAAACGGATGGACCCAAAAAAACAAAGCGCCCTTCCACCAAGGCACCATCCTGAGCCAACGCCCGACCCTCCAAAATCTCGCCTCCGATCAGGCGCTCCAAACGCTCCAGCGAACTGTTTAAAACCGCCAACTGCCGTCGCAAACGATCGCTCGGAGCAGCTGTATCTGCAGAGCGCGCCTGCTGAAAGTCCCGCAAAATCGGGTCGTAACGCGATGCCTCGGCTGGATGAATCCGTCCCGCGAACGCCTCCCAATAATTGTGCAAAAGCCCCTCAACCGCTGCCACCTCATTGCTGCGAGCACGGACCTCGGCCCTCAAAGCGTTGAGCTCGACCAATTCGTTATCCGCTGCGCGCCGTGCCCGATCCAGTTCAGCTCGACGGCTGGAAACCCGCTCTTCCAATGCCCGCAATTCGCGCACCAATGGCAGGCGCTGCTCCTCTACTTGAGCACGCACCCGGGCCAACTCCTGCAGGGCCGACTCCACATCCCGTCGTGCCTCTGCTTCCACCACCGCCCAGTCCGCGGCAGAGAGCGCGCTCCACCAAGCCACAGCCCAGCCAGCCACGCAACAGAGCCACACCCGTCTGCTTTGTTGAAATTCCCTCCTGCTCATTGAATCTCCACCGGCAATTCCACAAAGCGGGCCGGATGCTTGCCCTCATAAACCTGAAGGGCCAGCCGAACACGATCCGCCAAAGCAGCATCCTCCCGCCACTGCCAACCCTGAAGAGTCGGCACTCCCCAACCCGCCAGCCGTCCGGTTTCGTCCACGTACCACGCCTGACCCAAACCCAGATACAGCACCGTCACCCGGACCGGTTTCCCTTCCGGACCAGGTCTGAGTTCCGGATGAAGCGTCACGCCCGAGTGGAATTTTTCGACTTCATTCAACAGCGTGACCACCGTTTGCAAGCGCAGCCAGGTGGATCGGTTCTTATCCAACGAGGGGTCTTGAAGCCGGTCTAACAAGGGCTGAACCGTCTTCCGCAAGGGCTCAGGGAAGGACGGAGTGAAACGACGCAATCTTTCTTCGACGGCTGGCAGATACGAACGCAGTGTCTCCAACGCCAAATCCAGTTCCTTGCGCTGCGCCTCTGCTAAGGCTCTTTCCGCAGCCACCACCGCACTTTGCGTCTGCACCTGGCTCAGCGCTGTTTGCAGCGCTGCCAGTTCGCCCTCAAGCATGCTGCGAGTTTGCCGTAATATTTCTGCTTCCGCCTGCCAATCCGCCCTCACCTTGGAAATCATCTGCCGGGTCTGAACCCACTGCTCGATCCACGTTGCGGAGGCAGGAGCGTCGGCTGGCCGTTCCGCGGCCACTCCCGCACTTGCCCACGCCAACAGGCCCGCTTGCAACCATGCCCAGCTTACGAATTTCATCCAACACCCAGCATGTTCGTCTTCCCTGACAAACATGTGTCAGAACCGTTACGACTCCGTGACAGGGGCCCGGTATTCACGTTCGGCCTTGCATGAGCTGTCCACTATTGCTCGGCACAGGATGGAGGCCGGGCGACTTGGAAGGTTAATTGCCGTTCACAGCCAAAAAGAACCCCACGACTTCAGGCGGAACTGCGCTGGTTCCCAATCTCGAGTTCAGTGCAACGAGGTGGCCACGAGGACGGTACAGGCGCTAAATTGGCGAGGCACAATGAGACTGGGTTTTGGTCAATGTCAACGAAGCAATCCACGGGCGAAGGCCACGGGCTGGGCGTTGAGCTGCGCGGTGATGGTTCTGCCTGCGGTTCTGACGTCACCCATGTGTGCGAGGGATTTAAACGAACCGGTTCGCGAAACCACGGAGTTGACGGCTGTTTCATCGCGTGACGCAGCTTGGCCGGTCCGCAATTCCACCGACCAAGCGGGGCTCCAGCCGCCACCCAATCCAGTGCTGCCGGGTGCTGATCCGCATGCAATGGTGTATCAGGGTAAAGTGTGGTTGTATCCGACTTGGAGCGACGGTCCACTGGACCGGTTCTACGCTTTTTCCTCCACGAACCTGGTGCACTGGCAACGACATGGGCCGGTTCTCCGCCTGAACGACGTGCGGTGGGTGGCCGAGGATGGGGCACCCCGCCATTATGCCTGGGCTCCGTGCGTCCTTGAGTATGAAGGACGTTGGTACTTCTACTACTCAGTCGGTCCCCAAAATCCCACACCCTCAAGGATCGGAGTCGCTGTCGGAGACCGACCCGAAGGGCCCTTCCAAGACATCGGACGCCCCCTGATAACGGGAGGAAACGACTTTGAGGCCATTGATCCCATGGTCTTTGTGGATCCGCTTACAGGCCAGATTTATTTGTATGCCGGAGGAAGCGCCGGTGCCAAGCTGTGCGTTTTCGAGTTGGGACCAAACCCGACCCAAATTCTGCGCGAAATCCCAGTAGAAACACCACCGTATTTTACGGAGGGAGCCTTCCTGCACTATTGGCAGGGTCGTTATTACCTTTCATATAGTCATGGTAGCTTTCGCCATGCTTCTTACTCGGTGCATTATGTCACAGCACAAAGTCCCTTGGGACCGTGGACCTACCGCGGGGCCATTCTTACAAGCGATGCCACACGGAAGGGCCCCGGCCATCACTCTTTTATCCAAGACCCCCCAACCGGTCAGTGGTGGGTGGTGTACCACAGATGGGAAAGACAAAGCGGGGACGGTCCTTATCGAGGTCACCGTTGGATATGCATGGACCGCGTCGAGTACGATGCGGACGGGCTCATTCGGCCGATTCGGATGACAAGCGGGCCTGCCATCTCCGCCCGGTCAGGAAGCCGTGGCGGCCGGTCGGAGAGCAATTGAATCACCTCGAGTGCTTGGATGATAGCCTCGCCGCCTGCGCGGCCTGCAACTCCCAGGGCCTTTGAAGAAAATGCGCCCCATTAGCATGGTTGTCACGTCGACGCAACATTCCATAGCCCCTGATTCATACCGCTCCCATCAACTCCCGGAGGCCAAAAGCCGATGGAGCTGCTCCATGCACCGGGTCCCAACCGGGCAGCGATTTGCCGGCAGTCTCGTTGCATCGAATTTCCTTGCCTGACTGGCTCAGCATGATGGGATGGCTGCGATGAACCGTGGGTGCCTCACTCTCCTGATTTGTATGCATGGGTTGACTGCATGGGCCGCAGTCGGTCCAGAGCCCGAATGGCACCTGGTTTGGGCCGATGAATTTGACCGACCCGGCCTACCAGATCCCAGCCGATGGACTTACGAGGAGGGTTTTGTCCGAAATCGCGAACTGCAATACTATACCGTTGCCCGCACGAACAATGCCCGCGTGGAAAACGGCTTGCTGATCCTCGAGGCGCACAAGGAGCGTTTTCCCAATCCACGTTATCGGCCCGGAGCACCAGAATCGCGCTGGCAACAAAGCCGACAGTTTGCCGATTACACTTCGGCCAGTCTCACGACACGCGACCGGGCTGCCTGGACATACGGCCGGTTTGAAATCCGGGCGCGTGTGCCCGGCGGCCGGGGCACCTGGCCGGCCATTTGGATGCTCGGCACCAACATTGTGCAAGTGGGTTGGCCAGCTTGCGGCGAAATCGACATCATGGAATATGTGGGACACGAGCCAGGCATCATCCACGCCAACGTCCACACCCGCGGATACAATCATGCGCGGGGGAACGGTCGTGGCAGCCGTCTTCGGGTGCCCAATGCTGAAACCGCTTTCCACGTTTACGGCTTGCATTGGTCTCCCAAAAGGTTGGAGTTCTGGGTTGACCAGCAGAAGTTCTTTACGTTGGAAAATGACGGCACCGGCGTGGATTCATGGCCTTTTGACGCCGCACATTATCTCATCCTCAACTTGGCGATCGGCGGTGCTTGGGGAGGGCAACAAGGTGTAGACGACTCAATTCTCCGGTGCCGCTTTGAAATTGATTACGTCCGGGTCTATCAGCAGACCAAACGCACCCGGTAGGCATCCCGTCAAGGCTCCACGCGCATCGGCGCGGGGAACGCCTTGAGCCGCGTCGGCAAGTTGCACACCTCCCCTTTCCACAAAAGTTTAAACGAAATTAAAGGAAAGAATTGGTGCGCGCTGCAGGATTTGAACCTGCGACCCCCAGTGTGTGATACTGATGCTCTACCGCTGAGCTAAGCGCGCAACCCATTTCAGACTAACCCGCCAAAAACGCTTTTCAAGTCTTTCGTGCAAAACCAAGCAGCCCGGTCGGACTCTCTCCACTAGCACGACACGAAGGGTTCGCGCTATTTGTTAAGGACCATCCAGGAGATCAGAAGCCAGAATCCGATTCGGGCCGATTGGGCTCGGCGCGAAACCCCATTTAGCAACCTACTTGGCCCATCGGCCACATGTCGGTCGTCGTCCGGGTGACATATTCGCTCCATGGCCAAAAGTCCTGCCGCTGAAGCCGGTTTTGAGCTAACACGAGGCCTTTGTAGGTAACATTTCGACATGCAGAACGGAATCAAGTGTTAAGATGGCAGCCCAACGCTGCCTAAGGGCTACATGTCACCTTGCTGGGGCCCCTCAGGGACCAAGGCAGCAGGCCCAGCCTGGTTTGGATCTTGAAGGCACGGGCTGGCCTCTTAAGCTGGGGTCATGAGACATGCCGGCAAGGCGCGCCAAGCGGCGTTGCGCATGGTGGGCTGGACACTCGGGGTGCTGGCTCTGGTGTTGTTGGGAGCTTTAGTGGCCCGCGTGCTGGGATCGTTGGTCTTGATGTTGTCCACGGTCCTGATCGCGATCTGGGCGGGTTTCGCCCTCTTCACGTTGTACTTTTTTCGGGATCCCACGCCTCGACTTCCCGCGAGTCCGGGTGTCATTGTTGCACCAGCTTATGGTCGGGTGGATGTGGTTGATCGTATTCAGGAGCCGTGGTTTTTGGGCGGGGAATGCTATCGGATTTCCATTTTTCTGTCGGTCTTTGACGTCCACGTGCAATACGCGCCTGTTTCGGGCCGGGTGGCGTTGCGCAAGCATACGCCCGGCGCATACTTGAGCGCCCTGCGCACGGACAGCGGCCAGTACAACGAAAACGTACTCCTGGGGCTGGAAACCAACAACCCGGCTGGAGAACGGGTTGCAGTGCGGCTCATTGCGGGCGTGGTGGCGCGCCGCATTGTGCCCTTTGTGGAAGCAGGAGAAGAACTCGACCAGGGCGATCGCCTCAGTCTGATCCAGTACGGGTCCCGAGTGGAACTTTACCTGCCGTTGCGCGTGCGTCTGCAGGTCCAGCCAGGGGACCGCGTGCGCGGGGGCGAAACCATTGTGGCCTTTTGGGATTAATGGCCGTTCTCGGAGGACAGTCGGAGAGTAGTATGAGGAAAGAGCGGCCCGTGCCACGCGAGGGTGACGCCGAGCTCAAGCTTCAGATCTTTTTTTTGCCAAATCTGCTGACCGCGGGCAACCTGTTTTGCGGTTTTGTGGCGCTGACCAAGATTGTAGAGGCGGATCTGACCCCGTCGCCCGAGGGCGTTATTAACTGGGGCCCGATCAAGTTGGCAATGGCATTTATTTTGTTGGCTTGCATCTTCGACCTATTAGACGGTCGAGTGGCCCGCATGGGGGGGATCGAAAGCCCGTTTGGCCGCGAGTTTGACTCTTTGGCGGATCTGATTTCGTTCGGAGTGGCGCCCGCGTTTCTCGTCCACCGGGTGGTGCTGGCGGACGTGTTTGTGCATCACCCGCAAATGGGTTGGTTTATCGCGTCCATTTATCTTTTGTGCGGGGCATTTCGGCTGGCGCGTTTCAATGTGTTGGCATCCCAGGGTTATGCCGGTGGACGCGAGTTCCTTGGTTTCCCCATTCCGTCGGCGGCAGGTTTGGTCGTATCGCTCACGCTGCTAATCATTCACTTGAACGAAAACGAGCGAACGCTGGGGATGTGGCGTTACCTGCCCGCGGCTGTGCTGGTGTTTTTGTCAGTGATGATGGTCAGCACGGTTCGGTACCCGAGTTTCAAGTCGCTGGGGTTGCGCGCGACCAGCACGTTCACGAAAGCCATCACTGCGGCCCTGTTTCTAGGGATGTTGCTGGTATTGCGGGAGAAGATCCTCTACTACGTCTTGCCTGGCTTCTTCACGGCCTACTTGTTATATGGTTTTGTGCGGCCGCGCCTGTCGCGTGCCTTGCGACGTGAGATTGAGGAAGAAGAACCCGAGGAATCCGAACCGGCAGGCACGTCTGATGCCGCGGGAGGCGAGTCGTGCAGGAGATGATCATCTCGGCTGTTACGGGCCTGGTTAGCGGACTTTTGCTGGCAATTCCGATTGGCCCGGTCAATTTGACGATCATGAATGAAGCCGCTCGGTGGGGTTTTCGCCGGGGATGGTTCATCGGTTTGGGCGCTGCTAGCATGGAGGTGTTGTATTGCTCGATTGCGTTTGCAGGTGTGTCGTCGTTTTTCGGCCGCCCTTTAATCGAAAGCTTCCTGGAAGTTTTCAGTTTTTTGTTTCTGGTCTTCTTGGGTCTAAAGTTCCTGCTGACGCGCTCGGTGGAAACCGCAGCACGATTGACGCAGAACAGTCAGTTCGAAACGCGGTGGGAGGCCCGACTTCAAGCGCGGTTTCATCCGCATTCGGCCTTCATGGTGGGCTGGTTCCGTACCTTGGCCAATCCGGGCGTGTTACTGTTCTGGATCATTCTGGCGGGCAACTTCATGGCCCGGGGCTGGGTCGGCCCCCGGTGGGCGGCTAAGGGAGCTTGTTTGACCGGAGTGGGGTTAGCCACACTGAGTTGGTTTACGATGTTGAGCTGGGCAGCTTCTCACGGAGTCGGGCGCTTGAGTGAGAGCGCGTTGCTGCGTATGGAACGGGCCTCGGGAGTGGTCCTGTTGCTGCTGGCGGCGGTGCACGGAGGTCACATTGCCTGGCAACTTGCTGTTCACCGGCATCCTTGATCTGGCCGAAAGGGGCTAGACGCTTCCGTTGTGTTATGGAGAACGATTTCAAGGAACCGGTGGAAAGCGTCCGGCTGGCCGTCGAAGCCATGGCCACCCGATTCGAACTCCTGTTGTATGGAGCATCCGTTCCCGCGTTGCGAGCCGCAGCCGAGGAAGCCTTGGCGGAGGTCCAACGGCTGGAAGCCCGGCTAAGCCTGTTCCGACCAGACAGCGAGATCGCTCGGATCAACGCACGCGCTGCGCGAGAACCAGTTCGAGTTTTACCCGAAGTTTGGAACTTGTTGGAGCATGCGCTGGCGCTCACCGAAGCCACAGACGGGGCATTTGATATCACTGTTGGACCGTTGCTGGCATGCTGGGGATTCCGGGGTGGTTACGAGGGACGCCCCACGCCGGAGGCGTTGGAACAAGCAAGGGCCTGCGTGGGTCCGCAGCTATTGACCTTGGACCGGGCCCGGTGGTCGGTCCGATTCAGGCGTCCGGGTGTCATCGTGGATCTGGGGGGTATTGGCAAAGGCTATGCCATCGAGCAAGCTGTGCAGGTGTTGCGCGAGGCGGGTGTGACCTGCGGTTTAATCCATGGGGGCACCAGCACGGCCTACGCCCTGGGACAACCGCCGGATGCCCCTGCCTGGCAGGTGGCGATTGAACCGCCGCCGCCTCTGCGGACAGCAGGAGTAGAGCCTTTGGCAGTGGTATCGTTGCGGGACGAAGCTCTATCGGTGTCGGCCGTCTGGGGGCGGGCCTGGACTGACGCGGAAGGCGTGTACGGCCATGTGATCGATCCTCGGACAGGTCAGCCCGCGTCAGACGCCGTCCTGGCCGCTGTGATTGCTGAATCCGCCACTGAAGCAGACGCGCTTTCCACAGCTCTGTTGGTTCTGGGTGAACCGGGGATGGAGCTGCTGCGCCGTCGTTGGCCGAGGCTTCGTGCCCTGGTGCTTCGGCATGGGCAAAGCCGATGGCACCTGGCAAGTTGCGGTTTATCCTTGCGCCCGCCGAAATGGACCGTGGAAGAGGACGCTGCCAAGGCTACACCATTGTCCAAGTTCGAGCGACGCAGTCCCTGAGAGGTCCTATTCAAACGGACGAAACGTCGCACCCGGTTCTTGCATCGCCAATGTCGCGCGGCACAATGCGCTTTTGCAGCATGCGAATCGGTTGGGAAACGATGCGACAGTCGGCCCTGTTGCCACCGGCGATCGAACGTGCGTTTCGACCGGTACACCGGCTGGCATGCCTGTGGGCCTTAACCGGATCATGCTGGGGCGCCATGGTCACCGCCAACGTGGATCGCTCGGTGGCGCCCGTAGGAGAGCCAATCACGTTTACATTGAATTTCAGCGGCGCTGAGCCCGAGCAGCCTCCCGAGATTCCCGTGGTGACCAATCTTCAGATCACCTTCTTGGGGCCTTCGCGACAAGTGATCGTCAGCAACGGTCGCATCAGCAGCAGTGTCAGCTTGAATTACGCCGTAACTGCCCGTGAACCGGGTGAGTACGTCATTCCGGCCCTGCAAATTCCGGTGGGCAACCAGGTATTGCGCACCGACCCGGTGCAACTGCGGATTGTTCGTCATGATCCTCGGACCCAGTTGGCGTTCATGCGGCTTGTCCTGCCCAATCGCGAAGTGTTTGTGGGCGAGGTTTTCCCGGTGGAAGTGCACCTCTGCTTGCGCGATCGGGTGGAAAACATCGCCAACGTGCAATTATCGCCGCTTCAAGTTGAATCTTGCACCCAGCTCAGGCATGTGCGACTGCCGCATCGAACGGAACGCAACGAATTTGGGCAGTTCACGGTAATCCCATTGCAATACAGCTTGGTGGCTGCGCGGCCCGGCTCACTCCGAATCGGGCCTGTAGATTGCAGTTTTGTGGCGGAGATTACGCCAGAGGGAGGCCGACGGGATCCCTTTGCGGGTCTGGGACTCGGCCTCTTTCGCTCTGGCGAAACGCGTCCCGTGTCAGTCTCGGCCGAGCCGCAATGGCTCCAAGTGCGTCCGTTGCCAGAGGATGGCGTGCCTCCGGAATTCAATGGTGCCGTAGGCCGCTTTACACTTGCCCTGCAGGCGGGACCCACCAATGTGGCTGTGGGAGATCCGATCACCGTAAAGGTTCAGATCCGCGGGCGGGGAGTCTTGGACGCGCTGAAACTGCCGGAACAACCCGATTGGCACGCTTTCAAGAGCTATCCGCCAACGGCCAATACCGAGGTTACCGACCCGGCTGGTCTGGAAGGCATCAAGACCTTCGAACTGATTCTTGTGCCTCAAACAGCCGAAGTGCGCGAGCTGCCACCCTTGCGCTTCGCCTTTTTTGATCCCGAAACGCGCACCTATCAGCGTCTGGCCTCCGCACCAGTGCCCCTGCAGGTTCGTGCTGGTGCGCCTACACCAATGCCAGCGTTGGCCATGGACCGCACCGCCGGTCCGGCGCCAGCTCTTCCGACGCACGACATTCTGGGTTTGAAACAGCAGTTGGGCGCGCTTGCGGTCGGCTCAACGCCGTGGGTCCAACAGCCGGTTTTCTGGGCCGTTCATAGTTTGCCGGTACTGGCATGGATTTGTGCCTGGATCTGGCGTCGCCACGCAGACACGCTTGCATCTGATCCACGCCGGCAACGGATGCGGGAAGCGCGTCGACGGGTTCGGCACACACTTGTTCATTTGCAAAAGCTATCCCAGACCGGCCCGCCGGAGGCCTTTTACGCGGCATTGTTCCGATTGTTACAGGAACAGATCGCAGAACGGCTGGATCTACCGGCCTCGGCGATCACCGAAGCCGTAATTGATGAGCGGTTGCGACCGGCAGGTTTGCCTGATGATGTATCAAACGAATTGCATGAGCTATTTCAACTCTGCAATCAGGCCCGTTATGCTCCGGGTGGCCTTTCGACGGATTTGCCCACCGTACGACGCCGCGTCGAAGCACTCCTACCTCAACTGCAACAACTCCAAATATGACCATTCCCTTTGCCCAGCACCCTTTCAACTGCGATGGTTTCATTTAAGGACCAAGCCGTCAGAAAGTGGATTGGCCTGTGCATGGTGGGACTCTGCACCTGGGGCGCCACCACCACCGGCTTGTGCGCTCTGCCGGAAAGCACACCCGGCGCAGCGTTCGAGGAGGCCAATCGACTTTACGAACGCGGGTTATTCGCCGAGGCCGCCCAAGCCTATGACCGGCTTCTCCAACAAGGTTTCCGGTCGGCTGCCGTGCTGTACAATCGTGGCAACGCTTTTTTCAAAGCCGGACAATTAGGCCGATCCATCGCCAGCTATCGAGAAGCTCTGGCCCTGGCCCCCCGCGACATGGAGATTCGGACCAATCTCCGTTTCGCACGCGACCAAGTGCGCGGTCCGACTCTTCAGTCCTCTGCCGTGCAAGATGCATTCAACCTTCTTACACTCAACGAATGGACGGCCCTGGCCGTCGTCCCTTTCTGGATCACGATTCTCTTGTCCATTGTGAGCTTGTGGCAGCCGCTTTGGCACCCTCGATTGCGCCCAGTCATTCGGACGTTCGGTTCATTGACCCTGATCTTGGCGACTTTGACAGTCGCAGCAGCGGCTCTTCGGTATGGCCAGCGTCTCGGAGTGGTCATTGCCGCGTCGGCTCCTGTACGCAATGGGCCTTTCGAAGAATCGCCTGTCCTGTTCCAATTGTCCGACGGCGCCGAAATCCGGATCATCGAAAGCAAAGAGCACTGGTTCCGCATCCAGGCCGGGTCAGGGCAATCCGGGTGGATTCACCGGGATCACCTGACCACTCTCACCGGGTAAGCCAAAATCTCGCGACCACCCGGGGTTCAATCGCACCAGCCGCGAAGCCGGAGTCAAAGGCAAGCTCAAGGGCTCGTGTGCCGCCCATTTGGTCGGATGCACGCGGAAACCCTTCAAGAAAGGACGGCCCCGCGCGGCTTCACCAAGCGGGCGTCGCGAGACATCTCAACCTTCATGAAAGCGCCAGCTTGGCCACCGTGTAACAGGTCCAGTGCTTCTGGCTGGTCTTCATCCGCCTCTAGGCCCCACCATGCACGCCATGAACGAGCGGGTGTTGGAAAACCGTGTGGCTGTGGTCACCGGCGCAAGTCGTGGCTTGGGTCGAGCCATCGCTTGCGCCCTGGCAAACGCCGGTGCAGACATGATCTTACTGGCCCGGGATCTGAGCCGGTTGGAACAAACCGCCCGGGAAATCGAACGACGTGGACGAAAAGTCTTGATCCAACCTTGCGACGTGCGTTCGGAAGCAGATGTAACCAGAGCCGCCGAGCAGGTACGAAGCACGTTTGGCGCCGTTCACATCCTCGTGAATTCAGCCGGCGTCAACATACGCAAACCACTCGAAGCATTTACCTTGGAGGAGTGGCATCACGTGATGGACACCAACCTCACGGGCGTGTTCCTGGTTTGTCGGGCGTTTCTCCCCTTGATGCGGGGGCATGGTTACGGGCGGATTCTCAATCTTACCTCCATCATGAGCCACGTTGCGCTGCCGGGTCGCACCGCTTACGCAGCCAGTAAAACCGGTCTGCTGGGCTTCACCCGAGCCCTGGCTCTGGAACTGGCCGGCGAGGGGATCACGGTCAACGGCATCAGCCCAGGGCCTGTGGCCACCGAGATGAATCGACCCTTGCTGGAAAATCCCGACGTGCAAAGGGAATTTACCTCGCGTATTCCGTTGGGTCGATGGGGACGCGAGGAAGAAATCGCCGCCCTGGCTGTTTACCTCTGCTCACCTGACGCCGGATGGATAACAGGCACGGACATTAGCATCGACGGCGGCTGGACCGCGCAGTGAAGTCCCCATCGGGACCTGTTTGACCACAAGGCCGCCTACGATCCTGCCAGCTATGGCGAATGCAGATTCATAGAGATACAAAGATAAAAATGTTTGGGACTCCTCATGTTTTTCACAAGCCAAGCCAAGCTGAGCGTGTTAAGATCGGTCTTGGAGAACGCAGCATGGTAAACGCGTATCGTACCCCTTTTGGGAAATCCGCCGCTTTTACCCTAACCGGCTCCGCGGCAAGCAGCGACGCGAGCCTTCGCCTATCACGCCGGGAGATGTTGGAGCGATGCGGATGGGGCCTCTGGGGGCTCTGGCTTCTGGCACACGGATATGGACACCCGGCACCACCGAAGCGGCCGCCGCGGGCCCGCACCCTGATTCACATTTGGCTGTGGGGTGGCCCCTGTCATCTTGACCTTTTCGATCCAAAGCCGGAGGCCGGTCCCGACTACTGTGGGCCGTTTGAGAAAGGTTTGAAAACAAATGTCCCAGGCATTTACATCGGCGCTCTGTTGCCCCGACTCTCTCGCCATGCCGATAAATACACCCTCATCCGCAGTCTTACCCACGAGACGCATGACCACGAAACCGCCGCTCAATGGCTTCAGCAACTCGGCAGCGTGGGAAGTACGGGCGCAACAGAGGACACGACAGTTTGGAGCAGCGCCGTGCGCTCGAGTCTCGCCTCTGACCCGGATGCGCATATCGAGGGGGCATCGGAAGGAACGCATCGGTCGCATAGCCATGACAAAAAGGTTCTTCTCCAACCAGCGCAGGTAACCTTTCCGATCTCTCATCGGCCGTGCTTCAGCGCGCGCGACTGCGCCCCGGGTCGCGAGACATTGTTTGAGGCGTCCTTTGCCTCTTGGACGCAAGCCACCAACTGTTTGGAACAGGGTCTGGAGAAGTGGTGGCACCTGGTCGACGAGCCGGATCGTATGCATCAACGCTACGGTTCGCATCCTTTCGGGCGATCCTGTCTCAGAGCCCTGCGATGGGCAGAACGAGGCGTCCCGTGGATTTGTATCCGCGATCGGGGATGGGATACACACAAACGGCATTTTGAATGCATGCGGCAGAAACTGCCCGAGCTGGACCAAGGTTTGGCAGCGCTCTTGCAAGATCTGGCCGATCGGGGGTTGCTTGCGGAAACTATTGTCTTCGTAGGGGGCGAGTTCGGACGCTCGCCACGGGTGCATTGGGAATCTCCGTGGAATGGCGGGCGCGACCATTTTCCGCGTGCCTTTTCAGCCTTGGTCGCCGGGGGCGGATTCAAAGGTGGTTGCGTCCTGGGGGCCACCAATTCCACTGGCGAGGAAGTCGTGGAACGACCAGTACACCCGAATGCCCTGGTGCGCAGCATCCTCACTCTTTGGCGCGGAGGGCCCCAGGGGGACAAACAGAATCGTCTGCTGTCCGCTGGCGTTGAACCAGAACAAGGAATGGGACTTTCAGATGGCTCCGATCCCTACCTCCAGGAAATCATGGAGTCGGTCTGACACATCGCTTCTACAAAACCCTCGAGTTTTCGGCTTTCCCGCTGAAAGCACGGCCCCAAAAACCGCTCGTACGCTTGTCACTCTTGCAGGCAGCACGTCAAAGCCCAAAAGCCGTGGTCCCCTGCCTTGACCCATAAGCAAGGCCTCCTACCATCGCCGCCATGAGTCCGGATGAACTCCGAGCGCGGGTGGCGGAAATCCGTTGGCATCATACGATTGATCTGGGCCACGGCATTGTCACACCGGGTCAGGACAACAGCCCACGCAAACTGGCGCGCCTAAAACTGCCGCTCTCGTTGGCCGGCAAAACCGTGTTGGATGTCGGTGCGTGGGACGGGTTCTTTTCTTTCGAAGCAGAGCGACGGGGCGCAGCCCGTGTACTGGCCATTGACTCATATTGTTGGAACGGATCTCACGAGTGGGGTAGCAAACGCGGATTCGAACTGGCTCGGCAGGCTCTGGGCAGCAAGGTGGAGGACAAAACCATCGACGTGCTCGAGCTGTCGCCGGAATCTGTCGGCATGTTCGATATCGTGCTTTTCCTAGGTGTATTGTACCACATGCGGCATCCACTGCTGGCCCTGGAACGTGTGGCCAGCGTAACCCGCGAGTTGATGATCCTCGAAACCATGGTGGACCTGCTGCATGTACGACGGCCGGCCCTGGCGTTTTATCCCGGAGACGAAGTGGGACGCGACCCGACCAACTGGTGTGGCCCCAATCCAGCGGCAGTGATCGCGATGTGCCAAACCGTCGGCTTTCAGCGCGTAGAGGTGGTGTCCGGGGTACGTCCCTGGCCGTGGCGGTGGGCACGAGCCGCCTGGTTGCGTTACAGACGCGGTTTTGCTTTCCGGCCACTGGCACGCACGGACCGCATCGTTGTCCACGCATGGAAATAGCCCGTGGACCAGTTCGAAGCGCTGCTGGTCACTGCTGGCCCGGTCGGTTAGCAAACGCAAAACCCGAAGCTTCACCGCGCTTGGCACTCGGATTCCCTCTGCTAGCCTGCCGATATGGCGTACGGGTCATTCCGTGAATTCCTCGACCGTCTGGAGACCGAAGGCGAGTTGATCCGAATCTCACAGCCGGTGGCCACCGAACTGGAAATCACCGTGCTGGCCGATCAGCAGATGAAAGCCCCGGACGGGGGTAAGGCCCTGTTGATCGAGCGACCTACCGTGAACGGCGCCGTCTCAAGCGTGCCATTGGCCATCAATACCATGGGCTCCTGGCGGCGCATGGCCATGGCCTTGAATGCCGAAAGTGTGGACCAGGTCGCAGCCGAACTCGGCGGCCTGCTGAAGGCAAAACCGCCCATGTCCGTTCGCGAGGCCATTCGCCTCCTTGGCCAGGCGCTCGATCTTCGTCATGCCCGGCCCCGAGCCGTGCGAGACGGCCCGTGTAAAGAAGTGGTGCATCGCTTTGACCCGCCGCCACGACGAACCGAGCCCTGGCCGAAAGCGCCCGATATCCTTTGCGATCCGGATTCTGCCCGCAGCGCGCCTTTACCCACCTTGTTGGATCTGCCCATTTTGAAATGCTGGCCGTTGGATGCCGGTCGGTTTATTACCCTGCCTTGTGTGGTCACACGCGATCCCGATACGGGTGAACGCAATGTCGGCATGTACCGCATGCAAGTGTACGACGCGCACACCACTGGCATGCATTGGCAACTTCAAAAAGTCGCCGCGCGCCACGGACGGCGGTATTACGAGAAAGGCGCGCGCATGCCCGTGGCCGTTTTCCTGGGCGGCGACCCTGTCTATACCTTTGCCGCCACCGCCCCGCTGCCCGATGGACTGGATGAGTTTCTGCTAGCCGGTTACCTCCGCAAACGTTCGGTCGAGTTGGTGCGATGTGAAACCATCGACTTGGAAGTGCCGGCAGACGCAGATTTTGTACTGGAAGGGTATGTGGACCCATGCGAACCATTGCGCGAAGAAGGCCCCTTTGGAGACCACACTGGCTATTACTCCTTGCCCGAGCCTTATCCTGTTTTTCACATCACCGCCATCACTCACCGGAAAGACGCGATCTACCCGGCCACCATCGTGGGGTTGCCGCCCATGGAGGACTTCTATCTTGGCAGCGCCTCCGTGAAACTGTTCCTGCCCGTGCTCAAGATGAACTTTCCGGAAATCGTGGACATGGCACTGCCGGCTGAAGGCGTCTTTCACAATCTGGTTTTTGTCAGCATCAAAAAGTCCTACCCCATGCAGGCTTACAAAATCATGCACGGCCTCTGGGGCATGGGCCAGATGATGTTCACCAAGTACATCATCGTGGTGGACGACCACGTCAACGTGCATAACACCCGCGAAGTGCTCTTTCACCTCTGTGCCAACACCGATCCGCAACGGGACTGCTTGTTTACCCGTGGCCCGGCGGATGTGCTGGACCACGCCACGCCAGAGATTGGCATCGGCACCAAATTGGGCATCGACGCGACTCGTAAACTCCCCGGCGAAGGTTTCAAGCGTCCGTGGCCGCCGCTGATCCAAATGGATCCAGCCGTGCAAGAGCGGATCAAGAGCTTGTTGCCACGCTGAAGGCCCGGGCCCCCGCTCGGAGCAATGGACGCGCGGGCGCAACATCGAATACACGGCAACCGCACACTCGTCCAACAACCGAATCCATGAATGCTCCACAGGTTTTCCTTCTCCATGGCGGCGTTCCATCCCGGAGCGGGAAACGCCGGTCGCGCGAGACCAACGGTTTATTGGTGAGGCAAAGTCCTCGGCGTTCCTTGGCCGGTCCCCGAACCTACCATCACGGTTTGCCGACCGAGATGGACCGGTCGCGCCGGAGATACGCGAACAGACTCATCGGGATGCTCCTTGTGGTTTCCCTAACAGGCACCGCTACGGCCCAGAAACTGCCTCGACTTAAGATCAGCGACAATCGTCGCTATCTGGTGACCGAAACGGGGCAACCCTTCTTCTGGCTTGGCGATACCGCATGGGAGCTATTCCACCGACTCAACCGTGTGGAAGCCGAGCACTATCTGGAGACGCGCGCCCGCCAGGGATTTACCGTCATCCAAGCCGTGGCCTTGGCCGAATTAGACGGGCTGAACACGCCCAACGCGTACGGGCATCGGCCCTTGCTCAACCAGGACCCAGCCCGGCCAGATGTCAAGGACGGGCCAAATAACGATTATTGGGACCACGTGGACGCGATCGTGCGAACAGCCAATCGGAAAGGTCTGTATGTAGGATTGTTGCCAACCTGGGGCGACAAGTGGAATAAAAAATGGGGAGTTGGCCCCGAGATTTTTACACCGCAAAATGCGGAAGTTTACGGCGAGTGGCTCGGACACCGATACCGCGACGCCGGCGTCATTTGGATCTTGGGCGGGGATCGGCCAATCGAAAGTGATACACATCGCGAAATCATTCGCGCCATGGCACGAGGCCTTCGGCGAGGCGGCGGATCGCAATTGATCACCTTTCATCCAGTCGGCGGGGCCGGTTCCGCCCAATGGTTTCATGAAGAGGACTGGCTGGACTTCAACATGCGCCAAAATGGTCACGGACCGGAGTTCACCGGACGTTACGAGCTGACCCGGGTTGATTATGATCGTCAACCGGTCAAGCCAGTCCTGGATGGCGAACCCATATACGAAGATCATCCCCTCCATTTCGACTCGAGCCGGCAAGGATACTCCGTAGCGGCGGACGTGCGCCGGGCCGCTTATTGGGATCTCTTTGGAGGCGCCTTCGGCCACACATACGGTCATCATTCAGTCTGGCAAATGTGGACACCCGATCGGGAACCGGTGAACCATCCCCTCTTACCCTGGCAGGACGCCCTGCGCCAGCCCGGCGCCATTCAAATGCAATACGCCAAACAGTTGCTTTTATCCCGGCCGTTCCTGACGCGCGTGCCCGATGATACGATCATAGTGCCGGACCGAGTGCCCGCCAGTGTGCCCGGCGCCGGCCGCTACCGATTCGTGGCCACTCGTGACCTTACCGGGTCCTATGCAATGATCTATGCCCCCGTGGGTCGCCCCTTCCGAATTCGCCTGGAGGTCATCCAATCTAAAAAGGTTAAGGCTTGGTGGTACAACCCTCGAAACGGACAAGCCAAGCCTGCAGGAACTTTTCTCGCACGGGGTGAACAGACCTTTGTGCCGCCCGATCCAGGCGAAACACTCGACTGGGTGCTTGTGCTGGACGATGCAACCCGCGGCTTCCGCCCGCCCGGCCAACGCTAAGCCTCATGAAACTTTCATGAAACTTTTCCGTCGGTGTCCATTCGCGCCATGACTCCCCTAGGTTGCGCTCCGGCGCGGTAAGTGTCACCCCGCAACCCGTCTGCTGTGTCCGTAATGAAATCGGCAACCGCCAGCTCAGACCGCAGAAGCGATGGTGCGACGGCCTGGCCAACAAACATAAAGCACCGGCAAGACCAACAAGGTCAGCGCTAAGTTGCTCAACACCCCGCCCACCACGACAGTAGCCAACGGACGTTGTACCTCCGCCCCAACTCCGGTATTGACCGCCATGGGAACAAATCCGAGCGCGGCCACCAATCCCGTCATCAGAACGGGTCGCAACCGCACCAAACACGCCTCCCGAACAGCCTGCTCGATGGGCAGGCCGGTCTCACGAAGCTGACGGATAAACGTGACCAACACCAAACCGTTCAAAATTGCCACCCCACTCAAAGCCACAAATCCGATGCCCGCACTTACCGTGAATGGCATCTCCCGACTCCACAACGCCGCAATCCCTCCCACCGCACCTAAGGGGATGCCCGTGGCCACAATCGCTACATCGCGCAATGAACCCAGGCTCAAATACAAAAATGCCAGAACCAAACCAATGGCCAGGGGCACCACAAACGCCAACCGACGATTTGCCCGCTGCAGGTGTTCAAACTGGCCGCCCCACTCCAAGGTATAACCGGGCGGCAGCCGAAGCTCGCGCGCCACAAGACCCCTTGCCTCTGCCACAAATCCAGCCACATCGCGCCCATGCACGTTGGCTTGTACCGTAATCCGTCGCCGACCCCACTCGCGCGTGATCACGGCTGGTCCTTCCGTCTCCACCAACGCAGCCACACGGCCCAAGGGCAGGAGGGCACCGGCTCGCGTCGGCATCAACAGGCCAGCCAGCGCGGCCGGATCCGATCGAAAAAGATCTGGCAGCCGCACCACCAAAGGGAACCGACGCTGGCCTTCCCGAACCTCGCCCACGGGAATGCCAGCGACAGCCTCAACGAACTGCAGGACCTCCCGTCGGGTGGCTCCGTGTCGAGCCAGAGCTTCCCCATTCAGTCGGACCTCAAGAACAGGTTGCCCCGTCACTTGCTCGGCACTGACATCGGCGGCTCCGTCCATGCGCGCAAGCACAGCCTGCACCTGCTGCGCCAGGCGCTGCAACATATCCAAATCTTCGCCGTAAATCTTCACCGCAACATCGCCCCGGACGCCGGCAATCATCTCGTTCATCCGCATTTCAATAGGCTGGCTGAAGACAGCCGTCATACCAGGCTGACGACTCAAAACCTGCCGCATCTGTTCCGCCAGTTCTGTCTGGGTCCGAGCCCGACGCCAACGGTGACGAGGCTGCAACGTCACAAAGATGTCAGTCACCTCGATTCCCATGGGATCGGTTGCTACATCAGCGGTGCCAAGCCGGCACCATACCTGCGCGATTTCATCGGGAAATTCTGTTAGCAACAGCTTTTCAATGCGCTGGTTCCAACGCACGGCTTCCTCGACGGACACCCCGGCCAATCGCACCGTGCTGATGGCAAAAGCTCCCTCACCCAGACGGGGCAGAAATTCGCCGCCCAACCGCGTGGCCAACCAGGCACCGCTGCCCACAACGATAAGCGCCCCCAGCAGCGTGGCCCTCCGATGCTGCAGCACCAAATCCAACACGTGTCCGTAAAAATGCCGAAGGTTTTGGACCAGCCGCGGTTCCCGCGGCTGAATACCACGCTCCAACACCAGGCTCGCCATGGCCGGCATGAAGGTCAGCGACAGAACTAGGGAACCAAACAGGGCAAAAATCATCGTCAATGCCATCGGCCGAAACAACTTTCCCTCAACCCCCTCAAGGGTCAGAATGGGCAGAAAGACAATCAGGATAATCAATTCACCAAACAACGTAGGTTTGCGCACCTCCAAGGCTGCATCCCGGATCAAGTCCAACCATGGTTTGTCAGGCTGACGCGCCGCATGCCGCACGCAGTTTTCGACCATAATCACCGAGCTGTCCACAATTAGACCAAAGTCGATCGCCCCTAGACTCAGCAAACTGGCCGCAATGCCGACCTGCCACATCATCTGTCCCGCAAACAGCATCGAGAGCGGAATCGCCGCGGCCACAATCAAGCCGGCTCGCAGATTTCCCAAAAAGGCAAATAAAACTGCGATGACCAAAAGGGCTCCCGCCAAAAGATTGTGCTCCACCGTGCGGATGACTTTTTCCACAAGCTCACTCCGGTCATAAAGCACCTCCACCCGAATGTCCGACGGAAGGCTCCGCTGCACCTCAGCCAATCGGGACTTCAACGCGCGGGGAACCTCCGCGCTGTTTTCGCCCATGAGCATGAATCCCAGACCCAACAACACTTCACCCCGACCATTGGCCGTGACCGCACCGCGCCGGATCTCATGACCCACGGTCACCGTAGCCACATCGCGGATGCGCACGGGCACCCCCTCCCGGATGGCCACCAAAACCGATCCAATTTCATTTGTGTCGCTGACCACGCCCCTGCCGTGTACCAGCAACGATTCTCCATGCCGCTGGATGATTCCACCGCCCACGTTCCGGTGGTTGGCCTGCAACGCCTCCAAGACCGCATCCAGCGTCAGGCCGTGCTTCACCAGTCGGGTCGGGTCCACCACCACTTGGAACTGCTTCACCCATCCACCCCAACCGTTGATCTCGGCCACACCTGGCACCTTGCGCAGTTCCGGCTTGATCACCCAATCATGCCACTCCCGCAGTTCCATCAAGGTGCGCCCGGGCGCCTCCGTATAAACCACGTAATGCAGCACTTCTCCCAATCCCGTGGCAACGGGGCCCAACTGCGGGCGTGCCATCCCCTCGGGCAACTCCACACTCTGCAGCCGTTCCGAAACCCACTGACGCGCCTGATGAATCGGAATCCCGTCCTGAAACGTTGCCACCACCTGGGAAAGACCGAAGCGCGAAATCGAACGCAAGTTCTTCAGCCCCGGCAGACCACCCAGCGCCAGTTCGATCGGACTTGTGATCTGTTGCTCCACCTCCACCGGATTCAGCGCAGGCGCCACCGTGTTGATCTGCACTTGAACCGGTGTCGTGTCCGGAAACGCATCCACCGGCAGACGCATCAAGGTGTGCGCTCCCACCAGCACCCACACCGCAGTCAGCAGGCAAATCACCCATCGGTGACGGAGCGACACCGTGATGAGCCATGACAACATAGACAAGACCTCCCGCGATCAATCTTCTACACAGGCCGCACCCAACCGGCTGAGCAAAAGTTGCGACTTCACGGCAAAAGCACCCTGAACTACAACGGGTTCATGCGGCGCCAACCCCTCCACCACCTGACACCAGCCGCCCGAACGAAGACCCAGCTGAAGAACCCGCGCTTCATACAAGTCGTCCGTCACCTTGACGAACACCACAGGTCGGCCCTCGACCCACTGCACAGCCGCTTCCGGCACCAGCAGGGCATCGTTCGCCTGACCTATGACGACGTGCGCCCGGGCGAACATCCAGGCCCGCAGCAGACCTTCAGGATTCGCCACCTCAGCCATAACCGGGACCAAACGGCTGCGTTCTTCAACCTGCGGACTGATCCATATCAGGCGCCCGTGGAAAATCCGTTCCGGCCAGGCTTCCAACCGAAGCTCCACGCTAAGGCCGGGACGTAATCGCGTTGCCGCTTCCTCGGGCACATGCAATCTAGCCAGCATGACCGACCGATCCACCAACGTCATCAAGGTTTCACCCGCATGCACACGCGCGCCCTGCACTACCGTTCGTTCCAACAACTCACCCGATAACGGAGCGCGAAGCTCCAAATACACGGGAGGTTCCCCCTCACTGGCCAACCGGTGGATTTGTTCCTCGGTAAAGCCAAACGTCTGGGCGTAATGGCATGCCGCCAGATGCTCCGCCTCCGCCTGCTCCAGCTCACGCGTCGCACTAACACGCGCCTCCCGGAGTCTTCGTTCTCGCACCAGCGTCTGGTAAGTCAGGATCGCTCGCGTCACGGCCTCGGCCATCGGAGCCGACCAGAGCCGAACCAAAACCTGATTCGACCGCACTGTGCTGTCCCAACTCACCAGGACCTGCTGCGCAATTCCCTCTACGGGCGCCACAATACGAGCTACCCGATTGGGATCAAACACCACCTCGGCCGGGCACTCGATCCAGTCATGCACGGTCGTCTTCTTCGGCTCGGTGGTGACCAGGCCCACCAACCCGGCCGAGTCCGCTGCCGGCAAGCGCACCTTCAAGGATCTCCCCGCAGACAGGTCGCGAATCATTTCCGGCCGGCAAATCCCACACTCGGCCTCAGCCACGTTGTGTTCCCGGCAAATCGCAGCAAGGGCCGATGCACCCCCTTCACCGGCCACGCCCTCGGCACGCCGCAGCGCGGGCTGGCATAAAAAACATTCATCCTTGTACAAGCCATGAAGATCGCAAAAAGGACGGGCTGACTCCCGCAACTCCGGATGACACCACCAGCATCGGTCTTCATATCGCTCATGGGCGCTGCACCAGAGACGGTTCCGATCCCGCAACTCAGGATTGCACATAAAACAAAGAGGGCTCGGCGCCTGGTGACGCAAGCAACGTTGCCCCCCGGACTCCGCTGATGCGTCCGGGCTTTTCATCAGACTGGTGTCTTCTTGAACCGGCCGAGCACAACCCCACCCTACAAGACACATCCCGGCCAGCATGACGCCCGCAGGCAACAGCCTCCACCCGAGGTCTCGTATGGCCTTTTTCATTCAAGTGCCTCTCCCTTCTGTTCTATGCTACGGTTGCATGGACCGTGACACACGCTGCGGCTCAGATGCCAATGCGGACGGAAGACCGTCCAATCGGCCGGTCAACGCTTCCAATTCCACTTGAGCCACGTTCAATTCCAAAACACGTTGCTCTAAACTCAGTCGCGCCTCCGCCAGCGTGCGCTGAGTGTCCAGCAAATCCAAAAATCCAAACTTGCCCTCCTCGAAGCCGCGTCGAACCAATGCCAAGGCGCGTTCCGCCCGAGGCACCACCTCTTGCCGCAGTAACCGCACTTGCTCGGCTGCGCTCCGCAACCGTTGTCGCCACATTTGCCATTCTCCGCACAAACGCAGGCGCAACCCTTCCAAATGGGCCTCAGCTTCCTCCAACCGCGCGGCCGCTTCATCAAACCGAGCCCGCCCGCGATCCCATAGTGGCAACGGCAGAGTCAAACCCGCCTCAACCAGGGCAACATCGCCAGGCCCCTGACGGCCGCCTCGAGCCCAAAATGTCACGTCGGGATAATGCAGCCAGCGGCTCCGATCTCGTTCCAGCCGGGCACGGTCCCGATCCAAGCGTGCCTGAGCGCATTCCGGGTGAGTTTCCAACCAGTTCGGGGGCTCGTCCCGCAGCAATTCTGCGTCCGGTTCCTCACGCAACACCCCTGTCACCCGCACGTTTCTCCAACTTTCCCAACCCAGGCCGGTCGCCAACTGCTGCCGTGCCTGCCATAGCTCTCGTTGGAAGCTCACCAGCCCGGCCCGAGCCTGCATCCATTGAATCTCCGCACGAAGAAGTTCCGAATCCGACACCGCGCCAGACGCAACCTTTTCCCGCAACGCGTTGGCCATCGCCTCAGCCGTACTCACAACTTCCTCCGCCGCCAAAACGACGCGTTCCCCAGCCAACACTCCCACATACGCAAGCTTCAACCGACGCACCCACTCTCTCCGCGCCCCGACTAAAGCCTCCCGACCAACTTGCACACCAACCCGCTCAATCTGGACCTCCAACGCTTTCTTGCGCGGGTACGGAATGGTCTGCGCTACGCCGACCGTCTGTTTGGATTCCTCAGCAAAACGACCTTGGTTCACCGGGCCTTCCTCCAGCCCCAGTTCAAAACTGGGATTCGGCCACAACCGCGCCTGACGTGCCCGAGCCTCAGCCGCAACCACCCGCAATCGGGCTGAGTGCAGGTCCGGGTTCGATTCCAAAGCTCGCCGCAAGCAAGTCTCCCACGTGAGGACCTCCACCTCCGCGGCATCCCTTGCCCCGGTCCCCTCTGGCAGGAGTGATGCACCTGCCAGCTCATATTGGACGAAAACGGCTCCCGTTACCGCGGCCGCTATCCACACATCAATCCATCGTCGCATTTGCAACCAAACCGTTTCAGTCAAAACCTGGAGAGAACCCGGCAAACCAGTTCCGCCGATCCCACAAGAAGACATGCGGCAGAAACCCTCTTCCTGCCGCTGCGAAGCGCCCTTCGGCAGATGCAAATTCAGGAGACCATGGAAGGCGCACGCGGATCACCCGCAGCCCAGACCATGCGAAGCTTCAGAAGATACAAGACCTCCAAGTCAGCCCGCAGCGGATGCACGAAGCTCATGCCCCAGCCCTCATTCGCCCAACAATCGGACACGAAAGCCGGGAAGAACGCGGTTGAAGCCGCGCTCTTTTCAAAACGTTGCTGCGGTTTGAAAAGACCGTTTTCCAAAACCACACAGACCGGCTCATCACAAGAGCGCGGCTCTGACTTCTCCCCACGCGCAGCACCACAACAATCTGACCAACCCACGCCCGGCCATTGCTCCAAGGCGCAGTGCAACGTGGCTGGTAACCACACCACCAAAACCCACAACGCAGCCAGGCATCGCAACCAACGCACGCCTCCAAGTTACGAAGACGCCGTCAGCCGTCAACCAGGCCCCTTCCGCCAAAAACCAGCTCCAAATACATCGCCCGAGTCGGCCCCTGCCCAATCCCCCTCTCGCCCTCACCCCAGCATCCTGGCCAGACTGCCTCGCTCTGAGAGCAACAAGCACCACACCGGCTCGGACCACCGGAACTTCAAGCACAACCTCGCACGCCCCCCGTCGGCTTGATTCCCCGCAGCCTGCTGTTCACTCCCCCGGGCGAACCGCCTGCTACACTGGGTTCGCAATCCATTTCGAGTTTGACCACCCTGCTTAAATCGAGACATCAACCCAAAGCTACCTCTGCCAACTGAATGGTCAGCCCACCCACGATTTTGACCTCCAAAAGGCCTGCACAGCCCATTGCGCTCGCCCTCCAAGCTCACCTCTTCAATTTACCCAATGAGCCTGCCCACCGCTGGATCGCCTCATTCATGAACGAACTTCATGTCACTGTTGAAAAGATTTCATCGTCATAGAGACCCTCCTCAATTCGCCCTCGGCATTGAAACTGCATCACCATCGGTTCCGGTCGTGCACAGTGGCGTCGGCTCGGTGCAGCCGGTCGCCTGCTGAGCGACCAGCATGAGCACGATTGATGGAAGAAGAGTTGTCCATTCGATGCAACGCAAGATGAAGCCGGGAAGGACCGCTCGCGACCAAGCATGGCTTGGAATTGGATCCCCGCCGCAAGCTGGCGCTGAGCACCATGCCGCATGAATGCCTACGCCTTCACAACGGCTCTCGACACGAGAGCGGAACCCGACCGGGTCCTGCGGGCTCTGCAAGAGCAACAGGAACTACCGGCCGTCGAGCGTTTCGCCTCGTGGCTCAGGCATCGCACAACAAAAATTCCCCCCGGAAGCGTCTATCGCGACCGGCTACCAGCCAGGCCGCCGGGTCCGGGCCAACAATATGCCTTTGAGGTCGATTTGGATCGCTGCTCGGCATGCAAAGCATGCGTCAGCGCCTGCCATCACCTGAATGGATTGGACGAATCAGAAACATGGCGTTGGACCGGCCTGCTCGTGGGTGAGTCCAGAGCCCAACCGCTTCAGCAAACCGTCACGACGGCCTGTCATCACTGCGTGGATCCGGGCTGCCTGCGCGGTTGTCCGGTGCTGGCCTACGAAAAAGACCCACTGACCGGCATTGTGCGGCATTTGGATGATCAGTGCATCGGCTGTCAGTACTGCATCATGCAATGTCCGTACGAGGTCCCGCGCTATTCGCCCACCCGCGGCATCGTACGAAAATGCGACCTCTGCAGCCGGCGTTTGACACGGGGCGAAGCCCCCGCTTGCGTCCAAGCCTGTCCGGCTGGCGCAATTCGCATCACCGTGGTGCATCAGGCATGGGTGCGCGAACGATACCGGGGCGCCCGGAGATCCAAGCCCGGGGCGCCAAACCAGTGGTTACCGGATGCGCCAGACCCCGCGTGGACCTTGCCAACCACGATGTATAAGACCGCGCGTCGGGAAGTTAACTCGCTGCGTGCCGCAGACCGCCGCGTCCTCCAATCGCAGCCACCGCACCGACCGCTGGCCGGCATGCTGGTTCTCACCCAGGCATCGGTCGGCCTTTGGACCATGCTCGCAGTGCTCGGACCGATGAAGGCGCAACTCGGACTGACTGTCTCCCGTTTGCAAGATTCGGTGCACACATGGGTGGCTGCGATGACGCTGGGACTCGGCCTGGCCGTCAGCATTTTGCACCTCGGCAGACCGACACTTGCCTGGCGCGCATTCTTGGGACTCCGCACATCGTGGCTCAGTCGGGAAATCTTGGCCTTCAGCCTATGCCTGTTGCTGGCAGGACTAAGCCTGATCTTTCAGCATCATCAGCCGGCTTGGTTTCAAACCTGCGCCTCAGCCACGGCGGTCACAGGTCTTGTCGCGCTTTTTTGTTCCATCATGGTCTATGCCGACACAGGCCGTGAGCCCTGGCGGTTTTTATACACGGCGCCCCGGTTTTTCGGAACCAGTTGGCTCTTGGGAACAGCCGGATCTAACCTTCTGTTGATCGTCGGAGGCGAATCCCCCTCGCTCATGCAGAGTCTGTGCTGGTTGACAGCTGCGGCCAGCCTTTTCAAGGTCGCGGCCGACCACCGCATCTTGCAGCACGCATCCGACGGAGATTTTTCGCCTTTGCATCGAACCGCTCTTCTACTCACGGGACGCTGGGGACGCTGGACCCGCTTGCGCATCGGTTTTACGATCCTGGGCGGTTTGGTGCTGCCTTTGGTGTCATTCGTGTTGCTCGCGAGCCACGCCACGGACGGGTCCGGTTCCTGCATCAAGATCGCGTTCGTCACGTCCGCCATGCTGTTGGTCTGCGCCGAATGGATCGAACGCGAACTCTTTTTCCGAACCGTACAGTTCCCGCGCATGCCCGGCTTGATTTCGAGTAAATCCGTGTATGAAGACTCCTGAATTCTTATCGTCTTGGCTCCGCAGCTCGCGCTGGCGTTCGCGCGAAGGACCGCTAACGAAAGAGTTGGCCCTGGTTTCCGGTGGACCGGACTTGGGACTGATTCCGGCCCGTCTGGCCCCGCAAGCCACCACCTCCCTCATCTGCGGATTCTGCTCGACGGGTTGCGCGTTGACTGCCCACCTGCAAAATGGCCAGGCCGTAAACCTGACACCGGACCCCGGATACCCCGTCAATCTCGGAATGGCTTGTCCCAAGGGTTGGGAAGCACTCGCGCCATTGCGAGCACCCGATCGAGCCACCCAACCCCTGTTGCGCAATCCCCGCACGCATCAGTTGGAGCCTGTGACCTGGGATCAGGCCTTGCGCATCTTCACCCAACGATTCAAGGAGTTGATGCAGCAATACGGACCCGAATCGGTCGCCTGCCTGAGCACCGGCCAGATCTGCACAGAGGAAATGGCTTTCCTCGGCGCGTTGTTCAAGTTCGGCATGGGAGGCCGACACGCGGATTCCAACACGCGCCAGTGCATGGCTACCAGTGTGACCGCCTACAAACAGGCTTTCGGGTTTGATGCCCCCCCGTATACCTATGCCGACCTGGAAGAGTCGGACGTCCTGGTCTTCATCGGGGCCAATCCCTGCATCGCCCATCCGATTCTCTGGCACCGCGTGCTCCGCAATCCGCACCAACCCAAGATCCTCGTCGTGGACCCGCGCGCAACTGAAACCGCCCTTTGCGCCACCGAACATCTTGCCATCCGACCGAAATCAGATCTTTCCCTCTTTTATGGCGTGGCCCATTTGTTGATCCGGCACGGCTGGATTCGTCCTGACTTCATCCAAGCCCATACGCATGGATTCAAAGCCTTCGCCGAGTTTGTTCAAGCCTTTCCCCCGGAACGCGTGGCCCGGGACACAGGCCTTTCCATTTCGCAACTCCACCGTTTCACGCATACGATTGGCCAGGGCCGCGCGGTGAGTTTTTGGTGGACTATGGGCGTCAATCAGGGGCATCAAGCAACGCGGACCGCCCAGGCCATCATTAACCTGGCTCTCATGACCGGCAACATCGGCCGAGCTGGCACCGGTCCGAATTCCATCACCGGTCAGTGCAACGCCATGGGGTCGCGCCTTTTCGCCAACACCACCAGCTTGTTGGGCGGTCGGGACTTCACAAACGCTTCGGACCGAGCGACGGTTGCAAACATTCTGGGCATCCCAACTGAGCGCATCCCAGCGACACCTTCACTAGCCTACGATCAGATCTTGGACGCCATCGATGCCGGCATGATCAAAGGCTTGTGGATCATTGCGACCAATCCAGTTCATTCTTGGATCGACCCCACCCGAATGGCGCGACTTTTGTCGAAGCTCGAATTCCTCGTCGTTCAAGACATGTACACATCCACTGAGACGGCGCAATGGGCGCATCTACTGCTGCCCGGAGCCGGATGGGGCGAAAAAGAAGGCACCTTCATCAACAGCGAACGCCGCATCGGCGTAATCCGTAAAGTCGCCCGGGCGCCAGGTCAGGCCTTGTCGGACTTCCACATTTTCCGACTCGTCGCTCACTACTGGGGCTGCGCCGACCTGTTTCAGCAATGGGCCAGTCCTGAAGCGGTTTTCCAAATCCTCAAACGGCTTTCGGCCGGACAGCCCTGCGACATCACCGGCATCAAGGACTACAACATGCTTGAAGCCTGTGGAGGCATCCAATGGCCGTGGCCCGCATCCGAAACGACCAACTTGGATGAACCATCCACCATCGCGGCCTTGCGTGGGCCGTTGCGCGAGCGGCGGCTCTTTGCCGATGGCCGTTTCCACACTCCCGACGGGCGAGCCCGCTTTCTCTTTGAGGCGCCCTGCTGCGCGCCCGACGTACCCGATTCGGATTTTCCCTTCGTCTTGCTCACCGGTCGGGGTTCGGCCGCGCAATGGCATACCAATACCCGCACTGCCAAGTCCACCGTGCTTCGCCAGCTTTACCCGCACGAGCCGTATGTGGAAGTTCACCCTTCTGATGCCGGCCGACTCGGCCTCACCCCCGGAATGATGGTTGAAATCATCTCCCGCAAGGCCACCGTCCGAGCCCGGTGCCTCGTCACCCCAGCCGTTCAACCCGGTCACCTTTTCATGCCGATGCACTATGCCGAGACCAATCGCCTGACGCATCCGGCTTTTGATCCTTACTCGCGACAGCCAGCCTACAAACATACCGCTGTACGGATTCGCGCAATGCAAGACCTTGTAGATGCAACATGACTACGCCCCCCACATCTGCGGAAGCATTCATAAACTTGATCAACGACCCCGCGTTCACCCGCGAGCAAAAGGAGTATCTCGCCGGTCTCATGGCCGGAATCGCCGAACGCACCCGATTCCCTTTTGTTGGCGTGACCCCCACCGCCAGGTCGGGGGCCAATCCGTCCGGAAATGACCCAAACCAAGCCGCTCCGGCTCTGTTTCACGGCACTCCAGTCGATGAACTCTGCAAACAAGAGCGGTGGAAATACCAGGAACACGGCTTGGACTGCTGGGACAAAATCCTCGCCCATGCCGAAGCAAACCGGTTCCCGGATGAGGAGAACACGTTCCGCTTTCGCTACTACGGACTGTTCTATGTAGCCCCCGCTCAAAACAGCTTTATGCTGCGCTGTCGCATCCCGGCAGGCGAACTCACCGCAGCACAGTTTCGAGGTCTAGCGGACCTTGCAGACGAGTTCGGCAATAGGCAGGCACAGCTGACCACGCGTGCCAACATCCAGATCCGCGAGATCGCGCCCAAACATATCGTACAGGTTCTCATGCGCCTCCAGTCCCTAGGTCTCACTTCCAAAGGCGCAGGAGTTGACAACATCCGTAATATCACAGCCTCACCCACGGCGGGCATCGACCCGCAGGAATTCATCGACACCCGGCCTTACGCTCACGCGCTTCATCATTACATCCTCAACCATCGGAACCTCTATGATCTGCCTCGCAAATTCAACGTCGCCTTTGATGGTGGCGGCTCTATCAACGTGCTGGCTGACACCAACGACATCGGGTTTCGCGCCGTCCGTATTACAGAGGAACATCTTCGCCACGCGCCGAATCCTTCGCCACCTCCAACGCCCGGCGTCTATTTCCGCGTGCTGCTGTGCGGAATCACTGGTCACAAACAATTGGCTTACGACGCCGGCATCCTTGTGGCACCACAAGAATGCGTCGCGGTCGCAGCCGCGATGATCCGTGTCTTCGCAGAGCACGGAGACCGCACCAATCGCCAAAAGGCACGACTCAAATACCTCCTGGATCGGTGGGGACTCGATCGGTTCCTCGAAGAAACTCAGAAAAGATTGGCTTTCCCACTCCGGCGCTGGCCAGTTGAACACTGCACACCGCCGCCGCCCCCTGTGCCCCAGGCTCACATTGGTGTGTATCGCCAAAAACAAAAGGGCTTGAATTATATCGGCGTACTGGTGCCGGTAGGGCTCATGACCTCCCGACAAATGCGGCGGCTGGCCGACCTGGCCATTTATTACGGGTCCGGGGAACTGCGGCTCACACCATGGCAGAACTTGCTCCTGATCAACATCCCGGATGCATATGTTGAAACCGTCAAGCGCGCCCTGGTCCGCATCGGTTTCCATTACGAAGCCTCCCATCTGCTTGGTGGTTTGGTGGCGTGCACCGGCAACACGGGATGCAAATACGCCGCCACCAACACCAAAGCCCATGCGCTCACCGTGGGCCGTCACTTGGCAGCTACCGTGCAACTGGATCAACCCCTGAACATCCATTTCACAGGTTGTCCGCACTCCTGCGCGCAGCACTACATCGGCGACATCGGACTCCAAGGTGTCAAAGTTACGCTCAATGGCGAAAGCCTCGAGGCCTACAACATCGTTCTCGGAGGCGGCGCCGGCCCCCAGGCTGGGATTGCCAAACAGGTCTTCTCCGGGATTTTGGCCAGCGAAGTACCCGCCCTGCTCGAACGCATCCTTCGCGTGTATCTCGAGCGAAGACACGGCAGCGAATCGTTTGCCGAATTCACCCGTCGCTACGACGTCCGGCAGCTTCAAGAAATGTTCAGTCCATGAACACCACAGTTGAAGCACGCGCAGTCCAAACCAACCGCACAACAGCTTCCGCAACTTGGCCCCAGGAAGCCGGTTCTAGCCATTCGGCTTCTCCAGGGGAACTTTCCCGAGGCCAAACTCCGTTGTCTCCATGGAGCCTGCCGCTGGGGCCGGCTGAGCCAGGCCGATGGGTACCGGTCATCCCAGAAAGCGCCCCATTCACACCCGAGCAACGCGCGTGGCTGAACGGATTTCTGGCCGGACTCTTTTCTTACGCGCCGGTGCCGGCACCAACATCGTCCTCCGCCGAAAAACAACTCCAACCGTTAACCATCTTATATGGCTCCCAGACCGGCAACGCTGAACGCCTGGCCAAACAAGCCGTCAAAGAGGCGGCGAGTCGCGGCTTCGCCGCCACCGTTCAAGAACTCGGTGCCTACGACATTGCCCGCTTGGCTCAGGAAAAAAACTTGTTAATTGTTACCAGCACCTACGGCGATGGCGAGCCCCCGGATAATGCCCGAGCCTTTTGGCAAAACCTTGTCAATAATCCCACCCTTCGGCTCGCTGGCCTCCGCTACAGCGTCTGCGCGCTGGGGGACCGTAATTATACCCATTTCTGCAAGTTCGGTCGCGACCTGGATGCATTCCTCGAACAACTCGGTGCACAACGCATTCACGCGCGCCAAGATTGTGACACAGACTTTGAGGAACCTTTCCGCCAATGGCTCATGGGAGCTTTTCAGGCCCTTGCCAACTCAGACTCCAACTTCCAGGCCGAGTTTTCAATCCCGCCTGCTGCCAACCCGCGTCCCAATGGGCCTGCAATCCAGGCGCAACCCGCACTGCGTGCCACATCCGTCCCTATCCTCTGGTCCCGCAAACAACCGTTCCCGGCTCGCTTACTTGCGAATCATCCAATCACCAGCATGCAGGCCAGTCGAGAGGTTCGGCACTTCGCCATTTCCCTGGAGCAATCAGGCCTACAATATGAACCGGGCGACGCCCTCGGCGTCTGGCCTACCAATGACCCGGCCCTCGTTGAGGAATTGCTCCAATTGTTGAACTTTAACGGCGAGGAGGAAGTCCCCGGCCGGGACGGGCAACCAGTTCCGCTCCGCCAGGCGCTGCTGCAACACTACGAACTCAACAAAATCTCCGATATACTGCTCCAGACGCTTAAAGAAAAATGCCGAAACTTACAACTTCCGGACGCTGCCTCTCATGCCAATGAAGCACGCTCGGCAACCCCGACCCAAAGGCTCCACCTCATCGATCTTTTGCAATCCTGTTCCCGCCTACCGTTCGCGCCAGCCGAATTCGTTGCCCTGTTGCGTCCGCTGCAACCGCGCTTCTACTCCATCGCCTCCAGCCCGCTTCTCTATCCTGCGGAAGTCCATCTCACCGTCCGAATCGTTCGTTATGAACTGCACGGACGTATTCGCAAAGGAGTTTGCTCAACCTACCTGGCCGAACGAGTGCCCCCACCCGGGGCAGTGCCCGTATTCCTCCACAAAAACCCCGCTTTCCGACTGCCGCCGCCCGATCGTCCCCTCATCATGGTAGGGCCAGGTACCGGGATTGCACCCTTCCGAGCTTTCCTTCAGCACCGTCAAGCCTCGGGTGCCCGCGGCCAATCTTGGTTGTTCTTCGGAGGCCATTCCCGGGACACCGACTTTTTCTACCAGGACGAAATCCACAACTTCCTCAAAGAGGGCGTCCTAACCCGGCTCGACCTCGCATGGTCCCGGGAGCAAGCCCACAAAATCTACGTCCAACACCGAATGCTCGAACATGCCAAGGAGCTCTGGCATTGGCTCGAGCAAGGCGCTGCCTTCTATGTCTGCGGAGACGCCACCCGGATGGCTCGTGACGTGGACGCCGCCTTGCACCAAATCATCCAACAAGCCGGCGGCCTCTCGCCAGACAACGCCACCGAGTATGTAGCTCGCATGCGTGCCGAAAAACGTTACTGCCGGGACGTGTACTAATCGGCACTACGCCTGACACAACCAAGACCGCGAGCCGAACAGAACACACGGCAATGCACCGTCATCCCGCATGCCGCAGTCACCACGGCAATTCCTCACCGTTCCGCCACGACGCCAGGAATGCGGCGCTCCGCCGGGGCGCCGCTACGATCGCATCGCCACCCCGCCCTCCGCAGCGAAGACGGAGCGTCCAGGGCTGTGCGGCAAGCGGGGGTGGCCGACCAACTCCGGCGCGGCCTGAGATGTTCTCTGGTTTTGCAAATGGCTTTTTCATGAAAGTTGTTCACACCGGTTTGGCCGCGGGTGGGGTGAGAATTTGCATGACCCACGAGCCGTGTTTCTGTTGGTTGCGCGCGTGCAAGTCGCCGTCGTAACGGGTGCGCGTCTGCCACATCTTCCAGAGCACTTCCAGCCAGCGATGCCCAGGCAACGCAAGGCGCAGGCGTGGCTTTTGCCCTTCTCCCGCTGAGCTTGGTAATACGCCTGCGCCCAGCCGCACACCGCTGATCTCAGGCGGGCCCTTGTGGGGGCGGCGCCGCTACGACCGTGAAGCGTCGGGGCAAAGCTGCGACTGCCAGACTCAATCTGGCGCGCCGCCCAGTTGTTCACAAGGGCGCTACGCCCCGGCTTCCGGGGGCGTCGCTCCGCGCCCTTGTGAACAACGTTGGAAACGGTATCAGCGCCGCCAGATTTCCTTCTCACCGTTTGTGCGGGACACCGGGTTATTCCGCACCGCCTGATTCGGCATGACGATTTCTTAGATGGCAGTGCAAGAACTTGGCGAGTCCAATTCCGATTGTCCCGCTTCGCTTCTGACAGGCCATGACTAACGTGCATACACCGATAATTAGGCTCACTGTCACTGACCGAAGCAAACCAGCCCAACGTGACGTCGCTGACATTTCGTCGAGCGATTTCGAACTATTTTGCCAGAGCCACATTACCGGAGCAATCACCAGCAGAAGCACCAAAACGAGCGTAAGGAGACGGATGATGCTGAACTCAAACTTGTGCCGCAAAAGTTTGGAAAAATATCCAAACGTTCCGCACGCCAACACAACTGCAACAATTTCGAGGCTCAGGTCAGACATGCTTTCTTTTACTTCAACAAATCTCGGACAGCGGGGCAGGATGTCGTTATTGCAGCGATGTCAACACCAGTGACCCAAACAAGAATCTTGATTTGTGCATCTTCTACTCCTTTGCCAAGCCCGCCGAGACAGCCGATCCCTGCTGAAAGAACTAGGCTTGCCCACGCACACTTGTCTTTATAGTTGAATCCCCCTTCGCACATCTGCTGGGCAAACGATCCAAGCGCACCATAAAGGCAAGAGCCGATAGTGCAAAACTGCGGCAGCGTTGTGCAGATGATACCCGAACAACACCCGTTTACTGCACCGCCGAGCGCCCCGCACGTAGCACCTCGCCATCCGCCACCAAGTCCCCCGAAGAAACCTCCGATGCCACCCCAACACGCTCCAACTCCGCACGCTGCCAACCACTGAGCCACTTGCCCGTCTGGGTCGTAAGCTTGGATTGGGTCGTTCTGGACGAACCCGTACAGGGGCACAACGACGGTGTCCGCCGTGCGGCCAGCGCCAACGGTCAACCTCGGGTGCGCGGCAGAGATGTGGCTTCGGTAGTAAGCATTATAAAGCAACAGATGCCGAGCCTCTGGGGATGCGGGCAAAACCCGTTTGATGCGCTCGATATCTTTCGCCTCAATCATCATCGCAATCGTCCTCAATTGCCCGATGGGGTCTCCGTTTGGCCACCGGCCGAGGATGGGACTGTTCGCGCGGTATTCGTAAAGCACAAGGTCAGTGGTATCGTCAGTGCGCTTGGTCGAGAAATGGAAGGGATTCGCTCGGGCGGCAGGACCTGTAACACGAATTGGCTCGGCAAAGGGACCATACTCGTAGTTGGCAGAGACAGTCCCGTCCTGCGCTTTGACAAGCGCAGCTACGTTGCCGTTGCCATCATACGCACAGAAGTGACTGCCTGAAGCAGGTCCCGTGTTCAGGGTCACCCACAGCAAACCACCTACTCCCCCCGCACCGTCCAGGGTCTCTGACACATCCAGTCCCCACACATAGCTCCGCACCAGCGCGTAGTTCGTGGCATTCAACTCCGCGATGTGCCGGCCAAACAACACCGGGTCGCTCACCCACTTCAGGTCTTCCGTCACCACCCAGTTGCCGCTGCTCCCGTCGTACGTGGTCTGCCGAATCCGACGGCCCAAGCCGTCGTAAGTCCAGGCGACTTTCCTCCTGGAGGCGGACGGGGCGTCCGCCCTACTCTCGACCTGCACCAACCGATTCTCTTTAGCCCGTGAGATAATCCTGTCAGCCTGCCGATTTGTTGCGTTGCACAGATGGCCAGCACCTTGCCGACACGCCCCGTCAGAGTGTCCTATCTCACGGGCCAAGTCCCAAGTCAGAATCTACCTGCCGTCGTTGGTCAGATTCCCATCCGCGTCATACGCGAACGCTTCCGGCGTTTGCGGCACATAGACCTGCCCGAGGTTGGTGGTGACGATGTCGGCGTTGGTGCCTTGTTGGAGCACGCCAATGACGGTCACCGCTTGCCAGACCGGGCCATTCGTGTTGGGCACTTGCAGTTCCTTCCAGAAGTATTCGCCCTGCCGCGCCGCCGGTTGCAGGTTCACCGTCACCGTGGCGGCGGCGTGCGCGTCACCCACGATGTCCACGGCGCCGGGCAACGTCCGGCTGCTGTACTCTCTGTCAAATCCCGTCATGGCTGACGTCCAATTCAAATCAAATCCGGCGATTGCTCAACTGAATTCTCTCCGCCGCGCCGGAAGTACGCAACGGCGGTGGCAAACCCACACCCGCTCTGGCATCTCAAATCTGCCATCTCAAATCCAGCGCAGCGTGGCGGGTGGCCGACCTTCCTCCCGCTTGGCCCGTGAGAGAAGGTCCGTTTCAACCCCACATCCGTTTAGCCCACTGTCTCTCATGGGCCAAGGCCTGAGCGGCGCACGACTGATGCACATCTTCTGGCGGGACAACAAGCCTCTGTCATTGAGTTCCATCTAGGCCATATATGCCCAAGTAAATAAACCCCAAAACAAGAATCTCCATAGGGATAATGACTAGCGCTATTAGCACCAGAACCAACTTCTTTCTAACCGTTGTGGGCCGAATACTAGCACCCGCTATACATGCCCCTAGACTCACGATCGCTATGAGGCCACCACCAACTCCGAGATGGAACCCCGCGCGTTCGACGAGCGATAGTAATCCCGTGAGCACACCGGGACCAGCAAGGCCAAGTAAATAGACAGCCGACGCAACCTTAGTTCGCGACGAATCCATCTTTGCACCCTTTGTGGTGAAACTCTTTCCACCCGCATTGACCAACATTCTGTGCGGCCCAGACCAAAATCGTATGCCACTCGGCTGTGGGTTCCCTGCCGCCCAAAAACCAGGTTGGATCGAAGTCATATTTGTCAAAGATGCACGCTTCCCAAGTCAGGGTTCGGCAAGCACAGGATGTCGTCAATTTGATGGAGACCCGACCAAGCGAAGCAGACCAAGGAGATCCAATGGAATCACCGACTTGTGTCGTTCGGTTAAACCAGTAAAAGGGGTTCGTCTTGCAATCTTCAGCTTGCTTCTTGAGTTCAGCTTGAAAGGCAGGGGCTCCTCCCAATACCGACCCCATCTCAGACTCGGTCAGTTCAATATCATTCGCCGTGCCACTGACGAATCTATTCCAAGCTCGAATGTCCTCCGCGCTACTCAAGAAGCCTCGAATCTTCCCTTCCAGCCATGTGCAAAGTCCTTTGTGAATGTCCGGCAGTGGATTCTTGACGCCAGGCAAAGCCACCGCCAACGTGGTTCCACACGAACCAGCGCAAAGCCCAACTGGATCGGAAGCGTTTACTGCATCGTTTGCAACGTAAGCGTACAGGTTCTTCCCGCCAAGTTCCCCGATGGGATCGCGGCTTGGCCACCGTCCCAAGCCGGGGCTGTAGGGGCGGTATTCGTAAAGGACCAGGTCGGTCGTGGGGTCGGTGCGCTTGGTCGAGAA